>NZ_CP091037.1:2487500-3811654 GCF_021534965.1 Muricauda sp. SCSIO 65647
ACAACCACTGTGGCAGAAAGGAATACCGCAATCCATACATCGGGCACCTTGATTCTGCAGCTCTTTTTCTTTGAGCGGTTTGGTAAACTCTTTGTAGTGTTTGATACGCTCTTTGACAGGAGCATAAACCTCATCTTGTCGCTCATATTCCATGAATCCGGTAGTCTTTCCCATTGCAATCGATTATAAGGTTTCCAATTGTTCTTTTTCCAATCTGATCAATGCCTGTCTATATTCTTCAGGGAATACCTTGATGAATTTAGAAAGACAGCTTTCCCAATTTTCCAAAATTCGCTGAGCTAACGGGCTCAATGTTGCATTATAGTGGTTTTCAATCAGTTCGCGTAATTCCCTGATATCGTTGTCTTCTTCAACGGCCAGTAAATTCAAGGCTTCGCCATTACAATTCTTTGTAAAGGAGCCATCTTCGTCAAAAACATAGGCGATACCGCCGCTCATGCCTGCACCAAAATTTCGACCGACTTTGCCAAGAATCACGGCAATACCCCCCGTCATGTATTCACAGCCATGGTCTCCGATGCCCTCGACCACAGCCTTTGCCCCAGAATTTCTGACACAAAAACGCTCACCTGCCTTACCGTTGATATAGGCCTCGCCAGAAGTGGCACCATATAGCGTCACGTTGCCGGTTATGATATTTTCCTCAGGGACCAGCGTTGATTTGTCAGGAACTTTGATGATCAATTTGGCACCCGATAGGCCTTTTCCCAAATAATCATTGGTATTGCCGTTTACGATCATGGTAAGGCCTTTTGTGGCAAAAGCCCCAAAACTTTGACCCGCAGACCCTGTGAAATTGAGTTTAAGGGTATTGTGCGGTAAGCCCTCCGCACCATAAATTTTTGAAATCTCATTGCTGATTATGGCACCTACCGCCCTATCGGTATTTTTTATGGGAAACTCCAAGGTTGTCTTTTCTTTTCTGAACAATGCCGGATGTGCCTTGGCGATGATATCAAACTCAATTGAGTTTTCAATACCATGATACTGCTTTTCGTTATTGTAAAACTTGGTGCCCTCGGGCACTTCTACTTTGTAAAGTATGGGGGTCAAGTCAACGCCCGCGGCTTTGTAATGTTCAATGGCCTTTTTTCTATTCAGTTTATGAACCTGTCCGACCATTTCATTAACGGTTCTGAAACCTAATTTGGCCATTATTTCTCGAAGTTCTCGAGCGATGAAGTACATATAGTTGACTACATGTTCTGGCTTGCCCTTGAACTTTTTGCGCAATTCAGGATTTTGGGTCGCAATGCCCACTGGGCAGGTATTCAAGTGACAAACGCGCATCATGATACAACCTGAAGCTACCAATGGTGCAGTGGCAAAACCAAACTCTTCAGCACCTAAAAGACAGGCTATCGCAACATCACGCCCAGTTTTCAATTGGCCATCACATTCCAATACGACCCGATTTCGTAAATCGTTCAATACAAGTGTCTGTTGGGCTTCTGCAATACCGAGTTCCCAAGGTAGGCCCGCATGCTTCAACGAGGTCAATGGAGAGGCTCCCGTACCGCCGTCAAACCCAGAAATCAAAATAACATCTGCCTTGGCTTTAGCAACACCAGCAGCCACGGTACCTACGCCCACTTCTGATACCAATTTCACATTGATCCTGGCATCGCGATTGGCAGATTTCAAATCATAGATAAGTTGTGATAAATCTTCAATCGAATAAATATCGTGGTGTGGGGGTGGTGATATTAACCCAACGTAAGGGGTAGAATTTCTGGTCTTCGCAATAGCGGGGTTTACTTTTGGGCCTGGTAATTGGCCCCCTTCACCGGGCTTGGCTCCCTGCGCCATTTTAATCTGTATTTCTTGGGCGCTGGCGAGGTAATTTGAGGTTACACCAAACCTGCCCGAGGCCACTTGCTTTATGGCACTGTTGCGCCAATCACCAGATTGATTTTTGTAGAATCGCTCAGCATCTTCACCACCTTCACCAGAATTGCTTTTTCCGCCTATTCGGTTCATGGCAATCGCGAGGTTCTCGTGGGCTTCTTTGCTGATGCTTCCGTAAGACATGGCCCCTGTTTTGAAACGCTTCACGATTTCTGTCCATGGTTCGACTTCTTCGATGGGTATTGGGTCAAAATTGGAAAACTCGAACAGCCCGCGTATGGTCATGAGGTTTTTTGATTGCTCATTGACCATCTCAGAGAATTCTTTATAGGTGGCCGGCTCGTTATTTCTGACCGCTTTTTGCAGTGTGGCTACACTCAATGGATTGAACATGTGTTTCTCACCATTGCGCCGCCAACGGTACTCGCCCCCGATTTCAATATCAAGGTTGGCCGCAATGCCTCCATTTTTAAAAGCTTTTTTGTGTCGTCGGGCGATTTCTTTTTCAATTTCATATAGTCCGATTCCCTGTATTCTGGTCGGGGTGTTCGGAAAGTATTTATCGACTACTTTGGTATTTAGGCCTATACATTCAAATAATTGTGCCCCCCTATAGGAGTTCAAGGTAGAAATACCAATTTTGTTCATCACTTTGAGAATACCCTTGCCGATGGCCTTGTTATAGTTTTTGATGGCTTGGTCAAAAGTGTATTCGGTGATGTCATTGTCTTTGATCTGTTGATCGATGATCTCGTTCACCATATACGGGTTGATGGCACTGGCCCCAAAACCGAACAAAAGGGCAAAATGATGTACTTCTCGAGGCTCTGCCGACTCGACAATGATGCTCAATTTTGAACGCTTTTTCAACCTGCTCAGACCACAGTTCACATAAGAACATGCCAACAATGCTGGAATGGGAGCCATTTCTTTGCTGATCATCCGGTCAGAAAGTATGATGATGTTGGCCCCTTCATCCGCTGCTTTTGAGGCTTGGTCTAAAATAGAGTCCAATGCCTCTTCAAGGCCATTGTGGCCTTTTTCGATTTCATAAAGAATGGGGATAGGAACCACTTTGTAATCTGGACTTGAATCATAGTTCTTGATTTTGTCCAGATCCTCTTTGGAAATCACCGGATTTTGAATCTTCAATTTTCGACAGTGGAGTTCATCAACATCAAAAATGTTTTGATCGCTGCCCAAGGTAAGGCTGATATCACAGATCAACTCTTCCCTGATACCATCCAAAGGTGGGTTGGTGACCTGTGCGAACAGTTGCTTGAAATAATTATAGATCAGCTGTGGGCGCTCAGAAAGTACGGCGATAGGAGTATCTGACCCCATAGACCCAATAGGTTCCTTTCCATTTTTGGCCATGGGCAGGATAATGGTGTTGATATCCTCTAATGTATAGCCAAATGCCGAACTACGGGTTTCTAAAGGAAATTCACCAAAAAACAATGGACAATCATTATAGGGAATATCCCTCAGATGTACCAAATTATTTTTTAGCCATTTTTTATAGGGATGTTGCTTGGCGATATGTTCCTTGATCTCCTCATCATTTACAATTCTTCCCTCTTCCATATTGACCAAAAACATCTTGCCGGGCTCCAATCTACCGTGAAATTCTATTTCCTCGGGTTGAAGGTCAACAACACCGGTCTCAGACGACATGATGACATAACCCTTTTTGGTTACAGAATACCTTGAGGGGCGCAGGCCGTTCCTGTCCAAAACCGCACCTATATAATTTCCATCGGTAAATGGAATGGATGCCGGACCGTCCCAAGGCTCCATCAAGCAAGAATTGTACTCATAAAAGGCCTTTTTTGATTCAGACATTTCAGGGTTCTTTTCCCAAGCTTCGGGAACAAGCATCATCATTACTTCAGGTAGCGAACGGCCAGTCATCAAAAGTAGCTCTACGACCATGTCCATACTGGCAGAGTCAGATTTGCCCGGCAGTACAACAGGAAGAATGCTCTTTAATTCATCACCGAACCATTCACTTTTCATGAGCTCTTCCCGCGAGCGCATACGGGCCACATTGCCTCTTAGCGTATTGATCTCTCCATTGTGGCACATATAGCGGAAAGGCTGTGCCAAATCCCAAGTAGGGAAGGTGTTGGTCGAAAAGCGTTGGTGCACCAATGCCAATCGGGTGACCACTCTCGGGTCTAATAGGTCTTCATAGTACCTGCTGATGTCATTGGGCATCAAAAGTCCTTTGAAAATAATGATTTTGGTCGACAGGCTCGGCACATAAAAAAATGCTGACTGCGATAGCTGTGAGTCGATGATGGCGTGCTCGGTCACCTTTCTGGCTATGAAAAGCTTCAGGTTGAACTGAAAATCATCCTCACTATCGCCTTTGGCAACGAAAAGTTGTTTTACAAAAGGCTCGGTCTCGGCCGCTATTTGGCCTGGCACACCTTTATTGACGGGTACATTGCGCCACCCGAGCAATTCAAGGCCTTGCTGTTTGATATTTTCTTCAAATATCTCAATACAGTGGTTTCGTTGGTTTTCTTTCTGTGGAAGGAATACGTTGCTTACGGCGTAATCGCCGGGTTCAGGCAGTTCAAAGGCGCAAACATCACTGAAAAAATCATGGGGTATATCGATCAAAATACCGGCACCGTCACCGGTTTTGCCATCGGCACTGACGGCACCTCTATGCTCTAGTTTGTCAAGAATCTCCAAAGCCTTGTGGATGATATCGTTCGATTTCTCTCCTCTTAGGCTACAGATAAATCCCGCTCCGCAATTGTCATGTTCAAACTCTGGGAGATATAGTCCTTGTCGTTCTGGCTTCATCTTTACGAAATTTCGGGTAAAACATCCTAAATTATAAATAAAAATCAGCCTTTACGAACAAATGAAATGGAATAATCAATGTTTAGATCAAAACATAAAAAAATATATAATTTGAAAATTTCAAAGGAGATATTTTGCCATTTTGGCAATTAGGGTCTCAGGAAATCAGTATTGAAACTTAATCCTTTAAAATAGTTCTAGAAATTACGATTTTCTGAATTTCTGAAGTGCCCTCATATATTTGGGTGATCTTGGCATCCCGCATCATTCGCTCGACATGATAATCTTTTACAAAACCATTGCCGCCGTGTATCTGAACGGCTTCAACCGTGGTTTCCATGGCCACCTCTGAAGCGTATAGTTTGGCCATGGCGCCCGATAGATCATAATTTTCACCCTTGTCTTTATCGCAGGCCGCTTTGTAGACCAAATGGCGGGCGGCTTGAATTTTGGTGTGCATATCGGCCAATTTGAAAGCTATTGCCTGATGGTTGGCAATTTCTGTGCCGAAGGCCTTTCGTTCTTTTGAGTACTTCAGTGACAGTTCATAAGCGCCCGCGGCAATGCCCAATGCTTGGGCCGCGATGCCGATTCTGCCCCCTGCCAAGGTTTTCATCGCAAATTTGAAGCCGAAACCGTCTTCACCGATACGATTCTCTTTCGGCACCTTTACATCGTTGAAGTTCAGAGAGTGGGTGTCGCTTCCACGAATACCCAGTTTGTTTTCTTTTGGACCTATTTCAAAGCCTTCCATTCCTTTTTCCACGATCAGCGCATTAATGCCCTTATGTCCCTTTTCGGCATCGGTCTGTGCAATGACCAAATAGATTTCGGCCGAGTTTCCGTTGGTGATCCAATTTTTGGTGCCGTTCAGTACATAATGGTCTCCTTGGTCGATTGCCGTGGTCTTTTGAGAAGTGGCATCACTACCGGCTTCCGGTTCTGACAGGCAAAAGGCCCCGAGAACTTCTCCTGAGGCCAAACGGGTGAGGTATTTTTCTTTTTGTTCTTCCGTTCCGAAAGTTTCCAATCCCCAACAGACCAAAGAATTGTTGACCGATACGATGACCGATGCGGACGCATCGATCTTTGATAGCTCTTCCATGACCAGTACATATGACAAGGTATCCAGTCCGCTACCCCCATATTTGGGGTCGACCATCATACCCATGAAACCCAATTCCGCCATTTTTTTTACTTGCTCTGTAGGAAATTTTTGTTGATCGTCACGTTCAATGACCCCTGGAAGCAATTCGGTCTGTGAAAAGTCTCGCGCAGCTTGCTGTATCATTAACTGCTCTTCTGAAAAGGTAAAATCCATGATAGTTGTAAAATGAACAAAATAGCAGTGCAAATATACAGTTTCGCTGCGTCATTTTCAGAAAACATCCCTTCAAAATGCGAATTACGCAAACCGCAATTTTGTCAGAAACACTGAACGACTTTAAGAAAAACTTAATTTCTTCATTTCAAAGGGTCGGTTTGTGCTAGAAAAGCTTTTTTGAATATCTTTAGCCTCATACGACATCTTGTATGTTGTTGACGATAAAACCAACTACTATATGGAAACCATTGTTATCATAGTCTTTCTTGCAGGTTATTTAGCCATTACTTTAGAACACAATCTCAAAATCGACAAACTGATTCCCGCTTTGGCCATGATGGCCATTTTGTGGGCAATTATCGCTTTGGCCCATCTTGATGTTTTTGAGGTCAATGCGCAATTAAAAGAGTTGGAGCCTACCCATATCGATGAAATTCTGTTGCACCACTTGGGTAAAACAGCAGAGATATTGGTCTTTCTATTGGGAGCCATGACCATTGTTGAGATCATTGATTATTTTGACGGGTTTGCCACCATAAAGGGCTACATCAAGACGCGTAGCAAGAGAAAACTACTTTGGATATTCTCTATTTTGGCCTTTATACTTTCAGCCATTATCGACAACCTTACGGCCACCATCGTTCTAGTGACCATTTTGCAAAAAGTGATTCGGGATCGAAACACCAGACTTTGGTTTGCGGGACTTATTATTATAAATGCGAATGCGGGGGGTGCATGGTCACCGATTGGTGATGTGACCACCACTATGTTGTGGATAGCCGAAAAAGTAGAGGCGGGCTCATTGGTGACAAGAGTATTGGTGCCCTCGATATTCTGTACCATTGTACCTACTTTGATCGCAAGTAGATTTAAGGTTTTCAGCGGCGAAATAGAAACAGATCTTGAGGGCAGTATTGAGGCACCCAAGTCGAAATTTGGCCCTACCATGCTCTATTTGGGTCTTGGGTCGATTGTTTTCGTGCCTTTCTTCAAAACGATTACGCATTTGCCCCCTTATGTGGGCATGATGCTTTCTTTGGCCATTGTGGCCACTTTTGCCGAGATTTACAGTAACGCAAAGTTCAGTATCAGTTCTGCAATTGATGAGGACCATCACGAATCTGCGCACCATAGTCCTGTGCATACGGCACTAACAAAGATTGAGTTGCCGAGCATTCTATTTTTCTTGGGAATTTTACTGGCAGTGGCGGCATTGGAATCACTCGGATATCTTTTCAACTATGCCGAAAGTCTCAATGAGGCGATACCCCAGACCGATATCGTCGTGATGCTTTTGGGAGTGGGTTCGGCGGTCATCGATAATGTTCCTTTGGTTGCAGCTAGTATGGGTATGTTCTCTGAACCTATGGACCACCCATTATGGCACTTCATTGCCTATTCTGCAGGAACCGGTGGAAGCATGTTGATCATTGGTTCAGCTGCCGGTGTGGTTGCCATGGGTATGGAGAAAATCGATTTCTTCTGGTATCTCAGAAAAATTGCTTGGTTGGCCTTGGCAGGCTTTTTGGCAGGTGCCATTGTATTCATACTGATGCGCGATTTTATGTTCTAGGCATACTTATTTCAAAAAATCTCCGTTATTATTGCAACAAAAATTGGGGATTTTTATGCTATTATTTCAAGATTTGGAAGAAGGGGCTGAGATTGGTGCAACCATTTCAGAAGAGAAAACCCTTTCGGTTATTGACTTGATCGTCAATGGTGGTACTGGTAGTATCGTGATCATTGCAGTACTTTTTGTGCTTTTATTTGTAGCGCTCTACATTTATTTTGAACGGATTTTTGCCATAAAAGCGGCGTCGAGAATCGACAAAAACTTTATGGACCAAATTCGTGACCATGTTACCAGCGGAAAATTGGAAGCTGCCAAACTGCTCTGCGCCCAAACTGATTCGCCCGTGGCCAGACTTACTGAGAAGGGAATCTCAAGAATCGGAAAACCATTGGATGACATCAATGTGGCCATTGAGAATGCTGGTACCCTTGAAGTATATAAGCTCGAAAAGAATGTGAACATTTTGGCCACTGTGGCCGGTGCTGCCCCCATGATCGGGTTTTTGGGCACGGTCATTGGCATGATTTTGGCATTTCACCAAATGGCCAGCAGTGGTGGCCAAGCAGAAATGGGGTTGTTGGCCTCAGGTATCTATACGGCCATGACGACCACTGTGGCAGGTTTGATCGTTGGTATCATCGCTTATATCGGGTACAATCACCTGGTCAACAGAACTGATAAGGTCGTGCACAAGATGGAGGCCAATGCGGTGGAGTTTCTTGATTTGTTGAACGAACCGGTTTAATGACATTGTATGAAACTAAAGGGTAGAAATAAGGTAAGTCCTGAATTTAGTATGTCGTCGATGACAGACATCGTGTTTTTGTTGTTGGTGTTTTTTATGCTGACCTCGAACGCTCCAAACGCCTTGGATCTGCTGCTGCCCAAGGCCAAGGGTAAATCGACCAATACTCAGAACGTGTCGGTCACCATAGATAAAGATCTGAGGTATTTTGTGAACAACGAGCAGATTAACGGAGAATACATTGAAATTGAATTAAAAAAAGCACTTAAGGGCCAAGAAAAGCCTACAATTATCCTGAGGGCAGAAGAAAGTGTTGCCATCAGGGAGGCGGTCAATGTGATGGATATTGCAAACCGCAACAGTTACAAGGTCATCTTGGCCGTGCGGCCAAAATAATGTCGTTTTTAGATACGAGACACAAGAAAAAATCCTTTACCCTTACCACCTTGCTGCTCAGTTTGGTGCTATTGTTGCTTTTTTATATCGGATTGACCTATCTAGATCCACCCATTGAAAACGGCATTGCCGTGAATTTTGGCACGATGGATTTCGGCAGTGGGAATATTCAGCCGAGAGAGAGGGTGCAATCAGAGCCCCGTGACATTCCGAAGCCGCCCAATCCACCAGAAGAGGTACAGGAAGCGGTTGAACAGCCCGTTGAGGAAGAGGTCATCAAAGAAGAAGTGGTTGAAAAAGAGCAGCCCAGCGAAAAATTGATGACACAAGAGTCTGAAGAGTCCATCAAAATAAAACAACAAAGGGAAGCGAAGCGAAAAGCTGAAGAGGCAGCCAAAAAGGCAAAGGCAGAAGCCGAACGAAAAGAAAGGGAGCGGCAACTGGCCGAAGAGCGCAAGCGGCAACAAGAAGAGGCCAAAAAGAAAAAGCTTGACGCCCTTATCGGTGGTATCGGAAAGTCTGATGGCAATGCTTCGGGCAGTGAGGGCGATGACAATAGACCTGGTGACAAGGGCCAACCAGATGGCGACCCTTATGCCACCACTTACTATGGTGCACCTGGCAGTGGAAGTGGAACGGGCGGTTATGGCCTGAGCGGACGGTCATTGGTGAGCAAGGGCAAGGTGCAACAAGAGTGCAATGAAGATGGCAGGGTAGTGGTGCGCATTGTCGTTGACAGAAATGGAAAGGTAATACAGGCCACACCGGGGGTGAAGGGTACGACCAATAATGCACAATGCTTATTGGAACCCGCCAGAAAGACCGCTTTACTTCATAAATGGAATCTAGATTCCAACGCCCCTGCACAACAGATAGGCTTTGTGGTCGTCAACTTCAAATTAGGACAATAGTGACCTATAAGCAGACATTGGATTTCATGTTCGCCCAGCTTCCGATGTATCAGCAAAAAGGGGTTGTTGCACTCAATGCCAAGCTTGATAACATCAAATTGTTCGCCGAAAGGCTAGGTTCTCCAGAAAGAAAGTTCAAGAGCATTCATGTGGCCGGCACCAATGGTAAAGGCTCGAGCAGTCATATGCTGGCTTCGGTCTTGCAAGAAGCGGGGTACGAAGTTGGGCTATATACTTCACCCCATTTGAAAGATTTTAGGGAACGTATCAAAATCAACGGCGAAAGCATTCCCAAAGAAAATGTCCAGTATTTTATCGAGAACCACAAGTCTTTTCTCAAAGAAAACAAGCTCTCTTTCTTTGAAATGACCGTGGGCATGGCCTTTGATTATTTTGCCAATAGAAAAGTTGACATTGCTATTATCGAAGTAGGACTGGGCGGAAGGTTAGACTCAACGAACATCATCGAACCATTGGCTACGTTGATCACCAATATCGGGTTTGATCATATGGATGTATTGGGTGATACGCTAGAAAAAATAGCTTTTGAAAAAGCGGGAACCATCAAAAAAGGTGTGCCTGTGGTCATCAGTGAAACACAAACCGAAACGGAAACTGTTTTTAAAGGGGTAGCCGCACAACACGGTTCAAGAATCATTTTTGCCGATCAAAAGGTTTCGAAACAGTACAAGACCGATTTATTGGGTCATTATCAAAAGAAGAATATGCTCGGTGTGGTCGCTTGTTTAAAAGAGTTGAAAGGCTTTGCCATTTCTGATAAGGATATTGAAAAGGGTTTAAGGCAAGTGGTCAAGAATACCAGACTTTTGGGACGCTGGCAAATTCTTGCCGAAACACCCTATGTGGTATGTGATACAGCCCATAATACTGAAGGTATAAAGAGCGTCTTGGCCCAAATTGCGCATAGTGATTTTGTGAAACTTCACATGGTACTGGGTTTTGTAGATGATAAGCGGTTGGATGCCATTTTGCCACTTTTCCCCAAAAAGGCGACTTATTATTTTGTAAGACCCAATGTACCAAGGGGGTTGGGGGAAAATGAACTTAAGAGCACTGCAGATGGTTTTGGACTGAAGGGCGATGCCTACCGATCGGTCTCCGAAGGTTTTGAAAAGGCTGTTCAAACAGCAGATAAAGATGATTTCGTATTTGTTGGGGGCAGCACCTTTGTAGTGGCCGAAGTGGTCTGATTTTTTGTTCTTTTTCTTGTCGGTAACAAAAAAATCATGCTATATTTGCACTCCATTTTAAAAATGGTATGGGCTCTTGGCTCATCCCGATAGCTATCGGGAGGTACAGAGCAACTGCCTTACAGGTAGGGGTCAGTAACTGTTTGGAAGATGGAATAAGATATAGGGCTCTTAGCTCAGTTGGTTCAGAGCACCTGCCTTACAAGCAGGGGGTCACTGGTTCGAATCCAGTAGGGCCCACATCAGTAACGACAAGGCCTCCGAGAAATCGGGGGCTTTTTTATTTCTGGGTTTTGTCGAATATATGTCGAACTTTTAGAGCTGGAATTTGCCACTGGATAGAGCCAATTGAAAAGAAATTGTGGTTGATAACTTTTAATATTGATAACCATCAATACTGTTTTTCCTTGAAATTAATTTTGAATTATATCAATTAATCGGAGTTTTGCTGGGGATTTCCCATAGGTCCCAAAGAGCATGAAAATTTCTTATAAGACAGAAATGCCTTAAACAGCTAAAAAATTGACAAGGGCTGAATGTGCTCCAACGTGTTCGTGTATGGTTTGTTGCATTTTCACTAAGATAGCAAATAAAGACAGACCTATTGTTCAGAAGCGAAAGAAATTCCGAATAGGAATTTCCGAGCAATGAACTATACACGTTGTTAGGTGCTGTTTTTTATTTTGTTTTCTATTTGTTTGAGTATATCAATGAATTTTTCAAATTGCTCAATATCATTTATTCCTCTTTCAGGTGTTAATACAATTCGGTCAGTCGATTTTTTAGGCATTGTTTCTATGTAAATTCTTTCATCGATTATACTTTCGTTGAATTGTTTATCTGAAGTGATTTGTCTGATTAGTTTTTTATCGCCTCCAAACCAAAATTGTTTTAAAATTTTTTGAGGGATAAACGCTCTTCTTTTTGGAAAAAGAAAATCCAATAGCTTATTCCACAAATCTTTTGGAAAAATATTTAATTCAGTTTGATAGGCTTTATCTAGATAAAGAGTAATCCGAAAAGGTTCAGTTCCATACATTGCGTCACTAACTTCATTTAAATTAATACTGACTTTTGATCCATCAATATTAATAATTCCATTTTTTGGTTGATAAGAATATTTTCCTGAAGGACTATTAAAACTTGCGGCTGGGTTTTCAGAGTATTTTCCGTTATACTTTTTTGTTATTTCCTGAATAATACTCATTCATTTTGAGTTTTCTAAAATTGCACCTAACGGTCTCAGCTATGATTTGTGGCGGTGAAGAAATGCGGAGCATTTCCACCGTGGCAAATCCAGCCGTTGATGGTTTCTAATTTTCAAGTTAACGAATTCCTGTCTGCCGACAGGCAGGCGCAATGAGCTATACACCATGTTAGCTTTAGTTTTTTATTTTTTCTATTTACTGGTACAAGTCCATGCGCTATCAGTATTCGAAAAACATTATTAGGTAATACAGAGGAGCGAATATCGCAATTGCCAATATATAGTTCAGAATTGTTTTTGTCATGTCCAACTTCTGGGCAACTTTTAGTCCTTTGTAAAAAAGGATGAAAGACCAAATAGCTGGCACAATCATTCCAATATTTAAAATGATTGTTAATAATGATAAGAATATGTTTGAGGAAGAAGTTTCTTCTTGAGCTAGTATAACTCTGACGAAAATTAAACTCAAAATAATTATTATGCAGGCTATTATTAATGGAATTGAAGACCATGCAAATACCGCGTATATTTTTTTCAAATTATTTTCTGCTTTGAATATTCGGCCGGTGACTTTGACTAGGTAACCAACAAATAGATTGGAAATTATTCCCCAAATCGAACCAATGACAATAATTCCCAAAATAGCACCCCAAAGCTTACCATTACTGGCAAGATTATATCCTTTTTCCGCTTTAATCAAATAGTAAACTACATAAATTCCATTTACGGCAAATAGAGGCAAAATTTCAATCCATCTAATTTCCCTAGAAAGGATATCATTAAAAGTTTTGGTCGGATTTGTCCAGAGTTTTTGAAGCATTATCAAAATTAAAGCTAACGGTCCCGGCTTTGATTTCGTTGCGCAATTTTCCGCAGGAAATATTCCCGATGTTGAGTAAGCCACATAAAAGTATGAATTTTCAAGTTGGATCATGGGACAGCAATGGATTATAGCTATTGTTGCCCAACGTTTTTTGTATCGCATCCTAGAAACTTGTTTTTTATCTAAAAAGCTGAAATATTCCTCAAGAGGATAAATATATTTGTATGCTTAGCAGGACAATTTTTTTGTTTTAGATATCCAATATATTTTAATGAATGGTTTATTTGATAAAGTTTGCCCGCACACTTCTATGTTTATCAATATTATTGTCGTCTTTTTTAATATTAATGTCTTGTTCTAGTGACAATTCTTCTAGCGAGGTAATGGATGACAATTCCTTTGGTGAGGAGACGGATGACAATTCTTCTAGCGAGGAGACGGATGACAATTCTCCTGATGATGATATGGAAAGAGCTGAATATATTCCGATGACCATTTACAGTGAAAACATTTACAGTGAGTATTCTCAAGTAACTATTTCCGAAGATGGAACAGTAACTACCACCAATCTCAATGATGAGCTTCAGCTGAATTCTGCATCAAACTACTACGAAGTATTGTCTAAGGAACTTCTCACTTTTTATTCCCTAATGGAGGATAACTTGGGAATAAAATAAAAGAATCTTGTTACTGGGGCTATTACAACACTACAGAATTTTTGCCCTTCGGATAGTACAGAAGCACTATGGAATCTTACTAGCAACGGAGATATATTCGCTAGGCTTGGTTGGGATAGAACCGAGAGCGGGCGTTTATACCATCTTGATGTATACAATGAAACAGTTGGACTACCTTGCGATAGAATTGATATTGCTGAAGTATTGAGTGAGAATATCAGTTTTAGAGTGATTGATCTAGAGAGTTATGACAATTATATCTTAGTTAACTATTATGGTGGTGATTCTGGAAAACACTTTTTAACGGTAGTTGATTTGGCTTCTGGAAGTATAGCCCATGAGTTTGTCTTCGATACTAATATTTGGACCGCTTTTATCCTGGAAAATGAAATATACCTAACTACAAACTTTTATGAATTTCAAGTATATGGACTATCTGATTTCGAATTTAAGAGAGATTTTGTATTGCCTGCACAAGCACGTCTTGGCTTTGGGCTAGTCCATCCCAAAATATATCAAAATCAGTTGGTCGTTGAACTGCCAAGAATTCAACCTTCGTCATCTGAGTCAACTCCCGGAATCATCAACATTAACGACGGAAATTTATCTTTCGAACCCAACGACGAGGATTTAGTACTTTTGAATAATGAGGTTCAACGATGGATCGTAGATAATTTGGACTTCGATTTTATACGTTCTTTTGATGATTTTATGATTGATATGAAATCTGAAACTTTTGTCTTTAAATATTTGGTTTCAGACACTTCTGGACTTATTGTTTTTGCAGATTATTCTGGGACCATATTGTCTTATGTTCCCGTACCTGTTAATCCGCAAATAATGATTTTACATTGAAGGTTAAATGATTTTTTGATGGTTTCCCTTGAGCGTGGACTAATCCGTCGGATATTCTATTCGTGAATAGACGGGAAATTACGAACAGGATTGTAAATTATTTGATGCTCCTATTGGAATTTATACCTTTTCCCGTTCTTCCTCGCAGTTGATTAAATGTTGGGTACGTTCTCTATATGGTGCGTATCCCGAAGGGTATGCACTATATATCTTGTTGTAGATAGCTTTTTAATATTTCTTTTCCAAGTACAGCTTTCGTTTGCCGTCTTTCCATATAAAGTATTTGATTCCTTCTAATGAAACTTCTTCTTCAATTACATTATCGGGAGTATTTTTTTCTAAGTTAACAGGGTTGTCCTTGTCAAGGATGCAGAATCCATCTTTTGAAACGAATAGGTATTCACCAATTTTATCTGGAAGTTCCTGATAGTAAACCACTCGCTTCAAAACATAATAGGAAGTACTGCCATTTTTTTCTTCTATCCTAGTTAATTCTTCTTTGATTTTCCTGCCTTGATTAAAATATGTAATTAGATGAATATTGGAAAAATCAGAATAACCAATGGTTTTATATAATGCACCTCCCAGATTATTGTATTTCCATAATCCCACTTTTTTCTGGTCTTTGAATTGTCCTTCAGCATGTTTGGCTTTAAGGTATCCATCTGTGTGATAAGCTTTAAATTCCTCGATACTAAAATCAAAAGGCTCTTTTCTTTCCGTTTTAGGAGTAGAATAATATTTTAAAAGCACTGTCGCAGTCATGCCATACTTATAAAAATTCTCTTCTGAATCTCCTAGGAGTTTGCTTAGAATGTCAAGTTTTAGTTCATTTTCAAAGAGGGATGTTGCATAGAATAACCCTTCATTAATTTCAATATTATCTGAGTCAAGTTGATGCAGTCCTTCAAAATGAATCTTCGATTTTTCAAATTCCTCATCAAAAAAGTATTTCCATCCCTCTTTTATATTATTGGCTGATAGAGATTGAGAACTTGATTGACTGTTAAAGATAAAAATGAAGAATATCGAAATTAAAAATGGTTTCATGTGCTTCGTCATAATTATCTACAACGGTCTCGTGTATGGCTTCGTTGCGGAAAACGTCCAACGGACTTTTCCGTGCTGAATCCAGCCGTTTTGTTTGTTTTAGGGTTTCAAGTTAGTCAGAATCTAGCAATGAATTATGGCCATTGTTAGCAACTGTGAGATATTGTTATTCCCTATTTACGACTTCCTTTGAAATGATCTATTGCAGATACAATTCTCCAATTATCATTAAACTTGTACAAAAAGATATAGTCAATCGCAACAAGTTTATCTCTTTCAAATTCTATTTTGGCACTTGCAGCATCACCTTCAATATCAAGGTAAACAATAGTGTAACTTACTTCAGGTAGACTTAAGCGTTTTTTTCTTTGTTGAATCCATTCATCTCTTGTTTTTTTTGTGAGTAAACTGTCTTTGTGTCCCAATATTATGAAATCCTCATGGATACCTTGTTTTGCTTTCTGAAAATCTTTAGCATCTATTAATCCATGGATATATGAGTCAACAATTACTTCTTCTACTTTCTTTTTATCACTTGATTGTGAAAACAAATTGAATGAGAATAATGATAAGATTATTGTTAAAAGAAATACTTTTTTATTCATATCTGTAATATTTTTTCAGTCCTTATATCTTTATGTTTTTAGTTGTTGCCAACTTGCCTATATAGATGTAAAACACATCCATATACCTACAAAATAGGGATAAAACCGATGAAAACAGTTGTTTTTTATTTTAGAGTTCAAAATCATCGAAGGGATTTTTGATTTTATCTAAACTGGTAGTGCTTATATGAGTGTAAATCATCGTTGTTTTTGGACTGTTATGCCCTAGTTCTTGAATAAAGGGCAAGTCAGTGCCGTTCTCCAACAAATGTGTGGCGTGGCTGTGCCTTAGCACATGTAACGTTATGGTTTTCTGGATTCCTGCCTTTACCAATGAACGCTTTAAGACCTGTCTTGCACTTACATCGGTGTATTTTCCTTCCTTTTGTTCTTCAAAAATAAATAGGCCAGGTTTATATGCTTCTAAATATTGCTTCAGTAGAGCAACCATTTGTACCGGTATGGGCACATATCTGTCTTTTGCCCCCTTAGCGGATTTGATGTGCATAAAGCGTCTTTCAAGATCAATGTCTTTTGGCTGAAGTTTAAGTGCCTCTCCAATTCTTGGCCCACAAGCATACAATAAACTAAGTAGGGTTTTATGCTTGAGGTTTGGGTGTTTTCTAAAATAAGCCTTACTTCATTTATGCTCAATACCGCAGTACAAAATTGAGTTTTAACAAGTAAAATCCCATCGGGGTTTATTTCTTTACCTGTAAATCCTTATCGGGAAAACCTATACTCCTCTCATTTCTTGTTAATTATATGCTAATCAATCAAAAACGCATGACAGAAATGAAAAAGTTTTTAAAAATTCTGGCCAAAAAATACCTTTCTGAACATGAACAGGAACAAGGGCGGGTATACAATGAAAAGTATAGAAAATCAGGGCTGACCCTTGAACAGGCCATTTCAATCAAGAATCAAATTGATATCGCTTTTAAAAGTGACCGATTATATCGTGATAATGACCTAGGGTTATTGGAGCTAGCAGATTATATTGGTCATGACAGGTACAAAGTATCAGAGGTAATCAACAAATATTACTCGATGAACTTTTATGCCTTACTTAATTCTTATAGAATCAATGAGGCAAAAGAACTACTGGTGACCAAACCATTTTCAAGCGTTAAATCTGTTATGTATGAAGTTGGTTTTAACAGCAAGAACAGTTTTTATAATGCATTCAAAAAAGATACGGGTCTAAGCCCCAATAGTTATAGAAATCTGCGGGCATATACCGATAGTACTCCTCGGCAACAACTTCAATTTCACTAAACGCCGGCTATATATTAAACGGAATGTTTTTTCTTCTGGTACCGCTTTTAAAACCTTTAAAAGCTGGGCCCCATTTATTAATTGAGTAAGATAAATTATTGTTTGTCCGCAGCTGTTTCTTCTTAATGACTGGGACGCCCATATGACCACGAATACTTACCTGTCTTCTTAAAGATATCATAATTTTAAGAGCAATTTCTTCCTAGTTGAAAAAGGTCTGTGAATCAATACTTTAGCTATTCAGCTCAAAAAAAAGCCGGAAATACCTTCCCTTAGAAATGTTAAAAAGAGTAGTTGCCGATGGGCAAAACACTCTTTCTTGTACTCCCCGTTTTAAAAGTACTTTTCCTAATCCGGCCTTTGATTGTTTTGTTATGCAATTGTAAAGGTAGGGCGGTGAGAGGCCTTACTTCTTTTAAAACAACTTCCATTAAGTTTTGTTTTCTCATTTAAGAGGTATTATTTGAATTAGCTATCAACACACTTCTCCCGCCCGCCTTTCTCAGTTGCACTAACTCATTATGATTTACTAACAAAACTTTAACTCTATGAAAGTAAAGAAACTGTTTGGGGCATTGGCAATTATGCTGCTCTTTGCGGCAACCGCCCAGTCCCAAGAAAAGACGATTACAGGTACGGTCGTTGACGAAGGAGGTATACCATTACCTGGCGTCAATATCGTGGTTGAGGGTACTACCACTGGTACCCAGACCGATTTTGACGGCAATTATGCCATCAGCGCCAGTGAAGGTCAGGTTTTGATCTTCACCTACATTGGGCAGAGTGATGAAAGAAGAACGGTAGGTGCCCAAGATGTGATCAATGTTCAAATGCAAGAAGATGCCCAGGCCCTTGAAGAGGTTGTTGTGACCGCACAGGGTATCCAAAGAGAAGAAAGATCTTTGGGGTATGCGGTTACCACTGTTAACGAGGATCAGGTAGCGTCAAGACCTGAAGCGGATATTGGCCGGGTACTTCAAGGAAAAGTTGCAGGTGTCAACATCACTTCCAATAATGGTTTGTCAGGTTCAGGTACCAATATAATCATTCGTGGGTACTCTTCTGTGACGCAGTCTAACCAACCATTATTTGTGGTAGATGGTGTGCCAGTTGATTCTGGAACCAATACCCAGACCTCTTTCTTGGATGGGAATACCGAGTCGAGCAGATTTTTGGATATTGACCCCAATACCATAGAAAGTCTTAGTGTTCTTAAAGGATTGAGTGCTACGGTTCTTTATGGTAACCGAGGTAGAAATGGCGTAATATTGATTACGACCAAAGGATCTACAACAGGTGAATCGGTAAGTAAAACTGAGATAACGGTCAATCAATCAGTGTTCATGTCCGATGCCATACTGCCAATCTATCAAGATAATTACGGTGGAGGTTTTCACCAAGGGTTCGGTTACTTCTTCTCAAACTGGGGCCCAAGGTTTGATAGAACCGATGATGATGGTATTTCGCAAGCGGCCCAGTTTACCGGTAATCCCGGCGGCCCGGCAATATTATTGCATCCGTATAATTTCATAGCAGACCAAACATTGATAGCAGGTAATGAGGATTTATTGTCACAGCCTTACGAGTATCGCCCATATAATGGTGTCGAGGAGTTTTTTAGAAAAGGTGTTGTGACAAGTACGTCAATAAATGTTAGGGGAGGCGCAGAAAATGTGAGCTTCAACCTGAATTATGGGCGTACCGAAGATAGGGGAATTACCCCAGGAAATAGGGTGCTCAGAAATAATTTCAGCTTGGGTGGTAATGCAAGGCTAAGCAACAAGTTCAGTATTAATGGGGTGTTTAACTTCATTCGAACCGATTTCACATCTCCACCGAACGCCGTGAGTACGGGTAGTGGTGCCGCCTTTAACGGGGGTGCAGTTTTTGGGGATTTAATGTATACCCCCAGAAGTGTCGACCTGACCAATTTGCCCTTTCAGGCAGCAGACGGTAGAAGTGTATACTACAGGTCAGGAAATGACATCCAGAACCCATACTGGACAGTGGCCAACGTGAGGACGGGGCAAGATACCGATCGTTTCTTGGGCAATGCGTCCATTAACTATGCAATCAACGATTGGATGAATATAACTTACCGACTAGGTCTTGATACGTATTCTGAATTCAATTTTTACGGTCAGAATAAAGGAGGGGTCGATGGGGTTCCCTTAGGGGTTTTGCGAACTACTTCTGTTCGAAATACCATTTGGAACCATGATATCATTCTAACAGCAGATCGAGACCTTACAGAGGATATTAATTTTAAGGCCATTGCAGGGCTTAACAGCCGAAGGGACGAATATGCCCAAGATGGTATTGAGAGCCAAGGCCAACTGGTTTTTGGTGTGCTAGAGCATTTTAACTTTACCACCCCTTCATCGGTGAATTCATTGGTAAGAACCGGTAATGCAAACCTGAACCAGAATTTTGAAGAGAATCTGGTCGGTGCCTATTTAGATTTGACGCTTTCGTACAAAGACTTTTTATTCTTCAATGCGGTAGGCAGAAATGACTGGTCATCAACACTTGAGAGGGAGAACAATTCCCTGTTCTACCCTGGTGCCAGTATTTCGTTTGTGCCGACCTCGGCATTCGAGGGAATTCAAGGAAATGCGCTGAACTATCTTAAACTACGTTTAGGATATGGTTCATCGGCTGGTTTTCCTACTCCTTTCAGTACCAGAAGTGTATTGGGCTTGAATGCAAGAAGTCTTGTTGACATCAATGGAAATGTCATCTCTTCGAATAGTGTCGACAATGTGCTCGGAAATAGGGATTTAAAGCCAGAGCGAATTGAAGAATTTGAAGTAGGTATAGATTCTAGGCTTTTCAACAGATTCAACCTAAATGTCAGTCTTTTTGAAAAAACGACTACAGATTTGATTACCAACAGGGCCTTGGATAGTTCTACAGGATTCCAAAGCACAACGGTAAATATTGGTGAAATACAGTCTCAAGGGGTTGAAGTAGATTTTGACTTTGATGTACTCAGGGAAAGCACCGATAAAATAGGCGTTAACATAGCAGGTAACTTTTCTGCCATTGAAACAACGGTAACAGATTTGGCAGAGGGTACCAATAACATCTTGCTTACAGATGCTGTTTCGGGCGAGGCTGCCAACTATGCTGTTGAAGGAAGACCTTTCGGTGTTCTCTTGGGCAGTACTTATCAGCGTGACGCAGATGGAAACAGACTGGTGAATGATGCGGGTAGATATCTGTTCGATCCCAATATCAGTGAAATCGGAGATCCAAATCCAGATTGGACAGCAGCCGTTGTACCCACGATTACGTTTAAGAATTTCACGCTTTCTGCCAATTTGCAGTACCGTCATGGCGGTGACATCTATTCTGTCACAACTGCAGCTCTAATAGGTAGGGGAGTTGTTGACTTCAACGATCCCATCGATAGGGAGTCACAATATATTCTTCCAGGGGTCAAGGCATCTGATGGTACCCCCAATGATGTGGCAATCAGTTCTACTGAATTCGGATTCAATACCTTTTTTGGTGGAAATATAAATGAGATCAACGTCTTTGATGGTACTACTATCAGGTTGCAAGAAGCTTCTTTGGGATATACCCTGCCAAAAGATCTACTGAGGGGCACGCCTTTTGGAAGCATGTCATTTACCATTTCAGGTCAAAACCTTTGGTATGATGCAGTGAATTTCCCCGACAATGTTCGATATGATACCAATTCCTCGAGTACAGGGGTAGGTAATGGTCAGGGAGTGGATTTCTTCACAGGCCCTTCTGCAAGAAGATATGGATTCACCGTAAGAGCTACTTTCTAACACGTTAAGAAATGAAAAATATTATAAAGAATAGTATGAAAAATAGGTTTAAGACTATTGGTTTGGCGTTTGTCGCCTCATCAATGTTATTGACGAACGGATGCGAGACCACAGGGTTGGAAGTGGTGCCAAGTCCGAACTTTTTAAACCCAGAACAGGCAGATGTAGATTTTTTCCTGAACAGTATTCAGCAATTGGTCGCAAAACTACATTCTGGAACCGAAGGACGTGCTGAAAACGGATGGGCCCAATTTGGTATGGAGGCCGTTCGAATTCAACATCAGTTTGGCCCAACATATAGAGAATCATATGAACCTTCAGATTTTGATCAGATTTGGGACGATGCGTATTCTGAAGCGTTGATCGATATCAGAACCATGAACCCTCTGGCTGAAGAGGCAGGTCAGTTTACACATCTTGCCATTGGTCAAATATTAGAGGCGTATATCATAACCACATTGGTCGATCTGTTTGGCGATGTTCCGTATACAGAAGCTGTACTTGGCAATGAAGGTGTCTTGAATCCGGCCTTGGATACAGGTGCTTCCATCTATGCCGCGGCCGATCAGCTGTTGGTCGATGCGATCGCCAACTTGAATCGCAGTGAATTGTCATTGCCGACAAATGATATCTATTACGGTGGCGATGAGAGCCAATGGGTAAAGGCGGCCAATACGATGCGATTAAGACTTGCCATCCAGTCTCGTTTGGCAAACCCGGCCGAATCTACCAGTATTATCAACAGTTTGGTAGCAGGAGGCAACTTGATTCTTGATTTTGCTGATGATATGCAGTTTCAATGGGGTACCAATAACGCGGCTCCTGATAGCCGGCACCCCTATTTTGATCAAAATTATGATGGTCAAGGGCCTAGTTCTGATTTCTATACCTGTAACTACTATATGGACCTCATGGCCAATCAATATGGTGATGTCGATCCCAGGATACGCTATTATTTCTATAGACAACAAAGTGATTTTTCGGGTGCCGATGTAATTACCAAAGAATGTGTCACCGAGATTACCATTCCGGCTTGGTGGGCAGACTTCAATACGTATTGTTTGGTTCCCAATGTAAATGGATATAATGGTCTGTGGGGCAGAAACCACCTAGATGATGATGGTATTCCGCCAGACGATGCTTTCCGTACGCTACATGGGTTATACCCGATCGGTGGCCCGTTTGATGATGATTCGTTCAGAAATGTTGCCGGATCGGCAGCCGTTAGTGAAGGATTGGCAGGTGGAGGCATCTCACCTATTTTCTTGGCCTCTAACACGAATTTGATGTTGGCTGAGGCCGCACTTGTTCTGGGTACGACAGGAAACGCTAGAACCTATTTAGAGAATGGGATAAGACAGTCTATGAATAAAGTAGCTGCTTTTGGTGCTGTTTTGGCAGCAGGTAGCGGTTTCGAGGCTACTCCGGCCTTGATCGATTCGCACGTGGCAGAGATTCTTACGGCTTTCGATGCGGGTGATGATACAGATAAGTTAAGAATCATAGCCGAACAGTTGTTCATTGCTGATTGGTGCAATGGTATGGATGCATACAATGCGTACAGAAGAACAGGGCAACCTGATAACTTAACACCGGCGACCAGGGTTCAAGACCCAGGTACTTTTCAACGTTCTATGTGGTATCCACAAGTCGCCGCAGACAACAATATCAATATCACTCAGAAAACCAATCCGGATACTCCGGTATTTTGGGACACAAACCCTGAAGGATTTGTAGACTGATAATTAAAAAAAATGAGAAAAATGAGAAAAATAAATAAATTCATTATTTGCTTATTACTTGTTCCAATCGCTTTTATTTCGTGCAAGGACGAGGATAAGGATCCATTCACCGTAGCTGAGGATGAAACAAACATTGCTCCTTGGGTTCGAATAAAGGATTTTCAGTCTGTTGTGGCTGCAGGTGATATAGCATCCAGTAGTTTTGACGCCACTGTTGATGTTGTTCGAGACAATGTGGCATCATGGGATGTTACGGTAAGTTTGGAGTCTGGTGGTACCACAATAGATCCAGTGCCCCTTACCTCCATTACCAGTTTTCCGGCCGATATATCCATTCCCTATACTGATATAGCCTCTCTTCTTGGTATAACCACAGATGATATGAATGGAGGGGATTTCATCCGTTTTCTGGGGACTACGACCGCAACCGACGGTAGGGTGTATACCTTTGAAAATTATAGTGCGAGTATTACGGGTCAGCCTGAACAATTGCAGGCACTGAATTTTATTGTATTGGTAAAATGTTCTCCCATTTCTGATGCAACAATTTCGGGTACTTGGACCTTAGAGATGGAAGATAGTTTTGGAGATGGTTGGGATGGTGCTTTCGTTACCTTTGAAGTCGATGGGGTAAGCACCAACTATACTATTTCTGCTGGCCAAGGTGGTGCTGCAACACATGTCATTGACGTTCCTGCAGGAACATCAGAACTGATTATCTCTTATACAAGTGGTTCTTTTGAAGAAGAGCATTCGTATACAGTAGAAACACCTGATGGTGATATTAGAGGGCCTTTTGGTGCCCCTGGACCCGATGGGCCTGGGCCGCCTCCTTGTATCAACTAATTTCAAAATTTAGAAAAACGGAAGGGTCGCAATCAGCGACCCTTTTCTTTTGGGGCATTCTTCTTCTCAATCAGTTTTTTATTTTCTTTGGTCTTGCCGAGATATGATTATTTTTACAATTACTTTTTAACTCAGTTAAATGATTGCAACAATTTGTAGAAAAGCACATTTCAATGCTGCCCATAGGCTGCACAACCCTAATTGGAGTGACGAGAAGAACGTTGAGGTTTTTGGAAAGTGCAACAGCCCAAATTATCATGGCCATAACTTTGATTTAGAGGTAAGGGTAAGGGGTGAAGTGGACCAAGATACCGGCTTTATTATGGATTTGGCCGAGCTGGGCCGAATCATAAGGGACAAAGTTGAAGAACGCTTCGATCACAAGAACTTAAACGAAGACTGTCCAGAATTCAAGAGCGTACTTCCTTCAACCGAAAATTTTGTGAAAGTCATCTATGATATATTGAAACCCGAACTGAAATCTGGACAAAAACTGCACATTACCCTGCACGAAACACAAAAGAATTCTGCAGAGTATGGAGATTGGTAACAAATTTCCGATATTTGCCGCCTCAACGGAAAGTCGGCTTTGGTTACCTGCCCGCCGAATATAATTTGGAGTATTAGCTCAGTTGGTTTAGAGCGCTGCCTTGACAGGGCAGAGGTCACTGGTTCGAATCCAGTATACTCCACTACTCTTCTTTAAAGGGAAACTGAGCAGGTCGCTGACTTTCCGAACCAATGTACCCTATTTTTAGATGCAATTTTATATACGGTATCCCGCACTGTTCTGGGAACGAACCCCAAAGGAGCGGCGATCAATTTCCATTTGGGCACCTTTGAGACAATTTTGAGAAAACCATCAGAGTGGGTAAAAATAGTGTCACATTCAATTAGTATCACGGTTTCGAGCATTTGGGTCGAGAAGCCATTCTGTAAGAGTAGTGACTGTCCTTTTCGGGATTGGAACGGAACGAACTCAAAAACATCATTTGGAGCTACTTTAAAAAGCCAATTGACCACACCATTGCAGAGATTGCATTCCCCATCGAATATGATTAGACTTTTTTTCATGAATCAAGTAGCATTGATGACTTGGTCGGACAGGTGGGCCAACTATTTCATAAGAAAGCGATATTTTACAAAATTTTAGTATTTGCTAGAGCAGATCAAGCAGACGTTCCAATGCCATGCCTCGAGAGCCCTTGATCAGAATGGTAGAAGGCTCTAAGGGATTTTCCTTTAAATGATCGGCTATTTTCTGAAAATCCTCAAATTTTTGAAAACTGTTTTTGGTCTGGCTGAAATTTTTACCGATGAGATAAACATGGTGAAATCCTAAATCGGCAGTGACATCAGTGATTTTTTGATGTTCTTGTGCCGAAGCTTCACCAAGTTCGAACATATCGCCCAAAAACAACACTTTTGGGGCACCTGCCATGGTGACAAAATTCTTCAGCGCGGCCAACATACTGGTCGGATTGGCATTGTAGGCATCCAGCACGATCGTATGATTGTTCTTCTTTAAGACTTCAGACCTGTTGTTTGCAGGGCGATAGCCCTCTAGGGCCAATTTTATATCTCTCTTGGGCACATTGAAGTACTTGCCCACGGTGATGGCAATGGCACAGTTGCTAAAATTGTATTCCCCGATCAGTTGTGTTTCAATTTGCAGCCCTTCAAATTCGATGACCACAAAGGGATCCGTTTTCACTGGTCGTATTTGGTAAAAGTCATGATTGTGGGTGCTGAATCCGATTTTTTTGATGTATGGCGCGAGTTTTTCCCTTTGAATGGGATCGTCTGCGTTCATGAAAACATATCGGTCGTTGGCCATTAGGTAATCGTAGAGCTCGCTTTTCCCTTTTATGACCCCCTGTACCCCTCCAAAACCTTCAAGATGCGCCTTACCGAAATTTGTGATATAGCCATAGTCAGGCTGTGAGATACCAGAAAGAAATGCAATTTCTCCCTGATGGTTGGCCCCCATTTCAATAATGGCTATTTCTGTATCTTCTTTGATGGTCAATAGGGTAAGGGGCACCCCGATATGGTTGTTCAGGTTTCCTGAAGTTGCTATGGTGCGGTATTTTTTGTCGAGCACTGCATGAATCAGCTCTTTTGTGGTGGTCTTGCCGTTGCTTCCGGTCAATGAGATGATTTTGGCCTTGCAATGGTTTCGATGGTAAATGGCAAGCTTTTGTAGGGTTTCCAACACATTTTCAACCAAAATGGTCTTTCCCTCTTCATGAAACCCTGGTTCATCGATAATGGCATATTTTGCTCCTTTTTCAAGCGCTTCGGCCGCAAATTCATTTCCGTTGAAGTTAGGTCCCTTAAGGGCAAAGAAAAGGCAATCTGATTCAATTTTTCGGGTATCTGTACTGACTATGGGGTATCTCAAAAAGAGGTCGTGAAGTGCTGTCAATGTCATGGGTCGAAGATAAAAAAAACCCTGACGTTGTCGGTCAGGGTTTCAAATTTCCATAGAATTTTTTTATCGTGCTTTTTTGTGCCGTACGGTCTTGTTCTTTGTCTTTGACTTTGAACCGACCCTTGACATGGCACATCTGAATCCGATATCATCGGTGGCCATGTATTGGGGCAAATATCTTCTTTGCGCTGGGTCTAACCAAAAGGCCCTATCACGCCAAGAACCACCTTTGTACACCCGTACTTCATCATTGATCAGTGATGTTCTGAAGTTCGAGGTGTCGTATTGACGTAAGATTTTACCGGTAGAATCACGCTCTACCTTATGCTGTGGAGAATCGTACATTTTTCTAGAGTCACCGTCATCATCGCTGAACCTTTCGAAGAAACGTGAAGAACCTGGGTCACCATCGCGATAGCCCCTGTTGTCACTTTTTGAAAAATTGGTTCTTAGATAGGTCTCTTCATCCCCAACAGGTACTTCTTTGATTTCACCTGGCAGGTTAAGGGCCACAATTCTACCATTGGGAAGGGTATCGTAGACAATGGAATCTCTCAATACCTTTACCTTACCGTCTTCACCTATGGCCTTTTTGGTATAGATGTTTCCGCGGTAATAGTTGAAGTCGCTGATTTCATCATCAACAATGGGGCGGTATACATCGGCAACCCATTCTGAAACATTGCCGGCCATATCGTAAAGACCAAAATCATTGGGCTTGTATGATTTGGCAGGTGCAGTGATATCGGCACCATCATCTGACCAACCAGCTATTCCGCCATAATCACCCTTGCCTTGTTTGAAGTTGGCCAATTGGTCACCACGGCCAACGCGTTGGCCATTTCTTGTATAATCGCCTTCCCATGGATATTTTTTCCTTCCGCGGTAATTGTTGTACTCTCGGCTTCCGATAAGCGCCTGTGCGGCATATTCCCATTCGGTTTCGGTAGGCAATCTGTACTCGGGCATCAAAACACCACTGGTTCTCTTGGCAAAAACTGAGATGGAATCTCTCTTCTGCTTTCCTTGAAGGGAATCGATTTCGCCACCATAGACCGACTCTGGATTATTGAGGTATGCGTCGGTGCTGAAAGTGCCTCCGACCTCACCGTTCAAAACGCTATACAAGGCCTCTTCTTGAATGAAGCCCTCTTTGGCCAACATCAGTTCGTTTACCCTATCGGTACGCCATTCGGCATATTGGGTAGCTTGTACCCAGTTTACACCGACCACTGGGTATTCGGCATATGCAGGGTGTCTTAGATAGTTGTTGGTCATGGTCTCGTTGAAACCGAGCCTGTTTCGCCAAACCAAGGTGTCGGGCAAGGCGCCTTTATAAATATTTTCGTATTTCGGATTTTCTGGAGGATATACCTTCTTCAAGTAATCAAGGTACTCCATGTACATTTTATTGGTCACCTCCGTTTCATCCATGTAGAATGACTGCACGTGCTGTTGGGTAGGGGTATTGTTCCAATCATACATCACGTCGTCTTGTACCTTACCTTTGGTAAAGGTTCCACCTTCTATGAACACGGTGCCTGGAGGAGTCTCTTGTTCTTTGAAATCTGAATTGTACTGAAAACCGCCATCCTTGGCATTGATTTTCCATCCTGTTGCGCGTGAAAGATTTTTTGATGAGGACATTGACGAATTTTTGCAACTTGTAATGCCTACCATGATTACTGCACAAGAAAGTACAACCTTGATAGAGTGTTTTTTCATAATTTGGGCTTGAGTACTTGAAAAACAGGTATTTACTCCATTTTTCACAATAATTCAATTAGTGTTTACATTCAGTTTCGCCAATAGAACGCATAAAATCGGAAGATATTTTGCGGTGTCGCATATTTGTGGACAAAAAAACTTCGTATTATGTGATGGCTACCCTGATAACGTTTTGAAGGGCAAATTAGTATTGAAATCAATGCAAAAGTATAGCTCAGTGGGGGTACAGACCCTTTGATTTCAAATTAATTTGAAGAGAGGAATAAAAATTCAAAAAAAAGCACTTCAATACACAAGAATTTGTTAAAACACCCGTTTACAGGTAATACATCTAATTTATTTTCCCTTTTTGGACATATTTTAGACTTTTGCGATCGTAAAAAACTAAATTGAAATAATGAAAAAGTTACTGATTTGTTTTCTGCTCGTAGGCTTGTTGAAAACCTTTGGCCAACAAGAGCGGGTAATCACCACAGCCGTTCCCTTTTTGAACATTGCTTCTGATGCCAGATCCTCTGGTATGGGCGATATGGGTGTGGCCACTAGCGTAGATGCTTTCTCTCAACAGTGGAATCCGGCCAAGTTTGCCTTTGCAGAGCGAAAAATGGGCATTGGGGTTAGTTACACGCCCTATCTTGAAAGTATCGTCAATGATGTTTCGTTGCTCAATGCCAACTACTACAATAAAATAAACGAGAGAAGTGCCTTTGCAGTAAGTTTGAGATATTTCGGTCTGGGTGAAATCGAGTTAAGACAGACCATTGACCAAGAGGCCACTCTGGTGAAGCCCAATGAATTTGCCATTGATGGATCGTATTCGTTGAAGCTGAGCGAGACGTTTTCGATGGCCGTTGCAGGGCGCTTTATCAGCTCGAACCTAAGATTTCAAGAAATTCAGAATGTCGACTCACAAGCTGCCAATGCCTTTGCGGTAGATGTGGCCGGTTTTTATCGTTCGCGCGAAATTGCCTATAACAGTTTTGATGGCCGATGGAGAGCAGGTTTCAATCTTTCAAATCTTGGTGGAAAAATACAGTATGATGAGGGGGGGCAAGAAAACTTTTTGCCCACTAACCTGAAGTTTGGTGCCGGATTTGACTTCATTTTCGATGCTGATAATACTTTGGGCATCCACACAGAATTCAATAAGCTGTTGGTGCCTACCCCTCGAGATTTCGATGGTGATGGCGACATTGATGCAGAAGACAACGATGAATACCAACAAATCGGTTTTTTCAATGGTGTTTTCGAGTCATTTGGCGATGCTCCAGATGGCTTTAGCGAAGAACTGCAAGAAATTACGTGGGCATTGGGGGCTGAATATAGCTATCAAGATGTATTCATGTTGCGCACCGGTTATTTCAATGAGAGCGAAGAAAAGGGCTCACGTCAGTTCTTTACCCTTGGTGCAGGTTTTAAGTTCAAGGTGGCGCAAATCGATTTATCGTACCTGTTCTCGACTTCACAAGTCCGTAATCCATTGGAGAATACGCTGCGTTTTTCGCTTACCTTTAATTTGGGTGAGGAATTTTATAACGACTAGACACCTAAATGTCATAAGAAACAAAGAAACCTGTCAATCGACAGGTTTTCTTATTTTTAAGGATAACCAAACGCAATAATGGAAAAGAAACATATCGGTTTTGACCTTACCATTCTAGCTTCAGAAGATGAGCTTTCCATAGAAGAAAGTACACTGCTCAAAGAAGCCGAAAAGGCTAGAAGAAAAGCCTACGCCCCATATTCGAATTTCTTTGTTGGTGCGGCGGTTTTGATGGAAAATGGCGAAATCGTTTTGGGCAACAACCAAGAGAATGCTTCCTATCCTTCTGGGCTTTGTGCTGAACGAGTGGCCGTTTTTCAAGCTGGGGCAAGGTTTCCCAATGAAACCATAAAGGCCATTGCCATAAGTGCATCCTCAAAGAACTATACGGTAAAAATTCCAGCGGCCCCCTGTGGTAATTGTAGGCAGTCCATCGCCGAATACGAACAACGGCAAAATTCACCTATATCCATTCTTTTCAGGGGAGAGGAGGGCCCGGTTTACAAGTGCGGTTCAATAGGTGATTTGCTACCACTAGGGTTCGATAATTCCTATCTGGGCAATTCTTGAACCAAATTTTTTTCAGGAACGGATATATATGTATTTTTGTTTTTCCCTATTCTGGGAGAACATTGTATAACATTACTGTTTGATGAAGAAAATTACAAAAGAGATTTACCTGAAATGGTATGAAGACATGCTGTTTTGGCGCAAGTTCGAAGACAAGCTCGCAGCGGTCTATATTCAACAAAAGGTAAGGGGGTTTCTCCATCTTTATAATGGACAAGAAGCGGTTTTGGCCGGGTCGTTGCACGCGATGGATCTGACCAAAGACCGTATGATCACAGCGTATCGAAATCATGTGCAACCGATCGGTATGGGCGTTGACCCCAAAAAGGTCATGGCCGAACTCTTCGGTAAGGTGACCGGTACCTCAAAAGGTATGGGCGGTTCTATGCATATTTTTTCAAAGGAATATCGTTTTTACGGTGGCCACGGTATTGTTGGGGGCCAGATTCCCTTGGGAGCGGGCTTGGCCTTTGCCGATAAATATTTCAAAAGAGATGCCGTGACGTTATGCTATATGGGAGATGGTGCGGTTCGACAAGGTTCGTTGCATGAAACGTTCAATTTGGCCATGCTGTGGCAATTGCCGGTGGTTTTCATCTGTGAAAACAATGGGTATGCGATGGGTACTTCGGTGGCCCGTACCGCATACACTACCGATATTTGGAAACTGGGCCTTGGCTATGAAATGCCGTGCACCGATGTCGATGGTATGGATCCCGCTGTTGTGGCCAAAGAGGTGCACAAGGCAATTGAACGGGCCCGAACGGGTGGCGGACCTACCTTTTTAGAGATGAAGACCTATCGCTATCGCGGCCATTCGATGTCAGATGCACAACATTACCGTACCAAAGAAGAGGTCGAAGAGTATAAAAAAATCGACCCCATCACACAGGTGAAAGACGTTATTCTAGAAAAGAAGTATGCCACTGAAGAAGAGATAAAAGTTATCGATAAAAGGGTAAAGGACTTGGTCTCTGAATGTGAGAAATTCGCTGAAGAATCAGACTTTCCGCCAATTGAGCAACTGTATGATGTGGTGTACGAACAAGATGATTATCCATTTTTACAACATAAATTATAGGCACTATGGCAGAAGTGATAAACATGCCCCGATTGAGCGATACCATGGAAGAAGGTACCGTGGCAAAATGGCTCAAAAGTGTAGGTGACAAGGTGGAAGAAGGTGATATTCTGGCCGAAATCGAGACCGACAAAGCCACGATGGAGTTTGAGTCTTTTCACGAAGGCACACTTTTGCACATAGGCATCAAGGAAGGTGAAGGTGCCCCGGTCGATTCACTGCTTGCCATTATCGGTGAGGAAGGGGAAGATATTTCAGCCCTGCTCAATGGAGGTCCCTCAATACCTGAGGACAGTGCCCCAGCAGTTGAAGAAACAACAGAAGAGAAGCAAACTACATCAGCGGCTCCTAGTGCCGAAATTCCTGAAGGGGTTGAGATCATTACCATGCCCCGATTGAGCGATACCATGGAAGAGGGCACCGTTGCCTCATGGCTGAAGAAAGTCGGTGACACGGTTGAGGAAGGTGATATTCTGGCCGAAATCGAGACCGACAAGGCCACAATGGAATTTGAATCGTTCTATTCTGGAACGCTTTTGCATATCGGCATAAAAGAAGGAGAAGGCGCACCCGTTGACTCGCTTTTGGCAATTATAGGCCCGGACGGAACAGATACCGATGCGGTATTGAAAGCTCATACGGGCGGTGGTGCTTCTTTAGAAAGTGCCCCAACGGCGATTGATGAGAAGGTTGAAACCCCCAAAGAAGAAATAAAAACGGAAAGTGCCCCACAAATTCAAGTTGATGGGCAACGTATTTTTGCTTCACCGTTGGCAAAGAAAATAGCATCGGAAAAAGGCATCGACCTATCGCAGGTGAATGGTTCTGGTGACCATGGCCGTATCGTAAAACGAGATGTAGAGAACTTCAAACCTTCAGAGCAGAAAGCGACACCGACCGTTGCAGCACCAGAGACAGCCATGACCGCACCGGTAGTTCCGATTCAATTGCCCGTGGGCGAAGAGAGCAGCGAAGAGGTCAAGAACTCACAGATGCGAAAGATCATTGCCAAGCGTTTGGCCGAATCAAAGTTCACGGCACCACATTATTATTTGACCATCGAGGTCGATATGGCCAATGCAAAGGCATCACGTGTGCAGATCAATGATTTGCCCGATACCAAGGTATCGTTCAATGATATGGTTTTGAAGGCCTGTGCGATGGCCTTGAAGAAACACCCACAAGTAAACACGTCATGGAATGGCGATACCACCAAATACAATCACCATGTGCACATGGGTGTAGCGGTGGCCGTTGATGAAGGTTTGGTCGTACCTGTGTTGAAGTTTGCCGATCAGATGACCCTGACCCAAATTGGGGCTTTGGTCAAAGATTTGGCAGGAAGGGCGCGAAACAAAAAAATCAAGCCCGATGAAATGGAAGGTAGTACCTTCACGGTTTCCAATCTGGGTATGTTCGGTATTCTCGAGTTTACCTCAATCATCAACCAACCCAACTCGGCCATCTTATCGGTTGGGGCCATTGTTGATAAACCAGTGGTGAGAAATGGTGAAATTGTCGCGGGCAGCACCATGAAAATTACATTGGCCTGTGATCACAGAACCGTAGATGGTGCCACAGGGGCCCAGTTCTTGCAAACACTGAGAGCTTATTTGGAAAACCCAGTGACCATGTTGGCGTAAAGCCCATGACCTTTTTGTTACACCGGGCCTGTCGAGGTGTTTGAAGTGAAGACAGAAACAATTTTTGGAAGCATCCTTTTATCAGGATGCTTTTTTTATCTTTAAATACACTAAAGGTCCGCTATGAAAAATATTGGTTTTTTACTTGTTTTCTTATTGTTGACAGCTTGTGGTACCACTCAAATGGTACAGTCGCCAGAAACACCTCCAGCAGGTCCTGATGGGTTGAAAGCCAATACGAACGGTATCGTCGAAGTTTCCAAAGAAGTGAACTTTACCGACGCCAACCTGGTCGGGGGGCATATGAATTACCTGGCCTCTGACAAGTTAAAAGGGAGGGATACCGGTAGTGAGGGCATTGAAATGGCGGCACGCTATATTGAGAACCGTTTTAAAGACTATGGGGTGAAGCCCTATTTCAAAACCTATCGAGATACACTTTCGAATTATAAAAAACCTGCTTACAATATTGTCGGTATGGTGTTGGGCAGCGATTCAAGCCTTAAAGATGAGTTTATACTGATAGGTGCCCATTATGATCATATTGGCGTAACCAGGCCGCAAAACGGCGATTATATTGCCAATGGCGCAAACGACAATGCCTCGGGTACTTCAACGGTATTGGAATTGGCACGGTATTTTGGTACGAAAAAGGTCAATAAGCGCAGCCTTATCTTTGCCCTTTTCAGTGCTGAAGAAAAAGGATTGTTGGGGTCGGAGCACTTGGCCAAAAAACTAAAAAAAATGGATTTGAACCTTTATACCATGCTTAATTTTGAAATGACAGGGGTTCCATTAAGGGGAAAAGATTACGAGCTCTTTATCACCGGATACGACATATCAAATTTGGCCAAGGTCAGCAATAAATATGCAGGTGAAAAACTGATCGGGTATTCGTCCATCGCCGAAGAGAATGATTTGTTCAAAAGATCTGACAATTATCCCTTTCACAAGGTTTTCGGAGTGCCTTCACATACCTTTTGTGGCTTTGACTTCACCAACTTTCCCCATTATCATAGACCCAGCGATGAGAACAGTGAAATGGACTTTGATCATATGGCCCGTGTGGTGAACAAAATGATTCCTGTAGTGGAGGGCATTGCAAACGCCCCAAATCAAGAAATCAAAAAGAAATAATACAAATGGCCAATGTTATCATAACGGGTACCAGCCGCGGCATCGGCTTTGAACTCGTAAAACTTTTTGCCGAAGACGGGCATCGGGTTCTAGCCCTTTCACGAAACGAAAAACCTGTGGCCGATTTGAATTTGGAGGGGGTCACAGCTTTCCCTTTTGATTTGGGCAATACTACTGATTACCATAAAGTATCCAAGTTTTTAGAGGGATGGGAAAAGGTAGATGTGCTCATCAACAATGCCGGGAGCCTTTTGAACAAACCTTTTTTGGAAACCACTACTCAAGAATTCAAAACGGTGTATGAAGTAAATGTCTTTGGTGTGGCCGAAATTACGCGTACCGTGTTGCCCAAAATGAATAAAAAGGGCCATGTGGTGACCATCAGTTCGATGGGCGGTGTACAGGGAAGCATGAAGTTTGCTGGCTTGTCGGCCTACAGCTCAAGCAAGGGGGCCGTTATCACCTTAACAGAATTGCTCGCTGAAGAATTCAAGGAAACAGGTCCTTCGTTCAATGTATTGGCGTTGGGTGCCGTGCAAACTGAAATGCTCGAAGAAGCTTTCCCAGGTTACCAAGCACCGCTCACGGCCTTGGAAATGGCCCACTATATAAAACAGTTTGCCCTGACAGGACAGCAATACTACAATGGCAAGCTGTTACAGGTGAGCAATAGTACGCCTTGATTCTAATTCTTTTACAGTATGGATGCTTCAATGGTGATGTCGGCGTGCTTCCAAGCCTTGTCAAATTCTTTTTTAATGTTGTTGGCCTCATCGTTTTTGCCTTGGGCCTTGAGACTTTGATAAAGTCCCATCAATGACCAACCGTTCTGTCTGAGTTGTTCCAAATCTTCATTATAGATTTTCTCTGCCTCACTATACTTTTCGGCTTTCATTAAAATGGCCCCCAAAGTCTGTCGTGAGGGGATATGCCATGGCGAAGGCTCACTGTAAATCAATTGATCTTCCAGTTCCACCGCTTTTTTCAGATGTCCAATGGCATTGATAAGGTCTCCCTCTTTGGCTGCAATTTCACCGGTCACCACTTCATAGGTCACTTTGGCGATATTGGAGGTAGGATTCGTATAGTTCGCAATGACATCATCAAGGCTAGGGTCATCTTTCATGGCTTCTATGGCCTGTAATTCTTCTTTGGCCTCTTTCAGATTGTCTTTTCGCAAAAAGGCAATGCTACGGGCATAGTGCCATATAAGTTTGAGGTGCTTGTAATCGTCTCCTTGATAGGGAATGGTCAAAATCTCGTTCCATTTACCGAAACGGGTGTATGCCAAAAGGGGCGTTGAGGCAAAATCCTGTAAGAAAGGCAATGTGGCCAATTCAGCTATTGGCACTTTTTCAGCAGTTTTTTTTGCGGCATCGATGGCCGTTTCACTATCACCTAGCAGACTGGCGGCCGACCACAAAAAGTGGAGATTATGTGGATAATATCCCAAGGGGTACATGCCTTGCGAATAGCACTGCGAGATATAATCCTCATCGGCTAAGATAGCCTTCTGGTTTGATGCCACGGCGTCTAGATAACGGCCCACACGAATGTAAATGTGCGAGGGCATGTGCACCAAATGCCCAGCTGCGGGCATGAGACCGCCCAATTTATCGGCACTTGGCACGGCCAAATCAGGTTGGGGCAGTTCGACCATATGTATATAATAATGGTGTGCCCCTGGGTGGTCGGGATTGATCTTGATCGCTTTTTCAAGTGCTGCCTTGCCTTTCAATGTGTTTGGTGCCGGACTACCATCATTGTTCCAATAATTCCAGGGCATGGTGTTCATAATGGCGGCCGCATAAAGTGTCTGCACATCGGCATCTTCTGGAAATTGATCGGCCACTTTGGCCATCGACTCCATATAGGCAATGTTCAGCTCGGCAATGTCTTTGTTCATATTATCGCTATAGCGAGACCCCAGTGCCGCAATAAGTGCTTTTTCTTTGGCAGAGGCTTTGTCAGTGGTTTTTTGTGCCTTTTGCAATGCCTTGAAAGCACTCATTTTTCGTTCATCATCGGGTAATGGATCATTAATGTTCGGTCCCAACGCGTATGCCTGTCCCCAAAATGCCATAGCGGAATTGGGGTCTAATCGTGCAGCTTCCATGAACGAACGGTGGGCCTCGGCATGGTTAAAGGCATAGGTAAGCCGCAACCCTTGGTCAAAAAAGGTCTGCGTCTCATCGGTCGAGGTCGAAATGGCAAAACTGTGGTTGCCCAGATTTTCAAAGAGAGGGGCGATCTGTTGGGTGGTGTCAACGTCTGTCAGCATGAATTTGGCAACAGTGCACTTCAAAAAGTTCATTGAGGCCATTTGGGGTGGTGGATTCGTCTTTTGCTGTGTTTTTGTAAAGATAAAAGTTGCTAATAGGGCCAATGCCACTAAAAGCAATAGTTGCGACTTTTTCATTGTGATGGTACTGTAGTGTTTTTCGTATTGTGGTACTACGGATATCCGTAAAGGGGAGAACTGCTTAAAAGCCCTAATTTCGAGAACTTTAAAGATAATGAAAATTTGGGCAATACCGCAATGGCCCATATGCGGTGCAAGACAAGTCGACAACTGTGTTATTGTCGAAGAAACAGGCTGAGTACATCATTTCTTAGGGAATACCGCTGTTTTTTTATAGTTTTTCAAGATTGACTTGAATTTAACATGATAAATTGCTGTAGTAGGGCTCTTGAGGCTGTCGCTGCTTGTGAAGTACAAAGAATTTTCATCGCGGGTCAAAAAGGGATAGAGGTCACTGCCCGACGTGTTCAACTCTTTGATGTTTTGCGGTGCTGTCCAACCGTTTCGGTGTTTGAAACTGATATAAAGATCGCCGTATGAAGAAACATTTTGGGCTCTTTGTGATGCTTCAAAGAGCAATATATCTGCACTGTCGTTTATTTCGAGATTCCATTCCCCGGTTGCTGAATTGATGGTATTTCCCATATTGATAGGGGTGCCCAGTCTTTTATCTTCTAAATATGAGATATATAGATCACCCTGACCATATCCACCAGGTCTGTCAGACGCAAAATACAGGTTTCCATTCTTATCGGTTCGCGGGCTGTATTCTCTCTCGGTAGAATTTATCGGGTAAGGCAACCAAATGGGATCGCCCCATTGACCATTCTTGTTTTTTACGGCCATCCAAATATCCGCTGATGCGGTAACACCTTTTGAAGGTCTATCTGAAATAAAATATATGCTGTTGCCATCTTTGCTCAAATGCGGGTCACTATCATCGTATTTACCAGAAAACGAAACAACTTTTGGCATTGACCATTTGCCTTTTTTCTTTACTGTATGATATATTGAGCTCTTGAGATTTCCACCACCCCATTTTTGATGGCTCGCAGCAAAATAGACTTCCTTTTCTGAAGCGGACAAAGTGCACGAATATTTCACTGAAAACGCTGATGTTGTTTGAGGCATGAAAACATGCACATTTGCATCTCTGCCCGACTGTGCAAGCGTTGTATTTGAAAGAAAAATGAGCAATATTATTTGACAGACAATAAGATGTTTCATCAATGGTTTTGAAGGAAATGGATGAATAAATACGATGTTCACTCCCAATTTACACATAATAGATACAATTGGGACATCTTTGTTTTCTTTTCAAAAAATCAAACCCTTATTTTTACCCTGTGAGCGAAACCTTGCAAAAATACCTGCCCGAAAGAGCAGTTGAATCCTGTTTTGAGCTGATCAAAACGCATGGGGTGCATCTTAAGATCGTGAACCATCGGGTGACACGGCATGGTGATTACCGCAAAATGCCTCAGGGTGGGCATCAAATCACGGTCAATGCTTCGTTGAACAAATATCGTTTTTTGATTACGTTGGTACATGAAATTGCCCATTTGGTAGCTTTTGAGCGTTTTGGTCGGGGTATCAAACCCCATGGGGCAGAGTGGAAGCGTACTTTTCAACAACTGATGCTCCCGTTTATCAGGCCCGAAATTTTTCCCTCGCAGTTGTTGCCCTTGATCGCCCAACATTTCAAAAACCCGAAAGCGAGCAGTAGCACCGACACCAGATTGTCTGTGGCCCTACAGAAATTTGACCCCGTTGACCGTACCAAGAGCTATGTGTTCGAGCTGCCCATGGGCAGTACTTTTCGCCTCTATAATGGCAAATTGTTCAAAAAGGGAAAGAAGCGCGTAAAACGCTACGAATGTATTGAATTGGCCACGGGTAAACTATATTTGTTTCAACCGAACGCTGAGGTTGATTTTGTCAGGGAATAAATTATCTCGGGGCAATCCCGATGGCTATCGAACCATTTAAATCTCGATTATCGAGTAAACAAGATGAACAAAAACTATTATGCCGTTTTAATGGCCGGAGGGGTGGGATCTCGCTTTTGGCCCGTGAGTACAGAGGCCTATCCGAAGCAATTTCACGATATGCTGGGAGTGGGCAAAACACTGCTACAGAGTACGTTTGAACGCCTTACCCGATTTATTCCGAAACAGAATGTCTTGATATTGACCAATGCGCGTTATAACGATTTGGTACTCGAACAATTACCGATGGTCACCCAAGAGCAGGTGGTGCTCGAACCCGCCATGCGCAATACGGCTCCTTGTATTCTGTATGCGGCCCTGAAGATTCAAAAGATGAATGCCGATGCAGTGATGATAGTGGCCCCAAGCGATCATTGGATAGAAGATGAAGCAGCTTTTGAAGACAATGTCAAGAAATGTTTTGAGAAGTGCACCCAAGAGGCAGTACTGTGTACATTGGGCATTCAACCAACCGAACCGAACACCGGCTTTGGGTACATAGAGTTTGAGAAAGATAGCACTGAATCTTTAAAAAAAGTTGTTCAGTTCAGGGAAAAACCTGATTTGGAAACCGCAAAAGAATTCCTCCGGCAAGGTAATTTTCTTTGGAACGCAGGTATCTTTATGTGGAGTATCGAAACGATTGTCGAGGCATTCAAAAGCCATCAACGATCCCAATACGAACTGTTTGAAAGCGGTATTTCTTGCTACAATACTTCTGAGGAAAAAGACTTCATTGAAGAAAATTATCCCAAGGCCGAAAACATTTCAATCGATTATGCTATCTTGGAAAAGTCTAAAGCCATCTATACCTTGCCCGCCACTTTCGATTGGAATGACCTTGGTACTTGGGGTGCGCTTTATGAAAAGCTCGAAAAAGACGCCGCCAAGAACGCCGTGGTGAACGCGGGGGTCTTGTTGAAAGATGCCAAGGGCAATATGATACGGTCAAAAACAGGAAAAGTGGTCGTGGTCGATGGATTGGAAGATTTCATCATCGTTGATAAAGATGATGTCTTGTTGATCTACCCCAAATCAAAACAACAACATATCAAAGAAGTACGTGCCTCTGTTCAAAAGAACTTTGGCGATAAGTTTGTATAAACATGGAAGGTAAATTCGGCCAACAAAATGTCACTCCTACCCCAAACGAGAATAGCGGTGAGGAAATGAAAAAAGACTTCAAGGGCTTTTTGGGAAGCACCAAAAAGTTTCTGATGGAAGTTCTAGAAATTAAGAGCAACACAGATCCGGTCGCTGCTAAAGAATCGATTATTGCCGATATTCCCTTCAAGGGACACACTTCATGGATTTTGATCTGTTCCATTTTCATCGCCTCGGTGGGGCTCAACGCAAACTCTACGGCCGTGGTCATCGGAGCGATGCTCATTTCACCACTAATGGGTCCGATTTTGGGTATGGGCATGTCTTTGGCCATCAATGATATCGATACTTTACGCCGTTCATTGAAGAACTTTGCCGTGATGGTGGTGTTGAGTGTGGTGACCGCATTTCTGTTCTTCTACTTTTTTCCCTTACGTGATGAATCTTCAGAATTATTGGCACGAACAAAACCTGATATTCGAGATGTGTTGATCGCCTTCTTTGGTGGGTTGGCCCTGGTTATTGCAAGGGCAAAAAAAGGTACCATTGCCAGTGTTATCTTTGGTGTGGCCATAGCCACGGCGCTGATGCCGCCATTGTGTACGGTGGGCTTTGGTCTGGCCATCGGCAAACCGCTTTATGCCGCTGGGGCTATGTACCTTTTTATCATCAATACCATTTTTATCGGTCTGGCGACTTTTTTGGTCATCAAGTACCTTAGGTTTCCCATGGTGCGTTATGCCAATTCGCGAAAAAGGCGATTTATCGCCCGGGTAGCTTCTTTGGTTGGGTTGGCGGTCATGGTTCCGGCCGGATTTACTTTTTATAATGTTTTTCTCGAATCGCTTTTCAGAAAACAGGCCCAGCAATTCTTGTCCGATACAGTGGAGATTTATGAGTTCAAGGGAAACGGTCGTTATGAGAATGATCTGACCGATATACACTTTGATAAAAATGAGGGCTCATATCTTGAAGTCGCTATTTTGGGCACCGAGGAAGTGCCTGAAAACATCATCAATACGTGGAGGAACAAGAAGAACGGGTATAGTCGTTTAAGGGATGCTGAACTACGGGTGCTTCAAGGGGGCAAAGATGATTCAGAAGAAAAGTTCAATTATGTGAGCGAGCTCTATGAATCAAAAAAAGCAGAGCTCTTGACCAAAGATGAACGCATTCGGGTATTGGAAGAAGAGCTTGCCTCGTTGAGTGAAGCTGCGGCCATGCAAATTCCCTTTCAAGACATTAGCGCAGAGGCACGGGCGAATTATGAAAATATTGACGCAATGGGTTTTTCATATCGCATTCAGACCGATTTCAATAAACTCGATACCATTCCGCTCTTTGAGGTAAAATGGAAACAGAACATTGGCCAGGGCCAAATCGACAATGATCAAAAGAGATTAAGCGATTGGCTCAAACTTCGACTTCAGAACAATAAGATACAGGTGAAGCAGGTGAAAGATTAATTTCGCTCCTCAATATACATCTGCCGTACCTTTTTGAAGAGCTCAGAAGAATACACAAAATTGGTGACGGCCTCATTGTCGGTCTTGAAGATTTCTTTGTTGGTGCCTTCCCATTCTTTGAAACCATTTTTCAAAAAGATAATTTTTTCGCCAATTTCCATGACCGAGTTCATATCATGGGTGTTGATAATCGTGGTGATGCTGTACTCATCGGTGATTTCTTGGATCAGGTTGTCGATCAAAATGGCCGTTTTGGGATCTAGGCCCGAATTCGGCTCGTCGCAGAAAAGGTATTTCGGGTTCATGACAATCGCCCTTGCAATGGCCACCCTTTTCTGCATGCCGCCTGATAATTCTGAGGGATATTTTTCATGTGCATCGATGAGGTTTACCCTTTTCAATACAAAATCGATACGGTCTCGCATTTCACCTTTTGATTGCTTCGTGAACATTTCTAACGGAAATTTCACATTGCCCTCGACGGTCATCGAATCAAAAAGCGCACTGCCTTGAAAAACCATTCCCATCTCTTGGCGCAAGTTTCGGCGTTCATCCAACGACAGTTCTGAATAGCGCTGCCCGCTGTAACAGATGTTTCCTTCATCGGGCTCTATAAGGCCCAACATGCATTTCATGAGCACCGTTTTGCCAGAACCACTTTGGCCTATGACCAGATTGGTCTTTCCTTGCTCAAAGGTGGAGGTTATTCCCTTTAAAACATGGGTGCCGCTGAATGATTTGTGTATGTCTTGAATTTCTATCATCAGCCGAGCAGCATTTGGGTCAGAATATAGTTGAGAATGATGATGACAACGCTCGTCCACACGAAGGAAGTAGTGGCCGCTTTGCCCACTTCGAGTGCACCGCCCTTCATATAATAGCCATGAAACGAAGGCACTGTGGCAATGACAAAGGCAAAGACCAAGGTCTTGATAAAGGCATAGGTCACGTGAAAAGGAGTGAAATCCAATTGTACTCCCTCTACGAAAGTACCGCTGGGGGCATATTCACCGAACACGGCGGCGACCCACCCCCCTGCAATGCCCACATACATGGCAATGGCCACGGCAAATGGGTACATGAGCATGGCAATGATTTTCGGAAAAACCAAATAGTTCAATGAGTTTACTCCCATGACCTCCAAGGCATCGATTTGCTCGGTGACCCGCATGGTACCGATACTCGAAGTGATGTAAGAACCAACTTTTCCGGCCATGATGATGGAGGTAAACGTAGGGGCAAATTCGAGAATCACCGACTGTCTTGTGGCAAAACCGATAAGACTTTTTGGTATTAGCGGATTGCTCAAATTCAATGCGGTCTGAATGGTCACTACGCCGCCTATAAAGAAAGAAATAAAGATGATGATGCCCATTGAGTTGTAGATAAGCTCATCTATCTCTTTCAAAATCAAAGACTTCATAATGTGCCATTTGGTAGGTTTTTTAAAAACCTCCCAAATCATGATAAAGTACTTGCCAATCGCCGCAAGGTAGTTCATGTACTAAAAATAGACTTATAGGGTAAAAATAAGAATATTGCATTCATTTAACCTCCGATTTATAGTTTTAAAGGGATATTTGAATAGATTTGCTGGCGTGGTAATTTTGGTATAAATGAAAAACCCCCTTTCCCTTTTGACCCTCTTTGCACTACTTGTCTGTATGGTGGCCAATGCGCAACGAAATGGCAAGAAAAGAAACCAACCCATTGAAGACAATAGCCCTCCAAAATTGATCATAGGTATTGTGGTCGACCAAATGCGATTTGACTATCTCACCCGATTTTGGGATCAGTATGGTGATGGCGGGTTCAAACGAATGGTAAATGAGGGTTTTAACTGTAAGAACCATCATTTCAACTATGCGCCCACAAGTACAGGGCCGGGCCACGCCTCGATCTACACAGGTACTACACCGTCGATGCACGGTATCATTGGCAATAATTGGTATGACAAAGAAGAGAACGAAACCGTGTACTGTGCTTCAGATACCAGTTTTAAATCTGTCGGCACTGTTTCCGAGGTCGGACAAATGTCGCCCCATCGCATGGTAACGACCACGATGACCGATCAGCTACGGCTACACACCCAAATGCGCAGTAAGGTTATCGCAGTCGCCTTAAAGGATAGGGGAGCTGTACTACCGGGAGGCCATACGGCCAACGCCGCGTATTGGTTTGAAGGAAGTGATACAGGACAATGGATTACCAGTTCATATTATATGGAGCAGTTGCCCGACTGGGTGAATGCATTCAATGCATCAAGTACCATCACAGATTATAAAAAAGCATGGATTCCTCTAAAGGACATCAATTCATATGTTGAAAGCGGCAGTGACAACAATGCTTTTGAAGGATTGTTTGAAGACGAGACCACGCCTACTTTTCCGCATAGCACTCCCAATCTTTTAAGTAAGGAAAAAGACTTTGAAATTCTCAAATATACCCCTTATGGAAACAGTCTGACCACTGATTTTGCCCTGGCGGCCCTTGATGGGGAAAAACTGGGAACCGATAGAGACACTGATTTTTTGGCGATCAGCTATTCGAGTACAGATTATGTGGGCCATAAATATGGGGTCAATTCAAAAGAGGTTGAAGACACCTATCTGCAATTGGATAAAGATTTGGAAAGACTCTTTGCAGCGTTGGATAAAAAAGTGGGCTTGAACCAATACACCGCTTTTTTGACCGCTGACCATGGAGCCATTCATGTGCCCGCCTATTTGAAGGACAATAAAATACCTGCGGGCTATTTAAATTCCGATCAAATAAAGAGTGATTTCATAGACTTTATCAAGTATCGATACGGAACTACCGATATCATCAAGAACATAAGCAACTATCAAGTGTTTCTAGACCATAGGGTCATTGCCAACCTAGATATGGATTTGGATGATGTTCAAGAAGAGATCGCAATGGAGTTCTTGAAATATGATGATGTCTATAAAGTATTTACTGGGCATCAGATGTGGCAGAATAGCTATTCTGACGGCATACCCTACATTTTGCAGAACGGTTGGAACCAAAAACGCTCAGGTGATGTTATGTATGTTCAGAAACCCGGTTATGCCTCTTATCACAGAACAGGTTCAACACATGGTTCGCCCATGATCTATGACACCCATGTGCCTTTGCTTTTCTTCGGAAAGGGAATCAAAAAGGGTAGTACGGCCGATCGGACAGAGATACCCGATATTGCCCCTACCATTTCAGTATTGATGGGCATGGCATTCCCCAACGGTAGCACTGGGAAACCGATTTCCAAGGTATTAAAATAGCTTTTTGAATATACCTTTCCAGCGATATTTTCTAATGAAGGTGCCCTCTTCGTAAGTGACATATCTCGGAAGTCTTTTCACGGTGGCTTTTAGATAGCCAACAATGGCCTCTATATATAGTTTTGGGCTACGTGCTTGCCATGCCATTTTTAGCGCCGCCAATTTGGCCAGTACGATGCCATAGCGCATTTTGTAAAAAGCTTCACCCTTTGCCCGATGGTTTTTTTGGGTGTACCCATGGCCCGTGGGCCGTAGATGCTTGACGACCATGTCTTCGTCGACATAGGTTCTGAAACCATGGTATTGCGCCAAGAGTACATCGACGGTATCCCAACCCACCCCAATACGAAGTCCGTTCATTTTTTCAAAACATGCCCGATGGTAAAGTTTGATGGGCCCCCTGATATGGTTTTTGTCCGCAATATTTTCATACACCCATCGGTTTTCGCTTTTGATGTGGAGTATGCCCGAGCACATGCCCAGTTTCCAATCAGACTGAAAATGGTTGAGCATGGTTTCAAAATAGTGGTTGGGGAGCATGATGTCAGCATCAAACTTTCCCAATAGATCGTAGCTTTTGACATGTTGTAGCCCAAAATCAAAAGCTTGAACGACCTTGGCACCCGGCGCATGTTCTTTCGAAGATTCATGCTTCAAAACCCTTATCCAACCATATTTTTGCGCATAGTCGGTAGCTATGGCATTGGTGCTGTCCGTTGAGTGGTCATCGACGATTATGAGCTCATCGACCAAATGGGTCTGGGCCACAAAAGCATCCAGACAATCTTTTAGGTAAAGCTCTTCGTTATGTGCGGGAATGATGATGCAAATTCGCATTTGTTAAAATTAGTAATTCAAACGAATTTCCATACTAACAAGATTAGAGGTAAATAAAGAACACCTCTCTCAGTGCCTCCTTTTTAGGAAGGAGGTCAATTTCTTTCTGCATAGACGATATAGTATCTATTGGTAAAATACCTAAGTATAGGGCGTAGGCCTATTTTTTTGGTGGAATTGGTCCATTTCATGGAATCTTTGATTTCCCACCCCGCTTTTTCAAGCAGCCAGTCAAATTGCCAATCTTCAAATTCGTGATAATGTCTGTCCCAAGGGTCGGTCTTGCTGCGATAGGCAGAAGCGAACCACAATCTCAAAGGAATACTGGCCACTAGCTTATTGGCCCTTATTTTTCGCAGTACATTAAAGGGGGCCACCATATGTTCGAAAATTTCGAAAGCAGTGACCACTTGGGCATTTGAATTGATCACATTGTCAAATTGAACGTCAAGATCTTCGCCTTGGGTATTTTCAACCTTATACCCCTTGGTTTTCATGATCTCTGAGAAGGGGTTTTTCACCCCAAGGTCTAAAATGGACTCTTGGGTGTCAATATGTTTTTCCAAAAATGCTAGCGTGTGTCTGTAACGTTTGCTCGGATAGTTGTTTTCGTACATTTAATATCGATATACAATGGCATTGATGTTCATGCCGGCACCAACACTGGCAAAGATAACAACATCTCCCCTTTTTAACCCGTGCTTTTGTAGCTCGCCCTTTTTTACCATGTCGAACAATGTAGGAACAGTCGCCACTGAACTGTTGCCCATCTCATGAATGATCATGGGCATGATGTCTTCAGGCATTTCTTTACGATAGATTCGGTAAAAACGCTTGACAATGGCCTCATCCATCTTTTCATTGGCCTGGTGGATGAATATTTTTTTTACTTCATCAATGGCCACGCCACTTTTATCGAGACAATCGGCAATGGCCTGGGGCACATGGGTAACGGCGAATTCATAGATCTTTCGCCCGTGCATTTTGATATATCGGGTATCATTACAACCATTCTGGTGATAGGTCTTGTCAAAAAATAGGTAGTAGGCTTCTTCGTTGGCATAGGTGGCCGAGATATGGCCCAAAATCTCTCCTGAACCGGTATCGGCCTCGATTATGGTGGCCCCGGCACCATCAGAATAGATCATGCTGTCACGGTCATGGTCATCTACCACCCTTGAGAGCGTTTCGGCACCTATGACCAGGCATTTCTTGGCCATACCGCTTTTGATGAAAGCTTGTGCTTGAATCACTCCCTCGATCCAACCTGGGCAACCGAATAATACATCGTATGCCACACAGCGTGGATTTTTGATGCCTAGAAGGTGCTTGACCCGAGTGGCTAGACTCGGCAGCGTATCTCCTTGAATTTTTCCATGGGTCACATCACCGAAATTATGGGCGAAAATGATATAATCGAGTTCTTCGCTGTCGATTTTTGCATCTTCAATGGCTTTTTCGGCAGCGAAAAAACCAAGATCTGAAGTGTTGTGCTCTTGTTCTGCATATCGGCGCTCGGTAATGCCTGTAATCGATTTGAACTTCTCTATAATGACCGTATTGTCATGATCAAAAGAGCTTCCATCAGAGCTTAGAAAGTTATGCTTTAAAAAATGGTCGTTCTCCGTGACGACAGAGGGAATGTAACTTCCTGTACCTGTAATGCCTATTTTCATTTGTTTTTTTGGTAGTGCTGAACACAAATATTGGGCTTTTCCCCAGAAAATCAATGTAAATGGCCCAAATGCTACTACGTTCAAACAACGGAAGGACCATATTTATGCAATCAGAAAGAACATGTCGCCACTATCAGAAACGGGCGTTGGGCCTAGTACTGCTATGACGTTTGCTCTTCCATATACGCCTCAATTGGCGCACATGTGCAGATTAGATTACGATCCCCAAAGGCCTCATCGGTACGCCTGACCGCTGGCCAGAACTTGTTTTCTGATACAAATGACAGTGGAAAGGCCGCTTTTTGCCTGCTGTATGGGTAATGCCACTCGTCACTTGTGACCATTTGCAATGTATGTGGCGCATTTTTCAAGACATTGTTGGGTTCGTTTGCCGATGTCTCATCAATTTCTTTTCTGATGGATAGCATCGTATCACAGAACCTGTCCAATTCTGCGAGACTCTCACTTTCTGTAGGTTCTATCATCAAAGTTCCCGCTACCGGAAAGGATACGGTTGGGGCATGAAATCCATAGTCCATCAAGCGTTTGGCAATATCGGTGACCTCGATACCATGCGCTTTGAACGGTCGGCAATCGACAATCATTTCATGGGCCGCCCGGCCCCTTTCGCCAGCATAGAGTACATCAAATTTTCCCTTGAGCCTTTCTTTGATGTAGTTGGCACTCAATATGGCAATTTTGGTGGCCTCGGTAACACCTTTGGCCCCAAGCATTTTGATATACCCGTAAGAAATCAGACAGGCCAATGCACTGCCCCAAGGTGCCGCTGAGATGGCCGTAATGCCTTTGTCTCCACCCGTTTGTATAATGGGATTGGTGGGTAGAAAAGGTTTGAGTTGCTCAGCCACACAAATGGGTCCCACGCCTGGGCCACCCCCACCATGTGGAATTGCAAAGGTTTTGTGCAGGTTGAGATGGCATACATCTGCGCCAATGGTCGCAGGATTGGTAACGCCTACTTGTGCATTCATATTCGCACCATCCATATACACCTGTCCGCCATGGTCATGGATCAATTTGGTGATATGCTTGATCGAAGATTCAAAAACTCCGTGTGTAGAGGGGTAGGTGACCATTAGTGCCGCTAAGTTTTCGGAATGTAATTTTACCTTTTCTTCAAGATCGGTCACATCGATATTGCCTTTCTCATCGGTTTTGGTGACAATTACTTTCATGCCCGCCATGACAGCAGAGGCGGGATTCGTGCCATGTGCCGAGGCAGGAATGATACAAATATTGCGATGACCTCCACCATGTGATTCGTGATAGGCCCTGATGGTCATCAGGCCTGCGTATTCACCTTGTGCCCCAGAGTTTGGTTGTAAAGATGTAGCGGCAAAACCAGTTATTTCAGTAAGGTAATCTTCGAGTGCCGACAACATGATCTGATAGCCCTCAGCTTGCTCGATAGGTACAAAGGGATGAATATTTCCCCAATTTGTCCAGCTCAATGGAAGCATTTCAGACGCAGCATTGAGTTTCATGGTACAGCTGCCCAGTGAAATCATCGAGTGGTTCAAGGCCAAATCTTTACGCTCTAATTTTTTGATATAGCGCATCAGCTCTGTTTCTGAATGGTACGAATTGAACACGCCATGTGCTAAAAATGGACTTTTTCGCTGAAGGGAATGAACAATAACTTCTGGTGTCTCCTTTTCTTCAGTGGGTTTGTCAAAACCGTTCGTGCCACCAAAACATGCCGCAATTTGTTGCAAGTCTTTTTGGCTGGTCGTTTCATTGATTGATATCGAAAGGTTTTTATCATCGATATAGTTGAAATTGAGGCCAAACCCTTCTGCTTTACCTTTGATGGATTTGACATTGTCAACGGTAATCAAAAGTGTATCAAAATAGCATGTATTTTGCTGTTTGTAACCCATTTCTTCAAGATGGGCAGCCAAGATTTTCGTATTTTCATGTACTTTGTTGGCGATATGGTTGAGACCTTTTGGCCCATGATATACGGCATACATGCCCGCCATGACAGCCAAAAGCACCTGCGCGGTACAAATATTCGAGGTGGCCTTGTCTCTTTTGATATGTTGCTCTCGGGTCTGAAGTGCCATTCGAAGTGCCGGGTTTCCATCTGTGTCTTTGGTGACTCCGATTATTCTACCGGGAATACTTCTTTTATAAGCATCTTTAGTAGCAAAAAATGCAGCATGTGGCCCACCATATCCCAATGGTATTCCAAAGCGTTGTGTAGTGCCCACCACAACGTCTGCACCCCATTCTCCGGGAGGGGTCAGTAGCACAAGGCTTAAAATATCGGCGGCGACAGCGGTTTTGATTTCATTTTCTTGGGCCCTTTTTATAAAATCAGCATAATCGTTGACTTGCCCATACTTGCCAGGATATTGCAACAATGCCCCAAAGAAATCGGGTGAAAACCCAAATTTCTCATGGTTGCCGACAACCAGTTCGATATTCAAGGGGGTTGAACGTGTCTGTAAAAGTGAAAGGGTTTGGGGCAATACTTCTTCAGAAACAAAGAACTTGGTGACGCCATCTTTCTTTTGTTGGCGCGACCGTAGATCGAACAACATGGTCATAGCTTCTGCAGCGGCCGTGCTTTCATCTAAAAGTGAGGCATTGGCGACCTCCATACCTGTCAAATCACAGACCATGGTCTGATAGTTCAAAAGGGCCTCAAGTCTTCCTTGGGCAATTTCAGCCTGATATGGGGTATATGCGGTATACCAGCCTGGATTTTCCAAGATGTTTCTTTTGATCACCGATGGGGTCAGGCTTTCGTGATAACCCAGCCCAATGTAGCTCTTGAAAACCTTGTTCTTTTTGGAAAGTTCTCGAAGATGTGTCAGAAATTCATGTTCACTGATGGCTTTGGGCAAATTCAAGTCTTTTTTCAAACGAATGTCATCAGGTATGGTCTCATGGATCAATTGTTCCATAGAATCAACCCCTATGGCAGCAAACATTTTCGGAAGGTCTTTTTCTCTTATGCCGATGTGGCGTAATGCAAAAATTTCAGTATTCATGAGCTATCAAAAAAGTTGCACAAAATTAGGCATTAATTTGATGAAAAGAGCATCAATTTCCTGTGTGGATGTTCAAAGTTTTTTACCTGAAACATGACCTATTGTTCTTCTGTTACCTTTGTAGGGTGAAGCTTCTTAAGGTACTCTTTGATTTTTATATCGATGCCAGTATTCATGTGGCCTTGGCAGTACTGTCATTATATTTGGTAACCCTACGAATTTTAGGGCTGCCCCACAATTTTTTTTTGGCGGGATTTATGGTATTGAGCACTATTGTCTGCTATAATTTCATAAAGTATGGGGTCGAGGCTGAGAAATATTTGATAGTTGACAATTCATATCACAAAATTATCCAAGCCTTCAGTTTTGTATGCTTTGGGGCCATGGTCTATTTTGCCTTTCAATTATCGCTTGATGTTTTAATGGCCATTTCTGTCTTGACGATATTTTCTGTCTTATATGCACTGCCCGTATGGCCCAATGGCAATAGTCTGAGAAGTCTAGGTGTTCTGAAGATTTTTATTGTGGCTTTGGTATGGACAGGTTTTACGGTCATACTGCCCATTATCGATGCGCAGGTAACATACACTTGGGATGTTTGGATACTGCTCGTTCAGCGATTTCTGCTGATTTTGGTGCTCATTCTACCTTTCGAGGTGCGTGATGTAACATTTGATTATCCCGAAGTGAGCACCATACCGCGAAGATTGGGTCTGCAATCAACAAAGAGATTGGGGTATTTTTTGGTCATTCTGTTCTTCGGATTAACTTTTTTAAAGGACGATATTCAAAATGTTGAACTGATGGGAAGGTCATTTGTAACCTCGGCACTTTTTTTGGTCATTTACCTGACCAAAGAGAAACAGTCTCGATACTTTTCCTCTTTTTGGGTTGAGGGAATTCCCCTGTTCTGGTTTTTTGCTGTGGTAATGCTGGAAAACCTCTAAAGTTTTTTCTCTAGCCTCTTCTTCATGGTTTCTTTTTCGGTCTTTGAAAGCACCTCTAGGTTGGCCTGTTCGCACAAAGACGTAAGCTTTGTGTTTTTTGCAGAGAATTCAGCACACTCCTTCCATAAGAATAAAAACACATTAAGTTGCAGTAATTCCCACCAAGTTGCTTCTCCATATTGACTTTTGGTGCAAATTTCCTTTGCCTTTTCACGAAATACTTTCATACGTCTAAAACCATGTTTCATTCATACATCCCATGAGCGCAGTACGCGCTCTATGGATCATCACCCATAAATTGGACGGGTTAATACCCAATTCATTACAAATATCTTCCGTGCTCATGCCTTGAACGGTTTTCATATTGAACACCAATGCCTGTTTTTTGGGCAATTTTGAGATGCATTCTTGTATAGCCATTCCCAATTCCTCATTTTCAATGGCATCGTCACCCCCTTGACCAAAAGGGTCGGCTACCCGTTCTTCCAACCAATCGCCTTCGGCATCACTCTGCGTGCTATAGTTGACTTTTACTTCTGCTTTTCCCTTTTTGGAGTTGATCTTGCGGTAATGATCAATGACCTTTCGTTTAAGAATGGCTATCAACCACGTACGTTCTGCAGCATCGCCTTTGTAGTTTTTGGCTGACTTCAATCCGGCAAAAAATGTTTCTTGCACCAGATCTTTTGCAATTTCACCGTCACTGACCCTTGATACAGCGTAATTGTAGAGATAATCTGCATATAGATCTACCCAATTTTCAGGATGTAGTTCGTGAGCTGGCATCTGTCGTTTTAATAGTCTCAAAATTACGGTTTTTGTTAATGATTTCTATTCATGACAAATAACCCTTTGAAATATCACAAAATCATTGCAAATCAATACTTTGGGTAAATGTTAACAGTTAAACGACTTCGGCCTTGAATTTTTGGGTATTGTGATGGCTACTGTTTAATTTGTTAAATTGTAGTTCCCCATCCTATTAAAATACTGCGATTATCATGGACTTTGAGATTAAGGCTGATTTGATTCCCCTTTTTCGCGGTTTGGTCACCGGGCTGGTACCCTACGCCCAGGCCCAGGATGTTGAACTGAGGTTTCAGCCCAAGGTAGACACTTTGTATGCCTCATACAATCCTCAAAAAGTACTGTCAGAGATTACGGTGCTGTTGAGCAGGGTCATCACCTTTACCCCGCAGTCGTATCAAATCAAGGTGAGTATTGGCAGTGGTGATGCGGGTAATGATAAATGTATGCTCGTTATTGAAAATACAGGTGTGAACCTTTCAAAATTGGGAGAGATCATCGCTTCGGTATCTAGCGGACTTTCAATCGAAGAGCTCCCCAAGGGTACCCGCTTTGTCGTGGAGATTCCCATAGCTGAAGAAAAAATGGGCATATATCTCAACGGTAAGGACAATTTGCTGCCCAAACAATATCCACAATATTTTAGTACGATCCATAAACGCCTCACAAACTACTTTGACAATACAGCTAAGATTCAAGAAGCGGCAGAGGCAAAAGGCTCTGAATATGGTGTGTTCATGAAAAAAGTAAATGCGGTTATCAATGCCAATATAGACAATTGTGATTTTTCGGTAGACGGCTTGGCAGATGCGATGGCCCTGAGCAGGGCCCAGTTGTTCAGAAAGGTGAAGCAGCTAACACAAATGTCTCCCAGTGCATACATTAAATTCACCCGTTTAGAGGAAGCCAAACACCTTTTACAGAGCAAAAAAGTAGATTTTAATGTGACCGAGGTAAGCTACGCTGTGGGTTTTTCAAATGTGAGCCATTTTACCCGTTCGTTTAAAAAACAATTTGGCATGAACCCATCAAGTTTGGTGGCATAATTGCAACCCAGTCACAAAAAAGTGCAACCTAGGGTCAAGTGGGTGATATTCTTACATCTTAATTTTGAAGCAGTTGTAACTCTGATGAATTGACAATATGGAAAATCTTAAGAAAAATAGGGAATTTATAATTCGATATTTCAATGCCATTTCAGGTGCGAAAAAGACCCGCGAACTGTGCGAACAGTTTACCAATGACGAAAAACTTATAGAGCACATCCAATTTTTTGAAGGGGCTTTTCCGAAGTATGAACTTTTCATCGAAGAGATGGTGACCGAGGGCAACAAGGTGGTCGTTAGGGGCCGGGCCACGGGTATCCATAGCGGGGTGTTGAACGGCATACCCCCAACGGGCAAAAGAATGGATTTGCCCTTTATAATACGCTACACTATTGAAAACGGAAAAATTTCTGATCATTGGCTATTGGCCGACCAAATGATTTTAATGGAACAATTGGGTATAATGCCAAAAGAAGAAACACATTAAAAGGCAATCGATGAAAACCTATATAACGATACTTTGCCTGACCATTGTTTTTTGGTCATGCACCGACACAAAAACGTCAGAAGAACTAGAAAGGGCAAAGTCGGCCCTTGCGCAATTTGAAACAAAGCAAGCCCAAGAAGCGGGTACCAAAAAATTCATTGAAGATTATCTTAATGCGATTACCGGAACGAATTGGAGGGAAGATATCATGCCCTTTTTGGTGCATGGTGAAGAAATGGATAATTTTTTGGCGCAACATGCCGAGTTTAGGGCGTCGTTTCCCAATTATACGTCTGAAATAAAACATATGGCCATTGATGGCAACGAGGCCATTGTCTGGCTTGAAATCAATGCAAACTATGCAAAGACCTATGATTACGATAAGGGTTTTGAGGTGGTCAGGGGCATTGAAGCCAAAGACCAACCCGTAAGTTGGCAAGAGGCTTGGTATTTTAATGTGGTAGACGGCAAGTTTGGTGATAAATGGGCCATGTTAAAGGACAATTATAAGATCTTGACAGATTTGAAAGTAAAAGGAGTGCCTAGCGGCTACATTGAAGACTAATAATATTATGGATATTTCATCAAAAATTTTGTGCACAATTTGTTTGGTGCTTTTTTCATTGGTAGGCCTTGGTCAAGAGAAGGAGGAACCATCTGGCAAAATCATGGCCTTTCGTCCCTTGACCCTTTTAGAAAATACCGAACCCACCGAATTGGAACGATTCGGCAGAGAGCAGTTGACCCCGACGTTCAAAAAGTATGTCCCAGGTGTAGAATCATATATCATTAAGGGAGAACGGGGCGATAACAAGGGCAATTATGTGCATCTGTTGCTATTTGATAATAAGGCCACGCGTGATTTTTACTTTCCGTACGAACATTCTGGAGAAGACAATATTCCCGAAGCGGCCCTTAAACTTTGGCGCCCGGGGCAGGTTATGCTTTTAGACAGCTTACCTAAATATGTAAAATCTTTGGAGTCTATCCAAAATTATACGGATTACATTTTTCTAGAGTGAATCATGCCAAAAATCCTGTGCCCCTTTGAACTTTATCACTGAAGAAATCGATAGGCCAACCTGATCTGCTTTTTAATTACTAATGGTTGTTGTAGCAATGGTGTTGGTTTGCATCTCCATTAACATTTTCATATTGTTGGGCATCTCCATTTCCATCTTCATGGGCAGTATGGTCTCATTTCTGATCATCAGATAATTTGCAATGTCGTATTGCATTTTTCCGGTGCCTTCACCTTCTGCCTTAAGATTCATGTTTTCTTGTCCTGTGGCCATGGAGATGGATTGGGCAATGTCAAAAAATGCAATTTGCCCTTCAATTTTTTTAAGATGATACGTAGAAATAATAATAATTTCCATAGGCTTCATATTGCCCATGGGTATGGTCATGGGAGTGTTGTTGATAAATGAATCCCCTTCTTGAATCGGATCTTTTGGAAATTCAACCAGATTTTGGGCTTGTACCAATGTGGCTTTGAGTGTATTCTTTATTTGCTCGTCTAGGCCTTCTCCAGCGATGGAATCGAGTTTCATTTTTCCTTCAAAGGAGTATTCCCCATAAATTTTGACTCCCAAAAAAGGATTTTTTTCTTGGGGCATGGTATTTCCATTCATTGTAGTGGAGGCTTCCATTTTGTCATAGAAAATGGTAAAAGGAACATTACCCTCGCCATCTTTTTCATGGGTCTGGTTAATTATTGTCATATCACTTTCTTGCTGCATTACTATGGGCAATTCCATTCCGTTGGATTTCATGCCTTCCAAAATTGCTGCATCGGCATTAAAATTCACGGTGCTGTTGGCTTTAGAAATAGTCTTTGTGATATATTTTGAGTTCGGTTCAAACCTGGTTTTGAAAATAAAGGCTTCTTGCGCACTAACTAGGCTGCCAAATAATAAAGTCGATAGAATTAAAAATTGTCGCATGAATTCATTTTACTGGGTTAGCAATCCCGCCCTTTCCAACAATGCTTCGATTTTTGGTTCTTGCCCCCGAAAGCGTTTATAGAGTTCCATGGGGTTTTCCGTACCTCCTTTTGAAAGTATATGCTCTTTGAACTTTTTGGCAATCTGTGGATTGAAAATGCCGTTTTCCTTAAAATAGGCAAATGCATCGGCATCCAATACCTCGGCCCATTTGTAGCTATAATAGCCTGAAGAATAGCCGCCCTGAAAAATATGGGCAAAGGCTGTACTCATACAGGTTTCAGGAGTGTCAGGATAAAGTTGTGTGCCTTTAAAAGCTTCGGTTTCAAAAGCTTTTACATCTTTGATGGAAGTGGGGTCTTGGCCATGCCAAGCCATATCCAACAATCCAAAGCTCAATTGGCGAAGGGTTTGCATGCCTTCTTGAAACGTGGCGGATTCCTTTATTTTTTCAACCAATGTCATGGGAATCAATTCCCCGGTTTCATAGTGATGGGCAAACAATTCCAAGGCCTCTTTTTCATAGCACCAATTTTCCATGATTTGACTCGGAAGTTCCACAAAATCCCAGTAGACCGAAGTGCCCGAAAGGCTCGGGTAGGTGGTATCGGCCAACATACCGTGCAGCGCATGGCCAAATTCATGGAAGAGTGTGGTCACTTCATTGAAAGTCAATAAAGAAGGCTTACTTTCAGTAGATGGCGTAAAATTGCAGACATTGGAGACGTGAGGTCTCACGTTTTCACCATTTTTTCTGAACTGCGATTTAAATGAGGTCATCCAAGCCCCACCGCGTTTACCTGATCTTGGGTGAAAATCAGCATAGAACAATGAGATAAAATTTCGGTCTTGGTCATAGACCTCAAAGGTTTTTACCTCTTTATGATAGGTTTCAACGTCAAAAACTTCTTTGAAGGTCAATCCAAAGAGCTTCTCGGCCACTTTGAACACCCCATCAATTACATTTTCAAGCTTAAAATAGGGCTTGAGTTTCTCATCGTCTAAATCGAATAACTTTTGCTTTAACTTTTCGGAATAATAGGCGCCGTCCCACTTTTGTAAATCTTCGATACCATCCAAATCGCGGGCAAAATCTTGTAATTGGGCAAATTCCCTTTTAGTGGCGGGTTTTGCTTTTTCGAGTAACTCGTTTAGAAAATCCAATACCTTTTCAGGATTTTCGGCCATACGTTCTTCGAGTACAAAATGGGCATGTGTGTCATATCCCAATAGCTTGGCCCTTTCGTGCCTCAGATTGACAATTTTCAGAACGTTTTCTTGATTGTCCAATTCATCACCATGAAAACCTTTGCTTCCGAAGGCCAAGGCCAATTCTTTTCTGAGCTCGCGATTTTTGGCATATTTCATAAAGGGGATATAGCTCGGATAATCCAACGTGATCAACCAGTCTTCTTTCCCTTTTGATTTGGCCAATTGGGCCGCCATTTCCTTTGCACCTTCGGGAAGCCCGTCCAAATCAATTTCATTGGTGAGGTGCATTTCATATTTATTGGTCTCTGCCAACACATTCTCCCCAAATTTTAGCTTCAACTTAGCCAGCTCCGCATCGATTTCCCGAAGCCTTTTTTTCTTTTCTTGTGGAAGATTGGCCCCGTTTCGACTGAAGCTTTTGTAACGTTTTTCAAGTAGCGTTCTTCGCTCAGGGTTAAGGTGCAAGCTTTCTTTTGATTCATGAACCGACTTGACCTTGGCAAAAAGCGCTTCATTGAGTGTTATATCGTTACTGAATTCAGATAGTAGGGGAGAAACTTCTTGTGCAATTTTCTGAATTTCCTCATTGGTTTCTGCCGAATTCAGGTTAAAGAAAACGCTTGAAACTCTTTCTAACCGATAACCAGAGTAGTCTAAAGCCGCAATGGTATTTTCAAAGCTTGGTGGTTCTGGATTTTTAACGATGGCATCGATCTCATTTCGAGCTGATTCCATCGCTTCCAAAAAAGCAGGTTTAAAATGCTCGTTCTTGATTTTTGAGAATGGGGCTTGATCAAAGGGTTGGAGCAGGGGGTTGTTGGTTTTTTTTACACTTTGGGACATTTTAACGAAGTGATTTTTATATTAATGTTCAAGGTTCAAGGTTCAGGGTTCAGGGTTCAGGGTTCAGGGTTCAAGGTTCAGGGTTCAAGGTTCAGGGTTCAAGGTTCGAGGTGTGATTTTAGTTTGCACAAGTCATAAAGCCTCGATTGGACACGAATTTCACAAATTGTCGCGATTTTTTCTCTACAGTCTACAGTCTACTGCTTACCCCTAACTGTTTTTGCCCCTTTTATAACCTTTTCTTTGAGTCCGGCTTTATAGATCTCAATTTTATCCATGACACATTTATCTGAACTTCCAATAATCTGCGCTGCAAGGATTCCCGCATTTTTGGCTCCATTTAGTGCCACGGTAGCCACGGGAACCCCCCCAGGCATCTGTAAAATGGAAAGGACGGAGTCCCAACCATCAATGGAATTGGAGCTTTTGACTGGAACGCCAATTACGGGAAGCGGCGATAATGAAGCGACCATACCAGGTAAATGGGCTGCGCCACCTGCACCGGCAATTATTACGGCGTACCCATTTTTATGGGCATTTTTACCAAATTCAAACAGTTTTTCAGGGGTTCGATGGGCAGAGACAATGTCTACGTCTACCTCAATGTCAAATCCTTTTAAAATATCGATGGCATCTTGCATGACCGGAAGGTCACTGGTACTGCCCATGATGACGGCGACTTTGCTCATTTGCTTACAACTTTGATTTTTTCTTTTACTTGTTGGGCGATTTCCCTTGCCCGGTCAACATTCTCGTTCACGATGGTCACATGGCCCATCTTACGGAAAGGCCTCGTCTGTTTTTTGCCATAAATATGGGGGGTGACCCCTCTTTTGGCCATGATGTTGTCGATATTTTCATAGACGACTTCACCGGTATGCCCTTCGGACCCTACCAGATTGACCATGACCCCGGCCACTTTGCTATCGGTTCTTCCCAATGGGAGTCCAAGAATACAACGGATATGCTGCTCAAATTGGTTGGTGTAACTGGCCTCAATACTGTAATGGCCACTGTTATGGGGGCGTGGGGCCACCTCATTGACCAAAATCCCATCTTCATGGGTCTGGAACATCTCTACGGCCAATAAGCCCACATGTTCGATTTTTTCAGATACCTTCAGTGCGATTTCACGGGCTTTTTTGGCTACTTCCCCATCAATCCTTGCAGGACAAATGACATACTCTACTTGATTGGCCTCTGGGTGAAATTCCATTTCTACCACAGGGTAGGTAATACGCTTACCATCAATATTGCGTGCAACGATGACGGCCAGTTCATTTTTGAATGGAATCATTTCTTCGGTGATGCACTCCCCGGGCGGCAATCCCTCTAAATCTTCTACTTTTCGTATGATCTTCACCCCTTGGCCATCATACCCAAACTGGGCACTTTTCCAAACAAAAGGAAATTCCAATACGCCGTTTTCAATACTGTCTTTTATTTCACTGGCATAGGCAAAGCGCGAAAACGCTGCCGTGGGAATATCGTTATCTATATAGAAAAGCTTCTGCTTTGCCTTGTTTTGTATGGTTCTCAAGGCTTTGGTCGGAGGATAGACCTTTATGCCCCCATCTTCTAACTTTTCAAGCGCATCTACATTGACATTTTCGATTTCGATGGTCAGCACATCCACTGTTTTTCCGAAATCATGAACCGCATCAAAATCCAATAAATCCCCTAAAATAAATTCATTGCAGGCGATTTTGCAGGGCGCTTCCTTCGAGGCATCCATGACTTTGGTGAAAATGTCCCATTTTCGGGTTTCGTAGAGCAGCATTTTCCCGAGTTGTCCTCCGCCTAAAATGCCCAGTTTGAAATCCGAAGAAAAATAATCCATCAATCGAGTTATTGTGAGTGGTTGCAAAAATACACCGAAATCACAAAATGCGCTGAAAACCCCTTAAAAAAGAAGCGGTTAAAAATGTTATCTTTGCCAACCAAATTGAATCGAGAACGCGTGATAAAGTTGCACGACAAACAGTTCAGACCCTATTTAGATGAGGCGGCCATTCAAGAAGCGGTCAAAAAAATAGCCCAAGAGGTGGCACGTGACTACAAACACGAAGTGCCGATTTTTGTGGGCGTGCTTAATGGAGCATTTATGTTCGTATCTGATTTTTTGAAGGAATACAAGCATCATTGTGAAGTTACTTTTGTGAAACTTAGTTCATATCAGGGCCTGACCTCTACGGGTATTGTAGAAACGTTATTGGATATCTCTGAAGATATTGAAGGGCGCAGTGTCATCATTCTCGAAGACATTATCGACACTGGGCGCACCTTGCAACAGTTGGTGCATCTTTTTTCAAAATCTAACGTAAAAGAATTCAAGATTGCTTCGCTGTTCTATAAATCTGAAATCTACAATGGCGAGTACAATATCGATTATGTGGGCATTGAGATACCCAACAGTTTTATTGTGGGCTATGGACTCGATTACAAAGAGTTGGGAAGAAACCTAAGGGAAGTATATCAACTAAACCAAAATAATATGATCAATCTAGTACTTTTTGGAAAACCCGGAGCAGGTAAGGGAACCCAAGCAGGTTTTTTAAAGGAAAAATATAATCTGAAGCATATTTCTACCGGTGACGTGTTTCGCTACAATATGAAGAACGGTACCGAGCTGGGCAAATTGGCCCAATCGTATATCGATAAGGGCGAGTTGGTGCCTGATGAGGTGACCATTGATATGCTGAAGGCAGAAGTGGAGAAAAGTGGTGACGCAGAAGGATTCATCTTTGACGGATTTCCAAGAACTGTGGCACAGGCAAAAGCGTTGGACAATTTCTTGGAATCAAAAGAAATGCAGGTAGATGCTACTATCGCGTTGGAAGCTGATGACGATATTTTGGTCGCTCGTTTGTTGGAACGCGGTAAGGAAAGTGGCCGTTCAGACGATCAAGACGAAGCTAAAATCCGCAATCGGTTTGATGAATACAACCAAAAAACGGCCGCTTTAAAAGAATACTACAACAGGCAGGGCAAGTTTCATACTGTAAACGGTATAGGTGGAATTTCAGAGATTACAGAACGATTGCTTACAGTGATTGATGAAGTGCTAAAGGTTCAAGGTTAGCGAAGTTCAAAGGTTCAGTTGTTCACCTGTTTGTGGAGTGGCCATGAAGAAATGATGGCTATTTCATTATAATCGGCCCTTTGTACAAATCTTGGGCCTCTAAATCCCAAATTGTAAAAACCCCTTAAAATGACAGAAGGCAATTTTGTTGATTATGTCAAGGTGCATGTCGCCTCGGGAAAAGGGGGACAAGGATCTGCACACCTACGTCGTGAAAAATACGTTGACAAAGGGGGCCCTGATGGCGGCGATGGAGGCAGAGGGGGGCATGTCATTGTTCGGGGCAACAAAAATCTTTGGACACTCATCCATTATAAATTTCAGAAACATTTCAAGGCAGGCCATGGTGAACACGGTGGTAAGCAGCGCAGTACAGGTTCCAAAGGTGAAGATGTCTATCTCGAAGTGCCATTGGGCACGGTAGTTCGTGACACCGCAACAAACAATATACTGTTCGAAATTACCGAGGATGGTGAGGAAAAAACCGTGTTGCAAGGCGGATTGGGCGGTCGTGGCAACTGGCATTTCAAATCTTCGACCAACCAAACCCCACGATATGCACAACCAGGGCTATCAGGTGAAGAGAAGCAAATCACACTTGAACTGAAAGTCTTGGCCGATGTCGGATTGGTGGGCTTCCCCAATGCCGGTAAATCTACCCTGTTATCGGTGATGACCTCAGCAAAGCCCAAAATTGCCGATTATGAGTTTACGACCTTGAAACCGAATTTGGGCATAGTCGAATATCGAGATTTCAAAAGTTTTGTGATGGCCGACATACCGGGCATCATTGAAGGAGCTGCTGAAGGAAAGGGATTGGGCCATTATTTCTTGCGCCATATCGAGCGAAATGCCACCTTACTGTTTTTGATACCCGCAGATAGTAGCGATATTTCAAAAGAATATGAGATTTTGTTGGATGAGCTCAGAAGGTACAATCCTGAATTGTTGGATAAGCAGCGGCTGGTCGCCATCTCAAAAAGCGATATGCTCGATGATGAACTAATTGCCGAAATGCGGCAAGAGCTTGATAAAGAATTTGTTGATGTAACATATCTTTTCATGTCATCGGTGGCCCAAATGGGTATTCAAGAACTGAAAGACAAACTTTGGGTGTTATTGAACGAATAACGGCGAAACCTCACCATTTCAATCCAGATAATTAGTATTTTTAAGAAAAGAGCATCTCATGAAAAGGGTTGTTTTCTTGTTCATTCTTATGCTATTGGTCTCATGTGCGGGCGGTAGGGTGAGCTATGACTACGATAAATCGACCGATTTCTCAAATTACGCCACCTACAACTATTTTGGAGATATGGAGACCGGGTTGAGCGAGCTTGATGAACGTCGTTTGCTCAAGGTGATGGATTCTATTTTGCAGGCTAAAGGATTTCTTCTTTCAGAAGAACCTGATTTTTTGGTCAATATCATCAGTTCAGAATATCAAAGAGCCTCGAACAATGCCATAGGAGTGGGCGTGGGCGGTACTGGGCGCAATGTTGGTGGAGGCGTATCTGTAGGTGTACCTATTGGTGGTTCAGGTATTGAACGCCAGATTCAATTCGACTTTGTTGATTCACAAAAAAATGCGCTCTTTTGGCAAGCTATTTCAGAAAGTGGTTACAGAGACAATGCTTCCCCCTTTGAACGTTATGAAAAAATAAAGGCCTTGGCCGCCAAGGTATTCTCAAAGTTTCCTCCTGAGCAGAAATAAGAAAACCGACTTGTCGCCGCTTATTTACCGTTCGGTAAGTTGAAATGACCGTTGGTCATAATCTTCTTTCGGGAGCATTCTTCCCCCCATACATTTGTCGCATAAATATTTTAATTCATAAAAATCAGACAAATGATCGCATTGGTAAAATTGATCGTGAATGTTTTGGTCACCATTTTTTTGTAATCTGGTGTGACCAATGAAAGCAAAAACGAGTTCTAAAGAATTGCTGTACGTGTCTACATCTAGAGCTGGAAAAAGCTTGATAAAGATGGTGAAAATGGTAAAGGCTTAGATTACTACTGATATTTGACCCAAAAACTTCTTCATGCACTATAGTAATATGCTCAACTGCGAATCAGTTATATTTGGCATATATCACCTTTGTTAAGTAGATTTTATAGATGAACCTTACAGAAAAAAGAAGAAATCTCCTTTTTTGGATGTTACAGCTTTTGGGTTGGGGGTTTATCAATTCCGTTTCTTTTCTTTTTTTTAAAAAATTTAGTCCTGAGTTTGTAACCTATTCAGTGGTTACTGGTATTTTCATCGGTATTCTTTCAACTTCATTGTTGCGATGGTATTTGAAAAAGAGTGTCTTATTTGACGATCTTACATTTAAGGAGCTGACAAAAATCGTTGTTGCCTTTATACTGACCTCTTCTTTTTTTGCCACTCTTAATTTTCTCTCTGGCTATATGTACAAAAAGTTTGGTCCAGAACTATCTGAAATTGAAAAAAATATTCTTGAAACATACGACAACTTCTGGCTTTTGGTTGTCAATTCGTTTTTTTTGATAGGTGTTTGGATGGCTTGCTATCTGGTCATCAAATTGCTGCTCAAAATGAATATGAACAGAATTGAACGGTTAGAGCTCAGTTCTAATTTGAAACAAGCACAGTTGAATACCTTGAAAGGGCAGATAAACCCGCATTTTATGTTCAATAGCCTCAACAATATTCGTGGATTGATGCTGGAGGATGTTCAAAGATCGCGTGATATGTTGACCAAACTTTCAGAGATGCTGCGCTACTCACTTACCAAAAACGATGTGAACGCCATTGCTGTTGAAGAAGAACTTGAAATGGTCGATAACTATATAGCCCTTTCCAAAATTCAGTTTGAAGATCGATTGGTGTTCGTTAAGGAAGTCGATAAAGAGACATTGCCCATACAGATTCCGCCGATGATTATTCAACTCTTGGTTGAGAATGCAACAAAACACGGTATTTCAAACTTAAAGGAAGGCGGAAAAATCATACTTGCCATCAAAAGGTCAAACAATCAATTGCATATCAGGGTTTCGAATACCGGCAAATTGAAAATGGCAAAAGATTCTACCCAGGTAGGACTCGAAAACATCAAACAACGATTGAAATTGCTTTATGGTGAAACCGCCATTTTTACGCTGACCGAAGAAAATGGAGAAGTATTGGCCGATATCAAAATTCCCTTGACATGAAGATCAGCGCCGTTATTGTCGAAGATTCGCGCCTGGCCCGTAACGAGCTTAAGGAGCTGATCAAAGAACACAAAGAGATAGAACTCAAAGGTGAGGCCGAAAATGTTGATTTGGGCTTTGAACTCATACAAAAAGAGTTGCCCGATCTATTGTTTTTAGACATTAACATGCCCGAAAAAGATGGTTTTGAACTGTTAGAAATGCTCGATGAAGTGCCCATCACCATTTTTACGACCGCTTTTGATGAGTATGCCATCAAATCTTTTGAGTACAATGCGTTGGATTATCTGTTGAAACCCATCAATCCAAAACGTTTTGCACAGGCCATAGACAAAGCCAGGGCAAAGTTGGAAGGCAAGCAAGAAAGCAAAGCGGACACGCGCAAGCTCAACGAGTCGAGCCAAATCTTCATCAAGGACGGAGAAAAATGTTGGTTGGTCAAAATCGGTGATATTTCCCATTTTGAGATCGTGGGCAATTATACCCGGGTCTATTTTGAAGATGAAAGGCCAATGCTCTACAAATCGTTGAACCAAATTGAGGAAAAGTTACCAGAACAAGCATTTTTCAGGGCAAATAGACAACAAATGGTAAATACCAATTTTATAGAACAAGTGGTACCCTGGTTTAACGGTAAACTGAAACTAACCATGAAGAACGGCGATGAGATAGAGGTTTCACGCCGTCAATCATATCTGTTCAAAGACCGGATGAGCCTATAAAAAAACCCGCTAGTAGCGGGTCTTCGATCGTTTTCAAAAAAGAAGTGCTATCCCGCAAGTAGATCCTTATACTTGGCCTTGTAGCCAAAAAGAACAAGAACGTTCAAAACAATAAGAATTAGAGAACCTGGAATCGTAGCCGGCTCCAACGTCGCATGGAACAATACAGCATTTACTGAGACACTCATTAAGATTAAGGCCATCAATGCACCATATTTGTTGAACAATAAGGCCAAACCGGCCAAAATTTCAACAATAGCCACTAAATAAATCGTCTTGGCAGCTGCAAGACCTCCCATGTAACCCATGGCTGCTTCGCTCATAGCACTTTGGTCCATGGGTACAAAATGAAAAAACTTATCCAGTCCAAAAACCAATACGAAAAGGCCGAGAAGAATTCTTACGACCATAAAAACTTTTGAATTCATAGGTAAATAGTTGTTGATTGAACAATAAAAGTACTCATTTATTGATGATTATCTATTTTATTTCTAAATAATATGATTTTTCATAATCAGAGAATATGAAAAAAAATGAAGTAGGTCATGGTCAAGTTGAATACCGCATGACTGAGGATGGCTCCTAAAATGGAGTTTGTCATCTGTTTTGACCAAAAGAAAATTCTAGAAGCAAAAAACATCAAAATAACCCAAATGAGGGCAGGAATCAAGTTGAACTCCCAATGATTGTCTACGTATAAAATTCCAAAATGGGCCAAATGGGTCAAGGCAAATGCCGCACTGTCTACAAGTGATGCCTTGTTCTCAGCTAATTTTTCAGAAAAACACCGATGTATGAAACCTCGATATAACAATTCTTCACCAATAGGGCTAAAAATCATACTGGTAATCCCGAAAATCAGAAAGTAAACAAACCGTACTTCTTCGAAATTTTCACTTTTGGGCACCTGGTATGAATTGGAGATATAGACGAGCCAATTGTTCAAGGTGTTTCCGTAAAACATGTCGCCCAGCCACCATACCAACGCACAAAAGGCGGTACCTGCCAATGTTCCCCAAAGCAACCCTACCGGACGTTTCGGTTTTTTGATTCCGATTTCCACTCTCCCCGATTTGTTCAACAATAAAAAGGGAAGTAGCCACATGGCGACAAAAATGATAGAGGTAAGTCGATAATCTCCAGTTTTGCTGGCATTCAAGACAATGATGAATCGGGGAATACCAAAGGCCAGAATCAAGAACAGCCCCAGTTTTTGATTGAATTTTAGCTTTTGCTTCAGAAAGGGTCTGAAGTGATCCATCATAGCGATTTCAAAAGTCCACCATCAATGGGGATATTGGTTCCCGTGATATAACTTGCCTGTTGTGAAGCCAAGAAAGCGACCAGATAACCATATTCTTTGGGGTCACCGATTCGTTTCACAGGCACTTGGTTTTCCATGGTTGAGCGCACTTCGGCCTGTGGCACTCCCAATTTTTCCGCTTTTTTCGCATTCAATTGTGCAATACGTTCAGTATCGAAATAACCTGTAAGTATGTTGTTGACGGTAATACCTTCTCTTGCCACATCAAATGAGAGGCTTTTGGCCCAGGTGACCACTGCTGCCCGAATCGAATTGGAAAGGGCTAGGTAGCTTAACGGTTCTTTTACCGAAATGGAGGCCACATTGATGATGCGTCCCCATTGATTTTTTTGCATTTGTTCGAGGGCAAGTTCTGTCGTGAACACTACCGTTTTGAACAAGAGGTCGAAAGCTTGCTGATAATCAACAACTCGCTTTTCCAAAGCACCACCGGCTTCAGGACCTTGGGTGTTATTGATCAAGATGTCTATGGAGTTCTTTTCAAAATATCGTTCGAGTATTTCTTGGTATCCCTTAAAATCTGTAAAATCGACGGCCAGATATTGATGTTTTTGCCCTTTATCTGTTGAAAGATGGTCAATGAGATTTTTTAGTTTTTCCTTACTGCGAGACATTAGGGTTACACTGGCTCCACTTGCGGCCAGTTGCTCTGCAATAGCAAGGCCAATACCCCTACTGCTGCCACCGACCAGTGCTTTTTTCCCTATCAGACTTATTACCATATCAATATATTTTTAATACCTAACATTTAATCTCTGATATCTAAATATATTCTTCTCTGACCGGACTAAAGACATCCATTAATTTACATGGTGTCAATGCTTTTCCAGAATGGGTGATGTTCGATGGTATGACCACTACATCACCGGGTGTGTATACTTTTGTTTTTCCATCCAAAGTAAATTCGAATTCACCTTCAACCACATGCATTATCTGTTCATGTACATGGCGGTGTTCGGGCACTTCAGCTCCTTTTTCGACTGTCCAGAAAGCCCAACTCATTGATTTTGAGTGTACCAACTTTCCGTGGTATCCGGGCATGATTTCTTTGGAGGGTATTTCTGATAGGTTCATAGATTGTAATTTATACTCAAGTTAAAAATATTCCTCAAGGCCATTGGCTATCTTTGGTCAGAAATTTTCAAAAATGAGCATTCATTTTATTGCCATAGGCGGAGCCGCCATGCACAATTTGGCACTGGCCTTGGAGCATAAGGGTTATAAAATTACGGGGAGCGATGACGTTATTTATGAACCCTCAAAAAGCCGATTGGCAAAGAAGGGTCTGTTGCCAGAAGAATTCGGATGGTTTCCTGAAAAAATTACTGCCGATTTAGATGCCGTGATTCTGGGCATGCATGCAAAGCCTGACAATCCTGAGCTTCAGAAAGCCCAAGAGTTGGGACTTAAAATCTATTCCTATCCCGAATTTCTGTACGAGCAATCAAAAAACAAGACCCGTGTGGTCATTGGGGGCAGTCATGGCAAGACGACCATCACCTCGATGATTTTACATGTACTTGATTATCAAGATATTGAAGTTGATTATATGGTAGGTGCACAACTCGAGGGATTTGATCGTATGGTACATCTGACAGAAGAAAATGATTTTATGGTTTTAGAAGGGGATGAATATTTGAGCTCACCCATCGATCGCCGGCCCAAGTTTCACCTCTACCAGGCCAATATTGCCCTGTTGAGCGGCATTGCGTGGGACCATATCAATGTTTTCACCACCTATGAAAATTATGTTGAGCAGTTCGAGATTTTTGTAGATGGTATCGTGAAAGGAGGCAGTATTACCTACAATGAAGAAGATGTTGAAGTAAAAAGGGTAGTGGAGGCTTCACAGAATACCATTCGAAAATTTCCCTACAGAACTCCAGAACATTCAATTGAAAATGGAATTACTTTTTTGGAAACCGAAGATGGCCCAATGCCGTTGGAAATATTTGGGAAACATAATTTGAATAACCTAATGGGCGCCAAATGGATTTGTCAGCAAATGGGAGTGGATGAGGTCGATTTTTATGAGGCGATTACCACCTTTAAAGGCGCTAGCAAGCGCTTGGAGAAATTGGCAGAAGGGGCGACCAATGCAGTTTTTAAGGATTTTGCCCATTCACCCAGCAAAGTAGCGGCCACGACCCAAGCTGTGGCGGCGCAATATCCCGACCGTAAGTTGGTGGCCTGTCTTGAGCTGCACACCTACAGTAGTCTCAATGTCGATTTCTTAAAAGAATATGAAGGGGCCCTTGATGCGGCTGACCAAGCAGTGGTCTATTACTCACCGGAAGCAGTTAAGATCAAACGACTTGAAGCGGTCACCACAGAGCAAATTGCCACGGCGTTCAAAAGAAAAGACGTGAGGGTTTTTACCGACCCCGACTCATTTCAAGAATGGCTTTATTCCCAAAATTTTGAAAATGCGAACCTTTTGTTGATGAGTTCGGGCAACTATGGGGGATTGGATTTTGAAAAGGTTAAAAAGGGATTTGGGTAGAGATCTGCGGCATCTTGTCTATCTAAAGGGCCATACACATTACCAGATTTTTCCGTTTAGGCATATGCCATTTCCCTATTATATTTTCTTTGGTATTCTTTGGGCGATAGTCCGGAATATTTACGAAAAGTAGATCTGAATGCCTTTTCATCATTGTATCCAATGTCGTACATTATCTCAAGTATGGTTTTTGTAGACGATTCCAGTCTCTTTTTTGCTGCTTCGACCTTGACCCGTTGTATATATTCCAATGGGGTATTCGAAGTAGCTTTCTTGAACCTTCTTAGAAAACTTCTGGCATTTAAATGTACCATTTGGGCAATCTCATCTACTACCAACCTGTCTTGGTAATTGTTTTCTATATGAAGTTGGGCTTGTTTGATCGGTTCATCTGAGTGGTCTTTTTGCCCGCTAAAAATGATGAACTCACTCTGGCTTAACCGGTCAAATGCTATTTCAGAAACCTTTGAGCACCATATGGCCGTTTCCCTGCCAAAATACCGCTCTATTAAGTACAGCGTGAAGTTCAAAATAGAATAGGCACCGCCGCTAGAGTATATGCCATTGTCTTCACAAATTATTTTTTCGGGTATCAAGTTTACGTTTGGATATTTACGCTTGAATGTTTCGTGCGCCGTCCAATGCGTGGCGCAAGATTTTCCATTGACCAATCCAGTTTCCGCCAACAGAAAAGCTCCTTTACATAGACTTGCAAGTTCAGAACCATTTTCAATTCTCTGGGTTTTGATCCAATCCACAAAATCCATGTTATTTTGAATTTCTATATCCAAATCTCCACTTATTGGAGAGATGATGATCAAATCGGTTTTTGGTATGTCATGAATGGTGGCCGTGGGCCGTACACTGAACAAGCCCTGATACAGAACGGGTTCTTTTGATAACCCCACCAAATCCACCTTAAATGGATGCCTTGCCAGTTCATTGATCCGCTTGAAATGCGAATTTGCCATTTTAAGCATGTTGAAAGGTGCGATGATAGTGTCTACAATGCTATTACCTGATGGAACAATTACGCTGATATGCTTCATAAATAATGGATTATGGTCAAAAATAAATAATAATATTGTCGTAAACAACCTTGTATATTGTCAAAAAAGACACCTACTATTACTATTAAAACGACATACATTTGTGATGTACTCAATTCTAAAAAACAGTAATCATGGAAAATCAAGAAGTAATGGTAGTATATAAATGGATTGCCAGAGAAGGAAACTCAGAAGAATTAAAAGCCATTTATAGAGAAGTGGAAAGCCAAATGAAATCGAACGAACCGGGCGCGTTGAAAGTTGAATGTTATTTTGATGAAACGTCTTCTACTTTAATCGTAATGGATCTTTTTGCAGATGCTGGAGCTGTTGGGTTTCACTTGGGGACAACCGCTGCCGGACATTTCGAGAATTTACTGAAAATCGCTGTTCCTGGTGAATTTTTATTCTGTGGTCAGGTTCCTGAAGAGATGAAGCAAGCGGCAACCGCAATGGGACTTAATGCCACTTTCGCTCCTAGAATATTCGGATTTCACAGGGCCTGACACTCAAATCCCTTTGTCGGATAATCTTAAAATCCAATCACTCAGTCTTAAACCCCAAATTGCCGCAAATGATGGTCAAGGTGTTTGTACTCCATCTGCCCCCATTGCTGATGGGTGAGTTTACCAAAAAGGGGGTGGGGGCTCCAGTCGGTTCTGTCTTTTATGGCATAACATTGTCTGACCAAGTCTTTTAATTTCGTTACTTCGGTTTCAAAGTCTTTTTCTTCGGTAGCTTTGAGTCCTGGGGCCGTGGGCAGGTTTTTGCGCCATAGTTTATCATTGTAGAGTGACTTTTTGAAGAACCAGCGTACCAAGGGATTTCCACTGACTCCCCTATCTTCGTTTTTTATGGCTATCTTCAAAGGAAACTGGCAATGCCAGGCCATCTGCCCCACACTCATTTTGCCCCATAGCCGTTGTGTTTCAGGTGATAGTTTGTCAATTCGTGCCAATATTTCTTCGTATGCTCCCTGATTAAAAAGTGATTTCATGTAAATTGATTTAGCGGCATATCAAAATACAAAAAACTTCACATGCATTTCTTTATTGAATCGAACAATCCAATCAAAGCCCTATATTTAACCCATGCATGAAAAAACGGCATCGCTATCCATTAAAAATTGGGCCGATGACGACAGGCCTAGGGAAAAACTGTTGTCAAAAGGGCGTTTGGCACTCTCAGATGCTGAGCTCATTGCTATTTTGATCGGGTCTGGTAGCAAAAAAGAAAGTGCCGTCGAGCTTTCAAAACGGATATTGGCCTTGGTTGACAACAGTTTGAACGATTTGGGCCGGCTTTCAGTGAAACAGCTTACACAGTTTAAGGGCATTGGCGAAGCAAAGGCAATCACCATTGCCGCGGCCCTTGAAATTGGAAGGCGTCGACGAGATGAAGAAAGCAAACGAATTACCAAGATCGTTTCGAGTTTAGATGCTTTTGAGTTGTTGCAACCCCTTATCGGTGAGCTCGAACATGAAGAATTCTGGATTCTCTACTTGAATAATTCCAATAAGGTTGTGTACAAGGGGCAATTGAGCAAGGGGGGTATTACGGGTACCTTGGTCGATGTGCGTTTGGTTATGAAGCAGGCCCTTGAATTGGGTGCCGTGGCACTTATTTTGGCGCATAATCACCCTTCAAACAGCTTGAAGCCCAGCAAGGCTGATAAAGAATTGACCGTTAAATTGAAAAGAGCCTCAGGTATTCTTGATATAAAGGTGCTGGATCATCTTATCATTACCCATAAGGCTTATTTCAGCTTTGCAGATGAAGGAGTGCTGTAGAGCTGAAGGGCTTAACCTGAAATTTTAGCCAGAAGAACTTCATCACGTTTTTTTGGAACTTCAAATTTGTATTTTTGAGATTTCATAAAGATATGCTGCTTATCTACACCCATAAAATAACACCTCGTTTCCGTTTCACCATGGGGCATATCTTCGAACAGATCTTGGGTATTGAGATTGGTTTTACCACCACGGTCGAAGACTTCATTAAGCACAAAGGGGCTAAGATGACCTATACCAAACAGCCCCTTCAAAATGAATTCTTTGTCAGGAGCAATGACCTGTTATTCGAAAAGGGCATTAATGACTTCAGTATTCAAATGGGTGATTGGGAAGGTCTTCCCAGTTTTTTTGAGGCGGGTGAAAAGAGTGTCATTCCGTATGATATCTTTTCGGCGAGTTTCTTCTTGTTGAGCCGTTATGAAGAATACCTCCCGCACGTGAAGGATGAATTGGGCAGGTATCCTGCCAAGGAAAGCCTTGCGTACCAAAACGGTTTTTTGGAGCTACCCGTGGTTGATTTATGGGCTTTAAAGCTTTTTAGGATTTTGGAGCAGAGATTTCCTGAAATCAAGAGAAAGGCAAAGGCCTATCGGTATACCTCGATCATAAATGTGACCACATCGCACAGTTTTGCCCTCAGGGGCATGGCGCGCAGTTTGGGCGCACTCATGTTTGATTTGGGCAATTTTAGGCTGCGACGGGTGGTCCAGAGGCTATTGGTACATTTGGGTGTGCGAAAGGATCCCTTCGACAATTTTTCGACTTTGATAGAGCTGCACAAAAAGTTTCAGGGGAAAACAATGTTCTTTTTCCAATTTGCCGACTATTCGACCCACGACAAGAACATTTCGCCCAACAACAATAAATTTAGGCACTTGATAAAGGCAATTGCAGATTATAGCGTGGTGGCCTTGAGTACATCTTTTCATGCCGGCAACAAAATAGAGCTCTTAAGAAAAGAGAAAAAGAGAATGGCCCAATTGATCAATAGACCCATAAAATATTCAAGGTTACGCTATAATAAGGTCAACATTCCCACGACTTACCGAAATTTAATGGAGGCCGAGTTCACCGATGATTTTAGTATGGGCTATACCCATGAGGTTGGCTTTCGTGCCGGCACCTGTACCCCTTTTTATTTTTATGATATCAATTTAGAGGAGCAACAGCCTCTTAAGGTGCATCCCTTTGCGGTACATGACTACGCCCTGACAAAACACGCAAACACCGGTGAGATACTTGAACAAATCGATGCAATTTATAGACATGTCAAACAGGTAAAGGGGCAGTTCGTCACCGTTTTCTCCAATGAACTTTTAGGCAGCAAACAAAAGATCTCGTGGCTTGAACTGTACCAAAATTTCTTAAAGCGATACTATGTTTAGGGGAGTGGTGACCGATGTTTTTTTTGACCTTGACCATACCCTGTGGGACTTTGAAAAAAACTCGGCACTTACCTTTAAGAGAATATTTACCAAAAATGGAATAGATGTTTCGCTTGAATCTTTTTTGGAAATGTATGTGCCGCTCAACTTTGCCTATTGGAAACTCTATAGAGAAGAAAAGGTTACCAAGGAAGAATTGCGGTATCAACGTTTGAAAAAGGCTTTTGACGCTATAGGATTCCCAACAAATAGGTCATTGATCAATAAACTTTCTGAAGACTATATTCTACATCTTTCTTCGTTTAACCATATATTTCCAGATACCAAAGAAATTCTTGAATACCTCATGCCCAATTATCGGCTTCATATCATAACCAACGGATTCGAGGAAATACAGCACAAAAAGCTCATAAATGCCGGTATCATACATCATTTTGATGTTATTGTGAACTCAGAAATGGCAGGGGTGAAAAAGCCCAATCCGAAAATTTTTCAACTGGCCTTAGAAAAAACAGGTACTACTGCTGAGAAAAGTTTAATGGTCGGTGATAGTCTCGAAGCCGATATTTTGGGAGCCCGAGCAGTGGGCTTTCATACTCTTCATTTTAACCCCACCCGTGATTCAAACCATGATTTTTGCAAAATCATTACCGGTTTGAACGAAATAAAAACCGTTTTGTAGAGTTATAGTAGGGTACAACGGGGGTCGATTGTTTACTTATAAAACTGTACTGTAAAATGAAAAAAATGGTTTATGGCGTTGGCCTGTTGCTATCGCTCATACTGTTGTCCATAGCCTGTTCTGATGAACAGAATTTCGACCAGTTTGATGACCTCAGCGTGACCCCGACACTGGCCACCAGTATTTTTTATCTTGAATCAGACGAAGAGACCATAAATCTTTCGGGCAGTGGCAATTTTTATTCGGAAGTCTTCACTTTTGAGGCCTTTAATGAAGAATTTGTTGCCGAAAGAATATTAGATGGTATTATCATTTATCAAGTCGAGAATACCACAAGCAAAGAAATCGATATCACCGTTGAATTTCTTGATGCGGGAAATAATGTACTTGATACGGAAGCCTTTACCATCGAAGAAGATCCAGCACCATTGCTAGAGCGACAGATTGCCTATGGCGACGGTGGCAGAAGTCTTGATATTCTTAGAAATACCACCAATATAAGGGTAGGGGGCACAAACCAAGGTGATAACAGCAGTACTTCATCACAGCCTGATCCGAAAATCATACTTAGGTCGAGTGCAGAATTTAGGTTTCGTTTGAGATGAAAAGATGGCAACTCTTGATTTTGACCTCTTTGCTGGGGATAGGTGTGCTTTATGCACAAAACAAGCAGTTGCTCTATGATTTTTATGAGATTCCACAATCTTTGATGGTCAATCCTGGGGTGAAGACACCTTATAAATGGCACGCGGGAATTCCCCTTTTATCTGGAATAGGTTTTCAAGCCGGTACCAGTGGTATTACCGTGAACGACCTTTTTGCCAACGATGGCATTGATTTTACGACCAAGGTCAGGGATCGGGCCGTTTTTGGTATGGGCCCACGGGACGAATTCAGTGGCAGTGGCCAGATAGAGGTGTTCTATGGTGGTTTTAGAAGTGCGAACCGGCCTAGTGATTACTATTCTTTTGGAATGTATGGTGAGGGCTATTCGAGCATTTTTTGGCCTAAAGATTTGGCCATTTTAGGTTTCGAAGGCAATGCCAATAATTTGAATAGGAGGTTTGATCTCGGTCATTTGACTTTACAAGGAGAAGCGGTGAACGTCTTTCATTTTGGGGTAAACCGGAAAATGAACGATAAATTGAACCTCGGTATCAGAGCAAAGCTTTATTCTAGTGTTTTTGAATTCAAATCAAAACGAAATTCGGGCTATTTTGTAACTACCCAAGGTGACAACAATATTTTAGAGAATACCTTGGTGGCCCAACTTGAATTACAGACCTCTGGTGTCAAGGAGTTGATTGATATACTTGATGAAGATACGAACACCACAGGTGCCGATATACAACAATGGCTTTTGGGGCGTTCTTTCTTTGGGGGTAATTTGGGCATTGGAGCAGATTTCGGCTTTACTTACGAGTTGGGCCAAAACACCTTTTTAACCGGTAGTGTATTGGATGTAGGCTTTATCTACCACACCAACGGACTCGAAAATTATACCCTAAACGGTGCTGTGAGCAATGAGGGCATTGAGATCATATTGCCCGAAGACCTTTTTGATACGACCACGGATATTTGGCAAGAACTGGTCGATGAGATAGAACGGTTGGTGCCTTTTGAGACAAACCAAAACAGCTTCATATCATTACGTCCAATTAAATTGAACGCTTCGGTACGCCATAATTTTGGGGAAAGAAAGGGTAGTACCGCAGAGGCGTGTTACTGTGGCTATGATACAACAGATCGAGCTGACGGGTTTGATTATGTGAACAGTGTCGGTGGACACCTGTTCGTTATCAACCGCCCCAAGGGACCGCAAGCGGCCCTGACCGCATTTTATCAACGCAGATTTGGCGACGTACTCGCCCTGAAGACAACTTATACCGTTGACAAATATTCCTTTACCAATATTGGTCTTGGACTCAATCTACAGGCCGGTCCGGTTAATTTTTATGTGTTGGCCGACAATTTACTGGGCTATGGCAATATAGCTGACAGTCATTACGCATCTTTTCAATTCGGATTTAATATCATATCTTGGAACGATAATTGATTATCGTTTGGATATGAAGAATATCATAGTTGTATTAATGGTTTTTTTGGGTGCTAACTTGATAGGAAATGCACAATTCAGTGATTATAAATATGTTGTTGTGCCCAAAAGATTTGAAGGGTTCAAAAAGGAAAATCAATATAGTACAAGCACCTTGATAAAGCATCTTTTGACACAACAGGGTTTTAATGCGGTATATGATGATTTTATTGCGTTAAAAACTAATCCGTGCTTGGGGGCATGGGTTCGATTACAAGATGATTCCAGTTTGTTTTTGACCAAGACATCTTTGATTTTTGAAGATTGTGAAGGTAATTCTGTTTTTGAAACGGCCCAAGGGAGAAGTAAAGTCAAACAATATAAAGCTTCTTATGAGCAAGCCATTCGCGAAGCTTTTTTTTCAATGGCAGGTGTAACCCACAATTATGTTCCAAAAGAAGAAACAGAAAAAAAGGAAGAAACGGTTACCCTGAATTTCAAAAATGATGTAAAAAGCTTGAAAAATGAAGGTCAAGCGGTGGAAAAAACGGCAACCGTTAATGAGCAAAAAACCGTCTCTGAAAAACAACCGTACAAGACTTCAGAACCAAAAGAATCTGATATGGCGAAAGCTACTTCACCAGAAAAAAATACCATAATCGGTGAAGCATCAAAGATTGAAGTCTTATATGCCCAGCCAATAGAGAGGGGCTATCAACTGGTCGATACGACACCATCTGTAAGATATAAGCTTCAAGAAACTTCCGTACCCAATGTTTATCTGGTTGTGGGCGACAATAAAAATGGGATTGTTTTTCAAAAAGAAGGTAAGTGGTTCTTGCAATATGAAGATGATAAGAAAGATGTGATGAAAGAGCTCAATATTAAGTTTTAGAGGTCGTACTTATCTTTCCAACGCTTTTTTAAAAATTCACGAAAGGCATTCTCTCTAGCATTGTTTCCAGGTTTATAAAAAGTAGCCCCTGAGATTTCTTCGGGCAAAAACTCCAAATCCACAAAATTGTGGTCGAAGTCATGGGCATAGGCATACGCTTTACCATAGCCTAGATCTTTCATCAGTTTTGTGGGGGCATTTCTAATGGCCAAGGGTACTGGTAAATCACCGGTCTCCCTTACTTTTTGTTGAGCCTTACCAATGGCTAGATAACTAGCGTTGCTCTTGGGTGAGCTGGCCAAATAAGTGGCACATTGACTTAAAATAATTCGTGCTTCCGGATATCCGATTACGTTCACCGCCTGAAAGGCCGCATTGGCGAGGACCAGGGCGGTCGGATTCGCGTTTCCAATATCCTCTGAAGCCAATATGACCATTCTACGTGCAATGAATTTCACATCCTCACCACCTTCGATCATACGGGCCAACCAATAAACGGCAGCATTGGGGTCACTGCCGCGTACTGATTTGATGAAAGCTGATATGATATCATAGTGCTGCTCGCCCGTTTTATCATAAAGCACAGTATTTTTCTGAACTTTTTGTTGTACCAAGTCATTGGTGATGGTCACTTTATTGCCTTCTTCCGAATTGACGATCAGCTCGAAAATGTTCAGCAATTTTCGTCCATCGCCCCCTGAAAGTCTCAACAAGGCCTCGGTTTGGGTTAAATTGATTTTTTTTGATTTCAACACTTCATCTTCCTGCATGGCACGGGCCAAAAGGGCCTCAAGATCTTCTTTTCCAAAGGGGTTGAGCACGTAGACCTGACAGCGTGACAATAGGGCAGGAATTACCTCAAAACTGGGATTTTCGGTCGTGGCCCCGATTAGGGTCACCCACCCTTTTTCAACGGCCCCCAAAAGAGAATCTTGCTGTGATTTACTGAAACGGTGTATCTCATCAATAAAAAGAATAGGATTTTTGGCCGTGAATAGTCCACCGCTTTGCTTTGCCTTTTCAATAACTTCTCTAACATCTTTGACCCCACTGCTAATGGCACTCAGCGTATAGAACGGGCGACCGCTTTCATTGGCGATGATTTGTGCCAAGGTGGTCTTTCCCGTACCGGGAGGTCCCCAAAAAATAAGGGAAGGAACCATGCCTTTCTTGATTTGGGGGTACAAAGCACCGTTTTTGCCCACTAGGTGTTGCTGACTTACAAAGCCATCTAGGGTTTTGGGCCGTATTCTTTCCGCAAGGGGTTCGATCATTTCATAAAAATAGGACAAGTGCATGACAATTTGTGCCATTTTATAATTTTGGGTGTTAAATTGCATAGGGTAGACCATGGGCGAATCATATAATTTTCGTTTCTCGAATTCGGTACTCATAGCACCGATGCTGGCCATATTACTGATTTGGACGGTTTTTTGGGCTGAGGTACGGTTTGGGGTCAACTTTAATGATTTTGGGGTTTATCCAAGAACAATAAAAGGTCTCAGGGGCGTTTTGTTCAGTCCTTTCATTCACGGTTCGGTCGAGCATTTGTACAACAATACCATTCCCTTGATCCTCTTATTGGCCGCCCTGTTCTATTTTTATCGGAGAAATGCCATGGTAGTGTTATTGGTAGGATTTTTTCTTTCAGGGTCCCTTACCTGGTTGATTGGCCGACCCTCATACCATATAGGAGCCAGTGGCATTATTTACGTTTTGGCCAGTTTTATTTTTTTTAAGGGAGTGATTGCCAAACATTATCGTTTGATAGCCTTGTCATTGGCCGTTGTGTTTATTTACGGGGGAATGTTGTGGTACATTTTTCCTATTGAGGATGGTATTTCTTGGGAAGGACATCTTTCAGGTTTTCTAGCAGGACTCTTTTTGGCCCTTGTTTTGAAATCTGACTTTCCGAAAGAGAAAAAATTTACATGGCAAAGAGAAGATTACAATGAAGAAGAAGATGAGTTTATGAAGCATTTTGATGAAGAAGGAAATTTTATTGAGAACATGGGTGGGGCCGATGATGAGGGCATTTCGATCAAATACCATTACAGAAAAGGAAAAGACTAGTCCATTCGCTGTCTGACCACCTCATAAAGAAATACGCCACAGGCTACGGAAACATTCAACGATTCAATATCACCTAACATGGGCAGTTTTGCAGAATGATCGGCCAATTTTAACAATGAAGGCGAAATACCCTTGCCTTCTGAGCCCATGATGACCGCACAGGGTTTGTTGAACGAAACATCGTAAATTGAATTTTCGGTTTTTTCGGTTGCAGCGATTATTTCAATTCCAGATGATTGCAGGTAAAAAACTGCATCCTTAAGATGGTCAACCTTCGCAATAGGGATATTAAAAGCAGCGCCTGCAGAGGTTTTGACCGTATCGTCATTAATAGGGGCCGAACCAGTTTTGGGTACCACAATGGCATCGACACCACAACATACAGCCGTTCTGATGATGGCTCCGAAATTGCGAACGTCAGATAGCCTGTCCAGCAAGAGAAAAAAGGGCAAGTCTTTGGTTTTCAGTATATGTTCCGCTACTTCCTCAAAAGGGCTGAATGCTATCGGAGAAATAAGCGCGACAGCTCCCTGATGATTATTTTTTGTAAGCTTATTGAGTTTTTCAATCGGCACATAAGACGAGACCACTCCTTTCTTCCGAATCAAGGTCTCCAACTTTTTAAACAAATCACCCTGAAGCCTTTTTTGAAGGTAGACTTTGTTGATGGGCCTGTCAGTATTTATTGCCTCAATTATGGCATGTAGACCATATATTTGATTTTCAGACTTCATTACATTTCGGCAAAAATAATCCCTACCCCTGATATAGGGATAGGGAGGAAAAAAATCTATTTTACTAGCTTAAGAGTTGATATGCTCAAATACTTGGGCCAAATCTTCTTGCTTCTTGAGATTTAGCTTACCTTCTTTGATAAACTTCTTAATTTCCTCTGCCCTATCGGGAAACAGTGATAGTAAATCCTTTTTCTTTCCGTTGAATAAGACAGGTTGTTCTGTTCCTTTAAGAACATAATAATCTTTATTGACGATAAATTTGGCCGCTCGGTCTCTTTGGTTTGGGGTCGGTGCTTTTTCCGGCGGAATCAATACCACCTTTTTTTTCAATAAAAGTTTAGTGTCACCATCTGCCAGCACTACAAAGTTGCCTCTTTTGAACTGATCATTTTCATCTGTATAGCTATAGGGCCTTATAAGGGCATCTTGTATTGAAAATTCGGTGCCATCTACTTTCAAAAAAGAGGTAATGGTACCATCGTTTTCTTTCACCTCAATTTCATCGTCGTACATATTATATCGCATCATGAGATTAAGAGGCTCTTTGTCCTTCAAGTGAAAAGTGCCCACAACAAATTCTTTTGGCTCATATGGGCTTCCTTTAATATCTTCAAATTTGATAGGATTTACTTTCTCTTTTTGATCAAGAAATTTTTCAAAAATGAGATTGGATAATCTAGTGGTGTTGTACTGTGAGGTATTGATCTGGCCATTTAAAGATATTCCACTGCCTTGGGTTTGCCCAACAGCGGCTATTGATGCCAAGATAACACACAATGAAATTACTCGTTTCAAAACAAATTGGATTTCTTTCATAGCAAAGACTTATTAAGATAAATATAGTGATTAAGTATCAGATAAAAAACCGCCCAACATGTTGGGCGGTTTTTTAAATAAGAAATATTAACTCTTCTAAATCAAACTTTTGTAAATGTCATACGTACCGTAAAGGGTCCGCCACAAATTCCTGCTTCGTCATCCGTTACGTTTATGGTAAAGGTCGATTCATCAGTAAAATCAAAAGTACCATTATCACCACCAGATGGAGGTCCTAAGGTTGTAGATGCACCACAGCCCACACCAGTGGCCTGATCACCTGGAACAAGTACTTGGTCACAAACCAATTCAAAATTAAAGGTCATGGTACCAAAATCTCCAAGATCTGGATAAATTCCGGTGGTAAATGCCCTAGTCGTTGAACCCGTTGATTCAATTGTGACAGTACCTTGGCTGAACAGCACGGTACCAAAAATTCCAGTCGCCGTGGTTGTCAATGTGTAGTCACCAGTGAAAAGGGCTGGATCCAAAAGGCAAACCACATTGGCCGTAATGGTGTGATCAGCAGACTGGTTATCAAAGTTGGCACTTACATCTGTAAACGTACCAGAGTCTGCAATAATAGACCATCTGAAATTGAAAGCATCCGTTCCTTCAAGATCGCCCTGGGTAAGTCCCAAAAGATCAAGTACCTCTTGGCCATTATAGGTGACCGAGAAAGTAGGAAATTGGCCCCCAGTATCAAAAACACCAGAATCAAATGATTGGTACAACACTTCAGGGGTTGGTGCTATCGGTGTGCCTGCAGGAACAGTATTTTCTGTAAAAGAAACATAAAGTTCGACACGTTGTACATCAGAACCGTCTTCAAGAGAGACCACCTGGTACTCTCTACTAAAAATTGAACCTGCGGGATTGAACAGGTCAATGGCAGCATCTCCCTCAGAAGAAATGATTTGAATGAATGGTAAACCCGAGACCTCCAATTCATCAAATTTCACTGGAAGTTTGTCGGTATCTTCACAGGAGCCCGCTAAAAAGATAAAACAAGCTGCCAGTACCAAATTAATTATAGATTTATTTTTCATGTTAATTTTTTTAGATTATTGAACAAAATCGGCAGGATTGTTATCCCAAAAAGTCTGAACACTAAGATTGGACTTTTGTTGCATGTTCGGATTCCTGTCAACACTAACTGCAGGATATAGGAACGTTCTAGGGAAATTACCCAAACCAAGCAAGGTTGGTTGCAGGTTTATAGGGCTTCCGGTTCTCCTATATAGGTTGAAGCTCTCAATTCCGTTTCCAAATAAGGCTATCCAATATTCCTTTCCTATGACAGCCATTCTTCCCTGATCGGTGGTCTCGGCATCATAAAGATCCAGTACCGTCGATACATAGTCTTCAACATCGGTATCTGTGGGCACATTGGTGAAATCTCCTGGATTTGGCAAAAAGCCTGTTACCCTTGCGATGGAAGCCCGTACACCAGACTCCAACATAGTACGGGGATCATCAGAAGTACCCAAAGTAAGTGCAGCCTCTGCTCTCATGAAGTACACAAACGAATCCATCATAATGGGCCAGATACCGGCACCATCAAGACCATCTCCGGCCGATATTGATTCAGCATCGTTGTCATCGAACCTACCACCTGCAGGATATACTCCCCAAGTAGAACGCTTTGTATTGTCAGGTGGAATACCGTCTGCTTCAGCATGGTCACGACCCCAATAGCCATCGCCCCTGCCAAATAATGAACAGAAAGGTAGTGGAAAGGCCGAAATTGCATCAATGGGGGCAAATGAAGCTGGCCTTGGATCATCATGGCAATCGATTTCATTGTCCAAGGTGGCATCATCAGTTGGAAAAGCATCTACTTGCCTATAGACATAGTATCTAAGCCTAGGATCATCGATTCCTTTTTCAACGGCCATAGTCCACATCAAATAGTTTGAGATGTAATCTCCCGTATTTGCCTGTTCGTACTCGTTAAAATAATATTGGTGCTTGCTCAAGGGCAAATCTGCGGTACCCGCGGTCCAGACAAAATCATTGTCGCTGTCTAAAATAAGGTTGCCGCCATCAATCAATGATTGAATCTGTGAAGCGGCCTCACCTTGATTGGTCAAGCGTAGATTTAGATAATACTTGAATTTTAGGGTATTCACCAATGTTATCCAAGAATCGACATCACCACCATAAAACAAATCGGCAGCAGGACTACCAACTGAGTTCCTATTGAAATCTGCTATGGCCTCGTTCAATTCTGCCAAAGCAACAGCATACACATCAGCACCTGGATCTACAGAGGGAAACAGATTACCCTCTCCACCTGCAAAGGCCTCGGAAAGGGGAACATCGCCCCAATAGTCTACCAATGTCATCAAAATATAGGCCTTGATGGTTCTGGCGATACCCGAATGAACGAATAGTTCACTTTCGGTGGCAATAGGAAGCAAGGTTTCAATGTCTTGCAAAACAACGGCATAAGCAAATTGCCAAGTGTTCTGAAGGTTGGCATTGGTATTTTGGAACCTATTGTTGTATTCATTGAACATATACTCTAACCTTACCGCTTCGGCACCTGCACCAGTGGCCTCTTCGAAAAATTCAGAAAAGTTGAATTGAATACTGTTCAATGTAAAGTCAACATCGAGACTTTCAGGAGTACTGGCATTCGGATCATTCAAAATGCCAAGCTCCGTTGTTTCGCATGAGACGGTTGCAACTAGCATTGCAAGCACAAGCGAAGTATATTTAATTATTTTTTTCATCGTCATTTTTTTAAAAAGTTAGTTTAACGCTCATTCCATATCTTCTGGAATTCCATGAGGTTAGGTAGTCAAATCCAAAAGAGTTGCCTACCCCAAGACTGTTGAGTTCAGGGTCATAGTTGATATCCTCTGGAACATTGAAGGACCTAACAAACAAGTTTTGGCCAGACAAAGTGAGCGACACTGAGCCGAAAGGTGTTTTATCCAAATACTTGGAGGGCACTGCATAGCTGATGGAAGCCTCCCTTAACCTGATATGGGTGGCATCATAGATCAACGCTTCATCAAAACCAAAACCAATGTTATTGAAATAGGCCTCGGTAGCGGTCAATTGTATATCATTGGGTTGACCAGTAGCTTGTCTGATGCCCGGAAGTACGATACCCTGGGTACGGTCAAAATCTGTACTCTCGGTCAAACCTCTACCGATCAGTGCACCAACGGTTGTAGCATAAATGTCACCTCCCTGCTGGTACTCCCACTGCATATTCATTGTGAAGTTTTTCCATCGTATGCTGTTGTTCACCGTCATGAACCAATCAGGATTGGGATCACCGATAACGCCATTTTCAGGGTCTTGCAGCCAATATCCGTTTTCATCGATCAAAATGTTGCCATCGTCATCCCTTAAGAACTGCTGGCCTACTATAACACCTAGCGGTGTATCATTTATGGCCGCGTTTCTTGGTGCCGAAAAGATACCTCCGTAGAGAACTTGTTCGCCTTCGTCAAGCCCTTCAACAACACTTTCGTTGACCGTATAGTTACCTGATAGGGTCCACTCAAAGTTCTCGCTTCTTAGCGGAGTAACATCGAATACTGCTTCGATACCTTTATTGATTACATTACCCACGTTTGTAAAAGTGCTCGTAAACCCTGTTTCTGGAGCAAGGGGTCTTTGAATGATTTGGTCTTCGGTGTCCCGGTTGTAATAAGTGACCTCGAAACCAAACCTGTTGTTGAACATTCTTGCTTCTATACCCGCTTCCACTTCCTTGGAAAGTTCAGGTTTCAAATTTGGATTGGCCAAGAAGTTTGATACACTTGTTGTAGTGGTTCCAGATCCAGTTGGAGGTTGGAAAGCGTTTGGTGTCAGCGCCAAAATGTTACGGGTGTTATATGGACCAGGGAAACCTGGTGAAGTTCCGTACCCAACCCTAACTTTTAAGAAGTTGAGGAAGTTCTCTGATTGCAAGCCGTTAAAAGCTGAAGTTGGCACAAATGAAAGGCTGACTCCAGGAGAGAACTGGGCCCTATTATCGAGTTCCAAGGTTGAGTCCCACTCATTACGCACCGATCCATTCAAATAGAGATATCCTCCATAGCCCAAAGTTGCCGAAGCGTACATGGCCATGTTGTTTTCTTCTGAGAAGGACTGGTAAGCCGTAGTATTGCCGGGGAAAAGGGTTCCCTCGATAATCGCGCTACTGTTTACATAATTGCTCAAGTTCTGAACTCCAAAAACAATCTGATCTCGCCCTTCTACCCCATCTCTTTGAAAGACCCTTCTTTGGGTAGTGGCACCTATGGTGGCCTCAAGACTTGTCTTTTCAGAAAGTTGTTTGTCTATGCCAAGTAAAAGAGAGTGGTCCCAGATGGTAAAGCGTTCAGTAGAGATTTGTAGGTATCCATTTGGGTGAATACCATCTCTACCACCTTTATTGATCTGTCTTCTGTTTCTGACATTTTGGTTATCTATACCTACTCTGTATCGAAGGTTCATCCAATCATTGATGTCGTATCCGACGTTGAAATTACCGAAGATACGATCGGTCTCATTGGCGTCTTGCGTGTTTTCGAGTGCCCATCTTGGATTCATCCGGTCGTTACCTCCACGATACCAAAGGCTTTCACCTGTGATCGGATGCTGGAAAGGGTCATCGATATTGACACTTCTCGGTAAGTAAAGAATATTCCAAACAGAGGCGATACCACCAGTACCTGCTGTAGAAATGGTAACATCACTACCGGTCGAAGCATCTGTGAACGGAGATTGAATATCGGTTCTTGCATAGTTCAGTTTACCAGTTACGGTAATTTTGTTGTCAAATTTGTAAGAACCTCCAAGTGAAATATTATTTCTTCTTAAACTGTTGCCTGGAATAAAGCCTTGATCGTTGGTATGGCTAAATGAGGCATTCATAAAACCCTTATCTCCCAAGGCACCTGAAACATTTATGGATGTGTTCGAGATGATTCCAGTATTGAAAAACGCCTCTTGGCTATCATATGGTCTGTACTCAACATTGGGGTCATCGGAAAAGCCGGGAAATAGACTTGATGGTTCAACCCCATAATTGTTTAGCAACATGGTCCTGAAAGCATTTGGTATGGTGGCTTGGCTATCAAAACGGGATCCCCAGTTACTGAAGAAGGCACCATATACATTTTGGAAACCATTGCCCCATGTGTCCTGATATTCAGGAAGTACAATATCGTTGAAGAATATTGACTGATTGGCGCTTACCTCAAATTTCTTTCGTGCATTGGAACCGGTTTTGGTAGTAATCAAAATTACCCCGTTTCTACCTTCACCACCATATAGGGCGGTTGCACTGAGGCCCTTAAGAATGTTCACGCTTTCTATATTGTTGGGATCAATATCTGCGAAACGGCTAGCGGTGTTACCTGATTGGAAGTTACCGGAACCGTTGATATTGGAAGCGTTGGCACTACCTGAAGAACCGTCGAAGGGTACACCATCTACCACAAAAAGCGGTTGGTTGCCACCGGTAATCGAAGAAGCACCCCTGATGATGATGTTTGAGCCCGAACCTGAGACACCACCACTACCGGTAATCCTTACCCCGGCAGCCTTACCTCTCAGAATTTTACCGATATCGGTATCAGCTCTTTCCTCAATCTGCTCATTACCAACTGTTGCAACTGCATATCCCAAGGCTTTTTTCTCTTTTCTGATACCCTGGGCGGTCACGACTACTTCTTCAAGTGCCTGTGCATCTTCCGACATTTGCACGTTGATCACGTCATTTGGGCCAACGGTGCGTCTCTCATCTCTTTGACCAATGTAGGTAAACAATAACGTTTGGCCCACACTTGCGGAAACTGCATAATTTCCGTCAAAATCTGTTTGCGTACCAGTTGACGTTCCCTCAACAACGATATTCACACCAGGCAGTGGCAGTCCATTTTGGTCGGTCACCGTACCTGTAATCGTCTTGTCTTGTGCAAAGGAAATATGCACAAAGAACGCCAATAGCAGCGTTAACAATCCATTAAGTTTTGTTCTCATTTTAAAATTATTTGAATTAGCTAGCCGCTAAAATCATAATTTCATGTTAATAATCCAAACTAATTTTAATAAAATTTCACAGTTGGGGTAGAGATTTGTAAGGCTTTTGAATTGTGAATTTCATAATGCGATTATTAAAATAAAAGGCTTATTTTTTGTGATTTTCTTAAAATCATGGCAAATCTTTATTTAGAAGCACTCCTGTTCGAAATATTGCTATTTGTCCACTGAAGAGAGATTGTTTTGTGTGGAATTTAAAGAGCCATATAATATCAGCGTATATATAATTAAGGTATACGTTATTATTTTGTTATTAAAAATCTAGGGTCAGCGAAAATTATTTTTTCACTATTTGAATTATTCTTAAATATCACTACATTTGCAGCCCTCAAAATGAGGGTTTTTTATTTTAACAAGAGAATTTAATGCCAACAATTTCACAATTAGTAAGAAAAGGAAGGGCCACGATTACCAAGAAGAGTAAATCGGCTGCTTTGGATTCTTGCCCCCAGCGAAGAGGGGTATGTACCCGTGTATATACCACTACGCCAAAAAAACCGAACTCTGCCATGAGAAAAGTGGCCAGGGTCAGGTTGACGAATGGTAAGGAGGTCAATGCCTACATACCAGGTGAGGGGCACAATTTGCAAGAGCACTCGATAGTATTGGTAAGGGGCGGAAGGGTGAAAGATTTGCCAGGTGTTAGATACCATATCGTTCGTGGAGCACTCGATACCGCAGGTGTCGCCGGTAGAACACAGCGTAGGTCTAAATACGGCGCAAAACAGCCCAAGAAGTAATTGAATTTATTAAAAAGAAATGAGAAAAAGACAGGCTAAGAAAAGACCGTTATTGCCAGACCCAAAATTCAATGACCAGTTGGTCACGAGATTCGTCAATATGATGATGTGGGATGGTAAAAAATCATTGGCTTTCAAAATCTTTTACGATGCCATAGCCATTGTTGAAGAGAAAAAGAACGATGAGGAAAAGACCGGACTTGAAATTTGGAAAGATGCGTTATCGAACGTAATGCCGCACGTAGAGGTGCGAAGCAGACGTGTTGGTGGCGCCACATTTCAAATTCCCATGCAGATTCGACCAGACCGAAAGATTTCTACAGCCATGAAGTGGCTCATCAATTTTGCCCGTAAGCGCAATGAAAAATCAATGGCCCAGAAATTGGCCGCTGAAATTTTGGCTGCGGCTAAAGAAGAGGGAGCTGCCGTGAAGAAAAGGGTAGATACCCACAAGATGGCAGAGGCCAATAAAGCATTTTCACACTTTAGATTTTAAGAACTGAAATGGCAAGAGATTTAAGTTATACAAGAAATATAGGTATTGCGGCACACATTGATGCTGGTAAAACCACTACCACCGAGCGTATTCTCTTTTACACTGGTGTCAGCCACAAGATCGGGGAGGTACACGACGGTGCGGCCACTATGGATTGGATGGAGCAAGAGCAAGAAAGAGGAATTACCATTACCTCTGCCGCGACCACTTGTACCTGGAATTTCCCTACAAAAAATGGCCAGATTACAGACAATACCAAGCCATACCACTTCAATATCATCGATACTCCCGGTCACGTTGACTTTACCGTTGAGGTAAACCGTTCGTTGCGTGTCTTGGACGGATTGGTATTCTTGTTCAGTGCTGTTGATGGTGTTGAGCCACAGTCTGAGACCAACTGGCGTTTGGCCGACAATTACAAGGTGCCCCGTATGGGCTTTGTCAACAAGATGGACCGACAAGGTTCGAACTTCCTGGGCGTTTGTCAGCAGGTAAAAGACATGTTGAAGTCAAATGCGGTGCCCATCGTATTGCCCATTGGTGAGGAAGCCGATTTCAAAGGTATCGTAGACCTGGTGAAGAATAGGGCGATCGTATGGCATGAAAACGACTTTGGCTCTACTTTCGATATTATCGATATTCCGGCTGAAATGGAGGCCGAGGTCAAAGAATGCCGTGCAGCCTTGATCGAGGCGGTTGCCGAGTATGATGAAAACCTTTTGGAGAAGTTCTTCGAAGATGAGAACTCCATTACTGAAGAAGAAATACATGCAGCGCTGCGTGCAGCTGTCATGGATATGAGTATCATACCCATGATTTGTGGTTCTGCCTTTAAAAACAAAGGAGTCCAATTCTTATTGGATGCCGTTTGCAGATATCTGCCATCTCCTTTGGATAAAGATGCCATTGTCGGTGAAAACCCGAGAACTGGAGAAGAAATTTCAAGAAAACCTGATCCCAAAGAGCCATTTTCAGCTTTGGCATTCAAAATTGCCACAGATCCCTTTGTAGGTCGATTGGCATTCTTTAGGGCTTATTCGGGTAAATTGGATGCGGGCTCTTACATATTGAACAATAGAACCGGTAACAAAGAACGTATTTCCAGGATCTACCAGATGCACTCGAACAAGCAGAATGCTATAGCGTCGATTTCTGCCGGTGATATTGGTGCCGCGGTCGGTTTTAAAGATATCAAGACAGGCGATACACTTTCAGATGAAAAGAATCCGATCGTGTTGGAGAGTATGATATTCCCCGATCCTGTAATCGGTATTGCGGTAGAGCCCAAAACCAAGGCAGATGTTGATAAATTGGGTATGGCTTTGGCCAAACTGGCAGAAGAAGACCCAACATTTCAAGTAAAGACCGATGAGGCTTCTGGCCAGACCATTATTTCAGGGATGGGCGAGCTTCACCTAGATATTATCGTCGATCGTTTGAGGCGTGAATTTAAGGTAGAGGTAAACCAGGGTCAGCCACAGGTCGAATACAAAGAAGCGATTACCGCTACAGCAGATCACAGAGAGGTTTACAAAAAGCAGACTGGTGGTCGTGGTAAGTTTGCCGATATCGTATTCACCATGGAGCCGGCTGCAGAAGAAGTCACCGGATTGGAATTTGTCAATGAGATCAAAGGGGGTAACATTCCTAAAGAATATATTCCATCAGTTGAAAAAGGGTTCAAGGAGGCCATGAAGAATGGCCCATTGGCAGGTTTTGAGATGGACAGTATGAAAGTGACCTTGAAAGATGGTTCTTTCCACGCTGTCGATTCTGACTCCTTGTCATTTGAACTGGCTGCCAAATTGGGTTATAAAGAAGCCGCCAAGGCTGCCCGTGCAGTACTAATGGAGCCAATCATGAAGTTGGAAGTATTGACCCCTGAAGAAAACATGGGCGACATTGTGGGTGACTTGAACCGTAGAAGGGGGCAAGTGAACAATATGGACGACCGTGCAGGCTCAAAAGTAATCAAGGCCGAGGTGCCACTTTCTGAAATGTTCGGTTATGTGACCGCACTCAGAACATTGTCTTCCGGTAGAGCGACATCGACAATGGAATTTTCACATTATGCTGAAACGCCATCGAACATTGCCGAAGAAGTGATCAAGACGGCCAAAGGAGTGACAACGGTTTAATTTTCAGAAGATGAGTCAAAAGATTAGAATAAAATTGAAATCATACGATCACAATTTAGTGGACAAGTCTGCTGAAAAAATCGTAAAAACGGTAAAGACAACTGGTGCAGTGGTAACGGGTCCTATTCCATTGCCAACGCACAAAAAGATATTCACGGTTTTGCGTTCGCCCCATGTGAACAAGAAATCGAGGGAGCAATTTCAGTTAAGTTCGTACAAACGATTACTGGATATTTACAGTTCTTCTTCAAAAACTATTGACGCTCTGATGAAATTAGAGCTTCCAAGTGGTGTAGAAGTTGAAATAAAAGTGTAAATTTGCACGCCTTTTGAAAAAGGCAAGACATGTCCGGAGCTGCGAGCGAAGGAAAAACGGGAGAAAGAAAAAAATCTGGGTCAGAGGATTTTCTTGACCCTATTTTTTTGCCAAGTGATTGGTACAAGGTAAACGAGAATAATCAATAACACAATAAAACAATATGTCTGGGTTAATAGGAAGAAAAATCGGCATGACCAGCATTTTTGACGAAAACGGAAAGAACATTCCGTGTACCGTCATAGAAGCTGGCCCGTGTGTGGTTACCCAAGTCAGAACCGAAGAGGTTGACGGGTACATGGCCCTTCAACTTGGTTTCGATGACAAGGCAGAAAAACGTACCAGCAAGGCCGAGGTCGGCCACTTTAAGAAAGCAGGTACATCGCCTAAGAAAAAGGTCGTGGAATTCCAAGGATTTGAAGGAGAATACAAATTAGGGGACACCTTGGGTGTTGACCTTTTTGTCGAAGGTGAATTTGTTGATGTGGTTGGCACATCAAAGGGAAAAGGCTTTCAAGGAGTTGTCAAAAGACATGGCTTTGGCGGTGTTGGTCAGGCAACCCATGGTCAACACAACCGTTTGCGTGCACCGGGATCAATTGGTGCCGGTTCAGACCCGTCCAGAGTTTTTAAGGGTATGCGCATGGCAGGCAGAATGGGCAATGAAAGAGTAACCGTTCAGAATTTGAGGGTTTTGAAGATAGTGCCCGAAAAAAACATTCTGGTTGTCAAAGGATGTGTGCCCGGCCATAAAAATGCTTACGTAACTATTCAAAGGTGGCAATAATGAAGGTAGCAGTATTAGATATCAAGGGAAAAGAAACCGGAAGAAAAGTTGAACTTTCTGACGATGTTTTTGCCATAGAGCCGAATGAGCATGCCATCTATTTGGATGTGAAACAGTACTTGGCCCATCAAAGACAGGGTACTCACAAGGCGAAAGAGCGTGCAGAGATTGCCGGAAGTACTCGCAAGATAAAGAAGCAAAAAGGTACAGGCACCGCTAGGGCAGGTAGTATCAAATCTCCAATCTTCAAAGGTGGAGGTCGGGTTTTTGGCCCCAGACCAAAATCGTATGGCCAAAAATTGAACAAGAACGTTAAGCGTTTGGCTCGAAGATCAGCCTTGAGCCTTAAATCCCGCGAGAAAGAATTGATGGTTGTTGAAGATTTCAATATCGATACGCCAAAGACCAAAGATTTTGTACAAATTCTAAAATCATTGGGCCTTGAAGACAAAAAGTCTTTGATCGTGTTGGGAGGCATGAATAATAACGTATATTTGTCGTCGCGTAATTTGAAGCGTTCTGAAGTTATAACAAACTCAGAATTAAGTACTTACAAGATTTTAAATGCAAAAAGTCTTGTGCTTGTTGAAAGTGCTGTAGAAGAAATTCAGTCGAACCTAAGTAAATAGAAACAAAATGAGTGTGTTGATAAGACCTATCATTACCGAAAAAATGACGGCGGACAGCGAGCTTTTCAATCGCTATGGTTTCTACGTAGATCCCAGCGCCAACAAGTTGCAGATCAAAGAGGCGGTTGAGGCGACCTATGGTGTTTCTGTTGAAAAAGTAAGAACCATGAACTATGGCCCGAACAGAAGAACCAGATATACAAAAACTGGTATCCAGCAAGGTAAGACAAATGCCTTGAAAAAGGCGATTGTCGATGTTGCAGAGGGAGATATCATTGATTTTTACAGTAATATATAAGTTAGGGTAATGTCAGTTAGAAAATTAAAACCCATTACTCCTGGTCAGCGTTTTAGAGTAGTAAACGGATTTGACGCGATTACTGCTGATAAGCCGGAGAAGAGCTTGCTCGCTCCGTTAAAAAAGACAGGAGGTAGAAACAGTCAAGGAAAAATGACCATGCGCCATAGGGGTGGCGGTCATAAAAGAAGGTACCGTATCATTGATTTCAAGCGTGACAAGCAAGGTGTCGAGGCTGAGGTGAAATCGATACAGTACGATCCAAACAGAACGGCATTCATCGCCCTGTTGCAATATAAGGATGGTGAAAAAAGGTATATCATTGCCCAAAATGGCCTACAGGTAGGTCAAAAGGTTGTTGCAGGTGAGAAGGCAGCACCAGAGATCGGTAATGCCATGCCATTGGGTGGGATTCCCTTGGGAACCATTATTTCTTGTATTGAACTGCGACCTGGCCAAGGAGCCGTAATGGCAAGAAGCGCAGGTACTTTTGCACAGTTGATGGCCAAAGACGGCAAGTTTGTGACCATCAAATTGCCTTCAGGGGAGACCCGAATGGTATTGGCCACATGTATGGCGACCATCGGTGCCGTTTCAAACTCAGATCACCAGCTGTTGGTATCGGGTAAAGCGGGTAGAAGTAGATGGTTGGGCAGGCGGCCTAGAACAAGACCTGTGGCCATGAACCCTGTCGATCACCCAATGGGTGGTGGTGAAGGTAGGGCCTCGGGCGGTCACCCAAGATCTAAGAACGGCATTCCGGCCAAGGGCTACAGAACCCGTTCTAGAACCAAAGACAGTAACAGATATATCATAGAACGTAGAAAGAAATAAAACGAAAGTAGATGGCACGTTCATTAAAAAAAGGACCATACGTTCACCACAGTCTAGAGAAGAAAGTCCAACAGAACATTGATTCGGGCAAGAAAACCGTAATCAAGACCTGGTCTAGGGCTTCGATGATAACACCAGACTTTGTAGGTCAGACCATAGCAGTGCACAACGGTAGGCAATTTGTGCCCGTATATGTCACTGAGAACATGGTAGGACACAAATTGGGCGAATTTTCACCGACTCGATCTTTTAGGGGTCATGCCGGTGCCAAAAACAAAGGAAAAAAGTAAGCTATGGGAGTTCGAAAAAGACAGATGGCTGAACGATTAAAGGCAGAGAAAAAAAATATGGCGTTTGCCAAATTGAACAATTGCCCAACATCACCTCGAAAAATGCGCTTGGTGGCTGATTTGATTAGGGGCAAGCAAATTGAGATGGCACTGGCCATTTTGCGGTTCAATCAAAAAGAAGCATCAAGAAGGTTGGAAAAACTGTTGCTTTCGGCCATAGCCAATTGGGAAGCGAAGAACGAAGATGCCAACATCGAAGATGCCGACCTTTTTATTGAAGAAATCCGCGTTGATGGTGGTACGATGCTGAAAAGATTGCGACCTGCCCCACAAGGTAGGGCCCACAGAATACGAAAACGCTCAAACCATGTGACCTTGGTTTTGGGTTCTAAAAATAATGTAGAAAGCTAGAGCATAATATGGGACAAAAAACCAATCCGATAGGAAATCGCTTGGGAATCATCAGAGGATGGGAATCAAACTGGTACGGCGGCAACGATTATGGCGATAAGCTGGCTGAAGACGACAAGATCAGAAAGTATATACACGCCCGTTTGGCCAAGGCCAGTGTTTCTAGGGTAATCATTGAAAGAACCCTAAAGTTGATCACCATTACCATTACCACGGCACGACCCGGTATCATTATCGGTAAAGGCGGTCAAGAAGTTGACAAATTGAAGGAAGAGTTGAAGAAGATCACCAATAAGGAGGTTCAGATCAACATTCACGAAATAAAAAGACCTGAGCTTGATGCCAATTTGGTGGCTGCCAGTGTAGCAAGGCAGATCGAGAGCCGAATCTCATACCGTAGGGCCATTAAAATGGCTATCGCAGCGGCCATGAGAATGAATGCTGAAGGGATCAAAATTCAGATTTCTGGTCGATTGAACGGTGCCGAGATGGCGCGTTCAGAGTCATATAAGGAAGGAAGGATCCCATTATCTACTTTCAGGGCCGATATTGACTATGCCCTGGCAGAGGCCCATACCACTTATGGCCGTCTGGGCATCAAGGTGTGGATCATGAAAGGCGAGGTATATGGCAAAAGGGAACTTTCGCCTTTGGTTGGATTGTCAAAAGGACAAGGCAAGGGAGGCAAACAAGATGGCGCCAAGAGGCAACGTCGTAGAAAGTAATTTGTAAAGAATAATTAGGTAAGATGTTACAGCCGAAAAGAACAAAATTTCGTAAGGCCCAAAAGGGTAGGATGAAAGGCATTTCACAGCGAGGGCACCAGCTTTCGAACGGAATGTTCGGTATCAAATCACTTGATTCACATTTCATCACCTCACGTCAGATAGAAGCTGCCCGTATCGCTGCAACGCGTTATATGAAGAGGCAGGGGCAATTGTGGATAAAGATTTTTCCAGACAAGCCCATCACCAAAAAACCTTTGGAAGTACGTATGGGTAAGGGTAAAGGTGCTCCCGAATATTTCGTGGCAGTCGTAAAACCCGGAAGAATAATGTTCGAAGTGGCCGGTGTGCCCTTGGATGTTGCCAAAGAGGCGCTTCGTCTTGCGGCACAAAAACTGCCAGTTAAAACAAAATTCATAGTAGCCAGAGATTACGCAGGGTAGTCCATAAACTGATAACAATTATGAAACAAGCTGAAATAAAAGAATTATCGGTGGAAGAACTTCAGCAGAAATTGGCTGAATTGAGGAAAGAATATGCAGATTTGAAGATGGCACATGCCGTGACTCCATTGGAAAATCCGCTGCAGGTCAGAAAAACGAGGAGAACGGTGGCGAGGTTGGCGACTGAATTAACAAAAAGGGAATTACAATAACGGTTTCTGCCTTATGGAAGTAAGAGAAAATAAGAATAGAAATTTAAGAAAAGAAAGAATTGGCGTGGTCACCAGTAACAAGATGGAGAAATCCATTGTGGTTTCTGAGGTGAAGCGGGTCAAGCACCCCATGTACGGAAAGTTCGTCTTGAAGACGAAAAAGTACGTTGCCCACGACGAAAAGAACGATTGCAACGAAGGCGATACCGTGAAAATTATGGAGACCCGCCCCTTGAGCAAGACTAAATGCTGGAGGTTGGTCGAAATACTTGAAAGAGCTAAATAATTATGTTACAGCAAGAATCTAGATTAAAGGTTGCGGATAATACCGGTGCAAAAGAAGTACTGACCATCCGTGTACTTGGGGGCACAAAGAGACGATATGCATCATTGGGCGACAAGATCGTGGTCACCGTCAAAGAAGCGGCTCCGAACGGTACCATCAAAAAAGGTGCGGTTTCAACTGCGGTCGTCGTTCGTACCAAAAAAGAGGTCAGAAGACCAGACGGGTCGTACATCCGTTTTGATGATAATGCCTGTGTGCTTCTGAATCCAACAGGTGAAATGAGGGGTACGAGGGTTTTTGGCCCGGTAGCTAGAGAGTTGCGAGACAAACAATTTATGAAAATAGTTTCATTGGCCCCTGAGGTGCTATAATATCGATGAATATGAAGCTAAAAATAAAAACAGGAGATACGGTTATGGTCACAGCAGGTGACCATAAGGGAGCTGAAGGCAAGGTGATGAGTGTTGACCGTAAGAAAAATAAAGCCATTGTTGAAGGGTTGAACATGGTCAAGAAACATGAGAAACCCAGTGCCCAAAACCCACAGGGGGGCATTGTTGAAAAAGAGGCACCCATTCATATTTCAAATCTATCCTTGATTGAAAATGGAGAACCGGTAAGGGTTGGCTATGAGATTAGGGATGGCAAAAAAGTAAGGGTTTCCAAAAAATCTGGAGAATTAATTTAGTTATGGGCTACATTCCAAGATTAAAGAAAGAATATAGAGAGCGCGTTATCAAAGCACTTTCCGACGAATTTGGTTACAAGAACGTAATGCAGGTTCCGAAGTTGGAGAAAATCGTAGTGAGCCGTGGTGTCGGTGCCGCAGTGGCTGACAAGAAGCTTATCGACCATGCTGTTGATGAATTGACGATGATTACCGGACAAAAAGCGATTGCCACCATTTCGAAGAAAGATGTGGCGGCATTCAAATTACGAAAAGGCATGCCCATTGGTGCCAAGGTCACCTTACGCGGTGAGCGCATGTATGAGTTCTTAGACCGTTTGATCACCACAGCGCTTCCGAGGGTTCGTGATTTTCAAGGTGTAAGGGCCACTGGTTTTGACGGCAGGGGAAATTATAATCTAGGTGTTACCGAGCAGATTATCTTTCCTGAGATAAACATTGACAAAATCAACAGGATCAACGGTATGGACATCACCTTTGTGACCAGTGCCCAAACCGATAAAGAGGCAAAATCACTGTTAACCGAATTGGGAGTACCCTTTAAAAAGAATTGATATGGCCAAAGAATCAATGAAAGCCCGAGAAAGAAAAAGGGCGAAAATGGTAGCGAAATATGCAGAGAAGCGAAGAGCTTTAAAAGAGGCCGGAGATTACGATGCATTGCAAAAGCTGCCGAAAAACGCTTCACCGGTGCGCATGCGAAACCGTTGCAAACTGACAGGTAGGCCCAGAGGCTATATGAGAACCTTTGGTATTTCTAGGGTCACGTTCCGTGAGATGGCGAATAAAGGGTTGATTCCTGGTGTGAAAAAAGCAAGTTGGTAATAAAATAAAGAGTAAAAACGATGGTAACAGACCCGATTTCAGATTTTTTGACCCGTATAAGAAATGCCAGCATGGCTGGCCATAGGGTGGTCGATATTCCTGCATCCAACTTGAAAAAGGAGATGACCAAGATCTTATTCGACCAAGGCTACATCTTGAGCTATAAATTTGAAGATGAAGGAGCCCAAGGCAATATCAAGATTGCCTTAAAATATGATAAGTTCACCAAAGAGCCCGTAATTAAAAAACTGGAAAGAATCAGTAAGCCGGGTCTTAGAAAGTATGCATCCTCAGATGAGCTGCCACGTGTTCTGAACGGTTTGGGCATAGCCATCATCTCTACCTCCCATGGAGTGATGACGGGCAAACAGGCCAAGAATGAAAACGTGGGCGGTGAGGTATTGTGTTACGTGTATTAATTAGAGTTAAGCGAAAGACAAATGTCAAGAATAGGTAATAGTCCGATAGCAATTCCTGAAGGAGTGACCATTGAAATCAATGACAATGTGGTCACCGTCAAAGGAAAATTGGGTGAATTGACCCAAGAAATTTCTGGAGTCGAAGTAAAGACCGAAGAAGGTAATATCATGGTTTCAAGACCTTCTGACTCCAAAGATCATAAGGCAAAGCACGGTCTTTACCGTTCATTGATCTCGAATATGGTCAAAGGGGTTTCTGAAGGTTGGTCCAAGGAGTTGGAGCTGGTTGGTGTTGGTTATCGTGCCAGCAACCAAGGCCAGAAACTAGATCTCGCGTTGGGTTTCTCTCACAATATCGTGATGGACATTGCCCCCGAGGTCAAAATTGAGACCACCTCTGAGAAAGGAAAAAACCCTATCGTGAAATTGACATCGCACGACAAACAGTTGGTCGGGCAAGTGGCGGCGAAAATCCGCTCATTCCGCAAGCCTGAGCCGTACAAGGGCAAAGGCATCAAATTTGTAGGTGAACAGATAAGAAGAAAAGCAGGTAAATCAGCTTAATAAGAAAAGATTATGGCATTATCGAAGACCGAAAGAAAGATACGCATCCGCAGAAGGATCAGAAAGGTTTCCTTTGGTACGGCTGAACGGCCCAGATTGTCAGTTTTCCGTAGCAACAAAGAAATCTATGCCCAATTGATCGATGATAACAAAGGAGTCACTTTGGCCGCTGCATCATCAAGGGATAAGGATATCGAGGCAAAGGGAACCAAAACTGAAATTGCCAATGCCGTGGGAAAGGCCATTGCAGAGAAAGCCAAAAAAGCAGGTATCGAAACCATAGCTTTCGATAGGGGCGGAAACCTCTATCATGGCAGAGTTAAATCATTGGCCGAAGGTGCCAGGGAAGCAGGACTTAAATTCTAAATCAATATGTACCAGAAATACAAAAACGTAGAATTAGTAAAACCGGGTGGTTTAGAATTGAAAGACCGTCTTGTTGGTGTTCAACGGGTGACCAAAGTGACCAAAGGTGGTCGGGCATTCGGTTTTTCGGCGATTGTTGTCGTCGGAGATGAAAATGGTGTCGTTGGCCACGGATTGGGTAAATCGAAAGAAGTTGCCACCGCTATAGCGAAGGCCGTTGAAGATGCCAAGAAGAATTTGGTGAGAATACCTATCAACAAAGGTACCATTCCCCATCAGCAGAAAGGTAAGTATGGTGGTGCAAGGGTATATATTCAGCCAGCTTCTGAGGGTACAGGGGTTATTGCCGGTGGTGCGGTACGTGCAGTACTGGAAGCCGTTGGTGTACACGATGTACTTTCAAAGTCACAAGGTTCCTCGAACCCCCACAATGTGGTAAAGGCCACTTTTGATGCGCTACTGCAATTGAGGGATGCCGCAACGGTCGCCAAGCAACGGGGAATCAGTTTAGAAAAAGTATTCAAAGGATAATTTGTTGGGAAATGGCAAAGATTAGAGTAAAACAAGTAAGAAGTGCCATCAAACGGCCAAAAGATCAAAAAAGGACTCTTGAGGCATTGGGGTTAAGAAAAATTGGTCAGGTGGTCGAGCATGAAGACACGCCCAATATCCTTGGAATGGTAAATAAAGTAAAACACTTGGTTTCCACAGAGGAAGCTTAAATGATTGGTAAAAATGGATTTGAGTAATCTAAAACCGGCAGAAGGTTCAAAAAATAGGCCAGGCAAACGTCTTGGGAGAGGAGAAGGCTCCGGAAAAGGGGGTACTTCAAGCCGTGGACACAAAGGCGCGAAATCAAGATCGGGATATTCAAAAAAGATTGGATTCGAAGGTGGGCAAATGCCTTTACAGAGACGAGTTCCCAAATTCGGCTTTACCAATATCAACAGAAAAGAATACCAGGGCATCAATTTAGACAAGTTGCAGCGCTTGGTAGATGAAAAGGGGGTCAAAGGTGAGGTGACCTTTGATACATTGGTCGAACATCGTTTGGCTCGAAAGAATGATTTGGTAAAGATTTTGGGAGGAGGGGAACTTAAGGCAAAACTTAAGGTATCGGCACATAAGTTCACCGCATCGGCCAAAGAAGCCATCGAAAAAGCAGGAGGAGAAGCCATCACGCTGTAAGCTAAGAGTACATGAAGAGATTTATTGAGACCATATCGAATATTTGGAAGATTGAAGAACTGAAGAGACGTATTATTGTCACTTTGGGCCTGTTGTTGGTATACCGCTTCGGTGCCCAAGTTGTGCTTCCAGGTATTGACACCTCTCAATTAGCTGAATTGACCTCTAGTACAGAACAAGGCATTTTGGGCATTTTGAATGCATTTACCGGTGGGGCCTTTGCCAATGCATCGGTTTTTGCCTTGGGCATCATGCCTTATATTTCTGCATCGATCGTAGTGCAGTTGATGAGTATTGCGATACCCTATTTGCAGAAACTAGATAAAGAGGGTGAAAGTGGTCGAAAGACCAAAAACCAGATTACCCGTTGGTTGACCATTGGTATCTGTATTGTTCAGGCACCGGCTTATCTCTATGGATTGGAAGCTTTGGGCGTGCCCAATAGTGCTTTTATCTTGGGTAAAGGTCTTGATTTCATAATTCCAGCGGTAATTATTTTGGTAACAGGTTGTGTGTTTGCCATGTGGTTGGGTGAAAAAATTACCGATAAAGGTATTGGCAATGGTATTTCATTGTTGATCATGATCGGTATCATCGCGACCATGCCCCAATCATTCGTACAAGAGTTCATTTCGAGAACGACCAATAATACAGGTGGCTTGATGTTCATCTTGATTGAATTGATTATTTGGTTCTTGGTCATTTTGGCCAGTGTGCTTTTGGTCATGGCCGTACGCAGGGTGCCCGTTCAATATGCTAGAAGAACAGCTTCCGGGGGTTATGAAAAGAACATTATGGGCTCCCGTCAATATATTCCCTTGAAGTTGAATGCCTCAGGGGTGATGCCCATCATTTTCGCACAGGCGATAATGTTTGCTCCGAGTTTATTGGGGCGCACATTCAACAGTACGGCAGTGGGGCAATGGATGGAAGTTCAGTTCGCTGATATTTTCGGCTTGGCGTATAACATACTATTCGCGGTGTTGATTATCATATTCACCTACTTCTACACGGCCATTACGGTTCCTACGAACAAGATGGCCGATGATTTGAAGAGAAGTGGTGGCTTTATACCGGGTATCCGTCCAGGAAAGGAAACGGGAGATTTTTTAGACAAGATAATGTCATTGATCACTTTTCCAGGATCGGTATTTTTGGCCGCCTTGGCAGTTTTACCGGCCGTGGTCGTGAAATTGATGGACGTTCAACCTGGTTGGGCGCTGTTTTATGGCGGTACCTCGCTCTTGATCATGGTGGGTGTGGCCATCGACACGGTACAACAGGTTAATTCGTACCTGCTTAATAGGCATTATGACGGTTTAATGAAAACCGGTAAAAATAGAAAAGTAGCATAATTGGACGATAGTCTTTAGTCGTTGGCTCAATAGAGTTTAAAATTCAGCTAACGACTAGGTACTAACAATTAAAGACTAGAAAAAGAATGGCAAAGCAGCCAGCAATAGAACAAGATGGTACAATTATAGAGGCATTGTCAAATGCAATGTTTCGAGTTGAATTGGAAAACGGTCACATCGTAACTGCCCATATCTCGGGAAAGATGAGGATGCACTACATCAAGTTGCTTCCCGGTGACAAGGTAAAGCTTGAGATGAGCCCATACGATTTGACCAAAGCAAGAATTACATATAGATACTAGAGCTGTTATGAAAGTTAGGGCATCAATAAAGAAAAGAAGTGCAGAATGCAAAATTGTTCGCAGAAAGGGCAGACTGTACGTGATCAACAAGAAGAATCCTAGATTCAAACAAAGACAAGGATAAAGAGTAGACGTTAGACGTTGGATTTTTAGATGTTAGATAGAAATAAGTGAACAACAAACCCATTTCAACAACACTAATAACCAATGCCTAACAACTAATAATTAAATATATGGCAAGAATCGCAGGGGTTGACATACCCAAACAAAAGCGTGGCGTAATTTCGCTCACTTACATTTATGGAATCGGCAAGAGCCGTGCAAAAGAGATTTTGGAAAAAGCCCAAGTAAGTGAAGATACCAAGGTGTCTGCTTGGAACGATGATGAAATCGGCCGTATTCGTGAGGCAGTATCAGCCTATACCATAGAAGGTGAGTTACGTTCTGAAACCCAATTGAACATCAAGCGTTTGATGGATATCGGTTGTTACCGTGGCATTCGCCATAGATCAGGATTGCCATTGAGGGGCCAGCGCACCAAAAACAACTCTAGAACACGAAAAGGAAAACGGAAAACAGTTGCCAACAAGAAGAAAGCAACTAAATAATAATTTGGATATCAGTCTTTAGTAGTTAGCTGTTAGATGAATCTGCTTGAAATAGAAATGTTTAGGATTCTAACAACTATAAACTAACAACTACAAACTAAAAATATGGCAAAAACAAACACTAAGACAACAAAGAAAAGAAAGGTAGTCATTGATGCTACCGGTGAGGCGCACATCACTGCCTCGTTCAATAATATCATCATTTCTTTGACCAACAAAAAAGGCGATGTTATCTCTTGGTCATCAGCAGGTAAAATGGGTTTTAGGGGCTCTAAAAAAAATACCCCTTATGCGGCCCAGATAGCCGCTGAAGAATGTGCCAAAACGGCCCATGAAGCTGGTTTGAGAAAAGTGAAGGTCTATGTGAAAGGGCCTGGCAATGGTAGGGAATCTGCCATTAGAACCATTCACAATTCGGGCATTGAGGTGACTGAGATTATTGATGTGACCCCACTACCGCACAATGGTTGTAGGCCTCCAAAAAGAAGAAGAGTTTAACAATTATTTCATAATAACCTGTCCGCCGAAGGTGGATATCTCACGGAAGCGCAGCAAAGATTATCGAAGGATAAGCCTTAATTCATAATCGCACTTTCAAAAACTAAGAAGATGGCAAGATACACAGGACCAAAAACAAAAATCGCACGAAAGTTCGGAGAAGCGATATTCGGAGACGACAAGTCATTCGAAAAAAAGAACTACCCTCCCGGTCAGCACGGTAACAATCGTCGCCGAGGGAAAAAATCAGAGTATGCAATCCAGTTGATGGAGAAGCAAAAGGCCAAATACACGTACGGCATACTTGAAAGACAATTTAGAAACCTATTTTCCCAAGCAAAACGTCGTGAAGGCGTTACCGGTGAGGTTTTACTCCAATTATGTGAATCAAGATTAGACAATGTGGTTTACAGAATGGGGCTATCTCCTTCAAGAAGGGGCGCACGACAATTGGTTTCGCACCGCCATATCACGGTAAATGGCGAGGTGGTGAACATTCCATCGTACACGTTACGACCAGGTGATGTGGTCGGTGTTCGCGAGAAGTCAAAATCTGTTCAATCGATCCAAAACTCATTGGATGCGAACAGTTCGGTCTATGAGTGGATTACCTGGAACCCAGAAAAGAAGGAAGGTACGTTCGTATCGGTCCCTGAAAGACTTCAAATTCCAGAGAACATCAAAGAACAATTAATCGTCGAGTTATACTCCAAATAATACAACACGTATCCTATTATGGCATTACTTAATTTTCAGAAGCCCGATAAAGTTATAATGATAGACTCAACAGATTTCGAAGGGAAATTCGAATTTCGCCCTTTGGAACCTGGTTATGGTCTTACCGTCGGCAATGCGCTTCGACGGGTGTTACTTTCCTCATTGGAAGGTTTTGCGATTACATCGGTACGAATCGATGGTGTTGAGCACGAGTTTTCGGTAATTCCCGGTGTTGTTGAAGATGTGACCGAAATTATCTTGAACCTGAAACAGGTACGTTTCAAGCGTCAGATAGATGATGTTGAAAGCGAAACGGTAGCTGTTTCCGTTAGTGGAAAAGACCAATTGACCGCCGGTGATTTTCAGAAGTTCATTTCTGGCTATCAAGTATTGAACCCTGACTTGGTCATCTGCAATATGGATTCAAAAGTATCCATCAATCTTGAGGTGATCATTGAAAAGGGCCGGGGTTATGTTCCTGCAGAAGAGAACAAAAAATCGAATGCACCTTTGGGTACCATCGCTGTCGATTCTGTGTTTACCCCTGTAAAGAATGTGAAGTACAGTATCGAAAACTTCAGGGTCGAGCAAAAGACCGACTATGAAAAGTTGGTTTTTGAAATTGCCACTGATGGTTCGATTCACCCTAAAGATGCTTTGACCGAGGCTGCCAAAGTGTTGATTCATCATTTCATGTTGTTCTCTGATGAGCGTATTACCCTTGAGGCCGATGAGATTGCCCAAACAGAGACCTATGATGAAGAATCATTGCATATGCGCCAGTTGTTGAAGACCAAATTGGTCGATATGGATCTTTCTGTCCGAGCCCTTAATTGTTTGAAGGCGGCAGAGGTCGATACGCTGGGTGATTTGGTGTCATTCAATAAAAATGACCTGATGAAGTTCAGAAACTTTGGTAAAAAATCTTTGACCGAGTTGGAAGAGTTGGTTATCAACAAAGGACTCCAATTTGGTATGGATCTGAGCAAATATAAATTGGATAAGGACTAATAATCATATTTTGCTCCTCTGACGATAGGCGTTAGAGTCTGGTAGCAAGATGATAACATAGAAAAATGAGACACGGAAAGAAATTCAATCATTTAGGAAGAACGGCCGCCCATCGAAAGGCGATGTTGGCCAATATGGCATGTTCTCTAATCGAACATAAGCGAATCAATACCACCGTTGCGAAAGCGAAGGCGTTGAAGCAATTCATCGAACCCTTGATTACGAAGTCAAAAGGCGAGAATAATCAAACGGCCGAAAAGGGCATGCATAACCGAAGAATTGTTTTCAGCAATCTACGTAACAAGTACGCCGTGACCGAATTGTTTGGTACGGTGGCAGAAAAAGTAGGTGACCGACCTGGAGGTTATACCCGAATCATTAAATTGGGTAACCGATTGGGTGACAATGCTGATATGGCAATGATAGAACTGGTCGATTTCAACGAGCTTTACAATGCAGGTAAGCCTAAAAAGAAATCAACAAGAAGAAGCAGAAGAGGTGGTGGAAAGAAAACCGAAGCAGCAGCACCTGTTGAAACACAAAAAGCTGATGATTCAGAAGAATAAGATGTTGAAGAATTTATTGATAACAAGAAAAGGATACGCTGAAAACGTATCCTTTTTTTATGTTTTTTTGTAAAATTTTTATCCGCAAATGAAATACCAAGAAAGAAAAAAAGCACTTGTATTATTGGAAGACGGAACCATCTTTTATGGTAAAGCCGTAGGCGATAAGGAAGGAACGGCCTATGGCGAGGTCTGTTTCAATACAGGCATGACGGGTTACCAAGAAATTTTTACCGACCCTTCGTACTTTGGTCAATTGATGGTCACCACCAATGCCCACATCGGCAACTATGGTACCCATGGTGATGAGGTCGAATCAGATTCCATTAAAATTGCAGGACTGATCTGTAAGAACTTTAGCTATAACTATTCAAGACCTGCCGCCAATAGAAGTTTGGAGGATTTTCTAAGTGAAAACAACCTCTTGGCCATTTCTGATGTCGATACCCGCGCGCTGGTGAGCTATATTCGCGATAATGGCGCCATGAACGCTTTGATTTCAACCGAAGTGGATGATGTGGCAAAATTGAAAAAAGACCTGAAAAAGGTGCCTAGCATGAAGGGGTTGGAGCTTGCCTCAAAAGTTTCCACCAAAAAACCTTATTTCTATGGTGATGAAAAGGCCAAGTACAGAATTTCGGCCCTTGACATCGGTATCAAGAAAAATATTCTCAGAAATTTGGCCAAACGTGATGCATACATAAAGGTGTTCCCATACACTGCCACTATCAAAGAAATGCAAGATTTTGAACCGGACGGGTATTTCATTTCAAACGGGCCCGGTGATCCAGAGCCATTGACAGAACCCATTGATACGACCAAAGAAATATTAAAGACCAACAAGCCCTTGTTCGGTATCTGTCTCGGCCACCAAGTGTTGGCCTTGGCCAATGGCGTATCTACCTATAAAATGCACCATGGGCACCGTGGTATCAATCATCCCATCTTAAATTTAATGACAGGCAAGGGAGAGATTACCTCACAGAACCATGGTTTTGCCATCAATCGTGAAGAAACAGAGGCCAACCCAGATTTGGAAATCACCCATACCCATCTCAATGACCAAACCGTAGCCGGTATCAAGATGAAGTACAAGAACGTGTTTTCGGTGCAATATCACCCAGAGGCCAGCCCTGGGCCACATGATGCCGACTATCTGTTCGACCAGTTCTTTGAAGCTATAAAGGCTAGCCAAAACTAAAACGTTGTAGTTTATTTTTGGTTATTTTTCAGCGTTTTTATGACCATTATCATGAAGCTTAAAGCAAGGCCTTTTGTATCTTCGTCGCATTAAATTCCAACTGTAAAGAGAAAAAAAATGAGCATCATTATCAATATCCATGCAAGACAGATTTTAGACTCACGTGGTAATCCTACGGTAGAGGTCGATGTAGTAACGGAAAATGGTATTTTAGGAAGGGCCGCCGTACCATCAGGGGCTTCCACAGGAGAGCACGAGGCCGTTGAACTTCGAGATGGAGGAAAGTCTTTCATGGGCAAGGGTGTTTCAAAAGCGGTCGACAATGTCAATACTGTCATTGCTGAAGAATTGGTAGGGGTCTCGGTTTTTGAACAGAACCATATCGATGAGACCATGATCGCATTGGATGGTACCCCGAACAAATCAAAGTTGGGCGCCAATGCTATTTTAGGCGTTTCACTTGCCGTTGCAAAAGCTGCGGCCAACGAGTTGGGCATGCCCCTTTATCGTTATGTGGGCGGGGTCAGTGCCAATACATTGCCTGTTCCCATGATGAATATCATCAATGGGGGATCCCACTCAGATGCCCCAATTGCTTTTCAAGAATTTATGGTGATGCCCGTAAAGGCAAAAGATTTCAGCCATGCCATGCAGATGGGCACAGAGATATTCCATAATCTGAAAAAAGTATTGCACGGTAGAGGGTTGAGCACTGCTGTCGGTGATGAGGGTGGTTTTGCCCCAACACTTGACGGCACTGAAGATGCACTCGACACCATCGCCAAAGCCGTCGAACAGGCAGGCTACAAATTTGGTGATGAGGTCATGATCGCCTTAGATTGTGCCTCTGCCGAATTCTATGAGGATGGAAAATATGACTACACCAAGTTTGAGGGTGACAAAGGTGCGGTGAGAACCTCGGCAGAACAGGCCGAGTATCTGGCCGAGCTTTGCTCGAAATATCCCATCATCTCCATTGAGGATGGTATGGATGAAAACGATTGGGACGGCTGGAGGCTATTGACGGAAAAAGTAGGCGATAGTGTACAATTGGTGGGCGATGATCTATTTGTGACCAATGTGGAAAGACTTTCGCGAGGTATCGAAAATGGTATTGCCAATTCAATATTGATCAAAGTAAACCAGATAGGTACCTTGAGCGAGACCATTGCTGCAGTGAACATGGCCAAGAATGCGGGCTATACTTCAGTCATGTCGCATCGTTCTGGTGAAACAGAAGACAATACCATCGCCGATTTAGCGGTAGCGTTGAACACGGGCCAAATCAAAACGGGTTCTGCTTCGCGCAGCGACCGTATGGCCAAGTACAACCAACTGCTCCGTATCGAGGAAGAATTGGGCGATGTGGCCTATTATCCGCAAGAGAAGGCGTTCAAGGTGAAGTAACACCCGCTGATATCTTAATTGTAAACGAAAAACCACTGGTCGATCCAGTGGTTTTTTTGTTCAGTCAAAAGTGTAGACTATCCCGTTGGTCCAAGTGTATTGGGTTTGGGGTATATCTGATGGAGGAAAGGCATCAAACAGTAGACTAAAGGTTGATCTAAACCCTAATCCTTTAAATATTTCAAAGGCCAGGGAGGTCTCACTTGAAATTCTATAATCACGAAATGCAGAAAGCCTTGGCTGATAATAAGTGGTGCTGACCACCGAAACTTGACTGGAAGGATACAAACTGAAAGATAAGTACGCACTTCCCCTGATATCCCTATTTATATTGGTGCCAAAGGTCTCCGTAGATTTCTCATACTCGTACATGACCAATGTGCCCATATAAAATTTAAACTCTTCTGAAGTCCCGAACTTAAATCTTGGACCGGTACCCATAAGACCTCTGAAGTCAATATTTGAAATCGCGTCATATTGTGATTGAGTAAAAAACTCCCATGCCATTTTTGGCTTGAACTTGTAGTTGTAGCGTAGATGTATGGTGCCGCTGTTCACAAATTTACTGCTATCGAGTTGTTGAAAATTCAGATTGGTGACCACCAAGAACAGATTTTTTTTGTTTTGATACTGTAAATGTGTTCTATTGGTGATCTTGAAGATGTCGTTCCTATTTTTTATAAGACTTAAGTCAACGCCCACATTACCTGACCATTTAGAGGTGTCCGTCACCTTTCGCAACGACTCTACATTGACGATTTGGCCTTGGGCCTGTAGTGCGACGAAGACCACGATTATGAGTGTTTTCAATCTATACATAACAGATGTTTTAGAAAAATTCCCCTGAAATATAGACCAACTGGTTATATCTAGGGGAATCAAAAAAGGAGTCTTACATTAAATCTTCAACGACATCGATCCCCTCCTTCACTACATTGACCGTACTGTTCAGTGATTGCAGCACGTATTCATGGCCTTTCCAAGTGAGTCGTGTGGGCAATTCCCTATTTTGGGGGTTCATGCCCGTTTTGATAAAATCGGCATCTTTCAACAATTGAATATGGTAGTCGACGGTCTTTTGCGAATAGCCCTTTATTTTAAAATTGGCCGGGGCTTCCCCACCGTTATATTCTGATTTTTCTATTTTACGGATGATTTCCGTAATGCACAACATATCTCTCCTCATTCCATCTGGCTTTATCTTAGACAAATCGATCTATTCTTGAATAGTCTTTGGTGTCGGAGTGGGTATTTCCTCTTTCTGGAAGCCTTTGGCAATCAAATAACTTCCGTAGATCAGAAACTGCATACCCATGAAAATGGTTATCGAAAGTACCCCGATCAAAGGTTTGAATATGATGATACCACCAAATAAAATCGAAAATATGCCCATGATGAGGAGTACCCACCATTTTTTGAACCTCAATTTTTTGAGTCCCAAAGAAAGACCAGATTCCATCATACCTATGGCGACCGTCCAGGCGCCAATAAAGACCACCAATAAAGGGGCCGTCAAAGCAGGGTAGAACAGCAGTGCACCGCCCAATAGAATATCCAAAATGCCCAATGCCAATGTCCACCCCCACTTGTTGTACAGTTTTCTGACACTGATGCTTCCAATCACGAAGATTATACCCGTTAAGAGGGTCAAAAACCCAATTACCGATGTCAGGCCCATCAACGAGGCCAACGGATTTCTAAATATCAATACCGCAATGATGATGAACAAAACTCCGCGTAAAAGGTACATCCACCAATTTTTTCTTTTAGTATTCATTTTTTCTTTTTTAAGTAGTTGTGTTTTTGATTAAACTTTTGGTGGGTATTTTGACACAATGGCCCTTACCGCCTCGTCAATGGTCTTTTGCATATCTTCTTGCTTGCCAGTGATGACACCTGTGGCAAGGCCCCTCCATACCAGATTCTTTGTTGATGCATCAACAATGTCAATGATCAAAGTGCCCTGCTCATACTCTTTTATGTAGGTATCTAAGTGTGTCATGCCCCCATATTGTTGATCGCGATACGTGGTTCTGGTGATGCTTTTTGACTCATGGCTGTCCAACACGAAAAAGTTGATGTACAGGTCAGGTGTTTCGGTTTCTTCCAAGCCCTTGTTTTTCAATTGTTCGTGAATTGAGTTTTCAAAGGTTCTTTTGTTCTCGGTACTGTAATTATCGTGTGTGTCTGAAACGGAAACTTCATTTAAAAACTTATAGGAACTATAAGAATTGAAGTTGGCTTCTTTGTCGTATTCGACCACTGTCTGCAAATTTTTGATGGAATTGCAGCTGACCATCAGCAGTAGGGCCGGTACTATGACCACCACCCAATTGATTATTCTTGTTTTCATGATTTCTGGTTTTTTAGTGTTAGTGAAAAACATCCCCGTTTTTTCGGGGATGCATTTTTGTGATTACGAGATTTCCTTCAAAAAATGATCTACTTCCTCTAGGGCCTGTGCCCTTGATTTGCCAAGTCTTTCTTGCAAAAGACCGACCAATCGTGTTTTACTACCATTGATTTTGTCAGCATCGTTCTCTGTGATGATGCCCCAATACTTTTGCATTTTTCCTTTAAGTTGGTTCCATTCTCCGGCAGAGGCCATGTTGTCATAGCGTGCCTGAAGTTTGGCTACTTCCTTTCGTGCCTCTTCAATTGAATGGCCGTAACGTTGCTGCAGAAGACCTTCGAGTTTCTTGGCATCACCTGCTATCTGGTCAAGTTCATTGTGGGTCAATTTGCCCCATGTTTTTTGAGCCTCTCCTTTAAGCTCATTCCAATACCCATTTAAAATTTCACTCATAACTTTTGGTTTTAATGATTACTATTAGTGATTTGTTGATAATGTTTTTGTTCGAACCTTGTTCATTAATTTTGATTCAGTCGATGAATTGTCTTAAAAACCGATTGATCTCTTCCATAGCTTGTTCTCTTGACCTGCCATTTTTCTTGATCATATGCAACAATCTTGTTCTACTGCAATGAATGTGCTCTATATCGCTCATCTTTAGGTCAGGCCAAAATTTTGGCAATTGTTCTTTAAGCTGGTCACAAGCTGTCAAAAATGCCAGATTATCATATCTCTGAACAAGGGCGATAATTTGTTTTTTGCTTTCCCATACACTGTGGCCATATTTTTTCTGTATCAATTTTTCGAGTTTGACGATATTGCCGGCAACTTGATCAAGATCTGATAGGGTTAATCTTTCCCAGGTTATTAGGGCTTCCCATTTAAGGTCTTCCCAATACTCTTCCAATAAATGGTTCATTCATTCTTCGTTTTACAGGTATTGCTGTATTGTTCAATATTTTTTTGTTTCATCCCGAGAATGTCCCTGAGCTGTATAAGTCCGCGCAGGCCCATGCCCATTTGATTCTTGAAATAGCGTATCTCAGGATTTTTTCTGAGTAGTTTTAAAGCGATGAGCAACATTGAAAATTGATCAGATTCCAAATGTTTGCGAAAATCGTTGGGGTTTTTCCAGATACTGAAGAATGAAAAAATGTTTTCGTTCTCGAGATGTTGATAGATTTCAAATTCTTCACAGTTGTACTTTTCTTTTGATTTTATGGCTACCTCTTGCATGATTTTTAGAAATTCATTCCTTTTGTTTTCCCTTACCTCTACTTTGGCCATTAGTACTGTCATTCATTATTTTTTTGACAACACACCCTTGCCAATTGGTATGCCAAATAGCATCAATTGTTTTAACTGTTTGATAAACAGAATTTTAAATATTGAATTGAGTTGTGATTTCTTGTAAGGAAACCGTGATATATAGTGGTTTCCGCGATATTTAGCGGAAAATTCTAAAAGAAGAAAAAGCTGTTTTTAGATAGGGTGATGGCCTTAGGCGGAAAGTTCTTTCTTAAGCCCAAGTTTCAACATTCTAGAGCGTAGGGTACTGGGGTTGAGCCCCAAAACGTGGCTTGCCCCACTTTGGCCTTCGATTTTCCAATTACAGGCATTCAACACTTTGAGGATGTAATTTTTTTCAACGTCTTGTAACGAACCGCTCAATTGTTCGGGTGCCGGTTTTGATTTTATTAGCGCATCTTTCAGGCTCAGTATATTGCCCTGCGAAGTGATTACGGCCCGTTCGACGATATTTTCCAACTCCCTTATATTGCCCGGCCAATAGTGTTGCTTTAGTTTAGAGACGAAGCCATCGGGAATCGTATCTATCGATTTACCAATTTTTTTTCCTGTTTTGCTTACAAACTGGCGCACCAAAAAGGGAATATCCTCCATACGCTCCCGTAATGGTGGTACCTCAACAGGAAAAACATTTAATCGGTAGTAGAGGTCTTGCCTAAAATTTCCGGCTTCAACCTCTTTCAACAAATCTCTATTGGTAGCCGCAATGACCCTAACATTTACGTTCATGGTCTTTGGGTTGCCGATACGTTCGAATTCGCCCTCTTGTAGCACTCTTAGCAGTTTTACCTGAAGTTCTAGGGGCATTTCACCGATTTCATCCAAAAAAATGGTGCCCTTGTGGGCCATTTCAAATCGCCCGATGTGTTGGTTGATGGCCCCGGTAAAGGCCCCTTTTTCATGTCCGAATAGTTCGCTCTCAATGAGGTAGGTAGGTAAGGCTGCACAATTGACTTTGATCAGTGGTCGATCACTTCGTGCGCTATTTTTATGTACTGCCCTGGCTATCAGTTCTTTTCCCGTGCCAGTTTCGCCCAATATCAAGACAGTGCTATCGGTAGGGGCTACTTGCTCAACCTTTTTGAGCGTTTTTTTGAGAGAGCCGCTCTTACCGATGATCTCATCAAAATTATGTTCTATCTTGATTTCTTCTTGCAGGTATTCGCTTTCATTTTTGTATTGGTTTTTGAGAACTTCCAATTGCCGGTGCGCTTCGGCCAATTCTTCTTGATTTTTTTTGCGCATGAGTGCATTGGCAAAAATCTCCCCTATCAATTTCAATCGACTGATATACTTGGCCGACCAATCAATTTTTTTGGTGTACGAATCAAAGCCAAGGGCACCGATGAGCTTTTCATCGATTATCAGGGCAGAGTATAGAATGGACTGCACCCCAAAGTCTTTCATGAATTTTTTTATGTTCTTGCCTTCTCGGGGCAGTGAGTCAACATCACTGATACATACCATGCCATGATTGAAAATCTCGCTCATGACATAAGGGAATTCACTCATGGGAATTTCCCTGAAATCTTCATGGGTTATAAAAGATTCCAAGGCAGGCTTGGCATAGAAATGCGTGGTCGAAGACAATCCCGTTTCTTCCGAATAACTGTTCAAACAACTATAATCAACATCCATGAACTCGGTCAAGAACCTTAACGACCTGTTGATTTCGGCATCAATTTTATCTGGGGGAAGGTTAATAAACCTAGTTGAGAATTGAGAAATCAACTTCTCGAATTTAAACTGTTGCTCTAGGCGTTCAGTTGCCGAAGATTTATGTGACCCCGCAGATACCATTTCTAAATAAATGTACGCTTTATTTTTTATTCCTGTGAATCATTTTGGTGTATCACATTGTCGTACAATAAGTTGTGAGTCATTTTTTCGTGGCAGCGCTTCATTTTCCAAAAAATATAGATTGCGTTACCTTTTGATAACATCAAAAAGTTTCCCTGATTTTGGAAATGCTTATTTTGGTCGCCTTTGATTCAAAGGTGCTGCCGTATCTTTGGCAAAAGATTCGATAATCATGTACACCCAAGACTATGAACAACTTTCTTTTTGTTGCTGCCGAAAATGATGCCATACCCAATTGCAAGGCCGGGGGTATGGGTGATGTGGTTCGTGACGTGCCGAGACAGATTGCTGAAAAAGGAGATAGTGCCCATGTAGTGGTGCCATCTTATGGAAGACTGCATCAGAATGGCAGATTGACAACCACATTGCACGTTGACCTTAGGGGCATTCGTTATGCTGCGGAACTTTATGAGGTGCCACCAAAGAAAGAGTTTCAAAATATTCATCACTACGTGATACACCACCCCGAGATCGAAGCGGGCGGTATTGCCCATATTTATCACGATGATCCGGAAGAACCCTTTTTTACAGACTTCATAAAATATGCTATTTTTTGTACGGCGGTTGCTGAGGCCATTAGAGTGAATGCATTTGGTCAGTTGAATGTCGTACACCTGCACGATTGGCATTCCAGTCTGTTGCTTTTTCACAGAGCATACAGTCGAGATTATTCGAGTCTTCAAAATATCAGATTTGTTTATAGCATCCACAATTTGGCCATTCAAGGCATTCGCCCTTTCGAAGACAACTATTCTTCACTGCAGCATTGGTTCCCTGAGATATCAATAGATTATGAGGGGTTGAAAGACCCCCGCTATCAAGATTGCATCAATTTGATGGCTGTGGGCATCCGATTCGCCGATGCGGTGCACACCGTTTCGCCTTCATATAGGGAAGATGTAATGAAACCAAGCTCACCTCCTGAGTTCATAGGTGGTGAAGGACTGGAAAGAGACCTGCAGAAGGCCAATAAAGAAGGGCGACTTTTTGGTATACTCAACGGATGCAATTATAAAAACATCAACATCGAGTCAAAAGGCCAAATCTATCGAAATACGGTAAAAGCAATTTTCAAATGGCTGCAGGAAGAATCAAAGAAGTACAAGGCAGATTTTTTGGCCCATACAGGAGAAAAAATTATGCAATATGTGGGCAATCGTCCAAAATTCATTGCCTCGAGTGTCGCCCGTTTGACCGAGCAAAAGTTTTACTTCTTCAAACGCTCACCAGAAGCTTTTGAAGAAATATTGCAACGTCTAAAACCCGTTGATGGCATTTTTATTCTGTTGGGCACCGGAGCACCCGAATATGAGAAACTTTTTCGTGAACTGAGTTACAAACATCAAAACTTCATTTTTACCAACGGGCAGTCAGAAAGTCTGATTGATTCTATGTATTTGGAATCTGATCTGTACTTCATGCCCAGTCTTTTTGAGCCTTGTGGCATTAGTCAGATGTTGGCCATGAGAAATGGTACACCCTGTTTAGTACATCATACGGGAGGTCTCAAAGATACGGTAGAGCACATGAAAACAGGTTTCAGTTTCGATGGTAAAACCTTCGACGAAAAAATCACCGATATGTTGGCTGCCTTTGATTTGGCATTGGATGTTTATCAAAACGACCCGACAACTTGGAAAAAAATAAAAGCCAATGCCAAGAGAAAACGTTTCACTTGGAAAAAATCGGTCGACCGATATTATGAAAACCTTTATCAACTGTGAAATTGCAGTATTGGGAACGCCATCTTAAATAATACTTAAAGCACGGTTGAAAATTGTTAAAGCCCTTGCTTTTTCGTAATTTTAGAGTTCGAAAAAATTAACCATTTAAGTCATAAAATGTCAGATAAAGCGATACTCGAATACAATGGGAACAGGTACGAATTTCCCGTGGAAAAAGGCACTGAAAACGAATTGGGGGTCAATGTCAAAACCCTTAGGGGTTTAAGCGGTTTGGTGACCCTTGACCCGGGCTATAAGAACACCGGATCTTGTGAAAGTGCCATTACCTTTTTGGATGGGGAAAAGGGAATTCTGAGGTATAGGGGCTATTCGATCGAAGAGCTTGCTGAAAAAGCTGATTTTCTAGAAGTGGCTTATCTGTTGATTTTTGGGGAGCTTCCCAATAAAGAACAGCTCGAAAAATTCGATGAGGATATTAAGGCCGAATCACATGTCGATGAGGAAATGAAAAAAATCTTGGATGGTTTTCCCAAGTCTGCACATCCTATGGGGGTGTTGTCTTCGTTGACCAGTGCTTTGGTGGCGTTCAATCCATCTTCTGTCGATGTTTCCTCTGAAGAGGCAATGTATAATTCCATCGTTCGCATTTTGGCCAAATTCCCTGTACTGGTCGCATGGACGATGCGCAAGAAAATGGGTCTTCCGTTAGATTATGGCGATGACTCATTGGGTTATGTAGAGAACATTCACAAAATGATGTTCAAAAAGCCCAACAAAGAATACAAAAAGAATAAAATTGTCATCGATGCGCTGGATAAGTTATTGATCTTACATGCCGATCATGAGCAAAACTGCTCTACATCCACTGTACGTATTGTCGGTTCTTCCCATGCTGGGCTTTTTGCATCACTATCTGCGGGCATTTCGGCACTTTGGGGCCCATTGCACGGTGGGGCCAATCAGGCGGTTCTAGAGATGTTGGAAGCTATCAAAGAAGACGGTGGCGATACCAAAAAATATATGGCCAAGGCAAAAGATAAAGACGACCCTTTCAGGTTGATGGGCTTTGGTCACCGTGTTTACAAGAATTTCGATCCTCGTGCGAGAATCATTAAAAAATCGGCTGATGAGGTATTGGGAGATTTGGGCATCGAAGATCCTATACTTGAAATTGCCAAAGGACTTGAAAGAGAAGCGTTGGAAGACGAATATTTCGTTCAACGAAAACTGTATCCCAATGTAGATTTCTATTCAGGAATCATCTATCGGGCCATGGGTATTCCGGTGGACATGTTTACCGTCATGTTCGCACTTGGTCGTCTGCCCGGTTGGATTGCCCAATGGCGCGAAATGCGATTGAGAAAAGAACCTATTGGTAGGCCGAGACAGATTTATATCGGGGAAAACCATAGGCCTTTTGTTTCCCTTAAGAAACGATGAGATAATACTCTAGAATCAACAAGCCCGTTTTCAATGACTGAAAGCGGGCTCTGTTTTTGTAATCGTACTATATTCTATATTTGCCGAAACAATCTGTCACCTATGTTAAAGTTGAATGTCAAGGATGAAACCTCACCGCTAAAAGCGGTGGTCTTGGGTACGGCCGAAAGCAGTGGTCCCGTACCCAAACCAAAAGATGCCTATGACCCAAAATCATTGCAGCATATTTTGGCCGGCACCTATCCGAAAGAAGAAGATATGGTCAGAGAGATGGATGCTTTTGCCCAAGTCTTCGAGAAACATGGCGTGCAGGTTTTTCGCCCCGAAGTACTGAAAGACTGCAACCAAATATTCTCTAGGGATATTGCTTTTGTCATTGAAGATAAACTGATAAAGGCCAATATACTTCCACATAGGGAGGAAGAATTTGAGGCCATTCTACATGTGCTTGAATACATACATCCCGATAATATTTTGTATCCGCCTGAAGAAGTGCATATTGAAGGAGGTGATGTAATGCCTTGGAACGATCATATCTTTATCGGCACCTATACAGGTCACGATTATCCTGATTATATCACTGCAAGAACCAATTGGGAGGGAGTTGAGTATATCAAACAAATGTTTCCGGCCAAAACGGTGAAGTCTTTTGAGCTTCGAAAATCAATCGAGCATCCAAAAGAAAACGCACTGCACTTAGATTGTTGCTTTCAACCTATTGGAAAAGGCAAGGCCATAATACATAAAAATGGTTTTCTGGTAGAAGATGAATACCAATGGTTGGTCGATTATTTCGGAAAAGAAAATGTTTTTGAAATTACCGCTGATGAAATGTACCAGATGTTCAGCAATGTGTTCTCCATTTCCACTGAAGTGGTGGTTTCTGAACGTGGTTTTACCCGTCTCAATAATTGGCTCAGGGATCAAGGCTTTACCGTCGAAGAAATACCCTATGCAGAAATTTCTAAGCAAGGTGGTCTTTTGAGATGCAGCACCATGCCTTTGGTGAGGGAATGACCTTGCTACATGAACAAGGCCATTAATATATCCATTTGAAGGTTTTCAGCTTTTTTACGGATGGGTGATTCCATCATAGTGTTGAAATTGGTTGCGATGAATACGATGGCATCTAGTTCTGGAAGGTAGAGCAACACACAGCCGGCCCCAATGCCACCACCTGAATGTCCGAGGGCATAGGTAACATCCAGATCATAGTACTGTATTCCCAAACCATATCTTTTCTCACCTTCTTCATTAAGCACGAACTCTTGCATTAGTTCCAGTGTTTTTGCCTTTAACAGTTTGCCTGAGACCAAGCCTTTCATGAACAATACTGCATCTTTGGTCGAAGCGACCATGCCATCATCACCCTTCATCGATGATACATTTGCCCTTTGCAGTTTTGAAATGTTTGTTGGTATGCCTTCCTGCAAAACATCCCAATAGGCACCAACCAAGTTGAAATTTTTGTCGATGTTGTTTTTTGATAGGACTTTTGTTGAATCAAGCTTTAGTTTTTTGAATATTTCTTTTTGCATAAAAGCTATATGATCCCCAGTGACCTTATCTGCAATCAGCGATAGCAAAGCATAATTGGTGTTGCGGTATGTATATCTGCTCCCCGGTTCAAAGTCTAGTGTTTTTTTGTCAATATAAGATAGCATTTCAGGTACGCCGAGTACGGTCAATGGATCTTGAATGATTCTCGAAACCAGCAAAGCATCGGTAGTGTACTCTGGAAGACCTGAAGTGTGGTTCAGCAACATTCTTACAGTTATTTTGTCAATGCCGTCTTTTGAGTTGAGCCATTGGTAGTTCACATATTTGGTAATGGGGTCATTCAAGTCGAGTTTTCCCTTTTCGTACAACCGAAGAATGGCTACGGCCATATACGTTTTGGCCACACTCTGCAAATAGAACATATGATCATTGGTCAAAGAAATATTTTCTTCGATATTGGCCACACCTTCGGTATGGGACCAAAATCCGGTCTCTTCACTATAAACTGTAAGGGCAAGGCCGGGAATACCCATATCAATGTATTTTTTGAATACGGTCTTTACCGCTTCCCGTTTCTCACCTGGAAATTCATTTTTCTGCGATTGAAGGGTGCTGGCCATAAGTAATGGTAACATCCAAATACATAATTGTTTCATGATCGGGATTTTTGGTAAATATCGGTTGCATGCCCAATTTTTGAAGGCTTCATCAAGATTCAAAATGATGAAGTGTAGTATTTTTTTGGTTGAATTGTAGCAACTTACGGTTCAGACTTGCTGGACTGTCTTGGCAAACCATTTTTTGAAATCAGGAGCTATGGTACGGCTGACAGTAGATTTTTCCAATTTGCTCCCTATATCGAATTCAACTTCCAATTTTCCGTTGACCTCTTTACGATAACCTTTGATATTCTCTCTTCGAACGATGTATTTTCTATTCAAACGAAAAAATGATTCCTTAGGAAGATGCGGAAGAATTCTGTTCAATGAGCCATCAATAACAAAGTTTTTGCCATTCTTGGTCTGTAAATAAGTGGTTTTATCTTCTACGTAAAAAGTTGAAATATCTTCAAAGGCAATATTTTTTGTGGTATTGCCCAACAGTACTTCAAAACCTGTAGAACGCAGCTTCAACTCTTTTTCACGCAATTTCTGGGCTGTTTTCCATTCATTATGAAAATAAAACCCAATATAGATACCGTTGATCACCAATATCCAGATAAAGAAGATAAACAGATTGTAGGTATAAAATTTAGTTGGCAACGGACCGTCACCAAATAGCCCGTTTATTACTTCTGTTTCTATAATAATGAATCCCTGGGCGACTATATTGGTCACCACTACCTGCCATAGAATTCGTTTGACCAAGGCTTTTTCATAGGGTATTCTTTTGTCCATATATATGATGACCAGACGGATCAAATACCAGGCCACGAACCCGGTAAGGGTGTCGATCGTATAGGTGGTGTAGGTATACCAATCCCATCGAATGGTGGCATAGGTAAGGTGGTAGTTGATGGTATTGATAATGGGGATCAATATCAAAAACAATACAAAATCATTGTATTTGCCAAGATATTTATTGGGCATTATGGCGATTTACCGTTAAAGATACCCCTCTTAATTTTTTGTTACAAAATGACCGGCTTATTACCTACATTTGGACATATTTTTTTGAATTGGAATGCAGATAACCGATAGTATCTTGATGATCAGACCCGTTGGGTTTCGAATGAACGAGCAAACGGCCGTGAACAATTATTTCATGGGGAACATGGATGTTCAAGACCAGACCATAAACACGCGTGCCCAAAAAGAGTTCGATGATTTTGTAGCGGTGCTGAGGGAAAAGGGTGTAAATGTAATAGTCATTGATGATAGAAAGGAAGTCGATACGCCCGATTCGATATTCCCGAACAATTGGGTGTCTTTTCATTCGAATGGAACAGTGGCGATCTATCCCATGTTTGCCAAGAACCGAAGAAAAGAACGTAGAGATGATATCTTCGACATTCTTGAAGAGCAGGGTTTTCGAATCGATACTGTAATGGATTATACTTCTGCTGAAGAAGATGGTGTTTTTTTAGAGGGCACAGGAAGTATTTTGAAAGACCGGGTGAACCAAAAGGCCTATTGTGCCCTTTCTGAACGGGCCGATGAAAAGCTCTTCATTGAGTTTTGCGAAGATTTTGACTGTTTTCCGGTAATTTTTACCGCCAACCAAACGGTCAATGGTGAACGTTTGCCCATTTACCATACCAATGTAATGATGGCCATGGCCGAGACCTTCGTTGTTATCTGTCTTAGCAGCATCGATGATAAGAATGAGCGAAAAAACGTGGTCGACCATATCAAAAAAGACAACAAGGAAATCATTGAGATCACCGAAAAGCAAATGCACCATTTTGCTGGCAACATGTTACAGGTCATCGGTAGTGATGACCAGCGGTTCATGGTCATGAGTTCTGCTGCTTACAATAGTTTACGGCCTGACCAAATCAACGCCATCAAAAAACATTGTGGTATCATTCACAGCCCTCTTGATACTATTGAAACTTGTGGTGGTGGTTCGGCCAGGTGTATGATGGCCGAGGTGTTTTTGCCAAAGCGCTAATTTGTTTCTTCCTTACTGGTGAATTCTCTTATGGCTTGATTGGGCTCCATGATATTATGCCCTTTCCAGAATTCGGGATCATAGTTGGGCATATATGTTGCTTCCACACTTTTGTCTTCGGTAAATGCCTCGAATTGCAATTGGTCGATCAAGGTGTTTTCAAAAACGACAAACTCCCATTTGTTGATGTTCTGCATTCGAAAATCTACATTTAACCGCAATTCGTTCTGCTTTCTGCGACCCTTGACATTTTTGTTCTTTTCAATGACATCAAGTGGTCGATCTAATCGAAACCAGCGGCCAAAGCTGAAATCTGCAAATTTAAGGTCATACCTGCCGTTCGACAGTTTGGCAAAGCGCATGGTGCCCTTATAGAGGGTCTCACGGTAAAAAATGCCCAACAACCTAAAGTTTCGCAGATTTTTTAGGTTTTCAAAGTCGATGCGCATCACTGCAAAATCATCGATATTCACATAAAGCCGGCCTTTAAAATCAGCACCGCCTTTGGGCTTGAAGTCGATGACATACACCCCGGCATCATCGATATCGGTATAACCCATCAGTTCAAATTCGTACTTTCGGGTTTTTTCTATCAAATCGAGTTTACTGTCTTCTTGGTGGTATACCTCTTGCAACAGCTCGTCTAGAATCCATTTTTGGCCGTCGACCAAGCCTGAAATAGTGTCGCGTTGTATTTCTTTTTCGACCACTTCGGCTTCCTCTGATTCGGTTTCCTCCAAAATTTCCTCTACCTGTACCTTTTGGCTGAAAATTCCAGATTTGATTTTTAAATATGAATCTGGTTTTACATTTTTCTTGAACATGGTTTCCATGCGCTTGCCTAAATCTTCAAAAGAGTTGACATCCTTTTTATCATACAATTCGGCGGCTTTCAGCACATTTACCTTAACATCTTTGTTTGTTTTGTAAAAATCGCCCAAGGCCTCTTTATAATGGTACGAATTTCTGGGAATGGCCAACGCGATACTATCGATAAGTTCTTTGTTCAACTCTTCAATGGTCGATTTCTCAAAACCGAAATCTACTTTTTGAATGTTTGCAAATTCTGACTGTCGTAAGAAATACCGCTGTTTTAGGGGCTGATTATTGATGTTTTCAGGAAGTCGCTCCTTCATCTTTTCGATGATTTCGTCAACCTCGAACTGTTTGTCGAATACATAGACCCCACTGAGCTTGATGGCCTTTGGTCTGACCTTAATGATACTGTCTTGAAGTTGGTCAAATGCAAAGCCCATTTTTTCATATCCCATTGATGAAATATAAACGGAGTCCAACGTTTCTGCGGATTCTTCGATGGCAAAACTGAAAAGCCCCTCATCATTGGTTACCACACCTTTGTTCTCACCATACTGTACAGTGGCATAGGGGATGGGCTTTCCTGTTTTTCCATCCACCACTTTTGAAGAAATAATTTGCCCTGAAGCAATACTGCCTATCAGCAAAAAGACTATCGTAGCGAGTTTGAAGTAAGGTGTATACATGCTGGGATTGTATTTAAAAGACGTTTTTCGAAGCTGAACGGTTGCCTGTTTGCCCATGTTTGACGAACGAACAAATCTTTTGTTTCAAAATTTGGACCAAAATTCAATGTTTGGCAATATTTCTGATCATACCACCAAAAATGAAATAGTGAAAAGGCAATATGCTGTACCAGTACAGACGACCTTTCAACCCCCGTGGCCTAAAGGTGGCCACTTGATGTAGTACATTGTCATCATCAATTCGAAATTCTAACCACGCCTCGCCGGGCAACCGCATCTCCGCAAACAGCAAAAGCCGTCTTTTCTTTTTGTCGGCCAGTAAAACCCTCCAAAAGTCAAGTGCATCACCTGGATAAATTCTATCGGGATGGGTACGCCCCCTTCGCAAGCCCACGCCACCGTTCAGCTTATCTAGAAACCCACGAATTTTCCAAAGCCAATTGCCATAATACCATCCGTTTTCACCTCCTATTTTCCAAATGTTCGCAATGGCCCTTTCTGAATCTTCAACCTTCATTTTTTGCTCATCTTTCAACACGCCATATTTTGGTACCTGAATGTATTTTTCAAGGTCATTTTTGATTTGGCCACTTGCAATGCTGTCTTTCCAACTGCTGACCACTAGATTTTGCTCGATTTTTCTGAAGGCCATTGAAATGGCCTCTTGGTAGGTGTGGGTTTTGATATGTAATAACTGTTGAAGTATATCGTCTTTGGCGACCACTTCCATTTTCATACTATCGACTAAGTTCACGGCCAACTTATAAGAGGTAGAGGTCACGAAGTACAACCAGTAAGAAGATAGCTTCGGGGTCATAACGGGTACGGTAACGATCCAGTTTTTGAAGCCACGTACCTTGGCGTATTGCTTCAGCATGTCTTTGTAGGTCAATACATTTGGGCCGCCAATATCGAAAGATTGGTCAAAGGTCTTTTCATTGCCGAGAACACCGGTCAAAAAATTGATGACATCCCTAATGGCAATGGGTTGTGTCTTGGTCAACACCCATTTGGGGGTTATCATCAGGGGAAGCTTTTCACAGAGATCACGAATAATCTCAAACGATGAACTGCCCGATCCCACAATGATACCTGCCCGCAACACGGTGAGGTGAAACGCACCTTGATATAGTATTTCTTCTACGTTTTTTCTTGAAGAAAGGTGCTTCGAAAGCTTTTCATTGTTTACAATTCCGCTCAAATAGATAACCTGTCTTACGTTGGTCTCTTTGAGCAGCGTATTGAATCTTTTTGCTGCTTGGGCTTCCTTCTCATCGAAATCACCGATTGAAGAGGTCATTGAATGAATGAGGTAATAGGCGGCGTCGATGTCTTTGGGAACGGTATTTTCCTTTATATCTTCCAAAAAGTCGATTTCAATGACCTGTATTCTTTTACGGGTTTCCCCATCGATTGAAAATCGTTTTTCGTCACGAACCGCGCAGACTACGTCGTGCCCCTGTTGTAACAATTGGGGCAATAGGCGCATGCCGATATAACCGTTGGCACCTGTCAGTAGAATTTTCATAGATCTTCAATGGAAGTGGGGGCGTTGTCGGCCTTGTGGCCCAACAACTTTTTAAAGAATTTCTGAATGGCCTTTGTATCTGACCGCACCTTGATAAAGTGATTGTCTTTGTAGATGGAATATATGGCAAAATCGCCCTTGTAAAGGCTCAATTTGTAGTAGGGAATGACCAGGGCGTATGATTCCAACAATGATCGAAAGCCGACTATAATGCCTTTGGGGCGCATCTCGATATTGCAACAATCCCGGTTGTTGTCCAATATCAAAAGATTGCGTATTTCTATACTGGCCCCTGTTATTTCGAGTTTTGGTGAACCGATGCCCCCCATTTTTATGCGCTCTTTCAAGGTAAAGGGCTTGCCGACGGCATCATCGATTTTTTGGGTGATTTTTTTATCGGAATATGAAACATTCAGAAGCATGAAATAAAGGTAGTGAAATCACCAAAGCTCTTTCTTAATCCTATCATAAAAGGGTAAAAAAACGTAGTTTTGCTGGCTGAATAAGACATTGATGGATATCCAAAAGGTTTTAGAGGCGAAAGTCAAAGAAGCGGTAAAAGAGCTCTATGGGGCAGCATTACCATCGGTAGAGTTTCAACCTACCCGTAAAGATTTCGAGGGCGATATTACAATAGTGGTTTTCCCCATGCTTCGTGCCATCAAGGGAAACCCTGTGGAGATAGGAACCAATATTGGCAATTATCTTCAAGAAAATGTCGCTGAGGTATCAAAGTTCAACGTGGTCAAAGGTTTTTTGAACCTGGTCATCAGTGATGCCCATTACCTTGAGTTCTTCAATACCATTCAGAATGTGACCGACTTTGGCCATGCCGATCCCGATTCGAAAGATGCCTTGATAGTAGAGTATTCATCACCGAACACGAATAAACCCCTGCACTTGGGCCATATTCGCAATATTCTGTTGGGGTATTCTGTTTCAGAGATTTCTAAAGCTGCTGGCCATAAGGTTTACAAAACGCAGATCATTAACGATAGGGGCATCCATATCTGCAAGAGCATGTTGGCCTGGCAAAAGTTTGGCGATGGTGAAACTCCTGAATCATCTGGATTAAAAGGAGACCATTTGGTCGGGAAATATTATGTGGCCTATGACAAAATCTATAAAGAAGAGGTAGCCGTTTTGATTTCGGAAGGCAAAGACAAGGGAGTAGCCGAAAAGGAAGCCCCTATTTTGCTTGAAGCCCAAGAAATGCTCAGAAAATGGGAAGCGGGCGATGAAGAAACCGTGGCGCTTTGGGAAACAATGAACGGTTGGGTCTACCAAGGCTTTAATGAAACCTATCGAAACCTCGGGGTTGATTTCGATAAGCTATACTACGAGAGCGATACCTACCTTTTGGGCCGCGAGGTGGTCAACGACGGACTCGAAAAAGGGGTTTTCTTCAAAAAAGATGATGGTAGTGTATGGATCGATCTCACCGATGAGGGCCTTGACGAAAAGATCGTGCTTCGCGCAGATGGTACGGCCGTGTATATGACCCAAGATATCGGTACGGCCATTCAACGGGTCAAGGATTTTAATGATATCAACGGTATGGTCTATACCGTGGGCAATGAGCAAGATTACCATTTCAAGGTACTCTTCATCATTTTGAAGAAACTCGGTTATTCATGGGCCGAAAAGCTACACCATTTGAGCTATGGCATGGTCGATTTGCCCTCTGGAAAGATGAAAAGCCGTGAGGGTACGGTGGTCGATGCCGATGATCTTATTGACAATATGGAACAGACCGCCGAAGAAATCTCTGAAGAATTGGGCAAATTGGAGGGCTATTCAGAAGATGAAAAGAGAGGGCTATACCATACCATAGGGCTAGGGGCCTTGAAATACTATATTCTGAAGGTGGATCCCAAAAAGCGGATACTTTTCAACCCAGAAGAATCGGTTGATTTTCAGGGCAATACTGGGCCATTCATTCAATATACCTATGCACGGATCCAATCGATATTACGAAAGGCAGAAAATATCGGCATCTCGACCGTGCTCGACATGACAATAACGCTTCACGAAAAAGAAAAAGAGCTTCTCAAACTTGTGCAACTCTTCCCTGAAAAAATTCAGGAAGCGGCCGATAATTACAGTCCTGCGCTGATTGCCAACTATACCTATGATTTGGTCAAGGAGTTCAATTCGTTCTACCAACAGGTTTCCATCCTTGGAGAAACAGACGAGGAGAAAAGAAACTTTAGGGTTCTACTTTCCAAAAAAGTGGGAGAGGTCATTCAATCGGCTTTCAAATTATTGGGGATCGAGGTACCCGAACGAATGTAGGTTTGTCTATTTATGTAGTTGACATATTCGCTTTTGTATGCATCTTATTCATTATTGGTTATTCGTTATATATCATATACTACGCAATTGGCTTATATGAACTGAACCCCTTTGCAAAGCAGCAAAAGTTGACCCATCGAGATATCGGTTTTCTACAGCAAAATATCCCTCAGATACAAAAACTGTCCCAGTCTGAAAAAGAGAAACTTTTTGTTCGCACAGCTTGGTTCAAGTCAAAAAAGCCATTCGTTTACAAAGGTCAAGTAAGTAGCAAAAACGAAGTTGAGCTTTTAATAAGTGCCTCGGGCATGCTCTTGACGCTGGGTATGAAGAGCTATAAATTCATAAGGGCGGTTCATAGGGTCATTGTATATCCTTCCGATTATTATTCGATACTGAACAAAAAACACCATGTTGGTGAATATAACGTAGGCCTGAAGACTTTGGTCTTTTCTGAAAAAGGCCTAAGAGACGGTTTTGAAGACGATAGGGACAACATCAATTTGGCGATACATGAATTTGCCCATGCGCTCTGTATTGAAACCTCAGGAAAGAATAGTTGGGAAGCAAGAAGATTTCAATTTGGCCTAAAGAAAGTAAAAGAGCTCTTCGAAAATCAATCTTTTCAAGAGCAATATGATGAGTCAGGTTATTTTAGGGGATACGGCCTCACAAGTCTGATAGAGTTTTTTGCTGTTGCCGCTGAGAACTTTTTGGAAACTCCTGAACAATTTGAAAATTTATATCCAGAGCTATATGACCTTTTGAAAAAAATGTTGAATTATTCCTATACCTAACAAGGCCATCGATTTTTTCTAAAAATGTAGCATTTTACCATACGGTCAAGGCAAATGCCACTGGTAAATGATACAGATCATTTATATTGTACTGGCCATTTTGAAACAACCATGCAAGCCCAAGAAACGAAGCTCAAAAAATTCGGAACTTTTGGCGGCGTTTTTACGCCGACCCTGCTGACCATTCTTGGGGTGATCATGTATTTGCGGATGGGCTGGGTCGTTGGCAATGCCGGATTGTTGGGTGCTTGGTTCATCATTATCATTTCTTTTTTGATTACGTTGTGCACGGCCCTTTCGATGTCGGCGATCACCACGAACATACGAATAGGGGCAGGGGGTGCTTACGCCATTATTTCACAGGCTTTGGGCCTTGAGGTAGGCGGTAGTCTCGGAATACCCCGCTATATCTCACAAGGGCTGGCAGTCACCATGTATATATTTGGTTTTCGTGAGGGTTGGTTGGGCATTTTTCCGGGCCACGACCCATTTTTGGTAGATTTGATTGCTTTTGCGCTACTGTTCGCCATTGCCTATATCAGTGCCGATTTGGCTATCAAGACACAGTATATCATCATGGCGATAATTGTATTATCGCTGATTTCCATCGTTATGGCAGCTTATCATGGCTCTATGGTACTTCCAGCGGAAGATGCCCTCAGATGGGGCACTTTTAAGGGATCTGTTGAGAACAATTTTAGTGGTAGCAGTTTCTGGATAGTGTTCGCCGTTTTTTTTCCGGCCGCAACGGGTATCATGGCAGGGGCCAATATGTCAGGTGAGCTTAGAAACCCAAAAAAGAGCATTCCACAGGGAACCTTATGGGCCATTGGGGTAAGTTTTGTGATTTATATGTTGTTGGCTTACTGGTTGGCTCGTTCAGCTTCGGAGGAAGAATTGGTCTCCAATTACAACATAATTATTGAAAAATCGTATTTCGGTCCACTGGTGATCGCGGGTATTCTTGGAGCGACCTTTTCTTCTGCTCTGGCCTCAATAGTAGGGTCTTCGCGCATTCTCTTTGCCATGGGTGAACACAAGGTCTTGCCCTATTCCAAATTTCTTGCCGGAAAAAGTGCCAACGGGCAGCCCAGAAATGCCATGGTGGTTACCGGTATCATGATTTTTGCGACTATGTTGCTTCGTGAACTCAATGCAGTAGCCCCTTTGGTGACCTTGTTTTTCTTGATTACCTATGCCATGATCAATATTGTGGTCATCATTGAGCAACGATTGGGACTAATAAGCTATCGCCCCATTTTCAAAGTGAACAAATGGATTCCGTGGATCGGGCTATTATCATCGGTAATGGCCATGTTCATCATCAACCCAACGGTTAGTCTGGTTTCCATTGTCATTGTTTTCGTGGTGTACTGGTTCTTGTCTCGACAAAATCTGGAAACCCCTTTTGAAGATGTACGATCAGGGTTGTTCGTCTCGTTTGCCGAGTGGGCCGCCAAACACACTTGGGGCATGAAAAGCATGCAGCAAAGGGCATGGAAGCCCAATCTCATGGTGCCTGTTCGTGATATCAACGGCGCAAAGGGCAATTTTCAATTTCTACGTAATATAGCCGCACCAAAAGGGTCGATCAAGTTGTTGGGCATCGAGCCCTTTACCGAGAATGATGCCTTTGTGAATGAGCTTTCCACACTCTCAGAATCTTTTCGCCTAAAAGGGGTGTTCTCATCATGGACAGTGATACACAGTGATGATTTTGCCAAAGGGGTCAATTATGGCAATCAAGCCCTGCGGGGCGCTTTTTTTAGACCGAATATCGTTTTCTTGAATTTGCAGCAGCATGATGACTATGAAATTGAGATTCGGCCTGTGATCAAAGAGTGCATCCGTTTAGAAATAGGAGTGCTTCTGTTTTCGGCACACCCGACCGCTTTGTTGGGGCAGCGCAACTTGATCAATGTTTGGGTGAGTGATCGAAGGGGCAACTGGGAGCTTGGTTGGGATATCGGTAGTCTTGATTTATCCACTTTGATCGCCTATAAACTCAAGAAGAACTGGGATGCACGTATTCGCATCATCACGGTCATCTCTGATCCCAATGAGGAGGAAAATGCCAATACGTTCCTTAAATCTTTGATCAGCCTTGCCAGATTACCAGAGACGCTTATAGAAGTGTATGTGGGTAATTTTAGGGACATTGTGCAGAATGCGCCACGAGCCGATTTGAACATCTTTGGGATGGATGAGAATTTTAAAATTGAGTTCGTTCAAGAAATGACCACCAAGACCAAGAGCTCCTGTCTTTTTGTGAAAGATTCTGGCCATGAAAGTATTCTGGCCTGATAAATCATAGAATTCCCTAGAAAAGAGCTAAAAACGCACCCTAAAACTAACATTGGGGGTAAGACCCAATGAAACGTTGTTTACCTGTTCAACTTCGCCTTCGTCAGAAATTCGATAATAGCGGTTCAATACGTTTTCCCTATTGGTCAGGTTCAACAGCGATATGCCGGCATTGGCCTTGATTCTTCTACTGATATCAAAGTGGTAAGTGCCTGAGGCATCCAATCTGAAATATTCTGGCAAACGGCTGCTGTTGGGCAATTGGTAATTGATTTCATTGGGAAAGGCCGTTGCGTTTAATGGATCATCTTCATCAGGTGCTGTGTAGGGCTTGCCCGTTCGGTAGTTGAGCCCCAGCCCCAGCTTTAAATTGTTGATGTCATAGGTGGTGGCGACCGTCACTGTATGGCGTACATCGAGATTGTTCGGAAATGAGCTTGGGTCAATGTCTTCAAAAGTGTAGTCGTTCTTGTTGTAGGTATAGCTTAGCCATGTACTGTAGTTTTCCCCTTTTTTGTTGACAAGAAATTCAAGTCCTTTCACTTCATAGCTGCCAATTTCCCCATCAAACTGGTTTTCGTTTTGAAAGCCTTGGGTCAAGGTGCTGATGCCATCTACCTGTTTATAAAAAGCTTCAAGGCCCACATAAATGGAATTTTTGGCGTAGTTCAACCCTATAGAGCCCTGTTTGCTTTTGGTGATGGGCAATTGATCTTCATCGGAAAGGATCCAGCGTCGCTTTTCAACTCCTAAAAAATTCTGTTCCAAGTCAATGACTTGATTCGTGTACTGACTTTTGAACTCACCCAAAACCTCAGCTCTCAAATAATTGGCCACTCTAACATTTAGGTTCAAACGGGGCTCGAACAGCAATTCTTCGAATGATTCACCAAATTGGGCCAAATTTATGATGTAGTTTGCCCGCAAACCCGCTGAGGCGATGAACTTGTCTTCGGGAGAGCGGTACAAGACTTCGGTGTAAGGTGCGTGAAGCCTCACCACCCCTTTGATGTTACTGTCAAATGGCGGCAAGGTGACATCGGTAAAGTTTCTAATGCCGGTCTCGATGAACTGATATCCATTTCGCCACTTCAATGTCTCAGCCAGCCTATACTCCGTATCAAATTTTATGGAGCTTTCAATAATTCGGTTTCTTTGCTCAAGTTGTTGTCGCGGCTCGGGAGAAACGCCCAAAGCTTCCAGTTGGTATTGTGTGTAATAGGCGTTGAGGTTCGATGACAGTCTGTCCGTCCATCTACTTTGTAATTGCAGTCCGGCAGAGATATTGGTCTGATCTAAAAAGCTCTGGGAAGTAACATTTGTCTCACGATCGGTCTCTTTGAACAATAAATCATTGTCGATACCGATAAAGCTTAGTCGTAATTTATGGTCATCATTGATGTCGTAGAGAAATTTTCCCGAAACATCCCAGAAAAAAAAGGTAATATCCCTATCGAATTCCCTATCAACCGATTGATTTTGCTGATTGATGACCTCACTATCTTGAAAGGCCCGATCGGTAAAGATGCTATAGGTCGGAGTGTTCAAAAAATCGGTGGTAGAGCGACGGGCCGAGAGCTGAAAGGCCATTCGGTCGTTTAAAGGAAATTGCCCATACACATCACCGCTGATAAGGTTGAAGCCCGCCCCACCGAAAAACTGCCCATCGATCTCATTTTTGGTCCACATACTGATGACACTGCTGACACCATCGCCATATCGTGCTGGGGTACCATTCTTGTAAACCGTCACTTGGTCTGTCAAGTAGGGATTGAAAGCCGAGATCAACCCAAAAAAATGCCCTGACTGGTACATTTTGATACCATTCCATAGTATCAGATTTTGATCATTGGTGCCACCGCGTACATTGATGTCTGACACGGTCTCGTCAATACTTTTGATGCCCGGTAGCGCTTGAATGGTCTGTAGCACATCAGGCTCTATCAGGCCTGGAAGAATGCCCAATTCACCTGTATTCAGGGTAATACTGGCATCTTCTTCTTTAACGATTCCCGAGGTGAGGAATTCGTAGACAATGACCTCTTCAAGCCTTTCATAGTTCTGTGCAAGTAGAATTTCATGGCAATCACCACTTGCTACAAGATTTTCTACGGGCATGTATTTTGTGATATATCCTAGAAAACGAACTTTAAGAGTGGCATTTCTTGGTACTTGGTCAATTCGAAAACGGCCATTTATGTCTGTGACCAGTGCTATGTCACTGTCCATTACTTCAACAGTTGCCCCCGGAACGGTATTTTCGGCAAAATTGTCGAGTACCTTTCCACAAACACTGACCAGCGTGTTTTTGACCAATGAATAATAGCGCTCGTTTATTTTCCGGATTTTTATTTGGGTCTGGGTTTCCAATGCTTCCAGAACAAGATCTAGCGATAGGTCAGCGGGAATAGCGACTTCAACTCCTTCCAAATCCTCGTCAACATATGAAAATTTAATATCATGTTGCTTTTCAAGCTCGATGAGATATGATTTCAGGGACGTTCTTGAAGTCTCTTGGGCATGGATAGTGGCGTGGGGAAAGACAAAAAGCAGTCCCACCCAAACTGCAATAAAGTGATTACGGAGCATTCTCAGCATAGAAAAGCACGTTATCTTTCCCTAATTTATAACTAATCTGGGAAGGAACACTTATACTTTCTAACGCCAAATTGATGTCTGTGTTGCTAAACGTACCTGTAAATAATTGATCGGTATCAACATTTTCGGCCATCACCTCAATATCGAACTGTCTTTCAAGCTCGGCCAATACATATTTCAACGGAATACTTTCGAAGCTGCTCTCGTTGTTCACCCAAGAAGGATGGGCATTACTTATACCATCAGTATTTCGAACGTTACCGTTGATGGCCACAAAAGAGGTGCCTGCGGGTAGTTTTTTCTCTGTACCTTGATAAGAAACGCTCACTAGGCCCTCATAACAGGTCACTTCAAAGAAACCATTACGGTTCTCGACATTGAACTGGGTGCCAAGCACGGTTACGGTACCATTATCTGTTGAAACGGTGAACGTTTTGCCCTTGGCCACCTTGAAAAAAGCTTCGCCCTCAAGTTTTACGTTTCGTTTTTCGTTCCATTTCTTTTCACTGAACGAGACCTTTGAACCGGCGTTCAAAATGATTTCAGAACTATCGGGGAGCGTTATCTCGGTACGTTCTGCCAATTCGGTGCTGAACGATTCATTCAAAGAATTCACATAAAAATAAGAGCCTGCCAAAAGTACGGCCACCACGGCCGCTACACGCAAGAACTGTTTGAACGGGCGCAAGGTAATGACCTTAGGGGCTTCTTGCGAAGTTCTTTCCCTTAAGGTATTCCAAGCTTGGTCAACGTCGAACCCAGGGGCCTGCATCTTATCAGATGCCTCTAGAATTCTCTGGTAAGAAGCATACTCGGCAGACTTTTTGAAAGCTGCCAACTCTTCTTCAGAGAGTTCGTTGTTGAGCCATTTTGCCAAATAATTCTCTTGCATGATTTCTATGCTTTACGAGGGTATAACAACTTACTTTAGAAAAACCCTACCTATAAAGTTTAAAAGTTTCAAGTTTACGGTTTATTTATAGATAAATATATTTCAACCTCAGAATTTTCCCCTTGGTCTGATTTATCGCCATAAACTTCAAAATCGTTACGGTACTTTCTGTTCAACTCGGCATCTTTTTTCCAAATTTCTTTCCAAGTGTCCACAATGGCATCGGGCATTTTTCCTTTAGAAATGAATTTTTGATACGTACACCCGATTATTTCCCTGCCGATCATTCCTTCAGGTATTTTCTCCAAAGATTGAACTTTATGCCCAATTAATGCGGTATATTTTCCTGTGTAATCCGACTCATAATCCATAAAAATCGAATAGATGGCCTCCGATTCTTTATTTGGAATTTTTTTGGAAATCCCTTCCGAATAAAATCTTCCCCATAGCTTGCCCATATCGGCCACTGATTTTTCACCTTCGTTGGTTGATTGAATGGCTATGCCCACTACATAAAAGGAATCAATATGCGTTTCCATTGTGTTTTTAGATTTACAACCAAGAATGGTCAATGCAACCATCAGCATATAGAGTTTGTACTTCACTTTTTCCCAATTTCCATCAGTTCGTCTTTAGTCTTTAGTCGTTAGCCATTAACCAAATAACCATTTCAAATACCGTCTATCTGTTCACGAAGCGCTTTTAGGGCCAAATGCATCCGCTTTTCGATGGCCTTGACACTCACACCTTCCATTTCAGCTATCTCGGCATATTTTTTTCCATCTATTCTGTTCAACAAAAAAGTGGTCCGTTGGTTTTCGGGGAGGCTGTTCAGGGCGTCATCAAGTTTTTTTTTGAATTGCTTTTCCTCCAATACATATTCTGGCGACTCGTTCGATATTGATTTTGAATGCTGGTCGGCATATTTCAACCGAACCTTTTCTGCTTTGATGACATTCAAATATAGGTTGTTGGCAACCGTGTATAAGTATGATTTTGCCTTTTCAGGGGTCACCTTGGCACAATTTTCCCACAATTTCACGAAAGCCTCCTGTACGGCATCATGTGCCTTTTCTTCATTGCCGAACTTATAATATATGTAATTGAATACCGTTTTTGAATTGGCTTTGAACACAGAGCTAAAGACGTGCTCTTCACAAACATTGTCCATGTGTGGCGGCTGGGTTAACAGTTTCCCAAAGATATTTTAAAAAAAATTAAAAATTGGGTAGGGTAATTTACAAGATGGTTGTTTTAGGGTTGTACTAACAATGAAAAAGTCCAAATCGTTATGAAAAAGTTAATTAATAACTTATTGTATGTAAGCCTTTTTATCGTGGCATTGAGTTTTACTTCATGTCAAGAAGAATTTGAAGAAGTAGGCGGGGATCAGCAAGAGACCCTGATGGCAGACTCTAACACTGCCGATTTGATTGTGAAGACATCGTCAAATGACGGTTCTTTTGACAACATTGTCGATGGGGCCAGTTGTATTGCGGTGAAGTTTCCATATACCGTTGATGTTGGCGGTATTCAGATTACCATCGACTCTAGGGAAGACCTTCATTTGATCGAAGAGATTTTCGATGAGTTCGATGATGATGAAGATATTTTAGAGTTTCTCTTTCCGATTACCATTACCCTTGGTGATTTTACCGAGATCGTTATTGAAAACGAAGAACAGTTGTCAGAGTTGGCCGAAGAGTGCCTTGAAGGAGGTGACGATGATGATATCGAGTGTATCGATTTCGTTTATCCGATTACCCTGTATACTTTCGATATCAATGAACAGCAGACCGGTAGCGTTGTTATTGAGAGTGACAAAGATTTGAGAAGGTTCTTTGATGGTCTTGATGATGATGACCTTATCGGTATCGATTTCCCCATTACCTTGAAGAAGTACGATGGCACCGAAGTAGTGGTAGAAAACAATGCCGAATTGGCGCGTGCCCTTGAAGCGGCCGAAGATGAGTGTGATGAAGATGATGATGACGATTACAATGACGATGATTTCGACGAAGAGCGTTTTGATTTCTGCTTGACAGAATGCCCATGGCAAGTACGTGAGGTCGTTCGCGATGAAGTTAACCAAACAGAGCAGTACCTTGAGTATTTGATGATATTCGAAGAAGAAGGAATGGTCACGGTAAAAGATCGAGAAGGCAATGTCTTGAACGGTGAATGGAGCGTTAGGTTTACCGACCATGGTCCGCTTTTGACCCTTGCTTTTGACGTCTTGGTCGACTTTAACCTAGAGTGGTTGGTATATGAGGTTGGTGAGCATACCATCAAGTTATACGCAGAAGGCGGTAACAAGATTATCATGAAGCAACTTTGTGAAGATGACGATGACGATGATGGCGATGATGATGATGATGACCCCAATACATTGAGAGAAATCTTGAAAGAATGTGAGTGGATCATAAAAAAGGTCAAAAACCAAGGTGAGGAAATCGACAGATTACTTGGTTACGAATTTAAGTTCATGGCTGAAGGAGTAGTTACTTTGAGTAACGGAATCACCACTTCTGAAGGTTCATGGGAGATAGGGTTCAATTCTGAACAAGTACTTTCATTGCTGATCACCTTTGGTGATGAGCCTGCAGTGAACTTCGAATGGCCATTGCGTCATCTTGATGACGATAGATTGAAGTTTGAAGTCGAAGAAGTTGACTACGAACTGGTATTGCAACGTGTATGTGATGACAATGCGGGAGATGGCGATGTATCTGAAATCAGGAATATCATGTTAGGCGGTCTTTGGAATGTAGCTCTTTTGGATGATGAAGGTGTTGATGAAACGGATGACTATGCCGGAATGGACTTTGGTTTCTCAACGTTCCATCAAGTAGAGGTCTCTATAGACGATGATCCAATTACGGCCGGTGTTTGGAGGGTTTTGCGAAATGCTGATGGCAATTTGAAGTTCTACTTGAACCTTGGCGATGACGAAACCTTTGAAGATCTGACTGAAGCCTGGTATATCACCGAAGTTTCTTCAGATAGAATTGAATTGGTATATGAAGATGAGGAAATAAACAGCAAAACGTTGGTTTTCGAGAAAAAGCCATAACAATATTTGCCCCTTATTTTTCTGAAAAGGACAGTTTGCCCCAAAACTGTCCTTTTCTTTTTGTTCATGCTTTGTTGAGAATCTCTTTTTCAAAGCCTTTGCGCTTATTTCTAAAGCAGCAATCCACCAGTATTTCTTAAATTTGTGCTCCTTAAAAATGCTGGAAACCTATGTTTGATAATTTAAGTGAAAAACTCGATAAGGCGTTACATGTACTGAAAGGGCGTGGTCAAATCACTGAAATAAACGTGGCCGAGACCATGAAAGAGATACGGCGTGCTTTGCTCGATGCCGATGTCAACTTCAAGATAGCCAAAGAGTTTACCAATAGGGTCAAAGAAAAAGCACTGGGCCAAAATGTGCTGACCACCCTTCAACCTGGCCAACTGATGGTCAAAATCGTCAAAGACGAATTGACAGCGTTGATGGGCGGTGAGGCTGAAGACATTGACCTTTCGGGCAATCCATCAGTCGTTTTGATGTCGGGTCTCCAAGGTTCGGGTAAGACCACTTTTTCTGGAAAACTGGCGAATTATCTAAACAAGAAAAAAAATAAAAAACCATTGCTGGTGGCCTGTGACGTCTATCGTCCAGCGGCTATTGATCAATTGCACATTGTCGGTGATCAGGTAGGTATCGAGGTATATTCTGATAGGGGCAACAGTGATCCGGTGGCCATAGCCAAGGCAGGTATCAAACATGCTAGGGAGAACGGCAAGAATGTGGTCATCATAGATACTGCGGGCCGATTGGCGGTAGATGAACAGATGATGACCGAGATTGCCAATATTCACAAGGCCGTAGACCCTGAAGAGACCTTGTTCGTGGTCGATGCCATGACCGGCCAAGATGCTGTGAACACCGCCAAAGCCTTCAATGACGTTTTGAATTTTGACGGGGTCATTTTGACAAAATTGGATGGCGATACCCGTGGGGGTGCGGCCATATCGATCAAATCAGTGGTTGACAAGCCCATAAAGTTCATAGGTACAGGTGAAAAGATGGAAGCCATAGATGTCTTTCATCCCTCCCGTATGGCCGACCGTATCTTGGGAATGGGCGATGTGGTTTCCTTGGTTGAACGTGCCCAAGAACAGTTTGATGAAGAACAAGCCCGAAAAATTCAAAAGAAGATTGCCAAAAACCGTTTCGGATTTGATGACTTTCTCAGTCAGATACAACAAATCAAGAAAATGGGCAATATGAAAGATTTGATGGGCATGATTCCCGGTATGGGCAAGGCCATGAAAGGTATCGATATCGATGACGATGCCTTCAAGCATATCGAGGCCATGATACATTCTATGACGCCCGATGAGCGTGCCAATCCATCTAAACTGAATTCAAGCCGTAAAAAGCGTATCGCAGTTGGTAGCGGCCGCTCGATACAAGAGGTCAATCAGTTGCTGAAGCAGTTCAACCAAATGAGCAAAATGATGAAGATGATGCAGGGCGGTGGCGGCAAAAAAATGATGCAAATGATGCAAAATATGCGTTAGTATATTTTAGTTCAAGGTTCAAGGTTCAAGGTTCAAGGTTCAAGGTTCAAGGTTTGATAAATTCCCAAATAGGACAATATGGCAAGGGTTGAAATGTTTGAAGACCTTGAAATTTGGCAACGGGCAAGAGAGATTTGCAATGATGTTTACGATTTGATAGAGAATACCCCATTGGGCCGAAATTATGCCCTGAGAGATCAAATGGATAAATCTTCAGGCTCGGTAATGGATAATATAGCTGAAGGCTTTGAGCGTAATGGCAATAGGGAATTCATTCAATTTTTAAGTATTTCAAAAGCATCTTGTGGTGAACTTCGTTCGCAATTGTACAGAACTTTCGATAGAGGGCATATTGATAAGGAAACATTTGATGTTTTAAAGAAAAAAATAATGGTCAATAGTAAAAAGATCGGTGCATTCATGAACTACTTGTCAAAATCTGAATTTAGGGGTTTCAAATACAAAAATAAGTGAGGTGAACCTTTAACATTAAACTTTAGAATCTTATGAACATTCTTGACGGAAAAAAAATATCCAATCAAATCAAAGATGAGATTGCCATAGAGGTCACTGAAATGAAAGAACGGGGTGAAAAGACCCCTCATTTGGCGGCTGTTTTGGTGGGCAATGATGGTGCCAGCCTTACTTATGTGGGCAGTAAGGTACGTTCGTGCAAGAAAATTGGTTTCGAATCGACATTGGTTCATCTTCCAGAAGAAACTACAGAAGAAGAGTTATTGCAACAGGTCAAAAGCTTGAATGAAAACCCTGATATTGATGGATATATCGTACAATTGCCCTTGCCCAGACATATCGATGAGCAAAAGGTGCTGATGGCCGTAGACCCTGACAAAGATGTAGATGGGTTCCATCCCACCAACTTCGGCAAAATGGCATTGGATATGGAGTCTTTTATTCCTGCCACCCCATTCGGAATTATGGAGCTACTTCAACGATATGACATAGATACCGAGGGAAAGCATACCGTTGTGATCGGGCGCAGCCATATCGTCGGACGGCCCATCAGTATTTTGATGAGCCAAAAAGGAAAGGCGGCCAATGCTACGGTGACCATTACGCATAGCCGAACCAAAAATTTAAAAGAGCTGACACTTCAAGCAGATATCATTGTATCGGCTTTAGGCGTTCCGAACTTTCTAAAAGCCGATATGGTCAAAGAAGGCGTTGTCGTCATTGATGTGGGGATCACCCGTGTGCCTGACGATTCGCGAGAAAGAGGCTATTATATCACCGGTGATGTCGATTTTGAAAACGTGGGCAAAAAAGCTTCCTATATTACACCCGTACCGGGTGGAGTTGGTCCCATGACCATCGCAATGCTATTGAAGAATACACTTTTGGCGCGTAAGCGGCACCGAGCGTAAAGCACTTTCACAACAATTACCGACCTTTAGTATCTTTAAGTACATAAAGTATTGGATACAAAAGGTTTAATGAGAATATTGTTGACTTTTCTCCTGTTTTCGGTAGGCGAGCTTTCGGGGCAGCTGTACGAGACGGCCCGTTATGCCGATGACAATGGACTTCCTTCACGTATTGTCAGGGATGTTGCCCAAGATAGCCATGGCTTCATATGGGTGGCGGGCAATAATGGGCTTTTTAAGTTTGATGGTAAAAAGTTCAAACCATTCAAGGCTGCACTGAAAGATACCATTGGCCTAAGGGACAACAAAATAAATACGGTCATTACGGCTTCAGACGACAAGATATGGCTCGGAACGCCCATGGGCCTGCATGTACTTGAAGATGAAACCGTGAAGTACATAAAGCTTTTAGAGAATCCGACAGAGTCACAAGAATACGTTCTTAGTGTTTTTGAAGATGTGCAGAACAGACTGTGGGTAGGCACCTACGGAGGCCTTTTTTTGTTGGAAAAAGATGGCGGGCCCATTCACTTTCTATCAGAAGGAGGCAACAGTGAGGTTGCCCAAGAGACAATTTGGGGCATATCGCAAGACCACGAGGGCAGCATTTGGGTAGCTACCAATGAAGGCCCATACATAATGAAACAAGGCCAGCAGTACGATTTCAGACCCATGGCAATTGAAAGTGAAGAAGACCTTGACCTAAACGACGCAAGCCTTTTTCAGTACAGGCACTACAATGATTCAATCGTGCTCATCGCCTCATCCATAGGGCTGCTAAAGGGCGTTCATAAAAGAGATCGCTTGATGGTCAGTAGGTTCAATGGTCAAGAAGGGGCGGTACCGAATTACCATATTCAAGATCTCGAGATCGATGATGAAGGCAACTTATGGTTGGCCACTTGGAAGAACGGCCTCAAAAAATACGGGTGGATGACAGGTAGATTGATCGAAAAAAAGATAATCACCAAAAATGGGTTTTTAGCAATGTCTGGAGACGTGAAAGCCGTATTCAAAGACCATCAAGGTAATGTGTGGGCAGCCAACACCAATGGCCTGTACAAATTCAGCAAGAGTCAAGATAGGTTATTGACATTTCCACCGAGACACCAAGAAAACTGTCTTCCCAATTTTTATGGTATTTATGCGATTCTTGAAGATAACAGATCAAACCTATGGGTGACCACTTCAACGGCTCTGTATAGGTTCAAAAAAGAGGACCTGCTACAGGGCGCATGCCCAGAGAACTATCTGTACTTTGAAGATGCAAACATGCAACTTTCTCGAGACTTGTTCATCGATACCGAGAATAGATTATGGATAGGTGCCGATGGCGGACTTTTTGTTACTCAATTGGACGATGACCAAAATCCGGGTGAATTCATTAGATATAGTATAGCAGATGGGCTTCCACACAATTGGTCTTTTGAGGTCGAACAGATTGACAAAAACAGCTTTTGGATCGGCAACTATCACGGATTGTTGAAGTTGACCCTGCCCAATGGTAACTTAAAACAACCCAGCATAGAAGTGTTCGCCCATGATAAGGAAAGACCTGAAAGTCTGGTAAACTCGCAGGCCATGAGCATTGAAAGAGACGCCAATGGAGCTTTTTGGATTGGCACCTTCAGTGGGGTCAGTAGGCTTATTGATGATTTTGATCAAGGTGTTTTTAAAGGGTATACCAGTGTTTATGCCAACTTTAAAGGCTTGAGTAACAACTCGATAAAAAAAATCTTCAATGACAGCTCAAACAATCTTTGGGTTGCCACCCAAAGAGGGCTCAACCTCTACTTGCCCGAAGAAGATCGGTTTCTCCAATTTGGTCATGCTGAAGGACTGCCATCAGAGTACGTTTTGGGCATACAAGAAGATTCAAAAGGCCATTTATGGATTTGCACCACCAATGGGGTTCTCAAAACACAATTTGATAGTGCCTCAATGCGCTTTGTTGAAAAAGAATATTTCACGGCGCAAGATGGATTGGTCGATAATATTCCATACCGCAATTCAATTTTAATCGATGATAATGATAACGTGTTTATCGGTAGCCGTGATGGGATCAGTATTTTTTCCCACAGGGCAAATAGTGGCATAAATACCTCAAATTTTCAACTTGCCCTTACCGACCTTGAGAGCATCGGTAAAAAAGAAGAGGGTTTCAATTCGGTATATGATAGACTGGTGGATGGCAAAATAGGGCTTTCCTATCGCGAAAATTCGATAAAGATCAATTATGCGGCCCTTGATTTTTTGAATCCATCGTTCAATAGGTACCGCCATAAATTTTTGCCTTCAAATGAGACTTGGATTGAAACGGGAAACGACTCTGAGCTTACCTATTACAACCTTCCTTCAGGTGACTATGAACTGATTTTAGATGGGGCAAACGGCCTCGGTCAGTGGTCTGGCAATCCCATTCGGTTGCATGTGACCGTTAACCCCCCATTTTGGAAAACGAATTGGGCACTATTTGGTTATGTTCTTCTTCTTACTATGGCTATTGCTGTGGTATATCGCATCAGAATTAGAAAAAAGGAACGCGATTGGGAACAAAAAATAACTATGGAAGCAGCCATAATCAATGAACGGGAGCAATTGCGAAAAGAGAATGCGGCAGATTTTCACGACGAACTGGGTTCCATGCTCACCAAAATATCAATGTTCTTGACCATGGCCGAGCGAAATTTGGAGGGGAATGAAGATCCACGGCCTTTTTTTCAAAAGATAAGGGCCAATACTAAAGGACTTTCTACAGGATTTAGGGATTTACTTTGGGTCATAGATCCGCAAAAAGACAGTTTGGCCGATACTTTTTTAAGGCTTAAGTCATTTGGTGAAGAGCTGTTTGAGCAGAGTGATATCGATTTTACGACCAGTGAATTCCAAGAGGTTTTTACCGAACGCATGTTGAATCCTAAAACCAAAAAACAGGTTGTAATGATTTTTAAAGAGGCCATGAACAATTGTCTTAAATATGCCCAGGCCAAAAAAGCAACCTTGAATTTAAGCGCAAATGGCAGATTCTCGAAAATGGAATTTAGCGATAATGGATCGGGTTTTGATGCCAACAAAAAATCGAAGGGCAGGGGATTAAAAAATATGTCGAACAGGGCCGAAAGCATAGGGGCCAGGTTATCGATTGTTTCTTCAACCAAGGGCACGACCATAGCTCTGGACAGAATACCCCATATGGGTGATGAATTTTCTGATAAGTAAACGTAACTTGTGACGTAATGTCTATACAAGATATTCATATTGCCATAGTTGAAGACGATAATGAGATTCGTCAGACCCTGAACCTTATTATCGATGGATCTTCAGGTTTTACTTGTAAATATGCATTCCCAGATGGAGAATCGGCTTTGGCTTCCATAGGAAACCTTCCTGTTGACATTGTTTTAATGGATATTGACCTTCCTGGCAGGTCGGGAATCGAAGTGACACGCCAGCTCAAGATTGAAAATCCTGAATTGGATATTATTATGCTTACCGTACAATCTGATGACGATTCCATCTTTGAGTCCCTTTGCGCAGGGGCCTCAGGCTATTTGTTGAAAGATACCAGCCCCGCAGAACTGTTGGTTCATATTCGAGAAGTGTTTGAAGGTGGTGCTCCCATGAGTAGCACTATTGCCAGACGTATCATCAATTCGTTTCGGGTGATTGAGAATCCGCTTTCTGAGCGCGAGACCGAAATATTGCGCATGTTGTCTAAAGGGTTGAACTACAAAGAAATTGCTGAAAAAGCATTTTTGAGTCCGCATACCGTAAAAAGCCACATCAAGAATATTTACTCAAAATTGCATGTGGGCAATAGGGCAGAAGCCATATACAAGGCCATTAAGCAGAAACTTATCTAAGCCACTTACCATTAAATACCCCATATGGGTGATTGACGCAAATAGCTCAAAAAGAGACATTTGATAAGTTAATCATAAAATCATCCAAAAATGGGAACACTAAAGACAATCGGTTTTGCGCTCTTGACCATCTTCTGTATGGGCATTGTGCAGGTTCAAGGGCAAAATACACTGTTCAAAAAAGTAAAGAACAAGGTAGAGGACAAGGTAGAGGAAGTGGTAAGTGAAGAGGCTGGCGACGAGGGTGCCGTAAAGACTTCAAACAAAAAGCAAATGAAAGAGTATGTGGTCGACCAAGGTTTCATCAATAGGGCCGATTTACTGTTTCATGATGATTTCAATGGGGAAAGGGCAACAGAATTTCCTTCAAAGTGGACACATATCAAAGGTTCTATTCAGAACAACAGTTTTTCTGAAGCCGGCCAACGCGATGAGGTCATCGAATGGATTTCCAATTATGCGACCATTAAGCCCACAATCGAAGGGGATGATTATTTGGGCGATTCATTCAAAATTGAGATTCAAGTGCATTTTAACCTAGAAGGCGGAAACCAATTCTACAACCTCAATCTTAGGAACTCCAAAGACATATATAAGCACCATGATATTAGAATTGCGAATTCTTTGATTGGCAATGGCAACGATAACCTATCACGCATGCCGGGTCAGCCACCTCGGGGCTGGCACACCATTCAGGTATCATTTAACAAGGGTAATCTAAAGGCTTTCTTTGATGGGGTTCAGTTGGTCAACAACCCAGACATTGGCAAGTATGAATTTACCCATATAGAAATTTATGCGTCTTCGCCAGGTTCATCACGTGTAGGCCAAACAAAATCAATGATCAACCATTTTTCAATAGCCAAAGCGGGCTTGCCCCTTTATGAGCGCCTGGTAACCAAGGGAAGGATTGTCGTTCAGGATATTTACTTTGATAACGATCAGTATGTGATCAAAAAGGAATCCTATCCAGCATTGGAGAAAATCGTGAACATGCTCAAAGAACACGTAGATACTGAAGTGACCATTGAAGGCCATACTGATTCCAACGGTACAGAGGAAGCCAACCAATTGCTTTCAGAGAACAGGGCCATGGCCGTAAAGAAGTACCTGGTGTCCAAAGGTATTAAAAGCTCACGAATGTCAACCGTGGGTTATGGCGAAGAACGGCCTATAGATCGATCTAACAATGAAAAGGCATGGGCCACCAACAGAAGGGTAGAATTTGTAATGCGATGAGCATTTCTAAACTGATACGTTGATTATGAAAAGAGTAGCAGTAGTTATGGTATTGATGCTATACACCGGCTTGACATCGACCCCACTTTTTGGCCAGACCTATCAATATCCGTCCCAAGAAAGGGTGCAGGAGTTGTTGGACGAAATCGAAGATTGTAAACAAAAGTTGAAGAACACCCAAGCAGAGATCAAGAATATGGAAGCTAATCCGTCTGATTATACCCTGGCCGATTACAAGGAAGCTGAAATGCTGGTGGAAAGAATCAAAACCTGCCTTGCCGCGAGAAGGGCCGAACTGGACAGCATTCGAAAGGAATATCCCGGTTGGTTCAATTCACCCAATGCGGTGTTGCCCTATGATCGTCATAACCGAATAACCCCCAGAAGTCTAGAGGAAAGGTTAAAAGACTTGGAAAGGAAAATAAGCCAGGTTCTAAATCGATTCGAAGGTCTGCCAAAACCAAAAGGCCGATAAATAGTTGTATCTTAACGTTTTAAAACCAAAGCAATGAAAAATACGATACTACTGGCCCTTTGCTCCATTTTTCTGTTGGGTATTTCATGTAAAAAGAAATCCAAATCAGGGGAAGTGGTCGAGGACGATTCGGAAATTGTAATTTCAAGCAGTAAAGATGATGAATCTACAGATACTGCCGATTTTGAAAGAGCCAAAGACTGTGATGACTTTATCGACCAGTATGAAGAGTGGTCTGAAGAGTATATCGCCTTTTTATCAAAGTATAAAGATGACCCAATGAAAGCGGTTACCTCTCCCGAATACTCACAGATGATGCAAAAGGCTTCTTCTTGGTCACAACAATGGTTGACACTCTCGGTATCTTGTGCAAAGCATACAAAGTATGAGGAAAGAGTAAAAGAGATATCAGATAATATGGAAAAAAAGATGGAGGAACTGGGTTTTAAATAACCTGGTTTTCAAGTTGCCAAAATAATAAAGCCTTGGTGAAAGCCGAGGCTTTAGTTTTTTTGATCATTATAGCCAGTATCGGTCTCATTGACTGTGGCCTCGTCATCGGTAGGCGTGATGAGATCGATGTCATTGTCACCTTCATCATTGGTGCAACCGGTCACGGCCAGTGAGCCAAAAAAAACAGCGATCAACAGAAATATGGTTTTCATGGATGCGCAATAAGTAGGTTATCTAAAATAAACGCGAAATCATAGGGGTTTCGTATGTTTTTGGGCCAATTTTGGCCGTCAGGTTCTTCAAAATCAGTATCTTTTTTGAAGAAAAAGCCAATCATGAAATTTTCTCTCTTCTCTGTTCTTGTTTTTTCCGCTTTTTTTTGGGGCTGTACAACAGAAAAAAAATCTGATGCTACCATTGAAGTGTCTTTTTCAAAAGAAGTGGCCAATGAAGCAAAAGATGGGCGTTTGTTGCTAATGTTCTCGAACAATGATGAAAAAGAGCCGCGCTTTCAAATCAATGCTGGCCTTAATGGACAAATCATTTTTGGTATTGACGTTGAAAACATGCAACCTGAAGAGGCAAAAGTATTTGATGCTGAGGTATTTGGTTTTCCTTATGCCAGCATGGCTGAAATTCCATCCGGTGAATATCAAGTGCAGGCACTGTTGCACGTGTATGAATCTTTCGATCTTTCGACCGGACATACCGTAAAATTGCCGATGGACAATGGTGAAGGCCAACAATGGAACCGTTCACCGGGAAACCTTTATAGCGAACCCTTTAAGGTGACCATCACTGAAAACGGATTGAAAGACGTTCAGGTAATCATGGATCAAAAGATACCGCCTATCGAAGAGCCCGAAGATACCGAATGGATCAAACACATAAAGATCAAATCTGAAAAGTTGTCTGAGTTTTGGGGCAGGGATATGTATTTGGGTGCCCACGTACTACTGCCAAAAGGATTTGATGAGCACCCCGAAGCCAGATATCCATTGATGATCTTTCACGGGCATTTTCCTGATGATTTCGGCGGTTTTCGTACCGTACCACCTGATCCCGGTCTTGAACCCGATTATTCAGAACGCTTTGGTGTCAAGGGGTACAACATCATGCAACAGCAAGAGGCCCATGATTTTTATAAACGATGGAATGAACCCGATTTCCCTAGGTTCTTGATTATAGAAATACAACACCCAACTCCCTATTATGACGACTCATATGCAGTGAATTCGGCCAGTCAAGGGCCTTATGGTGATGCAATAACCTATGAGTTGATTCCACATATAGAAAAGCAATTCAGGGGTATTGGCGAAGGCTGGGCCCGCTTTCTTTACGGGGGCTCAACAGGTGGTTGGGAAGCATTGGCCGTACAGGTCAAATATCCAGATGAGTACAACGGCTGTTTTGCCGCTTGCCCAGACCCCATTGATTTTAGGGCGTATTGCCTGACCAATATCTATGACGATAAGAACGCATACTATTACGAGGGCGCCCACAAGAAATTTGAAGTGCCCGGGCATCGCGATTATTTGGGCCATGTAGATATTTCTGTCAAAGACTATAATCATTTAGAATTGGTTTTGGGCACCAAGTCACGTTCAGGCCAACAATGGGATATTTGGGAAGCTACCTATTCACCCCAAGGTGATGATGGTTACCCCGTTCGTTTATGGGACAAAATGTCGGGAGACATCGATCATGGTGTTGCCGAATATTGGAAAGAGAACTATGATTTGCGCTACATTCTTGAACGCGATTGGGACAAGTTGGGGAAGAAATTGAGGGGAAAAATACATATCTATTGCGGTGATATGGATAACTATTACCTCAATAATGCCGTATATCTCATGGAAGACTTTCTAGAGCAGACCACAGACCCTTATTATGAAGGTGAGGTGCTTTATGGCGATAGGGCCGAACACTGTTGGAACGGCGACCTAGAACTGCCCAATCATATCAGTCGTTTGCGCTATAACAGCATGTACGTGCCCAAAATAATGAAACGAATAGCCGAGAGTGCCCCCCAAGGGGCCGATTTGACCAGTTGGCGATATCAATAAAAGATGGCAGGGCGCACTACCAATAAAATTGCATGGTTTGTTTTCACCTTTTTGGCGATAGGGGTCGGTCTGTACCCTTTGGGATATATTTTCGGGGGGAAGGAAATGGGCCTTCTATTAAGTAAATCAAAAGAACTTTTATCAGATGACCTTTGGAACATCGGTTTTTACGGCCATATCATTTTTGGGGGTATTGCGCTGCTCACAGGGTGGTCACAGTTCAGCAAAAAGCTACGTACAAAACATCTTTACCTTCACCGTAATTTGGGGAAGATATACGTTGCTGCAGTGCTGATCAGTGGGGTCTGTGCCGTTTATATCGGCTTTTATGCCACGGGCGGATGGGTCACTTCTTTGGGTTTTATACTTCTCGGACTTGTATGGCTCTACACCACGATAGCTGCTTACCGGGCGATTAAGAAAAAAGATTTGCAGCTGCACCAAGGCATGATGATATACAGCTATGCGGCCTGTTTTGCGGCGGTGACCCTTAGGTTGTGGCTGCCTTTGTTGACCTTTGCCTTCGGTGAGTTTTTGATTGCCTATAAAATCGTGGCATGGCTTTGTTGGGTGCCCAACCTGATTTTTGCCCATCTTTGGGTGAGACGAAAAGGGTTGATCTTGGGTTGAGCATTATTTTGCAAACAGCTGGTCCATATCCTTAAAGGCCTTGAATTCAAGGGCATTTCCGGCAGGATCAAGGAAGAACATGGTGGCCTGTTCACCTACTTCACCCTTATAACGTACATAGGGTTCGATGATAAACTCGACTCCTTTTTCCTGTAACTTCTTTGAAAAAGATCCAAAGACCTCCCATGGCAATACCACACCATAATGGGGTACGGGCACATCTTTGCCATCTACGGGATTGGTGTGCAACTTCTCTTCAGTCGCTATCGAAATTGGCTTGTAGTGAATGACCACTTGATGGCCGAACAGGTTGAAATCGACCCAATGGTCGCTGCTACGGCCTTCGTCACAACCTAAGACTTCACGGTAAAAGATACGACATTCATCTAAATTGTGCACGGGAATGGCCACATGAAAGGGTGTTATGCCCATAGTGCTGAAATTTGACATTTAAAAATAAACGATTGAAGTACTTGTTTGCAATTATTCTTCCAAAAATGCCACAATCTGTTCATTTACCTGAGTTTGGTGCATAGAGTGCCCCAATCCCTCGGTCAAGACCAATTTGCTTCCTTTCCAGTGCTCATGAACACGTACCGATTCGGTATAGGGAACCTGCATATCTGATTTATCATGAAAAAGAAGTCCTTTTTTGGTATTGTTCGTGACAAAACGTGCACTTGAGAACTCGTTGAAGTGGTATCCAAACCAATCTTTAAGTCTTTTGTCCATGGCTTTCCAAACCCTTTTGTTGAATTTCAGAATTTCTTGGTAATGGTGCATAAACCGTTCAAATTCACAAGGGGAACCAACGGTAACTATTTTTTCAACAGAAGATTCTGGATTGACAAAGTGATCGTACAAAATGGTCATGCCACCAATAGAATGTGCCACCACTGATTTAGGTTGGTACTTTTTCAAAAAATGCCGCAATGTATGGGCGTACAGAGGAACATGCAACATTTTTCCAGTAGAGTTCCCATGGGCAGGGGCATCGAATGCCAAAATATCAAAATCATGCTCTTGTAGCTTTTTTATGAGGTTGCGCCAACGATGGGTATTGCTCTCCCAGCCATGCAACAAAAGAACGGTGTCTTTGCCGCCAGGCCATCGATAGGCCTGTATTTGCTGTTCTATGACTTCTTCGACCGATAATTTTGCAGCATCCAAAAAGTCTTCTTGCTCGGGCCTGACACGCCCCTTTCGTATCGTGCAAAAAATATCAAATGCAATTTGAGCGGCTTTCTGCTTATCAAAGAGCACGACAAGATTGAGCCATTGGCCATAGAAAAGTGGAATTATTCGGGTCAGTAGTTTTTTCATTTAGGTTACTTTTTGTAACTTACTCTATAAAGGAAACTAAAAATAAACATTCTTTCGCTAAGTAAAAAGAAGTCACTTTATCAAAACCAAGTGGTACTATGGAAACTGTTACTGAAAATCAAGAGATTACAATGGCCAAAAAATTGGAAAAAATGTTCGGCCATTTAGACTATAAAAATCCACCAGAACTTTGCCCTGTACGTGACGTGATGTCGGTGGCCTCCGATCAGTGGAGCATTTTGATCTTACTTTGGTTGGGGTACTTTCCGATATTGCGCTTCAACAAGTTAAAAAAGTATGTGTACGGCATCTCGAACAAGGTGCTGAGCCAGCGACTGAAAGTACTCGAAGCCGATGGCTATATCAGCAGGGAAGCCTATGCCGAAGTACCCATACGTGTTGAGTACAGCTTGACCGAATTTGGTAAAAACTATGTGGAACGCCTATTGAACCTAACGGAATGGATGCAAGAAAATAGTCCTAAGGTATTGGCCAATCGTGAAAAATATGGATTGGTTTAGTCTTTGATACGGTTCCAAATATCTAGGTACATTTTCCAATTATCATTCTCCTTTTTCCAGACAACCACATATTTTCCCTTCCATTCGACAATTGAACCATCTTCTTGTTTGGTCTTGCCTTCGTAATGGCCATAGTCATGTGCGTAATTGCCAAAAAATTGAATATGTTCAGAAGTTATCTTGTGGTGAATCGTTTCTAGTGAGTTTTCATTGGGGGTCCAGTATTTTTTTAAATTTTCACCACTCAAGATTTCAAGATTGTTCGGAAATATTTTTGCATCGCTGGTATAGGTATTGACCATGCCCGTTACATCTTTGGCCATGAACGCTTTTGAGAATTCATTCGATGCAGAGATTATTGCTTCTTTGTCTTGAATATTTCCGCTTTTAATCTTACCGTTTGTACAATCTATTTTCCAAGTGGGGTAAACAATGGTCTCATCGATATTCACCCATTCACCGGCCCATTTGAAACCGTTATCATCTATCTCGCTGAACGTAATACGATAATAACCATCCATACCATTGGGCGCTTTTTGTTCTCTGTACAGTAATATGTCTCCATTCTCTTGCTTGGTACCTTCCCATGCCGGAAGTACTGTAGATAAGCCTTTGTTACTGTAATAATGAACATACCAGCGAGTGCTATCGGGTATGAACTGACGAATACTGCCCGAATATCCACCATCAGGCTTTAGTGTTTCATCTTGAACGGCATGACCGTTCATAATGTATTTGAAACGCCACAACATACTGGTCGTTTCAGCCCAAGTTCCATCTTGGTTTCGCATTTGTGATTTACAATTGCATTCACCAATCAATGGAGCAAAGTCCAATAACTCTTTCGGGGCTTTAGGATTCGGCAATCCATAGGGATGTTCTGCCGAGGGTTCGTATTCATATTGTGCGGTCAAAAAGAGAGGTAAGAGAAAAAGAAAACCAAAGTAGCGTGTTTTCATTTGGTTGATTTTGACTTAAATTATCGAAAACTACTCAGCCTAAACTACCTCTTGTGAATAAATTAACACGAAAGCCCCTCTTTGGTATTCTGGGTATTTAAAAAAGGGCAAGAGTATAGATACTGGCCATTAAGTGACCTATGGTATCACTCCCACCCCATCATCAAATATTTGATTTTGGCCTCATCAGGAATTTGAACCGCTTCTATGTTCGAAGTCGAATATCGCAGGGCTGATGGCAGCTCTTCTTTATCAATGGTAAAATATAGGTCACTTTCTTTTGGAAAGATGACCACACTTTTCAAAGTGGTCACAATCTTTCTAATTTTATATCGGGTTTGAATATCCTTAAAAGTACTTCGTAGCCCGATACCGCTTTCGGTCAAATATCGACTATCAAAAACCTGGATGTTTTCTACCTTGGGGACGCTGTCTTGCGAAGGTTTCAAAGTGAGCAAGTGCTTTCCGCCTTTCTCAAAAACCTTTATTTTCTTGGGTATGCCATCAGATTTCAACCGAAATGTGTCCTTCACAATGGAGTCTTGGGCAAAAATGTTTTCCACATCATCAAAAATCGTGGTTTTTTGCAAGGGTCCTATACTGGTTTCGGTAATCAGAAAAGTGGTGTCTTTTTCAATACAGGCACTTAAAAACATCAAGTTCAAAACTACGACTGCCAAAAAACATTTTTTCATTCTCAATAAAGATTTTAGGGTCCAGAACCTAACGAATCACCTTTTTCAAAACACCCAAAACTCCACGTATAAAAGTGGCACTGGTCAGCACCTTGACCACTGGGTTCATACGGGTACTTCGCCGTCTGGTTGACGTGGTTCGACGAGCAGTGGTTTTTCTTGCCTTTTCTTTTTCGGCCTCTTCTTGGGCCTTCTCGATTTTTTCATTTAAGATTTCATAGGCACTTTCCCTGTCAATGGTATCATTATACTTTTTGATGAGCTTTGATTTGCCAATGGCTTCTTTCAGCTCTGCATTGGTGAGCACATCCATACGGCTCATGGGGGCACGTAGCATGGTAGCTGCAAGGGGGGTAGGGCGACCTTTTTCATCTAAAGCGGAAATCAGCGCCTCACCAATGCCCAATGAGGTCAAAATCTCTTCGGTTTTGTAGAACTCGGAGTCAGGATAGTTCTGCGCCGTAAGCTTAATGGCCTTTCGATCTTTGGCGGTAAAGGCGCGAAGCGCATGTTGCACTTTCAGGCCCAGTTGTGCCAGCACATCATCGGGCACATCGGTAGGGTTTTGTGTTACGAAGAACAGGCCAATACCTTTTGAACGGATCAGTTTGACGATGCTCTCGATTTGGTCGAGCAAGGCCTTTGAGGCATTTTCAAAAATCAAGTGGGCCTCATCGATGAACAATACCAATTCAGGACGGTCACTATCTCCCTGCTCTGGAAAGGTAGAATAGATTTCCGCCAAAAGGCTTAGCATAAAGGTCGAGAATAATTTGGGCTTGTCTTGTATGTCGGTCAATCGTATGATGTTGATATAGCCCCTACCATTTTCATCGATTCTGGTGAGATCATCTACTTCAAAAGACTTTTCACCAAAAAAGAGGTCTGCACCTTGTTGCTCCAACTCGATGATTTTTCTGAGTATAGTGCCCGTCGAACTCGTGGAAATTCGACCATAGTCTTTTTGAAACTCCTTTTTGCCCTCGCCCGTGGCGTATTGCAGTACTTTTTTGAAATCCTTTAGATCCAATAAGGGCAGTTTGTTGTCATCACAGTATTTGAAGACCACTGCCACAATACCTTCTTGGGTGACGGTAAGATCCAAAATCCTGGACAGCAGAACAGGGCCAAATTCAGAAACGGTGGCGCGTAACCGAACACCGTCTTGTTCTGAAAGTGATAGAATTTCAACAGGGAAACCCTTAGGCTCGAAAGGCAGCCCAATTGCCTCATGGCGTTCATCTATTTTCGGGTGTCCCGGACTTGGTTGGGCGATGCCGCTCAAATCACCTTTTAAATCCATCAACAGTATGGGAATTCCCTTTTCAGAAAGGTTTTCAGAGATTACCTGAAGAGTCTTTGTTTTTCCCGTACCCGTGGCCCCGGCAATGAGTCCGTGGCGGTTCAATGTTTTCAGGGGTACTTTGATAAAGGCGCTATTCACCGTATCACCATCGACCATGCCCGCTCCCATGGTAATGTAATCGCCTTTCATGGTATATCCCTTTTCAATGTGTGAAAAGAATTTCTCTTTGTTGCCCATAGTGGTGAGTTTGCGATAAAAATAGGGAAATTCATAGTTAGAAATGCGAATTTGGAATTTAACTTGAACCACCGATCGGAATTCGTGAAAATTTGTGAAATTAGTATCAAACCAAAAAAGTTGACAAAATGAAAGTTATGGGTCTACAAACGATACTGGTCGTTTTTATGGTAGTTGCAATACAGCAAAATATCTTTTCACAAAAGCGCACGGAAATCATTTTTCACAAGTCTCCCGATCCAGAGCGTCAAAAGGCTCCGTTCAGTGAAGCGGTACAGGCCGGGAACCTTTTCTTTTTGGCAGGTCAGATCGGTATGGACCGAGCTGTGGGAAAACTGGCTGAAGGAGGGATTCAAGGCGAGACCGAACAGGCCATCAAGAACATTCAAGGCGTTTTGGCCCGACATGGCCTCACCTTGGACAATGTGGTAAAGTGTACCGTAATTTTAAGTGATATCAACGATTTTAGGGCCTTTAACGAGATATATGTAAAATACTTCACCAAAAAACCTGCCCGTACGACCTATGCCGCGGCCGGGCTGGCCGTTGGGGCCAAGATTGAAATTGATGTGACCGCTGTTAAGTAGAGGCGGGTTTATCCGTTTTGGCACCGGCAATCAGTAACCAAAGGCATGTGCCAATTTCACCAATACTTGCAGGTATGGTAATGTAGCTTGAAATGGCATAATCATAATAGTTCTCTATCATTATCCTTCCCAAAAAATCCAGATAGTAACCAATGCTACCCACCATTAAGAAAACACCTAACAGTTTGGGCAAAATACCGGACTTGTAGACCAAATATCCAAAAGGGAATAGCCATAGGGCCCAAAAATTTTGCCCGATAAGATTGCCATAGTTGAACTGGGTCAAATAAAACATTACCTGTTCTTGTAATTGACCGGTAGGTATATGGTCATTTGAGATGGAACTGAGAATGGCAAACTTGTTCATTAAGTTGGAAAATAGAATTGGAACACTTGGCACGGCAAGGGCCACCATGGTTACGGCAACCGGTTTGTTTACGAAATGAAGTAGTTTGTACAAGACCAGGGGCAACAACAAAAAAGCGGTGAAGCTTATGCTCTCTGCAACTATTCCGAGCCTGAACAAGAAATTTGAACTTTTGATATTTGATAAGGTGGTGGCTGAATCGTTGAAAATAATCAGTTGGGAAGGAACATACAGCAAACTGAAAATTCCGAATACAACGACAAGAAGGTAAAGCAGGCCTGCAAGTCTCGCTGTCTTTTTATTGGCGGTCATTTTTTTTGTTTTTATGTTTGACGAACTTGAATGATGATTGTTACAAACATCAACAAGAACCGAAGTATCTTTGCAGCATGGCGATTCAGCAAATCATGGATTTGGTCGATAAAGGCCTTATGCTTCCTTTGATGGAAGAATTTTATACCATTCAGGGAGAAGGTTTCCATAAGGGTACCGCTGCCTATTTTATTCGAATTGGAGGTTGTGATGTGGGCTGTCATTGGTGCGATGTGAAAGAAAGTTGGAATGCCGAAACCCATCCGCCCACGGCGATAGGGAGCATCGTCGAAAATGCCACAAAATATTCAGATACCATTGTTGTAACGGGAGGCGAGCCCCTGACCTGGGACATGGGGCCATTGACGGCATCGTTGAAAGAAAAAGACCTTAAAATTCATATTGAAACCTCTGGTGCCTATCCGTTGACCGGGGTTTGGGACTGGATCTGCCTTTCCCCCAAAAAAAACAAACTTCCGATGGGCAACATTCATCAAAAGGCTGATGAACTAAAAGTGATCGTGTACAACAAACATGACTTCATATTTGCCGAAGAACAGGCAGAAAAGGTAGGCAAAGACTGTATTTTGTACCTACAGCCTGAATGGAGCGTACGTGAAAAAGTCACTCCCCTTATCGTCGATTATGTCATGCAACACCCCAAATGGAAGGTGTCATTGCAGACACATAAGTACTTGAATATTCCCTAGAAAAACTATCTGCCCCCGTTGTTCTGAAGATCTAACACGCATTCAGCATCCAAATCGGGAACCACTGCCGACTTGTTCACCTCTTGGATCAATAAGTTCAATACGGTATTGCCCGATAGCGAACAGGCTGATTTTAGTTCTTCAGTAGATTTAGCTATGGGAGACATTATTTTTGAAGCGCTGAATTGTAGCTCAGCCCGCATTAAACAGCCTTCAACATTACAGTGGTTTTCAGATTCTGGGTCTTCGTGATCGTTTACGGGAATGGTTCCTAGGTTAACGAGTCCGAATAGATGTCCGAATTCGTGGTTGAGTGTGGCCGTTTCTACATCAGTAACACTAATCAATAAACTTCTGCTGGCAAGCTCACGTATGGTTTGCTCATAAATGACCATCGACGTATTGAAATATACCGCGCCCAGAGTGACAAGACTTGCATCTTCATCATCGCCATCAGCGGGGGCATCGGCAAAATAGATGTAGACGGCCAAGGTTGAACCATCATTGTAGGCGGTTCGGTTTTCGTCTTCTAGATTGGCTATCTCTTGTAGGGTCAAGGTTTCTTCATTTGGTGATGGCAATTCATTGTAAATGATTTCAATATCTTCTTTGAAAGTATGCTGCCTGAGATAATCTTGAAAATTGTCGATGGTTTGTTGTGTGGGCCTAAAACCTGTGACATAGGCGATTTGAATCTGCAACTTGTCAAAGTTGGTGTTTGAGAGAATATCATTGGCAGAGGCACCTGTGGTCAATAGATTGGCAGATTTATCAACCCCGCCTTGACCGTCATCATCGGTGCCTGAACCAGGGCCGTCACCGTTGTCATTGGAACAGGAAAGCGAAAAAATGAACAGAATGCCCAAAAGGGGATAAAAGAACTTTTTCATAACAATTGTTTTCTTCTTCTTAAACGTTAGATGAGGCTATTCTATTATGGTTTAATGGTCAACCTTGCCAAATAGTCGTAGTGTTCGCCCTGGCTTACAAGTTCACAGCTAAAATCATTGGTCTCCGCTATATTGCGTAAGGTATTGTAATCGATGTACAGCCAATCGAATGGGTCGCTTCTTTTGCCCTTATATTCTAGGGTGAATTGTACCTCCCCGTAGTAGTTCAACTCTCCGGGTATCCAGCGACCACCATCTTCGTCTTGATCATACATATATATGATGTCGCTAGAATCCATTAGTATTTGCCCCCCTGGCTTCAATAATTTTTTGAAATGATCCAAATAAAAAGTCAATTTCTCTAACCGGCCTACAATTCCGATACCGTTCATCAATAGCAATAGCGTATCAAAAGTTGTTCCAGAATAGGTCAAAATATCACCATAGATCACTTTGGTCAGACCTCGAAGCCCGCAAGTATCAACGGCACCTTTTGATGAGTCAATGCATGTTACCTCATGGCCTTGCCCTTGAAGATAAAGACTGTGCGAACCTGCTCCACAACCAATATCCAGAATTTTTCCTTGGCAAAGGTGAAGTGCTTTTTGCTCAAGTTTCGGCATTTCAGAATAGTTTCTGAAGAGGTAGGGCAAGGGCATCACGTCTTCCTCATCCAATGAGGAAAAGGTTTTGATGTCTTCGGTATATGCTCCCTTTTGAAAATCGAGCAGGGCCCGACCCAAAATATCGTCCATTTCAAAAATATTGTACCACAAAAGTGAAACTTATTTTCTTATGAAGGGCTAACGCTATTTTATATAATTTTGATTTATGCAGTTGACGTTGGATGATTTACCGAACAAGGCCCATAAAAGACAAACAGAAAACAAAAAATTCTTTGCCAGACTCAAGAAGCGGCCTCCAAAGAACTTAGATTATATAATGCAAGAATTGCATGAAGAAGAGTTTGCAAAAACCGATTGTCTGACCTGTGCCAACTGCTGCAAGACTACAGGGCCATTATTTACCCAGGCCGATATTGAGCGGATCGCCAAACATTTTAAAATGAAATCCTCAACATTTATAGAAACCTATTTAAGGATTGATGAAGACAGCGATTATGTGCTGAAAGCGGTGCCCTGTACTTTTTTGGGTGCCGACAATTACTGCTCGATCTATGAAGTGCGGCCAAAGGCCTGTCGTGAATATCCGCATACCAACCGAAAGAAGTTTCAGCAAATCACTGATTTGACGCTCAAGAACGTGGCCATATGCCCAGCGGCCTTTAATATTGTGGAGGCAATGAAAAGAAAAATCGTTTGAGCAGTACAGTTGGCGGTGACATAGAATCTTGAGACAACGAAAAAGAGAACTTAAAGCCTGGACATGGGATGTGAGGCGTGAGACTTTTCTACATTGGCTGACCATGGTCACCGAACATCCAAGACCCAACATCCGACAATGATTTTTGAACTTGTTCTTGATTCTTGAATTTGTATTTTTAAAAGATGGAACAGCTAATGAACTATTTCGAGACCATTCCCCCGTTGCACCGAACACTCATTTTGGTGGGAGGCATTACCTTTTTCTGGATTTTGGAAGGCATTGTGCCGTTGTTCAGTGTCAAATACAAAAAGTGGCGTCATGCCGTGCCCAATTTCTTTTTTACCCTGACGACCATTTTGGTGAATTTTCCACTGGCGTTTTTGTTGCTAAAGACTTCTGACTGGGCGGTTCAAAACGATTTTGGCATTATCAATTGGCTGCCCGAAATGCCACTTTGGTTATATGTGGTCTTAGGCGTTATGTTGTTGGATCTGATCGGCGCCTATGCTGCCCACTGGGTCGAGCATAAGGTGAAACCGTTTTGGATGATCCACCTTGTACACCATACCGATCATAATGTTGATACCACCACGGCCAACAGGCACCATCCGCTTGAAAGTTTAATCCGTTATTTTTTCACCCTGCTAGGTGTCTTTCTTGTGGGGGCCCCAATAGGCATCATCATGTTGTATCAAAGTCTGTCTGTCGTGTTGTCACAGTTCAATCATGCAAACATTCGGTTGCCCAGAAAAGTAGATGATGCCTTGAGCTGGGTGATTGTCTCACCCGATATGCACAAAGTGCACCATCATTATGTTTTACCCTATACCGATTCAAACTATGGAAATATTTTCTCGATTTGGGACAGACTTTTTGGTACTTATATGAAGCTTGACCCAGAGAAAATTGTATATGGGGTCGATACCTTTCCTGATGAAAAAGAGAATGGCAGTATTTTGGGCTTGTTAAAACAGCCGTTTCATAAATACCGAAAGCCTACGACCGGTCAATCATAGATTATATATTTCCCTTGATCTCGTTAAACGGCGGCTCTAAATTTGCTTGTGAAGTAATCGGGAATTTTTTTGGGTATTTCTAAAGATTTTGCAACTTGATAAAAGTGGAAAAAGCGGCCTAAAAAGGTGAATCAACAAGAATATTGAAAAGAACTATAGTAGAATCCGATATAGAATAGCCCCAATCATCTAGGCAAAGTTGCTAAAAAATAGACGTTTCTAAGAAATATTCTTGGAGGAATAAATTATTTTATCGTAATATTGCAATTAAATAATAAATATGGGACTGGCCAAAACCGAAATATTCACAGACAGGCAAAATCAGATTGCCATTTTTGCCAAGGCCTTTGGTCATCCGGCCCGTGTAGCCATTCTTCAACACCTGTTCAAGATCGAGTCTTGTTTCTGTGGTGATTTGGTAAATGAGATCGGACTTGCCCAGCCCACAATCTCGCAACATTTAAAAGAATTGAAATATTTGGGCCTTATCAAGGGAACTGTAGAGGGAACGAGTGTCTGTTATTGTATCGATCGAGAGAATTGGGCCGCCATGAAGGGGGTGATGGGAGATTTTCTTGATCAAGACCTACCCGAAAACGAAGAATGTTGCTAAAAAATTTGGAACGATTAATTGTTTTATTGCGATAAAAAAATTGAACAAAATCTTTTCTGATGAAAACAAACAAATCCTTAATCATTTTGACGCTGCTGGTTTTCATTCATCACGGCGTGAGAGCACAAAAGCTTGGAAACGAAATCGTAAAATCAGTGGCCAAAATCGAAGATACCTATCTGTTCATTCAAAAAGACAGGGCGATAGTATTAGATCAATTGGCTTCCAAAATTTTCAAATACAAGAAGGTAAATGAAACCGTGAACGTGGTTTTTATAGACAAAGAGAATAAAGAAAAAAGCCAACTTGCCGCCATTTGGCTCAAGACCGGGCTACTTTATTATGGACTGAACGGATATAGTGTCATTTCGGCGGGGTTTGAAACCCCAAATGGGCCGCTTCCAGAACTTGCCCTGCTCGAGCAATATGGTTTTAGGGTTACCGATACAAGCGGAGATAGACGCTCTTCCTATGATATAAATTATGGTTCCAAAAATTGGTCCGTACAGTACAAAACCATTGAATCTATCGACTTAAGTGAAGATGATACCCTCAATGTATTTGTTGAACAAGGAATTGCTTCTGAGCAAGGCTTGACCCAAACAACAATCCCATTATTTTCGCCTGAGCTGATTGCAAGGGAAATGCTTTACGTTGCATCAAGAATCAACTATTTGACCGAACACCAGCAATAAAAACCATTGAGATGAAAGTATCTGGGCTTTCTAATCTCGATGCTAATTCACGGTCATTATTTTTCTAAGGGAAACAGACTTTCCTTCTGGGGTAAACCCTTCTAAGCAGATCTCAAAATCACCACTGATATCTGACGTATAGAAATCGACAAGGGTCAAGTCTTCTTTGATTTCGAGATTGGGTTCCCAGAGCAGCTGGTACCTAAAATCAAATATTCTATCGGTTTCGAGCTTGTTATCCGATTCATATGTTTGCTTGAAATATTCTTTCTTGGGTTGTGGGTTGAACATATCGACCGTAATACGGTGATTTCCGCTAGAAAGTTCGGCATAGTTGCCGTCAAAGGTCTCAACTTCGAGTACTCCTTGAAAGATTTTTGGCCCGACTACATATTTATCCCTTAAAAAAGCAATGCTTCTTACCTCTCTTGCATTATAGGCAATAACACTGCTTTGGTCTTGTACCAGTATTCCATCGACGATTAGTAGTGGTAAAGAAGAAAAATCTTGATGAATATCATGGTCATGGGGTTTGACGTAAAATGCATATTCATTCTTTTCAAGTCTTCTCGACCATACCAAATCGATTACTTCTACCAAGGTTTCCCTTACTGTGGAAAATCGGGTATACTCGTCTAAAACATATTTTTTCATCTTATCCCTGTAAAAGGGCACTGTTGTTGGCGCAGGTCTTAAAGAATCGGATTTTATCGTGAAATAACCATTCTCGATTTGATTGTGCACGCTTCTGTCGATGATCATGGCCTTCATCCCAGGCGCTATTTGAAAATCATAAAATGTTATATCTGGGTAATCTAAAGCCAATTGGTCATGTAATACGATTTCGTACTCCTTTCTTTGCTCACCTAATACCTGTACCACCATTTCGGTGCCGTTGTGCTCTTTTTCGAGGTTTGTACGAAAGCTGCCATCAGCCTTGGTGTTGACAACCTTCAACTGATGCCCCCCTTTTTCTGGAATGGAAATGGCCACGGAAACATTAGCTGTGGGGTTTTGCGGATTCTGGGTGACAATCTTTCCTGAGACAATCTCTCCCCTGAGTTCGGGAAGATATTCAGGTGCCATACCTTGAAGGCTTTGTTGTGTGGCATTCCTCCAATTTTGGACAAAAGTCGATCTGACCGTGGGCCTTTGTGACTTTTTTACCGTATCAACCTTTCTTACAGAGAGCGAGTAAGTGCCTTGGGCAAGAAGCTTGTTCACGTCACGCAATGTCAAAGACACTTTAGACCGATTGTCATAGCTGTTCTTATCGGCCACCATAGTCATGTTTTGATCGTTTATCTCTTGTTGGGCACCCTTGACGGCACTTGTGACAATACCTATATTCAACCCGGTGTGCTCCCCATCTTTAGGAAGGAGATTTTCTTGATTGCCTTGATAGGGATTGATAATGGTCACATCACCTTGAAAAAAAATATCGTACCCGGCGTTTTTCATCCACTGTGTATAGCCCACAAGTTTGTAATTGCCCGATGGAACCTCTGGAGGAATAAAGTAATCGCCCTGACCTGAACCATTGTTCAAAAAGATCTTATGCTTAAATATCGATTTCTTGTCTTCACCTATCAATTCAACATATGCTATCTTGCTAATTGTACTGAGCCTACCTGTTGAACTATCAAGGGTATAAACCTTGTAGTACAGATAATCGCCAACAAAAAGCAAGGTGCTGTTGTAGTGCACAAAAATCTTTTCTTGCGGTATATCTGAATAGGTAATGTTTTGATGACTGTACCTTTCTGGCGATTGGGCGCAGACACCCATCAAACCTATAAAAGTAACGAGCAAAAAATGTAATACCTGCCTTTTCATCATTGTTTTGGTCATTCTATCCAAAAATCAGGAGCCACGTTTGTACCTAATACTGTACAATCGCCGCAAATTCTAGGAACAACTTTGTAATCGCCTTGAGAAGCGTCTTCTGGTTCGTGATGGGCCCAAAACTCAACAATTTCAAATTTCACCAAGTTCAATAATTCAATGGGAATAGGGGTGGTTATCTGACAGTCAAAAGGCCACGCCGGAATCAAATCTTCGGGGAAGAATTCGTCATGGTCAAAAAAGATTCTTCTCGAATCTACGGGAGAGACGTCAAAAAAACCAATAACCTTCTCCCTCGGATTGTTTGAGGCACTGATGTTTCCATTAAAAAAACCAGGTTGGTTTTCAGAAAAGATGCTTTCCAGCCCGGAAAACTCATTCAAGGTTTCATAAAATGTATGTGCTTCCCTTGAGATGACATACTGTTTGACCAAAATGCTGTATCTGTGGCTAATGATATAATCGTCCCGAGCCAAAAAGCGAACCACAAAACGGCTTAATCTATCTTCGATGAATCCACTGGTGTTCGCTAAAATTATATTCACAGAATTTACAGTATTGAAACATACCTGCTCTTCCTGCATTTTTGGAACAAGTCTAAAGAAGAGAGGGACTTCTTGCTGAATGGTCAATTCTTGAGGGTTCCAAAATGGGGCCACGATTTTATAGGTCTCTTCATAATCAAAGCGGTAATATTGTGATTCTCCCTCTGGATCAAAAGTATCTACCAAAATGGCTACTCCTTCCACTTCCTGATCATTGGTTTCCACAGAAGCGTATAAATCGTCAATGGGCGTGTTTTTTGACAGTACCACCGGGGTAGATTCATAAACACCGCCCTCTCTGGTGGTTATTGACAGTTGATAGCTTACATTGGGTTGGGCGGCAAACATGACTTCAGAAACATACTGTCCGGGATTGTTCTCCACAAAAACGTATTCATTTTGCATATCATCCAGCACCCTTACCGTAGCCCCCACTTCACCTCCGGCCTCTTCCTCTTCAAACCGAAAAGTACGGCTTAGGTTTATTTGTTGGTATTTTAATTCATTGGTTATGAGGGCATCTATGACCAATACACTCTCAAAATCTTCGGTGGCGGCCTCAAATGGTTCAACACAGCTCTGTGAGAAAAGTGTGAGCATGAATATTGAAATAATGTAGTGTCTATATCGGGCTATTGGTAAGGCCAAAGTGTCTTAAAATTTAAAATTATAGGTAATTGTGGGTATCGGAATTGTGAAAATAGAACTCTTGTACGCTTGTATATCACCATTTTCGGTAACAAAGAATACAGAGTAGGGGTTATTTCTGCCCAATACATTGTATACCGAAATGTTCCAAAAACTATGAGCCAATTTTTTAAGCTTATGGTTTCCTTCCACATTGAAACTCAAATCGAGACGGTAGTAATCCGGAATCCTGAATTTGTTTCGATCACTGTAAAAGGCATATTCTGCACCTCTAAAGGTATAATTACCGAGAGGATAGGTCACCGGTCTCCCTGTTTGATAGGCAAAATTGGCCGAGAGACTGAAGCGTTTCGTAAACTTATAATTGGCCACTAGGCTAAAATCATGTGGCCGATCAAAATTTGCGGGATAATAGTCTCCATTGTTCACTGTTTCTTCGGCGAATTCACTGTCTAATCTAATGAAGGCCCTTGAGTACGTATACCCGAGCCAACCATTGAGTTTGCCTCGATTTTTTCTCAGCAAGAATTCAACCCCATAGGCTTTGCCTTCACCCTGCAAGACCTCTGTTTCTATGTTCTCGTTCAATATGAGATCTGCGCCAACCTTAAAATCAAGCGTGTTCTTCAATCTTTTGTAGTATCCTTCCAAGCTTAGTTCAAATGCGTCTCCTGAAAAATTCTTATACAACCCCAGTGCATATTGTCGGGCCCTTTGGGGCCGTATGTTCAAATCTGAAAGTTTCCACGTATCTATGGGAGAAACCGTTGTATTGTTCGAGAGTGTGTGAATATACTGGTAAGTGGTGTTATAACCGGCTTTTATGGAAAAATCATCTGTCAAAAAGTACCTGCCAGAAAGCCTGAACTCAGCGCCAGAATAGGTTTCGATAATTTCGTTGTTTCCGTACTGCAGCGTATCTATTGCCGTGCCCTCTTCCCTAGGTACCCCCTGTGCATAAACGCGTTGCTCCGACTCTCCGAGAGCGGCATAAAAAGAGTATCTAAAACCTAAGTCCAACAGCAATCGTTTGTTTACTTCATAAGTGTCAGAAATAAACACTGCCGATTCGAGTGCCTTCTCTTTCGGAATGCTCATTGCCTGTACGATAGACCCGCTTCCTTGTGGCTCAATATCACCCGGATTTACCTGATAAAGCTTGGTCGATATACCGTAATCGAAGCTATGGGCATCATTGTACAGATACCGCATCTTAAATTTCAACAGGGTTTCATTGATCTTGTAACCAAATCTGAAATCTGTATCCGTCTCCCCATCAAAGTCGATGTTAAAGCCATACCCACTATTGGTCAGCAAAAAATCACCGGTATTCTTCTGATTGAACTTATGGGTCCATCTCAAAGAAAACAACCGATTGTTATAGTTGTACAGAGAATCTGAGGTAATGCTAAAGGCATCCCTACTGTAGTAGGCTGATGCCCTCACGTCGTTTTTCTCATCGATCTTATGGTTGTATTTGACGATGAAATCATAAAAAGATGCTTGACTGTTGCGTAACGACTCTTCATCCAACGATCTCAAGATCCAATCAGAATACGTGCCCCTGCCCCCAATCAAAACAGCAGACTTTTCTTTGACCACTGGAATTTCAAGGGCAATATTGTTGGTCACGGGCCCTATGGAGGCTTCTCCGGCAAACTCTTGTGTATTGGCATCTTTATTGACAATTTCAAAAACTGAAGACAATCTTCCGCCATATTCTGGAGGGATACTCCCTTTATATATTTTTAGGTCATCTGCCGTAAAAGGGTTCATTGCCTGAAAAATTCCAAAAAAATGGGTAGGGTTATAGATTACCGCACCATCCATAAGTACCAAATTCTGGTCTGCGCTACCGCCCCTGACATTAAAACCTGTTGCCCCTTCGCCCGCGGTACTGATGCCTGGTAAGGTGGTGGCCACCTTGAAGATATTTCGTTCACCCAATACAACAGGAACATTTTTTGTCTCTTCAGATGAGATTTCAGTGGCCCCCATTGTGGCTTCCTCCACATTTTTGGCAAAATCAGCACTCACAACTACCTCATCTAAACGTTCTATGCTTTCATTAAGTTGAAAGTCAAGTGTTCCGTTACTGTAGATTATTACGTTTTTCTGCATGGATTGGGTGCCCAGAGAACGGGTTTCAATAGTATTGAGCCCTGGTGGCAGTTCAATTTCATAAAATCCCTCGTTGTTCGTTACCGTTCCAATTTTTCCCTTGTTGACCACAATGGAAAGATTTGGCACAGGTTCTCCTGACAATTTGATATAGGCATGACCACTAAGCTTGAAATGCGCCCTTGGTGCACTATGCTCTTTCCCGATCCTTACAATTTCGACCTCGCTCTTTTCTGAAACGTCATCTTTTGAAATAAGTATTGGGTTGTTTACTGCAACTTTTTCCTTTTTCGCAGTTTCAACAGGTTGTTCTAGATTTCCGAAGAAACCATCTGGCAACTCATCATAGATGATTGTATTTCTGTTGAGGGCGATCTTATTACCTTCTAAGATATAGAAGTTGATGACCGTTTCATTAAAAATGCTTTGAAGCAACTCTGTTATGCCGACCTTTTCAAATGCACCCGAAACTGTTTTATCGGTCAGCCAATCTGAGACATAATAAAACCTGTATGCGGTTTTCTCTTCTATTTCATGAATGGCCTCTTCGAGCGGTGTATTTTCAAAAGAAATGGTTATCAATGTAGAATCATTCTGGGCAATGGCCAAATTGAATATGGGTAGGGCTATTATGAAGAAATAATATTTCACGGCCTATTGGGTTTCTGACAATAACAATTCTATTCTTTTGGCAAGTGAGATCAAATACCCGCGTATCTCTGTTCTGGGAGATCTTTTCTTTGAATAAGTCTGGATCTGCTTTTGAAGCTTTGGAAAGATACGTATGAAATCTTTTCTCTTGCGTATGGTGAAATATTCATTATTGTAAAAGAGGTAGTATTGGTTTCTACTTTTGAACTCATAGTAAACCGAATTTTTCCCTTCTCGTTTAAACCTCTTTTTCTGATGTCTTTCCAACAGCATGAGGTCTGATTTTTCAAAAAGAACTTCATAAAAACCAGAAATATCATAGGTTTTTGCCGTGCCGTCGGCAATGTTCACGAACCTATGCCCATCAATGGTAAATTTTTCCACCTTTTTTTTTATGGGCTGCAAGAGTACTTTTCTAAGGCCATTTTTCAGATGTAGCACCACCAAATCTTCATCTAGGTCATATTTCATCTCCAAATTCGGGTAATATTGACCATCATACACCATATCTCCCAACAAAAAATCTGTTGATTCAAAAAACTTGTGATACTTATTTATCACTTTGTATTTTTCTACATACCCAATACCATTGTACAAGGCAGTGTTCTCGATATCAACTAGATCATCGAACCATTGGTAATATTTTTCCCCATGGTTATCTGCTTGGGCCAAAACGAAAAAAGGGGCCAGGATAAAAAGGAAAAACATAGGTATTTGAGTCTTGCCCTTATAGAACAAAACCTGTGGACATTCCATAACAATGGGCCGAACACAAGGGATAAACAAAGCCATACTCTCAAATATAATAATTAAGTAAACACCACGGCGTTAAATAAGACCAACAACTGTTTACAAGACAAGTATGGCCATATCGAACCCACGAACCAGTTGTTCAAATGGTGATTGAAGCGGGTAAAATAGCTACCTTTTTAGAACAAAGAAATCAAGTACCTTTATTTTTATTTTAGAAATAGAATTGGATATGAAAAACAGAACGTTGCTACTATACTCCTCGGTAGATGGTCAAACACTAAAAATCTGTAATAGGCTTATGGATCATCTGGAACAAAAAAACCTGGTAGATTTATTGGCAATTGATGATTTTCATGGAGATATTTCCCTTTATGAAAAGGTTATAATTGGATCGAGTATAAGGTATGGGGTCCATAACAAAAAAATGATCGACTTCATCAACACAAAAAAAGCACAGCTCGATTCTTTAAAAACAGCATTCTTTTCTGTGAATCTAGTGGCCAGAAAACCTGAAAAAAACACCCCCGATACAAACCCCTATGTCATTAAGTTTTTTAAGACCATAGATTGGAAACCCGATCTAGTTACGGTATTTGCGGGAAAATTAGACTATAAAAAATACCCCTTTTTTGATAGAATCATGATTCAATTGATTATGTTGATGACCAAAGGACCGACAAATACCAATGCAGAAATTGAATATACAGATTGGAAAAAAGTGAGTGAATTTGGCAAACAACTGAACATGCTTTAACGATGAATATGTAGTTTATCGATATCAAAATGGCATGAATAAGCATTCTTATAATTACAAATTTCGGGTCGTCTTGAGCCTGACCTGATTGAACTTCATTCTTCATTTTATACAGGGAAACCAGTATTTGAATACACTCAAATGGTACCGGTTCCCTAAGCGCTGTCCATGACAATTATCATTATAATTCAAGGCACTTTTGGCTAGCTTGGGGCTTAGTTCATGCACATATGAAAAAAGTATTTGATGCGATTCTAAAACCTTTGTCTCCCTTTTTTAACACAAAGGCCGCTGCGGTTTATCTATTGGTATTCGCTGCATCTATAGGTGTGGCCACGTTCATTGAAAACGATTATGGAACAAGTGCGGCCCAAAAAATGGTCTACCAAGCTTGGTGGTTTGAGCTTCTTCTCTTGCTTTTTGGCATAACCGTAATCGCAAACATTCGAAAGTTTAGAATGATACAGCAGAAAAAATGGGCATTGCTTATCATACATATTGGCATAATCGTGATTCTGATCGGTGCAGCCTTGACCCGTTATATGGGGTACGAAGGAATGATGCACATTAGGGAAAACGACTCTTCCAGCAGTTTTTTATCATCCAACAATTATTTAAAGTTTCATGTAAAGAAAGCCGGCAAGGATTTTTATTTTGATGACCCTGTGCTATTTGCTTCCTTGGGGAACAACCGTTGGGAGCAATCCTATCTGCTTGATGAAGATCTTATAAAGGCAAAGGTAACACGGTTTGTACCCAACCCAAGACGGGTGTTGGGCGAAGCAGATGATGGGAAACCTACATTGCAAGTGGTGACCAGTGGCCCCAATGGGCGCGAAGATCACTTCATCGCGCAAGACAAGACCGAACGTATTGGAAACATGTTGTTCAACTTTGGGGACAGCCTATTGGCAAGGGCCATAAACATTCGTTACCACCAAGATGCCCTTATGATCAAGCCCATTATGGCCCTGACCCAGACCAATATGACCACCCATCAACGAGATACACTGTTGCCAAACCGCTTTAGCCCCTTATTGCTAAATGTATTGTACTCTGATGGGTTCAATACCTTTGTTTTTTCCGATTTCAAGAAAAAGGGGCAATTACAGATAGAGTCTGAAGATTCAAAGGTCAAAAATGAGAGCATTGTTGCTTTGGCACTCGATATCGCCGTAAACGATGAGATCAAAAAAACCTATATATATGGCAAAAAGGGTAATCCCGGAGGCTCAAAAACATTAGCGTTCAACGACATGGTACTATCAGTTTCTTATGGGGCCAAAGAAATGGCCGTACCCTTTTCCATACGGTTGAATGACTTTATTATGGACAAATACCCCGGTACCAACAGTGCCTCCTCATATGCCAGCGAGGTAACTTTGATAGATACCGAAAACGATGTTGCCCTAGATTACAGAATCTATATGAACAACATTCTCAACTATGGCGGCCACCGGTTCTTTCAGTCTTCTTTTGATACCGATGAAAAAGGCACCTATTTAAGTGTGAACAGTGATTTTTGGGGCACGCTAATATCCTATATAGGCTATGCGTTGTTGACCTTGGGCATGGTAATGGCCCTTTTCAGTAAAAAGACACGATTTCACCAAGTTTCCCAAAAAATCAAAAAGATAAGGGCAAATAGATCTGCCCTTGCCCTTTTGGCCCTTTTGGTCAGTTTCATCGGCAATACACAACCAACGGAAAATACAGAATATGCAGCACATGCGGTGCAAGTGTCCCATGCCGAACAATTCAGCAGATTGATAGTACAAGATTTCAAGGGAAGAATGAAACCGGTCCATACCTTGTCAAGGGAAGTCTTTAGAAAAGTGGCCCGCAAAGAAAGCATGTTCGGATTGACGGCCGATCAATTACTGTTGAGTCTATTCGCAGACAAGGAAACCTGGCAGAAAGCTCCTTTGGTCAAGTTGGGCAAACACGAAGACTTGAGGGAGAAGTTAAAACTTCAAAATGAACACGCTGCGTATGCTGACTTTTTTGATGGAAATGGGAAGTATATTTTACTTGATGAAGTTCGAGAGGCCTATGCCCTGGAACCTGCAGATAGGGGAGTTTATGAAAAGGAACTGCTGAAAGTTGATGAACGGGTGAATGTGCTTAGAATGGCTTTCTCAGGACGTTTGCTGAAGCTGGTTCCCGTGCCGAATGACCCCAATAATATATGGGTTTCCATTACTGCCCATGTCCACGGTCCTGATGATGTGCACGGTTCCTCTGATAGCATAACAGATATGTTTGACGCTTATGGAAATACCCTTAAGGAAGCCATGGCTACCGGTAACTATATAAATGCCGATCTTGTTCTCGACAAACTTTACGCCTATCAACAAGAACATGGCGGTGAGATCATTCCTTCAAAATCAAAGGTCAAGGCGGAAATAGCGCTCAACGAGTCCAAAGTGTTTACCCGTCTGGCCGTATTTTATATTTTGCTCGGCATTTTGCTTTTGGGTTTGCTGTTCGTTTCGGTCTTTAAGCCAAGTCTGAATCTGAAAGGGATATACAAACTACTGTTATTACTTATTTTGCTTGGCTTTTTGTCGCATACCATAGGGCTTGTACTACGCTGGTATGTTTCTGAAAGAGCTCCTTGGAGCAATGGGTATGAATCCATGATCTACATTGCTTGGACCGCTACCTTGGCCGGACTTATTTTTACCCGAAAGTCTTTGGGCGGCCTTGCGGCCACCACTGTATTGGCGGCAATCATCCTTTTTGTGGCCACTTTGAGCTTTTTGGACCCCGAAATAACCCCTTTGGTGCCGGTACTAAAGTCATATTGGCTTACCATTCATGTGTCTTTGGTGGCGGGCAGTTATGGGTTTTTGATGCTCGGTGCCATTATTGGGCTCATCAACCTGGCCTTGATGACATTTATGCGGGAATCAAATGCGGACAGGGTGAAAAGAATTGTCAAGGAAATGTCTTATGTCAGTGAACTCACTTTGATTGGAGGGTTGTTCATGCTTAGCGTGGGCACTTATCTCGGAGGTATCTGGGCCAATGAATCTTGGGGAAGATATTGGGGCTGGGACGCTAAGGAAACTTGGGCCTTGGTTACCATTCTGATTTATGCCTTTATATTGCATATGAGATTGATTCCCAAGTTCAGGGGGCTCTTTGCTTACAATTTGGCCAGTATTTTTGGTCTGGCCTCGGTTATCATGACCTATTATGGTGTGAACTACTATTTGTCTGGTTTACATTCTTATGCCTCGGGAGACCCGGTCCCAATTCCCAATTGGGTCTATATCGTTGTCTTTTCCATTTTCGTTATCAGTAGCTTGGCATTTTTCAAGAATAGAAAGGATCCAATAAAGTATTGAAAATACTAGGTGCGGTTTTTAAATGTGATCATGATTTTTGACCTGCCTACAACTCTTATACACAGTAAGGTTGCCGCTTTTTCAATTTCGAAAATGTATGCTCTCTTTTTAGGGTAGGCACTTACTCTACCAAAGTTCCATTTTCAAGAATAAGCTCATAGCTATATCCCGCACCAAAGTCTTTGTTGAGTGTCACGACGGCACGAACAGTGATTTTCGAACCCTCGGTTACCAATGCGTTTGAGGTGACGACCAAATCATAGTCATCTTTGCTTCCATCACGTAGGTGTAGCCAATTACGGCCCATTATGCCGGGATTTATCTTTACACAGGTGCCGCTAATCTCTACCGAATGCCCCTCGTACTTCTTGGGGTCTTTTAACAATTCGGCTATTGTGGTGTGGCCTTTGAATTCAATTGTTTTTTCGGTATGGGTCTGAATATCTTCTTTTGTCACTTCGCCTTTTTCCATGACCGGATTACTCTTGGGTTCAGCCTTGGCCAAGGTACTATGATCCTTTTCAGACACTAGGTTTGTGACCAGGTAGATTTTTTTGAATATCCTATCGTGTTCTCTGCTTTCAAAATCGGTTTTTAACAATCCGCCCCTATAAAAATAGGTTTCTCCTTTTTTCGCATCCATTTTTCGAGTAGCGATCCAAAATTCTTCTTGGCCTTCTTTGACCCTAAGGTATACATATCTTGTTGCGTGAAGCACCTCTTGTACAATGACTGAATGTAATTTACCATGGGGCGATGCATTTTCATCCATGCCCAGCTGAGTCGATGAATTTGGTGAATCTTTGGTGTTAACGACAGGCTCAATAACTTTTGGACCGTTATGGCAAGCAGACATAATGAGCATGGCCCAGATAATCAATGGTATGTATTTAAATTTTGAAATCATTGTTTTTCTTTTGCTTGAAAGTCTTGATGTTGATTGCAAACCTTGTCTTACGTACCGGCTTAGGGATTTTTCATAGAAAAGAAACCTGTTCGGCTATAACGGTATCCATTTCCTTTACGGAAATCGATGGGTTTGTTCGCCTTTTTACCTTTCGTATGATTCGATCTGTGACCATTTTGACCATCTGGGAATCATATTCTCCAGAATCAGTTTCAAAATAGTGCATTACCTTTTGGTTTACTAGAATCTTATATTCGGCCAAAAATGCTCTTAACGGTGCCTTTTGAAGCCATTCTATATACACTGAAAGCTCTTCGGCAATTATCTCATGTACCTTACCGATGGCAGCCATTCTTTTTCCCTTGGTATTCTCTAGATCCATGGAAATGGTATCCAAATCATAAAGTAAAACGCTTTCATTGCGCGATAGGTCTTTGTTGATGTTGCATGGCACCGCCAAATCTATCAAGAGCATGGGATCTGTTCTGACAATAGGTATATTTTTCACAAGGTCAGCGCAATTGCTGGCCGCACCTACGATAACATCAAAACCGTGAAAATCGTTTCTCAACACTTTGTCCCAGTCATATACTTTGGCATGATGTTTTGTTGCCAAGGCAATTGCCTTTTCTTTGGTACGATTACTAACGTATATGTTTTTGAAGTTGAATTTAGAGTTATACTTGAACAGCTGCATAACAATATCTCCCGCTCCTATGAACAATACCTTCTTTTCTTTTGAGGTTTTGGCGTAGGTATGGTCAATCACTTTCAGGGCCTTATATGCAATTGAGGTCGTGCCGTCTCTAAAAAGGGTTTCGTTACTGATACGCTTATGGCTCTTGAACACTGTTTGCATGGCACGTTCCAACAAAGACCCTTGTAGTTTGAGTTCCATCGAAAAATGATATGCCTTTTTTATTTGATGTACGATCTCTACATCTCCGATAACCGAGGAGGCAAGACCGGATGAAACTTCCAATAGGTGCAGTACCGTTTTTTCTGTTGTATTGCCGCACTTGAACAAGTGTGAAGTCTCCATACCGCTGTTTGGAAACTTTGTATTGATCAAGAGATTGCGTATTGCCACAGCTGGTGTGGTGACTGATTCAAAGTATATTTCAGTTCGGTTACAAGTGACCAAAAGCAATAACCCTGAAATGTCAGGAAAGGTTTCACGGATGTGGGCCACCAAGTCTTTCTTTTCCTCTTTCGGAATATGGAACACCTCCCGTTGTGCGACCGAAGCCGTTTTGTGTGAAATGCTGATATAGCGAAGCGACTTTTCCATAAATGAATACTATTGATCTTTAAACTCAAATGCTATTGATTCTCTTGAACCCCTATTCCATCTTTTCCCTAAAACATTTCGGCACAAAGGGGCAAGGCCATTTACTATTCTTTCATTGTTCTCATATAGTTGACCACCAACCACATATCTTCTTCATCAGGAATTTTCTTTTCATAATTCGGCATATCGTCCCTTCCTATATAGCTCTTATAGAAAATGGCTCCATCGCTTTGTGCATGAAATTCTTCTGAAGAAAAATCCCCCAGATCACCTTCTACTTCATCGGCCTTGGGTCCGTCTCCATAACCTTCCTTGCCATGGCAAGACTTGCAATGTTTGTTGTACAAAGATTTTCCAATGCTCAAATCGACGGTGGGGTCGGTAGGGTTTTTCATTTTTTCATACTTTTCGGGCACTACCCATTCTTCTTGAAACTCATTGGTAAAGGAGTGAAGAGCGAACGATATAATTGCGATAATGATCAAATTCTTGACTGTTTTCATATTTTGACTATTTATTATTCACTTGTTGATATTCAAAAACAATGCCTGTTTATATATTTTTTGAAAATCCAATTTATTGATTCTCTGTTTTTAACTCTAATGCTGTCCCTTCTTTTTTGATCTTATATAAGTTTATGCAGGTATAGACGAAATTTGCCCAGATTCCCAGCAACAATATGGTCAATACCACATACATCCAGATTGGGGCCGCCTCTGACCATAATGTGTTTTTTTCTTCACTGGGCAACTCGTTGAAAACACCCCAATTTTCTGTTTTCTTTTGAACGACATCCCCATAATCGTCGTGATCCTCAATAATGGTGTACACTGTTACATCGCCATTTGCATCTCCGGGCAGGTCTGTGGGCATTTCAAATTCATATTCCCCACTTTCGATGACCCCTTCATCAATGGTCATCTTAGATAACATACCTTCTACCGAAATGATGACATCAGTCTCTTCCAAAGGTATTTGAACCCCCAGACTATCAAGGGTATGGGCTTTTATCGAAACGGTCTTTATACTATCTTTTTCAATTAAATTTAAATTCAGGTGTACATCTTTTATGCTGATTTCCCTCTCTTTACCGCCCAACTCGTCCGTGCCTTCAAAAACTGCCCTGAAATTGATTTTTCCTTCCGAATCCAATAAATAAGACTGGTTTTCAGGAAGTGCAATTTGGGCAATGCCATCTTTGGAGGTATTTGATGAACCCAATTGTACCGTTTCATCTTCCAAAAAATTGAAGAACTCTATTTTGGCACCGTACACGGGAACCCTATCTTTTCGGTCTTTTTTGTTTGCTGCGATGAAACGCACTTCAAGAATTCGGGAATTATCATGTTGTTTAATCGTTTTAAGATTAAACCTTATTCTATAATCGCTTATGTCATGTTCTTGGGCCTTGGCATTGGGGGCAATGAACAGGCCCATTAATACTATAAGCAATGTATATTTAAAAAAACCGGTTCTCATCTTCGCTAAGGTTGGGTTACACTATCGGTGATTCTTTTTTCTTCCCTTTCATAATCTATAATACCTGACATGGGAATGATGGGAACAAGCCTCATGATCAAGATGAAAAATAGGACAAAAGCCGCAATTCCTGCAAAACTCAATGCCCACTCAATCCATGTGGCCGAGTAATGTATAAATTCAGGACGGGTATCTTGTATGGGCAAATAGGGTGTTTCCAAAGTGGGCACAACTATTAAATATCTATTCAACCATAGCCCCAAAACGGCGATCACAGCGGCAAAAGTTATTGATTTTATCGTTCTGAATTTTTTGAAGAACAAGATGACCATGGGTACCAGTACCCCGATATAATTGGCAAAAATAAATTCCCAGAAATATTGGTTGAACAACGTATTCAATAAATTGGCATCATGCGTCTTATGGCTAAACCACCTAGAGAAATATTCGCTAAACGTAAAATACCCGAACAGCAATGAAATAACCAACAAAATTATTCCCGCACCGATAAAATGCACTTTACGTATATAGTGTTCCAATTTAAAGTATTTACGAATCAGATACATCGCAATGATGATAACACCAATGCCCGAATAGAGACCGGCAATAATGAAATATGGGGCAAAAATTGTACTGTTCCACCCAGGTTGTAAGGTCAAACTGAATATCCAAGCCAAAACGGTATAGGCCACAATGGCCAACGCAATGATCATGGCAGACATGATTCGGGTTATTTTTTGTAACCTTTTGCGCTGGGTAGGGGTATCGCGGTATCCGATGGCGAGAAACGTATAGAGCTTTTTCCTCCATTTGGGTACATTTTCACTGTTATCACGGAGGATGGCAAAATCTGGAATAAATGTTAGGTACAAATAAATAAAACACCCGATGAGGTCAGTGATTATGGCTATGATATCCCAAGTAATTGGGGATTGTATACGGGGATAGAGGAACAAATAATGTAACCTGTCCAATCTGCCGATACAAAGCAAGATAAATATAGGACCGATAATCAGTGACACTACGGTAATGATTTCGACTATTCTTGATACCGAGTTTTTCCAAGGCGTTTTAAAGAAATGTAAAATGCCCGAAATGAACGCTCCCGAATAGCTTAAGCAGACAAAGAAGATAAAATTGATGATGTAAATGCCCCAAACTACATTGTCTCTCATTCCCGTGACCTCATGTCCTTTGAGTACTTGAATGATAAAAGCTACCAGCCCCCATACAATAAACCAAACTAAGATACCGATCCATATCTTAGACCATTTGGTGGTTTTCAAAACCATGGGCAAAAACTCTTTGGCCAATTCCTTTTTTCTAATATTTGCATCTATCATAGAGTGCCGTTTACTTTAAATTTTACCTTGTTCTTTCAGGTCTTTGACAAAAGGAACATCTTTATATCTTTCAATGATCTCTTCGTCAACATCAAAGCCTCGTTCTAACGGAAATTGCCTATTGACCGCAGGCAAGTAATACACATTGGGTTTTGTGCCCAAATGTTCTAAATGTCTATATCCTCCCCTATCGTTTATCAATTCTGAAAATCGTACGGTTTCTTCCCCATTGGTGACCATGTCTTCATTTTTGTCACCAAAATAAATGGCCCCCATTGGGCAAGACGATGCACAATGCGGCAGTTTGCCCTGTCTGAGCATATCTGGACAAAAATCACACTTCATCACTGTGCCCTCGGTTCCGGGAACGCTCGTTTCGGGAGAATACGGCTGGCTGGTATCATCGAACTTGGGCTTATGGCTCCAAGTAAACTGGCGAGCGGAATAGGGGCAACTGGTGATACAAAACTTACAACCTATGCACCGATCATTGTCTATCAAAACAATGCCGTCATCCCGTTTGAATGTGGCTCCGGTCGGGCAGACCGTCACACATGGAGGTTCGTCACAATGATAGCAGGGCTTTGGAAACCAATAGGGCGACGCTTCTTCATGGTCTTGAATAAGCTGAATTTTCATGAACTCTTCATGATAGTCAAGATTATGGGCCTTTTGACAGCTTTCGACACAGTTTCTGGCATTTTTACATTTGGCCAGGTCGATTACCATGACAAATTTTCGGTCTGGAATTCCATTTCTTGATTCGGCCGGGGTGATATGTGCCTCGGGGTATTTGTTTATGCTTTCTGCATCTACCTCTACCATTTTACCATCAGGGGTAAGTACCCTGATCTTTTCATTCGATGCCTTTAGTTCTTCCTCTGATGCCAAATTGGCCAGTAAAGTGGCGCCTGCGACAGTGGTTGCACCAGACATTAGCCCCAGCTTTAAGAATTTACGTCTGTTGGTGCCCTCTTTTTTAGTGTTTTCTTTTTCCATATTTGACTTTAATTCTGCAAACCACTATTTAGAAAATAAACCTATTGAATTTGTCTCTCCTAGTTATAAAATAGGTCTAGAAGTTGTAATTCCTTGTGATATTGAATCCGAACAGAATTTGACCCCTGAAAAAATCGTTTGTGTTTTTTATATAGTTCTGTTGTGGCACAATACCGTTCATATTGGTTATAAACAATTGAAAAGCATGGGCAGATGTGGCAAACTCGAATCCCAAACTGATTCCAGGCTCAGGGTCAATAGCCAATCGTTCACCATTTAAATGGTGCGTAAAGGGTTGACTGTAATCCCATAGTATGGAGGTTTGATCGCTTATTTTGTATCGCCCGCCGAAAGCTATACCGATCACATCGTTCCGCATCCTGTCTTCAACAAGGTTGAAATGTGAAATACTTGGTGCCAATTGCATGGAAAGCTTAGGACTGAACCTGCGGGCAATGATCAATTGGTTAAAGTAAGAGTACCGATATTGATCTAAACTGAAATTCTCTTTTTTTCTTGCATCAATGGTGAAATTGCCATAATAGGATACGCTCACCGGAATTCTGCCAGATCGGGTTTGATTTATAATGCCCACCTTCCAGTTAAAGTCTTGCAGACGATCAAATTTAGTGGTTCCGAATCCAAGGGTCAATCTTTCGTGTATGGCATATGCGACGCCAATACGAATGTTCGAAGGTCCCCAAAACCCCAACATATCGTTGTTGCCCCCATCGATGAGTCCAAATCTGTGAGACATCTGAACCTCTAAAGTATTCTTCGAAAAGAGTACATTGTTGGGGTTGTCAATGATAAATGAACTTTCAAACGCAGGGCGTTCAGGTTTATCAATAACGGAATCCTTTGCTTTTTCTTGGGAAAAGATATAAAAGGGAAAGAGCAACAGTGCAAAGTATATTCTTATAGTGTTTTTCATATTTAACGTCTTAATATTTAGTTATTCTCGGCACCCCGATCTATCCAACCCTTTATTAGGGCAATCTCGTCTGTAGTCAACGAAAAACCAGCTTCTACAGGGTGTTCGTTACCAGGTAAATTTTTGAAAAACTCACTATTCTCGCCATCTCCGAGAATTACATATTCGGGTACAATCGCATTGTATGCATTTCCTTCGGTCAAATCTGGATTGGCAATTCTACCATCATGGCAAGTCGTACAATCCCTACCATCAATTGAGAAAAGCGGTAAGATGTCATCCCCAAAAGAAATAGGCTGATCTATCGGTATATCTGGAATCTCTTCTTCTACTATTTGGTCATAGTAACAAGAAAGAAATAGTAAACATAAACTGCTTACCAAGATTATCTGTAATCGTTTTTTCATGTTGTTTGTGGTATTAAATCATTGCTCCTTCCAATTGCTAAGGAATATTTGCCATTCTCATCGCATTGCATATCAACGGTCTTCAAGTGCCAAATACTTATCTCCATGCTAGGTCATATCATAGCCAATCTGCCTGAGCCGATTAGTTTTTAAAGAAAGCATCCTTTGGTAATCAGTCCTGTAATGCTTCGATAGAATTAGTGAGCAGTGCCCTAGAATATCCAGGATTGTGGGTCCCGCTACTCTGATCTTCCAACAAGGTCATGTAGTTCCAGGCAGCTTGAGCCTCTGCTGTTGTAAATATGCCTTCATTGGATCTGTTGGGCCCTGGATCATCAACTATGAGTCCTACTACAGGTACTCCGGTACCCACTGGATTGCCTTCTGTATCATAGACAGGGTTGCCCTCTGCATCAACGGCATATTCTTCTCCTACCACCTCAGACAACAACTGTTTTAAGGTTGCCATGTCTTCGGTAAATCCTGCCAATTCAGAAGGTACGCCATTGGCATGGCAAGTCACACATGAGGTTTCTGTCACATTCCAGGAATGGAGACCTTCATTGATATCTGTAGATTCACCCATATGGCAACTTACACAAGATGCCCCTGTTCTATGTGCGGCAGAACCTACACCGGGATACCCTACCGAACCGGCTATATTGGCTCCCATGATTCCTTCCAATACGGTAGATTGTGGCCCGTGGTGCGGTCCGAAACGTGTGGTAGCCACCACATATTTGCCGGTTCCATCCTCAGCTGGAATCACATAACTGTTTCTTGGTTGGTGACAAATGGTACAGTTGTTACTGGTACCACCAAAATCTACGACCGTGGTTCCATCGATTTCCAGTGTCACGGGATCGATGCTCCTTAGGGCAAAGTCCGTTCCATCGTTCTCAAAATCAAATGTGTCGTGACTGTCGTGACAGGTGGCACAGGTAATCGGTGAAGAATCTGATAGGCTGGCTGGATCGACTTCTCCAAAGGCCAAGAAATCTAAATGTCCTAGCGTAGAATGGCATGAAGCACAGTCTTCCCTGGTGCCCGCAAAACTAAAGACAAAGCCGGCCCCATGAGATGATACTGCAAAAGAACCTTCAACAATGTCACGGGTTGTGTTGGAGTGACAGCTGACACAAGAAGCGGTTCCATCTTGACCATCCATTCCATCAACCCCGTCGATTCCATCAATTCCATCGGCCCCCGGTGGTCCAGGAACTGGATCACTGGTACAATGAACGAATAGTAGGCTTGATACAAGCACTATCAGAAAGCGGATTAATGTTAAATGTTTCATGAATTGATAGTTTTACTATTAAAAAAAGGTGTTTTAGTATTAATTCTGAAATAAACGCAGAATATGATGCATGTAAAACTATCTGTTAAGTACATTCTAAAAAATGATAAACGTCATAAAAACCCCATGATTATTAATATTTAATCAATATAAATAAGATATATAGAGAATATTTCAAAAAAAAGACCTATATGTCTTAAAAAATTGCAGAACCTTTATTTTGAAAAAATGAAACCATTCGGGTGTTTGAAAATGTGAAGAGAGGTCAAGATTTTCTATAAAAGACCTACCCTTACGGTATATTTCAGAACATGGCCTCTATAAAACCTTTGAAAATTAAATTTCAAGAAATATGAAAGAAGGGATGGGCCAGTTGCTGAATCTTTTCCGATTAAAAAATGTCTAACACTCCAAAGGTGGCAAAAATGAACCTTTTTCAAAGCCAACCATGCTATCTTGCGGTTTTAATGAATGTCTTAGGGATAGATGAGATACTTATCCCTAGTCCTCTTAAAACGATTCAAATCCGTTTGCCAGGTCGCTTTGATTTCCTGTTCCGAAAGTCTAGCCTCGATTTGTTGCTGTAGGGCTGAAGTGCCTGCATGTTTAGAGAAACCATTGGTGTTGAATACGTTCGACTCATCCAAAGCGTTTTGATAAGCATCGATGATCCACCTTATCGACACTTCGTTCATCTTAGGGTATTGCGATAAATCCCTTCCATAACAGGTTTTACCTTCCTCTTTGGGGTGTTTCGATCCAAAATTGGGTTTTGGTACATAACTGAAACCATATGCCGTACTATCTAAAAAGGAAGCCCCATACCGTTGAAACTGAAACTCGGTGCCACGGCCCGCATTGATATTGGTGCCTTCGAAAAGGCCAAGGCTAGGGTATAGGTTGATAGCTACATCATTGGGCAGGTTGGGGGAGGGTCTGATGGGTAGGCTATATTCTGTTTCATGGGTCCAGTTTTCAAGTGGGATCACGGTCAAATCTGCTTTTAAACCATTTGCCAACCACCCTTCACCATTGACCATTTGGGCATATTCGCCAATGGTCATGCCATAGACCAAAGGAATTTCGTTCATGCCCAAGAAGCCGGTATATTCAGCCTCCATGGTCGGCCCATCGACATAGTGGCCATTTGGGTTTGGCCTGTCTAGAACGACAATTGGAATGTCTTTTTCGGCGCAGGCCTCCATCGCCAGTTGCAATGTGGCAATATAGGTGTAGAAACGTACGCCCACATCTTGAATGTCGAAAAGTACGATATCTAAACCATCCAACTGTTCTTGCGAGGGTTTTCGGTTTTTTCCGTACAGTGACGTAATGGGCAGTCCTGTCTGGGTGTCGATACCATCTTTGACCGCTTCGCCCGCATCGGCCCGCCCACGAAAACCATGTTCAGGAGCGAATACTTTTTTAATGGTAACATTCAAAGAAAGCAATGAATCTACCAAATGTGTATGCCCGTCTTCCCTAAAAACAACACTTGTCTGGTTGGCAACCACACCGATATTTTTGTCTTTGAGAATAGACAGATAAACCGCCGTTCTGTTGGCGGCCACCATAACTTCTTGAGTGATATCGTTGGCAGTGGCTTGGTTTTGGGTACTGGTTTTACTTTTGCTTTGGCCGCATGCGGCAAACATGAAAACCAACAAGAAAACTGTACTTTTGAAAATGGACAAACTGGTCATTAGTTGAATTTAGAACTTTTTATTACGAAGCGCCTCATCAAAGGGGCATCGCATAAAATTAGCATTTCGGCGCCGATAATTAAAATCGCCATTGCCGCCATTGCCATAGGTATCGTGATGATGCTGATCGCCATTGTTACAAGTTCGGGCCTACAGCGAAAGATTCGGGAAAAGGTGGCCGCTTTCAATGGGCATATCCAGATTTCGAACTATGATAACAACAATTCTGAGGTATCTACGGTGCCCGTTTCGATTGAACAAGATTTCTATCCAGAATTCAGGGATGTTGAAGGTGTCGCCCATGTACAGGCCGTGGCCACCAAACCAGGCATTATTCGAATGGAAGATACGTTTGAAGGTATGATCGCTAAAGGCGTTGGCAATGATTATGATTGGTCGTATTTTGAAGAGTATCTCATCGATGGGCGACTGCCAAATTATGCGGGAGACCTTAATGATGAGGTATTCATGTCGAGGTTGATGACCAACCGTTTGCGGCTCAAGGTCGGAGATTCTTTTCCAGCCATTTTTTTAAGGGATGGCGACCCTTCTAAAATGCCCAATAATCGACGGTTCGAAGTGGTAGGTATTTATGACAGTGGATTTGAGGAGTTTGACGGGCAGTATGTCTTTGTAGATATCCGCCATATTCAACGTATGAACAAGTGGGAGGCCAGCGAAGTGGGCAATTTTGAGGTTTTTTTAGATGATTTTGATGACATCGACCAAAAAAGTGCTGAAATATATGGGAAGACACTTTCCAATCTTGACACCCAGAATATCAAGAGCAAATACTATAAGATTTTTGAATGGATAGGCCTTTTTGACTTCAATGTTGCCCTTATTATCGGCATCATGATTGTTGTGGGAGGCATCAATATGGTCACGGCTTTACTGGTGTTGATCTTAGAACGTACCCAGATGATAGGCATTTTAAAGGCAATCGGCTCACAAAACTGGAGCATCCGTAAAATTTTTCTATACAATGCGGCCTATCTGATCGGCATCGGACTTTTTTGGGGAAATCTTATCGGCTTGGGCATTATTCTGCTGCAACAGAAATTCCGTTTTCTTAAGTTTCCGAATCCGGAGGAATATTATATTGATTACATTCCCGTACATATCAGCGTCACGACCGTTTTGTTGCTCAACTTGGGTGTCATGCTCTTATGTTTGTTGATGTTGTTGTTGCCTTCATATGCCATCACCAAGATCACTCCTGTAAGGGCCATTAAATTTGAGTGATCTTTTTGATGCTTGGCCAGAGGTATTTCGATATTGGTTTTTTGAATATCGGGCACTGAACGGTAAACCTTTTCCATCAAAAAATTCAAGAATTCAACCATCCAAAATCCTACCTTTGCAGCGATTATGGAATATGCAGAAAACATTCTTGAGACCATAGGTAACACGCCGTTGGTCAAACTCAATACGTTGACGGAAGAATTACCTTGTTTGGTACTCGCGAAATATGAAACCTTTAACCCAGGCAATTCGGTCAAAGACCGCATGGCCCTACAGATGATTGAGGATGCGGAAGCCGATGGTAGGCTGAAACCCGGTGGTACCATCATTGAGGGCACTTCGGGCAATACAGGCATGGGGCTGGCTTTGGCGGCCATAGTGAAAGGGTACCGCCTTATCTGCGTCATCAACGACAAGCAATCAAAAGAAAAAATGGATGTGCTCAGGGCGGTCGGCAGTGAAGTGCATGTGTGCCCCGCCGATGTGGCCCCCGATGACCCGCGCAGCTATTATTCTACAGCAAAACGATTGTCAGAAGAAATTCCGAATTCATGGTATGTGAACCAATATGATAACCCCAGCAATACCAAGGCCCATTATTTGACCACAGGCCCCGAAATTTGGCGACAAACCGATGGCAAGGTCACCCATTTTGTAGTTGGGGTAGGTACTGGTGGCACTATTTCAGGTGTTGGAAAATATTTGAAAGAGCAAAACCCCAATATCAAGATATGGGGAGTGGACACCTATGGATCGGTTTTTAAGAAATACCATGAGACGGGCATTTTTGACGAGAATGAAATCTATCCATATGTTACCGAAGGAATTGGTGAGGACATCCTTCCTGAAAATGTCAATTTTGACCTTATAGACGGTTTCACCAAGGTGACCGATAAAGATGCCGCGATCTATACACAACGTCTGGCCAAAGAAGAAGGCATGTTCTTGGGCAATTCTGCAGGGGCTGCCATTAAGGGGGTGTTACAACTAAAAGAACATTTCACCAAAGACGATGTTGTCGTTGTACTTTTTCACGATCATGGCAGCCGTTATGTGGCCAAGGTCTTCAATGATGACTGGATGCGGGAGAAAGGATACATCGAATAGTTTTCGGTATCTTCATGGGCAATCTTAAACCACCGAATATGAGACGTAGCTATTTCACCATGCTTATGGTTTTTATATTGGGATTACCATCTCTCTCTGCCCAAAAACTCTCGAGGGCAGAAAAAAGGATCATCGCTTCTGTCGAAAAAAACAATGCCGGGGCCATTTCTTTTTTAGAAAAGGTGGTGAATATCAATAGCGGTACTTTAAATGCTGCGGGTGTCAAAGAAGTGGGTGCGGTTTTCGGAGAAGCTTTCGAGAATATAGGTTTTGAAACACGATGGATAGATATGCCCGCTGAAATGAACAGGGCAGGCCATCTGTTTGCCGAGACCAGGGGAAGCAAAGGAAAAAGACTATTGCTCATTGGCCATCTTGATACGGTATTTGAAGAAGATAGTCCGTTTCAAAAATTTGAGCGCGTCAATGACAGTATAGCCAAAGCTCCTGGCGGCAATGATATGAAAGGTGGCAATGTCATCGTTCTCTATGCATTGAAAGCCCTTCATGAAAATGGCCTCTTAAAGAATGCCCAAATCATAGTTGCCTTTACCGGAGATGAGGAGAGCACGGGAAAACCACTGAAAATCAGCCGTAAAGATTTGATTGAGGCGGCCAAGCAGAGTGATATTGCCTTGGGCTTTGAGACTTCTACGGGTTTCAACTATGCCACGGTGGCGAGACGGGGTGCTTCAGGCTGGTCGTTGGAAGTTGAGGGCAAGCGTGCCCATTCTTCTGGGGTTTTCAGTGAACGGGTTGGTGCAGGTGCTATTTTTGAAATGTCGAGAATTTTGCATCGATTCTACACCGAAGTGAAGGGCGAAGAGTTGCTTACTTTCAATCCCGGAATTTTGATGGGAGGAACTTTTATAGATTTCGACACAAAAACCAGCAAGGGAGATGTCTTTGGTAAAGGAAACGTGGTCGCACAAAAAGCGATTGCAAGGGGCGGACTACGCTTTATTTCCGAGGAACAAAAAGAGAGGGCTCGAAATAAAATGCGTGAGATTGTGGCTGAAAGCCTACCCAATACCTCGGCCGTTATATCTTTTACAGACAGTTATCCCGCTATGGAGCCTACCGAAGGCAATAAAAGGTTGATGGCACAATTGAACGAGGTCAGTCTCGATTTGGGGCAAGGAGAAGTTTTGCCCTATGACCCCGGTAAAAGAGGTGCCGCCGATGTTTCGTTCGTAGCTGAATATGTCGATTGTCTAGATGGATTGGGCACTATGGGTACCGGGGCACACACCCCAGAAGAAACGGTCAATCTCAGTACTATTGAAGATTTGACAAAGAGAATCGCTATTTTGATTTACAGATTGATCGATCAGTAAGATGGTAGAGTTAAAATTGGGTAAGCAAACAGCCGGTATTGATGCCGGTGAATTGGTAAGTTACCAAGTCGATGGCCATGAATTCATCCACCAAAAGGGGAGTCCCGGTTGGCGAAACGCCGACACCGAAATGTTTCCGATCATTGGCCCGACGAACGAAGCAGGTTTTGTGGTGCAAGTACCGCGTGGCAACTCCATATTGGACCAACACGGCCATTTGCGGGAGATGGACTATGAACTGGTTTCACAATCTGAAACAATCGCATCGTATAGAAAGGAATATGAAGCGGGTACGCCCGTGAAAAATTCCAAATATCCTGAGAAATCAAACCGGCAATGGCTGATGTGGCCGTACAGCTTTGTGTTTGAGAAGACCTTTTCGATCAACGAAAATGGACTTGAGATCGTTTTTACTGTTGAAGGTGAAAGGGATATGCCCTTTATGTTGGGCTACCATCCTGCTTTTAAGATACACGCACAGAATCCAATTATTATGGCCGATGACAGAGAAATCACGTTGAATGAGGTATTGGCCGTTGGAAGTAGGGCACTTCAAGTGGTCGATTGCGAGTCGGTGGTACTAAAAGATGAAAAAGAACTTTTCATCACCACGGAAGGCTTTGGGCATTTCATGTGTTGGACAGAGGTGAAAAACATGGTCTGCATCGAACCCATTACCTTCTACCCCTATGCGGTCGAGCAACGAAAACTGCACGAAGGCTTTGAACATTTGATGGAACCCACACAATTTAAGGTTGTTTTGTCTGTTCGGCCTTAACTGAATTTTTGCTGCAATTCTTTCACAACGGCCTCAGTTTTTGCATCTTTTTGTTTTTGTTCCAATATCAAAGGCGGGGCCATACGTTCGGTACAGTCTAAAATAGGGCAACGTTCACAGGTTACCCCGACATTATAGGTAACGATGGAGGGGTCGTTTAAAAAACGGACCTTTCTTCGTAATTGTTCGTTGATGAGCAAACCGATCCCAACACTTCGGTACCTATTCTTTTTAAAGGGGTCTTTGGTGGCCGAAGCAAAGATCAAATACGAAAGTTGATCATTGGGGTAGTGTGAAATCTGCACTTCCATATGATGCTCGGCCCCTGTTTTTTCAATTTCCTGCAAGACTCGTATAGAGGCCCAGCGGCGACAATATTTTTCATCGGTCTCGTTTCCGTGCGGTGAATGTTGGTGGGTAAGGTGCAATTCTTTGGTGATATCGAAACGTTGGGTTCCTTTTTTATGCGAAAAACGGAGAAAAAACAGATTTTCCATCTGATAGTCGGTAGGCAGAATGTTTGTCAATCGCTGATAGAGCGATTCAGGAGAGGCATTGAACCGTTTCGTCATTTTTGCCAAAAAGGTCTTATCGAATTTTGGTTTCTCTAAAAAACGGTCAAGGTATTGCCCCAAAAGCTTTCTTGGAATGATAAGTGCCCCGGCAAAATAAGATGCGGAAAGGTTGTTGAACACTTGGTCGAAGTTTTCGAATTTGATCCAAGTAAACGTATATAGGCGTTCGGTGATGTTTAGATAGTTATATGCGATCTCTTTGGCATAGATAAAGGCCCGCTGCGCCTCATCAACATAATCGGCAATAAGTAGCGTCTTCGTTTTTGGTACAAAGATGGAACGTAGATTGTCAAGTTCATTATGCTTGATAAGATCTTCGTTGTTAATGGTGTAACCGTACTCTTCGATCAGTATTTCCTCCAATTCTTGCGAGGAGACCGATTTCTCTAAGTTGATTTGATAGGCTTCGGCAAACTTCAGTACCTCGGCTTCCCATTCTGGAAAAAAATTCTGGTTCGCCTCTTGGTATGACCTCAGGGCCGCCAAGTAAAAACTCTCTTTTCCGAAATCATAATGCTTGGCGATCTCTATGATCGTGCTGATGAAGGCATTTACTTTGGTGGGGGCATTGGCCACAATGTCAATAAGGTCGCTTTCCTTGATGCCGAAAAGGTGAAGGGGCAGTTCCTTTAAGATTTTGGACCGCAACAATTCCCCGACGGGTGCCAGATTTTTATCCAACTTCAATGAAACCAGATTGTCGTAGGGCACTTCCAGTTTTTCGGCAAGAAGGGCGATTTTGTCTGTTTTCGGATATTTTTTGCCTTTCTCGATCTCGTTCAGATACGACTTTGAAAGTCCGGTAAGCTTCGAAAGCCCAAAAAGCGAAAGGTTCTTCTTGCCGCGAACCTGCTTGAGTTTCAGTCCAAATATAAGCTTGATGTATTCTTCTTCCATTTTTCGCAATCAAAGATAGCATATTTTGCGAATAGCATAAAAATAGCGTATTTTACATTTTTAGCGAACGTTCGCTTGTTTTTTTGAAAAGTTTAATTTATCCTTGTACCCATAAAATCAATATGTCATGGAAAATACGTTGCTCACACCCACCAATCTTCAGTTTTCAAAAGAAGTGACCGATTACTATCCAGAATTGCTCATTGAGGGGGCACTTGAGTTTGTTATAGAACTGCACCGGAAATTCAATAGGGAACGCCTACTATTGTTGGAAAGGCGCCTGAGGCAACAGGTCCAGTTCGATAGGGGCATTATGCCCAAATTCCCTATTGAGACCGAAGAGACCCGAAAGGCTGAATGGCGCATAAGATATATTCCTGAAGATCTTCTTGACCGCAGGGTCGAGATTACGGGTCCCGTCGAACGTAAAATGGTAATCAATGCGCTGAACTCGGGTGCCAAGACGTTCATGGCCGATTTTGAGGACAGCAATGCCCCGACTTGGCATAATTGTCTTCAGGGACAGCAAAATCTTATCGATGCGAATAGGCGTACCATTTCACACTATGATGCCAAAAAAGATAAATCATATCAACTCAATGATGAAGTGGCCGTTCTTTTGGTAAGGCCTCGTGGACTTCATTTGAACGAGCGCCATGTTTTGATCAATGGGGAGGAAATCTCAGGGAGCCTTTTTGATTTTGCACTCTATGTATTTCATAACACCAGAACATTGATGAGCCGTGGTTCGGCACCCTATTTCTATTTACCCAAATTGGAGCATTATCTCGAGGCCAGATGGTGGGATGAGGTCTTCACTTTTGCAGAAGAATACTTGAGTGTTCCCATAGGCACTTTTAAGGCAACGGTTTTGATCGAGACCATTACGGCAAGTTTTCAATTGGATGAAATCATTTACGAATTGAAGAACCACATTGTAGGGCTGAACTGTGGTCGATGGGATTATATCTTTTCTTATATCAAAAAATTCAGGAACCATCCCGAATTCATTTTGCCCGATCGCGATCAGGTCACTATGACCGTACCGTTTATGGATGCCTACTCCCGATTGGTGATTCAGCGATGTCATAAACGGGGCATTCATGCCATGGGGGGCATGGCGGCCCAGATTCCGATTAAAAACAATCCGGTTGCCAACAAGGTTGCCCTCGAGAAAGTGCGTTTAGATAAAGAAAGGGAGGTCAAAAACGGTCATGACGGTACCTGGGTGGCCCACCCGGGATTGGTTTCGATCGCTAGGGAAGAGTTTGATAAATATATGCCCAAGGCCAACCAAATCGATACCGTGTTGCGTGATGACGACCATATTTCCGAATCGGATTTGATCGCTATCCCAGAGGGAACGATTACAGAAACCGGCATTCGAAAAAACATCAACGTTGGCATTCTTTATCTAGAGGCCTGGTTACGGGGCAATGGTTGTGTAGCGCTCTACAATTTGATGGAAGATGCGGCAACCGCAGAGATTTCCAGAACCCAACTGTGGCAATGGAGAAAATTCAATGCCCAATTGGAGGATGGCCGAAAATTTACCGATGAGCTCTATACCCGAATCTTTGAGGAAGAAATGGAGAAAATCACACATTTGGTAGGCGAGGCCAACATGGGCAATACCCAGTTCAAAAAAGCCTTTGGGCTTTTTGACAGGCTTGTCAAGACCCGGGAGTTCGAAGAGTTTCTTACCCTTAAAGCCTATCGCGAAATCGATTGAACAGTATCATCAACAACTAAAAAAATCCCAAGAATGCGCGAACATTACATGGGATTCATATCAAATTCGAAATTTAAAATTATGGAAAAAAAGGAAAAGATTCAAGCATTGCTTACCGATTGGATGGTAAACCCCAGATGGAAAGGTGTTGAAAGGCCCTATACTGCTGAGGAAGTGATCAAACTTCGGGGCTCGTATGAGATAGACTATTCAATCGCCAAGATAGGAGCTGAAAAACTTTGGGGAAAACTCAACTCCCAAGATTTTGTGGCCGGTTTAGGAGCTTTGACGGGCAATCAGGCCATTCAAGAAGTCGAGGCCGGTCTAGAGGCGATCTACCTCAGTGGATGGCAAGTGGCCGCCGATGCCAATTTGGCGGGCGAGATGTATCCTGACCAATCGCTGTACCCGGCCAACAGTGTTCCGATGGTAGTGAAACGCATAAACAATGCGCTCTTACGTGCCGATCAAATTCAGGTCGTGAACGGCGTCGAACGCAAAAAAGATTATTTGGCGCCCATTGTGGCCGATGCAGAGGCCGGTTTTGGCGGTAATCTTAATGCCTTTGAATTGATGAAGTCCATGATCGAAAGTGGCGCAGCCGGGGTCCACTTTGAAGACCAGCTCAGTTCTGCAAAGAAATGCGGACATTTGGGCGGCAAGGTATTGGTTCCTACCCAAGAAGCGGTCAATAAATTGATAGCAGCCCGACTAGCGGCAGATGTCATGGGCGTGCCAACGCTGATCATTGCCCGTACCGATGCCGATGCAGCCAATCTTTTGACCAGCGATATCGACGAAAGAGACCATAAGTTTATAACAGGTGAACGTTCCCCAGAAGGATTCTTCTATGTGAAAAATGGATTGGAGCAGGGTATTGACCGGGGTTTGAGCTATGCACCTTTTGCTGACTTGATATGGTTGGAAACCTCTACTCCCGATTTGGAACAGGCCCGAAAGTTCGCTGACGGAATCCATGCCCAATATCCTGACAAAATGTTGGCATACAACTGTTCGCCTTCTTTTAACTGGGCGGCCAAACTTAGCAAAAAGCAAATGGAGACCTTTAGGGAAGAATTGGCGGCCATGGGCTACAAATTCCAGTTCATTACCCTTGCCGGATTTCATGCGCTCAATACCAGCATGTTTGAATTGAGCAAGGCCTACAAAGAACGGGGCATGGCCGGATATTCAGAACTACAGGAAAGGGAATTTGCACTGCAGAAGCATGGCTTTAGGGCGGTAAAGCACCAAGGTTTCGTCGGAACAGGATATTTTGATACGGTGCAGAACATTGTTACCTCTGGTACCGCGAGTACCGTGGCTATGAAAGGAAGTACAGAGACTGCCCAATTCTGATGCATCTTGATTTTAGTTGGTTGAAAATGTCCCTGATTTCAGGGACATTTTTTTAGGTGGATAAAAATGTTAATGAAATCACAATATTTTCTTAAATCCTATCGTTATTATTGTTAAATTAGTAGGGATAATATCACAAATTACACTGCGTATTGAAAGAGTTTGTTAAGCGGATAGGGGCCATGAACTGTCTCATGCTCTTGGTGGTGGTGTCGATTATTATCACCGCTGAAGTACTTTTCCTGACAGGGAAAAAGATGGATGCACTATTTGTGGCGTTCTGGGCACCGACCATATTGGGTTTTATGAATTACCTCAAGTACCGTAAGTGATGGATTTTATTTTGTTATACTCCATTGTGGTGACCGTAATTTTTATGGTCTGGCTGTTCTTTGTAATTAGAATGTACCGAAAGATGAAAGACTAATAGAACGCTATTTTTCAATTAGCTTCCGTACATTTTGATTAGCATTGAATGGGCATGGGGCTGTTGGGCAGTACTTGCACGTTTGAAAGTCCTTTCCGAATCAAATATCCAGAAATGATACTCTCGGTTTCCAAGGTATTTTTTTGTTTGACGATATGGGCCTCGAGGTCTTCGATAGAATTGATGGCCGCTTCTTTTTCGATGAAGGCATAGCCTAGGTAGATGCCCTCTTTTACGGCAATGAGCACGTCTTCTTGTGATGTGCGCCCCTTTTCCTTGATAAAATACGAAGCCTTGTTTTGAAGGGCGGTTTCTATGGCCCGGTTCACTTTTTGGTTATAGGTTTCAATGGTTTCCGCTTTAGTACAAGAATCACTGCAATCTGTACAAAGACCATTGCCGGTTTGTAAATGACAGTACTTGGGGCAGAGTGAGAATGCCTCGCACAATTGTTTTAGAAAGGTGCGACAATCGGTTTGGTTGTAGTATACCTGAATGGGGTCATGAACATTTTTAAGGGTATTATAGGCGAGGTGAAGCAGGCCATTTCTATCTTCATAGCTGAAGATGGCGTACGATTTTGCGAACCGCTTTTGTGCGCTATTGTACAGAGGAAAATGTTTTTTTATGGCTGCAGATTCCATTAGCAAGGCCAACAGTTCATTGCCCGAAAGCTCATGGTCTATTGAGGCAATCTCTCGGCACATGCGTATCTCTTTGGTGCTTTTATCGTAAAAATGGCCCAATACCCTTTTTTTAATATTGATGGCCTTGCCCACATAGATAATGGTTCCCGACTTGTTCTTGAAATAGTAGACGCCCGGTAGTTGGGGCAGGTCGTTGACCATTTCTTTTGATAGCAAGGGAGGAAGCGTGGCTTCTTGACTTCTGGCATTCAAAAAAGCTATGATATGTTGGTCGGCAGACGGTCTTTGCAAAAGCAACTTGAACAGGGTCACAGTGGCCTTGGCATCACCATGGGCCCTATGCCTATCCACAATAGGGATGTTCATGGAAGAGCAGATCTTGCCCAAGCTGTACGAATGGAGCCCTGGCACCAATTTTCTTGAAAGGCGAACGGTGCACAGTTTTTTTCGTGTAAAATCAACACCGATCTGTCGAAACTCTTCTTTGATGACCCCATAGTCAAAGTTGACCGCATGGGCCACAAAAATACAGTCTTTGGTCATTTCGAGGATTTTATCGGCAATATCCTTGAAAAGGGGCGCATTGCGTACCATATCGTCGTCAATACCTGTCAAACCGGTAATGAAATAGGGTATTTCACACTCAGGGTTCACAAGAGAGGTAAATTCACCGACCACTCTTGTACCGTCGAATTTAAAAATGGCGATTTCGGTGATTTTGTTGCCCTTGATACCATTGCCGGTGGTCTCTATGTCGATGATGGTGTAAAGCACGATGCAAGTTACTCAAAAAACCAAGCCCCCCGCTTCTGCGCGACCGTTGTCTCCCCCAAGACTCGGGCCAACGCTCCACGGAGGGCGGGGAATTTTAAATAGATTCATGGCGTGTTTAGAATATCCATAATTGATAGGGGCAGTTTTTTTCGGTATCGTTGGTTCATTTTTAAAAGAAAAGAGAGCTCTGACTCGGTCAGTTCAAATTGTTTTTTGATGTGTTGTATCCTCCTCTCCCCAAGAGTGGCCAATTCGTTCAGTGTTTGAAACTCTTTTGTTTTCATATCGTTTTTGAAAACCCGATACCATACGCTGTATCGGGTTTGACCTACTAACTAACTCAAATGATGAAGTGGGGTGCTGACCAAAAGATCATGGTCGAATTTAGGTTACGATCTAGATAGGGGGCAATACCCATCAATGGGTATTTTGTTGTATGAAAACCTTAGTTTTTTTAAGGTTTGCGCATAATGTTCTTTGAGGTAAATTATTTAAATTTCAGGGCCTCATTTTTATACTTCGAGTACTTCTTCCTTATGTTTTGGTAAAAATCCCTACGAATGGGGATTACAAAAACTATATTCGAAACTTAACTTGCACCAGTAACCAAAAAAATAGTAATCATGAAATCAATTTACCCATTAGCGGCATGTATGATGTTGATTTTTTCTAGTTGTCAATTTTCTCAGTCAGACGATGCCAAGAACCAATCAACATCTGAAGCATCGGTCGTTTCGAAAAACTCAAATATTGACAAAGAAATTCTGTCCTCAAGTTTTGTTATCAACGAAAAAAAGAGATGGCAATTAATTTCTTCTTCACAGAATTATTCTTGTAACTATGCGATCTATGCGAAATTCTATGTCGAGGAGAGTCAGACAGAAGGAGAAGTGACCGTTACGGGAGCAGATTTTATGCTCTTGAACTATAAAAACATCATTTATCTTGGCTTGGATGATGCATTCTTTGAAGAGAAAGATGATGGATTGTTCGTTACGTTGCATGTGAAAGCTTTTGGCAAGTATCATGGCTACCCCAATGATGAGTTTGGTGTGGCAGCCAATGACCCTGATTCATATATAATGAAAAAAAGAGGTTTGAGCTATACAGTGAACGATGAGGAATCATTAAGAGCAAGGAGAATATTATTGCCCATGCACCACATCTCGAAGAAAGAGTACGACAAGCTACCCGAAGATCATAGATATGAAGGTGAGTATCTAGATTCAAAAGACCCGAGTGGGCTTAAAGTGATTTATGCCAAAAGCAATGACAGAAAGGTTTTTGACAGTGAATTTTTCTATAAAGATGGGGTATATGTGCAAGTCAAGCAAGACTATGATGCCCTTGAAGATAGAAAAATACAAATGATGTCACCAGATACCCGGTGTAGGGATGCACTTTTTGAAATAGTAGTTAGAAACTAATGACGTTGAGGCCTCTAATTCTTCTCTTTCTCTATTTTTTTTTAGGAACTTCTTTTTTCTCAGACGAAAGAGTTCTTCGAGAATACTTTGACGAAATTAAGTTGTTGGAGTTTGAAAATGCCAAAAGGAACATTCAGAAATTACCTGATTCTCGGATCAAGGAAAAAATGGTTCTACTATGTGATGTTCTGGTTGACAAAAATGAAGTTATTATCGATTCAACCAAAATCATTGGTAAAAGTAAGGAGATTGAGAAGGCATTGGGCCATTTGATCATAGGGTATTCAAGAATATATGGGAATGAACAGAATGGATTGGCGGCCTTTAAAAATTTCGTTGAGGTTTTAGAGATCGGTGATAGGTTAGAAAAAAAATATATCAGTAAAGCTGCTTTGATTGCCTTGCTTGAGCTGTTCAAGAAAGAAGTTTTTATTGGATCTGCACAATATCAGTACTATTTAGATAGGTTGAAATTACTTTCCAATGATTTACCAGATGAGGTAATATATGCCCTTTACGAGACTATTTTCATGTCAAAGGGCAAGCAAGATTTAAAAGAAAGTCAAGGGTATTCAGAGAGTTTCTTGAAGCTTGATAAGATCGTTCAAAGACTGCCTTCAAATAACAAGTTGCTGGTGAAGTATTATTATGAGAAAGCAATTTATGGAAAGATCAATAAGGATTATGGTTCAGCTTTGTCGAATTTCAGAAAAGTCCACTCCCTGGCCAATAATGTTGACCAATTTGAAGCTCTTAACTGTGTTGTGAACTGGCAGATATCAGATACCTACTTACTTATTCGAAAACTGGATAGTGCCCTATTTTATATCAAAAAATCAGAAAATTGCGCCAAAAGCGTGAAAGATAATTTCTACGATTTGAGATTGAAGTCAGAGATTATGGCAGCCTATGAAGACTTTGAAGAGGCATATACAAGCTTAAGGGCCAGTTTAGATTTGGAATATTCATTGGAATACAAAAACAATACTTTGGAATCTTCGATCGAGACGGTAAAAAATAAAACCGAAAAACTACAATTAGACAATATAACCTTGGAAAACCAGAAAAACAGAATGTGGTACGCACTGGGCTTTTTAGGTGTTATTTTGGTATTGGGAAGCGGTATCGCCATCCTTCTTCAAAAAAACACCACAAAAAAACGTTTGCTGGCTGAACAAGAGGCTCTGCTTAGGCAACAAAAAGTAGAAAACCTACTGAAAGAGCAAGAGCTGGTCAGTATCGATGCCATGATCGCCGGGCAAGAGAAAGAACGTCAAAAAGTAGCGGGTGAATTACATGATGATCTGGGCAGTTTAATGGCCACCATCAAATTGCATTTCGATAATGCCAAGGTGGGCAAGAAAGACCCGGCACTACAAAATGCACAAAAATTATTGGAAGAAGCCTATATAAAAATCCGTGGCATGGCCCATAGCAAAAACTCGGGGGTGATGAGTGACCAGGGTCTGTTGACCGCTATCAAAAAAATGGCCCAAACCATTACAGAGACCAATGCCCTAGAGGTTAAGGTTGAAGACTTTGGCATGGGAGAGCGATTAGAGAACACTTTAGAACTCTCTATTTTTAGAATGGTACAAGAATTGGTGGCCAATGCCATTAAGCATGCCGATGCGACCAAGGTCAACATACAATTGACCCAACATGAAGATACCCTCAACATAATTGTCGAAGATAACGGCAAGGGCTTTGACCGTTCAAAATTAGATACGAACCATTCTGGCATGGGCCTTACCAATACTGAAAAACGAGTGGAACATTTAGGGGGTGGCTTTACCATAGACAGTATAGTAGGCAAAGGCACCTCAATTTTAATCGATATCCCCATATGATTACCGTTGCCATAGCCGAAGACCACCAAGCGCTGATCGATGGTATTAGATCATATGTAAAATATGAAGATGATATCAAGGTTATCGGCCACGCCAACAATGGGGAAGAACTGCTCAAACTGGTGCGGCTCAAACAGCCCAAGGTGGTGCTTTGTGACATTCGTATGCCCAAACTCGATGGTATTGAGGCCACCAAAACCATTCTCAAAGAATTGCCCCATACCAAAGTAGTGGCATTTACCATGTTCGACCAAGATGAGGCCGTAAGGCAAATGCTGGCTGCCGGAGCCCAAGGATATATCCTTAAAAACAGTAGTTTGGAAGTGGTATTGGAAGCAATACGCGCAGTCGCTTCGGGCAAAACCTATTACGATAAAAGCATAAACCAGCCCCAAACTGAAAAGAATAGTTCAAGAAGCATATTATCTGCCCGTGAGCATGAAATTCTTCAATTGATAGCCAAAGGCCGCACCAGCCACCAAATTGCCGACGAACTTTTTATCGGCAAAAGCACTGTGGACACCCACCGGAAGAATATGATACGAAAATTGGGTCTCAGTGGGGCAGGGGAGCTATTGCGTTATGCTGTTGAGAAGAAGTATGATTTTGATTAAAATACCAATTAATGGGTATATTCAGCCATCGGAATTTATGTTATTTTTAAGAAAAAGGTAACGGATGAAAAAAAAGCTCCTATTTCTCTCGGTTTTAATGGTCATAGCAAGTTGTAGTAAAGATGAATCAAATGGCAATGCAGACAATATTCCCATAGACGCCAATGAAAGGCCTCTGGTTTTGGCCCAATCTTTTGAAATCGATGAGAATTCAAGAAATGGAACATCATTGGGGTTCGTTGATGCAGAAGACCCTGATGGAGATGATATTACTTATAGCTTAGAAAGGTCTGGCAATGTATCTTCAATGGGCATAAATATCAATAGAACCTCGGGCGAATTAAGAGTGATAGATTCTGAAATACTTGATTATGAAACTGCCCAATCGATTTCGTTGCAGGTTTTGGTGGGCGATGGCGTTGCCCAATCTTCTGCAACCATTACAATAGTTGTTTTAGACGTTGAAGATGGTCCTTTGACCAATTATCAAAAAGGTTTTTTGGACGAATATCATTACCTGACATTCAAATTGGCCCCTGATGCTTTTGGAGGTACATTGAGCGAAAAGTGGAGCGAAAATATCAAACTCTTTCTCGATGGAGATTTTCCTCAGGGATTTGACCAAACCGTACAACAATATCTAAATGAGTTCAATACATTTTTCGACGATGGATTTCAAATAGAACTGGTAGCAACTATTGAAGAATCAAATGTTCATTTGATTTTTGGTCCTGCATCCTTGGTGTCTCCCGTTTGGCCTGATATGTACAGCCTCATAAGCGGTAATAATTTTGGGGGCTATGCATTGTACGACACCAATGGCGAATACCATATTTTTAGTGGTAGAATATGGATGGGGTCTGAAAGCGAAGCCCTTTTCAAGCATGAGCTTGGCCATATAATTGGGTTAGGGCATACCAGTCAACGTTTTTGTGGTATCATTCCCGAAAGAAGTGTCATGTGTTCTGGGGCAGCAGCACAGTTCAACCCATTTGATCGCGAAATAATAAAAACGCTTTATCGGCCCGAAATTGAAGTTGGCAAAAACATTACGGAATTGCGTCCCATAATCACTGATTTGATCCTTAATGGTGATATCGTACTGTGATGCCGCTAGTTTCGATAGAGAAAAAAAGTGTTTGGGGTCTTCATAAGAATAAAGTCTGGTAGACCTTTTTAGCACGATATTGCGCAAGCAATGGGCGAGAAGTGCGGAGCTGGAGGGATTTTCTAATTTTTCGTAGTTGTTCTTCTGAAATTCTTTTAAAATTGCTTTTATTTTGAGGAGCAATGAGTTCGCTTCTGATTCTGTAAGCATAACAGGTGGTAAACTAAAACCAGAAATCAAAAAATAACCTTTCCCATTTTCCGAACCAATAGGCACTCTTGCATTTTGAAGAGTTTTAATGTCTCTGTAAACTGTTCTAAGGCTTATTTCAAATCTATTTGCAATTTCTTTAGCAGCAATTATTTTTTTGACTGCGATTGAACTAATATAGATGTCAATCGTGTCAGTCTATCCATTTTTAGTTGATTATTTTGGGCATGTGCCTTATGGTTTTGGCTATGATTTGTGGTGGCACTGGCAGTCGACGGATTTCCTGTCGTGGCAAATCTAGCCGTTGATGGTTTCTTAGTTTCAAATTAACGAATTGTAGCCATAAATTAGGGCCCTTGTTAGCAATTGATTAATGTATAGCCAACTGTCCTGATTTCCATACACTTCCGTCAAAATATTTGTCCTAATGGTGAAATAGCAATTCCTACCATCATACAAGGAATTAATTTCTTTTTTCCAACCCGATTTTTTCTACCTATAAACTGAAACAAAACCCTTTCCATTAAGTCAATTTGCCAAGCATGAGCATTATATAAAAAGAAAACGCTGCTACCAAGGAAATCAACGTCAATATTTGAATCGTCACTTTGTTCCACAAAGCTAGAAAAGCAATATTATGTAGGCTTCATTGCACAATAACGTAGGTTTTTGATCCACGTTCTGACTCTTTTATCGACCACCTTCACATCGAGAAGTGTAGCACCACAGTCTGCAATAATCTGCTCCACTATATGGGGTGAAATTGTATGCACCTGGATTGGTGGACGGCCACGGACAATTTTCCAAAATGGTTTTAACCTTTCCATTTTGAAGTTGTACATCTTTTCTGCAAATGATCCTGGTTTGGGGCTGGAGCCTTTTGGCGTGCGTACCTGAAATAGTGCTGTACCGCCGGGCTTAAGTATGCGGAAAAACTCTTTGATGTATTCCACCTGATAGCGTGGTGCCATATGCTGCAACACAATGTTTGTGTATACAAAATCAAAAGTGTTGCTATTTAAACATTCTAGGTTAGGTTCAGTGTTGGTAATGTAAGTGCATTTTTTATCGAATTTATTGTACCCAAGGGCGCCAGTTATCATGGTGTTGGAAATATCCACTCCAGTAACTTGATCAAAGTGATGACAAAGACCTTGGGTCAATCTTCCTACACCACAGCCGAAATCCAATGCAGTGCCATAGCGGATTTCAACATCAAGGTTTTCCAGATAGGCAAACACAGCGTTGATTTCATTTCGCCCTGTCTCAAAAAATTCTTCTGGATCCCATTTATTTCCACGTTTTTTATCATCTGTGAGAATCGCCCAAAGGGGATCGTCTGCTCCGACTTTCTCATAAGCCTTTTGAACATTTTTGAGTGACATAGGTATTGTTTTGATTAATATTCTTATGGATTAAATCATCTTTAAGTTTATCAACTTGTTGCCAACGCCGTGCTATGTGAAGTTGGGCGAACTTTACGGAAATATAAGAAAACCGTTACCGATGTGGCGGTAATTGTGCTTTATATGTTGGTATTGAACCGGTACATTGGTCATCGATAAGGCCATGTACCGGCCGTGAATCGCGGTTTCGTTATAATGGGGTAAATGGAGCTGTACCAATTTACCCCCTACATATATGGAATAGGTGTTATGGATTGTTCCTAAAGACCTTTCGATAGAAGCTATAGGACAGTGCCAATAGCACCAATGCGATGATAGGGCCAAAGAACTGATCGTCCTTGAGATGGATGTGGGCTTCCAATGCCAATACGAAATCAAAGAACAGTCCGGCATAGGCCCACTCTTTGAGAGTGGGCCATTTATTTCCTAAAATTGCGACTACTGCAAGCAGCTTTGCAATGGCTAGGGGCACCACGATTCGTTCATTGTACCCAAAGGCCACAAAATAATTCTGGAATTGCTCGATATCCATAAAATAGCGTGTGGCGGAGGTTACCATCAATAATGAAAGCAATCCCGTAAAGATCCAATACAGTGTTTTGGTCCTCTTTTTCATTGGTATATCCTTTAAATTAAGTATTCAATGTGTCTTGTAGTTTTCTTGGCGCAATCAATCGATATGGGTCACAAGTTCTTTTAAAGGCAACCTGACCTTTTTTTGGTTGGCCAGAAAATCTTTTTCGGCATCCCTGTACCCAAGTGCCAGCAATAGCACACTTTTTAATCCTTTCTCCCGAAGGTTCAGCAGCCTGTCCAGTTTTTCCGGATTAAACCCTTCCATTGGAGTGGCATCTACTTCGGCATTGGCCGCGGCGATCATCCCCGTTCCCAATGCAATGTAGGCCTGTTGGGAGGACCAAATAAAGTTTTCATGGTCCGTTCTGGCCAAAATATGCTGTTCAAGGGAGCTTTTGTAGGAATCCAAAGTGGTTTCGGGCAGTCCCCTTTCCTTTGCCATGAACGCAATGAATTCTGTAATCTGTTCTTTGGTAATTGTTTCAAAGGCAGCAAATGCAATGAGGTGTGAAGCCTCGGTAATCTGGGCGTTGAAGGAATCTCGTGCCAGTTGCCACCTCACCTGTTCATTGTTGATTACAAAGAGGCGATAGGGCTGTAGGCCTGCCGAGGTAGCGGTAAGGCTTATGGCCTTAAGTATTTGATCTATCTTTTTTTTGGGTACTTTTTGTTCATCGTATTTTTTAACGGCGTACCTCCAATTTAGTGTGTCGATTAAATCCATATTCAAAATTGTTTGTGTAAGTAGGTGAATTTTTGTCAAATTTAAATACTTTTGACACATGGTTACTAAAAGTAACAGTAACGTAGAGGTAACAAGGTGACAGAACATGAAGAGCGATAAACAAAAAATACAGGCCTGTAAACATAAGATTCGAGCCATATCAGATACGATGTACGTACTGGGCGGAAAATGGAAGATGCACATATTGGTGGCCCTTTATTTTGGGACTAAACGTTATTCCGATTTGTTGGAGGATGTTGAGGGGATTTCCGGGAAGATGTTGAGCCGGGAACTCAAGGAAATGGAAACCAATCTGCTCGTAAAACGGACGGTTATGGACACTAGGCCAGTTACCGTTACCTATGAATTGACTGAGTACTGTGAAAAATTGGTCCCCGTCATCAGTAACCTTGCAGATTGGGGAACCGCCCACCGGGCGGAAATCCGGAAAAGGTCCAATACATAATTTGACTCTATTAAGTCTTGATTATTAAGGTTTCCCTTTTAGATAAAACAATTGAGAGAAAGAATGACTCATTTTCGGTATTGCTTTTTATCCAAATAAGGATACAACAGAAAAGAATCAATTTTATAATTAACATATAATCAATAAATTACAAGGAAATCGGTGAGTATTTTTTACTATATCAAATGCTCACCGAATAAGCATCTTGGGGTATGCTATTTTTACCATTCAATGAAAGGGAATAAAACAAAAAAACCTGTAAATCAGTAATTTACAGGTTTAATGATTTGAAATGGTGCCACTTCAGTGGAGCCGGAGGGATTCGAACCCTCGTCCAAACAAGCAATTGCTAGGCTTTCTACATGCTTAGTCTTGGTTCAATTTTCGACATACGACCGACCCAAAACCGCCTATCGTATGCTTAGCTTCTTTAGTTTAGGATCGTTACCGAAGCGCAAACGACCCGGTGTTGACTTTTATGGTGCCCTAAAACGAACCGCCGTCAACAAGGGCTGTTCAAGGACATTTAGCTTTCCTGCCTGGCAGGACTAGGCTTAGACTTACTATAATTCAGTCGATTAAGCAGCTAAAGCGTAGTTAGACTCGCCATTTAAAAGGTTGGGATATTGTATTTACGAGCATCATTCCCATAGCTCGACATGCTTACATAGCCATTGGTCTCGCTGTCAAAACCGGTCGGCCCCATATTTTCAAAGAACAATTTTTAAAGGAACGCAAAGTTAGACAAAAGTTTGCGTACCCTTGGCAATCCCCTTATTTTAGGCAAGAATTATACCAGACTTGATGAAATGAGCATAAACAGATTTTATCATTGTGACACCCTTGGATATGATTAAATTTTTTGTGCGAATTACTGAATGTGAAGAAATTTTTATTTGCTTCATCTTCAATCAAATAAAAATTTTGAATAGATGAAATTCGGAATCATTCGAGAATGCAAGAACCCACCTGACAAAAGGGTGGTCTTGCCTCCAGCACTTTGCCAAACTGTCATTGAAAAATACCCAAAAGCGCAAATAATTGTAAAGCCCTCTTCCGTAAGGGCTTTTGCAGATCAGGAATACCGAGACATAGGTGTCGAAGTGGCCAATAAAATGGCAGAATGTGATGTGCTCTTAGGGGTCAAGGAAGTGCCCATTAAAGACCTGATTCCAAATAAAAAGTACTTTTTCTTTTCACATACGATCAAGAAACAGCCCTATAACCGAGACCTACTGCGGGCCATACTTGAGAAGAACATTGAGCTATATGATCATGAGGTGATCACAAGCCTCAAGGGCATTCGACTGGTCGCTTTTGGCCGCTATGCAGGAATTGTAGGTGCTTATAACGGGGTGCGGGCTTATGGGCTCAAATCTGGCCGCTTTGAATTGCCAAAGGCAGAGACCTTGAAAGATCAACAGGCTTTGATTGCTGAACTTCAAAAGATTAAATTGCCCAATATCAAGGTATTGCTCACCGGTAAGGGTAGGGTCGGTAGCGGTGCAAAAGAAATGCTCGATGGCATGAACCTAAAAAAGGTAACGGTCGATGAGTTTTTGCACCAGACCTTTGATGAACCGGTCTATTGCCAAATCGATGCTTCTGAATACAACAAACGAAAAGATGGGGTTCGGGGCAACAAAGCTGATTTTTTTGCCAATCCAGAAGAATACCGTTCTGATTTCTTCAGGTTTGCCAAAGTGACCGATCTATATATCGCGGGCCATTTCTATGGAGATGGCGCCCCATATCTATACACTAGGGAAGATGTAAAGCATCTTGAGTTCAATATCAAAGTTGTTGCAGATATCAGTTGTGATATTGACGGGCCAGTGGCAACCACCATTAGGGCTTCAACCATAGCAAAACCTATCTATGGGTACCATCCACAAAAAGAAAAAGAAGTTGATTATTTGAAGCCAGAAGCGATTGCGGTGATGGCGGTCGATAATCTGCCCGCTGAATTGCCACGGGATGCCAGCAATGGTTTTGGAGAGGCCTTTTCAAAACATGTGATCCCCGCTTTTTTTAATGGAGACAAGGATGGCATCCTCAAGCGGTCCCAAATGACCAAAAATGGCAAGCTCACCAAAAATTACAAGTACCTTCAAGATTATGTTGATGGCAAGGAGTGAGCCCCTGACTATTCAATCGGTATCTTCCAATCTACGACCTGTTGTTTTTTTGGGGCAGAATAGGCCTTCAGGGCCTTTAACTTCAAATCGATATGTTTCCGTTTTTCAAGCGTTTTGATTTGTAGGGTAATCGTCTCACCACTTTCGATTTCAAAAACAGGTGAATGGTTGTAGAATGAAAAGTCCATGGCATTTTCAAAAATCAATTTGTTGCTTGAGCTATTTTTCAGCTTCACTTCAAGAACTGAGGTGTTTCCGATATACCCAACTTTCATTATTTCGACACTTGCTTTGATCAGCGGATTCAAAAATTCCTCTTTTCCTACCAGGAGATTGTCGTAGGTGGCCACGGTTCTGCCTGCAAAAAGGGCTTCCTTGAGGCTTTCAACGCTTCTTTCTTTGGCAAAGACCAAAGTAACGGGGCGGGCATGGCCTTTTTCATGATAGTCCCAGTCGATAAGTCCGTGAATATCGCTGGTGGCCATAATGGTCAAATTGTGTTCCAGGGCCAAGGCGAGGGCCTCTTCAGAATAATCGACCATGTTGATGACCTCGATACCATGAAGTTCTCCATTTTTCATTCTTTCCTTTTGAAAATCGCTTAAAATCGGATTGCCTGTTTCTGATTGGGGATACCATGCCGGATGGTTCCAAAACACAAAGGCCCCTTGTTCTCTAGCAGCTGAAAAGGCATCTTCGGGCTTGTCGTGCAAGAGTTCATTGGCATCTGTTATAAAAACGGCATTGCTATGCCCAACAGGCGCCGAACGGGTAATCTCAGAACCGTTTATAATCATCAGATCATGCTCTTTTGCCTCTTGAAGGGCCAATTCGTACGAACGGTTCCTGTCAGGATGCGGAATATCCACTTTATGGGGTTGGTATTCTAAATGTTCGGTCAGCGAAATGACATCAAGGCTATCTCGAAGGGCTTCCATAACGCGAATGGTCGGCCAGACATATCCATCAGAAAAAACAGTGTGCTGGTGCAAGTCGGCCTTTAAGGTTTTGTACCCCGGTATATCTGGAAAAAATATGGCCCCAGAGCCAGTATGTGAATGATTCTGGGCACTTAGCGAAAAACAAAGCAACAAAGCCAAAATAAGCGTGGTGTCTTTCATCTGAAATAGATTTTATCAAATGTAAGGATTTGAAGGGCTTATCGCAGTACGGAACTGATTCTTTGAAGTTATCAAATGATTAATTGAACGGGTTTTCCGATTTTTGATCCATGAACCCAGCAGAAGACTACATACTTTCACAAGACGAGCCCTTTAAAAGTATTTTGTTGCAGCTTCAGGTGGTCATCGAAGGGCTGTTTCCTGAAATAGAGTTGAAATATAAATACAGAATACCCTTCTATTATTTCAAAAAGACACCTTTCTGCTACCTCAATGTGCCCAGGGGCAAAAAATATGTCGATGTCGGTTTTTGGGCCTCTGCACATTTGACGAAGCATCTAGGGCATATGGTCACTGAAAAACGTAAGGTGTTGCGGTCATTGCGCTATCGTTCACCTGAAGAAATCGATGAAAAAATCTTGACCGAGATATTGCATGATGCCTATGCTGTAAAAGAAAAGGGGTTTTGGAAGAACTAACTCATTTCGTTCACCACTTTACGTAACGCTACCAAGTCAGTCAACAATTTTTCCAGCAAGCTCAAATCGAGCATATTGGCCCCATCGCTTTTGGCGTTGGCCGGGTCAAAGTGGGTTTCCATAAAAATACCATCCACACCGGTGGCGATACCTGCCCGGGCCATGGTGCCGATAAGTGCCGGGCGACCGCCTGTTACCCCTGAGGCTTGGTTGGGCTGTTGCAATGAATGGGTCACATCGAGTACGACCGGTGCATATTGTTGCATAGTGGGAATTCCGCGAAAATCAACGATCATGTCTTGATACCCGAACATTGACCCTCGCTCGGTGATCATGGCCTGTTCATTGCCAGTTTCAATCACTTTTTTTACGGCATGCTTCATGCTTTCAGGGCTCATGAACTGCCCTTTTTTGAGGTTGACCACTTTGTTCGTTTCGGCGGCTGCGACGACCAAGTCGGTCTGTCGTACCAAAAAGGCGGGTATCTGAAGCACATCGACATATTCGGCCGCCATTTTTGCATCTTCTGGCACATGAATATCGGTGACAGTGGGCACCTTAAAGGTTTCCGATACTTTTCTTAAGATTTTCAGTGCCTTTTCATCGCCAATTCCTGTAAATGAATCCACACGGCTTCGGTTCGCTTTTTTAAAACTTCCTTTGAACACATAGGGAATTCTCAGCTTATCAGTCACCTCGACAATATGCTCGGCGATACGTAGGGCCATTTCTTCGCCCTCAATGGCACAGGGGCCAGAGAGCAAAAAGAAATTGTTGCCATTAGAATGTTTGAGTTGGGGAATATGGGATAAATCCATAAAACATATTTTTACAAAGGTATCTTTTTGGCTTGAAAATTGATGATATCCACAAAATCTTGAAATTTTGACAATGAGAACTGCCCTGACCGTTTTTTCACTACTTTTTCTAAATGCCCTAATGGCCCAAAACCAAAAAAAAATAGAAGACCAGTTTTTGCTGAATGTAGCTTGGCCAGGGGTGTCTTATGAATTTGGTATTGCTACGAATACATCCATAAGACTCGATGCGGCTACTTCATTGGGCGTGATTTCTTTCGATAACAGTGGTTTTGACCTTTACCCCAGATTTGATGCCCAATTGCGCAGGTATTACAATTTTGACAGAAGGGCGAAGAAAGGAAAGCTGGTCAAGGGCAATTCAGGAAATTTTTATGGGATCAACATGTACTATACCTCTGATATTTCTTTGCTCGGTAAGGACTTCGAGCCTGATCTAGCGAATATCATTGTATTCGGCCCAGCTTCTTTTGAAACTTTCTATATCGGGTTGACGTATGGCTTGCAGCGCACCTATACCTCGGGCTTCAATTGGGGACTGCAGTTTGGTATTGGCGCAATTTCAGTGGATTACACCGATACGGGAAGTGCAGTGACGGTGACCGATCAATTTTCGGTTTATCCGAATCTTAGGGTGACCATCGGATGGGTTTTGGGCAAAAAAGACTGACCTATTTATGGTGGTCGTGTCGTCTGTGGATTTTATTGCCTTACCTTTGCATCCTCAAATTTAGGCATGCAAACAATAAAGAATATCGCCATCATAGCCCATGTTGACCATGGCAAGACCACCTTGGTCGATAAGATCATGTACCATTGCCGTCTGTTTCGTGAGAACGAGAACAAGGGTGATCTGATTCTCGACAACAATGACCTTGAACGTGAACGGGGTATCACCATCGTGTCAAAAAACGTATCGGTGGTATACAAAGACACCAAGATCAATATCATCGATACCCCGGGCCACGCCGATTTTGGGGGCGAGGTAGAACGGGTGCTGAACATGGCCGATGGCGTGCTGCTATTGGTCGATGCCTTTGAAGGCCCAATGCCACAGACGCGTTTTGTATTGCAAAAGGCCATTGATTTGGGCCTGAAGCCCTGCGTCGTCATCAATAAGGTAGATAAAGAAAACTGTACCCCTGAAGAAGTGCACGAAAAGGTTTTTGACCTGATGTTCGAATTGGGAGCAGAAGAATGGCAACTTGATTTTCCGGTGGTGTACGGCTCGGCCAAGAACAATTGGATGGGCGAAGATTGGAAAACACCTACCGACTCAATAGCGCCATTGTTGGATATGGTCATAGAGCACATTCCTGAATTCAAGCCAGAAACGGGCAGCACACAAATGCTGATCACTTCCCTTGATTTTTCTTCGTATACGGGGCGTATCGCCATTGGGCGCCTGCAACGGGGAACGTTGAGCGAAGGCCAGAATGTTTCTTTGGTCAAAAGAAATGGGGACATTGTAAAATCTAAAATCAAAGAGCTCTTTGTTTTTGAGGGATTGGGGCGAAAAAAGGTCGAAACCGTTGCCGTAGGTGATATTTGTGCCATAGTGGGTATGGAAGCCTTTGAAATCGGTGATACGGTGGCCGATTTTGAAAATCCCGAAAAATTACGGACGATCGCCATTGACGAACCGACCATGAGTATGCTCTTCACTATCAATGACAGTCCGTTTTTCGGCAAAGATGGCAAGTTTGTTACCTCACGCCATCTAAAAGAACGTTTAGAGCGGGAGCTGGAGAAAAACTTGGCCCTTAGGGTCGAGGAAACCGATAGCGCCGATAAGTTCATGGTATATGGGCGGGGCGTGCTGCATCTCTCGGTATTGATCGAGACCATGCGCCGCGAGGGCTATGAATTACAGATAGGACAACCACAGGTCATCATCAAAGAAATCGACGGGGTAAAATGTGAGCCGTTCGAACAAATGACCATTGATTTACCAGAAGGGGTTTCCGGCAAGGCGGTGGAGATGGTCTCTATCAGAAAAGGAGAAATGGTGAGTATGGAAGCCAAGGGTTCACGAATGCTCTGTGAGTTCATCATTCCGTCAAGGGGTATTATTGGTTTGCGGAACCAATTGTTGACGGCAACTGCTGGCGAGGCCATCATGGCCCATCGATTTTTGGAATACCAACCCATGAAGGGTGAGATTTCGCAGCGGATCAATGGTTCGTTGGTCTCTATGGAAAATGGTACGGCGATACCCTATTCCATAGACAAATTGCAAGAACGTGGCAAATTCTTTATCGATCCCGGTGAGGAAATTTATGAGGGACAAGTAATCGGTGAGAACTCACGTCAAGATGATATGGTGGTCAACGTCACCAAGACAAAAAAACTGACCAATGTTCGGGCCGCTGGCTCAGATGATAAGTCGCGAATCGTACCGGCCATCAAATTTTCATTGGAAGAAGCCTTGGAATATATTCAAAAAGATGAGTTGGTCGAAGTGACTCCCAATCATATTAGGCTGCGAAAAATACAGTTAAAAGAGGTCGATAGAAAACGTAGCAAAGCGGTTTAGACTTCTTGATGGTGGTGTTCCCGTAAACAAGAAACGGCAGCACCGATGATGCCTGCATGGTTCATGAGTTCGGCTTTGACTACATGGGTCTCTACATCGATCAAATGGCTGTACTGATTCCATTTCTTTGAAATTCCCCCGCCGATAATAATCAGATCGGGAGAAACCAAAAGCTCGACGAAGGTCAAAAATTTGTTAAAGCGCTTGCCCCACCTTTCATACGATAGGCCCTCGCGTTCCATTGCAGAACTTGCTGCCCAATCTTCAATCTTTCTATATTTTTTATAGGGGATTTGCCCCAATTCGAAATTCGGGATCAATTTTCCGTTGTAGAAGGCCCCACTGCCCAGACCGGTACCTACGGTGATCATGATGACAAAACCATCTTTTCCTCTTCCCACACCATAGTTCATCGATGCATAGCCCGCGGCATCGGCATCGTTCACAACGGTAAAGGGTTGTCCGGTAGCTTGGCTGAACAGTTCATCAACATTGACCCCTACCCAGCTCTTGTGAAGATTTCCCTTTGAAATACAGACTCCGTTTTTGACGATGGTAGGGAAACCACAACCCACGGGCCCCTTGTAGTCAAAGTGTTCGACAAGTTGTGCCACCACCTCGGCCATGGCCTTGGGTTTTCGTGATTCGGGAGTGGGTATTCTATGTCTTTCGGTAAGAAGTTCACCAGTATCACTGTTTACCAAGGCACCCTTGATTCCTGAGCCACCGATATCGATTCCTAAAAGTTCCATAATGGGGTAAATTATTTATGGTGGCAAAGAAACAAAAAGTTTAACGGATTAAGAAGAAATGAAGGCATGCCATATTGTGGATTTTCTTCAGAATATGATTATTTCTTCTAAAAATTTGATCGTATTGAACAATTGTTTTCTAGGGGCGCGCCAGCTAAAGTATGTTGATATTTGCTTTTCGATACTCTTCAAGATTCTCACATTTGGGATCCAGTTCTGTTACCAAGGTATCGATGGTGTTGATGTCACAGATTTTGTAGCGGTTTGAAGTGTTCAATTTTTCTGATATGGTAAGGGAGACCGTTTTTTTGGAAGCCCGTATCATCGCTTTTTTCATTTGGGCGATTTCCCAATCCACCTCGGTGATACCTTTTTGAATATCGATATAGCCTGTACCCAAAAAGCAAATATCGGCCTTGATTTCTGACAAGATATTTATTGAACTGCCACCGGTGGCCAATTGCGATCTTCTTGAAAGCTTGCCACCGATAAGATATACCTCATAGCGCTCAGAAGTGTTGTTGATCAATTCAATGGCCATGGGCAAACTCGGGGTGAAGAAAGTCAGGTCAAGCTTTTTGGGAAGCAGTTTTACCAATTCAATGTTGGTCGATCCGCCACTTATCAATATAACATCTCCTTTTTTCAATAATGATATGCCCTTTTGGGCTATCGTCGATTTGCTGCCCAGTTCATAGATTTCCCTTGATCGGTCAGAATACACATTGAATCCGTTTGAAATGGCACCCCCATGTACCTTTCTGAGCTTTTTTAAAGAATCGAGCTCTTTGACATCTCTTCGTACCGTATCAACAGAGACATTGAGCATACTCGACAAATCGGTCAATAGCACCCTATTGTGTATATGTACTTCATTGAGAATGATATGATGCCTTTTCTTTTTATCCATGAAAACAAATATAAAAATCTTTTTTGCCATTAAAAACGGCAAAAAGATACTTTTCTGATATCTAATAATGTTAATTTATCCATTTTGCAATAAATTATTGCATTAAAACATTGCAAAAATTGAATTATTATGCTAGGTTTGTTTGCAAAGCTCACTAAAAGAACACGATTATGAAAAAAGCACAGTACCGGCTGCTGTTTCTGTTTATGATTTTATTTGCGCATATATCTTTTGCGCAATCGGTCACGATTTCAGGAACGGTCAGCGACAGTGAAGGCCAGCCATTACCAGGGGCAAGTGTCTTCATCAAGGGCACTTCCATTGGAGGTGTGACCGATTTTGATGGGAATTTCAGTTTTGTGGCAGATGATACGGCCAGCAAAACGCTCGTCATCAGTTATATTGGCTTTAAGAGCCAAGAGATAGCGCTTACCGGGCAAGACCAACAGTTGAATGTAACATTGGCCGAAGATTCCAACAATTTGGATGAGGTAATTGTTGTGGGATCCTCGTTGACCCAAGAGCGCAAGAAATTGGGCAACGCCATTACGACCGTCAAGGCGGTTGAATTGACCAAAGTGGCCCCTCCAAACGTTATTACCTCCTTACAGGGTAAAGTACCCGGCGCACAGATAACACAAAACTCAGGTGATCCTGCCGGGGGATTTTCCATTCGCCTGAGGGGGGTGAGTACCATACAAGGGTCTTCTGAGCCCCTTTACGTAGTTGATGGGGTCGTGGTCAGTAACCTTACGACCAATGTGACCAATCTAAATGTTCCTGCCGGGGATGCCAGTCCGGGGCAAAACAGAATGGTCGACATCAACCCGAACGACATCGATAACATAAACTTGCTCAATGGCGCGGCAGCGGCAGCCATTTACGGTTCGCGGGCGTCAAACGGAGTGGTGATCATTACCACCAAAAAAGGAAGGTATACCGAAGATGGTCCTGAAATGTTTTTTAAGAGTACCTTCAACGTAAATACCGTTCGAAAAAAACTGGATCTTAACTTGAGGGGTGAAGAATTTGAGACCATCGCCAACAGCCCACTTACGGGAAGGCTATGGCCCATCTTTGGTTTTAACCCCGATACGGGCGACCTGACCCCCTTTAGGTTCCTCTCTTCAAACAAGTTCAATACGACCAGGTACGATTATCAAGATGATATCTTTCAAACAGGTTTAGGCACCGACAACTATTTCTCAATTAGCGATGGCAATGAAAAAATGAATTACCATGCTTCCATTGGCTATTTGGCCAACGAGGGAATTATTAGGAACACCAATTACCAACGCCTGTCTGCACGTGTTAATTTTTCTCACAAGATAGCCGACTGGATCTCTTATGACCTTGGCCTTTACTTTGCCAATAGCAATTCAGACGAGAAACCTGACGGCAATGTATTTTGGAGCCCGATAAATTCGGTGAACATTACCAATAATGTTTTTGACCTATCGCAAAGAGATTCCAATGGAAACCTGTTGGCAGTTGAGCAAACCAGGGTAAATCCGTTGAGCATTATTGAAACCTTTGACATCACGCAAAAGGTGAACCACTTCATTCCGAGTCTTCACGTGAGGATCAACCCAATCGAAAACCTTACTATCGATCAGATTTTGGGTGTTGACACCTATAACCAAGAAGGCAATATTTTTATCCCGATATATCCCTACGAAAATGTGAATCCGGCCTATTTCAATTTAGGATATAGGGGAGAGGCCGAAGCCAAGGTGTTCAATTGGAATTATGATATCAATGTTACCTATGACTGGGACATATCTTCAAAACTGAATTCACAGACCACGGCCGGATACAACTTTCAGGCCAGTGAGCTGGAGTTTGACGGAACCCAAGGAAGGGATTTGGACGCTTCTGGCGACCCTACCGTACCTTTGCAAACACAGCCTATTGATTCAAACCTTGATATTTTTGGTGTCTTTTTGCAAGAGACGTTATCATACGATGACAAACTATTCCTAACCTTGGCGGGAAGGATAGATGGTGCGACCAACTTCGATGTTGATAACCGAACAAACTTCTATCCTAAAATATCCGGCTCCTACCTGATATCCAATGAGCCCTTTTGGTCTGAAAACAGCTTTATAAACTCAGCGAGATTAAGGGCCTCATATGGTGAGGCGGGTAACCTGACTGCAATCGGACCGTATGCGAGATTTGGAAGTTATACGTCCATCGACTTTTTGAGCGATATCACCTTACAGCAGAACAACCGCTTGGGCAACGAAGATTTGGTTCCCGAACGCACCAAAGAATTTGAGATAGGTGCGGATCTGAGCTTTTTTGATAATCGGGCAGGATTACTGTTCTCATATTATAGCCAAAACATTGAAGACCTGATTGTCAGTAGGGTGTTGGCGCCATCAATTGGTGGTGCATCGCGTATCGAAAATGTAGGTACCATGGAAAACAAGGGTATAGAGATTTTCGCAAGGGTGACCCCAATAAAAACACAGGATTTGACCTGGAACGTAACGGCCAATTTCAGTAGAAACCGAAACGAGGTCATAGAGACCATCGGAGGCGATATTACTATTGCCAACGTCGCTGGGGCACCGCCGGTAGTGCAAGAAGGACAGCCATTGGGGGTATTCTTCGGAACGTATTTTGCACGGGACGATAGTGGAGATTTGATCTTGACCGATTCTTCAACCGAAGGGGTTCCTGCAGGTGTTCCCCAGGTAGAACGGGGTGATTTGGCTACAGGCCAGCCACAACGTGATGCAAACGGCCAACCTACGGGTGATGTACTGCGAAGGGTGATAGGCGATCCAAATCCTGATTACATTTTAGGGTTTGGCACAGATCTTACCTATAAGAACTTCTCGTTTTCAATGCTTTGGGAGTCAGTACAGGGTGTTGACATTTTCGATGCAGATAAGCGAACCCGACAAGGGGTCGGTCTAGGTAGGCTCGCCGAGCAAGAGCTTACGGGAGAGCTTCCCAGGGGTTATATTGCAAGTATTTACCCCATTGAGGAATTCAGGATGGAAGACGGTTCATTTGTCAAACTCAGGGAACTGGCCTTTACGTACGAGTTTCCATCCTTATTCAATGATAGGTTAAAAAATACAAGGGTTTCCTTGATCGGAAGGAACTTGATTTCATTCGATGATTTCTTCAGCTATGATCCCGAGACCAATGCCGGAGGTCAGTCGAACCTGCTCAGGGCAGTGAATTTTGGTAATGTTCCCATTCCTGCCACTTTTGCCCTATCTGTAAGTACTAACTTTTAAAAAAAGAGCCATGAAAAATATTAAGAATATCATCATACTTGGCATATTGGTCATGTTCGCTTCATCATGTGATAAAGAGTACTTAGATCCGAATTCGACCTTAGAGCCCGATGTAGTCAATAGCACCGATAACTTGGTGGCTTTGATCAATGGTGTACAACAAAGATGGAGTACCGATAGGGCGGGCATCATTTACACCAGCACCCATTTAACCGGATTGAACACAGGTGAACTGAGATTGCTAAACCCAGGTAACCTGGGTGAGAACGAGGTATTGTTGGGAGGTGACGATATCAACGGGGGCAACGAGATCTTGAACAATATCTGGACCAATGCCATGCTCTGTAGAAAAGAGGCCACCACGGTGATCACATCTGCAGATATCGCTACTGACGATGCCACAACCGCCAATTCACTCAAGGCCTATGGATTGTTCTATAGGGCATTGGTGCATGGAACATTGATCCAGTTTTTTGAGAGTATCCCGCTTGAAATCATTGAGGATGCATCGTTTCAAGACCGTTCTACGGTATTGCAAAGTGTAATTACCGATTTGACGGAGGCCAGGGGATATGTGCAAGCCGGACTTTCTTCAGAAATTACCTCTGGGGTGTTCAGCTCTGTGGATATCGGTAACTCAATCGATGCCATGCTGGCTCGGTTCCATTTAATGGCGGGCAATTATACCGAGGCCATTTCGGCCGCCGATGCGGTTGATCTTTCTGTACAATCGACCTGGGAATACGATGCTTCTATTCCCAATCCGTTGGCATTTTGGTTCGGTTCCCAGAACGTAACGCAGGCAAGGGATGCCAATTTTGCCCTGCCAGCAGGTTTGGTACCTGATCCCAGTGATGAAAGAGTGCCTTTTTATGTAACGCTGCCCGACCCGGTCAACGATCCGGCCAACTATCAGCTTATTGGTTTTTGGCCAGATAACTTGATTGAAATTCCCGTATATCTGCCCGGTGAGATGTTGCTGATAAAAGCTGAGGCGTACGCAAGAAGCAATGATCTGACCAATGCTGTGACAGAATTGGATGCCGTATTGACCAAGACAGCGGCCCAAGACGCTTTTGGGGTGGGTGCAAACCTACCCGCATACGCCGGTGCTGTCGAACAGCAGGCCGTGCTCGATGAGATATACAGAAACAGAAGAATAGAGCTCTATTTGACGAGTTTAGGACTTGAAGATAGTAGAAGGTTCGGCAGGCCGGGTCCGTCAGACGCGAATCCTGAGCGAAACAGAAATTTTTATCCTTATCCCAATGCCGAAAGGGATAATAATGACAATACTCCTGCGAACCCATCCCTATAAGGAAAAAGTTCTGTAGGAAATACAGAAATAGTTTGAGTTAATTTGTTGTGCCCAGGGCAAGATATTTTTGGCTTGGGCATATTTTTTCTTAATTGGAAAATATGAAGAACAGAGTAAAGTCAGGGCTCGATGTCCTGTATGGAGACAAGGGCCTGCAAGACTCTTTTAAAGGCAATGTGGCCCTTTTGTGCCACAATGCCTCTGTTGATGGCGAGCTTGTTCATGCAACCTATAGGTTTGAAGACATTTTTGGTGAGCGGTTTGTAAAGATCTTTGGTCCACAGCACGGGTTTTCCACTGATGCCCAAGATAACATGATAGAGACCGACCATACGGTTCACCCGTATTTCAACGTTCCCGTCTATTCACTGTATTCAGAGACCCGGGTGCCCACTGATGAGATGCTTGAAGGTATTGACCACTTGTTTGTCGATATGCAAGATGTGGGTTGTCGTATGTACACTTATATCTACACCTTGACGCTATTGTTGGAAAAATGTGCCTCGAAAGATATTGAGGTCATTGTGCTCGATAGGCCCAATCCACTTAATGGAATTGATTTAGAGGGAAATCTGCTCGATATGAACTTTGCCTCTTTCATAGGGCTTCATCCCATACCGGTAAGGCATGGCATGACCATTGGTGAGGTGGCCGAAATGCACCAGAAATATTGGGTGAGCGAAAAAGCCAATATGAGGGTCATAAAAATGCAGGGATGGAGTCGCGAAATGTACTATGAAGATACAGGTTTACCTTGGTTACTGCCCTCGCCAAACATTCCTAGGATCGATAGTACCTTTACGTTTCCGGCCACTGTAGTGTTCGAAGGTACCGAATTGAGTGAAGGTAGGGGTACGACCCAGTCATTGGAAATTGTAGGAGACCCGAAAATAGAACCTTATTCCTACTATAAAAAGCACCTTTCAAAAGCCATGCGGGATACCGGTCTAAAAGGTTTTGCGTTACGGCCCATAACGTTTCTTCCTACCTTTCAAAAGCATGCCGATAGACCGTGCGGTGGATTTCAGGTTCATGTCATTGATAGAAAAACGTTCACCCCATGGAAGGTAGGGCAAGTACTCATGCGTGAACTGTACCGTCATTTGGGCGATGAATTTCAATGGAAAGAACCACCCTATGAATATGATTATGAAAACATGCCCATCGATATCATCAACGGTTCAGATCGGTTGAGGCATTGGGTTGAAAAGGATGGATCTCTCGAGGCCCTGAAGGAAATGGAACAGTACGAATCGTATATCGATGATTTCGACAGCATAAAACTGTATTGATATAGTAATCCAAGACTTTAGTTGTGAGTCCGTTATTGGTATTCTCGGTCATTATTTTCTATTTCGCCCTTTTGATGGTGATTTCATATTTCACCTCCCGTAATAGAAGTGATGAATCATTCTTTACGGGCGATAGGGAGTCACCTTGGTTTTTGGTGGCTTTTGGTATGATAGGAGCCGGACTTTCTGGGGTTACCTTTGTCTCGGTGCCCGGTATGGTGGGCAATAACTATCTCTATTTTTACCAATTTATTCTTGGTAACGTAGTAGGCTACCTTTTTATCACGTTTGTGCTCATACCTTTATATTACAAGTTGCGATTGGTGTCTATATATGGATATCTCAAAGAACGGTATGGCAAAAGATCGTACAAGACGGGATCGCTTTTTTTCTTGGTGTCGCAATCTTTTGGTGCCGCATTGCGCTTATTGCTGGCGGCCAAAATATTGCAATTTGCATTCTTTGATGCGATGAATGTTCCGTTTTTTGTCACTGTAATCATTATTTTACTACTGGTATGGCTCTATACCAATAAATCTGGGATCAAGACCATCGTTTGGACAGACACTATGCAGACCATCTTCTTGATTTTAGGAGCCATATTGACCATTACGGCCATTATGCAGTCGTTTGGTTTTACCGTTGGCGATGCAGTTCGGGAAGTGACCCAACATCGATATTTTGAGGTGTTCAACTGGGAGGGCAAATCGAGCAACAATTTTTACAAACAGTTCATAGCAGGTATTTTAATAGCCATTGCCATGATGGGTCTCGATCAGAACATGATGCAAAAAACCCTCACCTGTAAAAATCGATGGGATGCCCAAAAGAATACCCTTACCTATAGCCTAATATTGGCATTGACACAGTTTTTGTTTCTTGGGCTGGGGGTATTGCTCTATATCTATGCCGAAAACCATAACATCGTATTGCCCCGTGGTGCCGAGGGCCAATTGCTTGATACCGATACACTGTTTCCAGATCTTGCACTGAACCATTTGGGATTATTGGCAGGAATCAGTTTTTTGCTGGGTATCATAGCTGCATCATTTTCAAGTGTTGATTCTGCCCTGACGGCCCTGACCACATCGTTTACCTATGACTTTCTAGAGATTTCAAAGAAAAGTGGCGAAGAGCGAAAGAAAATAAAGAACAGGGTGTTGTTTGGCTTCTCATGCGTGGTTTTCATCATTATTATGTTGTTTTCAAGCAGTAGGGGCGATGTTATCTCGCTTATCTTCAATGTTGCCGGTTATACCTATGGACCACTCTTGGGACTCTATCTTTTTGGAATGTTCACCAAAATCGAGATTAAAGATAGATGGGTGCCCCTGATCTGTATAATGGCTCCTTCGCTTACCTATTTTATAGGGCTTTACCTAAAAAAAGAATTTGATTTTGACTTTGGGTTTGTCAGCATTGCCGTGAACGGTCTCTTGACGTTCTTGGGCTTATTACTCCTAAAAAGAAAAAAATGAAAAATAGTATTCTAGCGACCGAACAACCCTCTAAATACGATAATCTGGAAAGAATGGGTACCCGAGAACTGCTTGTGGGCATCAATCAAGAAGACCAAGCGGTACCGCTCATTGTTGAAAAGGCCATACCCATAATACAAAGGTTTGTTGATAGTACCGTTTCAAGAATGGAAAAGGGAGGGCGTTTGTTCTACATTGGAGCAGGTACCAGTGGTAGGCTGGGTGTTCTAGATGCCTCTGAATGCCCACCCACGTATGGTGTTTCCGATGATTGGGTAATCGGTCTGATTGCAGGTGGTGACATAGCGTTGAGAAAAGCAGTTGAAAATGCCGAGGATGATGCAGAACAGGCCTGGAAAGATTTGAAACAATACAATATCAACGCTATGGACACCTTGTTGGGCATAGCGGCTTCTGGCACCACCCCCTATGTCATCGGCGGATTGAAAAACGCAAGAAAAAATGGTATTGTCACAGGTTGTATTGTATGCAATGACGATTCTCCCCTTGCCGAGCAGGCAGATTTCCCCATTGAATTGGTAGTCGGTCCCGAGTTCGTGACAGGCAGCACTCGAATGAAAGCTGGTACTGCCCAAAAATTGGTACTGAACATGATTTCGACCACTGTTATGATAAAATTGGGTCGCGTAAAAGGCAATAAAATGGTCGATATGCAATTGTCGAATACCAAGCTCACAAAAAGAGGGGTCAAAATGTTGGTGGAAGAGCTTATGATCGACGAGCAACGCGCCAAACGGCTACTGGCGAAACACAAAAGTGTAAGAAAGATTATTGAGCTCTATCGAAAAGAATGACCCCCTTGGGGGGGTAAAATGCGGTGCTAGACCGCTTTTTGGATGACTTCGAACATTTTGCTACCGTCACATTTTATGGTCTTGTGCGGATATTTCAAAATAAGTGCATAGTCATGGGTGGCCATCATAATGGTACGCCCACTTTCGTTGATTTCCTGTAAGACCTTCATAACCTCGACACTGGTCTGTGGATCCAGGTTTCCCGTAGGTTCGTCGGCCAAAATGAGCTCGGGATCATTTAAGAGCGATCTCGCGATGGCGATACGCTGTTGTTCGCCACCTGAAAGTTCATGTGGAAATTTAAAGCCCTTTGTTTTCATGCCCACTTTATCGAGCACCTCTTCAATTTTTGAGTCCATTTTGACCACATCTTTCCATCCAGTGGCCTTGAGCACAAACTTAAGGTTGTTGTGCACATTACGGTCTGGCAACAGTTTGAAGTCTTGAAACACAATGCCCAATTTTCGACGCAAAAAGGGAATATCCTTTTCTTTGAGGGTCTTCAAATCATACCCTACGATATGCCCATCTCCCTGTTTAAGTGGCAAATCACCATATAAAGTTTTCATAAAGCTACTTTTTCCACTACCGGTTTTGCCGATGACATAGACAAATTCACCTTTTTTTACCTCTAGGGTGATGTTGTTCAGAATCAGGTTTTGATTCTGAAAAACAGCGACATCCTGCAATTTTAAAATGGTTTCGGGCATTTTTTTCTTTTAGGGGGTCTAAAGGTACTAAGTTCTGTTTTTTTATGGATTTTTGTTTGAACAAATCTATCCGATGTTGCCATGAAATATACTTTGGCGCGGATTTTGACGTTATGATTACATCAATCGAGAACAGCGTAGAACACTATGAATCGAAAAGTCATCCCCTTATTGACGCTTTTTTTCAGCGTTATTTTTTTGTGCCGATCCCAAGAGACACAGGTTTATTCCCATCCCAATAAAACGTACCAAGACGCTTTGGCGCTGTACAACAACCAACAGTACCAAGCGGCCCAAGTGCTATTTGAAAAGGTCAAAGCCTCTACCGATGATGGTGAAACAGAGGCCAATAGTGCTTATTACGCCGCCAACGCTGCCATTCGCCTGAACCAAAGAAGGGCTGACAAGCTGATGGAAGATTTTGTCGAGCGTTACCCGACCTCGACCAAAAGAAATTCTGCTTTTATGGATGTTGCCGAATATTATTTTGAGACGGGCAAATATCCCTATGCCTTGAAATGGTACAAAAAAGTAGACCAAACCGCCATGTCAAAAAAAGACAAAGAGCGTTTCGATTTCAACAATGGCTACGCTTACTATGCTTCGAACAATCCGAAAGAAGCGGAACGGTACTTGAGCAGGGTGGCCAATTCACCAAAATATGGCTCACAGGCCAAATACTATATGGGCTACATTGCCTATGAACAAGATGATTATGATGAGGCCAGTGCCCGATTCGACCAGATTACAGACCCAGAGTTGCGCAATGAAAAGCTGAGCTATTATCAGGCAGATCTCAATTTTAAATTGGGCAATTTTGAAGAGGCCATTGCGATGGCCGAAAAGCAACTGCCAAAATCGGACAGAAGGGAAATTTCAGAACTCCATAAGATTATCGGTGAGAGTTACTTCAATTTGGCGCAGTACGATAAGGCAATTCCCCATCTCAAACAGTATAAGGGAAAACGTGGGCGCTGGAGCAATACCGATTTTTACCTGTTGGGCTATAGCCATTACAAGCGGGGCGATTATGAAAGCGCCATTGGGCAGTTCAACAAAATTATTGGCGGGTCGAATGCCGTGGCCCAGAATGCCTACTATCATTTGGCGGAATGCTACATGAAACTCGATAAAAAGCCGGAAGCCCTGAACGCCTTCAGGAATGCCTCACAAATGAATTTCAACGCTGAAATCGAAAAGGATGCGCTTTTGAACTATGCCCGCCTCAGCTACGAAATCGGCAATGCCTATGAACCTGTGCCGCAGGTGATGATGGCCTATTTGGAAAAGTACCCTAGAGACGAACACCAAGAAGAGATTCAAGAGTTGCTTGTCGATTCATACATTACCTCCAAAAATTTTGAGGGGGCCATACAACTACTTGAAGAGAATGAATCGTACGCCAGTAAGGAAACCTATCAAAAAGTAGCATTTTACCGAGGTGTTGAACTGTTCATTGATGGTGATCATGAGCAGGCCTTAGAGCGTTTTTCGAAATCACTGAAAAAGGCGGCAAACCCCACTTTTGAGGCTCGCGCACAGTACTGGAAAGCAGAATCGGCCTATCGCCTGAACCGATTTGATGAAGCGCTTGATGGTTTTGAGAAGTTCAAAAGAAATAGTGCGGCCAGAAATACGGAAGACTACAATAATTTGGATTATAACCTTGGCTATTGTCACTTCAAATTGAAGAATTACAAAAATGCCATTGCCTACTTCAAGAATGCCGCAGAAACAGCTGCCATTGATCAAGAGCGAATAGCCGACAGCTATGTGCGCCTGGGTGACAGCCATTTTGTGACCAGTAATTATGGTCAGGCCATCTCGGCTTATGGCAAGGCTGCCAAAATGAACGGACCAGAGCGCGACTATGCAGCTTTTCAAAAGGCCCTGAGCCAAGGCTTCTTGGGCAAGAATTCAGTCAAAATCGATGAATTCAATTCGTTTTTGGAACGTTATCCAAAATCTTCCTTACGGGATGATGCCCTTTTCGAATTGGCCAACACCTATATTAAGGGTGACAATGAAACCATGGGGCTACAGACCTATGACCGGTTGATTTCCCAATTCAGTAGAAGCAAATTTGCCCCAAGGGCCATGTTACGGCAGGGGCTGGTACACTACAACGCAAATAGGGGTGAGGAAGCACTTCAAAAATTGAAGCAAGTGGTAAGGCAATATCCTGAAACACAAGAAGCCAAACAGGCCGTGGCAACCGCAAAACTGGTGTATGTCGATTTGGGTAGGGTCAGTGAATATGCTGCATGGGCCAAAAACCTTGACTTCGTTGAGGTGACCGATGCCGAGTTGGACAATGCCAGTTTTGAATCAGCTGATCGAAAATATCTTGAAGGCAACACAGAGGCAGCCATTAGGGGGTATGAAGAGTACTTGAAACAGTTCCCGAACGGCATCCAATCCCTGAAGGCCAATTTCAATTTGGCGCAGCTCTATTTTTCAAAAAACCAAAAAGACAAGGCACTTGAAAAGTTCATCAGGGTCGCCGATAGTGATAGTGGCGAATATACTGAGCAAGCATTGACCAGGGTGTCTGAAATTTTTGTGGGCCGAAAAGACTACCAAAGTGCCCTGCCATATCTCGAGCAGTTAGATAGAACGGCCGAAATTGACCAAAACAGAACCTTTGCGCAATCAAACCTGATGAAAGGCTATTATGGGCAAAAAGATTACGAAAAGACCATCGCCTATGCTGAAAAGGTATTGTCGGCTTCCAATATTGACAACCGCATTAAAAGTGATGCCCAAATCATGATCGCGCGTTCGGCCATAGAGACCGGTAACGAGCAATTGGCCGAAGCCGCTTTCTCAGAGGTAAAAAAAATAGCCGCCGGCGAAACCGCAGCGGAAGCATGGTACTATGATGCCTATTTCAAGAACAAGAACCAAGATTTTGAGGCCTCTAACATCTCGGTGCAAAAATTGGCCAAAGACTACTCAGGTTACAAAGAGTGGGGTGGCAAAGGACTCATTATCATGGCCAAAAACTATTATGAGTTGGGCGATGCTTTTCAGGCGACCTACATTTTGGAGAGCGTAATCGAGAATTTCGTCGAATTCGATGATATTATAGCAGAGGCAAGGGGCGAATTGTCCATTATCAAATCACGTGAGACCGAAAGAAATTCATCGATCGATACCAATAACAAATAAGCAATACATGCGAAAGCACATCATATCAATATCATTTATCTTTTTGAGCCTATTGGGGTGGGTTCAGGCCCAAGACACCAATGATATAGGCACCGAAACGGTAACCGTTGTAAAACCATATTCCCCCACCGTTTCGGATGCCTTTAAAATCAAATCGAGCCCGACAATCGGTGATTCTATTGTCTTACAGAAAAAACCGATTACCTATAGTATTTTTTCAGTTCCGGTCGCTTCGACCTTTACGCCTGCCAAGGCCAAGGCATCAAAAGTCAAGAAGACGCCGCCTCCGACCCTGTATAATTCATATGCTTCGATAGGGTTGGGCAATTATAACAACGCGCTGGTCGATTTTTATACCAGTAGAGAGTTCAATCGGGGCGAAAACCTGCTTGATTTTGGTTTGAGCCATTTTTCTTCAAGAGGCGATATAGAAAGCACCCCTTTAGATGCTGATTTTTACAATACTAAATTAGATGCCTCATACACCAAGAAAGATCGTGACCTTGATTGGGGGGCGAGCCTTGGGCTTCACCATCAATTGTACAATTGGTACGGAATTGAAAATGGGGAGTTTGATGAAACTACCGTCGCTTCGATCGATGAACGACAAAATTATTTCAATGCTGAGGCCAAAGCACATCTGAATTTGGAGGATTCCTTTTTCAAGAGTGGAAACATTTTGCTCAGACGTTTTTGGGATGCAGTGGAATCAGGTGAGAACCGCATAGTGGTCGAACCGACGATTGAACTTCCGATTACCGAAGAACTGGTAACCATAAATGCCAAACTCGATTATGTGGGTGGAAGTTTTTCAAATGCCGATCTCAATAACACTGTAAATACCACAGGCATAGATTACGGTCACTTTCAGGTGGGCGTGAACCCCAGCCTATTGGTGTTGCGTGATGACCTGACCCTGAATTTGGGCGCGAACCTGGTCTATGGAACCGATATTGAGAACAGCCAAGGTAATTTTTACATTTATCCGGCAGTGACAGCTTCCTATCGTCTGGTCGATGAGACAGTGATTGCCTATGGCGGAATCGAAGGCGAACTGCACCAAAACTCCTATCACGATTTAGTGGATGAAAATCCGTTTGTTTCCCCTACATTGACCATTCAGCCTACAGACCGTCAATATCAGGGTTATTTGGGATTGAAAGGACAGCTCTTTTCAAATGTAGGGTACAATGTCAAAGGTTCTTACACCGCTGAAAATAGAAAACCATTGTTTTTGTTGAATCCCGAAAACCAATTTAGGAATGATGAAAAAGGCTATTTCTATGGAAATTCTTTTCAAGTGTTCTATGACGATGTCAAAACCCTTGGCATTTTTGGCGAACTGAACATTGATGTGAACCGAAACTTCACACTGGGTATAAACGCAGAAGTGTATGATTATGACACAGAGACCGATAACCCTGCTTGGAACCTGCCCAATTTAAAAGGTTCCCTCTTTATGGATTATCAGATTACCGACCAATGGTTTCTGGGTGCGAACTTGTTCTTTGTGGGTGAACGCGAAGATTTGGTGGCACAGGCAGTCGAGAATGTTGCACCCTCAGAATTTCCTTCGGCCATCGTGACGTTGGATTCGTTTTTTGATGCCAATGCCCATTTGGGCTACCGCTTTAATGAACAGCTTTCGATTTTTGCCAAGGCTTCAAACATTGCCAACAACAACTACCAACGTTGGGCAAATTTTAGGGTACAAGGCTTTCAGGTGTTGGCTGGGGCTTCTTATAAATTCGATTTTTAGAAAAAGGCCGAACAACACCTTTTTTGGTCACTTCATCGTAAAAGACGGGCATTTTTTCACGAACTTGCCCCATAGCTCTATTTTTAAGGTTGCAACAACCTAATAACCAATACAATGGATCTTTTACCCGATATTCTTGCACACGGCGAGCCCATCACTACTTTGACAGACATTGATCCAAAAACCTTTAAAAAAGAATTTTTTAATAAAAAAAAGCCGGTGCTTCTCAAGGGATTTGCCAAAAAATGGCCAGCCTTTCACAAGTGGAATTTCGATTTTTTTGCAAATCTTCAAATTGAAGATCAAATCGATATGGAAGTAGGCAATGTGCTCAACAAAGATACGGTGCTTACCGAGCGAAAAATCAAGGATTTTTTGGAGGACGTAAGGGACAATAAAGACAAAGGGACCGATGATAAAACATACTTGACAGCCTATCAGATTTTTGAGGAGTTTCCAGAGTTGCTCAATGATGTTGATTTTTCATATTTGACCGACAACACCGTTGATGATGTGCCCGCTGTTTGGATCGGCCCTAAAGGAACGATTACAGGGTTGCATTCAGATGACCACAATAATATGCTGGCCCAAATCGTAGGGCGAAAGATAATGATCGTGGCATCGCCTAAATTCAAGCAAAATTTTTATCCAAGCCCAAAATTTGATTATGGAGCTGTTTTGAGCAGAGTAGATCTCAACAATTTTGATGAGGAAAAGTTTCCCGCATTCAGGGAGATAGAGTTTTTCATAGTTGAGCTAGAGCCTGGTGATGTACTCTATAACCCTAAGGGGTGGTGGCACTATGTCAAGTCGTTGGAACCTTCTATCAGTACCAATACCTTTGCATACACAAGAGGTGATATGGTTTTTTTGCGGCCTGTCGAGTGGTTGAAAATAACATTGCACCATCGTGGTCTTTATAAAGCCAACAACTGCACCTGTCACGCTGTTGTCAATGGTGTACGGGTGGCAAAGTGACCGATTTTAGGTAACGTAAGGTCAGTGGCCCATTTCTTATGAGACAGCCTACCTTAAATAGCGCTCTTTTTTTTGTGGTCGGGTTCAGTTTTGCACAGAACCTGGTCAAGAACCCCAGTTTTGAAGATTTTGTTGAATGCCCAAATGCCTTGGGCACATTCAATGAGCATGTTCACCATTGGGGCACACCGACAGCAGGTACTACCGACTACTTCAACAGTTGTAGTAAGGTTATGGGAGCACCTGAAAATTTCAATGGCATACAGCATCCTAAGTTTGGCAACGCTTATGCAGGGCTCTATTTTTTTGCGCCGGCTGACTATCGCGAATATGTGCAAGTAGAGCTATCTAGACCTCTCAGAAAAGACAAGACCTATCATTTGAAATTTCATATCAGTTTGGCCGAGGGCTCTGATTTTGCGGTTAAGGATTTTGGGGTGCTGTTCTCTTACCTTCCCATTGACATTGCAACAAAGAAAAACCTATCAAAGGGACGGCTTTACAAAATGAAGAACAACAAAATGCATTCCTTTGAAATCAATCACCCCGAATTTCACCAAAACAAGACCGATTGGCTTGAGGTCAATGCGCAATTTATTGCCAAAGGTTTTGAACGTTATTTGATTTTAGGCAATCTTCGTGAAAATGCCGCGACCCGTAGGATCAAAACCAAGCGGCGTGAAACAAAAAAAGGCGCCTACTATTATATTGACATGGTTGCCATTTCATCAAGCGAGAATGAAATGGAACGACAAGCTTTTGATATTGATTCAACGTACGCCTTTAAAAACGTACATTTTGAATTTGATAGTTTTCAATTGAACGCAAAGGCAAAAACGGAACTTGACCAAATTTTTGGTTATTTGAACAAAAACCCAGATTTCGAGATCGAAATACGCGCCCATACCGATAGTAGGGGGGGTACAGCATACAATAAAAGACTTTCAGAGAGCAGGGCCAAATCAATAGTCTCTTATTTGTTAGATCTTGGCCTATCAAAGACCCGGGTGTTTTCAAAAGGATTTGGCAGTAGCAAGCCAATTGCCGATAATGCGACCGAAGAAGGCCGTCAAAAGAACCGCAGGGCCGAGTTTGAGTTCAAAAAAGAGCATGATTGATCAGCACCATTTCTTTTTAATGGTTCGCAACAAAAAATTGCTTCTGGGCAATAAATCCGGTAAAAATTTGTTGTTCTGAATAATAACTGACTACAAAAAGCACTTTTAGAACACGAGTGTTTAGTGTCGCATCTAAACATGATGGTTCGGGAAATTCAGATTTTTTCGGTCATTTTATTTTTTATCCAGGTTTTTTGTGCCCATGCACAAAATTTGGTCATCAACGGTGGATTTGAACAGTATATTTCTTGCCCACAAGAGATGAGCAATCTTTCCAAAGATGTTAAGAGCATCACCGCCCCAACCAAAGGTACGACTGACTATTTTAACAAATGTGGCTCATTGGAGATGGGCGTACCCAAGAACTTTAAAGGTGAGCAAAAAGCATTTGAAGGTGATGCCTATGCGGGCCTTCATTTCTATGCACCGAACGAATATCGAGAATATCTACAGTTTGAATTCAAAGAGCCCCTAAAGAAAGGAAAACTGTACCGAGTTTCAATAAGGGTAAGCTTGGCGGAAGAATCTGTGGTGGCCATGCAAGAAATGTCGGCATTGTTTGTATCCGGTTCTTTTAAAGCCGAGATCAACCAGAATTTATCACCCCGAAGAATGGAAAGATTCAATGTAGAAAAATATTCCTATGTCAAACTCGAGACAAAAGATGTGTTGTTTGACAGTGAAAACTGGGCAGAAGTGACCAGTGAGTTTGTTGCCAAAGGCTACGAAAAGTATATGGTCATAGGTAATTTCAAGAACAACAAAACCTCTCGAAAAATTAGGCTCGAGGTAGAAGAGAACAAACCGGTAGAGATGTCATATTACTTCATAGATGAGGTTTCGGTCACCTATCTAAGGGATGCGCAGTATGAACTTGACAAACCATTTGTATTGAACCAACTACTATTCGAATTTGATGAATTTAATTTGACCGAAGAGGGAAAAAGAGATATCAGAAAAATTTACAGCCACTTGAGGAAGCATCCTAAACTTAAACTGACCATCAATGGGCATACTGATGATTTGGGCACTGATCCCTACAACAAGTATCTTTCTTCGCGAAGGGCTTGGACGGTAGCAAAATACCTACATGAACTGGGTCTCGACAAGAAACGCATTTCTTGGGAGGGTCACGGTGAAAACATGCCCGCTATCAAAGATATTACAGAGAAGGGCAGAGAGAAGAACAGAAGGGTCGAGTTTGTGATGACCGAATTTGAAGATGATCATTAATTGAATTTTAATTTTTCATTTTGCGACATATTCATACTTTCGTGGTATTGAAAAAAGTAACCAAACAAATTATCTTGAAAATCTTTGGGCAAACTCAAATCCATTTTGTTGATCGATGACGATGAAGTCACGAACTATGTGAATTCCATCCTTTTTAAAAAAGCAGATTGCTGTGAAAAACTCGAGATTTGTCAAGACGGACAAGCAGCACTGAATTTCCTCAATAATTGTATAGCACAGAGAACCCATTTTCCAGAAATCATTTTATTGGATATCAACATGCCCAAAATGTCGGGTTGGGAGTTTATAGATGAATATATTAAAATCGAAAAAGCCTATAGACAAAATACCGCCGTGGTTATGTTGACCACATCGTTAAACGTAAAAGATGAGGTGTTTTTACAACATTACGAAGAAGTAAGGGCATTTTGCCATAAACCCTTATCTGTCGGGCAGATCAATGGTTTGGTAAGGGCCTACTCGTGATACATTTTATTTCTTGACGACTTTTCTTCGGCAAACCGTTCAAAAGCCTATTTTTATTGGAAATTAGTGTTGCTATGCGAATTCTTGTTTCCCTTTCCCTTGTTTTCTTAATGCTATCGTGCAGTACCCGCGAACCTGTTGAACTTATAGTTCACAATGCCAATGTCTATACGGTCGACAGCGTTTTTTCAAAAGCCACGGCTTTTGCCGTGAACGATGGTACATTTGTGGCGGTTGGGTCAAATGATGCCATTGTAAAAAAATATACTTCGAAAAATATGTTGGATGCCAATGGCAAGACCATTGTACCTGGTTTGATCGATGCACATTGTCACTTTTATGGCCTTGGCCTTAACCAACAGGTGGTTGATTTGGTAGGCACCAAAAGCTTTGATGAGGTCGTACAAAGGGTACTTGATTTTCGCAATGAAAACCCTGACGCAGAAGTCATCAGTGGTCGTGGATGGGATCAAAACGATTGGGAGGTCAAGGAATTCCCCACCAGTCTACAGCTCGACAAATTATTTGCAAATACCCCTGTAGTGCTCGAAAGAGTCGATGGCCACGCCTATTTGGTCAACCAAAAGGCTCTTGATATGGCCGGTATCACCAACGAAACCAAAGTTGAGGGAGGTGAAATCGTAAGGGAAAGCAGTGGCCACGCAACGGGTGTTTTGATTGACGCCCCAATGGCTTTGGTCGATGCCGTACTGCCAAAACCCGATGTGAATACCAGTGCCAGGGCATTAAAGGATGCAGAGCGTATCTGCTTTGATTATGGCTTGACCACCGTTAACGATGCGGGGCTGGGCCGTTCCACAATTGAATTGATCGATAGTTTGCAAAAAATGGGTGAATTGAAAATGCGTGTCTATGCCATGGTGAGCAACTCAGAAGAAAACCTCGATCACTTCTTGAACAAGGGTATAGTCAAGACCGATAAACTCAATGTTCGGTCTGTAAAAGTGTACGGTGATGGGGCATTGGGTTCTCGTGGCGCGGCATTGCGTGCACCGTATAGCGATAAGCCTGGTCATTTTGGGGCCATGGTCACGCCAGTAGAAAAAATTGGGGAGCTTGCAGAACGTATTGCTGCTTCTCAATACCAAATGAATACGCACGCCATAGGCGATTCTGCCAATATTGTCATTTTGAAAGCCTATCGGAACGCTTTGCAGGGAAAGGATGACCGTCGCTGGAAGATTGAACATGCACAAGTCATTTCAATTGAAGACTTTGATTATTTTGAGGGAGGAATCATTCCCTCTGTGCAACCCACACATGCGACCAGTGACATGTACTGGGCCGAAGATCGATTGGGGCCTGAAAGGGTAAAAGGGGCCTATGCCTTCAAGACCTTATTGGACAAAGCGGGAACAGTTGCCCTAGGCACTGATTTTCCGGTGGAGCGGGTGAGTCCATTCTTGACCTTTTATGCCGCAGTGGCGAGAAAAGATTTGGAGCATTATCCCGAAGGTGGATTTCAGATGAAAGACGCCTTATCACGTGAAGAAACCCTGAAGGGCATGACCATTTGGGCCGCATATTCCAATTTTGAGGAACATGAAAAAGGAAGCATTGAAGCGGGCAAGTTTGCAGATTTCGTGATTTTGAGCGATGATATCATGATCGTACCCGAAGGGGAGATTCCGAACCTAAAGGCCGAACAGGTTTTTTTGGGCGGGGAAAAGGTCAAATAAAAAACCGAGGTGTAAGCCTCGGTCCATAGTATTGTTTGATGTGATCTTTTAGAATGCCATAGGAACACTTACCCTGGTTGTGCCCCAACCCATATGTAGGTTTCCGTCATCGTCAAAGGCGATTGAAAAAGCTTCGAGGTTTTCAGAACCACTACTTGCCTTAGCAGAGATACGGGCGACATCGGCATCGCTGTTATATGAATAAGCACCCCATTGGTTCAGGTTTTTATTCAAAATGACGGTCCATTCACCCTCACCGGGTATTGTGAAAAGCGAATACGTTCCGGCTTTTATCTCTTGCCCACCAATTTTTGCGTCTTTGTAAAAAGTGATTTCAGGTGCTTCATTGGCGCCGGTCCTCCAGACCTTGCCCTCTGGAGCCAATTCTGAAAGGCTACGGCCCTTTAACTGGGGCCTGCTGTAAATGATACGAACGTTCTTGTCAGCTACCCTGTAACTTGCAGGATAGGCGGCAATATCAGCAGGGCTTTTATCTAGACCGCTGAATTCTTGGGCATTGATTTCATTACTGCAGACCAGTGCGACGGTCAGCGCAAAAAACAAATAAATCTTTTTCATGATATATGTTTTGGTTAAAAGTCAAAACTAGAATCTATTCTTTTTTAAGTTTTATAAAAAGTAGTTAAAATTTTCACTTTCGATTTGATGTCTTTGAGAGTAAGAACAGAGCTATTTCTTTCAATAAGTATAATATTTTATATTTTTAATTATAAAATGTAATAATTTAATCATTATATATTTTTAATTTATAATTATAGATTCATCTTTGTACAAATATTGTTATAAAGATTAAAATATGTGCGGAATTGTTTGTGCATTTGACCTTAAGCAAGGTACCGAGGTGCTACGGCCACAATTATTGGAAATGTCAAAAAAAGTTAGGCATCGAGGCCCTGACTGGAGTGGCATTTATGCCAACGAGAAGGCCATTTTGGCCCATGAACGTTTGGCCATAGTAGACCCGGCATCGGGCAAGCAACCTTTGGTGAGTCCTGATGAAAAGTTGATTTTGGCGGCCAATGGCGAAATATATAACCATAGAGAGCTGAGAAAGCAATTCGAGGGCAAATATGATTTCAAAACCATGTCAGATTGCGAGGTCATTTTGGCATTGTACCAAGAAAAGGGTCCTGATTTCATCGACGAAATGAACGGCATCTTCGGTTTTGCCATTTACGATACAGAAAAGGACGAGTATTTTATTGCCCGTGACCATAAGGGCATTATTCCCCTGTATATCGGTTGGGACCGCAACGGAACCTTTTATGTAGCTTCAGAATTAAAAGCGCTTGAAGGTGTTTGTTCGAAGATTGAGCTTTTCCCTCCCGGTCACTACCTGCACAGTACCGACGGAGAGTTCAAGCGATGGTACCAAAGAGATTGGATGGAGTATGAGGCGGTAAAAGAGAATGAGACCAGTATTAAAGAGGTGCGAGATGCCCTTGAAGCGGCCGTGCACCGACAATTGATGTCTGATGTGCCCTACGGTGTGCTGCTTTCGGGCGGATTGGATTCTTCGGTTACTTCCGCAATAGCAAAAAAATATTCCCAAAAAAGAATTGAATCAGATGATACCAAAGATGCGTGGTGGCCCCAGTTGCACTCTTTTTCGGTAGGTTTGGAAGGTTCACCTGATCTGGCCGCCGCGCAATTGGTTGCTGACCATATAGGAACGGTTCATCACGAGATCAAGTTCACCATACAAGAAGGCCTTGATGCCATCAGGGATGTTATCTACAATTTAGAAACGTATGACATCACCACGATAAGGGCCTCTACCCCGATGTATTTGATGGCCCGTGTGATTAAGTCAATGGGTATCAAGATGGTGCTTTCGGGTGAAGGCGCTGATGAGTTGTTTGGTGGGTATCTATACTTTCATAAGGCCCCGAGTCCAAAAGATTTTCACGAAGAGACGGTTCGAAAGCTGGGCAAATTGCACATGTATGATTGCTTAAGGGCCAACAAATCCCTTGCAGCATGGGGTATTGAGGGCCGGGTACCGTTTTTGGATAAAGAATTTATCGATGTTGCCATGCGTATCAACCCCAAAGACAAAATGATCAATGGAGAACGTATGGAAAAATGGGTGGTTCGCAAGGCTTTTGAATCATATCTGCCAGAAAGTGTGGCTTGGAGACAAAAAGAACAGTTTTCTGATGGAGTGGGGTACAGTTGGATCGACACCTTGAAAGAATTGGTCGAAAGTGAAATTTCTGATGAACAAATGAAGAATGCCCATTTCAAGTTTCCGATACAGACCCCGGCCACTAAAGAAGAATATTATTATCGATCTATATTCGAAGATCATTTTCCATCAGATGCTGCTGCGCTAAGTGTACCTCAAGAACCATCGGTGGCCTGTAGTACCAAAATAGCATTAGAGTGGGATGAGGCCTTCAAGAACATGAATGACCCATCAGGTAGGGCGGTTGCCAAAGTGCACGAAGACGCCTATGTAAAATAAAGCTTGTTTTCATTTTTAGGGAATAGGCCTGTATTTTTTAATTCATTTGAATTAGTCCGTGACCCCGCCATTTTAGGCGGGGTTTTCGTTTTACAATGTATGTTTTCGCCTGTATAATTTTCCACACTGTTTTGTTGATAACTTAGAGGTATCAAAGTGCCACAAACCCCTAATTTCACTGGGTATTCCTTATATTTGTAGGATTTTTAAATTTGAGAACGAACAAGCGAGATTTATGAGCGAAGAAGTCAAAGAAAAACAATATTCTGCCGATAGTATTCAGGCACTCGAGGGTATGGAACACGTGCGTATGCGTCCCTCGATGTACATTGGCGATATCAGTACCCGGGGCTTGCACCATTTGGTTTATGAAGTGGTCGATAATTCGATTGATGAGGCTTTGGCCGGGCATTGTGATACTATCTCGGTCATCATAAATGAAGACAACTCAATTACTGTTGAAGATAACGGTAGGGGCATCCCAGTCGGTCTGCACAAAAAAGAGGGGGTTTCCGCCCTTGAGGTGGTCATGACCAAGATCGGGGCCGGAGGTAAGTTTGATAAAGACTCCTACAAAGTTTCGGGTGGCTTGCACGGTGTGGGGGTTTCGGTAGTGAATGCACTTTCTGAAAAACTGAAGGCTACGGTCCATCGCGAGGGCAAGGTTTGGGAGCAAGAATATGAAAGGGGCAAGACGTTGTATCCTGTAAAAAGCGTTGGTAACAGCAAAGAAACAGGTACGATCATCACCTTTCATCCAGATAATCAAATTTTCACCCAGACTACAGAATACAGTTATGACACCCTGGCCAACAGAATGCGTGAATTGGCCTATTTGAACAAAGGGGTGACCATTACACTGAGCGATCGGCGAAATAAAGATGAAAAAGGTGAGTTTTTGGGCGAGAAGTTCTATTCTGAGGAAGGTCTAAAAGAATTCATCAAATTTTTAGATGGTAACCGTGAGTCTTTGATACAAAATGTCATAGCCATGGAAGGGGAAAAAAATGGCATTCCCGTTGAGGTGGCCATGGTCTACAACACCGGTTTTACCGAGAACCTCCACTCGTACGTGAACAATATCAACACCCATGAGGGGGGTACGCACCTTTCTGGATTTAGAAGAGGTCTGACCACCACTTTGAAGAAGTACGCCGATAATTCGGGCATGCTTGACAAACTGAAGTTCGAGGTTTCTGGTGATGATTTCCGTGAGGGATTAACGGCAATCGTATCGGTCAAAGTGGCCGAGCCACAATTTGAGGGTCAAACAAAGACGAAATTGGGCAATAGAGAGGTTTCTAGTGCGGTTAGCCAAGCGGTTTCTGAGATGTTGACCAATTATTTGGAAGAACACCCCGATGATGCCAAAAGTGTGGTGCAAAAGGTGATTTTGGCGGCTCAGGCAAGACATGCGGCACAAAAGGCCCGTGAAATGGTACAGCGCAAGAACCCCATGACAGGTGGTGGACTCCCAGGGAAGCTTTCTGACTGTTCAGACCAAGACCCCGAAAACTGCGAATTGTTTTTGGTTGAGGGTGATTCGGCAGGAGGTACCGCCAAACAGGGCCGTGACCGGAATTTTCAGGCCATTTTACCCCTGCGTGGTAAAATTTTGAACGTAGAAAAGGCCATGCAGCACAAGGTCTTTGAAAATGAGGAAATCAGAAATATTTATACCGCTTTGGGGGTGACCATAGGAACAGAAGAAGATAGCAAGGCCTTGAACCTCGAGAAATTGCGCTATTACAAGGTAATCATCATGTGCGATGCCGATGTTGATGGTAGCCATATCGAGACCTTGATACTTACCTTCTTTTTCCGCTATATGCGTGAACTGATCGAAGCTGGTCATGTGTACATTGCCACACCGCCTTTGTACCTTGTCAAAAAGGGAACCAAAAAGCGTTATGCATGGAATGATAAGGAACGTGACGAAATTATCGAATCAATGGGTGGTGGTGCGAGCATTCAACGTTATAAAGGTCTTGGTGAAATGAACGCCGAACAGTTGTGGGATACCACTATGAACCCTGAATTCAGGACTTTGCGCCAAGTCAGTATTGAAAATGCGACCGAATCAGACCGCATTTTCTCAATGTTGATGGGTGATGAAGTGCCACCAAGGCGAGAGTTTATCGAGAAAAATGCCGTTTATGCGAACATTGATGCATAAATAACGATAGTTTCACAACAAAAACCCTGACTGAACCGTCAGGGTTTTTTAGTTTTAAGAAAAATTTTACAAAATGAAGCGAATTATATGGTTGGCTGCTTTATTGTTGGCCACTTTTGGAAGAGGCCAAGATTTAAACGACCTCTTCATTTCTGGTCTTGACGATGCAGAACGTTTTGCGAACGATTATTTGAGGCCTGTTCAGGAGGCCGGAATCTACAGTGTCTCAAATGGATGGTACAATACCGCAGATGCAAAGCCCCTTGGTGGCTTCGAAATATCAATAATCGGTAATCTGACGGGCTTCAAGAACAAAGATGACAAAAAGGCTTTTGTTTTAGACCCAAGTGATTATGACAATTTAGATTTTGTGGATAACCCCGGTACACCTAGACAAGTTTCCACCGCATTGGGTGACATTGAAGATGTTAGAGTCTTTGTTGAAGATGAAAACGGACTTTTGAGGGAAGAATTTGAATTGCCCTCCGGTTTGGCCTCTGAAGACTTCAACTTCGTTCCCTCTGGCTATATTCAGGCGAGTGTGGGCTTGATAAAGGGTCTTGAGGTAAAGGCACGTTTTCTGCCAAAGATAAAATTCGATGATGATGCCGAGATCGGCCTTTTTGGCGCCGGTATTCAATATGAATTCACCAAATTGTTGCCTGCTGATAAATTATTGCCAGTGGCCATATCGGCAGTCATTGGCTATACTGGCATGAATGGCGAATACGATTTTACCGATTCTAACGTAATTGATGGTAGCAATCAGCGCATCGATGCCTCTTTCAATACATGGAATTTTAGTGCCGTAATCTCCACAAGAAAGATTCCGGTCATTAATTTTTATGGCGGAATCGGCTACATTACAGGGAAATCAGATATAGACCTGCTGGGTGAGTATGTGGTATCATCAGGCCCGTTTCAGAACACTTATATAGACCCCTTTACGGTATCAAACGATGCCAGTGGGGTTGCGGCCACCCTGGGCACCAAGATAAAATTGGGCTTTTTCAGAATCAATGTCGATTATAATATAGCAGAATTCAGTACGTTGACAGCCGGTATCCATTTCGGGTTTCGTTAAAAACGTTGAATAACCGACCAAAACAAGAGGCCCCGGCAATACTGCCGGGGCCTCTTCATTCTCGTATAGCGTCTGACCATATTTTTTATTCTCGAGTGGCGAACAAGCTTCCATCTTGCTGGGCAAGTGTTTGTGGCTGTTCTGTCTTTTTCAGGGTTACGTGGGCATCGGGCATATCGGTGCCACGGTATTCAATGGTATAAATGCCATCACTGACACTCCAACCAAAATCGGTATAAAATTCCAATTTGTCGTCAGTGTAGCTATGGTACCTTCCTAAGAAAGCATCGTTGAAAATCCACTCTTGACGTTCTGAAGTGATATTTTGGCCTTTATTATCTTCGGTAAACACTGCCTTTGACCAAATGCCAAGTATTGGGTCATTGTTCTCGGGTACGCGGGTACAGTTACTTATCGCGATGATTACCGCCAAGGCCAGTAATGAAAAGAGCCTTTTCATAGACGTAGGTAAGTTTAGATTTGGGATTGTTATAACGATTTGACAGCTGTGATTATTGTAAAAAATCGTCATACGGTACACCAAAGGAAAATCTTTCGATGAACGACACTTTTCTTTAACAAACAGTAGAGGTTTCTCAGTAGGTGGAATAATGTCAAAATCCTATTATTTATCTGATTAAAGTCATGAAACCAGAGGTAGATTTTCGCTATTTTTGCGCTTTAAAATAAAATTCCAAAAACACAAATATGAAAATCACTGTAGTGGGCGCCGGAGCAGTAGGAGCAAGCTGTGCCGAGTATATCGCCATCAAGAATTTTGCGTCTGAAGTCGTATTGCTTGATATCAAGGAAGGCTATGCTGAGGGCAAGGCCATGGATTTGATGCAAACGGCCTCTTTGAACGGTTTTGATACCAAGATTACCGGAAGCACCAACGATTATTCAAAAACTGCCGACAGTGATATCGCTGTCATTACTTCAGGTATTCCCAGAAAACCTGGAATGACCCGTGAAGAATTGATCGGTATCAATGCCGGAATTGTAAAAACCGTATCATCAAGTCTATTGGAGCACTCGCCAAACGCGATTATCATAGTGGTCAGCAATCCCATGGACACCATGACCTATTTGGTACATAAGACTACCGATTTGCCAAAGCATCGTATAATCGGTATGGGTGGTGCCCTAGATAGTGCTCGTTTCAAGTATCGTTTGGCAGAGGTGTTGGAAGCACCCATTTCTGATGTAGACGGTATGGTTATCGGGGGGCACAGTGATACAGGTATGGTACCTTTGATTGGCCATGCGACCCGAAACAGTGTCAAGGTCTCTGAATTTTTGACCGATGAACAGATGGATCATGTTGTGCAGGAAACCAAGGTTGGTGGTGCCACTTTGACCAAATTGCTGGGTACCAGTGCATGGTATGCTCCAGGTGCTGCTGTCTCCAGTCTGGCACATGCCATTGCCTGTGACCAGAAGAAAATGTTTCCATGCTCTACCCTTTTGGAAGGGGAGTATGGCCTAGATGACATTTGTATCGGTGTTCCGGTTATTTTAGGAAAAAATGGTATCGAACAAATTGTTGAAATAGATCTTTCAGAAGCTGAAAAGACCAAAATGAAAGAAAGCGCCGAAGGGGTCAAAAAGACCAATGGCCTTCTTGATGTCTAGGTTTTAGCAGTATACAACGAATTGTCATTTTGAACCAATAGGCAAGCGCATTTAGGTAGAAATAAAAGTTTCACCACGAGGCATTGCCAATCATTTTTGGTTTGAAATGACAATTTTTTTATTGTGTACACTGGGCACAATTCACTTGATTTCTATTGGCAAATCCTATTTGAAATGATATATTTGCACGCTATTTAAGAAAACTTCTAAAAATTTAATAATCAATGCAAAATAAAGGACTCATTAGGCTTTTTGCGCTCCTTTTTGGTTTGGTGAGCATTTATCAACTGTCGTTCACTTTTATCACGGGCAAGGTTGAGAAAGATGCTGAGGTCTATGCAGCGAGCCAAATTGCTGAGACTGAAGATGACTATGTGGCGAAGCGCGAGGCTCTTGAGGCATCATATCTTGATTCGATCGGCGGCAATCCCATTTTGGGTTACACCACCTACAATGATGCCAAGAAGAAGGAACTGAACAAAGGCCTTGACTTGAAAGGAGGTATCAACGTTACCTTGCAGATATCTGTAAAGGATATTTTGAAAGGATTGGCCAATAATACCAAGAACCCAATTTTCAATAAGGCCTTGGCCGATGCCGATGAGGCCTCTAGAAACAGTGACGAGACGTATCTTGAGCTCTTTTTTGACGCCTTCGACAACATAAAGGGCGATACCAAATTGGCATCTCCAGATATTTTTGCCAATAAGGGGTTGAGTGATGAGATCAATTTTCAGATGACCGATGATGAGGTAAAGCCTATCATCAGAAGAAAGATTGACGAGTCTATCGTTTCTGCGTTTGAGGTATTGCGAGAGCGTATTGACGGTTTCGGGGTTACCCAACCCAATATTCAGCGAGAGGGCAACTCTGGCCGTATTTTGGTCGAATTGCCAGGGGCCCGTGACATTGCACGTGCCCAAGAGCTGCTGTCGAGTACGGCACAATTAGAGTTTTGGGAAACCTATCAACAGAGCAATACTAGCATTGGCCAGTTTTTTGTAGATGCAAATACACGCCTTCGTGATATTTTAGAACCTGTTGAACAAGAGCGGGATACCTTGACCAAACCCGAATCTGAAATTGATTCATTGCTTTCTGATGTCGCCCAAGATTCATTGGATTTTACCGCAGAGACCAACCCGTTGCTGGGTAAATTGATTCCTGCAAGTCCTGGCAGTCATGCCATTGCCAGGGTGGCCATTTCTGATACGGCCGAAGTAGGTTCGTACTTGAGAATGCCTGAAATTCGTAGATTACTGCCTGCCGATGTTCAGTTCACCAAGTTTGCTTGGGAGCGTCCGCCAAAAGACGTTGAAACCGCCGAACTGTTTGCCTTGAAATCAAGTCGTGACAACGTGCCCCGCATTAGTGGAGATGTGGTTTCTGATGCACAGGCCACTTTTGATCAGTTCAACAAGCCTGCGGTGAGCATGACGATGAACACCCGTGGTGCCAAAGAATGGGAGCGCCTTACGGGAGATGCGTACAACAATCAAACCGGTATTGCCATTGTGCTCGATAACAAGGTATATACGGCCCCTGGGGTCTCTTCAGGACCCATTCCCGGTGGCCGCTCTGAGATTACCGGTGTATTCACCGTCAATGAGACCAAAGATATCGCAAACGTATTGCGTGCGGGTAAATTACCGGCTTCGGCAGAGATCATTCAGTCTGAAGTAGTGGGCCCATCATTGGGTCAAGAGGCCATTGATAGTGGCTTTATGTCGTTTATCATCGCCATGGCATTTGTATTGCTGTGGATGATTTTCTATTACGGTAAGGCCGGAATCTTTGCCGACATCGCCTTGATCTTGAATATACTCTTGATCTTTGGTGTCTTGACCAGTCTTGGTGCTGTTTTGACCTTACCGGGTATCGCGGGTATCGTTTTGACCATTGGTATGTCTGTAGACGCGAACGTGCTCATTTTTGAACGTATCAGGGAAGAATTGGCACGTGGCAAGGGCAAAGCCCAAGCAGTTGCCGATGGGTTTAGCAATGCACTTTCTTCAATTTTGGATGCCAATATCACCACGGGTCTTACGGCCATTATCCTTTTTGTATTCGGTTCTGGCCCAATCAAAGGCTTTGCTACCACTCTTTTGATCGGTATCGTAACCTCTTTGTTCACCGCTATTTTCATTACGAGATTATTGGTTGATTGGTATATTTCGAAAAAAGGCAGGAGCCTTGATTTTTCTACGGGCATGACCAAAAACCTGTTCAAGAATATGAAAATCAATTTCTTGGGCAAACGTAGAATAGCCTATGTCATCTCTGTCATTTTGGTAGGGGTAGGCGTCTTTTCCTTGTTCACCAAAGGGCTACAGCAAGGTGTTGATTTTGTTGGGGGTCGTTCGTATCAAATTCGTTTTGAGAGAGAGGTAAATCCCTCAGAAATAGCTTCTGAGCTGAACACGGTATTTGGTAGTGGCACCAATGTGAAGACATTTGGGGAGGCCAATCAGATAAAGGTCACCACACCCTACAAAGTAGATGTTGAGGGTATAGAGGTCGATAATGAGATTCAGAACAAACTCTACACCTCACTTCAAAAATATTTGCCCGATGGTACCTCTTTTGAAGATTTCACCGTTGGAGCTTCAGAAAAATCCATTGGTATTTTACAGTCGGTAAAAGTAGGTCCGACCATTGCAGATGACATCAAAAAGAATGCCGTTTGGGCCATCATTGGTTCTTTGGCCGTGGTCTTCCTGTACATTTTGCTGCGTTTTAGAAAGTGGCAATTCTCATTGGGTGCCGTGGTAGCGGTATTTCATGATGTCATGATCGTTTTGGGTATTTTCTCACTACTGGGAACGGTCATGCCATTCAACATGGAAATTGACCAGGCCTTCATCGCGGCAATTTTGACGGTAATCGGTTATTCACTCAACGATACTGTGGTGGTTTTTGACCGTATTCGTGAGGTAGTGGGTCTTAAGGGCTGGAAGAATGGCGAGCATGTCAATCAAGCCCTGAACAGTACCCTAAGCCGTACATTGAATACCTCATTGACGACGTTGATCGTACTCTTGTCCATTTTTATCTTTGGAGGTGAGAGCCTACGCGGATTCATGTTTGCCATGATAGTGGGTGTGCTTATCGGTACCTACTCATCGGTATTCATTGCGACGCCCATTATGTTTGATTCATTGAAGAAGAAAATCGTAATGGATAAAGAATAAAACCTTTATCAACCAAAATGAAAAGCCGCTTTTTGAGCGGCTTTTTTATGCTTTACCAAGAATTTTGTAAGAAAGTCAAAATTTTGATGGGTGTTCCCTACTAGATCAATTTCTGTTTTGCTTTTGAGAAAACCTCCAACCAAGAAACCAATTGACTGAAGAGGGTAAAGTTTTGAATGACACGCAATTGGCCGTTAAACCCCCATTTATCACGTTCTTTGGTATTGTGCAGCATATAGCTTAGGGTTGCCATAAGTTTACCGATATCGGTAGGGTCATCATTGATTTTTCCCGTTTTGCCATCTTGTACTTGAAACCTTAGGCCAGCAGCACCCGAAACCAAAATGGGTCTTCTTTTCCACATGGCTTCTGTTGCTGTCAATCCAAAGCCCTCTTGAATGGAGTTTTGCACCACTATACTCGAGCAAAGCTGTACGGCATTCACGATCAAGGCATTTTCTTTTGGATTGTCAAGAGGTAAGAGTAGAATTGCAATATCATTTTGCAGTTCTTCATCTATTTCTTGATAGGCTCTTGTAAGTTCATCCAATACGGCCTTTCCTTCTGGATCATCAGAAACAAAAGCAGGATCGGGTCCGCCCATGACCAATAGTGCCATTTCAGTACGTTTGTATTCAAGACTGTTAGGGTCACCCTTTTCACGATTGTCGATTTTCATTTTGATGAATGCCTGCATCAGTTCTTTAAATCCTTTTAGACGATCCCATCGAGAAATCTCGGTGATGATGGGGCGATAGATGAAATCTAATTTGTTATGCTGGTTTACACTACCAAAGCTACCGTCTGGCATTACCCTACGGACCTGATGCTTATAGGGGTGGTACAGAATTCTGATATCTTCATCAATGATGCCCGACTGGTGAAGAATGCCGATGCACTTGTGCAGGTTCAGGGTTCTATTCTTGTGGCTCAACGGATCTATGGCGGGAGGAATAATGCTCGTCTTCTTTTTCAAATTACGCGGAACATACTCGGGCAAACTGAAGATGAAATGATCGTAATAATCTAGATACGGAGCCAAAAAAGTCCATACCGAATCAGTTGTTTCAGTCTCATCATCAAGTCCTATATGACAACGCCAAATCAAGGAAACATCTTTTTCTTCCCTTATCATTTCGGCCAATGGCATTGGTTGTGGGTCATGAATGACAACAATATCCCCATCATTGATTAAGTCTATGGCCATGGGCAGGTTTTCACGATTCACTTTCTCGAAAACCTCGCGGTCTGCATCAGTGAACGCTCCGTTGCCACTGCCGTGAATGGCATTATGGATGCGTTTGGTCAAATTAAAGAAATCGTTGTCACTGGCTTCGATTACGAGCCATTCGATTGAGATGCCCAATTCTCTCAAAATTCGCATTTGGCTGGGCAGCATTTCCGCCACACCACCACCGATTGCAGTAGAATTGATCATCCATATGGTGCAGTCACCGAGATTACCAATGGGCTTTTTTACATTTTCAAGGAAATCTAGAACAGATGAGTACAATGAGCCATAAGCCTTATAATCGTCGATTTTGGCTCCTGGCTTTACTTGGATTTTTTGCATGGTGGAATAATTAATCGGGAAGTTTTCTTCAATATATGAAAACTAATGAACATCTCTAAAAAATCGCATCTATTGATCTATGATAATCAATTTTCCTTTGGAACCGGTATTCGTCATGGTCAGTTCAAGCACCTTTTCAGGATGTAGCCCGGGCTCGGTTCTATGTGAAACAAATAGAATGGCCGAATCACTTTCAGAAGCAATTTTATCGACCAAAGAAACAAAGAGGTTTGCATTGGCATCGTCTAGGCCCGCTGTGGGTTCGTCCAATATCAATAGCAGAGGATGTTTTATCATGGCCCTAGCTGTCATGACCAAACGTTTTTCACCTGTGCCCAAGTCATGAAAATAGGTTTGGCCCTTTGTCTCGAGATGTAATAGCGAAAGCCATTGTCGAGCCAGTCTTTTCTCCGCATCACTGGGCCTCACGTAAAGCCCCACAGAATCGTGCAAGCCTGAAATCAACATATTTTCTAAGGTATGATAACCCCTGAAACGATCGATCATGGCGGGTGTGAAGTAACCGATATGTTTTTTAAGGTCCCAAACGCTTTCACCGGTCCCCTTTTTATGGTCAAAAACGGTCAGGTCTTGCCCATATCCCTTATGGCTGTCACCGGTAATCATGGTGAGCAAAGTGGTCTTGCCACTTCCATTGGGGCCGATAAGCTGCCAGAACTCTCCTTTTTCTATGGTCCAGTTGATGTGCCGTAAGACCTGTTTTTCACCAAAGCTGACTGATACATCATTAAATTTGACAAGGGTTTCCAAGGCTGCGTCTACCTTATGCAAGGGTCTGGGAATTGTTGCTGAAAAATGATGTCGATTTTGACTGTTTTCTTTTCGAAATCGTTCTGCATTGGCATAATGCAGTAATTCATTGCCTTGTAGTCGCGCGAAATGGGTGGTAATGGGTAAAATATCGACAAGCCTACTAACGATTTGAATCAATGAAATAGATGTTGAAACTTCTTCTAGTTTTGCTTTCAACTCTTTTTGAGTGGCCTTATCTAGATTGTCAAACGGATTCACCAGAACCAAAAAATCAGGGGTTTGTTTCAACAAGTACCGTAAGAGCGCTTTTTTCTGTTCGCCACTGCTCATGGTCTTCAATGCCTGCTCCGTTTCGGCGGTCAAGACCTTAAGATCATGCCGCTCTTCTTCATCCATGAAACGGTGGATTTCTGAACGTGAGAAAAGAGCACTTTTTTTTCCAATGAAATGTTCCAGGCCACAGATGGGTCTTCCGGCAATAAGGTCTTTGACCATTGGCCCAACTGCAGATTGGTTGTTGACAAGAATGGCGTAGTGCTGCACGTAACTATTGGGTTTGCCCAAAAATACGGATTTAGCCTTCTTTTTTTCGCACTCGAAAAATATGTACCGGATTGTCTTTGTAAACAGTGGTATTGTCTATTGACATACCATTTTTTTGGGCCACTTTTTGTGAGGGAATATTATCGATATGGATGATCGATATCAGCGAATCGGTAAAATTCTTTTCAAAAGCATATTGTTTGCACTTTTTGGCCGCCTCAAAGGCATAGCCATTTTTCCAATGGTTGGGAAGCACTGAATAACCGATTTCGAGTTCGTTATTGCCATCAACCTTTTGCACCAACAACCCACATATCCCGACCAGTTCTTGGGTTTCTTTGAGTATGAGGGCATTCATACCGCCCAAATCGTTGTCGTATCGTTCAAAAATGCGGTCGAATTGCTGTCGGCAGGCAGTTATGGGATCTTCAGGAAGCCCTTCCCAATATTTTGTGGCAAGCGGATTTTCATAAAAGGGAAGCCAGACCTCAAAATCATCGGAAGTGATCTTTCGAAACAGCAAACGCTCCGTTTCCTGATTTTCGAGTAGATAACGGGCCATTACTATTTGGTATATGAAATACTGTCACCTACTTGCAGTTGCCATTTATCTGAAAGTCCGGCATTGATCTCAAGTACATATTTGACCGGAACACCTGAAGAAAGCCCTCTTTCATCAAGGGGTTGCGCATTCTTTTGAATGGAAGCAACGGTCAGGTGCTCATCGATAAACAAAATGTCTAGCGGAAACTGCGTGTTCTTCATATAAAATGAGTGCATGGCCACGTTCGGAAATATAAACAGCATTGCCTGTCTTTCTTCCATTGATTCACGGTACATCAGCCCTGTTTGGGTCTCGTAATCGGTATCTGCGATTTCAATATCCAAATGAACCAAAAGGGAATCACTTTCTGACCTGAAAACCTGTAGTTCGCCTTCTTTGCTAAAAGCTATGGTTTCAGTCTTGATTTCGGTCTTTGCTTTTTCCTTGCAAGAAGAAAAAACGATAAAGGCCAAAAAGATATAGTAAATCCTTTTCATGATCGTCAACCACTAATTTTTCGTTGCCGTTGGTCTGAACATCAAGTACAATCCTATCAAAACAAAAGGAATGCTCAACCACTGGCCGGTACTAAAAGTGCCCCAGGTATCTTCAAACCCACCTTGGCTCTTTTTGAAAAATTCAAGAATAAAGCGAATAGGTCCCCACATTATGGCCAACCAAAAGCCGAAAAGAAAGCCCTCTTTCTTTTTGAGGTCTGTTTTCCAATACATCCAGAAATACATGATCAAAAACACGATCAGGTAGCCAAAAGCTTCATAGAGCTGTACGGGATGACGGTACGGAATAGACTCAAGTATTGAGGCGAAATCTGGATTGTTTTCAATGGCCTTGTATGCCGCACTGGCCGTTTTTTCTTTGGTTAAACCTATCGCCTTATATGCCGGCATATCATCTGAATCACGGATAAACCGTGTAGCAAATGCGAACGACCCTTCAACTATCTTGCCATTGATCTCAGAGTTGAAAAAATTGCCCAAGCGAACAAAGGCCCCACCAATGGCACAGGTAATGGTTACTCTATCAAGCAGCCAGAGCAGGCTAAGATCTTTGTATTTTCTAGAAAGCAGGTAAAGACCGATAATGCCGCCAATGGCCGCACCATGACTGGCCAGGCCCGTAAAACCTGTGAACTCATAACCATTTATCAGTCCGACTAAAGAACCTTCGGCACTTTCTCGAATGGGTAACAAAATCTCTAGAAGATGGTCTTTGTAATAATCCCAATCGTAGAAAAACACATGGCCCAACCTGGCACCCAACATGATGGATACCACTGCATAGATAAAGAGAGAATCCAGTTTCTGCATGGACTTGTTCTCATGTTTAAAGATACGTTTCATGATGAACCAGCCTACCACAAAGGCCAAAATCCATAGCAGATTGTAGTATTTGATTTGTATGAACCCTATTTTGAACAGGATGTCGTCAGGATTCCAATTAAAACCTAAAAAATACATGTAGTCAATTTTGAAGCGAAGATAGTCAAATAGATGTAAGACATGTGATTTCAGATATAAGACTTAAGCTGTTCGATTTTATGGGTTGAATGTTGTATTTCTAGCTTATGCGGTTTCCGGTTTGGGATATGAATTACACGAAATGGCGCGAAGATACTCGAATTGAGATTTGCCGCTTGTCTCGAACTATCGGTATTGTGTTCGATCATGGTACGGGATCGTAACCACTACCACCCCATGGGTGGCAACTGAAAATACGTTTTATGGATAGCCACCCCCCTTTGAAGAGCCCATGTTTTTGTAACGCTTCCACCGTATAGGCAGAGCAGGTGGGCTCGTAACGGCAAGTTGCGGGCAGATAGGGCGAGATGCCGTTTTGGTAGAGTCGTACCAAAAAAATGAATGGGGCAATGAGAATTTTTTTCACCTACTCAACTATTGATGACAGTAAAGGTCGTGCCTTCTTTTCCATCCTTGAGCTGAATGCCCAAAGCAGCGAGTTGATCCCTGATTTGATCAGAAGTGGCAAAGTCTTTATTGGCCCTGGCTTCATTGCGCATATCGATGAGCAATTGTACCACATCGCCGAGCACTTCAGAATTTCCTTTTGCTTCTTTTTGGTTTTCAAGGCCCAATACACTATTGACAAAACCGTTCATTGTTTCGATGAGAACCTTTTTATCATTCTGGGCAATGGTTTCCTTTCCGTCTTTGATAAGGTTGATCTGTTTGACGGCCTCAAAAAGATAGGCGATGAGTACAGGGGTATTGAAGTCATCGTTCATGGCTTCATAACATTGCTGTTTCCATGAAGCAACGTCAAAGGTCGAGGTTTTTCCCGTGGGCAATCCATCTAAAACGGCCATGGCCTCCATCAAACGGTTATAGCCTTTTTCAGACGCTTGCAAGGCTTCGTCACTTAAATCCAAGATACTGGTATAGTGAGCCTGCATCATAAAAAAGCGCACCACGGCCGGGGCGTATGGTTTGCTTAAAATAGTGTTCTCTCCACTGAAAATCTCATTGGGATAGATATTGTTTCCTGTTGATTTTGACATCTTTTTCCCATTCAGGGTCAACATATTGGCATGTAGCCAATAGTTAACAGGAGTGACCCCATAACGTGCTTCGGCCTGTGCAATTTCACATTCGTGGTGTGGAAATTTCAGGTCCATACCCCCCCCATGTATATCAAAATTTTCACCTAGGTACTTGGTACTCATGGCCGTACATTCTAGATGCCAACCAGGAAAGCCATCGCCCCAAGGCGAGGGCCACCGCATGATATGTTGTGGTTCGGCTTTTTTCCAAAGTGCAAAATCTTGCGGATTTTTCTTTTCGTCTTGTGCGGTCAACTCACGGGTATTGGCGATCATGTCTTCCAATTTTCGGCCGCTGAGTTTACCATATTCGTTTGACTCATTGAACTTCAACACATCGAAATACACCGATCCGTTGATTTCATAGGCGTAGTCCTTTTCAAGTATGTCTTTAATGATTTCTATTTGTTCAATGATGTGTCCGGTTGCCGTGGGCTCAATGCTTGGTGGCAACAAGTTGAACTTTTGCAGTGTCTCATGAAAATCGACCGTATAGCGTTGCACCACTTCCATGGGTTCGATTTGCTCTAATTTGGCCCTCTTGGCGATTTTGTCCTCTCCCTCATCCGCATCGTTCTCTAAATGACCGGCATCGGTGATATTTCGCACATACCTGACTTTGTAGCCAAGATGTTTTAAATAGCGAAAAATCATATCAAATGAGATGAACGTGCGGCAATTGCCCAAATGCACATTACTATAAACAGTGGGGCCGCAGACATACATGCCCACATAACCTTCTTTTAACGGTTTGAAAACCTCTTTTGTGCCTGAAAGTGAATTGGTGACTTTTAAGACTTGACTCTTAAATAGTTGCATTAAAATTCGGTATCTAGATTGATATAATCCAAAAATTCTCTTCTGACGGCCTCTTCTTTGAATTTGCCACCATACTCTGCCGTTACGGTACTGCTATCGACATCACGAATGCCGCGCGAGTTCACACATAAATGTTTGGCATCGATGACGCAGGCCACATCTTCAGTGCCCAGTACGTTTTGCAACTCTTTGACAATCTGTATGTTCATGCGTTCTTGTACTTGAGGCCTTTTGGCGAAATAATCAACGATACGGTTCATCTTTGACAGTCCGACCACTGTACCGTTTGAAATGTAGGCAATATGGGCCCTGCCGACGATGGGCAATAAATGGTGTTCACAGGTTGAATAAACGGTAATGTTCTTTTCAACCAACATCTCGCCGTATTTGTATTTGTTCTTGAAAGTTGATGATTTTGGTCTTCTTTTTGGATGTAGCCCTGCAAAAATTTCCTTTACGTACATTTTGGCAACCCTGCCCGGTGTTCCGTTCAAACTATCATCATCGAGATCTAAACCCAGGGTCAACATAATTTCACGCACATTCTTTTCGATTCGCTCGATTTTTTCATCGTCATCGAGTACGAAGGCATCTTTTCGCATGGGGGTTTCCTCTGACGATCCCAAGTGGTCATCGCCAATATGGTCAAATTGTTCTTCCAAAGTTTCGTGTACTTTCATATTGCTGGCACAAAGGAAGCAAAGATAGACATTAATGGGCTAATGACATCGAATTTCAGAGGTTTGACAACATAAATTATTGTTAAGCATATAAAGGCCATAAATTTATAATCTCCGAATTAACAGCTACTTATGGCTAGGTTTGTTTTGCTTTTCATCATTTTGCTGATGGGCTTTGTAGGTCATGCCCAGATTTCTGCAGATTGTGGTGATGCAGTACCCATTTGCAACAACACCCCAGTGAACGGAGGTACCGACGGTTACGGTAATGATGATTTTGATGGCCGAACGACAAGTGGCTGTCTCGAGGCCACCCAAACAGGGGCCATTGAATCGAATTCGGCTTGGTACCGCTTTCGTACGGGTGCTTCTGGCCAACTTGGATTCAATATTGGCCACGATAGTACGGAAGACTGGGATTTTGCCCTTTACCGTGCTTCTGATTGCAATGATCTTGGTGAGCCCATTCGCTGTAATTTTTTTGATAACAGTGACCAAAAAAATTATACTGGAGTAGGGGTTGACCCCTCTGGTGATAGCGGTTCAGTGCTTTATGAAGATTGGTTGAACGTGAATCCCGGTGAAGATTATTACTTGCTCATCAATAATTTTAGCAATTCAAACTCAGGCTTTTCCATTCAGTTCTCAGGAGAGATTTTTGTAACCAACCCTTACGACGCACTTGATTGCTCAATCGTGAGCAATCTTTTGGGGCCGCCGATCGCCGCCTGTCAAGGTGATCCCGTTATTCTTGATGCCACCACTTCTGGCGCTTTGAATTACAGGTGGTATAGTGATACAGGTACTGGATTTCAACTTATTTCTGGTGAAACCAACGCAACGTTGAACGCTACAGCTGATGCCATTTATCGTGTTGAGGTGGCCACTTCAAGCGGTACTTTGGTGAGCGATGTACAGGTAGCCTATTCTGAAATTCCGATTACCGGCCCCGTAACCGATGAAACGATTTGCCACTCTGAGGAAATGGTCTTTGATTTAGAAGCCAAAGACACAGAGGCCTTGGGCGTGCAAGACCCCAATAGCTTTCAGGTAAGCTACCATGCTTCACAGTCAGATGCTTTGAACGGTATAAATGCATTGACAAAACAGTACTCAAAGCTACCGGGTAGCGAGACGATTTATGTGCGAACGTATGCTATTGAGAACCCAAACTGTTCTGATGTATCGCAATCATTTGAGCTGAATGCTTTGGAAACGCCCAATTTGACCTTTGACGATGAAGTGCCAATATGTGAGAACAATCCATTGGTGACCATTGGCGAGATGATGCCCAATCCACTGTATGATTATGAATGGAGTACAGGTGAGACCACATCGTCCATACAGGTAAGCGCAGCTGACTCATATAGTGTAACCGTGACGAATTCTGCAAATGGGGTAGATTGTTCAAGTACCAGAACCGTAAATGTCAATATTTCTGAGACCCCGCAAATTTCAAGTATAGAGATTGATGATTTAAGGGCCAATAATACAGTTGAGATTGTTTTGGATAATATAAATGCCGATTATTTTGAGTTTCAATTGAATGATGACCCGTTTCAAGACAGCAATATATTTACCAGTGTGCTGCCCGGTACCCATACATTGACCGTTCGCGATCGATTTGGGTGTGGAGAACTGAGTGAAAATATTGTGGTAGTGGGTTTTTCGAACCATTTTTCACCCAATGGCGATGGTCTCAACGAAAACTGGCAAATTGAAGGGCTTTCAAGCCTGAACAGTCCTATTGTGACCATTTATGATAGATATGGCAAATTGCTCAAACAACTTGATGTCAACAATTTTGAATGGGACGGTCAATACAATGGCGCCCCATTGCCCGCGACCGATTATTGGTTCAAGTTGTCATACATCGATGATTCGGGCAATCGAACCTACGCCAAATACATTCAAACACACTTTTCATTGCGCAGATAGTCTGCACTTCATCGATTTACTGCCGTTTTTTTCGATGAAAACATACTAAATGGGGCATTTGGTCAGTTATACTAGCTATAAGCAAGGTAGAAAAAATAGCCCCATACCACCATGCGAACACTATTTATCACGTTATGCAGTCTTTTTTTGTGGATTTTTCAAGTGCAATCCCAGACGGCAAATTCGGCTGATTGTCGTAGCGCCATTCCGGTTTGTGCCGATGGAATGCCCATTATGCCTTCTGTTGATGGGGGAGGAGACATTGATGATTTCGATCCCGATGTCATAAGACAATCGGGATGTTTGGAAAAAGGAAGCATCAGTTCGGCAAATATCGAGAACAATACCTCATGGTACGTTTTTCGTGCTGGTACCGATGGGCAAATAGGTTTTGATATTGAGGCCCTAACGGATACGGCTGAGTGGGATTTTGCCCTCTATGGCCCTTTTGACCAGACCAGTGGTCAAAACTTTTGTGGTAGTATCAGTGACGGCTCTGCCCAGCCCATTCGCTGTAATTATGAGGTGAACACCACTTCGTTTACGGGTGTTGGGGTGAACCCCGAAAATGGGCAGGTGGGCGCCCCTTTTGTGAGGGGCAGCCAGAATACCTATGACGAATGGCTCAACGTGATCGCTGGTGAGATTTATTACTTGCTCATCAACAATTTCAACACGAATTTTGACGGCAATCCCGAACCCTTTTCTTTGACCTTTACAGGAAGTTCTGTAGATGCCGATCAAGACACCGCTTTAGATTGTACTCTTCGGGACGAATTTTTAGGATTGGATATCATTGCTTGTGAGGGCGATCCAGATATTGTATTGAGTGCCTTGAACACAGAATTTGGCTCTGATCTTGCCCAAGTCGATTGGTCGGTCGATTCAGACGGTGATGGAATACTAGAGCCATTGCCCGGTGCAGGTACTGGACCCTTCGGTGCAGAATTGGTGGTCACAAGTCCGAATTCAGGATTATATGCGGTGACCATTACCAATAGTTTTGGCCAGTCTATTTCTGACCAAATACAGATTACTTTTTATGGAGTTCCCCAACTCGACCCCGTTAACGGTATCATGGTCATTGATGATTTGGTCAACAGCAATCAGACAGACCCATACAATGTCGAATTTCAGGTTTCAGGTGATGGAGACTATGAATACTCACTGAATGGCGGAGATTTTCAAGATGACCCCGTGTTCAGGGATGTGCCTCCTGGATTGAATTCGATCGTCATCAATGATAAGAACGGCTGCGGTACAACAGAACCTATCGAATTTTTGGTTGTCGGATATCCAAAATTCTTTACACCCAATGGCGATGGCATTCATGATAATTGGCAAGTGCTTGGCATTGACCAATTGACAGATCCCAGTATATTCATATTTGATCGTTTCGGGAAGCTATTAAAAGAGTTGGACGCTACAACTTTAGGGTGGGACGGTACCTTTAACGGCCGCCCGATGCCGTCATCTGATTATTGGTTCAGATTAGATTACGACCGTGATGATCAGGGTGTTTTGGTTGCCCGTTCTGTACGAAGGCATTTCTCATTGGTAAGATAAAAAAAGGACGGTTTTAAGACCGTCCCTCGTATTTCTTACGATTTTCTTTTTTAGAATTTCATCGTGAACGAAAGTGTTACATTGGTATTGATTCGGTTGACCAATGCGGCATTGTCAAGTCCGGCATCAAAAAACTGCTCACTTGTTTCGCGTTCGGTACGGCTCAGGGCAACATCTAACCGACTGCCCCCAAAATCATAACCGATACCGCCAGAATAACCATTTAAATCAGCTCCTTGGTCATCTTCGAACGGACTGCTTTCATACCGATAGCCACCCCTCAAGCTGACCCTTTCGATTCGGTATTCGCCTCCAATTCGATATGAATTGACTACCCCCAACTGACTTGCGATAAATTCGTTCTCGTTTGAAAAGTTGGGGTCAGAGGTAGGCCTTAGCTCAGCTTCAGACATATCTTGATAGCTATAATCAAAACTCAACAGCCCATCTTTTCCAAAAACAATAGCAGCACTTCCTGTTAGTTTAGAAGGGGTTTTGATACGGTATTCAGGAAACAGGTTGACCAAATTAAAATCGATGAACTGTAAATCAGGATTTGCCACAGGTGAATCTGTTCGAATACTCTGTGAAACATCATCAGTGAGGCGATACCATGTAGGTGATTGGTAGCTACCGCCCACTCTAATGTTATCGTTCAAACGCGCAATGGCACCCAAGCTGAACGAAAATCCATCGCCCTCAGTTCTCAATAAATTGTCAAATGAAGTGGACTGTATCTCAGAATCAGCATCGTAACCGGTTTCATCGAATTGGGTCAATTGTTCATATAAAACGGCATGAAAGTTCAGGGAAGCCCCGATGTATAGATTTTCTTGGTACTGGCCCGCAAAATTTACCGTAAACTTGCTGTTGTAGCCCGTAGTACGCTGAAAATAGCTTTGCTCAAGATTGCTATACTCCGCCAAAGGAAAATAGGCGGTATTGGCGTCATCATCCGTTTCGGGCTCTATCAGGCCCGATTGAAAGCCTAGAAACGCTTGTTGGGCCCCAAAACCCAGACTCGAACCGATGTCTAAATAAGCATCTTCAATAAATTCTCCTTGCTGTACCCTAAGTGGGCCTAAGGTTTGCCCTTGGGCAAAACTCAAGAAATAATTGTCAATGCCCTGCAAAGTGCTTCCTGAGGCAAAGAATTCATTATCGAAATTTTGTACAAGATCATAGTTGAATGCCAATGATAGTTTTTTCCATGGGCTATCAGACGATTTGAAGACAAAAGCTCCACCTGCTTGATTAAGTTCCAATGAATTGATGTCGGTGGTACGGGTTCGGTTTCCGAAAAAAGCTTCATTGTCACGATTGTAATTAGATCCCGAGATCGTGAACTGACTGTAATTGAACACTGCCGATCCTGCTGGGTTCACGTTCAATGAAGACAAATCACCTCCTAAGGCCCCGAAAGCTCCGCCCATTGCCTGAAATCTTGCTGTACCCTGTGTATTTTCTGTGCTGTAACGCAATACATCATTGATGTTTTGGGCACTTATAGCGGTGCATGACAATACCATGATGAAAGCAAAAACTGTTCTCATTTTTTGAAGATTTAGTTTCTATAATGTTAATGGATTAGCGGTTTCTTCTTCCGCCGCTACGACCAGATGAGCTTCTACCTGCTGAAGAACGGCTACCGCCCGAACTTCTATAACTACCTGAACTACGGGAGCTTCTACCCGAACTGCCCCGGTATCCGCTACTGCTTCTGCCTCCCGATGAGCGTCCAAAGCTACCAGAGCTTCTCGAACTTCTACTTGAACTTCTATATCCGCTGCTTCTGGGTGCCGAACGACCTGAAGATTGATAGCTTCTGGTGCTTCTTCCCGATGATCGGTATGTTGAACTTCTATTTGAAGAAGAACTTCGATAGTTGCCGCTTCTTGCCGTAGAACTTCCATATCGCTGGTTACTGCGCGTGATACCACTATATCTTGGTACTGAGCGAGTACTTCTACTGGTACGATAGTTTCTGTTTCGTGCTATGGCGTCAGCACTTACTGTTCGTCGTGCTGTTGTTCTACCATTATATGTTCTGGCACTTCGTGCAGTTCCCACCGTTCTGTTTGAACGCCCTCGTGAGGCATATTGTGAGTTGGATACTGCTCGGTTACTTCTCAAATTTGATCTTCCACGAAGTGAATTGGAGGCAACCCTGTTGTTGAGGTACCCTCTTCTACTTCGATTGAAGGCAAAATTGTTGTTATAATAGCCGCCCCAGCCCCAAGGTCGGTTCCAGCCCCAACCCCAGTTGTTCCAGCCCCAGCCAAAGCCTGCGTTCCAGCCCCAGTTGTTCCAGCCCCAGCCCCAGCCAAAGCCTGCGTTCCAGCCCCAAGGTCGGTTCCAGCCCCAACCCCAGTTGTTCCAGCCCCAGCCCCAACCAAAGCCTGCGTTCCATAGCCAAGGGTCGTTCCAGCCCAGACCCCAGCCCCAATTGTCATAGACATTTATGGTAAGGTTTGTTGGATTGTCGCCCCATCCAGGATTGCCGACATAATTGTTATTATCGGCAAAATAATCGGTTTGCTCACCAATTTGAAGGCTATCGTTTTCAACGCCACTATAATAGCTATCGACATCAGTGAAGATTTCACTGTCCAATATCTGGCCATATAGGTCTGCTTTTTGCCCAAAGTATTCACCGTATTGATTGCTTTCTTGATCCTCTAACGCTACGGCCTCAGCAGATTTTTTCTCTACGCGTACCACGCGACGGCTATCGGCATAGATACCATCATCTTCATAGTACGAAGCCTGCTGGTATGAACCACAAGACACTAGAAATATGGCAGCCATTGTCATAGTGGCTGCAAGTTGAAATCTTTGGCGGGGTAAAGTAAGGCTCATCCTATCAAATTTTATTGTTGAACATACTAAAAATAGTTAGTTTTACCGTTCTATTTTCGTTAATAATGTCACAAGTTTTGTGCCAAAGTACACTAGATGGGTAAAAATTTGACGAGTCGTGCCGAGGATTATTCCAAATGGTACAATGAACTTGTAATCAAAGCAGATTTAGCAGAGAATTCTGGAGTCAGGGGCTGTATGGTCATTAAACCTTATGGATTTGCCATTTGGGAGAAAATGCAGGCCGGTCTTGATAAAATGTTCAAAGATACCGGACATGAGAATGCCTATTTTCCACTCTTTATCCCGAAATCATACTTGAGCAAAGAGGCCAGTCATGTTGAAGGTTTTGCAAAAGAATGCGCAGTGGTCACCCATTACAGGCTCAAGAATGCCGACGATGGTAGCGGAATCATTGTCGATGATGAAGCCAAATTGGAAGAGGAACTTATTGTACGGCCCACTTCAGAGACCATTATTTGGGATACCTATCGCCGCTGGATTCAATCATACCGAGATTTACCTTTGTTGATCAACCAATGGGCCAATGTGGTGCGTTGGGAGATGCGTACCCGACTTTTTCTCCGTACCGCCGAATTTTTATGGCAAGAAGGCCATACGGCCCATGCCACAGAAAAGGAAGCCCTGGAAGAAGCCGAGAAGATATTGCATGTCTATGCCGATTTTGCTGAAAACCATATGGCCATGCCGGTCATCAAAGGCACGAAAACAGAGAGCGAACGTTTTGCCGGTGCTGAAGAAACCTATTGTATCGAGGCATTGATGCAAGATGGCAAGGCTTTACAGGCGGGCACCTCCCACTTTTTGGGTCAAAACTTTGCCAAGGCCTTTGATGTCAAATTCGCCACGAAAGAAGGCAAGCAAGATTATGTTTGGGCCACCTCTTGGGGCGTCTCAACACGTTTAATGGGCGCATTGATCATGACCCACAGTGATGACAATGGTTTGGTATTGCCCCCTAAACTCGCTCCCATTCAAGTGGTCATTGTACCCATTTACAAGGGCATGGAACAGCTGGATGCCATCTCTAAAAAAGTAGAACCTTTGGTAAGGGAACTACGGGCAAAGGGAATTACGGTAAAATATGATGATCGTGATACCCATAAACCGGGATTCAAATTCAACGAGTATGAACTGAAGGGTGTGCCCGTTCGATTGGCCGTAGGCCAACGCGACCTTGAAAGCGGTACGTTTGAAGTCGCCAGAAGAGACACCTTGCAAAAAGAGTCTGTTGCAGCCGAAAACATAGTGGCACATATCGAACAGCTGTTGAAAGATATTCAACAGCATATATATGATAAGGCCTTGCAGCACCAAAAGAACCATATAAGCGAGGTTGATACCTATGAGGAGTTCAAGACCGTTTTGGAAGAAAAAGGAGGTTTCATCTCAGCCCACTGGGACGGTACCACGGAGACCGAAGAAAAAATAAAGGATGAAACCAAGGCAACGATAAGATGTATTCCATTGAATGTTGGTGAAGATGAAGGTAAATGTATGGTTACCGGACAGCCATCACCCTACCGTGTGCTATTTGCCAAGGCCTATTAAAAAAGTGGTGATAGCCTGTTGCAATACTTAAAAATAGTTGTATTTTTGCACCCGCCTGAAAGGTAAATGGTTCCATTTTCTTTTGGGTTTGTTCTTTGAAGTAACATGGCCCGTTCGTCTAGGGGTTAGGACGCCAGGTTTTCATCCTGGTAACAGGGGTTCGATTCCCCTACGGGCTACTAAAAAATGCAGAATTGAGAATGTAGAATGATGAATTTTTAAATTCATACTTCATGTTTCCGACTGCTGGATTTAAACAATGGCCCGTTCGTCTAGGGGTTAGGACGCCAGGTTTTCATCCTGGTAACAGGGGTTCGATTCCCCTACGGGCTACAATTTATAGTACAGAATGCAGTTAAGGGTTTTTGAGTGTTGCTCATGGCTCATAACGTATTAACTTTTAATTAGAAAAATGGCAAATCATAAGTCAGCATTAAAGAGAATCAGAAGAAACGAGGCCGTACGTCTTCGCAATAGGTATCAGCACAAAACCGTGCGAAATGCCATCAAAAAATTGCGCAATGAAGAGAACAAAAAAGAAGCCCAGAAAATGCTTCCAACCGTTGTCGGGATGATAGATAAGCTGGCAAAGCGAAATATTATCCATTCCAACAAAGCATCCAATTTAAAGAGCAAGCTGATGAAAAAGGTGGCAGCGATGTAATTTGTTCACTAAAAAATATAAAAGCCCCACACTTATGGGGCTTTTTTTGTTACCGGAAGGCTTTTCTTTTACTTATGATCAGTCCGATACTGAAAAGGGTGTACATTAATGAGACGAGCACCCATATTACTTTCCTAAAGTGGTATTTGTTCCACATTTCAAAATCTTGATATCCTACGAAGAACAAAATGGGGGCAAAAATATGGAATATTAAAAGCCCCAAACTGACCCAAAACATGAGATTCTCTTTCAATGTTGAAGGTTTTCCCTCATTCATCTTTTCCTTATAGTAAAGCACAATGCAAAAGACCAATGAGTAAGATCCAACAAAGTCTGCATAATAAAGACTGGAATGCAGCGGATTCTCAAAGAACAGATTGATAAGGTAGGCAAGGGCCGTTATGGTAACGACAATTGCCATATATTTTTTATGCTTGGCATTGCGCAGAAGGGTGAAGTAGACCCAATAAAAAAAACATAGCATGATGATTTGGTAAATATTGTAGATGACAATATTGTGCCATGAATATTTTTGTTCGGAAAAAAAGCTGAACTCTTCATAATTCATGATGAAATAGCCCAATAGCTCAGTGAAAATCACATAGGCTATATATATGGGAAAGAACTTCAGGGGTGTGTCAAAATACTTTTTATAGGTTATGACAGAAATCAACCAAGTGATTATGTAAAAAGAGAAAAAGAAGTTGTCAATAAAGATTTCTTTCACGTTGCTGACCTTACCTAAATGCTCTTCTTCGACTTATTACAAAACCGATACAGAAAAAGCCGTACATGACGATAATCAATAACCTCAGAACAGTTCTTAGACGATATTGCTGCCAAATTTCAAATTTTAAAAAGCCGATCAGGTAGAGGATCGGGAACAGAAAGAAAAAAACCACCAGCCCTATGGATATCCAAGTCATAAGGTTGTATTTATCCCGATTCCATTTCCAGTTGGGCAGATTATAGAGATAAATGATGATACAGGAAATCAAAAACCACGAGGCAATTGATATGGCATAAAAAAGGCTAGTGGTCAGGGGATTGTAAAAGAATGAGTTTATAATGAAAGTCAAGAGGGCAATATAGGCCAACCAACGAATCCACCGTTTAAATTTTTTGTCGGCAACCAAGTTCCAATAGACAAAGAAGAAATACCCAAAGAATATCACATAATAAATATTGTAAATGATATCGTTGGCGAACTGCTCTTCCGAAAAGAATGCGAATGTTTCCTTATATCGGATAAAATACCCCAACAATTCGTTGAAGAAGGTATACGCAATGATTATCGGAAAATATCTGAGCGCAGTATCAAAGTACTTCTTGTAGGTGCCAATGGAGAGTATAAAAGATACTCCGTAAATGGCCAAAAAGTAATTTTCCTTAAAAAAATCAACCCATTCTTGAGACATTTTACTAATAATCTCCTGTAGGAGGAGGACCACCGTGTCCACTATTTAAATTAAAACTTTGACCTCCTTGGAACATGATCGGCGATGCCGAAAAACTCGGAGCGAAACCTGCATATGATTTTGTGGTCGGTTCAGAAGCATCGCCCATACCCTGAGCTTTTGCTCCAACCGCATTTTTGATAAGCTCGACTTTGCCATCAGGCCCGATGAAAAAACCATAGTTCTGTCCATCTTCATGCAAAGTCGGCACCAAAAAAACAGTGTTCTGCTTTGGGTGTACCACTTTTTTGCCATCAAACAGTTCCTTGTCGGGGTAATTGGCGAAATAAATGCGGAGCTTGGTCACTTTTTCAACCCCTGCCTTTTCGGCTTCTTGGTCAACAAAGGCGATATACTGTTTAATGGTTGCGTAATCGAAATCTACAAATCGGGCCACTTCGAAATCTGGACTCTGACGGGTTCTGTGCTCATACTCTTTGATGATGCCGGCCCGGTTTTCGGTATAATTGTCGTAAATAGACTTGGCGCTATCTATCGAAATGATTCCGTCAGGGGCCTCAACTTCTTGGGTCTTGGGTTCTTCTTCCCTAGGCTTTTCGTCATTGTTTTCCCTCTCTTTGTCCTTGCAAGAAATGGCTGATAGCAACAAAACGGCAAAAAGCCCGATAAGTAGTTGTTTGGAGTGTTTCATGGTTGTTGATTTTTAGATTTTAGTTAAAAGAAACCTCCTTAAAGATATGGTTTTTATGCCTATATGATGAAGAAGAAACCCCAACTAGAGTATAGTTGGGGTTCAAAATTGTATAGATTGTTATGTTTTATTCATTCATGGTCAATAGAAACTCTTCGTTGTTTTTGGTCTGTTTGATACGTTGTTCCATAAACTCCATTGCCTCAACAGGGTTCATGTCAGCCAAATATTTTCTCATGATCCACATACGCTGAATGGTATTTTCGTCGAGTAACAGGTCGTCACGTCTTGTAGATGAAGAAATCAGGTCGATGGCGGGGAAAATTCTACGGTTACTGATACGACGGTCGAGTTGCAGTTCCATATTGCCCGTACCCTTGAATTCTTCAAAGATAACCTCATCCATTTTTGAGCCGGTCTCGGTCAACGCTGTGGCAATGATCGACAATGAACCGCCATTTTCAATATTTCTCGCCGCACCAAAGAAACGCTTTGGTTTGTGCAAAGCGTTTGCATCCACACCACCACTCAATACTTTACCAGATGCAGGCTGAACCGTATTGTAAGCTCTTGCCAAACGTGTGATGGAGTCTAATAGAATGACCACATCATGGCCGCATTCGACCAATCTTTTTGCCTTTTCGATCACAATATTCGCCACACGCACATGCTCGGTCGCCTCTTTGTCAAAAGTAGAGGCTACCACTTCACCACGTACATTTCGCTGCATATCGGTCACCTCTTCTGGGCGTTCATCGATCAACAGAATAATTTGATATACCTCGGGGTGGTTTGCCGCAATAGCGTTCGCAATATCTTTCAACAACATCGTCTTTCCCGTTTTGGGCTGCGATACAATCATGCCCCGTTGTCCTTTTCCAATAGGTGAGAAAAGGTCCATAATACGGGTCGAAATCGTACTTTGTCTTTCGGCTATATTGAATTTTTCCCTTGGGAAAAGTGGTGTCAAATGCTCGAAAGAGACCCTGTCACGAACAACTTGGGGATCCAACCCATTGATTTTGTTCACTTTAATCAGTGGAAAGTACTTTTCACCTTCTTTTGGTGGCCGAACATTTCCTAGAACCGTATCACCGGTCTTAAGGCCAAATAGTCGAATTTGGGATTGTGAGACATAAATATCATCGGGCGATGAAAGGTAGTTGTAGTCAGAGGATCTCAAAAAACCATAACCATCTTGCATGATGTCAAGTACACCCTCACTTTGAATGATGCTATCAAATTCAAATTCGGGCTCTTTATATCGGTTTTTTAGATCTTTATCAAAATTGCTGTTCTTTTTGTCTTGGCCATTGCGATGGTGTGTGTGACCGCTTTTTCTGCTTTGGTTCTTTTGATGGCCATTTTGTCGATGGTCTTTTTTATGTCTTTGAACCTTTTGATCACCCTCGTTGGTAGCATCGTCCTTTTCTGTCTTTTCAGCTTTTTTTGGGCTCTGCTCAGCAGTTCTCTGCTGGCGCTTTCGTGGCTCTCTTTTCTCTTCTGCCACTACTGATTCTTTTACCGCTTTTGGGTTGGAGGCCTGAACATCTAAAATTTGATAGACGAGATCAAGCTTTTTCATGGTCTTGAACTTGGGTACGTTCAATTCTTTGGCAATTTCCTGCAGTTCAGGAAGCTTTTTTGCCTTTAGATCGGAAATCTCAAACATTAATCAATGAATATATTAGACTTTATTTCGTAATTGAATTATGAAGTAGTTGTTATTTGGGTATTACGGTGGGAAAGTATTCCCTGGGTAAGTATACAAGTCAATAACGGTACAATAATACGAATTATTTTTGAACAATACATGTTTTTGAGCAAATGCACCTATGCACACTGCTTTGATCACCTTCTTTTACCTGATGATTTTGCACCAACATTATGGACAAAAATTTTTAAATGGATAAAAAGACATTTATTTTTGCGGTCTGTAATTTGATTGAACAATGATTCAAAGAGTTCAGACGTTATACATGTTGATGGTGGCCCTTTTAGGCGGGGTCGCTTCTTTTTTTCTGAGCCTTTGGGTCGATGCCGACGGCAAGACCATATTTGTACGCGACGATATTTTTATGGGTATGGCCTTTTATGCTTCGGCATTATTGGCGGTTTTGGCAATTTTCATGTACAAAAAAAGACAAAATCAATTTGTGGTGAACAGATTGAACATCATATTGAACCTTTTTTTACTAGGATTTTTCGTTTACCGATCACTAAACTTATCCGGAGAAAACACCATTTCTGAGAAGGGTATTGGGATGCTGATTCCTGTATTTTCTATCGTTTTTCTGGTCTTGGCGAACAGGGCCATCAAAAAGGATGAAGATCTTGTAAAATCTGTCGATCGATTGCGTTGAACCTAACATCTTAGTAGTATTAGTGCGAAAATCCCGATGGTAACCATCGGGATTTTTTTGTGTTATGGCCTAAAGTTTGCCCACTCTTAGAATTTGGAAGAGGATCGGTGTGGTCGAAGTGGACAATAAGATTTTTTGATTTTTTCTTATAGAAGAATAAGTATTCGCATATTATCTTTTTCCGAGCTCGATAACTTCAAGATCCGTTATACTTTCGCCATCGATCACAAACCGTAACATGGTGCGTATTTTGTGAAAACCTTGCCTGCCACAAGCACCCGGATTCATGTGTAACAGTCCCAATTTTTTGTCGTTCATCACTTTTAATATATGTGAATGCCCAGATATAAATAACCTTGGTGGGTTCTTTCTGATATCTTCCCTGACCCTCATGTTGTAATTTCCTGGATACCCCCCAATGTGTGTGATCCATACCGCTACCTTTTCACAGAAAAACCGGTTGTGCTCAGGAAATTCTTTCTGGATGACATGATTGTCGATGTTACCAAAAACACCGCGCACTGGTTTCAATTGTTTTAACTTGTCGGTAACCGACAAATCGCCGATATCACCTGCATGCCATATTTCATCGGCCTGTTTCGCATACTTCAGAATGGCCTCATCGATGTGACCATGCGTATCAGAGAGCAGCAAAATCTTTGTCATAACGCTAAAAATATGCTAAAAAAAAGGGTTTCTGTCATGCTTGCTCGGGTTTGAAGTATCTTTAAGCCGCTAAAAATAAACGTTTCGTTTGAGATATTTCATCCGTTTCGCCTACTTCGGAAAAGCCTATCATGGCTGGCAAAACCAACCCAATGCCATAACCGTTCAGCAAGTGCTTGAACGGGCACTTTGTACCTTGTCGCGGCAAGAGATTTCGGTTATTGGGGCTGGGCGTACCGATACGGGGGTACATGCCAAAGAGATGTTTGCCCATTTTGATGTGAACACAACACTGAAAGCGGAAGAATTGGTGCAGCGTCTGAACAGTTTCTTGCCAGACGATATTGCTGTTGGTGAAATTTTTCAAGTGACCGAAGAGGCCCATGCCCGTTTCGATGCAAAAGAACGAACCTACGAGTATTGGATAGTCCAGAAAAAAAATCCCTTCTATAAAGATACGGCCCATTTTGTTTGGTCTCCATTGAACCTCGATGACATGAACAAAGCGGCATCTATTATGATGGAGTATGATGATTTCGAGTGTTTTTCAAAATCGAACACCGATGTGAAAACCTTCATATGCCAGATAAAGCAGGCCTTTTGGGAAAAAAGGGAAGAAAAACCCGTATTTACCATTACGGCCGATAGATTTTTGCGAAACATGGTACGTGCCATTGTGGGTACTTTGCTGGAAGTAGGCATGGGTAGAATGGAACCTGAGGGCATAAGGCCCATAATTGAAAGCAGAGACCGTGGAAAAGCAGGTGTATCGGTGCCAGCAAAAGGTTTATATTTGACCAAGATAACATACCCAGAAACCATTTACTTATGAGTGTGGAAGCTGAATTGGGCAAAGCCTTTGATTTTAGACTCTTCAAAAGGGTGTTTCAGCATACCAAACCCTACCGGTTGACATTTGTCGGAGTGGCGTTGGTGGCTATTTTGTTGTCTGCTTTTGCCGTGTTGACCCCCATCATTGTTGGAGATATTGTTGATACCGCCATCACTGACAAAGATTTGGAACGGTTGCAGTTTTTGATCATGGCCATGCTGGGTGTACTGGTAGGTGAAGTGGTTTGCCAATTGCTGTTCAATTATTATGCAAATTGGTTGGGTGAATCGGTCATAAAAGATATTCGTATCAGGCTCTTTGCACATATGACGAAATTCAAGATGGGGTATTTCGACACCTCATCGATCGGAGTTTTGGTCACACGGGCGGTGGCTGATATGCAGCGTATCGGTGAGATTTTCAGCCAAGGTTTTTTTGTGATCGTGGCCGATTTATTGAAGATGTTCGTGGTCGCGGCCATTATGTTGATCATGAACTGGAAACTTGCCCTTATCGTTTTTGGGGTATTGCCCGTTATCTTGTACGCTACCCGTCTTTTTCAACAGGCCATGAAAGTAGCCTTTATAGAGGTGCGCGCCCAAGTGGCCAATCTTAACTCATTCGTCCAAGAGCGTTTGGCAGGTATGAAAATCGTGCATTTGTTCAACCGTGAAAAGATTGAAAAGGAAAAATTCAGGGCGATAAATGAAAAACACCAAAACGCATGGCTGAAAACGGTTTGGTACAATTCGATATTCTTTCCAGTGGCTGAGATTGTCTCTTCCATTACGGTCGGACTCATTGTTTGGTTCGGAGGATTGCAAAATGTATCAAATGTCTCGGCAGAAGAATATGGCACCATCTTTTCGTTCATTTTGCTTTCAAGCATGCTTTTCAGACCACTTCGGCAGATCGCAGATAAGTTTAATACCCTTCAAATGGGTATGGTGGCCGCCAATCGTGTCTTTAAGATTTTGGATACCCAGAGTCATATCGCCGATACCGGCAGTTATGAAATTGAAAAGGTACTTGGCAATATTACCTTTTCTGAGGTGCGTTTTGGATATGTGGAGAATGAAGAAGTACTGCATGGGGTTTCCTTTGAGGCAAAAGCTGGGGAGACCGTGGCCATTGTTGGTGCCACTGGTGCCGGCAAATCGACCATTATCAACCTGCTCAACCGTTTTTATGAAATAAACGCCGGTGCCATATTGGTCGATGGAGTCGATCTACGTGAATATTCATTGAAAGCGTTGCGCTCTAATATTGCTGTGGTGTTACAAGATGTATTTCTTTTTGCCGATACCATTGCCAACAATATTTCGCTTAGGGACGATTCAATAAGTTTGGCCCAGATCGAAGATGCCGCTAAGCAAATTGGGGTGCATGAATTTGTTTCGAGCCTTCCGGGTGGATATGAATACAATGTCAAGGAAAGGGGCACGATGCTTTCAAGTGGCCAACGACAGTTGATAGCCTTTTTGAGGGCCTATGTCAGTAATCCGAGTATTTTGGTACTCGATGAGGCCACTTCCTCAGTTGATACGTATTCAGAACAACTGATACAACAGGCCACTGACAGAATTACCCAAGGCCGCACCAGTATCATCATTGCCCATAGACTGGCGACCATCAAAAGGGCCGATAAGATCTTGGTGATGGATGCTGGCAAGATCGTCGAAATGGGTACCCACAAAGAACTGCTCAAAAGAGGGGGCTATTACCGCGACCTGTACGAAGCCCAGTTTATGGTCGAAGAGGTGGCTTAGTACTATTTTGGCGCAAAATCTTTGATATCGATCTTTCCTGTCAAGATAGCAAGAATACCTATCAAGACACCAACGGTAAGCATTACGATCAATACCATGAATAAATACCCTATTGCCCTTAAAACAATGCTTCCAATACCAATTTGGTGAATCTTTTTAAACACAAAAAACTGATAAGCAACGGAGATAAGTAAAAAGAGCCAATTAAATAGGTCGTATCTAATATCGAAAAGCCCGAAAAGAGGTAAGCAAGCCAATACTTGAACAAATGAGACTTGGGCCGTTATATACGCGTTGGCCACCAAATGTTCGGTATAGTTTAATTTTTTCAGGTCCAGAAATAATATCCATGTCAAGAGTGCATATATGGGCATGATTAAATAGGACAAAAGTCCCTGATAATCAAATATAAAGTCCATATTTGGAGTCTTCGAGTCTGAGAAACTGTTTTGCGTAAGGTTTATATGATATACATTGCGCAAAATGAAAAACAGAATCCCTGAAAGCGTAATGGCAATTGCAAAATAACTAACCGGATTCATATATTTTTTACGGGCTCCGGCAATAAAGCTGTTTATCACCACCTCTGGTCGTGAGAAAAGATGTTTGAATGTTTTGAAAAGTGTATTGTCTAGATTAAAGACCTGGAAGCTTAAATCTTGCCATATATTGCGCAGCGTAAGACGATTGCGGATGATTTTTCCACCACAGGTCGGGCAAAAACTAAAGTCTGTTCTAAGTGAACTCTCACAAGTTTTACACTTCATCAGGCCAAATCTCTTTTGATTTTCTCGGTCAAATCATCCAAACCTTTATATAATACAAACTCACCGTTTTTGATATAAGAGATCAGTCCGGTCTCTTCGCTGACCACTAGGCAAATAGCATCCGTTTTTTCGGTGATGCCGACAGCTGCCCGATGTCGTAGGCCAAAACGAAGTGGAATGTTGCGCTCATTGGAAACGGGCAAAATCACACGGGTGGCCGTTATATAGTTGTCTTGTACAATGGCCGCCCCATCATGCAGTGGACTATTCTTGAAAAAGATACTTTCAATGATGGGTTGGGTAACCTCGATGCTCATTTTGTCACCGCTAGATTTGACAAAATCAAGACTATTGCTGCGCTCAATGACAATAATGGCACCGGTTTTGCTCATGCCCATGTTCTTACAGGCACCTATAATGGCATCGACATTGGTCTCTAAGGATAGCGCATCTTGCTTTAAGAACTTGAAGTGCCTCATAAAGCCTCTTTTTCTGGCAAAATTGGTAGACCCGATCAATAGCAAAAACTTTCTGATCTCTTGCTGAAATACGATGATCAGTGCAATTAGACCGATATTCATAAAACCGCCAACCATGCTGCTGATCATTTTCATTTGCAATAGTTCGGTCAATTTCCAAAGGGCCCAAACGATCACTATACCAATAAAAATGTTGATGGCTACCGTACCTTTGACCAGTTTGTAGATATAATAGAGGAGAACGGCGACAAGAAAGATGTCAATGACATCGGTAATTTTGAATTCTAGAAAATTAAGAAAGTCCAACCGCGGATGTGTTTTTGTAAAATTAACAAAAATGGGTTTAAGGCAACATACTGTTTTGAGCCTTGATCTCTTTTATGATTTTAATACATTCGACCGCTTCTTTCACATCGTGCACCCGTAGTATCTGCGCCCCTTTTAAAAGTGCTGTGGTATGCACAGAAGTGGAACCGTTAAGAGCCTCTCGGGGTTGCGTTTCCAAAAGCTTATAGACCATTGACTTTCTGCTTACCCCTATCAATATAGGGGCTTTTAAATGGTGCAACAACTCTATTTGTGAAAGCAACCGGTAGTTTTGTTGCAAGGTTTTTGAAAAACCGAATCCCGGATCGATAATGACATCGTTGATCTTTTTTGATCGGGCCAGGGCAATCTTTTGAGAAAAATAATGGATTACCTCTTTGACCAAGTTGTCGTACTGGGTATTGTTGAGCATGTTCTGCGGATTACCCCTCATATGCATCAAAATCATGGGCACTTGGTACTTTGCAACCGTATCGAACATCTTGTCATCAAGACTTCCGGCTGAAATATCGTTGATGATGGCCGCCCCGGCTTCCAAGCATTCAGCGGCTACTTTACTTCGAAAGGTGTCGATTGATACCAGTGATTCGGGAAACTCCCGAAGAATTCCTTCGACCGTTGAGACAATCCTTTTTAATTCTTCCCTTTCGGAAACATGCGAAGCATTGGGCCTTGAGCTATAAGCGCCCGCATCGATGAAAGTAGCCCCATCAGACAACATTTTTTCGACTTGTGAGAGAATAGCTTTGTTGGTGGTAAATTTTCCTACGTCATAAAAAGAATCAGGGGTAAGATTGAGAATTCCCATTGCCCTTGGTCGGGAAAGGTCTATAAGTTGGCCTTTACAGTTTATGGTCATCTCGGTAACTTCTTTTACGGGTTTGTTTATCTTTGGCGAGGGTTTTTGAGCCCTTTTGTCAACGAAAATTACACAAATTAAGGTGATATGATGTCGGTTACCTCAGAACAGTACGATAAAGTGATGGGCCAATGCCGTGATCTCTTCAAAAAAAAGGGTCAAGACTATGGTTCGGCATGGCGCATATTACGGTTGCCTTCGTTGACCGATCAGATTTTTATCAAGGCACAGCGCATCAGAAGCCTCCAAGAAAACGAGATTCGCAAGATTGATGAAGATGAGCGTTCAGAATTTATCGGCATTGTCAACTATTCTCTGATGGCATTGATACAATTAGAGAAAGGTGTTGTTGACCAACCCGATCTGAATACTGCTGAAACCTTGAAGCTATATGATAAAATGGCCGCAACGACCAAAAAATTGATGGAGGCCAAGAACCATGACTACGGTGAGGCTTGGCGTGAGCTGCGCATCAGTTCACTGACCGATTTGATTTTGCAAAAGTTACTGAGGATCAAGCAAATCGAGGACAATGAGGGTGAAACATTGGTGAGTGAGGGCATCGATGCGAATTATCAAGACATCATAAACTATGCGATTTTTGCCCTGATTCACCTAATGGAAGCCGAATCATGAGATACTTGGTCATTTTTTCCAGAATCTTTGTGGGCATACTGTTCATCATCAGTGGTCTCATAAAATTGAACGACCCTCTGGGTTTTTCATTCAAGCTCGAAGAATATTTTAGCCAAGGTGTTCTCAACCTACCTTTTCTTGAGCCTTATGCTTTGGCGATTTCAATATTTGTGGTCATTCTCGAGGTGCTATTGGGAGTGATGCTTTTGATAGGGTATAAGCCAAAACTTACGGTATATAACCTGTTGGCCATGATCGTGTTTTTTACCTTTCTGACCTTCTATTCGGCTTATTTCAACAAAGTGACCGATTGTGGTTGCTTTGGTGATGCCATAAAACTGACACCTTGGGAATCATTTGGCAAAGATGTTCTCTTACTGATTTTTATAGTCATTTTGGTCATTGGCGATAAGTATATAAAATCGTTTTTGCCACGAAAGGCCAATATGCTATTGATCGCTTTTTCACTGTTGGCCTGCACCTTGTTTTGTTACTACGTATTGAACCATCTTCCGGCGGTTGATTTCAGGCCCTATAAAATAGGTGCGAACATTCAAGAGGGAATGACCATACCAGAAGATGCTCCAAAGCCTATTTACGAATATGCGTGGAGGTTCAAGGTAGATGGGGTAGAAAAAACCGTGGTGACCAATGGTGATTATCCTTCAGTGGAGGGAGAATTTATAGGAGTGGAAACAACAGAAATTCAAGAAGGCTACGAACCACCGATTCACGATTTCACCATTGAGAAAGGAGGTGTCGATTACGCACCTGAATTGCTGGAAGAAGAAAAGTTGGTGATGGTCATTGCCTACAACCTTGCGAAGAGCGAGCTTGAAGCCTTTCAAGAGGTCAAAATAATGACCGACAAAGCTATTGAAAAGGGATACACGGTAATCGGTATGTCTGCCTCAAACGATGATTTGAAAGCACAGGTCATCAAGGGCTATGATTTGAATTTTGAATTCCACTTTACCGATGAAACGGCCTTGAAGACCATTGTAAGGTCAAATCCTGGGATATTGGTGTTGGGCAAGGGCACCATTTTGCAGAAAGTACATGTTAACGATATCGAAGAACTCAAATTATAAAAAAACACTTATGAGAAGTAAAATAGTCGCCGGCAACTGGAAAATGAACAAGACCCTAAAGGAAACGGAAGCCCTCTTGGCCGAACTATCGGCAAAACGCCCCGATACTGAAGCCGAAATTATTGTGGCCCCAACTTTTGTGAACTTGGCCACAGCCGTGAGTAATTTAGCGTCTTCGGTCATTCAGGTGGCCGCCCAAAACATGCATTTTGCGGAAAATGGTGCCTTCACGGGTGAAATAGCTGCTGATATGTTGCTTGACATCGGCATCGACACGGTAATCTTGGGCCATTCTGAAAGGCGCTCCCTTTTTGGAGAAACCGATGATTTTCTTGCCAAAAAGGTAGATACCGCTATGGCAAAGAACATGAGGATAATCTTTTGTTTTGGCGAAGAGTTGCAAGAACGGCAAGCAGGCAGACATTTTGCCGTGGTCGAGGGCCAGTTGAAGAACGCGCTTTTTCATCTCGATGCCAATGCTTGGCAAAAAATCGTTTTGGCCTACGAGCCGGTTTGGGCGATAGGTACCGGTGAGACCGCAACCCCAGAGCAGGCACAAGAAATGCACGCTTTCATAAGAAAGACCATTGATGAAAAATATGGAGCTTCGGTGGCACAAAATGTCACTGTTCTCTATGGTGGCAGTGTAAAGCCGAGCAACGCCGAGGAGATTTTTTCAAAGCCCGATGTTGATGGCGGACTTATCGGCGGAGCGTCGCTCAAAGCAGATGATTTTATCGAGATCATCAAGGCCATTTAGTTTTTAGATGTAGCTAGTAAGCAGTTGCCATGTCCTTCCAAACGGAAAAAGGCCAAACGTATTTAGAACTTGATTTTGTGGTCGACCCGCTACAGCCTGCCACAGATATACTGGTCGCAGAGCTTTCAGGGATAGGTTTTGAGAGTTTTGTAGAAACGGATCAAGGCCTTTTGGCCTATATACCTAGAGGTGATTTTGAGGCGTCGCGCTTTTCGAGTCTTTATATATTTTCCAATCCTGAATTTGAAATCACCTGGTCAAAAAGGGAAATTGCCCAAAAAAACTGGAATGCCGAATGGGAAAAGGACTTTCACCCCATTTCCATAAACGATACGTGCCATGTACGGGCCCCTTTTCATAAGTCTAAGAATGTACCGTACGAAATCATCATCGAACCCAAAATGAGTTTTGGCACGGGTCACCATGAAACCACCTACATGATGTTGGCGTTTTTGCTGGAACTTGACCTAGAGAACAAAACAGTTTTGGATATGGGCTGTGGTACAGGTGTTTTGGCCATCATGGCCGAAAAAAGAGGGGCCAAGGCCATTGATGCCATCGACATTGATATTTGGAGCTATACCAATACCCAAGAGAACATTCAAAGAAACAATTGTAAGCGAATCAATGCTTTTGAAGGTGATGCTGCCCTTCTGAAAGACCGAAAGTACGACGTGATATTGGCGAATATCAATCGTAATGTTTTATTGGAAGACATTTCGATATATGCAGCGTGCTTAGATTCGGAAGGAATCTTGGTAATGAGTGGATTTTACAACACAGATATGCCGATGATTACAAAAAAGTGCTGTGAATATGCGTTAAACTTCAAAAAAAATCTGGAAAGAAATAATTGGGTTGCGGCAAAATATGTATTTTAGAAATGATAATACATATCTGATGGGCACCAAAGAGAAAATATCAGAAGATATATTATTGGATGAAGAAACGGTCAAGCAAAATGAAATCGTGCTCTTCAATGACGATGTCAATACTTTTGACCATGTTATCAGTACCCTGATAGATGTTTGTGACCATACCCCAGAGCAAGCCGAACAATGTTCGCTTATTGTACATTACAATGGCAAATGCACGGTCAAAACGGGAGCGTATGACGATCTAAAGCCACGTTGCACCAAATTATTACAGGCAGGTCTGAGCGCTGAAATCGTTTAACCTGGGAAAACTGTACCAACCCCTCCCTTTTTTAGGTCTTTTGGGCCATATGTAATAGCCGATGAGGCTATTTTTCACAAAACCCTTCAATTGTTTTGCCAAGGTTTATCAAATTCTTCAATAAACTTAAAAAAATCCTTTTTCTTTTTTATGGTGTCATAATCAATAGGTGATTTCGATTAAATTAGCCAAGAGCTAACTCCCCCGATTTGAAATGAGTGAATTTTTTAAGGCTGAACTGAAGGATAGGTTTTTAGAGTACGCTGCTGATCGTGATGACTACTTTGAGGTACAGTTGCTGTACGATGAGTTCTTACGGCCCAATTATAGCCTTGAATATGTTCATGGGCTCGTTACTGAAATCATTGACTATGATGCTGACTTGTTGGATGTCATGAGCGGCAATGGCGCCAAGATATTTATGCTCGCCTCAACTCCGAGTACAGCAGATTTTATGGAGGAGGGCGGTTTTACCGATCTTTATATCAGGGAGGAGGAAAAGTGGGATACTTTCTTTGAACATCTATCCAACAACCGAAGACTGACCAATAAAGAGAAGGCGGTAATGACAGATTCAAAAAAGGCCTCTTATAAGAAAGAGAGAAGGTTGCTCTTTCTTTTGATTTTTGCGGTAGCTTTCAGTTTTTTGTTTGCGTTGTCCAGCATTCTCAAGAATTCTTTTTTTGAAGATGACTATATCACCAAAGAAGAGTTTGAGAAAAGGCTAAAAGACTTGGAAGAGAACCAAAGTAGGGGAGAGAACCTGACATTGTCAGAAGAAAAACTTGACAGTGCAGACACTGCTTTCAAAAAAGACAGTGTTCCTATGGTCGAATGACCAGACTATGGTTTCTTGTAAGCTAGGTGTTTTGGCAATTCTAACCATTTGATTTTAAGTGGTTTAAAATTCTTTTTCCATAAACTTTGATTCTTGAATGGCATTAGCGATATAATGCTAAAAACCATTCGGGAATATCATTCATTTAATTTCAGCGCATTAAGATTTTGAACATTTCATAATTTTTGGTCTTGCGTTCTGTAAACCCATATTTTTCATAAAATTCTCTTGTTTCACTTGTCGCTACTAAGCCAATATAGGCGTGTCGTGAGGCTATTGTTTCAAAATAGGCTTCAATTTGGCCCATAATCAGTCTGCTCACACTTTTGTTGTTGTAGTTTGGGTGAACTATAATATCCTGTATAGTAAAATAGATGGCCCCATCACCCACAACCCTTCCCATTCCTATCACATTGGGGCCATCTAAAACCACAACACTATACACTTCTTTTCCGAAAGCGGCTTTTGTAAATTGATTTTCAAGGGTATACCAATTGTATTGACTTCTTAAAGATTGGTACTCTTTCTGGGTAGGAGGGCGTTTTTCAATTCGCAACTTTGCACCTTGTTCAATTGTCATTTCCATACCTGATGATTTTTATTCTTATTTTTTTGATATTTCTTTTCTTAATGACCAGGGGGATCTCTAAATCTGCCCCCCGGTCATTGCTCAACCCAACACAAATTCACCATTCTGGCACAGCATAATGTGTAGTGTTGAAGAATAGTTTCATTTTTTAAAAGCTATATCTGAATCTTAGGAATATGCTGTTTCCTAAATTTTTAAATTCATTCTCTTGTTTTCCATAGAAAATTTGACCCGTAACATCGAAGTCCCAGTTTTGGGAAATGTTATAGGCAAATTGCGGTGTCAGGAAGACTGAGTTCAGATCAACGGCATAGATGGAAGCCAATGATCCTGTAATTGCCGGCGTAAAAGTCTTTGAAAACTGACCAAACAAAGACCACTTGTTCGGCATTAAGTTTTTGGCATCTATGGTTGCATTGGCCATCAGTGAACCACCAAAAAAATCATTATCGCCCGTTCCATTGCTATTATAAAGTGTGGATATATTGACGGACATATCGTTAACGAAGTAGTAATCGAATGAAATGGATCCTACAAAAGAATTATTCCCTTCAGAGCGGTCATTCGGTATAAAATAACTCAGCTCGCCCTTGAAGCCCATATCCTTGATAACACCTTCCCAACCCATTCCCAACGTAAAATCATTCAAAAACTTGGCCGCTATGAGTTGAAAGTCGTATTGATGTTTATTGAAATTATACTTCAGGGCCAACGTATTATTTTTCCATGTGTCAGCATAACTGATCGCAAATTCCAGACTGGAATTTCCTGAAGTAAAATACTTCGCCCTTAGGGCATCGGCTCCCGGACGTTCTTCATAATCAAAGTCTAAAAAATTGTAGGCATTGAAAAGATCGTTGGGGTTCCAAACCAAGTTTTTTCCCCAATTTATGCGCTGACGACCTACGACCAATTGCCATTTTCCTTTATGATAGTCCACATACAAGCGGTCTATGGTCGAAAGCATTAAGATTGCCGGCTCATTGAACAATAGGGCATCAAGATCTATATCTTGATTGGGGCTCTTTACAGTTGAGGCAAAGTCGGGCATTGACCTGACCGAGGTGCCCCAGAACAATCTATTGCGCAATTCGAGTGCCAATGTTATATTATCATTGGCGTATACTTTGAAATTCGTTCGGTTATGGATCAGGTTATCGTTGGCGATACTATCCAACGAAGTGAAACTTGACGTATTCAAAAATTTAACGTACCCAGATAGGGCCAAATGGTCTGAAGCCCAACTTTGTTTTTCTTGTGCCACCAACCCAACCAGCGATGCAAAAATCAAAACATAAGATAGTATGTGCCTTTTAGGTATCAATTTGATTGTAAAATATCTTCTATGATTTTTCCGTCTTCCAATGTTACCACTCGACGGGCTCGGTCAATGACCCTTTGGTCATGTGTGGAAAAAATGAAGGTGATCCCCTCTCTTTCATTAAGTTGTTCCATGATATCCAAAAGGGCAGATGTGGATTTTGAATCTAAATTGGCCGTTGGTTCATCGGCCAGGACAAATTTGGGCCGGGATGCCAATGCCCTCGCTACGGCAATACGCTGTTGTTGGCCTCCGCTCATTTCATTGGGGCGCTTTTGTGCCTGGTTTTCCAAGCCAACCGATCTAAGCAATTCTTCGACCCGTTCATCGATTGTTTCTTGTGGTTCATGCTGCAAAAGCATAATGAAACCTATATTCTCTTTGGCGTTGAGCACAGGAATCAAATTGTAAGCCTGAAACACAAAGCCAATATTCTGTAATCTGAAATTGATCCGTTCATTTTCTTCCAATGCCATAATGTCGACTTCATCGACAAATACATTTCCCGAGTCGGGCTTGTCTAGACCACCGATAATATTGAGCAAGGTACTTTTGCCCGATCCAGAGGGGCCAACAATAGCTGTGAACTCACCTTTGCCCACAGTCAATGACAGACTGTTTAATGCGCGCACCTCATTTCCCTTGCCCTCGTTATAGACCTTTTTCAGATTTTCTGTTTTAATAACATCCATTTTGTTTCTCTTTAAGTGATAATTCAGGTTCAAACCTTTATTAAATGGCCTTCACAGCTTCGGCTGGGTTCAATCTCAAAGCCCTTCTTGCCGGCACCACTGCCGCGATAAGGGCCACGACCAGCGTCATCAACGTAATATTCAAATACAGTACGGATGGTAGCTTTGTATATAATCTTGATCCCATTCCGAAGCTCTCCAGCCCTTTGCCAACGGCAGAAAGATCAATGCCGTTGATTCCAAAATATTCAATTGCCCAAATTGATAATAGCATTCCAATGGGGGCCGCTATCAGGGCCAAGAAAAAAGTTTCTAGAATGATCATGGCGAATACCTTTCTTCTATCCATGCCAACTGACAATAACATGCCTAGTTCGCGCTTGCGTTCCAAAACCGCCATGAGCATGGTGTTGACAATCCCAAAAGTCAGTGCCAGTAAAATGATGCCCATAAAGATGTAGATGAAATTGCTCATGGTCTTTTGTGCATAACCCAATTCTGGTGAGATTTCATCCCAGCTTTCCACTTTGTTGTCTGTACCGATGCTATTTTTAACGGGCACCGTTTGCTTTATATCATCGCACAGAATAGCAATCTCATGATAGTTGCCTGTCAAGCCGATCCCGGGGGCCAAATCAGTATACTTTACAAAGACATTTCTCTCGTCAAATGAACTGTTTACGGTTTTGAAGATTCCTTCGACCCTGAAACTGGTCGATATTGTATTATTGCTGGCATCTAGAAAGTTGAGTACGACCTTCGAGTTGATCTTTGCCCCTAATTTATCGGCCAGTTTCTGACCGATAACAATCGGATTTCTCTTTAGTTTGTACAAATAGGATCCTTCTACCAGTTTTTGGGAAATGTCGGTGACATTTCTTTCTTCTTTGGGAAATATACCCATGATCTTGACGCCGTAGTTGCCATGGGCCGTAGATGCCATACCCTGCAGTACCAGACGTTTAGAGTACGCCTTTACGTGCCTCATGGTATCTATTTCGTTCAAAATGGATCTGCTGTCGACAATGGTATCCTTTTTATCAAAATTTTCAAGAAAACCCGGATTGTGCACTTGAATGTGCGACAGATAAGAGTCAATCGAACTTTTTAAGCGCTGTTCGTTCAATCCTGCTGCCATGGCCATGATGAACAGCCCCGACCATATGCCCAAAACTATGGAAGCTATAACGATACTGCTACGGAGCTTGTTTCTCCAAACGTTCCTCCATGCTATGCGTAGTAATGTTTTCATTGTTGTACTGTTTTAGCCCCTCATCGCTTCCAGGGGTCTGAGTTTTTTGATGATTGCGATAGGGTAAAGGGAAACGAGCAGGGCGATGGAAAAAATAAGTGATGTGTGTACCAACGGAAGATCAGGCTGTATGTAAAAGGGGATTTCGGCACTGAAACCAAAGGTTTCCATCATTTCAGCTTCTGTACCGGGTAGTACCAAGGGATCATAGTGTTTCCACAACATGATGGGATAGGCCAGAAGCACGCCTGCCAGTACCCCCAGCAGTGATAAAATAATGGTTTCCATAAACACCATGAGCATCAACTTCCCCTTTTTCATACCTATTGAGACCAACACACCGAATTCATATTTTCGCTCTTGGGTCATCATGAGCACGGTACCAAAGATTCCGAAGATGAGAATCATATAAAGAATGGCCACCATCAACAATCCACCAATACTGTCGGCCAGAATGGTTTGTTGCAGTTCGGGCATCATTTCTTGCCAGTTCATGATTTCGTAGCTGTCGTCCAACTTACTTGAAATAGCTGCTTGCAATGACTTCAGGCGGGCATTGTTCTCTTTGTCTATTACCAGGCTTGTGGCTATTCCGTTAGCACTGAATAGATTTTGGGCATCATTCAAAGACATTAATGCCGTAGTCTTGTTCAGTGTCGGATTTTTAAAATCCAAAATCCCTGAAACTTGAAATTTATCGGCTGCCAACATACCGTGGTACCCCTGTCCCATAAACACCACGGTGTCTCTGACACCTGCTTTAAAATAAGACGCCACTCCTTTTCCTATGATGATGTCTTTTGGTTTTTTGGGAAGTGTGCCCTGTACCAGCTTAGACCCGATATCCTGTAGCTTTTGCTCTTTTTCAAAGTCTAATCCGTTTAGCGCTATTACCTTGGTGAGGTCTCCCACCGATAGTAACCCATAGTTTTCCAAGCGTGGCAACAATGCCTCAACACCTTTGGTGTTTGACACTTTATGCATCAAACTATCGGTCATGACCACCGCCTTATCTATGGAACGTTTGTCCCAATACCCATTTTCGTGTATCTGAATATATCCTGTATACGAACCCACTACATTGTCTATCATGCTTTTATAAGTCCCTAATTGCACAGATCGCATCATTAGGGAGAGGAATACTGCAATCAAGATGGAAGCGGCCGTAATGACACTTCTTTTTTTGTTTCGCCAAATATTTCGCCAGGCAATTTTTAGAATCACTATTCTGCCATTTAAGTATTAGTGGATACGCTTCATGTAATTGGTGGTAAAGTATTCGTCTGGAATATCCATATCAAACTTCCACTGGTTGTAAGTAATCACCGTAGATTGCCCTGGTTTGTCGACGGGCGTGACTGTCAGTTTTGAGGGGAGTAGCTTCCCGTCAAATGTCTTGACCTTTGATCCGACCATCTGATTCACCAAAAACATATCTTCATCATAGTAGTCTATCTGCATTTGCATGTACTCCTTTTTGTCGATCCATATGATAATTTTTCCCCAAACGACAGCGGCATTGGGTTTTGGAGCCAGTTCAATTTTCCAGCAGGGGTAACCCTCTTTCTCTTCTTCATCAATGATTTTCTTGGTGTAATCGGTTACCAAAGAAGATTGTTTGATCAGATCATCATTGGTCAGGTCGGTTCCCATCCAATTTTGTAACATCATGGAGGGTGGAAACTTAACCGTTCTCTCAATGGTAAGAAGGTAATTCCAAACCTCTTTTTCCCGCATTAGAAAAACTGTCCCCTTTTCTTTTGCAGGACTTGTTATAACCGAGACGGAATGGTCTGAACCCCTGGTCCACCCTTTCATTTTCATTTCTTTTGACCATTTTGGCCGAATGATATCGATGGTCAATTCTGTATAAGAAGACGTTCCCCGTAATTTGTCATCGGATTTTTTGACAATTTCATCAGCGGTTTGACCGAATGAATAAGACGCTGCCAAAAAAAGTATAGTCAATATCTTCAGTTTCATTTCTCTCATTTTTTTGGGTTCATATAACCGTTTATGATATTTTCTTTGATTTTGTCCAAAGGATAGCTTTCACCAAAAACCATGTATTGAATACCTATGCCATCGATTAAGGCTCCAAGTTTGAAAGCTTCGTTTTCGGGGTCATGATGGCCCATGCCCGTAAAGAGTTCTTGTAGTTGCAAGGTCAGATCTTTGTACACTGTAGAAATTGTTTGATGCACCGATGGTATGGACCCCACGTGTATGGCCAAAGAAACGATAAGACTCCACAACTCTTTCTTTTCTTCAAACACCTTGAAGAAGCCCTCAATCATCTCCCTGATGATTTCCTTGGGGTCTAGCTCCCTTAATTGGTCTTCGGATAAGTTGAGCTCGGTAGCCTCTTTCAAAGCGAAGTCAATGGCCGCATTCAGCAGTTGTTCTTTATTTTCGAAATAGCTGTAAAGAAGACCTTTTGACATCTTTACCTCTTTCGCGATATCATTGATCGAGGTATTGAAATACCCTCTTGTCGCAAATAAATGCAGTGCTTCAGAAACAATTTGTTCCCGCTTTGCTTTTCTGTGAGCAGCTAATTGCTCGTTTGTTCTAGGACTCATTTTTTAAAATTGAACGATTGGTCAAAATTAAAAAATATTTGTTTGACAAAATGGTTTTGTGAATTATTTAACAAAAAACAAGAAGACTGACCGGTGCCATATTTTGGGTAAAGCGAAGAATGAAAACAGGTTTTAGGGGAGGATATCTTAAAGCCAGTAGCAATAATCTATGTGAAAATTGGTCAGATCATCGATTTCGGCCATCAGTGGTATGGAAGGCCGATAGGGGATGGTGCCGGTCACTTCACTCTATTTTTACCACTTATTGGTTTTACTTTCGATATGATACACCGTATTAAGCAGGTTCAATGTGGTCTATCAACATGTTATCGATCGATATACTTTATTGTTTTTGTAATGGATTCCATCGCATCGGCCCCAATCCAGAACAGGTGTCCCCATTCATTCTGAAGAATTTCAAGTTTTGAGTTTTCAATCATTTTATGAGCGTGTCTGGCATGGGACAAATGGACAGAATTGTCGTTTTCGCTATGGATAACCAGTGTGGGGCATTTGACTTTTGCGAGTACATTATCGGTAAGGTCTTGATCAATATCATTTAAAAAACCCTGTCCAGAATTGTAGTGTTTTAAGGCAGAAACCAATTCTTGAATGTCATCCCTTTTTAATTTTCCCATAGGATGTATGGAAAACTGGACGAAAAAACTCTTGGCCATCGCTTTGGGAAATATCCTTGAAAAGAACCGAATCATTCCCCAGGTCAATTTTTCAATTTTGGGATTGAATATGAAGCGAGCTGTTTTATATATTCTTTCATTTTGATCAAGCCATTTTTTTGAAACTGCAGAAGCCAGAATTAATTTATGTACTTTGTTGGGATATTGGGCAGCCAACTCGATTGCCGTAGGCCCGCCTGCTGAAATACCGTAGACAATTGTCTGTTCGACCGACAAAAAATCCAACAATTCTGCAATCAAAGCCGCTGATTTGCGTGGCGTTTGATTACCCCTCAAGGGAGTCTTTCCGTAACCGGGACGGGAGGGGGTGATCAATCGAAACTTTTTTAAATCAAAACCTTTGTGACAAAGGGTCTCATGGCAGTTAGAATGTCCTCCGTGTACAAATACCACCGGAATACCAGAACCTATTGAACGGTACTCAATATCCCCAAGCTTTGTGCTTGTTACTTTACTCTTCACTTTCGTTTTAGCCATAGGTGAACGATATGTACCGGTGATTTAAGATTATCTTTCTTCCACAGAAAAGAATAAAAACTTCGCAAATCATTTGTTTCGAGAGGTTTTATAATGGTTTGAAATGTTCTGTCAGATACCTGACTGTATTCAAGCGTTTAAAAAATGACCTCCTTAAGATTTCATTCTTTCAGATAATATAGTGGTTTTAGGTGGTTCACAAATACCTCAAAAACCAGTTGACCGATTTGCTGATGGTCAATTTGATGACAAATGGTGCCATTTGACTTTCTAAAGTAAAGATATCAACGGTCTTGAAAACACCTTACTTCCTATTTGGTGTCGAGAGGCGGGGGCTCTACGCTCACCCATTAAGAACCTCAAATTTTTGGGCACAACACAATATATTTCACCCGCCTTACATATGAATGATATCAACTATCATTTTTTGATTTCTAAAGAGTCATAAACATAAAATTAATACAGGTTGCGATTTTTTGGCTTACCGAGAATTACGTTTATTGTTCCAGATATTTTTCTTGATTTTCTTTAAATTCACATGTTAAATGAGTTGGTTATGGGTGAAACTTCTATTACCAGTTTTTTTGAATTCGAATCGGCAAAAGAACCTTTACTAAAAGAAGAAATCCTTAAAGTCGGGAATGTTAAATCGTTCAAGAAAGGTGAATTATTGATTAGAGAGGGCCAATATTTAAAGGTCTTGCCAATTGTTTTAAAGGGTTCAATTCGCGTTTTTCAAACCCACGAAGACCGTGAGATATTGCTGTACTATGTGCAACCCCAAGAAACCTGCATTATGTCTTTGGCGGCTTGCCTATTTAACAATGAGAGCCCTTCTTATGCAATTACGGAGGAAGAGACCGATGTGCTTTTTATCCCATCAAGCTATATCCCCATTTGGCAGAGAAAATATATGTCTTGGAACAAGTTTGTTCTAAAATCTTACCGAAACAGATATGATGAATTGTTGGATTCATTCAATGATGTAGTGTTCAAAAAGATTGATGAACGTGTTATTTCCTATTTTCATGAATATGCTTCAAACCATAATACCAATAAGATTCCCCTTTCCCATCAAGCACTGGCTCATGAGCTCGGTACTACCAGAGTCGTAATATCCAGAATTCTAAAGAATTTCGAGACTCAGGGAAAAGTGGTTTTACATAGAGGTTTTGTCGAATTAAAAAAATAGGGGTATTGTATCTTTTGATACCGTTTTCAAGTATCTACTAGAGCGACATTTGTTGTATTAATTTTAAAATTTTAATACAATGAAATCAAAACTCTTTAAATCAGCATTGACATTTTTTTGCCTAAGTCTATTTTTTTCAGACTTGTCCTTTGGCCAATCGTCCCATCAAAAAAATTCAAACAAAGTTCTATTAATCACTTCAGCACAGGTAGATCTGTTGTCTGAAGAAGGAAAAGCATGGGGGTATACAAAAGATTCAGAAACGAGAAACAAGGTGCGGAAAAACCTCAAAAAAATCATTAAGGAAGCGCGAAAGCAAAATATTCCTATTATCCATTCCCCAGTTGGCTTTGACTACGAATTAATGAAGGGATATAAACCATTAAATGCCATTCAAGGAGTTATCGTTGAGAATAAATTATTGGAAATGAATTCTCCAGGGACCGAGTTTATTGCTGAGGCCTTTCCTTTAGAAAATGAAATTGTACTTCCATATAGACAAGGTTTCACGTCTTTTTGGGCAAATTCCATCCAAGAGCACTTAGAAAGATTTGAAGTTGATACGATTTACATTGCTGGAATGTTAGCTGAAGGTTGCGTGGAATCACATGCCAGAGATGCCGCTGAGAATGGTTATTCCACTATTGTCATTTCAGACGCTATTGGTTCAACCAGCCTTGAACTCTTAGAAGCTTCAGAGAAAACCCTTGCTTTGCATACCAAAGCAATGATTAGCACCAAAGAGTTCGTAAAAAACTAGAACATAATGTTTTATTGAGGCTGCCCAAAAAAAGGGCAGCCTCTTTTTTATCATGTTTAGGAACAAACAATTATGACATGAGTACAATTGACTTTCAATTCAAAGCTATGAGACCCATTCTTTTAAATCGAGTGATGCATGAAAAAGATTGAATTCTCTTCAAATCTTCATTTCATGCTACTTTTCAAAAAATATTTTACACTATTGAATATACTTAGCTGTGCTTAATACTTATTCAAGTCTTTTAAATTTTTAAATCGCTTGACCATTTTTCCAAAATTTTTGTCCTTTTTCCGTTTTTCAGCAACAGTCGATTCAAAATGTTCTTTTTCTCTATTCATTTTTAAATAATTTTCATAGAACGATTTATCTATTTCTCCGCTTTCAACAGCTGCTACAACAGCACAGTCAATTTCTATTGTATGGGTACAATCTTTGAATTTACAATTTTTGGATAGCCCAACTATTTCTTCAAATGTCTTTTCCAATCCTTCAACCGAATCTGCAATACCTACTTCTCTTAGTCCCGGATTGTCAATTACAATTCCACCATTTTCAAGAACTATTAATTCTCGATGGCTTGTAACGTGCCGTCCTTTATTTGTACTTGTGCTAATCGTATTTGTTTTCATGGGTTGTTTACCTGAAAGGTTGTTTAAAAGGCTTGATTTTCCTACTCCTGACGAACCCAACAAACAGTAAGTTTTTCCCTTTACCATGTGGTCTTTCACACTCTCAATCCCTTTTTTGGACTCATTGCTTATCGCAATTATCGGTACTTGCTTTATCCTTTCTTGAACTTTGTACATCAAATTTGTTAATTCGGCATCGTCTATCAAGTCAATTTTATTGAGAATGATAATCGGTTTAACATTGGATGTATTGCAAATTGTCAGATACCTTTCTATTCGATTGATATTAAAGTCCCTGTCAACTGCTTGTACAATAAAAGCAAAGTCAATATTTGCCGCTATGATCTGTTTTTCCCCTTGTTTGCCGACTGCTTGTCTTTCAATGATGGTCTTTCTAGGCAAAATGGAATGTATGAGCACTTTGTCATCATCATATTCAGAAATTGCAACCCAATCCCCTACAGCAGGAAAATCTTCACGGGTACTTGCTGTATATCTTAAGTTTCCTGTAATTTCTGCATCGAATTCTCCTTTTTCTGTTTTAACATCATATCTTTCCTTATGCTCTGAAGTAATTCTTCCAATTTCAAAGCCTTCTAGATTATGTTGAATCCTTAATTTTTCTATTCTGTCGTTATATCCGAAATGTTCTAATTTCATATTCTGGGTATTTAAAAATATTATATATGCTTATGGTATTCATAAATGAACTTGAATACAAAAGCGTTCACAATTGATGTGTTTATTTGTAAAATGTAAATAAGTAGAAATGCTTCAGGGTTTTACCTGAAGTAAAGGATGGTGATAGTCAAAAAAGATTGACTATCTATTTTACAATATCCGAATATGATATTACGGATGTAATGGACATAAAGTTTTATTAGGGGACAAAATTAAAAAAATTCCTTTATAAAGTTCAAACACAAAACCACGTTCCGAAGAATGTGGTTTCCTGCTTTAAGTGACCTCCGCAGGGGGCCGACTGGTCGTCAAAGGTCTGGTAGACCTTTGATAAGGAGGAGCCAGACGGTGCGTTGGCAATCCTGTGACGATTGATGATCCACAGGATTACCTGCGGTGTTCCTTTAAAGTCCCCCTTTGCAAATAGAAAGTCCATGGCCTTGCCATGAATTCTCCCTTTATTCCAAACCTTTGAAACTACGTTTCAGGTTTTTCATGAATGAAAAAATCCATCACTCTAAAGTGTTGGACTTTCTGCTTGTAGTGACCTTCGCAGGATTGTTTCACATCCTTAGCGCTACGCGCTGAAAATAAAAAATCCAGACTTATAAATTCAAGCAAGCTTGATTTAACGCCTGGAAATTTTATTTATTCGTGACCTCCGCAGGATTCAAACCTGCAACCTCTTGAGCCGTAATCAAGTGCTCTATTCAGTTGAGCTAGGAGGCCTTTGCAATAAGGGCTGCAAATATATTTCTTTTTAAATTTACTACAAAACAGATACAAACGGAATCAATGGATTTTGAACCTTTCATTCGTACCATCAACAATTTTCCCAAGCCCGGTGTTTCTTACAAAGACATCACCCCACTTCTCAATGATGCCAATGCGTTCAAGGCCGCGTCATCGGCCCTTTACACATTGGTCAATGGCGCCAGTATTGACAAGGTTGTGGGCGTGGGCAGTAGGGGCTTTATTTTTGCGCCTCTCTTGGCAGATAAACTCAATGCAGGTTTTATACCCGTGCGTAAAAAGGGCAAACTGCCTTTCGGTACGTTGGCGGAATCTTATGATTTGGAGTATGGGACCGATGAGCTTGAAATTCACACCGATGCCATAGGTAGGGGTGAAAGAATCTTGGTACATGATGATGTCTTGGCAACGGGCGGAACCGCAAGGGCGGTCTGCAACCTGGTCGAGAAGCTGGGCGGTGAAGTGGTTCAGTGCAATTTTTTGATACGATTGGACTTTTTGAATGGAGGGGAAAAACTCAACGGCTACACCATTTCATCACTGTTACGCTATTAGTCCAAAGCCCTTATGGTCACGTAATACCGCCATCCGATAAGGGCCAATTGCCATTTAGAGGCCTTAGCAAGATTCAATCCCCTTTTGGTGAATGACGGGAGCAAGACCTTATTGGTTTTGGCCAAGAATTTGAAAAACTGCTTTTTCATCCATTGGTTTTTTCAAAGGTACTCTAAATCAAATAAGGGAAAAGAAATTGTGCCGCCGAACCACTATTGATGATTCTGACGTTTTGAACGGTTCGGCACTATTGAATGAACAGCGCAATGATTTGCACCAAAAGTGTGATTAAGAATTTAATCAGGGTTATCATTTTTGATAAGTTGAAAGGTTGAACAATTAATCGAGAACCGGTTACTTTTTTCAATATATAATGACATTTGTCATATTTCCAAGCAAAGTGAAATAAATTAATGAAATTGAATACGAATATGTAAGTAAATAAACGAGATGTATTACAATTTTAATGTGACTCTCTTGGGTGAAGTTTCGAGATAAAAGAGAAAAAGATTATTTGTGTTCTGAAATGATAGAATTGTAGGGCCTTTTTTGGGCAAAAAAGATTTTGCAAGGGGCTTTTTGTTCGAAAAAACCGCTTTTTTGCCCATTTCGTTTCGCGATTGCAGAAAAAAACCGCCCACACATTTGTGGGCGGCCCTATAAAAAAGAGTCTTTTTTAGGATTATTTTTTGTTTTTGGTGGTGATTTCGACCACACCATTTTTGGCTTTTTTGCCATACTTTTCAATGGCCTTGTCACCTTTGAGAACAGTGATCGATTCGATGTTGTCGGGCGTTAGCGCTTTTACTTCTTTTTTGGTCGCTTTTTTGCCATCGATGTAGTATAATGGAGCATCTTTACCTTCGGTTTCGATGAAGATGGATCCATCATTGCCCACGCTCTCGATTACGGTATCTTCCTCATCTGAATCTCTTATGATCCTAATCTCCTCACCGTCTTTACTCTTGTGTTTTTTTACTTTTACCCTTTTATTGTGGTCGGTATCTGACTGCACGTGTATGTTGACGTCATTGTCATCGTCATGCCCGTCTACATCTACAGTGACATGAAGGTCGATTTCTTGCGTTTCATCCTCTGTCATTTCCCCTCCGTTGATGATCACTTTTTTGACACCATTTTTATTCTCTATGATGATGTCTTCATGTTCGCCTTCATCACTGGATTTGCTCCAGACCATCGTTTTGTTGCCACTCTTATGAATGCTTACCTCTTTGTGCATGCCACTTCCGAAAGAAACCAAATTGGCCTCATCATCATAAAGAACGCTGATGGGTTTGATCGCCCCCTCTGAATTCGATTGGTAAGAACTGCTGAATTTTTCACCTTTACTGCTCTGGCCACTGATTTGCATCGATATGTCGATGATTTCCTTGTCGTCGTTACGCACGGTGGTATAGCTAAAATCGACCCCATCTTTTGCTAGATTTTTTTTGATTTTTTCAAGCTCTTCATTGGTCGTGTTCTTATCGATGATCAGCTCAATTGATTTATTCATATTAGATGTAGCCATTGCCTCGCCATTTGTGACGGGTACCGCCACCTCTTTGGTGTTGAAGCTGACCATGAACAGCACTAGGGCCGGTAATACCAAAAACATTTTTAACATACGCTGTTTTTTTGATTGATTTTTGTTCATCATAACTATTCGTTTTTTGATAAATGAATTAAAAAATGGATTTGAAACGGCAAGCTTATGACCGCCCACCGCTTGTTGTAGGAGTAAATACTGGTAGAATTTTTTGTCTTTGACCAAATCTCTTGTCTGTGCGTCGGCCAAATACTCTAAGTTTTGCTTGACGGCCTTTTTGTAATACCATATGGCCGGGTTGTACCATTGTAAAATGAGCGCTATTTCTGACAATAGAATGTCAAGGGAATGCAGCCCTCTTGCATGTGCTTTTTCATGTACAATGATGGCCTGTAATTCGTTTGGCCTGAATTGTTTCGGATAATAAAAAATATGGTGAAAGAACGAAAAAGGTGAGATTTCTTTGAGCGTTTTCACATGAACGATAGGTTCTTCGATCACTATCTGGCTTTGTTGTTTGATTTTTTTGATGGCCAGTAATTGGTTGATCAATCGAAAGGTAAAAAACGATACGCCCAGTACATAGACCGTGACCAAAAGGTAGAACCATTCAAATGCGCTTGCGGTCTGATCGGTTTCTGATATGACTGAAAATGTGCCATAGTTGATGGTCATTGGCTCAAGCATAACAGTCTTTGTGATGGTCACAAAGGGCAGTATTGAAGAGATGACCAATCCGATGATTAAAAAAAGACGGTTTTCGGCGAAAAAGGTTTCCTTTTTGAGAAAAAGCTGATAAACCACCAGAAACAGTAAAACCAAACAAGATGATTTTAATAAATATTCAAAAAAAACTTCCATGGCCGTTATTTTTTATTTTCGATGAGCTTGATGATTTCTTTGAGCTCATCCACAGAGATTTTTTCTTCTTTTGCAAAGAAAGAGACCAAGCTCTTATATGAATTGTCGTAAAAATTGGCAATCGTGGAATTGACAAACTTTTTGCGGTATTCTTCTTTGCTGATCAGCGGATGGTAACGGTGCGTGTTGCCAAATGCCTCGTGCGATACATACCCTTTTTCCTCTAAATTTCTGACTATGGTAGATAGGGTATTATAATGTGGCTTGTTGTTCTCAAATTCGGCCAAAATATCTTTGACAAAGGCTTTCTTGAGCCTCCAGATGATAATCATCACCTCTTCTTCTTTGTTCGTGAGTTTTTGCATGGGCAGAATTTTGTCCAAACCTACCACGATAAATTTAGTTATACAACTATTTTTATAGTTATTTAACTGTTTTTTTAGTTTTTTTGTTTTCGTCAATGTGGATGATGATACTTCAAATCTTCCCATATATTTGCCGAAACTTCGATTTTTGGAAAACTTGTTCTATATCATTCTCGGACTTGCCCTGTTGATCTTTGGGGGCAATTGGTTATTGAAATCGGCCGTAGCTCTTTCGTTGCGGTTGGCAATTCCGAAAATCGTGATCGGTATGACGATTGTGTCATTTGCGACTTCGGCACCAGAGTTGATCGTGAGCATCAAGGCCGCTTTAGATGGTTTTCCCGACCTATCGTTGGGCAATGTAGTGGGATCCAATATTGCCAACCTTGGTTTGGTCTTGGCGATTACGGTGCTATTGGGCAATATCGATGTACGCAAGAGTTTCTATACTACCGATTGGCCTGTGTTGATGTTCGCCTCTCTGCTCTTTGTGGGCTTCATTTACTTCGATGGCCTTTTGCAAAGGTATGAAGGGGTCATTATGGTGACGCTCCTGTTTTTATTCTTGGTCTACCTGTTGCGATATCAAAAGCCCGCCGTGGTCGACGAAGTGCCCGAAGACGATGTGTTACTGCCCTTGTACAAGGTTGTATTGTATCTGGGCATTGGTGGCACCGCCCTTTGGGGGGGATCGGAACTTTTGATCAGTGGTGCAGTGGGCATGGCGACTACATTGGGGGTCAGTGAGCGGATCATCGGTATTACAGTGGTCTCTGTAGGTACCAGTATTCCAGAATTGGCAGCATCTATTATCGCCATATTGAAAAAAGAAAAGGCCATTTCTGTCGGTAATTTGATAGGGTCGAACATATTCAACCTTTTGGCGGTTTTGGGCATTACCTCAATTATCACCCCGATTCGTGTCATTGATCAAGGGCTGCTGACCAACGATATCTTTTGGATGTTGGGTATCTCGTTTTTGATACTGCCCTTGGTGTTTTTTCCGAAGGGACTTCGTTTGGGATGGCGAGATGGTATAATTCTTGTGGCGGTTTATGCAGTCTTCGTGTACTTCACGGTGGCCTGATCAACTAGCCGATTACATGAAAAACAAGCTGATATTTTTATTTTCAATTCTCTTAGCTGCACCTTTGTTCGCCCAAAGCGATTTTCTACAGGGCAAGTTGATCGATGCCCAAACGATTGAACCCGTCGCTTTTGCCACGGTAAGGGTCAAGGGGCGGGCCATAGGCGTTATATCGAATTTGGATGGAAGTTTCAGAATTCCCCAAAAGTTCAAAAAATATGGCGATACCCTCGAAATATCTTCAATGGGGTACGAAAAACGGCAAATTCTCATATCGACCCTGCCTGCTGATAAAGTACAAAGAATATACCTACAGCCTGGTGTATTTGAGCTTCAGGAAGCAGTAGTGCGGGCAAAACGAAAGAGACGCCTTTCGGCCCGTGCCATTGTAAGACGGGCTATAGAGAACATACCCAAAAATTATCCCACCTCTCCTTTTTCAATTGTTGGATACTATCGTGACTATCAGTTGAAGAAAGGGGAATATATCAATTTGAACGAAGCGATTTTAGAGGTTTATGATTCAGGATTTGATCAAGTAGACAGTGCCACGAGCAAGGTCAGAATATATGAGTATGAACCGAACTTTGATTTTGAACGGGACACCCTGGCCGATAACCCATACAACTATATAAGCCGTGAAAAAATAATAGACGACGCCTATCTTTTTGATTACCACGGAAATGAATTTTCGATTTTAAGGGTTCATGATGCCATTCGAAATTACAACTTGGGTTCGTATTCATTCATTTACCAATTCGACCGGGATTTACTGCCCAACCACTCATTCTCAAAAGAGGGGACCAGCTATTCTGATAAAACCCCATTGCACAAGATTAATTTTCAAAAGAAACTGGCAGACCACCAAGCCTTTGGCACTTTGTATATCTCTCATGGCGATTTCGCAATTCACAAATTGGAGTATTCGGTCTACAGTTTGAAAAATAGAAAATCACGGAAAGTTTCGAATAAACATGACAGTTCTGGTCAACTTCTCTTCGAGGTGTTGACAGAGTACCAAAAAAACTCTGACAAAATGTATCCCCATTACATTTCGTTCCACAATAAATTTCAACTGCTTAAACCCAATGAGTTTAGGGTGGTTGACGTCTTTTGGAACCTCTATAAAAAGCGTTTCGAGATACTCTTTAATAGAGAACCCCTAGGAAAGGATGCTACAAAAAAGGACAATTATTCAATAATATATGAAGGTTATAAGGTAAAGTTCAAAACCGTCGTCAGTTATGGGGATCAGGTCTGGTTATATCCTAAAGTAAGTACACAAGAAGATAAAGAGGCCATGGCCCAAATTGAACAATTGGCAGATAGTGATGAACTCAAGATCGGGGTGTTATCCATTAACATTCAAAATATTAGGGATAAAGCTGGTAATTTGATAAATGCAAGGCGATATGAAGACGTGGATCAATATCGAGAGTTTTTTGTGCAGCAGATAAAACCGGTAGTTTCGTTACCGGCCAATAGCCTATTAATGGATAAACGAAAACCGATTTTTAAAAATCAACCCATTCATCGGCCAGAAAATTTTGATGATTATTGGATGAACACCCCTTTAAAGAATATTCAATAAGAACAAAAAAACCGCCCTTTTATAGAAAAAGGCGGTCTTTGTATCCAACAATTAATTAAGCCTATACCAAAGCCTCTACATCGGCTGACTTCACAGTCTGAATAATTCTGGCTGCCACTTTGTAAGGATCTGCATTTGAGGCGGGTCTTCTGTCTTCCAACCAGCCTTTCCATCCTCTTTCAACAGTTAGAATGGGGATTCTTATGGAAGCGCCCCTGTCTGAGACACCGTAACTGAATTCGTGTATTGACTGTGTCTCGTGCAGACCGGTCAAACGTTGATCGTTGAATTCACCGTAAACGGCAATGTGCTCGTCGGTAACGGGCCTAAAAGCTTCACAAATTTTTTCATAGACCTCTTTTGAACCACAGGTTCTTAAGGTACCGTTAGAGAAGTTGGCGTGCATACCACTACCGTTCCAATCTCCCTTAATGGGTTTTGGGTGGTATTCTATGTAATATCCATAATCTTCGGTCAATCTGTCTAAAAGATAACGGGCCACCCAAATTTGATCACCGGCATTTTTGGCGCCCTTGGCAAAAATCTGGAATTCCCATTGGCCACAGGCCACTTCTTGGTTGATGCCCTCGAAGTTCAATCCGGCTTCTATACATAGATCGGCGTGGCGATCGACCAGTTCCCGTCCATGGGTATTTCTTCCACCTACAGAGCAGTAGTACAATCCTTGTGGGCCAGGATATCCTCCAACCGGGAAGCCCAACGGCAATTGTGTATGGGTATCCATTATGAAATATTCCTGCTCGAATCCAAACCAAAAGTCATCATTCTCATCATCGATGGTAGCACGTGAATTGGATTCGTGGGCCGTTCCATCGGCATTCAATACCTCGGCCATGACCAAATAGCCATTCTTACGGGCTGGGTCAGGAAAAATGGCAACAGGTTTCAATAAACAGTCAGACGATCCGCCCTCTGCTTGTTGGGTAGAACTTCCATCAAAGGCCCAAAGCGGACAATCCTCCAACTTTCCGCTAAAATCGGTTTCGATCTTGGTCTTGCTTCGCATATTGGCGGTAGGCACATAACCATCAAGCCAAATGTACTCTAGTTTTGATTTGCTCATAATTCGGATATTTTCGTTCTCAAATTTTAAGTTGGACAAAAATATACTTTTCAAATAAACAAACCCCATTCTTCAGGGTTAAAAACATAATTTTTTCGATATAATTATCACACCCCCCGAAAAATTAGGGGTAAAATGAACAGAAAATAATATTTATACGTTATATTATTAATTTGTTAATGTTTAGTTTTGCCCCAAAATTGTATTGACCATGTCAAAAATCAGATTTGATGCCCTGGCTGAAAGCCATAAGAGAACCGCCATTACGATAGAGGAAAAAGGAAAGCGTTCAGAGCTTTTTGCAAAGAACGTTTTCAATGACGAAAAGATGTTACAGTTTCTAAGTGGCGAGGCATATATTAAGGTCAAGGATGCCATTTTTTCTGGTAAAAAGATAGACCGAAAAATAGCCGATCAAGTGGCTGAAGGCATGAAGGCATGGGCCCTTTCTTTGGGTGCCACCCATTACACCCATTGGTTTCAGCCCCTGACCGGGGCAACGGCCGAGAAACACGATGCTTTTTTCGATCTTTTGCCCGATGGTCGTGCCATGGAAAAGTTTGGCGGTAGCCAATTGGTGCAGCAAGAGCCCGATGCCTCAAGTTTTCCGAGCGGGGGAATAAGAAATACTTTTGAGGCAAGGGGCTACACGGCGTGGGACCCTACTTCGCCTGCCTTTGTCTATAAGACCACCCTTTGTATACCTACCATTTTTGTGGCCTACACCGGTGAGGCACTTGATAACAAGGCCCCGCTGCTAAGAGCTTTGCATGCCATAGATGATGCGGCCACCGACGTGGCGCAGTTTTTTGATAAAAACGTGCGTAAGGTGCACGCTACGCTAGGATGGGAGCAAGAATACTTTCTCATCGATAAGTCCTTGGCCAAATCAAGGCCCGATATTTTGATGACCGGTCGTACCTTGGTGGGCAATGCAGCTGCCAAAGACCAGCAGCTAGATGACCATTACTTTGGGGTAATTGCCAGTCGTGTGCTAAGTTTTATGAGCGATCTTGAAAAGCAGTGCACACAATTGGGCATACCTGTGAAGACCCGACATAATGAAGTGGCACCCAACCAGTTTGAACTGGCACCCGTGTTTGAAGAAGCCAATCTTTCCATTGACCATAACTTACTGTTGATGGATGTCATGGAAGAGATTGCCGATAAGCATGGCTTTGTGGTGCTCTTTCATGAAAAACCCTTTGCGGGCATCAATGGCTCCGGCAAACATAATAACTGGTCATTGGCAACTGATACGGGAGTCAACTTGTTGAGCCCGGGCACCACCCCGATGAAGAACCTGCAGTTTTTGACGTTTTTTGTGAATACCATCAAAGCGGTCGATACCTATGAGGAACTATTGCGGTCTTCGATAGCTTCTGCAGGCAATGACCATCGCTTAGGGGCCAATGAGGCCCCACCGGCAATACTTTCCATCTTTGTGGGGAAACAGCTGACCGATGTGCTTGACGAATTGGAAGGTGTCTCAAAGGGAAAGCTCTCCCCTGAGGAAAAAACAGAATTGAAATTGAACGTTGTGGGCAAGATTCCTGAAATACTGCTCGACAACACCGACCGAAACCGCACTTCGCCCTTCGCCTTTACCGGAAACAAGTTTGAGATGAGGGGAGTCGGATCTCAGATGAACTGTGCCAAGCCCATGACCGTTTTGAACACCATCGTGGCGAAACAATTGACCGAATTTAAAAAAGAGGTCGATACATTGATAGACAAAAAAAACCTGAAAAAAGATGAAGCTGTTTTCAACGTGCTTCGTGAATACATCAAAACCTCGAAACGCATTCGTTTTGACGGGGACGGTTATAGTGAAGATTGGCAAAAAGAGGCTGAAAAAAGAAAGCTGAGCAATAATAAGAATACCCCAGAGGCCCTCAAAATATTAACATCCAAAGAAGTGATAAAACTTTTTGGCGACATGGGGGTCATGAGTGCGATAGAACTGAATGCCCATCGCGAAGTTGAATTGGGGGCCTATGTCTTCCATATTCAAATTGAAGGTAGAATACTGGGTGAGATGGTCAACAATTACGTACTGCCCACAGTAGTGAAATATCAGAATGTACTGTTGCAGAATGTTCAGGGCTTCAAAGAAGTCTATGGAGCTTCGCATAAAAAGTTTACGGAACACCAATTAAGTATTTTGGAAAAAATGGCAGCGCATTTGGCCGAGGTCAAAAAACAGACCGATGAAATGATCGAGGCCCGAAAACGCGCCAATGGCATGACCGATATCGCAAAAAAAGCCGAGGCATATTGCAATGAGGTCAAGCCTTTCTTTGAATCGATCCGTTACCACGTAGATAGACTCGAACGTTTGGTGGCGGATGAATATTGGCCTTTTACCAAATACCGAGAGCTACTTTTTGTGAAATAGCAAAATCCCCCTAAGTTTTCATGGAGATGCATGATAGGGTCTAAGCAAAAGCAGGAATCCATATTTTTGATTCATGGAGTTGACACTTTCTGACATTGAAGACGCCAACAGGCGTATAGGCCCTTACATCAATCATACCCCGATTCTTTCTTCTTCATTGCTGAACATGTGGTTGGGGCATGACATTTTTTTCAAGTGTGAGAATTTTCAAAAAGTTGGGGCTTTTAAGGCAAGGGGCGGGGTCAACGCTGTTTCTTGGTCATTAGAGAACGGTGAACGCCCAAAACGATTGGTGGCCAACAGTTCGGGCAACCATGCACAGGCCGTCGCCTATGCGGCAAAGCAGTTTGACATTCCCGCAACCATCTTTATGCCGAAATACTCATCAAAAGTGAAGATTCAAGCAACCGAAGGGTATGGGGCAAATGTAGTTTTAAGCGAAACCCGTGATATCACTGATGAACTGGTTCGCGAAGCGGCTATGGAAGAAGGGGTATTTTGGGTGCCTCCCTATAACCATGGGCAAGTCATATGTGGTCAGGGCACTTCAGCTTATGAAGCCTTTTGTGAAGTAAAAGACATCGATGCGGTCTTTGCCCCTTGTGGTGGTGGTGGACTACTTTCGGGCACCTATATTGCCGCTAAAGGGTTATCACCAAAAACCAAGGTAATAGGGGTCGAGCCCTTCAATGCGAACGACGCCGCCGAATCGTTGCGAAAAGGGAGCATTCAGCGATTGTCTGGTGTGCCCAATACCTTGGCCGATGGGGCCATGACCATGGCCGTAGGTGACATTACCTTTGAATATTTAAAAAAATTGGACGATTTCTACGAAATCGAAGAAGAGCATATCGTGTATTGGACACAATGGCTCACCCATCTGTTGAAGTGTCGAATTGAGCCCACCAGTGCCATGACCATGGAGGCCGTTTGCCGTTGGTTAAAGAGCCAAAAAACGAAACAACGGGTATTGGTCATAATTTCAGGTGGAAACATTGATCAGGTGACCACTTCAAGAATTTGGGAAAGGGATCGTTTGCAAAGGCCACCAAAAATCTAGTTTTTAGAGTTCCTTGATCTTCATATTTCTGAACCAAACATCAAAATACCAGTTTTGTAACGCTAGTTGCCCTTGTGTGGCCTTGCCAAAATCAGGATTATCGGCAAAATTGCTATTCGCAACTTTTTGCGTCCATTCAGCAGCTTTCAAGTCTTCTTGGGCCGTCAATTTGCCATTGAGATAAAATTCAATTCTTCCATCTTTTTGAATGATTTTGGAGGTATTCCATTGGCCATTGGGTTTGGCCTCGACTTCATTTTTCTGAACGGATATTCCCCATAGGCAACCGGGTCTTTTTTTCGGGTTGTTCGTGTCCATATGGGCAGGTTCCAATAGTTGATATTCAGGTCCGGTTAGATAGGTCGCTGAAAATTCTGGAGCTTCTTGTACATTGATAAATACACCCCCATTGCCCCTAAGGGCCATTTGCCACTCAAAAACGAGTTCGTAGTTTTCAAATGCCTTGTCGGTGACCAGATCGCCGAACACTTTGGTTTCATCGGTGGCATTGCAGTAAAGCATTCCGTCTGTCACCTCCCAAGCTGAAAAAGCGGTAGAATCGGGTTTATTGTATAGGTGCCAACCATTCAATGACTTGCCGTCGAACAACAAGGCCCAGCCCTGTTCTTTTTCCACATTCAATAGTTGGTTGTGAACCTTATTCTCAATGGCCTTTTTTTTGGTATGCCAATTAGGTATATCCTTTTCAGTTTTTCCCTTACAGCCTATGATTAAGAGGAAAAAAAGGTATAAAACGGTCAATTTGTATTTCATCGTTATTTCTATGAAGATTCAAAGTAAACATTTTTTCGTTGTAAATAAGCTCTGACCAAGAAGCACTAACGATCAACCATTTCACTATTTTTGCGCAAACCGTTCCAAATGTCATCAGATACCAGTAAACGATATGCCCAGCGTGGGGTCTCTGCCTCAAAGGAAGATGTGCACAATGCTATTAAAGACATTGACAAAGGGCTGTTTCCCAAAGCGTTTTGCAAGATAGTGCCTGATTATCTGACGGGCAGCACGGCACATTGTTTGGTGATGCACGCTGATGGAGCGGGCACCAAATCATCATTGGCTTATATGTACTGGAAAGAAACAGGTGATTTGGGTGTATGGAAGGGTATTGCCCAAGATGCACTGATCATGAACATCGATGATTTGATTTGTGTGGGTGCCACCGATGACATCATGTTATCTTCGACCATTGGGCGCAACAAAAATTTGATTCCGGGAGAGGTTATCTCTGCTATTATCAAGGGTACCGAAGAGCTGATTACAGATTTAGGGAAACACGGTATCACGATTCACTCCACAGGGGGTGAAACAGCCGATGTAGGCGATCTTGTGCGTACCATTATCGTTGATTCTACAGTAACTGCACGAATGAAGCGTAGCGATGTTATCGACAATGTGAACATTCAAGCGGGCGATGTGATCGTGGGCTTGGCTTCCTTCGGAAAAGCTATCTACGAATCGGAGTATAATGGCGGTATGGGCAGCAACGGACTTACCTCGGCCCGGCACGATGTGTTCTCGAAATATTTGGCAGAAAAATATCCTGAGAGTTATGACCCTTCCGTTCCTGAGGCGTTGGTGTATTCAGGGCAGATGAAATTGACCGATGCGGTGCCAGATTCCTTGTTAGATGCTGGTAAACTAGTGCTTTCGCCCACTCGAACCTATGCGCCGGTAGTGAAGAAAGTCCTTGAAAAGTATTCGTCAAGGGAAATACACGGTATGGTACATTGTAGTGGCGGGGCACAGACAAAAATTTTGCATTTCATCGAGAATCTTCATGTTGTGAAAGACAACCTCTTTCCGATTCCCCCCTTATTCAAATTGATCCAAGAACAGTCAGGTACTGATTGGAAAGAGATGTATCAGGTCTTCAATTGTGGCCATCGATTGGAACTGTATGTCGATAGGGCAATAGCCGAAGATTTGATCGAAATCTCAAAAGGTTTTGATATCGACGCCCGTGTTATAGGTAGGGTTGAAGAATCGAACACCAAAAAATTGACCATTCAGAGCGAATACGGTACTTTTATGTATTGACCATACGATTGCCCTAAATCGTACGTTCTAAATAATAAACCCTGAATGCTATGGAACGGAAACAATTTTTGCGCAGTATAGGTGCTGGTGCCGCTTTTGCCCTTACTTTTCCTTGTTTGAACGGTTGTTCATCAGATGGTGAAGATCTTGAAACCTTCCCCGAACCCACAGGTATTGATTTTACCATTGACCTTACCTCTTCAGAGGCCGCGCCCTTGGCAAATAATGGTGGGTACATTGCGGTCAAATCAGATCCACAATTGACCTATCTCGACATCGTGGTGGCCCGAAATCTTGAAGGGGACCTGGTCGCGGCAAGTAAGATTTGCAGCCACCAGCAAACTGAAGAGGTGCGTTTTATCACCGAAGATGGCGGAATATTCAACTGTACCACGCATGGATCGCGTTTTGCCCAAGATGGTACACCTCTGAACAGTATCACCAATAACCCCTTAAAGGTTTTCAATACCGAACTCAACGGTGAAATCTTACGAGTTTTTGAATAAATTGAACAGTGCCCTTAAGCTATGAGAAAGAAGTTGCCCATACTGTTCCTTATAGCTTCAGTTTCCCTTTGTGCACAGGATTGGAGCCCTACTTTTTCTGAAGCGGTGATGGTGGCAAAAGAAAAAGACAAGCCCATTATCTTAGTGTTTTCGGGTTCTGATTGGTGTGCTCCATGCATTAAATTGGATAAGAATATTTGGGGCTCACAAGAATTCAAAAACTATGCCGCTGCACACTATGTATTGTACAAAGCTGATTTTCCTAGGAAAAAAAGAAACCGATTGAATGAAATGCAAGCGACCCAAAACCGACAGCTGGCAGAGAAGTACAATCCGGACGGATTCTTTCCTTTGGTGGTCGTACTCAATAAAAACGAAGAGGTGCTGGGCGTAACGGCGTACAAAAAGGTAACGCCGATAGAATATGTGGCCCATTTAAACAGCTTTTTGAAATGAGAAAGGCCTTGATACTGTTTTCGAGCTTTGCCGTTCTTATGGCCTTTGGCCAAGAAAAGCGGTTTGTAAGCGTTAAAAAGGCCATGAAATTGATGGGTACGGCCTTTGAGATAACGGTTGTGGCCCCGTCAGAGGAAATAGGGTATATCAATATCGATGAAGCGGTCTCTGAGATTACCCGTATCGAAGAAATGATTTCTTCTTGGAACATCGATTCAGAAACTTCCCAAATCAATAAGAATGCAGGTGTCAATCCGGTAAAAGTAAGCCAAGAACTTTTTTCACTGATAGAGCGCGCTAATAAGATTTCTGAAATTACCGATGGGGCTTTTGATATCACCTATGCCTCAATGGACAAACTTTGGAGGTTTGATGGCAGTATGCAAAGACCGCCCACCGATCAGCAGATTCGAGAATCGGTAAGCAAGGTTGGATATAAAAGAATCGTAATGGATGTTGAGGCCCAAACGGTCTTTTTGCCCGAAGTGGGCATGAAAATAGGTTTTGGGGCAATTGGCAAAGGCTATGCCGCCGATAGAGCGAAAGAATTTCTGATATCAAAAGGTGTAAAGGGGGGGCTCATAAATGCTTCTGGTGACCTTACGACCTGGGGTACCAAGGCAACAGGTGAAAAATGGATGATCGGCATTGCCAACCCATTGAGCAAAGATAAGGTCTTCAGTTGGCTTCCGGTCATTGAATCTTCGGTGGCCACTTCGGGCAATTATGAAAAATATGTGGTCTTCAAGGGCCAAAAATACTCACATATCATTGACCCTAGAACCGGGTATCCGACCAAGGGTATCAACAGTGTCACGATCTTTGCGAAATATGCAGAACTTTGCGATGCAATGGCCACAGCAGTGTTCGTAATGGGAAAGGATAGCGGTATTCACATGATCAATCAAATCGATGGGGTAGAGGTGGTGGTCATCGATTCAGAAAACAAAATCCATAAAAGCTCTGGAATTTTGTTCAACAATAATCAGTAACTTTAAACATGCGCGGATTTATTTTGATAGTGGTCGTTGTACTTTTTCTAAGCTCTTGCGTGGCGGTCAAAGAATATGATAAGGTCTATCTGAACGATATGGAAATGCAGTTGGGCGCCAAATTTTCTGAACGTTTCGAAACCAACTTCCAGGTATATCGCGAAGCTGCTGCCGGTGCGAACGGCGGCAAGACAGGTGGGGGATGCGGATGTAACTGAATGAATCCCATTTTTGATCATTGAGAACAATAACGGCTATACTTGTTTTTTTTGTGTTCCTGACAGGAAACTCACAACAAACCGGTTCCTCTTACAAGAAAAGGGTACTTGAAACCAGTGAAATTGATTTGCTTTTCAGTTATTATGACCAAGATGGCCAAAATGCTGCGGTTACTGGTGGCGAGGGTACCGAAGAATTGACCGATGCCACATCAGCAATTGTGTTACGGTTGCCCATGAATGAAGATGATATATTGACAGTCGATATCGGTCTGTCTGCTTACACTTCGGCTTCATCGAGCAACGTGAATCCGTTAGATGGCAATAATTTGAATGTAAGCCCATTTGATGCCTCATCGGGCGAGTCGAGAAAAGATCAATTGGTACATATCAACCCCAGTTATCAGCACAGCTCTGACGATCGAAACACCATCTGGAGTGCGAATGCCTATTTTTCAAATGAATATGATTATAATTCTGTGGGATTCGGGGGGAGTTATACCCGGCTTTTCAACGAAAAGAATACCGAAATCTCAATAGGTGCACAGGTTTATTTAGATAATTGGAACCCTCAATACCCCATAGAGCTTCGCGAAGGATTTTTTGATGACCGCATCACGGGAAACGGGGTGTACAACCCAAATTTTCAAGAGTTTGACAACACCAATAGAAACTCTTATGCACTTTCACTTTCATTTTCGCAAATTTTGGGTAAACGGTGGCAAGGGTCTTTATTTGTTGATTTGGTGCGCCAAAATGGGCTTTTGAGTACTCCGTTTCAACGCGTCTATTTTTCGAATATCGAAGACTTTTTTATCGATGACTTTCAGTTGGCCGATGATGTCGAGCGATTGCCAGACAGTAGGTTCAAGATTCCTTTTGGGGGGCGTTTGAACGTATTTATTAGCGATGCCCTGATTTTGAGAACCTACTACCGCTTTTATTGGGATGATTGGGGCATTGTTTCGCATACCGCTAATTTAGAAGTTCCGGTAAAACTGAATGACAAGTTTACACTCTATCCGCTATATCGCTATTATACACAAACAGCTGCGGATTATTTCTATCAAAAAGAGGCCGCACTTTCGACTTTTGAATTTTATACTTCCGATCATGACCTTTCAGCCTACGATGCCCATCAATATGGCCTAGGGTTTCGGTACACCGATATCTTCACAAAGGCCACTATTTTGAGTTTTGGTTTGAAGACGATCGATCTGCGCTTTAACCAGTATGATCGTAGCGATGGCCTTAATGCTTTCATTATCTCATTGGGAACAACTTTTATCAGTAACTGATTTTAGACGTTCGAGCGATTATTGAAGGTTGCGTGCTGCGATTAGATACCCCTCATTTTGTAAGTCTTTTTCTGAGGTCACCATTTTTGAGCAGCCATTTTTGAGAAAGTACATCAGATCACTTACTTCTAAAATGTCGCGATAAAAATGGTCGGTGATGATGATTGCCGAGCTATTCTTTTTTTCATGGATGAGATGTTTGAACTTTTCGACGTAAAGAGGTGCTATAAAAGAAAACGGCTCATCCAATAAAATGATTCCTTTTCTTGAATTTAGTATCAGATAAGTTTCAACCACCCTCAGTTCGCCAGATGAAAGCTCATGTGCTTTTTTGTCGCAATATTTCTTGAATGATTTGAATTTATCGATAAAGTCATCAAACGATATCTTATACCATTTGAAAGCTTTTTGGAGCGTTAAGTTCATAGGAAGTAATTGATGCTGAGGTAGATAGGTAATGTCATTTTTTAGGAATAAGGGTATTTTCAAAAAATCTCCATCAATGCGAAGGCTTTTATGTTTTGGGATTAGACTGCCAAAAATAATGCGCATGAGACATGTTTTTCCACTACCATTTTTGCCCAGAATGCCCGTTACTTTTCCTTTTTCGGCCTTTACGTAGATTCCGTAAAGAATCTGCCTTTCACCAAAACTCAATTCAACGCTGTCTATCTCAAGTATCAAAATGCACTGAGTATTTGAAACAATATTATGGTGATCAAGGTATCGGTAATGAAAGAGTATGCGAAAAGTGAAGTTCTGCTAAGACCAAAATTTCTATAAAAGGTGAGTTTTTGGTCAAGACGTGTTTGGAAATAAGTAAAAAATACCAAGAGGATAAGCACCAACTTCATCATTATAATCACCGGCAATGCGATTTTGCCCCAAAACAGAAAAACGGTCAGCAGTAACCCTATCCAAAAAAATCTTTTATAAAAGTGAAAAACGAGTTGACATTTTCTCAAATATTGGGCTAGAAGCATCGAAATCGGCCAATTTTACTAAATGTACAAATTTATAGTAAATTCGCAGTTTGAGGAGTAAGAATCATGCTTGATAAACTAAACATCATAAAACAACGTTTCGATGAGGTTTCTGACCTGATCATTCAGCCTTATATCATTACCGACCAAAAGCGCTACATCAAGCTCAACAAAGAATATAAAGATTTAAAGGTCTTGGTCGATAAGCGTGAAAAATATATCGAGTTGACCAATAATATTTCCGAAGCTGAAGAAATCATAGCTGATGGTAGTGATGCCGAAATGGTCGAAATGGCCAAACTACAGCTTGAAGAGGCCAAGGAAGCCTTGCCAAATCTTGAAGAGGAAATCAAGTTTCTTTTGATTCCGAAAGACCCAGAAGACGAAAAAGATGTAGTGATGGAGATCCGCGCCGGTACCGGTGGTGATGAGGCCAGTATTTTTGCGGGCGACTTATACCGAATGTATGCCAAATACTGTGAGTCAAGAGGTTGGAGGACGAATATCATCGATTTGAGCGAGGGTACCAGCGGAGGGTACAAAGAGATACAGTTCGAGGTCACGGGTGACGATGTGTATGGCACCCTGAAGTTTGAAGCAGGTGTGCACCGTGTGCAACGTGTGCCACAGACCGAGACCCAAGGTAGGGTGCATACCAGTGCTGCCACAGTGATGGTGCTGCCCGAGGCCGAAGATTTTGATGTGCAGATCGACCCTAAAGATGTACGTATCGATTATTTCTGTTCTTCGGGCCCAGGTGGGCAATCGGTGAACACCACATATTCCGCGGTAAGATTGACCCATATCCCTACCGGGTTGGTGGCACAATGCCAAGACGAAAAATCACAGCATAAGAACAAAGACAAGGCTTTTAGAGTGTTGCGATCTCGCCTGTATGACCTCGAGTTGGCCAAAAGACAAGAAGAAGATGCCGCCAAGAGAAACTCTCAGGTAAGCAGTGGCGATCGATCGGCCAAGATACGTACATATAATTATCCCCAAGGGCGGGTAACCGATCACCGAATAGGGCTTACACTGTACGATTTACAGAATATCATAAACGGTGATCTGCAGAAGATTATCGATGAGTTGATGTTGGTCGAGAATACCGAAAAATTGAAAGAGGCTTCAGAAATATTGTAATTCATTTATCAGTTCTAGGTCAGTCAAGAACCGTATCTTACTATGAAAATTGAACAGTTAGTCGCCCAAATCAAAAAAAAGCAATCCTTCTTATGCGTTGGGTTGGATACAGATCTAGAAAAGATTCCACCCCATTTGCTAAACGACGAAGACCCCCTTTTTTCATTCAACAAGGAAATAATCGATGCTACAAATGAGTTTTGTGTGGCCTACAAACCCAATATGGCATTTTATGAAGCTTATGGACTTTCGGGATGGAAGTCACTGTCAAAGACCATAAGCTACCTCAATGAAAATTATCCTGAAGTTTTTACGATAGCCGATGCCAAAAGAGGAGACATAGGCAATACCGCTACACGCTATGCCAAGGCCTTTTTTGATGAAATGAATTTCGATGCCGTTACGGTGGCCCCATATATGGGAAAAGATTCCATTGAACCTTTTTTGGCCTTTGAGAACAAGCACACTATACTTTTGGCCCTTACCTCGAATGAAGGGGCGTTTGACTTTCAGACCAAAAATATTGACGGAAAAGAATTATATAAAGAAGTATTGGAAAGGTCGAAAACCTACACCAACTCCCAAAATCTGATGTATGTCGTTGGGGCCACAAAAGCTGAATATTTGAAGGAAATTAGGCGATTGGTTCCCAACAGTTTTTTATTGGTACCCGGAGTGGGTGCACAAGGAGGAAGTTTAACGGATGTATGCCGCTACGGACTGAATCAAGATGTTGGATTACTGATCAATTCCTCAAGGGGAATCATCTATGCTTCTCAGAAAGACGATTTCGCCCAAAGGGCAGCAGAAAAAGCTGAAGAGTTACAAAAGGAAATGGAGAAAGTGCTGAGTAGATCGTTTGCTTAAACCAAGCTTTCCAATACTTTTTTCAGGTCTTTTGCTTTTCTTTCGAAAAATTCCGCTAATCTTGAATCCATGGCACCTGCCGCCTTTTCAAGAAAATTTTGATACCTGTATTCGAGAATGGCCACAGCATGGGTACCACTTGTAATGGGTGTGACCGAACCGACCTTGCAATATTGACTGTTCATAATCATAAGATTTGTTCTAACAAAGATACGCAGAAAACAGCCTTTTGGATTTCGTCAAAAGTGGTATACGCCTAAAAATCAGGCAATTTGTCCAATTTTAACGTAAAATTGACAGATTGCCCAACAAATGAGACCATTAAGACCTGGGTTTTAACTTACATTTAGCAGTATGACAGTTTTGACGAAATCAACCTTAAATTCAGAACAATGGAGAGAACGATTTTTTTTCTAATGCTCTTGACAGTTGTAGGTGCATTTTCTCAAACGGCTGACTGTAATTGCTGCTCAGAAGCGCAACAAGCATTTGATTTTTGGGTAGGCGAGTGGATTGTCACCAATGCAGATGGCACTCCTGCTGGAAAAAATAGTATTGTCAAAGAAGAAAATGGATGTGTGCTTAGAGAAAACTGGACAAGTGAAAAAAGCGGGTTTACCGGCACGAGCCTTAATTTTTACAATGCCCCTGAAAAACAGTGGGAACAATTATGGATCGATAATACGGGCAACCATCTAAAACTTATAGGCAACCGTGTTGATAATCGAATGGTAATGACCTCGGTGGAATTGAAGAGGCCCGATGGCCAAAAATATCGAAATCGGATTACCTGGACCTTAAACAAAGATGGGTCTGTACGTCAATTATGGGAAGTTTTGAAGGGTGATGAGGTAACAAGTGTAGCTTTTGATGGCTTATATAAAAAAGTATTGGAGTAAAAAACGACCTTGTGTTTGGTGCTAATTAATCACTATCAAAGAATGAGACGATAAGAAAGTGATTTTCAAACGTGCAAGGTCGTTTTCAGATATCGGTCTTTCATTTTTAATTACTGACTTTTAAACATCATTTTAGTAAAAACCTGTAAACCTTTACCTTTTTGAAAAGCTACATGTTTGCAGCATTTCTTTGATATTCAGTGGGGGTCAGATGGGTATTCTTCTTGAAGGCCTTGTTGAACGTGACCTTGTTATTATAGCCGACCTCATACGCGATGTCAATGATATTGAGCTTTGGGCCATTTTCTTCTTTAAGTATCTTTTTGGCCTCGTCTATCCTGTAGGTATTGACCAATTCATGAAAACTGACATTAAAGTGCTCATTGATGACCTGAGAAGCGTTGTGCCGGGTGGTGTTCAGTTTTTGGGCGACCATTCCCAAACTGATATCATTCTCTCTGTAAATTTTATCGTTCTCAAACAATTTTAGAAGGTTTTCCTTTAGTTCTAGCGAAAGACTGGGGGTGAGTCCCGATTTTTCGTACTTAGGAAAAATTTTGTTGATATAGGTGTACGAACCGGTGAAAACTTGGGGCTGAATATTTGCCGAATAGCCCACATACAGTACCATAAGGGCCATGGCTGCGATAGATAGGTTGTAAAACATACCAGAACTGTAGCCATTCATGATCAATATGCCATAAGTTGTGTAGGTAGCGACGTAAAGAATATGGATGAAATAGATATTTCTCTGCCAAGTTTGACTGGTGCTGTCCATAAGTTTTTTTGATTTGCTCTTGAGGTACACACTTCTAATGAAGTACCCATAAACCACTAAAGAGATGATTTTTAGGATCACGATAAGCATTAGTTTGTTTGACTGATGGGCGGTCAGGCCATTTTTCAGCCGGGTGAGCATCAGTTCTATTTTTTCATCCGTTGACATGATATAAAGATTTGCCATCATGTATGCCAAAAGAATCAAAGTGGGCAAAAGGTGCAATAGGTCAATGGGCTTGAATGAATATTTAAAGGCAATTTTCTTGAAATAGAAATATAGCAGTGGGCCATACAAAAAAGAAGCCCAAGTAGACATTAAAAGTGCATGTGGAAATTCAAATTGATAGCGGGCCTGAATTATTGAAATGTTCAATATGAAAAGTGAGTGTATGAAAATAAAGCTCGAAATCAAAAGTCCGGCAATATGGTTGATGCGTCTATTGAGCAATATGATCGCAATTACATAAAAGCCTATCATGGCCACTACAAAGTAACCTATTGACCAAATATTTATTTCAGGTACAATTGCTTCATAGATGTGTTTGAATTTTGTTGAACCCCTTATAGGGTCAAACCCTTCATGGAAAAGAAAATTTGGGTCATATTCCAATAGTAGATAGTCATTCAAATGCGATGCCGATTCTTCAGGATGTTCTAGGGCGGCCTCACTGAGGGCAAGTTTTTTAAGAATATGTGTTTTTTCCGCTTTCGGATTGGACAAGTTTTTTTCGTATAGCGGAATGGCCTTTTTGTATCTATGGATGTTGTAGTAGTAATCGGCCCAATCCAAAGAGTCTTGCATCGACTCTGATACAATTTCCAAATTATAAGAAGGAACGTCTTTGTGGATCGACGAATAACTCCACTTGAACAATAGGAAAAATAGGATAATAATAAATACCCTCAATCTCATGATTTGATTGATGAATTAGCACCTTTTGAAATTAACAAATTGTTAGGACGAAAACGTTAAAAAAAGCTTAATAAAGTAATCCCCGATAATAATTTACCTTTCGAAACATGCTCTCAATGGCCTGAAAACAAGAGTTTGAACAGACTTTCACCTCGAATCTGACGTAAGGGGATAAAAAAACCGGCGTGATAACGCCGGTTCTAAAACTAACTAACTCAAAAAAATGCTAACTCAGATAACTTGGTACAAAATTCAGTTTAAATGAGAACGACAAGGTTAAACTAACTTTAGGTATTCGTTATGTTTGCACTTGTACATTAGAAGAACGAGGTTTGAATTTTATTATTGTCTCGTTTTCAAAAAATTAGGATTTCTTTTGCGAATCTTATTCTTTTATTAAGAAAGTAAAATGACACTATGAAAAAATGACCGTTTTATTGTTGTAGACCATTGTCTTTCTATGTACATGGAGCAGTACGGCACGGGATAAGACAATTTTTTCAAGGTCTCGGCCCCTTGCCACTAGGTCATCAATGCTATGCGAATGGGTTACCGTTGACACATCTTGCGCTATAATGGGGCCCGCATCAAGCTCTTCGGTTACATAATGGCTGGTCGCACCGATAATCTTTACGCCCCGTTTAAAAGCGGCATGATAGGGTTTGGCTCCTGCAAAGGCCGGTAAAAAAGAATGGTGAATGTTTATGATTTTGTTGGGGAGTGCGGTGATGACTTTTGGTGAGATTATCTGCATATAGCGGGCCAATACCACAAAGTCAACATTATGTTGCTGAAGTAACCTGAGTTGCTCATTATCGGCTTTTGCACGGTCTTCTTTGTTGACCTGAACATGATAAAAAGGGATGTCGAATTGTTTGGCAATAAACCATAAATCTTTATGATTGCTCAAGATAAAAGGTATTTCAACCAATAATTCGCCCGATTGGTAACGGCTCAATATATCATATAGGCAATGTTTGTATTTCGACACAAAAACAGCCATTTTTGGCTTGATATGCTCTTGGTGAATGTACCATTGCATTTGGTATTTATTGGCCAAAAGATTTTCAAAAGACGACTTTAGGGCAAGTTCATCGATAGTTTTTTCAAACTCACATTCTAAACGCATGAAGAACACTTTTGCCTCTTTGTCAACGTGCTGATCAAGATAGATGATATTGCCCCCCTGTTGGTGCAAAAAATTGGTCACCGCACTGATGATTCCCACTTGGTCGGGACAATGTATGAGAAAAGTAAGCTTCAATGTTGTGGTTTGAACCTCCAAAATTAGCGTATTCTAAATCAGGGGCTATATTCTGGATTAATTTTTATAAAATTACAACTACAAACCATTTTTCATTGCATTTTTCGTAAATTGCAGGGGTCGAATTCGCACTTTTTTGAAGATGGAGCAAACTGGGCCCTACCAACCCCAAAACAAAATCAGAGTTGTGACGGCCGCCTCGCTTTTTGATGGCCATGATGCGGCTATCAATATTATGAGGCGCATCATTCAGACAGCTGGTGTCGAAGTCATACATCTTGGCCATGACCGCAGCGTCTCAGAGGTTGTGGAATGTGCTGTTCAAGAAGATGCCAATGCCATAGCCATGACCTCATACCAAGGGGGTCATAACGAGTATTTCAAATATATGTTCGACCTATTGCAAGAAAGAGGTGCCAAGCATATCAAAATCTTTGGTGGCGGGGGCGGTGTGATCTTGCCTGAAGAGATCAAACATTTGATGGATTATGGCATCACTCGAATCTATTCACCTGATGATGGTCGTGAAATGGGCTTACAGGGCATGATCAATGATTTGGTCGAAAAGTCAGATTTCGAAGTTCCCGGGCTGTATGTTCCCAAAGGAAAAAACCTAAAGAAACTGTTTGCCGAAAAAGATGTCAAGACCATTGCCCGTCTGATTTCCTTGGCTGAAAATAGGCGCAGTGAATTTGAAAAGCACTTCTCATCTTTTGAAAAGGCCAATACGAACGTACCTGTCTTGGGTATCACCGGAACTGGCGGAGCGGGCAAGTCAAGTTTGGTCGATGAACTGGTGCGGCGCTTTCTAATGGATTTCCCCGATAAACATATAGGCATTATTTCGGTCGATCCCTCAAAACGAAAAACAGGTGGGGCACTCCTTGGAGACCGCATCCGGATGAACTCAATCAATAACCCCAGGGTGTATATGCGTTCATTGGCTACCCGTCAATCGAACCTCGCACTTTCAAAACATGTGAGTGAGGCGATACAGGTATTGAAAGCCGCGGCCTTTGATCTGGTTATTCTAGAAACTTCGGGCATCGGTCAATCCGATACCGAAATTTTAGAGCATAGCGATATGTCATTATACGTGATGACACCCGAGTTTGGGGCGGCGACCCAGCTTGAAAAAATCGACATGCTCGACTTTGCAGATTTAGTGGCCATCAACAAATTTGATAAAAGGGGGGCACAAGATGCCTTGCGTGATGTAAAAAAGCAATACCAACGCAACAATGGTCTATGGGATGTTGATTTAGATAACCTCCCCATTTTCGGTACCATAGCCTCACAGTTCAACGACCCGGGCATGAACCGCTTGTACGTAAACGTAATAGAAACGCTGAACAGAAAGACATCCGTGGTTTTTGATTCAGACTTTAAAATAGACAACGAGCCAGAGAAAATATTTGTCATACCTCCTGCAAGAGTGCGATATCTGTCTGAGATATCAGAAAACAATAGGGGCTATGATGAAACAGCAACCCAACAATCAAAGCTCGCCCAAAGGCTTTTCGGTATTTTCAAGACCATCATCTCGATTTTAGGTGTGGACGCTTCCCAAGAAAAACAATTTTTGGACAAATCTGGGTTGAATGAAAAGCGTATTCTTTCGAAAGGAAAATCGGATGAAGTTAAGACATTGCTGGCTATGCTGGTCAAGGAATTTGATAGGGTGAAAATGGATTTTGACCCTCGAAATTGGGAAATGCTGCTGAATTGGGAAGAAAAGGTCGATGCGTATAAAAACCCTGTTTATTCTTTTGAAGTTCGCGGTAAAGAAATCAACATCGACACCCATACCGAATCGCTGTCGCACCTACAGATACCAAAAGTGGCTTTGCCGAAATATGGGGCCTGGGGCGATTTGTTGCTTTGGATGTTGCAAGAGAACGTACCTGGAGCTTTTCCTTATACCTCAGGAATCTATCCGTTCAAGAGAACAAATGAAGACCCAACCCGAATGTTTGCCGGCGAGGGTGGCCCAGAGCGTACCAACAGACGGTTTCATTATGTAAGTCTCGATATGCCCGCCAAGCGCCTATCGACTGCGTTCGACTCTGTAACGCTATATGGTCATGACCCTGACCTACGACCTGATATCTATGGCAAAATTGGAAATGCAGGCGTTTCCATTTGCTGTCTCGACGATGCGAAAAAATTGTATTCGGGCTTTGATTTGAGCGACCCCATGACTTCGGTAAGTATGACCATAAATGGTCCGGCACCCATGTTGCTCGGTTTTTTCATGAACGCTGCCATTGATCAGAATTGTGAAAAGTATATCACAAAAGAGGGGCTTGAAAAAGAGGTCAAGAAAAAAATAGAAGCCATATATAACAACAAAAAGGCAAAACGATCCAGTTACCAGGGCAATCTTCCCGAGGGCAATGATGGATTGGGATTAATGCTTTTGGGGGTTACTGGTGACCAAGTGCTTCCGAAAGAAGTTTATGAAAAAATAAAAAGTGAAACTTTGGCACAGGTCAGGGGTACCGTACAGGCAGATATTTTAAAAGAAGACCAAGCACAGAACACTTGTATTTTCTCTACGGAGTTCGCCTTACGTTTGATGGGTGATGTACAAGAGTATTTCATCTCCAACAAGGTCAGAAATTTTTACTCGGTATCCATTTCGGGTTATCACATCGCCGAGGCTGGGGCCAACCCGATCTCGCAATTGGCCTTTACGCTATCAAATGGCTTTACCTATGTCGAGTACTATTTGAGCCGTGGGATGGACATTGACGAATTTGGACCCAACCTTTCCTTTTTCTTTTCGAACGGAATCGATCCCGAATATGCTGTAATCGGGCGCGTGGCAAGAAGAATTTGGTCTAAGGCCATGAAGGAAAAATATGGTGCTGGGCCTAGGGCACAGATGCTGAAGTATCACATTCAGACCTCAGGCAGAAGCCTACATGCCCAAGAAATCGATTTCAACGATATAAGAACTACGTTGCAAGCTCTTTATGCCATCTATGACAACTGCAATTCGCTGCATACAAATGCTTATGACGAGGCCATTACAACACCTACAGAAGAATCGGTACGACGGGCTATGGCCATTCAATTGATCATCAACAAAGAACTGGGCTTGGCGAAGAACGAAAATCCGATGCAGGGCTCGTTCATCATTGAAGAATTGACCGATTTGGTCGAAGAGGCAGTTTTAATGGAGTTTGACCGAATCACTGAACGCGGTGGGGTGCTTGGCGCTATGGAAACCATGTACCAACGTTCAAAGATACAAGAAGAGAGTTTGCACTACGAAACCTTGAAGCATTCAGGAAAATATCCGATTATTGGGGTAAATACCTTTCTTAGTTCAAAAGGCTCCCCGACCATTTTACCGGCAGAAGTGATAAGGGCCACCGAAGATGAGAAGCAGCAACAGATCGATACGCTTAAGGGCCTTCATGACATTCATGCAGAAAAATCAGCGATACTGCTCAAAGAGCTGCAACAAGTAGCGGTCGCCAATGAGAATTTGTTTGAAAAGCTTATGGAAGTGACCAAATACTGTTCCCTGGGTCAAATTACCCATGCCCTGTTTGAAGTTGGAGGACAGTATAGAAGAAATATGTAAGTAGAGAGCATCCCAAACAACGCAGAACCACAGTCAAAGGGTCTCACCTATGGTACATTGCATTCTAGATATACTGAGATTAAAAGGTGTTTTTAAGGAAGGGACTAATATTCGTCATTGCGCAACGAAAGGCGCCATTTTTTGAATGACTTTCTGAAGCTCTTGATTTCTTTGCGCAAAAGATTCAAATATTCCTTTTCTTTTATACCATCTTTTTCAAGACCATTGCAATAGGCAAGTATGTTCCGCGTCATAATATTGATGAACGTAACACTTTTCATACGAACGGCATAAGACTTGCTTTGTGCCGCATGTTCTATTTCTTTGGTGATGAGCGAGGTATCCGTCAATAAAGAATCGTAGAGATTATCCCTAAAACTATTCGATTGCCGAAGCGTGAATATATCTTTGTTGTACGAAAAATAAGAAGCCACGGCATTGCTCAAATCACGTAGATCAAGTGATTTTCTATAAACGGGCAACGAATGTAAAGAGTTGCTTTTCATTCTTTTAGAGCAATTTTTAATCATAATAAAATTACATCAGAATCAAGAAAGTCAACTTTTAAAATGAAAGTAAAAGTATTTATATACCTTTGATTTTAATTTTTTTAAAGAAAGTACTTTGGATTTAAAGGTAGATAAATTGAATATTCACATCCTGAAACAACTCAGGAAAAATGCCAGGGAATCTTTTGCCAAAATCGGACGAAAAGTTGGGCTTACCCCTCCCGCTGTGGCAGAACGAATCAAAAAAATGGAAGATTTGGGTGTCATCACGGGATATCATACAAAACTATCGTATGGTCATTTGGGGTACCAATTGAAGGCCATTATCATGCTCAGGGCGTTCATGGGCAAACTGAAACCTTTTTTAGATAAAGTAAAGTCTTATGATGAGGTCATTAATTGCTATCGTATTACCGGTAATGAAAACATTGTCATGGAAGTAGTGCTGAGCGATCAAGCGCACTTAGAAAGATTCATCGACGAACTTATCGTCTATGGTGAGTGTAGAACACATATTGTACTATCGAACGTGGTTTCGAACGATCCCTTGAACAACATGTAGTTACGAACAATTTTTTGGCCAACTTTAAAAAGTCAAGACGAGTTCATTATCTTTATTGTACCACAAAACAGGTTTGGCCAGATTTTTGTGTTTATACCGCTATGAAGAAGAATTACAGTATAGCTTTTGTCTTTCTATTATTTTTTCAATTACTCATATCACAAGAACTAGTATTAAAAAAAGGTGTCGTACTTGACTCTCTATCGGTTGGTGAAGAGTCTGCCGAAACCTATTCACTTTACTTGCCTTCCAACTTTGTAACGACCAAAAAATGGCCGATCTTATTCGTTTTTGATATGAATGGTAAAGCAAAACAGGCGCTTTCAATGTTCAAGAACGCGGCAGAGCAAGAGGGCTATATTCTAGCATCGCCCAACCATATCAATGATACGATATCGCTTTCTGAAAATATGTTGCGAACCGGTAGAACCATTGAAAGCACTGTGCGAATATTGCCCGTCAACACTAGTAGAATTTATGTGGCGGGCTTTTCAAATGGAGGTCGTTTTGCAAATATTACCCCTTTCTTTCTCAAAAACATAAATGGCATTATTTCTTGTGGGGCCTCGGTAATGAACCCAGAGATGCTCAGTTCGAAAAATCGGTTCCATTTCATCGGGGTAGTCGGCAAGAAAGATTTCAATTATACAGAACTCCTGAAACTACAGAAGATTTTGCACCGACTTAAGTTTCAGAATCAACTCATTGTTTTTGATGGCGGCCAAGAATGGCCCAATAACGACCTATTGCATACCGCCCTAATGCGGTTCAATTTATCAGATATGGCCAAAGGGGCTATCCCTAAAGATTCCGTATACGTTCAAAAAGCATATGATGAAGATTTACGGCGGTTTTCCGTATTGCGTGGCCAGCTGAAATTGTTGATAGCCGAAAAAGTCTTGGATGAAATGCTTTCCGTGTACCGATTGCACCAAAATACCGATTCCCTGAAAGAGTTGAAGAAAAACCTTCGAAAAGAAAGATTATATAGAGCACTAAAGCGTAACGAGAATGCGGCTCTTTTCAAAGAATCGCTGCTAAAGGAAGATTACTTGTACTACCTTGATGAAGACGTGCTCACCTATAATTACAATAACCTTGGATGGTGGAACTATCAAATGTCAGAGCTTGACAAATTCATTCAAGGCGGCAATACCGCTGAAAAAGCCATGGGGCATCGTCTTTTTGGCTTTGTCAATGCGTTGATTGAAGATAATATTGATTTGGTAAGGTCAGAAAAACAGGTAGATGAAGAAGCCTTGTTGTTTCTAAATATGCTCAAGACCATAACCGAGCCCACTGATTTTGACCATTATCTTAAAGTGATTTCACTGGCTGCAAAAAATGAAGATTTCGGCACTGCTATTTTTTATTTGGAAGAGGCTTTAAAAAAGGGGTTTAAAGACAAAGAAAAATTATACGCAGTCGAACATACGGCACTGTTACGTATTACGCCCGAGTTCAACAAAGTAGTGGAAAAGTACTTGAAAGATGCACGTTACGAGGTCATTGAAGAATGAGACTGGGCACTTCCTCCAAGTTCCAATCGATGACCAGGCCGTTGGCCAATGATCGGGCAATTTCTTTTCCATATAACCTTTCACAAAGATAGAGGGCCGCTTCAAAACTTTTGGCACCTCCGGCCGAGGTGATATATTTGCCATCATGAACAAAGAGCACACTGTCTTTAACGTGCAACTGCGGAAACATTTGTTTGTATTTTTCGATATCGCTGGGAAAGGTGGTCGAAACTACATTGTCTAACAGTCCGGCCTTTGCCAGTACAAATGCGCCGTCACAATGCGAAGTCATATATAAGGCTTCTTTGTCGACTCTTTTGACAAAGTTCAGCATAACGGTATCGTTCAAATCGCTATCGAGATGGTGTTCGGCACTGGGTACTACCAAAATGTCAATTTTAGGGATGGAATCTTGGGTATAGTCAAAATCGGGAAGTACCCGAACGCCCTCAAAAGTGGTAATGGCATCTAGGGTATTTGCCACGGTAAAAGTGTTCATCACCTTAATGTTTTTGCGGTATTGGGTATGCTGAAAAATATCAAAAGGTGCCGTGAACTCAGTGTTGTAGGTGCCGTTCATGATCAAAAAGGCAACATTGTAGCCATTTGAATTCAACGCTGGCACTACAGACGCTGATGCTGGCTTGGTTTCGGCCTTCTCTTTACAACTTGAAAAAAGTATGATAAGAAAGCATAGGATCGGGTAGGGCCTCATGTTCTAAATATTATGATTTACGGAGGAAAAATACGTAGGTTGTATTTTTGTGGAAAAGTACGGAAATATGCGCTACATCTTCTTCGCCCTTATTTTTTTTCTTTTGGCATGCAGGCAAGAGAAGCGATACCATGACCAAAAAAATAATGTCGCACCGCCCACCTCAAAAGAAGTTGCTGAAATCATTGCCTTTCAGAAAGGTTTGAATGCCGAATTCAAAAACCCTGAAACATCGCCATTGCCCGATCGGCACCGAAAAGATTTCGAAGGATTGGATTTCTTTGCCCCCGATACCTCTTATGTAATAAAGGCTCGTTTTGAACGTACACCAGATGCCATCCCTTTTTTCATGCCCACAACCACAGAAAGAAAAACGAAAGAAGTGGTCTATGGTATCGCCCATTTTGAATTGAATGGCAAGAAACACCGATTGGAAATCTATCAGTCACTCGATTTGCTGCATGATATAAGATACAGAGGTAATCTGTTCTTGCCCTTTTTAGATGAGACCAATGGCAATGAAACCTATGGTGGAGGGCGATATATCAACCTAAGGATTCCCAAGGGAGACACTTTGGTCATTGATTTCAACAAAGCCTACAACCCCTATTGCGTCTACGACAAAAAATACTCCTGCCCTCTAGTGCCGAGGCAAAATTATTTGAGAACTAATGTGAGAGCAGGAGTGAAAGATTTTAAAAAAGAATGAAAGAACCCCGCATCCAACAACGGTGCGGGGTTCGTTGACAACTATAGAATTTGAATAGGTTCTAAAATGAATAGACGGCCGCTAACACGAAAGAGGCTAGATTGTCAGTTGGATCTAAATCGCCATCCAAGAATACTTCTTCTGAAATACTATCCAAACGAAGCTCTGGCTTGATGACCAGATCACCGATGGTAGCACTTCCGGTAAGGGTAAAGGCCAACGACTCGACATCTGCGCCATAAACAGGTCCGCCATCTTCAAGTTCTTTGAAGTACTCGGCTCTCAAGCCAATCGAAAAGTTTTCAGAAGCGGCTAATTGTGGATAGAGCGCAGCACCATAAAAACCAGCACCATCTGTGTCTTGATAGGTGGCATTTATGCCTAAGTAGAATTTCTCCGTGAGATCGAATCCACCGGTATAGTCAATTTGAAACAATGCTTCGGCATCGGTATCGACCAATTCGGTTCCGTCGAACTGCTCACCAAAATCTTGTTTTCCGTAAAGAATGTTCAAGAATTGGCCAGAATAGCCCAATTGGGCACCGAAAGATAAGTTTCCAAAAGGGTTGATGTCAGTAAAATCGGTCGGATTCAATACCGCCAACATGGCGCTCCAATCATTGCCAAGGTCAAAATCAGCCTTCAGTCCAGCATGTGAAAATGGGCCATACGAAAACATATAGGAAGTGCTATAGTTGAAATTGGCGGCGGGAGAGATGACCTCATACCCCAAAAAGGTGTTGAAATTACCAAAGGTCAGGGTAGTGCTTTCACTGACATTCCAATAGACATATAACTGATTGACAATGTTTGCAGAGCCTATTGGCGAACCAAAAACGGCTTCTTCTCCCCTTGGACCAAAAACCAGGTCAGCCACAAAACCTACTTTTTCACCTTCATAATTAGCGATCAGATTGACCATGCCCAGTGCAAAACCGGGCCTGTTGGCAAATGAGGTTCCCGGGGCCTGAGGGCCTGCGATTATATCTCCGGTCTCGTCTGGTACAAACTTGTTCAAAGCGTTGAAATTTGCTCTGTAATAGGCGTCAACGGTTCCACTGAAAGTAAACTTCTTTTTTTCCTCTTCTTCTTGGGCGATGCCCGTGAATGATACCAAAGACAGTATCAATAAGAGAAAAATTTTCACGTATTTTGTATTGATAATCGTTTTCATAATCATAATGTTTAATCCCCTTCTATTAGGGTGTTAGATGTAGTAATTGATTGAGTTAACTGAAAAGGGTTATTTAACGGAGCGTTTGGCAGAACGCTCCGTTTCTCCTTATTCTTTTTAATGTTGGTTCATCCTAAAGTCTGCATAGGCATCCATGCCATGCTCGTGAATGTCGAGCCCTTCAAGTTCTTCTTGTTCAGAGACCCTAAGCCCCATGGTTTTCTTGATGGCGAAGAGTATGATGAATCCGAAGAAGGAGCAAAACGCTGCTGCCGCTCCGATACCGGCCAACTGCACCAAGAATTGGTCAAGACCGGCCTTATCGCCAAAAATACCCACTGCCAAGGTGCCCCAAATACCACAGATCAAGTGAACGGTGACAGCACCTACGGGATCGTCAAGTTTCAATCTATCAATTAAGGCTATACCGAGCACAACAATAATGCCCGCGAGAATGCCTATGATGACTGCCTCGTTGGGCGACATTAGGTCCGCTCCGGCTGTAATGCCCACAAGACCACCTAGAATTCCGTTCAAGAACATGGTCAGGTCATAGTTTTTGTAAAGTATGGTCGATGTTACAAATGCAGAAACCCCACCTGCTGCTGCTGCCAATGAAGTAGTCACCAAGACCAGTGAAGTACCTGCGGGATCGGCTGATAGCACAGATCCACCATTAAACCCGAACCAGCCTAGCCAAAGAATCAATACTCCCGCTGCTGCCAGGGGTAGGTTGTGACCAGGAATAGCCTTGGCCTTGCCATCTTCACCAAATTTACCGATACGCGCGCCCAATAGATAAATGGCTATCAGGGCCCCCCAACCACCAACGGAGTGCACCAAGGTAGAGCCGGCAAAATCATAGAACCCCTCTGCTTCACCGTAAGCAAGTGATGACAAGAAGCCGCCGCCCCATTGCCATGAACCTACGATAGGGTAAACCAGGCCTACATATAAGATGGTGAAAAGCATAAAGCCACCCAATTTGACCCGTTCCGCTACGGCACCCGATACAATGGTAGCCGCTGTGGCCGCGAACATTCCCTGAAAAAGAAAATCTGTCCAATACGTGTAGCCGCCACCGGCATAGTCTGGTGTCAACCCGTTTTCCGGAATGGGTAGTCCGAATCCGGCAAATTTCAAGAATCCAGAGTCTCCGTCCTCAAAACCTGGATACATAAGATTGAATCCTCCAATGTAGTAGAGCAATAACCCTACACATATAATGAAGACATTTTTGAATAGAATGTTGACGGTATTCTTTTGTCTGGTGAGTCCGATTTCCAAAAAGGAGAATCCGAGGTGCATAAAGAACACAAGCCCCGTACAGACCATCATCCAAACATTGTTAGCTGTAAATAATCCTGCTTCCATAATAATTTCTCTTAGTTAGTTATACTTTTTTTAGTTGATTGCGGCGCTTCCACTTTCTTTGGTTCTGATTCGATACACCTCGGTGACTTCTGACACGAAAATTTTACCGTCACCTACATTGCCAGTTGATGCTGAACTGAAAAGGGTTTCAAGGGTTTTTTCCAAAAAATCATCAGATACCACGATAACCAGATACCTTCTCTGGATATCAGACGTACTGTATGAGATTCCCCGATAGACATGCCCCTGTTTTTCGTTACCCACTCCGGTAACATCCCAATAACTAAAAAAGTTCACCTCGATTTGATGTAGTGCTTTTTTCACTTCATCAAACTTTGATTTTCTAATGATTGCCTCGACTTTTTTCATAATTAAAGTATTAGTAAGTGCCAAATGTATTTTATAAAAGTATTACCCCTAAAAAAAATAGGGTATGTTTTTGAATTTTTATCATTATTGAAATATTACCCCTATTTTTTTAAGGGGTATAAAATATGATATTGTAAATATTATTGTATGCGGAATGCAGAATAGCGGCGGTCGTTACCTTTTGACCAGACAATTTGTGGCTGGGGAAAATTTTTTGTGGGATAATGGCCTAGGCAAATTGACCGATGTGAATGTGCGTTCGGCTAAAGATGGTTCCTTGTTAGCCAAAGGCCAAAGCCGACAGCCAGTATTCCGAAGAGAATACTACAGGCTGCATAGACAAATAAAGAGAGAAAATCACCACCTTTCAACAAGGTATGCTTCTCAAGGGCAAATGCAGAAAAAGTGGTAAAGCCACCACAAAAGCCAGTGGCGAGCAAGAGCATTTGGTTCTGTGAAAGAAAATTTTCTTTTGCCGAAAGACCCAATACAATACCAATGATCAAACAACCAACAATGTTTACAGAGAACGTGCCCCAGTAAAAAGAATCGTGCAAGGGATTTAGAAATTTTGAAATCAAATATCTAAGGGCACTGCCAATACCACCACCCAAAAAAACAAGTAGCAATTGTTTCACACACTAAAGGTATGAACTAAACCGCTTTTTTGTATTCTGATTCGGAATATTCGCGGGGGAGAATTTTTGCAATCGAAGTACCCGAAACTTTACGCAGTGGTTTTTTAAGCATGTCTTTTGCGCCGTTGACACTAAAAATCAAAAGCAAGGCATTGATGGCCAATAAAATAAAAAGTATGCCAAAAAAAGTCATCATGGTTTGATCGTTCACTACAAAAGTACGTCTTTTCTTATATAATGGGAACGAAACGGAAATATTGTTGTGTAATGGCCAATTTTTGTTGTGTAGGCAGGATTTACGTTAATTCTTTAGCAAATATTTAACCGCAAGCAAAAAAAGTATGAAAATGATGAAGTATGTGATGATCCATCGAGCGCCTTTGTAATTTTTTTTATGCAATTTTCTATCTTTTCGATAGGCCCTTATGATAATCAGTACAAAAACGATGAAAAAAAGTACGGCAAAGATTAGTTGCCCGGTGCTGAACATATTTTCTATTTTTATGCAAATCTAACGCAAACGACATATATAATGAAGAGCAAGATCAAAGCCGTTGAGCTATTTCATAATTCTTTCGGACTTGGTGTTTCTGAGGCGCCTCGGGCCAATTTAGGGGAAAGTAAAAATTTGTTGCGCTACAAACTTATGCGCGAAGAAAATGAAGAATATTTAGAGGCGGCCAATAATGGTGATTTGATCGAGGTGGCCGATGCATTGGGCGATATGCTCTACATTCTCTGTGGAACCATTCTTGAGCATGGCATGCAGCATAAGATAGAAGAGGTTTTTGAAGAAATACAAAAAAGTAATATGAGCAAGTTGGGCAGTGATGGCAAACCAATTTACAGAGAAGATGGCAAGGTACTCAAGGGTCCCAACTATTTCAAGCCAGATATCAAAACTATCATAGAGAAATAAAAAAGTGGCGATGCGCCGCTTCTATGTTTGATCAAACAACACGAAATCGCCAACCAAACTTATCTTCTCCGCGATTATATTGTATGTCGGTAATCCTTTTTTTGAGTATTGTGGCATAACTTTTCCCCAGCTCCGGCAAATCATAATCGACTTCTTTATAACCAAAGCTCGAGATCGGTGAAACCACCGCGGCCGTGCCCGCACCGAACATTTCTTTTAAGGAACCATCTTTGGCCGCTTCGATAACTTCGGCCACTGCTATTTTTCTGACCTCTGTCTCAATTCCCATATCAGCGGCAATGTCCAAGATGCTTTTGCGTGTGATGCCATCTAGAATACGATCATTGGTAGGGGCGGTAATGAGGGTATCATTGATGCGTATGAATATGTTCATGGCACCTGCCTCTTCAATATATTCATGGGTATTGTCATCTGTCCAGATGATCTGGTTGTATCCTTTTTCTACTGCAAGTTGGGTCGGATAGAACTGTGCGGCGTAATTTCCTCCAGCTTTTGCAAAACCAACCCCACCGTTCGCGGCACGGGAATACCGCTCTTCTATGAGTACACTTACCTTACCTGAAAAGTATGGGCCCGATGGGGCCAGGGCAATCATGAATCTGAATTCATCGGCAGGGGAAGCGTGAAAACCCTTTCCTGAGGCAAACATAAAAGGGCGCACATAGAGTGAGCTCCCCTCTTTACGTGGCACCCAATCACGGTCGATCTGCAAAAGGGTCACAAGGCCTTCCATGAAAATTTCTTTGGGCAGTTCGGGCATGGCCAATCTTTTGGCGGAAATGTTGAGCCTTCTCTGGTTTTCCTCTGGCCTAAAGAGCCAAACGCCACCCTCGTCATCTTTATAGGCCTTCATTCCTTCAAAAATAGACTGTCCGTAATGGAATATTTTGGCAGATGGGTCCAATTCCATCGATTGATAAGGTGTTATTTTGGGCGCCCCCCATTGACCATTTTTATAATCGCATACCAACATATGATCGGCAAATACACTGCCGAACGCCAAATTATTGAAATCAACCGAATCTATTCTTGAACGCTTTGTGCGTTCAACTGCAATTTTGTTCATTTTTACTTCCATCCCAAATGTCAATTGAAGAAATAAAATTAGCCAATTCTGTCTTTTGTTTGATGATTTCTTAATTTTAAATCCTAAAAATGTTAATACAATATTGATTTTTTAACGAAATGAAATTATTTAACACATTATTTGTTGTTTCTTTAAGTCTGTGCGCCATACACATTTCATATGCGCAAGACAAAAACAAAACGCATTCGCTTTTTGGAAACGCTTTTCAACAATCAGAAAATGGCAAGGGCACTGCTGTATTTGAAAGTTTAAAGGTCAATGACACTTTGAAAACACAGTTTTCTGGGCGAATAGTCGAAGTTTGCCAGGCAAAAGGCTGCTGGATGAAGGTTGATTTGCAAGATGGCAACCAAGTCTTTGTAAGGTTCAAGGATTATGGATTCTTTGTGCCCACCGATGCTGCCGGTAAAAACGTAATGGCCAACGGGAAAGCTTTTTTGGAAGAAATGTCAGTTGATGAACAACGACATTATGCTGAAGATGCCGGTGCTTCTGAAGACGAGTTGGTAAAAATCACTTCACCTAAACGCACCTATCGCTTTGAAGCCGATGGGGTGTTGATAGAGAATTGAGTTGAAAAGAAAGATTGTTCAAACTGGTGACGGTTCAAAGACCATTCAAATAACAGAATGGAACGAGCGGTACCATTCAATACACGGTGCGGTTCAAGAGGCATACCATGTCTTTATCAAACACGGATTTGAGCATGTGGCGAAGCAAAGGGTAGAAATTCTTGAGATGGGCTTTGGTACGGGGCTCAATGCCCTGATCACCTTTTTAGAAGCTCAGAAAAACGATAGGGAAGTAAACTATTGTGGGGTAGAGGCCTTTCCAATTACCATGAAAGAAAGTATTGAACTCAACTACTGTGATGTACTCGATGCTTCCAAATTTGAAAAAGTGTTTGAGCAGATGCATCTTTCCCCATGGGGAACAAAAACAGCCGTTACCCCCAACTTCACCCTCGAAAAAAGAAAACAAGACTTTTTTGATGTCGATGACCGTGAAACTTTTGACTTGGTCTATTTCGATGCTTTTGGTGCCCGTGTGCAGCCCGAGCTTTGGACGGAGAGACTCTTTGAAAAAATGTTTCAGGCCCTCAGAACACAAGGTGTTTTGGTGACCTATTCGGCCAAGGGCAGTGTTAGGCGCGCCATGCAAAACGTGGGTTTCTTAGTTGAACGACTGCCCGGCCCACCGGGGAAGCGTGAAATGCTTCGGGCAACAAAGCCCTGAACATATGGGCAATGCTGTTAAAGGTTCGCAAAGAACCCACCGTTCTCAAATGCTATCCAGTACCTTTGCAAAAAATTTAAAATGAAAGTTTTGGTTACTGGCGCGACCGGATTGATAGGCACGGCAATAGTCGATAGATTGATCAAGAAAGGGCACGTCGTACATTATCTGACCACCAGCAAGAGAAAAATTGAGAGCCGTGATGGTTATAAAGGATTTTATTGGAATCCTTCGCGCTCAGAAATAGATGCCAATGCTTTACAAGATGTGTCTGTCATTATCAACCTGGCCGGATCCACTATCAGCCAACGATGGACATCAAAAAACAAGAAAAAGATTTTGAACAGCAGGTTGCAAAGCCTTGAAACACTTGAAAACGCCCTAACAAAGTCGAAAAATGACAGTGTGAAAATGTTGATAACGGCTTCTGCGATCGGAATCTACCCCAATTCAGAAACCGAATTATATGGCGAGGCCGTTGAAAGTGTCGATGAAAGTTTTTTGGGCGAGGTGACCAAAAAATGGGAGGCAAAGGCCAACAACTTAGAACAGTTGGGCTTGAAAGTGGCCAAAATACGAATCGGGTTGGTGCTCTCTACCGATGGCGGTGCCCTGCCTTCACTGTCAAGGCCTATCAAATATTACGTTGGCGCCCCGTTGGGCTCTGGCGAACAATGGCAATCTTGGATCCATATCGATGACCTTGCAAGAGTGTTCATGTATGTGATGGAGAATGAACTCACGGGTGTATATAACGGGGTAGCGCCCAACCCGGTGACCAACGCAAAACTAACAAAAGAAGTAGCAAACATATTGGGTAGGCCACTATGGCTTCCCAATGTGCCAAAATGGGCATTACAACTGATCTTGGGCGAAATGTCATACCTGCTGTTCGCCAGTCAACGGGTCAGTTCAAAGAAAATAGAGAAAAAGGGTTTTTCTTTCGAACACCCCAATCTAGCGGAAGCATTGCGGCATCTCTTTGACCCATCCCCATCAAATTAAGGCCAAGTTTCCCATTATTTCGCTCTCCGGCCTTTTAATATTGCCTACTTGACGTTTTTTTGATAAAAAACGATGACATTTTGACATTTTTGAACAATTGGCAATACTTTTGCCGCTTCTAATTGACTTATAAAAAGTAGTGCCACCTATGAGCAAAAAGAACAAGGTTCAAGAAATGGAAGAAAATAAGAATCAGCAAAACATAGAAGATACAGTGGTCGAGAACAAGACCATTACGGAAGAAGGAGACCCAAGCGAAGAATTAGTGCAAGAAGAAATCTCGTTAGAACAACAGTTGCATGATGATCTGGCAAAAGAGAAAGATAAATTTCTTCGTTTGTTCGCCGAGTTCGAAAATTTCAAGAAACGCACCTCAAAAGAGCGCATGGAGCTTTTCAAAACAGCAGGTCAAGAAATTATGTTGGCCTTGCTTCCCGTATTGGATGATTTTGACAGGGCACTCAAGGAAATCTCTAAATCTGAGGACAAAGAACTCTTTAAAGGGGTTGACCTCATCAATAACAAACTTCGTGAAACCCTTAAGTCAAAAGGATTGGAAGAATTCAAAGTGAAAGAGGGCGATACCTTTGATGCTGAGGTGCACGATGCGATTACCCAAATACCCGCTCCCAATAAAAAAATGAAGGGCAAAATTATCGATGTGATCGAAAAGGGCTTCAAGTTGGGCGATCGAATCATCCGTCATCCGAAGGTGGTGGTAGGCAATTAAGATAACCATGAAACAAGACTATTACGAAATACTCGGGGTTTCAAAGAACGCTTCTGCCGCAGAGATAAAAAAGGCTTATCGCAAGAAGGCCTTAGAGTTTCATCCTGACAAAAACCCTGGTGATGCCAAGGCTGAGGAAATGTTCAAAAAATCCGCTGAGGCCTATGAGGTGCTCAGTAATCCAGATAAGCGTGCCAAGTACGACCAATTTGGGCATGCCGCATTTGAAGGAGGTGGTTTCGGTGGCGGCGGAATGAACATGGAAGATATCTTCAGCCAGTTCGGGGATATTTTCGGAAGTGCATTCGGTGGTGGTTTTGGCGGTTTTGGCGGTTTCGGTGGCCAACGACGTGTCAAAGGAAGCAATCTTCGCATAAGGGTAAAACTCACTTTGGATGAAGTGGCCAATGGTGTGGAAAAAAAGGTCAAGGTACGACGCAAAGTACAGGCCGAAGGGGTTACCTATAAGACATGCCCCACCTGTAATGGAAGTGGGCAGGTCACAAAAATCACCAATACCATCTTGGGAAGGATGCAGACCGCTACCACCTGTAACACTTGTGGAGGGGCGGGCCAAATCATTGACAAAAGGCCCAGTGATGCCGATATGCAGGGGCTGAAGGCGGTTGAAGAGACCGTTTCAATAAAGATACCTGCCGGTGTAGAAGACGGTATGCAACTAAAGGTTTCGGGCAAAGGCAATGAGGCACCGGGCAACGGTGTGCCAGGAGACCTTTTGGTGGCCATTGAGACAGTTGAGCACAAAACCTTGAAGCGAGAGGGTGACAATCTTCATTACGATCTCTATATCAGTATATCAGATGCCGTTTTAGGCACATCAAAAGAGATTGATACCGTAGGGGGCAAGGTGCGAATCAAATTAGAGCCAGGCATTCAATCGGGAAAAATATTGCGGTTGAGAAACAAGGGTATTTCAAGCCTGAACAGTTATGGAAGCGGTGATTTGCTCGTGCATGTCAATGTTTGGACACCAAAAGAATTGACCCGTGAACAACGTGAATTTTTTGAGCGCATGCAGAATGATGGCAATTTCGAGCCCAAACCTGAAAAATCTGACAAGTCTTTCTTTGAAAAAGTAAAAGATATGTTCTCATAATGTTTAAGAGTTTAGTTTAAATAAAAAACGTATATTTGATTTTATATTGGGCAACCAATATTTAATTTTCTTTTTCATAGCAATTTTTTTCCCATCCTTGAATCTTTTTAAGGGTGGGTTTTTGTTTTTTGGATATCCTTTGAACAATACGTGACAACAATGGCCCAAGACGGCTATCTTTGAAAAAATAACTTTTTGATGGATCACATACTGGTTGCTGATTCGGTAACGAAAAACTATGGCGGTCATAGGGCCTTGAGCCAAATTTCATTGAAAATTCCAGAGAATTCCATTTATGGTCTTTTGGGTCCGAATGGCGCGGGCAAGACCTCATTGATACGTATAATCAACCAAATTACCCACCCCGACAGCGGAACGGTCTTTTTTAATGGAGAAAAACTGGCGCCCCATCATATTGCCATGATAGGATACCTGCCTGAAGAACGCGGGCTCTATAAAAGTATGAAAGTAGGTGAGCAGGCCCTCTATTTGGCACAGTTAAAGGGGTTGCCCAAGACAGAAGCAAAGAAAAGATTGAAATATTGGTTCGATCGGCTTGAAATAGGTGACTGGTGGAATCGAAAAATTCAAGAACTTTCAAAGGGAATGGCCCAAAAGGTGCAATTTATCGTAACCGTGTTGCATGAACCCAAACTATTGATATTTGACGAACCGTTCAGTGGATTCGATCCCATTAATGCCAATGCCATAAAAGATGAGATCTTGCGATTAAGGCAGCAGGGAGCCTCAATTATTTTCTCTACCCATCGTATGGAATCTGTTGAAGAACTCTGCGAATACATTGCTTTGATTCACCAATCTGAGAAAATATTGGATGGTAAGCTTGCCGATATAAAAAATGCCCACAAAAAGAACATCTTTCAAGTTTCTTTGAAAACTGCCGAGAGCTACCGAGAAAAACTGGCCGACCTAAACGGTAAATTTGAACTCACGAAAGATGAATATAATCCGTTGGAAGGGCAGCTGAACATCACTGTACAGTTGCCTACTGATGACACATCGATACTGTTGGGTGAGCTATCGACATGGGGTAATATTGTTCACTTTGAAGAGACCATTCCTACAGCCAACGATATTTTTATTCAAACCGTAAAAGCAAAAGACCAATGGGCAAGTTAAGGCTGATCGTCAAGCGCGAATATTTGGCCAAGGTCAGAAATAGATCATTTATCATTATGACCTTTTTGAGTCCCATATTATTGGTGGCCATGGTACTTTTGATTGTCTATTTGACCAGAATAAATGATAGCGAAAAGCGGGTAATCTCGGTTTTGAACGAAAGTGAACATTTTTCAGAAAGCTTTCCTATCACCGAAAGCTCTTCATATGTGCAATTTGAGCACATAGATTTTGAAACCGCCAAAGACTCTACTATTTCTTTGGGATATTATGGATTGCTCTATATTCCGGCTGGTAAGCATATCGAGGCATCTGCAGATCAAGCATACCTGTACACCAAGGATAATCCTTCCACTTATGTATTGGATGAAATCGAAAACATTATCCAAAGCGAGCTCAGAAAAGAACGGCTTCAAGGCTTGGGTTTCACTTCAGAGCAATTCAAACAGGTAGAGGCAGATTTCAATCTGGGCACTTCTACTTTCGATGGCAAGCAAAACCTAAAGGGAATCAATGAAATCAAGGCTTTCATAGGGGGTGGTTTTGGTTATTTGATCATGATGTTCATCATTATTTATGGTGGATTTGTCATGCGCAGCGTAATCGAAGAAAAGACCAGCCGTATCATAGAGGTCATTATATCATCGGTAAAACCGTTTCAACTGATGTTGGGCAAGATCATCGGAACATCATTGGCCGGGGTCACCCAATTCGCCATTTGGATATTTTCTGCTTCGCTGTTACTGGTCATAGCTGCCCTAATTTTCGATATCGATCTTTCTACGCTCAATGCTGCACCCAATATGGCCCCAAGCGGTATGCCAGATGTTGAAACGTTTTCATCGGGCACCGAAAGCGAGATGCAGCGGTATGCACAAGAACTTTTCAATTTGCCATGGCTGACCATATTGCTCTCATTTGTGCTATATTTCATATTGGGGTATTTGATCTATAGTTCGATATATGCCGCCATTGGGGCTGCGGTCGACAATGAAACCGATACGCAACAGTTTATTTTTCCTATTATTTTGCCATTGATGCTGGCCATTTATGTTGGTTTTTTCTCGGTATTCAGTAATCCACATGGGCCAATTGCGGTCGGTTTTTCAATATTTCCACTGACCTCGCCCATAGTGATGCTGATGCGATTGCCCAGCGGTATCGGAGAGACCGGAGTACCCATTTGGCAGTTGGTTTCTTCCATTGTTTTGTTAATCGTTACTTTTATGGGCATCGTATGGTTGGCGGCCAAGATCTATCGTGTCGGCATTCTTATGTACGGTAAAAAGCCGACCTATCGAGAACTGTTCAAATGGCTCAAATATTAAGCATGGTACAAAATCAAGGTGACGGTTTGGAAAAGGTCATCAAAAAAGACATTTGGGGCTCGATAGAAGAATTTCTTTCATGGGGATTTCACTACGGCGAAGGGGAAAAATCCATCCATATCACTATTGGGCTCTTGCTACTGCTCATCACGGCTTTTTTTGCGACCAGTTTTGTGCTGAAATTGATACGCAAAATTTTTACCAGAAAAATGGAAGTAGACGATAAACTGAAGTTCATCAGTGTCTTCAAGTTTATCAAATATGTGGTCTATGTAGCCGTTATTTTGATCACCATGAGCGCGGCGGGTATAAACATTACCATACTGATTACCGCTTCGGCTGCACTTTTTGTGGGCTTGGGCCTCGCCCTGCAAGAATTGTTTCAAGATATCATTGCGGGGCTGCTGATTATCATTGACAAATCGTTGCGCGTCGGCGATATTGTTGATGTAAATGGTAAAGTGGGTAAGGTCTTTGAAATAAAACTGCGTACCACTAGGGCGATCACACGAGATGATAAGATCATTGTTATTCCCAACCACAAGTTCATAAGCGATATTATCTACAATTACACCCAAAACCACAAAATGACCCGTGAAAGGGTAGATGTGGGGGTAGCCTATGGCAGTGATGTGCAATTGGTGACCAAATTGCTCGAAGAAGTGGCCCATGAACAAAAAGGTGTTTTGAAAACCCCAAAACCGTTTGTGCTCTTTGAAGATTTTGGCGATTCGGCCCTTTTGTTCTCCATACACTTTTTTGTAACGGACAGCTTTGGAGACCCCAAGATCAAAAGTGCTATGCGCTATGGTATCGATGCAAAGTTTAGGCAAAACAACATTACCATTCCTTTCCCTCAAAGAGACGTGCATTTTTATCAGCATATGCCCATAGATATCACTTCAGCAGCAAAGAAAACATGATGCAAAAACGCTTGGTATTAGTGTTGTTTTGCTGTACTTTGATCTGTACGCTAGGGTGGACACAGAGCACTGATTTATTGCGAATCGATTATTTACGAATACCAGAGAACAGTTCGGGTATCGGTACATCGCGGTATAAAATAGTATTGAATGCCCCCATTAAATTGGCCAATGACAATTATTTTGTAATTGGGGGTGAGTACAATCGGTTTGATGTAGATTTTTCACGCCCCCAACCTTTCGATGTAGAGCAATTGACAAGGCTTCATGTTGTCGACATGAACTTGGGATATATCACCAAGTGGAATGAGAACTGGCGGCTGATTGCCATTGCCACCCCACGTTTGGCCTCCAATTTCACCAATGGGGTATTGAAGGATGATTTTTTCATCAATGCCACGGCGACTTTGTGGAAAGAACGTATGGATGCTGACATACCCTTTCGACTCGTTTTGGGGCTCTCTTTCAATAGCACTACCGGGCTTCCCTTTCCTTTGCCCTTGATTAGCTATTACCGAAGATTTCATCCAAACTGGTCCTATACTCTGGGCATTCCACGTTCTAACTTTAAATATCACATCTCAGATCGCCATACGTTGCAAATGGCATTATTATTGGATGGCTATTTCATAAACATACAAGATGACATTTTACTGCCAGATGGCCGTATCGGTTCTAGAATATCACTTTCTACCATTGTAGGTGCTGTGGGCTATCAGTTCAACCTGTCCAAAATAATGTCGTTTTATACGCTGTTGGGCGGATCGATCGAACAAGAGGGCAAGTTGCGCGATGATAAAAGAGTCGATGTTTTCTTGTTGAATAGAGAGGCGAATCTCTATCTTAGAGGGGGATTCAAAATATCATTATTTTAAATAGAATATATGTCAAAAATACTGGTAATCGAAGATGAATCGGCCATACGAAGGGTATTGGTGAAGATACTGTCTGAAGAGAGTGAGTCATATGAAGTACAGGAGGCCGAAGATGGCCTCAAAGGAATCGAAATCATCAAAAAAGAAGATTTCGATTTGGTACTATGCGATATCAAGATGCCCAAAATGGATGGTGTTGAGGTATTGGAAGCCTCTCGAAAGATAAAACCAGAGATACCCTTTATCATGATTTCGGGCCATGGGGATCTCGATACTGCCGTAAATACCATGCGATTAGGGGCCTTTGACTATATTTCAAAACCACCTGATCTGAATCGTCTGCTGACCACGGTACGCAATGCCCTAGACCGTAAAGAGTTGGTGGTAGAGAACAAAATATTGAAGAAGAAGGTCAGCAAGAACTATGAAATGGTAGGTGAGAGCAAAGCCATCACAGCGATAAAAGATATAATTGAAAAAGTGGCACCCACCGATGCCCGGGTACTGATTACCGGCTCGAACGGAACCGGTAAAGAATTGGTAGCCCATTGGATACATGAGAAAAGCCCGCGGTCATCGGCCCCGTTCATAGAAGTGAACTGTGCGGCCATTCCCTCTGAATTGATCGAGAGCGAGCTGTTCGGGCATGTAAAAGGTGCTTTTACCTCAGCCGTAAAAGACAGGGCAGGCAAATTCGAAGCTGCAAACAAGGGAACCATTTTTTTGGATGAAATTGGCGACATGAGCCTTTCTGCACAGGCAAAGGTGTTGAGGGCACTGCAAGAGAACAAAATCTCTAGGGTGGGCTCTGATAAAGATATCAAGGTTGACGTCAGGGTAGTTGCGGCCACCAATAAAGATCTGAAGAAGGAAATCGAAGAGGGCCGTTTTCGTGAAGACCTCTATCACCGTTTGGCCGTTATCTTGATTCAGGTACCTGCCTTGAATGAACGTCGTGATGACATTTCGTTGCTTATTGAACATTTCACCGAAAAAATTGCCCAAGAGCATGGTACGGCCCCCAAGAATTTTTCAAAAGGTGCCGTTGAATTGTTAAAGGGATATGATTGGACAGGAAATATTCGCGAGCTTCGAAACGTAGTTGAACGGCTGATTATTCTAGGAGGTAAAGAAGTGAACGAAGAAGATGTGAAATTGTTTGCCAGCAAATAATTCCGTTTCCATTTTCTTGGATATACCTTTCTCCAGAAGAGCGGTTGAAACTACAAGGGTAGCTTCGATAAGGGGTTAAAACTATGGAAGCTTTTTATCGACAGACCTCTAACTTCGTTAGGGCCTTTTCGGTTATTTCGAACACACGGTTATGGTAGTACTGCTTTTTCTCGGTAAGATCGGGGTTTGCCAACTTTCCGATGGTCTCGTTTTGCATTTGTAATATAAATGGACGGGCCCGTTCACAATCGACGGTCTCCACAATTTTGTTCATGGAGTCTTCAAATTTTGAAAGGCTTTCTTCGATGCGTACCATGGCCTCTGATTTGGGCACTTCTTCGAACATCATGTCATCGACAAAGTTTATTTCATGGGTGTTCAAGCTCAGATACCTATCTCCATATTTGCTGGTGCCACGTTCGCCGAATGTTCTTAAGGCGTTGATACCACTAAGGGTGTTCTGCATGGCGATTTGTAAAAAGACCTTCGTATCTTCTATATTGGAAGCCTTTGTCGCTTCTTTCAGATTTTCTGACGCAAGGGTAATATTGATGATCGCCTCTTCACAACCGCATTCTGAAAAATTCTCCTTTGAATTGAAGATGCCATTTAATGCCCTGTAGGCATAATATTTTGACATTTTCAGGTCAGGTGCCTGTATGGCCTCTTCTGTTCGTTCTTTGACAAACTGTATGTTTGAATTGGCAAATTCACAAGCATTTGTAAAACGGAAAGATACCATGAGCCAAAAGCTCATTAGGGCAGCCACGATAAGTAGTATCCGTTTCTGTTTCATAACGCAAGATTTGGGACAATGCGCATTAATACATCATAAAATTACCATCAAAGTCATGGGCACGGCAAAAAAATCGCCCAAAAACCATATTACGCTTTAAGTTGCATCGAGGTGTCAAAAAAACCGATGAAATGCAGCCTTTGCTGCAAAAAACGATTCAGTTGAAAATGTTTATATTTCCAGAATGGATAAAATCGACATCACACCGTATCGCGTGACAGCCCCTATTACGCTATCGCAAGTGGCTACCCATGAAGATTTTGGCTTATCTGATGATGATTTGAAAAGAGGACTCAAATCTATCAGAAGAGAATTGGCCGAATTTCAAGATACCCTGTATGCCCATGGCAAATACGGCGTTTTGGTCTGCCTTCAAGGTATGGATACCGCCGGTAAAGACAGCCTTGTTCGCGAGGTATTCAAAGATTTAAATGCCCGTGGGGTCGTGGTACACAGTTTTAAGGTACCCACACCTCGTGAGTTGAGGCACGATTATATTTGGCGACACTATATCGCCCTGCCCGAACGTGGCAAGTTTAGTGTCTTCAACCGAACCCACTATGAAAATGTATTGGTGACCAAGGTTCATCCACAATATATCTTGGGTGAGAACATTCCCGGCATCGAAGAACTTTCCGATATTGATGAGGCTTTTTGGGAAAAACGCTACCGGCAGATCAATGATTTTGAACGACATATTGCTGAAAACGGAACCATTATCTTTAAATTTTTCCTAAATCTGTCCAAAGAAGAGCAACGACAGCGATTGCTGAGACGATTGAGATTGAAGCGCAAGAATTGGAAGTTCTCCCCATCAGACCTAAAAGAGCGTGAGATGTGGGATGCGTACCACTCTTGTTATGAGATGGCGATAAATAAAACGTCAAAGCCCTATGCCCCTTGGTTTGTAATTCCGGCTGACAACAAAAAAGCTGCTAGGGTAACGGTAGCCTCCATTATACTGCAAGAGTTAAAAAAATACAAAGATGTTGAAGAGCCTGAGCTCGATGAAGAAATAAAGGCTAATTTAGAAGCCTATAGGCAACAGCTTGAAAAAGAAAGTGAATGAAGAAGACATCTTTGTTACTGTTTTTGTTTGTATTGTGCATTGGGTTTGCCCAGACAGAAGACGAAAAACAGTTTAAGACCATATATGATATGGCCCTTACCGAAGGCAAGGCCTATCATTGGTTGAACCATCTTTCAAATCAAATCGGTGGTCGGCTTTCAGGCTCCGTACAGGCCCAACAAGCGGTCGAATACACTAAAAGCCAATTAGATTCTTTGGGCCTTGACCGTGTTTGGTTGCAACCGGTAATGGTGCCTAAATGGGTTCGGGGGGCACCTGAATTTGCCTATATAGAGACAAAACCCGGCCTGACCACCAATGTACCCATATGTGCTTTGGGCGGTTCTGTGGCCACCCCTGGTATTGGCCTTAAAGCTGAGGTGATCGAGGTGCAGGGCATTGAAGACCTGGCCAAACTTGGGCGAGAAAAAATCGATGGTAAGATAGTATTCTATAACCGCCCGATGGATCCCACCCTTATCAGTACTTTTCAGTCGTATTCTGGCTGTGTGGACCAACGTTATTCAGGTGCTGCCGAAGCAGCAAAATATGGCGCTACCGGGGTTATTGTACGCTCGATGAGCTTACGATTGGACGATTACCCCCACACAGGGGCGATGAGCTATGGTGATACACCCATCGAACAGCGCATACCAGCGGCGGCAATCAGTACCAATGGGGCAGAGTTATTGAGCACAACATTGAAATTGAACCCAAATATCAAGTTCTTCTTCAGACAGAATTGTAGGCAATACCCTGATGTCGAGTCTTACAACGTAATCGGTGAAATTCGCGGCAGCGAACACCCTGAAGAGATTATGATTGTCGGTGGGCATCTAGACTCTTGGGACTTGGGTGACGGGTCACATGACGATGGGGCCGGATGCGTACAGAGTATGGAAGTATTGCACCTTTTCAAAAAAATAGGGTACAAGCCCAAGCGCACGTTGCGCGTAGTGCTTTTCATGAACGAGGAGAATGGCCTTCGAGGTGGAAATAAATACGCTGAGGTGGCCGAACTCAAAAATGAAAAACATGTATTTGCGCTCGAAAGCGATGCAGGGGGCTTTACCCCTCGTGGTTTTTCCTTTGATTGTGATGATGCCAATTTTGAACAAATTTTGGGATGGACAGCACTTTTTGAGCCTTATCTCATTCACATGTTTGTTCGTGGGGGCAGTGGTGCAGATATCAGCCCCTTAAAAGACCAAAGACTCGTATTGTCTGGCCTACGGCCTGATTCGCAGCGTTATTTTGACCACCACCATGCCGAAAACGATACGTTTGAACATGTCAACAAACGCGAACTTGAGTTGGGTGCCGCTACCATGGCAAGCTTGGTGTATCTGATCGACAAATATGGTACAGTACGCCCATCAAAGGTAAAAGGGTGAGTTTTTGGTTATGATCACGTCCGTTAAATCGACAGGGTATTCTATAAATCTTTCACTATCGTTTCTTCAAGCGGAAGGTAACGTGAATCAATAGATGTATTGGCCAAAACTTGGATGATTTAATTTAGTTGGAAGCTTTTTGCATCAGACCAGTGTACACCTTTTTCATCGTTTCTGTTTTACCTTCATCTTCAGCTACGGCGTAAGTTGTGAACATCATCACTCCGGTTGATTTGCCAGCCAGCCCACCTTTTAGAACAATTTCAAATTCTTCACTTGTCACGATACCTGGATTGTTATATGCCTGTACTATGGGCCATATTTTTGGATAGGAACCCTTTTCGGTATTCAGTCGTTTGCCGAACCATAGAATATTTTCCTCTACCCAATCGGGCGCCCTGCCCATCCGCTCGTGATATACCATTGGGGAAAATACATCGATGGTTTCTGTCAATAGATCATAATCGAGCCCCAGTATGCGATATCTAGCATTATTGAACTCTTGATCGTTCCATGGGCAATGATACAGCCCCAATAATGCCTCTGGTTTGATTTCCTTGATGATTCTCTTCACTTCATAGGTCCAATCATAAATCACCTTGCACCGCCAATCGCGCCATATCGTATCATGGTTGTCCAATATCCATGACGCCTTTTCTGGGGTAGTTCCGTCCGGTATTTCAACACCTGAATCTTTTGAAAATGCGTTGAGACAATGATCACAGAAACAGGTTTCGGGCAAGATGGGCTCTGGTTCTTCAAACTGTGCATGCCAATGCACATAGTCCATCCAAACACCATCCAGGTCGTAGGTCAAAAGCAAATCCCGCAGCTGGTCAAAACGGTACTGACGAAAACCGGGTTCTGTAGGGCATACCCCCATAAACCAAGAGGCGGCCTCTACCTTTTCGCCTTTTTCATCAATTGCCCAGGCCTCGGGGTGTGTCTCTACGTAGTTTTTACCGTTCAAGGTGGCGAATTCGGCAAATAGCTTCAAGCCCTCGGATCTGGTCCTGTTGACCATATCATGGTCGATCGATCCACTATGTACAAAAATGGCGTTGACCCCGAGATCGCGGAGATTCAATTCTTTGTCCCAGAAAGGTTTGGGATCTCCATAAATACCTCTGATTTCAGTGGTTTCAACAGATTTTTGCCCACATGACATGAATAATACCGGGCATAAAGCGGTATAAAGCAAGATATATTGAAAGAAGAATTTTGTGCTTGGGTTCATACTAATTATTGTTTCACGGATAAAGGTTTTGACAATTCTGAGTAGGTTCTGTTACGTCCAAATCCACTATAATTATAATCACTTTTTTGCAGGTAATCATTGGTTTGCAAGCAAACTTTTTCTCGATATTATTTCTCCGTGCAGTACAATCGAATCAATATCATTGTATGCTTGAATATCTTCTAATGGGTTTGAGTCCAAAATCAATAGATTGGCAATTTTTCCACTTACAATACTACCATATAAGTAATCTAAATCAAGTGCTTTGGCATTATTGTAAGTCGCCGCTTTAAATATCACTTCTAAGCTGACACCGGCCTCTGCCCAATGATTCATCTCTAGAAAACCACTGTAACCCGGGGGGGAGGTATATATGTTCATGACCCCAAAATCAGTGCCGAACAATAGGTTGGCATCATTGTCGGCCAAATAACGTGTGACCTTATCGATCCTGGTTTTTAAAACCGTATAAATTGAATCTCGCATTGCCGAATCAGAAACGAATTGCGACCTAACTTTCTCGAAGAACTCGGGATTTGTTTTTTTGAGATAATTGGGGCGGTTCAACATTCTCTTTAGAAACCAGTTTCCCTCATCTGTCTTTAACCAATCAATGTAGGGTCTTGGGAGTACATTGACCAAGCTGGTATCTGTTAAGAAGTTTCCGCTTAGCACATCGATTTCAGAGGTAATGGCCCGGTAGGTGGGCTGGTAACCAATTTTGGCTTCTACTATTTCATCTAGCAATTTCTTATGGTCGACAGAAAAATCGGTTTGTGTGATCTTAAGGGGATCTGATGACCAATTCCACATACCGTGGGCAATAATATCCATACCGGCTTTGAGGGCGGCTTGCTGCCCTTCCATGGAAGGAGCATGGATAATGCTGACTATACCAAAAGCTCTTGCTTCACCGGCAATATCACTCAAAATACCAGTACTGGGTTTTTGCCAGGTCTCTTTTAAACCTGATGAAGCATCTTCGTACAAAGCTTTGATACAGATGCCATTCTGGTCTTCAATTATGTTTTTTACTATTGAGGATACGCTGTGGGGTTTTAAATCAATGGAATCGGGAATATGAACATGCTCATTGTAGTGGTCATGGACAAAGGGTAATTTTAACCTTACTTCTTGTGGATATTCTTCCATTTCCATAGTAAAATCGTTCATGACCGAAATCATCTCTCCACACGTATAAATGTCAGGCCTTATCTTTTCTTTTAGGATTTTATCAATTCTCTGAGGGGCATAATTGTTCAGGTCAACAAGAGTTGTGTAACCATGAAAAAGAAAACTTCTGGGCAACTGTTCAAAATAACCTTCCACAAGGTCGGGGTACTTTTTTTGCTGTCTGAAATTCATGCCGGCAACATTGGCCAAATGTACATGACTATCGATCAAACCCGGTATGACATACTTGTTATTACCATTGATTGTAGTGCACTCCCCGTTCACCTTGGGCTTTTCTTCCCCTACATATACAATATCACCTGAATCAATTACAATGTTTCCCCTAAATTCTTTTAAGTTCCCAGAATTATCATAGGTAACAATGGTAGCACCATTTATTTGAATTCCATTTTTTACAGAAATATCCACTCTATTGGAATTGCAACTATATAAGATGGTAAGGATAGAAAGGACAATAAGATTTTTTTTCATGATTCTTTTTTTGATTGATACTGGTTACCGGTAACCAAGATGAATAAGCGATTGTCTAAAAATGGTGAAAATCAGTTGAAAAATCAATCTTTCCAATAGAAAAGAACTATATAAATAGTTGTGGGTGAATACAAATGTTGCATTTCTCTTTTTGGATGATCACAGCTATGCATAACTTTTTTGGCCAAAGTCAAATCGTTACCTTTGCACCCTTAAAAATCAATAAGAATGCAAGAAGGAATCTACGCAAAATTCAATACGACAAAAGGAGAGATTTTGGTCAAACTCACCCATAACAAGACCCCGGGCACGGTCGGAAACTTTGTGGCCTTGGCAGAAGGCAACATGAAAAATTCGGCCAAACCAGAAGGCCAGCCTTATTATGATGGCTTGAAATTTCATCGGGTTATCAATGACTTCATGATTCAGGGTGGGTGTCCGCAAGGCACAGGTACAGGAAGCCCTGGGTATCAATTCGATGATGAATTTCATGATGATCTGAAACACGATGCCCCAGGTGTGCTATCAATGGCCAATGCTGGCCCAGGAACCAATGGCAGTCAATTTTTTATCACCCATGTGGCCACCCCATGGTTAGATAACAAGCACACGGTCTTCGGCCACGTTGAGCATGGCCAAGAGGTGGTCGATGCCATTGCACAGAACGACACCATTGAAAGCCTTGAAATCGTTAGGGTAGGAGACGAGGCAAAAAACTGGAGTGCCGTAGATGCCTTCAAAAACTTTGAAGCCGAAAAAGAAGAACGATTGGCCAAAGAACGTGATAGGGCTGAAGCCGAACTTGAAAAACTGGCTGCCGGTTTTGAAAAGACGGAAAGCGGACTTCGCTATAAGAAAATTCAAGAAGGGTCAGGTGCCAAGGCTGAAAAGGGAAAAATGGTTTCGGTACATTATGAAGGTATGCTTGACAATGGCCAAGTATTTGATTCTTCTTATCAAAGAAAACAACCGATTGATTTTCAATTGGGCATTGGGCAAGTGATTCCCGGTTGGGACGAAGGTATCTCCCTGCTAAAAGTGGGTGATAAGGCCCGTTTTGTGATACCTTCCCATTTGGCCTATGGTAGCCGTGGGGCAGGTGGGGTGATCCCACCAAATGCAACCCTTGTTTTTGATGTGGAGCTAATGAACGTCAAATAGACCATTTCAATAGCCATTTACGATACAGAATGAAAAAAGCCCCATCATAAAGTTGGGGCTTTTGCTTTATAAAAAAGATATATTGTTGCCGTTATACTACTTGTACGTTCACTGCGTTCAATCCTTTTTTACCTTGTTGTAGTTCGAATTCTACAACATCACCTTCGCGAATTTCATCGATTAAACCTGAAACGTGTACAAAGTGATCTGTTTCTGAACCTTCTTCTGTGATAAAGCCGTAGCCTTTTGAATCGTTGAAGAATTTGACTGTTCCTCTATTCATAATAAGATTTAAAAATTAAATATGGGCCAAAGATAGAATTAATTAATTTATTGCCGATTTTTTTCAAGTTATCTTGATGGAGAAGGTCGTTCCCAAAAAAAGTCTGGCAATCGAAGTATTGAAAACTATTTTGCCCGGTTCACGCTAACCACCAATAATAAAAGGTTGAGCAAGAGCAAGAAGGCCAAGATGCTAAAAAAGGTGTCCATGGGGTAAAGAATCAGCTATGTTTCTATAGGTTATAACACATGAACGATTAAAAACCCTACTTCGTATAAAGCACTTTAACGCCATAGACCATTGTTCCCGTTTCAGGTGAAATGTGAATGAACATCGGGCTTAACGTAAATCTTACTTTTTATGACCGCTGTTCACGCTTACCAATAACAGCAAACCGTTTATGGCCAATAAAAGCGAAAGAATACCAAAAAAAGTGGTCATGGTTGTGATTATTTATTGTTGGGGTGTTGAGGTTGTTTGATTTTTAGACGCAAAAAATGAAGAGAGTTGCGTATGTTTTTGACAAAAAAAACCTCCCTGAAAAGGGAGGCTTTAAATTTTTTGACAAGCGTTGTTTACACTTGTGATTGTGCCAGTGGATCTGGGGTAAACCTTAGATACGGTTTGATTTCCTCTACTCCTTCATCAAACAGTTTCATTGCCTCATCTGTTGGTATCGACGGACTAACGACCACATCTTGTCCATTTTCCCAATTTGCTGGGGTGGCTACTTTGTGGTAAGCAGTCAACTGTAACGAATCGATGACCCGTAGCAGTTCATAAAAGTTACGACCAGTAGAGGCCGGATAGGTCAAAGTGAGCTTTACGGTTTTGTCGGGAGCGATGATAAAAACCGAACGAACCGTTAGATTGTCGTTGGCATTGGGGTGAATCATGTCATAGAGTGTGGAGACCTTTTTGTCCTCATCGGCAACAATTGGAAAGTTAACCAATGTGTTCTGCGTTTCGTTGATATCTTTGATCCACTCATGGTGCGAATCCAAAGGATCTACACTCAAGGCCATCATTTTCACGTTGCGTTTATCAAATTCATCCTTGAACTTGGCCGCTGTACCCAGTTCTGTGGTACAGACCGGGGTGAAGTCGGCCGGATGCGAGAAAAGAATACCCCAGCCATCACCTAGGTAGTCATAAAAATTAAGGGTTCCTTGAGAAGTTTCCGCTGTAAAGTCAGGGGCGATATCGCCCAATCGTATTGTTGCCATAGTGTTCTTTTTTAGATTGTCCTGTAAAATTAGTGGATTATGAATGCCTGTGATTTTATGGGAGGTTAAAAATGTATTAAAGTTTCTATTCGAGCACTAATTTCTGTCATTGCCCTAAGCGATCTTTAGTACTTTTATAAGATGGAAGAAATTGCTTTAGAACAGCTCCGCTACCCTATCGGGAAGTATGAAATTCCCAATCCTATCACTGATCACCATATTGAGGAATGGATTCAGGTTTTGGAACATTTGCCCAATCGTTTGGCCGATATGGTCTCATCACTTTCTGACTCGCAATTGGAGACCCCCTACCGCCCTGGGGGATGGACGGTCAGACAGCTCGTTCACCACATAGCCGATAGCCACCACCATAGCTATATTCGCTTCAAATGGGCGTTGACAGAGGAGAATCCGACCATCAAACCTTATTTTGAAAAGGAGTGGTCGAAGCTTTTCGATGCGAAAACTGCCCCAATTCAGTTATCTCTCGATCATCTAAAGGCGGTGCATGCCAAATTGGTCTATCTGCTAAAAGGACTATCTAAGGAGCAATTGCAACGAAAATTTACCCATCCCGAGGGCAACGAGCAAACCACACTTGAAGAAAACATCGGTCGCTATGCATGGCATGGCAATCATCATTTGGCACATATCGAAAATCTGCTCGATAGAGAGGGCTGGTAAGCTATACTTCTCGCGATAATATCCACATGGGTCTTTCAGCGTCTTTGGCGTTCGGAAGCCATAGTTCGGTTTCCTTGACAATCGTGAAACCATGGTTTAAGTAAAAGTCCAGAGCTTTGCCTTTTTTCATGGTATACAGCCAGATGACCTTTTTCATGGCATCTTTGGCAAATTCTTGAACAAAATCAATAGACTTCTTACCGATACCCTTGCCCGAATGGGCCTTCAAAAGATATATTTTGTTCAGCAACACATTTTTTGGTGACAGAAAGTTGCCCTTTTCTTCATCAAGTGTAAGATGCAAAATACCGACAGGGGCTGTTTTTGTATTGATCATGAAAAGCTTTTGATTTGGGTCTTGAAGAGTATTTTCGATTACCTCACGGTCTAGGTTTTCTTCAAAGAAAGGGGTAGGATCCTCATTTTTCCATAGGTGTAGATAGTGCTCTATATAAGAACATTTACCTACGGCGATGTATGTTTCAATGGTCTTTTTGGTAACAGGTTCAAAGGTGATATCCATTTTTAAGGCTTTTCACCTCCTTCTGGGCCATAGAAGAATACCCATGTCGAAAAATCATCGGTAAAGTTCTCAAAGCGGTGCTCGACCCCAGCAGGGACGAACAAAAAATCACCGGCACTGAAGGTCATTCGCTCACCACCGTTGAGAAATTCACCGGTACCCTCAATCACGACATAGATTTCATCACGTGCATGGGGCAGTTGCAAATCGACTTTTTCAGGTTTATAGATTTCAACCTGAAGTGAACCGTGCGAGAATAAATCTAAAAACGGGGAATCGTGTCGGGCCAGTTTTTTAAGTGCTTCTTTTGGATTTAATTTCATGTTTTGATCATTTTGGCATTTTTTGGAAAACCATGATCGAGAAATTGAGATTTCTTGTTTTGACTTCGGCCATGCATATTCCAATAACTCGAAATGGGCATAAAGATCATTGCCGATTATCGGCCCATTTGATGTTGCATCCAATACTGGGCTTTTGATCTTCGTCAATAGGCTTGCCATCAAGCAGTGCATCCATGGCATTGCGTAGGTCATTTCCAGTGACGGGAAGGCCGTTTCCTGGGCGGGAATCATCCAATTGTCCGCGATAGACCAATTTCAAATTTCCATCGAACAGAAAGAAATCAGGTGTGCAGGCCGCATCGTAGGCTTTGGCGACTTCTTGTGTCTCATCGTAAAGATACGGAAAGGTATAGTCTTCTTGCTCGGCCACTTCTTTCATTAAATGGGGCGCATCGTCTGGGTAGTTTACAACATCATTACTTGAAATCGCGATAAAACCAATACCCTTTTTTTGGTATTCCCTTCCCAATCTGGCAAGCTCACTGTTCACATGCTTCACAAAAGGGCAGTGATTGCAGATGAACATCACAAGCGTACCGTTGTCGCCTTTCAGTACTTGAAGGTTCAAGGTTTTATCGGTAGTGGTGTCAACCAAACTGAATTCTGGTGCCAAAGTACCCAGGGGAAGCATATTACTAGGTGTGCGTGCCATTTTTATTGCTGATATTTAATTACTTTTCTACAAAGTTACGTACTATGACCGAGACAATTCAATGGCCTGATTTTGCCAAGGTCGATATGCGGGTGGGCACCATTATTGAAGTGAATGACTTTGAAAAGGCCCATAAACCTGCCTATCGGATAAAAATCGATTTTGGCTCTGAGATGGGCATTAAAAAATCATCTGCTCAAATCACCCAGCGGTATCAAAAAGAAGATTTGCTGGGCAGACAGGTAGTTGCAGTTGTGAACTTTCCTAAAAAGCAAATAGCTGATTTTATGAGCGAATGCCTTATATTGGGTGCCGTTGAGGGTGATGACGTGGTGCTTTTGCACCCTGGTTTCAATGTCCCAAACGGACTCAAAATTTCCTAATTGGAAGAGCTGATAGATAACGTTCATATCAATTTTGATAGCAAATCGCTCTGGGTGCTCAATGTTGCCCTTGCATTTGTTATGTTCGGAGTTGCTTTAGACATTTCACTTAATGATTTCAAGCAACTGCTTCGACACCCGAAATTGGTGTTGGCAGGGGTCTTCAGTCAGTTTCTTTTGCTACCGGCAGTGACTTTTATATTGGTTGTGACGGCCCATCCCATACCCAGTATGGCCCTGGGCATGTTCATGGTGGCTGCATGCCCCGGTGGCAACATTTCTAATTTTATCACCCACCTGGCCAAGGGAAATGCTGCACTTTCGGTCACTTTAACGGCCATTGCGACTTTATTGGCCATTGTCATGACCCCTTTTAACCTACAATTCTGGGGCTCGTTGTACGAACCTACCGAGCATATTTTGCGTGAAGTGGCGATATCGCCCTTTGAAATGGTCAAACTGGTAGCGTTATTATTGGGGGTGCCCCTGGTATTGGGTATGCTGGTGAACCATGTTTGGCCAAATGTCGCAAAACGTTTGGCAAAAGGGTTCAAATTGGGCTCGTTGATTTTTTTTGTATTGCTTATTTTTTTGGCACTTTACAACAACCTCGATATTTTTTTTGAGTATGTGCTCTATGTATTTTGGTTGGTGGCCATGCACAATTTAGTGGCTTTTCTTACGGGTTTCTCATTGGCAAAGGCCTTGGGGTTTTCAAAGGAAAATGTTCGAAGTATCACTATCGAAACGGGCATTCAGAACTCGGGTCTTGGCCTACTTCTGATTTTTACTTTTTTTGATGGTTTGGGCGGAATGGCCCTTTTGACCGCTTTTTGGGGCATTTGGCATTTGGTCTCTGGACTTTTATTGGGCAGTTATTGGGGTTATCGCCCTTTGAAGAAAGAGAAAACAGTGTGAGACGGCTCGGCTATTATTTTTTTAAGTATTGGGTCTCAGTGGGCCTGTTCTTTTACTATAAAAAAATCAGGATAGAGGGCCTAGGGAATATACCGAAAGACAAGCCCGTGCTCTTTGTTTCGAACCACCAAAATGCTTTGATGGATGTTTTGCTTATCGCTACGCATTGTAGTAGGAGACCGTGGTTCTTGACCCGTGCCGATGTGTTCAAGAACTATTTGTTTCGTCATTTGTTTCGATTTTTACAGATGCTGCCCATCTATCGAATGCGAGATGGCAGAAGCTCACTATCAAAGAATGAAGCCATTTTCGATACCTGCGGAATCTTATTGGTTTCTGGTGAAGCATTATTACTATTTCCAGAGGCCAACCATAGCCTTAAGAGGCAAGTGCGGCCTTTGAGCAAGGGGTTCACCCGAATCATAGATAAGGCCCTAGAAAGGCAAAACGATCTAGATGTTCATTTGGTGCCCATTGGGCAGAATTACCAATATCCCATTAGGTGGGGAGATAGCGCGGCAGTTTATTATGGTCGACCGATCAGGGTACAAGAATTTATGGCCTCAAAAGAGTATAAGACCATACTGAAGCAAGAAATTTTTGATCGATTGATACAGCTGACGTCACACATTGCAGATAATAGAGATTATGAAGGTTCGATCAAAAAACTGAAAGCACTTGACATTGATTTTACGCACCCAGAAAAGGTAAATGCCAAATTGAAGACTCTCTCCGCTCTACCACCAGACAGCGGAGAGAAAAACAATTTCTTGCAGACTTTAGGTAGATTTTTGTTCTACATGGCCAATTTGCCCTTGGTTTTTTTGTGGCGGGTCTTGATCAAGCCCACAGTACCAGAGCCAGAGTTCATCTCTACGTTTCGATTTGGTTTTGCCATGTTGGCGTATCCTATATTTTATCTGCTTTCTTTCTTGATTCTAAAAAACCTTTATGAATGGAAAACGGCATGCCTTTTGGTTATGGTGCATGCCGCTTTTAATCTTTTTTTGACCAAAGTGTTGGGGGTCACATCATCTGTCCGAAGAAAATAGCGTTCATCAATAATTTATTGGTACCGTACCAAAAGGCCCTAAAATTGGTATTGTCGGTAAACAATATCACTCTACCCTTCCCCAACCTTTTTATTTTGAAGGGCACGCTATTTTTGATCAATTCTGCATTCTCTTCCGATATATAACCACTTTGCAATGGATTATTGGTGTATTGAATGGGATTGTCATAACTGTTCTTTGCCGGTTTCAAATAAATATTGGTGTTTCTGAAGAGTGAAATTCTGTCGCTGGCATAACCATATCCTACGGGATGTGAACGGTCGAGCTTTGCTTCAAAAATAGCGCCGCCGGTCACTTGGGCCCCCAGATAATCTTGCTTCTGATCATAGGAAATGTCTTTGGCAACCAAGGTATCCTCTTTCATTTCAAGTTTCATGAATTCATTTTTCTTAAACCAATTTGCCACGTTTCGATAGCCGATGACCGTACCCCCAGATTTGACCCAGGCCTTTATTTTTTCAGCGCCTTCCTTATTTAAAATTTGACTGTTCCAGCCACTTGGAATGATCAAATCTGTATACTTGCCCAAATCGACATTTTTGAAATATCGGGTATCGATTTTGGTGATTTTCATATCATAGCGGGTATCGAACAAGTGCCAGATCTCACCAGCATCGTAAGACCTTACCCCATCGCCCACCAAAATGCCCACTTTTTGTTTTTTTATGGGGTCAAAATCATTGCTTCCAAGGTCAATGCCTTTGGTAAGCCCAGTATTCACCGCGGTAATTTGAATTTGTGCTTTTTGGGCCACTTGTTCCAAAAACTGGTGCAAAGCCTGTGAATCCAATACTTGATTTTGAACGGGGACCATTATGGTGCCATAATCGTACTTTTTTCCTTCCAAGGTAAAAGGTGATTTGGCTACTTTGGCACGCAATCCTTTTTGTACGATTTCGTTTAGGGCCTTTGGCGTATAGTAACCATGCCATTCGAAAAGATAGGCGTAGTTGCTTTCACCTGAAATACTCCCTATTATCGGTTTAAAATCGGTGATTTCTTCACCGGCATTGACCAATGAGGTCACCTCGGTATAATCGAGATTGAAGGACAATGGAAATGTCCACGCCGAAACATCGTAGAAAAGGCTATCGATAAAGGTGGTGCGCTTTTCGAACATGGCTTTTAGCAACCGTGGATTTTTCTGTTCGGTGGGTACTACGTAGGCATGCCCCTTTTTATATTGCTTTCCTTTTATGGTCACATCATCGGCCAGTTCATGAAAATCGATTTTGTGACGGTTCAGTATTTCCGCTAGGTGCCAAGCACGGACCGCATCTTTTCCATCGCCAAAAACATAGCCCTTGGTCTTGCTTCTAACCCCCTCATTTTTAACATCTGCATAATATTTGCGTTGGTAGTCGAGTATTTTAGAACGCATGTTTTCGGCTGCTTCTATAGTTGACAATGCAGTGGTAAACTGGTTGCGGATGGTGAACGGAAAGGTAAGGATCCCGTTTTCGCTTTCTTGTATATGGCCACGCGAACTACTTTGCTCAAAAAGGATGCCGATACTCCCGTTCACATCAGGAAACGTAGAGCCTTTTCCGTAGTAATAGTCGTCAAAATTTTCTTCTGAATAGTAGAGCGACCCGATTCTGTCAAGTGCCTTAGCATGATATGAACCTATTTCGGCGGTCAGCTCTTGGTTGATTTTGGGTGTCAATGGATGTACCCTCGAGGGTTCGCCAGGCTGGAAGAAAAAAGTAGAGTTGGTGCCCATTTCATGGTGGTCGGTCAGAATATTGGGCAGCCATTTGTGGAAGGTCTCGATTCTTGCCCGGCTCTCAGGTAGCTGTACGGGCAGCCAATCACGGTTCATGTCAAACCAGTAATGGTTGGTACGCCCACCAGGCCATATCTCATGGTACTCTCTTTCATTGGGATCAGGATTTAGGTTTTGACTGCGGTGAACGTTGGCCCAATAGGCAAACCGCTGTAAACCGTCTGGGTTAAGACATGGATCCAGTAAGATGATCATATCATTTAATTTTTCCGCCATTTCAGGTCCTTGTGCAGCCGCCAAATGATAGGCATATGCCAAGGTAGCATTGGATCCACTGGCTTCATTGCCATGAATAGAGAATCCTTGATAGACCACGATCGGCATTTCATTGGTATTGAGCGAATTGCTGCCGCTTTCCGTCAAGGCGATATGGTCTTGTCGAATTTTTTCAAGGTTTTGGTGATTTTGTGGTGAGGTCACGGTGAGCAATAAGAGGGGCCTGCCTTCATAGGTTTTTCCTCGATTTTCAATGGTGATGCGGTCACTTTTCTCGGCAAGTATGTTCATGTACATCACCAATTTATCATGGGTTACATGCCACTCGCCGACCTCATGGCCGATTATCTCTTTTGGCGTTGGTATATCTGGGTCGTACGAAACATTGTCGGGCAGATAGTAATCAAGGGAAACATCATTTTGTGCAAAGGCAAAAAAACTTGTGAAAACAAGGAGGTGCAGTACTTTTTTCTTCATAAGTGCTTCATTGAATTAGTCCGCATTAAAAATAAAAAACGGCCTGTGAAAACAGACCGTTTTTAGCTTTTTATTTGATTTCAGATGTCGTCAAAGTCCACATCGGTGAAATTTTCGGTCGGAGAGCCATTTTCACCGGCCTTATCATCTTCATCTTCTTTTTTGAAATCTTTTTTATGACGTTCAGATATGACCTCAGTGCCTTTTTCGTCAATGATATAATCCATCATTTCCGACATATTTTCCCTAAATGCGCTGAAGTCTTCTTTATAGAGATAAATCTTATGTTTTTTGTAGTGGAAAGAACCGTCGTCATGGGTGAATTTTTTGCTTTCGGTAATTGTCAGATAATAATCTCCCGCTTTAGTGCTGCGTACATCAAAGAAGTAGGTTCTTCTGCCTGCCCTGAGTACTTTGGAATAGATCTCTTCCTGATCCATCAAATCTTTCTCGTTCATATGGTTTAGTGTTCTGAATGTTAAATTATTCTACCAAAAATGTAAAAAAAAACCTAACCTAGCAACTTTTGACTACTCTTTCTCAGTGAGTTGCTCGAGGTAAAGCTCTTTGTAATAGCCATCTACCATATTCAGTTGCTCGTGAGTGCCTTCTTGTATTATTTTACCATTTTCAAGAATGATAATTTTATCTGCGCTCTTTGCCGAAGAAACCCTATGACTGACAATCAAGGTGGTTTTGTGCTGGGATGCTTCTTTTAAATTGTTGAGTATTTCTTCTTCTGTTTCGGTGTCAACCGCTGAAAGACAATCATCGAACAAAAAAATCTTAGGGTCTTTTATAAGGGCCCTTGCGATCGATACCCTTTGTTTTTGGCCACCGCTAAGGGTAATACCACGCTCTCCCAAAATGGTATCATATTTTTTGGCAAAGCCTAAAATATTACCATGTACGGCGGCCTGATCGGCGACCTTTTCGATTTCTTCTTGTGTGGCGTCCTCTTTTCCAAAACGAATATTATTGGCAATGGTATCTGAAAACAAGAAAGCATCTTGGGGCACTGCACCTATTGAATTTCTGAGTGAATCGAGATTCAAGGTTTTGATGGGGCGATCGTCAATCAAAATTTCACCTGATTCTACGTCATATAAACGGGCGATCAAATCGAGAATGGTCGATTTGCCAGAGCCTGTTTTACCGAGAATGGCCACTGTCTGACCTCTTTCGACAACAAAAGAAACATCTTTCAATGCCGTGATATTGGTGTCTTCATAGGTAAAAGTGACATTCTTGAATTCAATTTTGCCATGAACAGGGGTCGATTCGATCACTTCATTTTTGATGGAGGGCTTTTCGTTCAAGAACTCATTGATTCTTTTTTGCGATGCCTCGGCACGCTGTACAATAGAAGTGAGCCATCCTACCACTGCAACGGGCCAAGTCAACATATTGACATATAGAATAAATTCGGCAATGATACCTATCGATTCAATTTGGCCATCGATATACTGTTTTCCCCCTATATAGATAACAAAGATGTTACTGATGCCGATGAGCAATATCATCAGAGGAAAAAACCAGGCATTCACCTTGGCCAGATCCATACTGGTGTCTTTTCCCTCCACGGCCAATGACCGCAGTTCTTCATTTACCTTTGGCTCTAAATTATATGCTTTGATGACCGAAATGCCCGAAAAGGACTCTTGTGTAAAAGTCGAAAGGGACGATAGAAACTCTTGTACTTTGGTACTTCTTTTGTGTATGACACGACTTATCCAGTAAATCAGTATTGAAAGAATAGGCAAGGGTGTCAGTGTATAAAAGGCAATGGTCGGGGCTTTGATGAACATCAGCGGTATCAAACAAGCGAAGAGCGTGAGCGTTTGAATGCCGTACATGATGGCAGGGCCTGCATACATTCGTACTTGGCCGACATCTTCACTGATGCGATTCATTAAATCACCAATACGGTTGCGCTTGTAGAAATTAAGGTTCAAGAACTGATAATGGTCAAAAACCTCGTTTTTCAAGTCATATTCGATATATCGTGAAACATTGATGATCGTCTGTCGCATCAAAAAGGTGAAAAGTCCTGAGAGTAGCGCCGCCCCTACAATGATCAGAATATATTGCAACAATACTTCTTTGGTCTCAGGCCTTGAAACAGTGCCTGCTATAAAATCTTCAACGGCCTGTATCGATTTGTTAACATAAGAGGGCATGACCAATGAAAATATACGGGCGATAATGGTGATGATGATGCCTATCAACAGTTTGAACCAGTATTTTTTGAAGTACTTGTTTATATAGCGAAGCTCTTTCATGAAAATATCTTGGTCTGTTGTCAGTTTGTCAATAATGGGCAATTCGACAAAGATATGTGATCGACCACAAAACAAATGTTATAAAACTGATAACAAAATAGCAATGGGCAGTCTGAAAGGAAATAAGGTGTACTTTTGCGCCGTTATTTGATTATCGCTAGAAAAGTTCTTTACAAATGCTCACAAGAAGGCATATTAGGGTTAAGGTGATGCAGTGCATTTATGCCTTAATTCAATCGCATGATGAATCATTGGACAAGCAGAAGAAATTTCTAAGATATAGCATTGACAGTATGTTCGTGCTCTATCTTTTGATGTTGGACCTTTTTGTTGAACTGCACAAAATGGCGAAAAAGCATGTTCAGCATGCCCCCAAAAAATACTTGGTCTCAGAAGAAGACAATTATCCGAATCGCGAAAAATTCATCAATAACCAGCTGCTTTTACAAATTACTGAAAATCAATTGCTTAAAAGAGAACTTGTCAAGAGAAAACTACAGGTTTGGCACCTTAACGGTGAATATGTCAAGATTATCTACAAAAATGTCGTTTCGAGTGATTTATACAAAGAATACATGGCTTCGACCGATGGCAGCTATGAAAAAGACAAAGAATTTATCATTTCACTCTTCAAAGAAATCATTGCGCCCAATGATAAGATCTATGAGTTCTTTGAAGATGATAGGCTTACTTGGGTCGACGACTTTCCTATTGTGAACACCTTTTTGGTCAAGCGATTGGGCAAGACCAAGCCGACCGCCAATGAACGCTTCTTTTTACCAAGACTATTGAAAGATGAAGCCGATATGGAATTTGCCGATGAATTGTTGACCAAAACTCTGTTGAACGATGCGGAATGGGAAAAAGAGATTGAGGCGAAAACCCCAAATTGGGACAATGACCGTATTGCAGAAATCGACAGTATTTTATTGAAAATGGCAATTTGTGAGCTGTTGAATTTCTCTTCGATCCCTGAAAAGGTGACCTTAAATGAGTATTTAGAGATTGCCAAAGAGTATTCGACTCCGAAGAGCAGTATTTTCATCAACGGGGTGTTAGACAAGCTGGTCAAAGAGTACAGAGCGACGGGAAAACTCCAAAAAATGGGCCGTGGACTCCTATAATAATAGAATTGGTTATTTTTGTTCAAATTAAAAAACGATACTGTACTATGAAAGCGATGAACATCTTGGGCCTTGCGGCCTTTTTTCTGATTTCATTTTCTTGCAAAGACAAGGCCACCAGCAAAATCAATAATGACAACGTTGAGGTTGCGGCCAATAGAGATGAAGTTCAAAAGAAGCTTCCTGTAATAAGCTTTGAAAAAAATGAGCATGATTTTGGCACTATTGTGCAGGGTACGCCCCAAGAGACCATTTTCAAATTTACCAATACGGGCGATGCCCCCTTGGTGATTACCGATGCCCGCAGTACCTGTGGCTGTACCGTCCCAGAATATCCAAAGAATACCCCCATCGCTCCTGGAGAAAGCGGTGAGCTATTGGTGAAATTCAACGGTTCTGGCAATGGGGCGGTGACCAAGACGGTTACCTTGACAGCCAATACCGAGAAAGGTTCTGAATCACTTCGAATCAAGGCGCATGTAAACCCTAAGAATGGTGAGCAATTGGCCGTTCCGATGAAAAAAGGATAAATTGAATGGAAGGACTTGGACAATTTCTACCGTTAATCTTGATTTTTGCCGTGGCCTATTTCTTCATGATACGGCCGCAGATCAAAAGGCAAAAAGATGAGAAGAAATTTACGGAAGCCTTGAAAAAGGGAGATAGAATCATTACCAAAAGTGGTCTATATGGCAAAGTGGTCGATTTAAATGACAAAGATAATTCCTGCGTCATTGAGACCATGGCCGGGCGCTTGAAGTTTGATCGTTCGGCCATTTCGATGGAAATGAGTAAAAAGTTAGCTGCTCCTGCAAAAAAATAGATGGTAAAATAACATAGTAAAAAGCGCCTTTCAAAGGCGCTTTTTTTATCGATATTTATCATTCAGGCCCAAGCCTTTTTCGATCATGGGCAAAATCTTTTGTAGACGTCTTGCCTTGGTGGCTTCTTGCTTGGCCTCAGTAATATATTCACAGAATTCTTTTTGTTTGTAGGCCGATAGCCCTGTAAAGGCCTTTTTTAAATCAGCATTCTCGTCCAAAGCCGTTTCAAGTGGTACGGGTATTTTGGTTTTTTTCTTCGATCTACTTTTTGAGGGGCTTACTATTTTTCCTTTTTTTTGGTTCAAAATGGCTTCATTCATATAGGCCAGCACTCCTTTTTTATCAATGTTTTCCATAGATGTGAAATTCCAATGGCGCATGGCTTTGGTCTTGCCCTCTTGAGCATTTCTCAGTACTTTTTTCGAGTCGTTCAAAAGGGCCCCATTGAAGAACCAAACCCCAAAAAAACCTTTGAATCGACAGATCCCAAAGACATTTTTATCATTGATGGTGTATACTGGCAGGCTCCATTTGTAGGTTTCTTTAACTTCGGTTTCTAGGGCCAGTTCACGTAAAAGGTTTATTCCCTCTTTGAAAGGATGCTCTTTTTCATAGTACGCCTCTATTTTTTCAGATTTTTCCATTTTTCTTTCTATCCTTTGAACCGTTCTGCCGTAAGTTCGCAAATTTTGACGATTACTTCAACCGTTTTCTTCATGCTCTCTAAAGGAACATATTCGTACTTTCCATGAAAATTATGGCCACCGGCGAAAATATTGGGGCATGGCAGGCCCATAAAACTGAGCTGTGAACCATCGGTGCCGCCCCGTATCGGCTTTATGATGGGCTCAATACCTACTTGCAACATGGCTTCCTTGGCCAGCTCAACAATATGGAACACAGGCTCTATTTTCTCTTTCATGTTTTGGTATTGGTCGGTAATTTCTACAGATACGGTATTTTCATGCTTCATGTTGATCTTATTCCGTATGTCTTTGAGCAGTAGTTTTCTGGCTTCGAACTGCTCTAGGTCATGGTCCCTTATTATGAGTTCAAGTGTCGCCTTTTCAATGTGACCGGTTATGTCGTGGACATGAAAAAACCCTTCTCGATCAGTAGTCCGCTCTGGCACTTCGTTTTTTGGGAGTAGGCTCAAAAACTCATTTGCCAACAAGATGGCATTGACCATTTTATCTTTTGCATAGCCTGGATGCACACTTTTGCCCGAAAAGGTTATGGTGGCCTTGGCTGCGTTGAAGTTTTCATACTCAAGCTCACCTATTTGGCTTCCATCGATGGTATAGGCCCATTCGGCCCCAAACTTTTTCACATCAAAATGGTGGGCGCCCCTGCCGATTTCCTCATCGGGGGTGAAGGCAATACGAATTTTACCGTGCTTGATTTCTGGGTGTTGTACCAGATATTCCATAGCGGTTATGATTTCTGCGACACCCGCCTTATTATCGGCGCCTAGCAGGGTAGTACCATCAGTGGTGATAAGGGTTTGACCCTCGTATTGCAATAAGTCTTCAAAATAATCAGGTGATAGCACCACGTTTTTTTTCTTGTTGAGAACGATATCGCCCCCATCATAGTTTTCGATGAGTTGTGGCTTCACGTTTTTTCCAGAAAAGTCGGGTGAGGTGTCAAAATGGGAGATAAAACCAATAGTGGGTGCCTTTTTTTCTGTATTGGAGGGTAGCGTGGCCATGATATAGGCGCGCTCGTCAATCGATACTTCCTGCATACCGATCTGGTGCAGCTCCAGCACCAGTTTTTTGGCCAAATTCCACTGTTTTTCAGTGCTGGGCGTGGTCTCTGATTTTGGGTCACTCTGGGTATCAATGGCTACAAAATCCAAAAATCTGGGCAATAATTTATCCATGGAGATGTATTTGGTCAAAAATAGGATTTATTCAAACGGATATTTTATAAAAATCAACTTCAAACCCTTACCTTAAGTTTTTAATTGCAGACGGCATGATGAAAAAAGTAACGCTTGCCCCATTTTTTGTATTGACACTTTCCCTGGCGGCACAACAAGATTGCTTTTTGGGTGTTGGAAGTAACAGTGATGACAAAATCATTGAGGTTTTTAAGTTGACCGAAACCCAAATCGAGAAAATGAAAAATTGGGGTGCCGAGCTCCAATATCGCAACAGCCTATTAGAGGATCAGGCAAAACGGCTACTTGGCAGACATGCCCAGAGCTCTCCTGAAGATTTGACCAAAATGTCTTATGAGTACAAACATTTGATGGATAGCATGCAGCAAAACATGCGAATGATCGATCAGCGCATGCTTTCCCTATTTGACGACAGACAGTATAAACTGTACATGAAACTTTGTGAAGAAGTGATCCGCACCCCGATTTTTGTCAATCGACAGGTTAACGAAAATTAGGCATTATGCTACTTATTGGTTGGCAGAGTTTATATTTTTGTTGAAAATCTTTCTGAATGTATAAATTCTTGGTGCGTCCCCTTCTTTTTTTACTGGATGCCGAATCTGCCCACCATTTTTCCTTCTTTACCATTCGGATGTTATCAAAACTTGGTTTTTCCGGTGTTTTCAGAAGAATCTATTGTGTTGACGACCCAAGGCTTCAAAGACAGGTGTTTGGTCTGCAGTTCAAGAATCCGGTAGGGTTGGCCGCAGGTTTTGATAAAGATGCCAGGCTCTATAACGAACTGTCAGATTTTGGTTTTGGCTTTGTTGAAATCGGCACGCTGACCCCAAAGCCGCAGCCTGGCAATCCGAAGAAAAGATTATTTCGGCTTAAAGAAGATAAGGCCATCATCAACCGCATGGGGTTCAATAATGCCGGGGTGTTTGATTCAGTCGAGCGTTTAAAAAAGAAGCATCGGGTGTTGATTGGGGGCAATATTGGCAAGAACAAGGTAACCCCGAACAAAAAGGCAACAAAAGATTACCTTATCTGCTTTGATGCATTGTTCGAGCACGTCGATTATTTTGTGGTCAACGTCAGCTCTCCGAATACCCCCGGTCTACGTGAATTGCAAGAAAAAGAACCTTTGATGCAGTTGCTGAACCAAATGAAGCGTGAGAACGAGAAATATGCGGCGAAATTTGGAACGCTTGAAAAACCTATTCTATTAAAAATAGCTCCAGATCTTTCTGATGAACAATTGATGGATATCATTTACATCATAAAGGCGACCAAAATAGACGGTGTGATCGCCACCAATACGACCATCGACCGTAAAGGGTTGAAATCGCATTTGACCTTGGTAGAGGAAAAAGGTGGGCTGAGTGGCAGGCCATTGGCCAAAAGAAGTACCGAGGTCATTCGTTTTTTGGCAGAAAAGAGCAATAATGCTTTTCCCATTATCGGGGTTGGAGGGATACATTCTGCAGAAGATGCCCTTGAAAAACTTGACGCAGGTGCCGATCTGGTGCAGCTTTACACAGGGTTTGTCTATGAAGGGCCAAGTTTGGTGAAGAAGATCAATAAGGCTATTTTAGACCGGTCATAGCCTTTCTACCTTGAATTACGAGATACTTGCAGCATTTGTAACGGCCTCGGCCGTTTTGGCCATTTCACCTGGTCCCGATAATATCTTTGTGCTGACACAAAGTGTTTCTTATGGAAAAAAGTATGGCCTTGCCACCGTTGCGGGGCTGGTCAGTGGCTGTATCGTACATACCACCTTATTGGCCTTTGGAGTTTCTGCACTTATCAACAAAAGCGATACATTATTTTGGATTATCAAACTCTTTGGTGCGGCCTACCTTCTTTTTTTGGCCTACAAGGTTTTTAGGTCTGAGGGTGAGATTGAGATTTCGAACAACGCTGTTTCCAAAAAAGGGTTGAAGGATCTTTTTGTAAAAGGATTTACGATGAATGTCCTCAATCCGAAAGTGACGATCTTCTTTTTGGCCTTTTTTCCAGGTTTTTTGTTCAGTGATACCTTAAATACTGTTTGGCAGTTCTATATATTGGGGTTGCTTTTTATGGTGGTCACTTTTATCGTTTTTGGAGCCATTGCCATACTGGCAGGCAATATATCAACGTATACCAAGAAAAATCCGAGCACAGTGGTTTTTTTCAAATGGTTGCAAATTGTGGTATTTGTAGGTATTGCCCTGTACCTCTTACTATCTGATAAATAGTGGTAATTTTGAGGCATCCCATGTCAAATGTGAAACTCATAGAATGTCCACGTGATGCCATGCAAGGCATCAAGACCTTTATTCCCACTGAAGAAAAGGCACGGTATATTCAGTCACTCCTGGGTTGTGGTTTTGACACTATCGACTTTGGTAGTTTTGTATCGCCCAGGGCCATTCCGCAAATGGCCGATACTGCTGAAGTATTGCAACGGCTCGATCTTTCAAAGACCAAGAGCAGGTTGTTGGCCATTGTGGCCAATGTGCGGGGCGCAAACGATGCGGTTATGCACAAACCGATTGATTATTTGGGCTATCCCTTTTCGATATCCGAGAACTTTCAAATGCGTAATACGCATAAGACCATAGCCCAATCGGTAGATACCTTAAAAGAGATTTTAGAGATTGCCAATAGGGCCGATAAAGAAGTGGTCACTTATATCTCGATGGGCTTTGGCAACCCATATGGTGATCCGTGGGATGTTGAGATAGTGGGGGAGTGGACAGAGAAACTGGCAGCTATGGGCGTAAAGATACTTTCGTTGTCTGATACCATAGGGAGCTCGACCCCTCAGGTCATCGATTATTTGTTCTCAAATTTGATTCCCAGATATCCCAATATAGAGTTCGGCGCGCATTTGCATACCACGCCCACCAAATGGCACGAGAAGGTCGATGCGGCTTATAAAGCGGGCTGTCGGCGATTTGATGGGGCCGTACAGGGTTTTGGGGGCTGTCCCATGGCCAAAGATGAACTTACGGGCAACATGCCCACTGAAAAGATACTCTCGTATTTTACGGCTGCGAAGGTAGAGACAAATGCAAATTGGATGGCCTTTGAAGCAGCTTATAATAAAGCAACGGAACTATTCAGTGTTTATCACTAAAAAACCCCTGATACAATAGGGCAATCTATTTATTCTAAAAATCAGTATCGCAGTTCCAATCCTGCATAAATCCCGAAAGGATGACCGGGTCGAAGTCCGGCTGGGACCCTTGCCACGGCATAGGTTTCATCGAATAAGTTGATAACATTTGCAGTGATGGCGATATTCTTGCCCAGTCTATATTTTCCAGCCAAGTCAAAGATGAAATTTGAGTCTACCCGTTCATCGGCAGGGATATTTCCCGAACCAGCTTGTGTTCTGAATTCCCCGTTGTATCGGGCACTTAAATTGATTTCATATTTCGAGTGCTCAAGAGAAATTGTAGTGTTGAACTGATGTTTCGCTATATAGGGCAGTTCATCACCGGCATTTACTTCGCCCCAAATGTCGTTTTCGCTACCAAAACTGTTCAAGAATTCAGTATCGGTAAATGTATAACCGAAAGTTACTGGAAGAATGAAGTTTTCTGCATTGGGCAGCAGATTATAGTTTAACAGCACCTCAATTCCCTGAACCTTGACTTCGCCCGCATTGAATTGATCCAAAGAACCAGTACCGCCCGTGGCGGCCAGGTCGCTGCCCAAAAGGTTGCTATAATCATTATAGAAGCCCACTACTTCTCCTGTAAACCCAGCATATGAAAAACGGCTTCCCAATTCGTAATTGACGCTTTGCTCTGGATCTTCATCAGGCTGGTTGCTAGGTGGTGAAAATCCTTTATGAACCCCACCAAAAACTGAAATATTGTCAAAGTTATAATTGAAACCCATACCCGGAATGAAAACATCCACCTTATTTTCCCTCTCAGAAAGGTCGATACCCGTACGGTCAACATCGTTTGTGCCATAATTTTTACGCATAAGGGTCATGTTTTCATAGCGGAGGCCAGGCGTAAGGGTCAAATCGTTGTATTTGATCTTATATTGGGCATAGGCGGCAAAGGCGCGTGCATTGCTGATGCGGTTTGCATTTGTGCCAGGAATACCGGCATTTACCAAAACCATGGTGCCATTGTTCATCGAATAATCATCAATCCATTGAAAACGGTCTTCTTCGTCATAGTGGTAGCGAAACCCTATCTCGATGTCGTGAAATGTTTTTTCACCTGTCCAATGGTAATCGAGTTTGGTCTGCACTCCGGCGGCGTAATATTCCCTGTTGTTGGCACGGGCGTTCAAAAAGTCATCTCCATCACTGTTGACCGCACCGCGAACCAGGTCATAGTACCCATCAAAGGCCACGGGGTCACCCAAAACATTTGAAATACCCTCGCGTTGACCATTTACCGTAATAAAATCAACCTTATACCAGTTTCTCTCGAATTTGTTGTAGTATCCTGTGGTCGTAATCCTGAAATAATCGGAAAACTTCAGGGTGTGCGTACCCATAAACTGCAAATGCTCGTTGTTCATTTGATCGCGTTGTGAACCGGCGTAACGTGCAAACGGGTCGATATCAAAATCTTCTTGGGTCAGCCCTAAATAGGTTTCATTGGAGGTTTCATCTGAATACTGAAACTTTACTTCAAATGCTTGTCCGATTTCAGCTTCCGGATTGGTATTGACCCGAAACTTGGCCATCAAATCATTTTTGTCAAAACCGGTATTGTCAAAACCTTCCAACTCTTTAAATCCGTTAGAGTTGTAGTTCAAATATTCAATGGCATACCCAAAGTTCTTTTTGCTGTCACCTAACAGTGCATGTACCCTGCCGCTTTGAAAACTGCCATAGCTAGAGTTCAATACGGCACTAAAAGTGTCTGGAACCTCTGTGGAAAGCATGTTAATGGCTCCACCCGTGGTATACGGTCCATACTGTATTTGGCTGCTTCCCTTTAAGATTTCAACTGCCTGCATACGTGCAATTGTAGGAAAGTAATAGGCCGAAGGCGCACTATAGGGTGCTGGTGCGATCAATACGCCATCTTCCATAAGGGTGATTTTGGCACTTCGCTCAGGTGAGGTGCCCCTCAAGCTGATATTGGGGCGAAGACCGAATCCGTCTTCTTCATAGACATTTACACCTGGGACACTTCTCAAGGTGCGGTTCACATCGGTATAATTGAATTTCTTTATTTCTTGGGGAGAAATATAATAAGAAGATCCGGTACGGTTTCTGGCCTCGAACTTACTGCCAAAGATTTTCTTGGCTGAAATCACCACCTCGTTCAACCTAATCGAATCTAGCTGTTGTGGTGTTTGTTGTGAAAGTACTGATATTGAAAGAAGCGAAAAGAAAAGAATAAATCTGCCGTTCATCTTATTTAGACTGTTTAAAAATAAAGTGCAAACCTAATTCATAAAATTGAGTTAAAAAAGTTTATTTAGAACTAATAAAAATTACTTGGTGCTACCCTTTCAGTATCAATATATTATGGGGTGTTAAATTTGAAAATTTTTTGGAGGATGAAATTATTGACGTAGCGTTATATTGCATGATAGTGAAAAGTCATAAAACAACCCTTTGGGCAAGGCAATGGCCCATATATGCCTAGGATGGATTAATTGTGGTATATTTGCACGCAATTAATCTGTAATTGCAATGGAAGCCCATCTTCAAAAAATTGTCGGCGAAGGTCTCACTTATGATGATGTTCTTCTTGTGCCGGCCTATTCACAGATCCTTCCCAGAGAGGTCAATATCCAAACAAAGTTTACACGAAACATCACCATCAATGTGCCCATAGCCTCTGCCGCGATGGATACCGTCACCGAATCAAAGATGGCCATAGCCATGGCCCGCGAGGGTGGCATTGGCGTACTGCACAAAAACATGACCGTTGAGCAGCAGGCGATGAAGGTGCGCAGGGTGAAGCGAGCTGAAAGCGGTATGATATTGGATCCAGTGACGCTTCCGTTAAATGCTGTGGTTCGTGATGCCAAAGCCAGTATGAGAGAGCATAGCATTGGCGGCATTCCCATTGTTGCTAAAGACAGAAAACTGCTGGGCATAGTCACCAACCGTGATCTTCGTTTTGAAAAGAATGATGATAGGCCCATCACCGAGGTCATGACCTCAGAAAATCTGGTGACCGCTGTTAGGGGTACCACTTTGACAGAAGCGGAAGATATTCTTCAAGAGAACAAAATCGAAAAACTTCCCGTCGTTGATGATGACTATAATTTAGTCGGACTCATCACTTTTCGAGATATCACCAAACTGACCCAGAAACCCATTGCCAATAAAGACCAGTACGGTCGCCTTCGGGTGGCGGCGGCCATTGGGGTCACCCCAGATGCCGTCAACAGGGCAGGTGCTTTGGTCAAGGCCGGTGTCGATGCCATTGTCATCGATACCGCACACGGACATACCAAAGGAGTGGTCGATACCCTGAAACAAATAAAGGATGCCTTTCCAGAATTGGACGTGGTCGTGGGCAATATCGCCACGGGTGAAGCGGCCAAATATTTGGTTGAGGCAGGGGCCGATGCGGTAAAGGTCGGTATCGGTCCAGGTTCGATCTGTACCACTCGGGTGGTGGCCGGTGTCGGTTTCCCACAATTTTCGGCAGTACTTGAGGTGGCCGCGGCCATAAAGGGAAGTGGTGTTCCCGTAATTGCCGATGGAGGTATCCGTTATACGGGCGATATCCCTAAAGCCATTGCCGCAGGTGCCGATAGTGTTATGTTGGGCTCATTGTTGGCCGGAACAAAAGAATCTCCTGGCGAGACCATCATCTATGAGGGCCGTAAGTTCAAAAGCTATCGTGGCATGGGTTCGGTAGAGGCCATGAAAGAGGGCAGTAAAGATCGCTATTTTCAAGATGTCGAAGACGATATCAAAAAATTGGTGCCCGAGGGTATTGTGGGCCGTGTGCCCTACAAGGGCGAGTTGTATGAAAGTATGCACCAATTTATAGGCGGTCTAAGGGCCGGTATGGGCTATTGCGGCGCCAAAGACATAACTACCTTAAAAGAAACGGGCAAGTTTGTCAAAATCACTTTTAGCGGTATTGGCGAGAGCCACCCACATAATGTGACGATAACCAAAGAGAGCCCAAATTATAGTCGTTAGCCATTTATGGCCACGCAACTTATTTCAAAGATTTCATCTTCAATCAAAACATTGTTTGCATGGGAAAGTCAGTACTGGTACTTGTACTTTTCTTGTTACTACTGGGCTGCGATGAAGATGATAGCCTTAACCGACCCACCGATTTGATCGGTACTTGGTTATTGATCGAACAATATGCCGATCCCGGCGATGGCAGTGGCGATTTTAATCCGGTCAATAGTGACAAAATCATCATATTTTCTGCCGAGGGCACCTATATGGCCAATGGTTCACTATGTTTCATGGGGACTGATAGCGATAGCGATGTAAGTGGCACTTATGAAATAAATGACAGTGATTTATCTGATTATTCATCAGAAAATTTTTTGGTTCCAGAAGACTGTAACTTTGATGATTTGAAAGTATATATCCATTTAGAGGAAAATAGACTTATCCTTTCCTATTTGTGTATTGAGGGCTGTGCCCAGAAATATCGAAAAATTTAGGTAGTTCTACTTACCTATGCCTGAATAGGTCTTCCAATCTTGGGTCTTGTAAATATCTTCACCGAAGTACCGGGCAATCTGTAGAAATGGCTGCACTTTTTGGTAACCGGGCACTGGGGAGAGCATATTGAGGTCCTCATCCAAAAAAACAACGGTCGGATAGCTTAAACGGCCTTGCAACAAGGCAGCCGCCAATTCGTGATAACCTCTTTTGCCTGAGGGTACATATTTAAAAGTTTTACCTTGATATTCTATAGGCTCTTTGCCTTCAGCATCCATTTTGACCATATGGAAGTTTTGTTGCATGTAAGCGGCCACTTCCGGATGCTGAAAAGTATCTTTATCCATTTTCTTGCACCACCCACACCAATCGGTGTAGACATCTATGAACACCTTTTTGGAGTTTCCCTCATTTTTGGTAAGGGCCACGGCTTCTTCCCAAGTAAGCCAATCGATTTCTTGGGCACTGAGCGTTGTGGCAAAAAGTAGGGTCAAAACAAAAGCAATCGTCCGCATCATCATTTATTTGAGGGTTTAGTCTTATGACCGTATCAAAACTAACGAAAATTGTGCCAAAAAAGTATTCAAGTCAAGAGTTGCGAAAAGGCGATCAAAAGGGCGATCAGCAAACACAAAGGGCTATAGTAGCGGGAGTCCATTCTGGCAAACAGGGTGTCCCTGATCGATTTGAAAAACCCTACATACTTGAAATCACCCACAGCACGTATCAAAAAAAGAAAACCCAAGGCAATCTCAGCGTAGACCAATCCATCATATTTTAGATAATTAAGGGTTTTGTTCAAAAATAATAGTGCGGCCATTATTAAAAATAAGCCCACAAAAAAAGTCAAGTTTTTACTTGGGACGGTTGTTTCTTTGTCGGTAACCTTTTTTGGTATAACGGCTTCTGGATTTTTTATTCCATAGAAAGCCCAATAGATGTGTACGGCCCCCAATAAAATGAAAATGATGGATACTATCAGGGCAAAGGGAATCATATCATTTCGTGGATACTTTCTCCTTCTTTGACTCAAACAAGCCTTTCACATCGATTTGTCTATGCAGAATATCATCAAAGTTTTCCCGCTCACGAATCAAATGGGCCTTGCCTTGATACCAAAGTACCTCGGCTGGGCGATAGCGCGAATTATAGTTACTGGCCATGGTGAAGCAATAGGCACCTGCATTTTTGAAACAAAGAATATCGCCCTCAGAAATTTCATTGATTCGGCGATTGCTGCCAAAAGTATCGGTTTCGCAGATGTAACCGACCACAGAATAGTATCGCTCACGGCCGCTTGTATTTGAGATGTTGACAATTTCATGGGAAGCTCCATACAACATGGGTCGTATCAGGTGATTGAAACCAGAATCAACACTGGCAAAAACGGTCGAGGTGGTCTGTTTGACGACATTTACCTTGGCCAGAAAATAACCTGCTTCACTGACCAAAAACTTGCCCGGCTCAAAGGCCAAGGTGAGTTCTTTGCCATACTCTTTACAGAATTCATTGAAACGCTGGGTCAGTTTTTTGCCCAATTCTTCCACATTTGTCTGAATATCCCCCTCTCTGTAAGGCACTTTGAAACCACTGCCAAAATCAATAAACTCAAGATTTTGAAAGTTTTTGGCCGTTTCAAATAAGATTTCCGAAGCGTAAAGAAAAACATCGATATCCAAAATATCGCTTCCCGTGTGCATATGAATGCCGTTGATGTTCATGTTGGTCAACGCTACGATACGCAGTAAATGGGGAATTTGATGGATGCTGATGCCGAATTTAGAGTCGATATGGCCAACAGAGATGTTCGAATTGCCTCCGGCCATCACATGTGGATTTATACGAATGCAAACCGGAATATCGGGATGCTTGCTCCCGAATTGTTCCAGTATCGATAAGTTGTCGATATTGATTTGTACACCTAGGGCCGCAGCCTCTTCAATCTCCTCCAACGAAACACCATTGGGGGTGTAGATGATGGATTCAGGTTTGAATCCGGCCATAAGCCCGAGTTTTACTTCTTGGATGGAAACCGTATCGAGTCCGCTTCCCAAACTGTTCATGAGCCTTAAAACGGAAATATTGGAGAGTGCTTTCGCCGCATAGTTCAGGCGAAGATTTCCAACATCCTTAAAAGCATTTGTCAAACGGTTATACTGCGAGACGATTTTTGCTGAATCGTACACATATAGCGGTGCATCAAATTCATGGGCAACCTTCAATAAATCGGTAGATTTCATATCAACATCCTTTTAGACAAAACTAATCTTTGTTGTGATAGTGGACAAAAAAAACGACCACGAAACAAACAAACACAACAAATTGTTATAAAAATAACATCTTAATCAAAATAAGTAAAAGTTGCCTTTTAAGAGTCTGCTGTTTATTTTTAGAAAAATTCTATAATGAAATTACCCCTGTTTCCCTTACAATCGGTTTTCTTTCCCGGTGAGACCGTTCCGCTGCATATTTTTGAAGAGCGTTATAAACAGCTCATCCGTGACTGTAGGGATGAGGCCATCACTTTCGGCATACCGGTATACGTTGACAATTCGATAGCCTATGGCACCGAAGTGCAACTGGTTGAGGTGGTGACCACCTATGATGGTGGTGAAATGGATGTGGTCTGTGTGGCCAGACAAGTTTTTAAGGTGTTGGCCTTTGAACATGAGATGGAAGGTAAATTATATGCGGGTGGTGAGGTAGAGTTTTTAGAATCGGTGAATGATGCCTCTGAAGAAGAACGTGCCGAGGTGATGGAGAAACTCGAAGAGTTATATGACCTAATGGGGGTTGAATTCCCAAAGACATCATCGAAAAAGTTCAATAGTTTTGCTTTTGCCCATAAGATGGGCCTGTCTTTTGAACAAGAATATGAACTTTTGCAACTGCCCCGTGAATCAGAACGTTTGGGTTATATCAAAGACCATCTTGATACCACTATTAAGATACTTGATCAAATAAATCGTACCAAGGCCTTGATCGATATGAACGGACATTTTAAAAATTTTGATCCTTTGGATTTTAAGGATTTAGAAGCTTAAAAGGGCTTTTGTGATTTCTATGTTTCGTTTACACAAGATCCACTTTCAAATCACCATTATAAATTATTAATTCTATACTTGGTTTCCTATTTTTGTGCCGGAAACAAATAAAGTACCGATATGAACCTTCATGAATATCAAGGAAAAGAGATTTTGGCCAGCTTTGGCGTTCGCGTGCAACGCGGTATTGTCGCACACAATGCCAAAGAAGCTGTTGATGCCGCCAAGCAATTGACGCAAGAAACCGGTACGGGCTGGCATGTGATCAAGGCACAGGTACACGCTGGTGGCCGTGGTAAGGGCGGTGGTGTCAAGTTGGCCAAAAACCTCAAAGAGGTAGAAGAGCTTGCCGGGAGTATCATCGGTATGAATTTAGTGACCCCACAGACTCCGCCCGAAGGCAAAAAAGTACACCAGGTTTTGGTGGCTGAAGATGTGTATTATCCGGGCCCGGGTGAGACAAGTGAATTTTATATGTCGGTCTTGTTGAACCGCTCAAGAGGGCGCAACATGATCATGTATTCTACCGAGGGGGGCATGGACATCGAGGAGGTCGCCGATAAGACCCCACATCTGATTTTCACCGAAGAAATCAATCCCGCTACTGGATTGTTGCCCTTCCAGGCCCGTAAGATAGCCTTCAACCTTGGGCTCTCAGGTACGGCCTTCAAAGAGATGGTCAAATTTGTTTCCGCACTGTATAAAGCATATGAACAGAGTGATGCCAATCTTTTTGAGATAAACCCGGTCTTGAAGACTTCTGACGATAAGATCATGGCCGTCGATGCCAAAGTGTCGATTGATGACAATGCGCTTTTCAGAAGAAAGCAATATGCAGAGATGCGCGACTTGCGTGAAGAGAATGCCATTGAGGTCGAAGCACGTGCTGTGGGTCTCAATTACGTAGATCTTGATGGTAATGTTGGCTGTATGGTCAATGGGGCCGGATTGGCCATGGCCACTATGGATTTGATCAAAATGGCCGGAGGCGAACCCGCCAACTTTTTAGATGTAGGTGGCACGGCTGATGCCAAAAGGGTAGAGGAAGCTTTTAGGATCATTTTGAAAGATGCCAATGTGAAGGCCATTCTTATCAATATCTTTGGGGGCATTGTTCGCTGTGACCGTGTGGCCCAAGGTGTGGTAGATGCCTATAAGAATATGGGCGACGCCATTCAGGTACCCATCATCGTTCGTCTGCAAGGCACCAATGCCGAACTGGCAAAAGAGATAATCGACAACTCAGGCCTAGCGGTACATTCGGCAGTTCAATTCAAGGAAGCTGCCGACAAGGTAAAAGAGGTGCTGGCGTAAATTTGCGCTAAAATCGAAAATTTCCAAAGAGGCTTATTGCCTCTTTTTTTATGTTTGATTTTAATGGGGCTGGTTTTTGAAATTTTCAGTGGTTGATCGTAACAGCGTTGAACGAACATAGTGATGTAACGGCTAGATACGTACAAGGGTGTTAAAATTCGATTTTAGTGTAACATTTTTACTTTCAGGGCGTCTTTTCAGTATATTCATCAATGCATCATCAATCTTAAGGCGAAATCATCATGAGCAAAATCAGTCTAGTTTTGGCGAGGGCCATGCTGCTTCTCTCAGGAAATGTTTTGGCTTCTGATAGCGATGTCAATGAACCAAAGAACCATCTATCCAGATTTTAAAAATATTTGAAGACAGTCAATGCCCAAAATGTGAAGAGGGCAAAATGTACACGGTTGTAGTGCGAATTGCCGCATAAAGACAGTGATTATTTGAATTAGTTGAGAAAATCCCGGGTCAATCCCGGGATTTTTTGTACACTAAACCTATGCACTTGACAGTTATTAATTAGATAAACCGAACAACGCCATGAGTACCTATGAAGAAAAATTGAGCATATTGTCAGAAATGATCGCTTTTGCCAGAGTAGATAACAAGCTTAAGCCATCTGAGTATAGTTTTCTGTTGCAGGTCGCTTCACGGTTGGGTGTTGAGAAAAATGTTCTTGAAGATCTGTTGAAGCGAAAAGCGAAAAAAAAGATATTAAAAAGCCAAGCCGCTAGAATTGTACAATTTCACCGATTGTTGCTGATGATGAACATCGACCAAGAACAGCATGAAGATGAAATTCGAAGACTTCATGAAATCGGCCTGTCCATGGGGCTGCCACCTTCTGCTGTGGCACAGGTGTTAGAGGTCATGCATCAATATCCTGATAAAATCATACCTCCAGAAGTATTGCTACGTATCTTCACGGCCCATTACAATTAATGACATAATGTCATAACAAAATCTTAAAAAACTGCCATAAGGGCAGTATATGTGTAATGGTATATCTTTTGTCTTATTCATGGTGAGCAAAACAAATGTTTAAAAACTAAAGTTTATAGTCATGAGTATAATCAGAAGAAACAACCTATTATTTCCATCATTGATGAACGAGTTCTTCAAACCTGATTGGTTTGGGGGCATGGAAAATTTTGAGAAGAATGTTCCTGCCGTGAACATCAAGGAGAACGAAAAAGATTTTGAGCTGGAATTTGCGATTCCGGGCATGAAGAGAGATGATTTCAACGTCGAGGTCGATGACAACATTTTGACCGTTTCATCTGAGGTCAAGAACGAGAAAGAAACCAAAGATAAAAACTATACCCGTAGGGAGTTTTCATATTCTTCTTTCAAACGTTCGTTTACGTTGCCAGAGACTGTTGATGAAGATAATATCAATGCATCATATGTGGACGGAATCTTGAGATTGGCACTTCCTAAAAAAGAGGAAGCTTTGCCAAAGCCAAAGCGTATGATCGAGATTGGATAAGACAGAACATTACGCCAACTAGTAGGTGTTTCATGATGGTTGGTTTGATTAGTTGGTTAGTTGATGAAAGTGCCGCCCAAAAGGGGCGGCACTTTCTTTTTCAGAACTGCTCCTGTAACATTTTGATTTCATCTCGAAGTTTGGCGGCTTCCATAAAGTTTAATTCCTTGGCTGCCTTTTCCATGGCCTTTCGTTTATCACGAATGAGTTTTTCACGCTGTTCTTTGGTGAGGTATTCCAAATCGGGTTCGGCGGCACGCAGTTCTTCTTTTTCAAAGTGGTAGGTCGATACAGAGTTCTTTGCCAAGGCATTGTCCAAGCTTTTTTTCAATGCTTTTGGCACAATGTTATGTTCGGTATTGTATGCTGTTTGTTTTTCACGGCGGTAATTGGTCTCATCAATGGTCTTTTGCATGCTATCGGTAACAGTGTCAGCATACATAATGGCCTTGCCATTCAGGTTTCGGGCGGCACGGCCCACTGTCTGTATCAATGAGCGGTTACTGCGTAGAAAGCCCTCTTTGTCGGCATCTAAAATGGCAACCAATGAGACTTCGGGCAAATCAAGTCCCTCGCGCAATAGATTGACCCCAATAAGTACATCGAATAGCCCTTTGCGCAAATCTTGCATAATCTCAACGCGTTCCAAAGTATCCACATCGCTGTGTATGTAACGGCACCGTACATCGATTCGGGCCAAATATTTGGTCAGCTCTTCAGCCATTCGTTTGGTGAGGGTCGTTACCAAGACCCTTTCATCCAACTCGACCCGCTTTTGTATTTCTTCGACCAAGTCATCGATTTGATTCAAACTGGGCTTAACCTCGATTTCGGGATCCAACAGACCCGTGGGCCTGATTACCTGTTCGACATAAACTCCTTGGCTCAGTTGCAGTTCATAATCGGCAGGGGTGGCACTGACATAGATGACCTGATTTTGCAAGGCTTCAAATTCTTCAAACTTCAAGGGTCGGTTGTCCAAGGCAGCAGGTAAACGAAAACCATATTCCACTAAATTTTCTTTGCGGGAACGGTCGCCGCCATACATGGCATGTACTTGCGGAACCGTAACGTGGCTCTCATCGATGACCATTAGATAATCTTTTGGAAAATAGTCCAACAAGCAAAAAGGTCGTGTGCCAGGTTCACGCCCATCTAGATACCTTGAGTAGTTTTCGATACCAGAGCAGTAGCCGAGTTCACGAATCATCTCTAAATCAAAATTGGTGCGTTCTTCTAACCGTTTGGCTTCCAAGGGTCTCCCAATTTCCTTGAAATAGTCGACCTGCTTCACCAAATCATCCTGTATCTGGTGGATGGCGTTTTGGAGTATGTCTGGGGAGGTCACGAACATATTGGCCGGATAGATATTCAGGTACTCATAGACTTCGATGACATTGTTGTTGAAAGGGTCGAGCGCCTCGATCTCTTCAATTTCATCCCCAAAGAAATGTATACGAAAGGCATGGTCTGCATATCCTGGAAACACATCTACCACGTCACCTTTCACCCTAAAATTTCCATTCCTAAAATCCGCGGTGGTACGTGAATACAGGCTTTGCACCAACTGATGCAAAAACTTGGTTCTTGAAATGACCTGATCTTTATGTATGGAGATGACATTTTTCTGAAACTCCATCGGGTTACCGATTCCGTACAGACAAGAGACAGAGGCGACGACCAAGACATCCCTTCGTCCTGATAGCAGCGATGAGGTCGTACTCAACCGCATTTTCTCAATATCCTCATTGATCGAAAGGTCTTTTTCTATGTATGTGCCACTTGTGGGTATATAGGCTTCGGGTTGGTAGTAATCGTAGTACGAAACAAAATACTCAATGGCGTTCTCTGGAAAGAATTGCTTGAACTCAGAATACAATTGTGCTGCCAGGGTCTTGTTGTGGGCCAGAACCAATGTTGGCCGTTGCACTTGCTCAATAACATTGGCCACCGTAAATGTCTTGCCAGAACCCGTTACGCCCAAAAGTGTCTGGTGCTCTTCGCTTGCTTCAATGCCCTCGACCAATTGCTTAATCGCATCTGGTTGGTCACCGGTAGGCTTGAAATCTGAAATTACCTTAAACTTCATTGTTTAAAGTTACAATCTGTATACGCAAGGAAAAAGAAATTGTCTAGCGTTTTAAAGAAAAATGTCCTTTGACTTCTCTATTACTCTCATCAATGGCCTGGAACCAGTAATCTGATGAGGGTAAGTCCCTGCCGTTCAAAGTGCCATCCCACCCTTGCGAACTTTGGTCTATTTCTGCCAAGAAAACCCCAAAACGATCAAAAATACGGATACTGGTCAATACAATATTCTGGCCTTCTGGTTGCACAAACTGCCAAAAGTCGTTGATGCCGTCACCGTTTGGTGAAAAGAATTTGGGGAAACCCTCGACCGTCAAATCTTGTTCAAAGCTTTCTTCTGTGATACCACAACCATTTTTGTCCCTAACGTAAACGGTATGATTGCCCCATGGGATATTATTGAACACATTGCTGTCTTGGTAGGGGCCGTCGATATTGTCTATGGCATATTCATAATCACCATTTCCAGAAGCGATTACCTCTACCCTTAGGCCAAGAGCTGAATCGCTTATGTCAAGACGGTCTATGGTAGCAGCTTCTGAAGAGACCACTTCAAAATCGACCAGGGTCGCACATTCAATAACATCGCCAGGTTGTGTGACAAAATCATAGACCTCGAGCTGAAATTGACCTGCTTCGCTTACCGTAAGGTCCCTATCTTCTGATAACAATGATGAATTGCCCAATTGATCAATACCGAACCAGCGATAGCCATCTGCAATGATGGGGGCCGTAAGCACCAAGGGTTCTTCATTTTCACAAAAGGAAAATACTGAAGGAAATTCAAATTCAGGGTGCAAATCGACAAATTCACCAGTAGCTACATCAAGATAGGGGCCGCATCCCAAAAGGGTCGAGAAAGTTTCTTGCCCACAGCCGATCGCTGCACCACTCTCATTAAAAGGGGTTATGGTAATAAAAAAAAGGGTGTTCGGGGTAAAATTGATGACGAAGGTCGCATTTGATATGAAAGTGGCATTATCAAGAATATCGGCCCCGTTGGGGGTTGTGCCAATGGTCACGTAATAGCCCGTGGCATTAGGTACTGGTACCCATTCGATAAAAGGAGTCAAGGGTACGTTGATCGCACCGTTCAACGGATTTACAAGATTGGTACAATCAGGCAAAGGGGCCACCTCTCTTGTGGTGAAGCTTATTTCATCGCAATTGTTGGCTGGTCCATTCTCGTTATAGGGAATAACCCTGACATAAAATGTGGTTTCGGGCGTAAATTCGAAAGGTGGATTAAAGCTCAGTACGTTGCCCACATCGCCATCAAATAAGTCATTTAGGCCAGGTGCAGTGCCGATAGTGATTCGGTAGCCCGTAGCGGTTGGCGCATAACTCCATCTAATATTGGTAAATACACTTACGCCGGTATCACCGTCTTCAATATTTGTTATAGGTGTACAATCGGGTGCGGTAGTAACATCTTCCGTCCTAAAGCTTTCTGTTGCACACACAATATTTGATTGATTGAAAAAGAAGAGCGTAATGGTCACATAAATTTGGGAATTTTCCGGAAGCCCCAATGGAGGTTGAAAAGTGGCATTGCTGCCCACCCCCTGTTCATTGACTATATCCCTGCCGCCAGGGGTCGTACCAATAGATATGAAGTAAGAGGGTACCCCCTCTATGGCATTCCACGACAGGGTCACATCGACCGGTACATCAATATCGCCATCCCTTGGGCTTATCAGATTTGGACAAGCTTGGCCCGATGCTTCAAAGAATATCAAAAGCGATATTGAAAAAAACAGCAATTTTTTTAACATACGACATCCTCAGACATCGTAAGATACTATAAATCACGCTTTTTCAAAAGGGCGTAAGACAAATAGATGAAAATAACCGTCCAAGCGATAACGATCAAGAATTCGTGCCAATGGACATAATAGTTCAGTTCTATAGATTCTCCGACCTGATCGGCTACCGTCTGTACAGCTTCTAAACGGGTAAAGGGCTCTTTGATCAAATTGAACATGGATTGAAGCGGAAAAAAGCCCATGACGGTTTCGGTGGTCGGTCCGTCAAACACTTTCCAGCGAAGAAGGCCCCTAATAATGCCCTCAGATATCTGCCAAAGAATCAAAAACCCCAATGCGAATGCAGAGCGCTTGATCAGAATGCCCAGAAATAGACAAAAGGAGAAAAAACCGACCAGTTTGACAAAGAACGCGAGCAAAAATTCCAAATCAGAAAAAATTATGGAAAGCTCATTGTAATCAGAATAGATTATGCCCAATATCATGGAAACCACAAAGACGAACAATGTAGAAATTGCCGCAAATGAAAGTACCGTCAAAAATTTAGACCAAATGAACTCTTTCTTTGACAGCCCGTCAATCAGGTTTTGTTTGATGGTTTTATTGCTGTACTCATTGGCCATCATCGAAACAATGACTATGGCCAAAAACAGTTTGAAAAAGGCCGTGACAAACGTATTGAAATGCCAGATATAGGGAAAATTAAAAATGCCGATTTCAGCCAGATGGAACTTTACTGGGCCAATATCAAATTTTATTGCTGCAATTAGGGCAATGGAGGTCAAAATGATGAAGTAGGAAATAATCAAGACCTTACTGATCCTATTGTTCCAAAGCTTGATAAATTCTATTTGTAAGAGTCGTACCATGGCCTAGTTGTTTTTTGTCAAGGTGAGGAACTGTTCTTCCAGGCTTTCCCGACGTTTCACCAAATGAGAAAGTACGATGCCCTTTTCGTACAACATCTTGTTCAATTCTTCAGCGTTCATTTCTTCCTTTAAATATGCGGTCAGCGTACCGTTTTCTGCTAAAATCTTGCCGAAACTGGCATGGCTTTCCAGTAAGTTTTGCAATTCTTGCATAGCCGTTGTTCTCAATTCAAAGAACCCATGGCTGGCCAGCATGCTGTCCACAGGGCCTGAATATAATTTTTCCCCTTTTCTAAGAATGACCACATGGGTGCATACCTTTTCGACTTCGTCCAATAGGTGTGAAGCCAAAAGGATCGTCGTGCCCTGCGTGGCAATTTTTTTGATGATTTCCCTTATTTGGTGTATGCCCGCCGGGTCCAGTCCGTTGGTGGGCTCATCCAAAATCAATATTTCCGGGTCGTTCAAGAGGGCCGAAGCGATGGCCAGACGTTGCTTCATACCCAAAGAATAGGTCTTGAACTTGCTGTCACGCCTTTCCCACAAACCGACCAACTCTAGTTTTTCCTGAATCTTATTCTTAGAGACTTCTTTGATCTTGCAGACCAGTTCCAAATTTTTGATTGCCGACATGTACGGATAAAAATTTGGACGTTCGATGATGGCACCCACCTTTTTGAGCGCTTCATGGGTAGAGATGTTGCCATCGAACCAACCGAATTCGCCGCTGGTGCGATTGACGACATTCAAAATGATGCCGAGCGTGGTCGATTTGCCGCTACCGTTAGGGCCCAAGATGCCATATACGTTACCCTTTTCAATCGAAAAGGAAAGGTCTTTTACGGCTGTCAAATAGCCAAATTTCTTGGTCAGGTTCTTTACAGTTAAGATGGTTTCCAAAATTGGAGCTCTTTTTCAGGTTGTTTTATAGTAACTTGACGAAAAATATCAAAATTTGTTACAAAAGAAGCAAGAATGTCTGGTGAGAAATTGATGTCAAAGAAAAAACCGGCCTTTCCGGTCAAAAAAAGGCTGGACAATTATCTGGACCGTTATAGCCGAAAAATTGAGATACCTATTTTTTATGAAGATTTACTTCGGTTTTCTGGCTCAGTGGTGGTCTACGATAATGATGGGGAAGATACACTTTGGATTCGGGTCTATTATTCTGATTTTGAAAGGGAGGAAATCGATCTTAGTTTGAAGAGGGTATATTCTATTCTCCATTCTGATGGAAGCGAAAAGATTTTAGAGTATCTCAACGTTGATGCGGTCGACTACTGCACATTTGGCAACTCAAAACCCTTTCGCATTAAGGTGCGCAACATCCTCAATGACAACTACACCTATTTTTATGTCAAAAAAACGGATGCCTCAAGAATCTATGGCCTCGAGCTTGAGCATATACTTTCGCCCTATAACCTGAACTTTTTGGTTTATAAAGACACCCTTATCGAAGAGCATATTGCTGGTATACCCGGTGATGTCTTCATCAAAGATTTTTTGCCATCGTGTACAGAGATGGAGAAATCACAGTTGGCCAAAGAGTTTGTGAAGTTCAATGAGCGTTGCATGATTCGGCTATTGGGCGATATGCGTTCATACAATTACGTAATCATGCCCGTGCATGACTTTGACCATGTTGTGTACCGCATTCGTGCCATTGATTTTGACCAGCAATGTTTCGAAGGAAACCTGAAGGTGTACCGCCCCCAGTTTTTTAAGGAAAACTTTCAAATGGTCGAACTCGTACGAACCAAGCTGCAAATACATTCTGTAGATCAGTATAAAATTGAGGAAAGGTCCATTATAGCCAAACGAATCTTAAGTTCTGAAAAACGCGTCAGAAGATTGGTAAATGCCGCGAAAACCGATAAGATATCGCTGCCCGAACATATAAAGACCCTAAGATTACAGATCTATGACCTCACCCATGACATGCATTTTAAAAAATGTGAGACTATGGGACAAATTTTAGATCTCGCCCTTGATTTCGTGAGACGAAACTATGAGAATGTCAGCATGCGACAGATTATTGATAAGAAGTTTTGATTTGTTGGGCGCTGGACGCTAGACGCTAGACGCTAGACGCTAGATGTTAGACGTTAGGTGTTTGCTCAGGGATGTTCTTAAATGTTGTCTTGTCAATGAATATGTGCTTGATTTTTTGTCAATGTAATCTAACATGACAATGGTGTTGGCCGCTATTTTGTTTTTTTGGGAAAGTCTAAATGCTCTATCCCTTTTCAATACTTCACAGACCAATTCCACAAGTTTTTCAATATGTGACAGATGTAGTTCTTTTAGTTTTTCTTCAAATGTTTCTTGGTCAAGTATATAGAGGTCATTGAGAGAGAAATTCAATTCTTCTTTCAGTTCCTTTTCCAACTGATCGTATTCAGGTCTGAAGTTTTCATCATTTAAACCTGCCACCCTTCTCAGTAAGGTTTTAAGAAAAAGGGTCATTCTCTCTATTTCTCGTTGTAGATAGTCCTTTTCTTGTTGCATTTTCTTTTTTGGTCTACATCTGAGGTTTTCTAACTCTTTTGCTCTTTGTTGAAATATACCAGATAATAGTACATCTGCCGTTCTTCGTCCCAGCCCTTTTCGACAAATTTTTCTGCAGATTCAGGGTTGATGAAATCCATTTTAATTTGGATGTTGGTGTCGAGGTTGATAACATTCTTTATTTTCTTGCGGGTATCTGAGACCGCTTTGTTGGCGATATCAAAACTAGAAACGTCTTCAATGCTGTATTTGGGACCTTTTTCGACCTTATAGTGCTTAAATTCGGGTATCAGTTCGGGGTTGTCCATCACCTCATTCAAGAAATGGGTTTCTTCAAAATTGTCATTTTTGGCAAAATGGTTTACGGCCCGGTTCATAAAGAGCACTTCTTGTTGTTTGTCTTCGGCGGGCAAGACCACATCTTTTGCAAAATTTTGACAGAACTTCAAATAGTTCTTGGTGTAGAAATTCTCATCTGCAAGGGGGATCAATCCCAAGAAATCTTCCAACCAATATTTGGTATCGTAGCGGTTGCTATCTACTGAAAGCACTTTGAAACCTTCTTCTTTTTTGGTATTGAAGATAAGACAGCCTTTATCCAGTTTATTTATATTGATACCCTGTTTGATAAGGATTTCGAGGTTATCATCCTGTTCTTCAAATTGCAAAAAATCGTGTTTCAATTCGCTTTTGAAAATTCCAACGGCATCGACTTTCCCATTATCCATGACAAGGTTTGAAAAGTACACGACATACACCTCACCACTTTTGATATGTGGATGGTCAGATTCAGCGTAAAGCTGTTTCGCAATTTTTCTTGAGACCCCATGTATTTTGGTAGGCGTCGAGAATATTTCAACTGCCGCGGCATACATCTCATTGAACGTTAAATCGGCTTCATGAAAGAAACGATAGTAATTCTCTTCTTTTTCACGAAAGGGCTTAAAAAAATATTCTTTTAAAAGGCCGGTCACTTCATCGTTCAGAGTGTACGGCTCTTTCGATAAGAACAGTGCTTCATTTTTATGCTTATTGCCTACACGGTGCAATGATAGGCTCTCGATTTGGGCAGAAAATAGGTTGAGCATTGTTTTGTTAAAGGTTAAAGGTTAAAGGTTAAAGGTTAAAGGTTAAAGGTTAAAGGTTAAGGGTTAATGGTTAATGGTTAATAGTTAAAGGATATTGGTTAAAGGTTGAATTGGCTTTGGAATATTAATTCCAATTTTCATCAAAGTCAAAATCGTCGTAATTATCGAGTGTTTCATCAATATCGAAATCTGAATCTGACTTGAACTCTTTTTCTGGAGGGGCGTCTGGCAATTCGCCAAAACTGAAAAGTAGATTGGGATAAGCTTGTCCATCTATTTTATCGACTATGTCGGCCAATTCAACAAAGAACGTCCACATGCTCAGATAGTCGTAAACGTAGATCAACTTGGGTGATGCTTCTGTCAGAACGTCTTCTAAAAGTGTTTCGCTCATCAAACGGGCACCATTGCCCGATTCACCCATGTCGAATAAAGCGATTTCCTCATTTTGGTTCCACTCATCATCACAGGTATAAAAAGAGGCCATTTCATTTCCCATAAATCCGAAAGACTGTGTGATGGTGTTATGAAATTCTTCCAACGAGCTGGATTGTTCGACTTCAATATCCCTGAACACGTCTTCGTCGGCATCCAATATAATTCTGATTTTATAGATCATTCAAATGTTTTTTGATCATTTGCAAAGGTACAATTCCAATAACCTTTGACAACCCACCTACTTGGTATACCTATGCAAGGTAAAGGTCATCGCTGCCAATAGAAAAAAAGCGAATACCTGGTGTACTACACCCAGCCAAACGGGTACCGCATAGAGCAACGTGAGTACACCCGATATAAATTGCACCAATACCAATATCAAAAGGGCATTTATCCCCTTCTTCTGATAAATGGTCACTTCAAATTTACGGGCTTTGTAAGCAATGAAAATAATCAGGCCGACAACTATATAGGCCAAATAACGATGGATGAACTGTACGCCACTTTTTCCTTCGATGAAGTTCTTCAAAAACGGCGTTTGCTCAATATACACCGTTTCGTGTATCAATTTTCCTTCGCTCATCATGGGCCAATGGTTGTGAATGAAGCCCGCATCAAGCCCAGCCACAAAAGCACCCCATATTATTTGCAGCAGCAGTACGGCCAAAACAAACCTGACAAGGTTTCTTAAACCGATATTTGCTTTTTTTCTGTTTGGGAACATTAAATCAAGCGCTACCCAAAGTGTATAGGCGAAAGTGATGAAAGCAGTGGTCAGGTGGGCCGCCAACCGATAGTGGCTTACATCAGGCCGGTCAATGAGCCCACTTTTGACCATATACCAGCCCAAAAACCCTTGAAAAGCTCCCAGAACAAGCAAAATCAATGCTTTTTTTGTGGTAGACTTTGACAATTGCCTTCGTGCCAAAAAATAAACGAAAGGCACTAAGAACACGATACCTATGAACCTGCCGATAACCCTGTGCAGCCATTCCCAGAAATAGATGTCCTTGAAATCAGCCAATGTGAAATGCTGATTGAGCTTTTGATACTCTGGATACTGTTTATAAAGCTCAAAGGCCTCTTGCCACTCAACCTCGTTCATTGGAGGTATTGTACCACTGATCAATCTATAATTCGAAATTGAGAGTCCTGAATGGGTCAAACGTGTGATGCCGCCTACAACTACCATGATGAATATCAATAGACAGCCTATCAACAACCAGGTGATCACTGCTTTGTTGTCTTTTTTTTGGTCTTTATTCACTATTATTTGGGTTTAATCCGATTTCTTTTCCTTTTTTAAGCATGTATTGATGGGCCGCAGTATACTCGTTTGGTATTTCACCTTCAAGAATAGCCTCTTTGATGGCCTCTTTGATGACACCTATTTCTTTCGATGGTTTTAGGTCAAAGGTCTTCATGATCTCTTCACCGCTAATGGGAGGTTGAAAATTTCTTACGCGGTCACGTTCTTCGACCTCAGTGATTTTCTGACGGACTTTTTTGAAATTGTTGAGATACTTTTTTTGCTTTTTTGGATTCTTTGTGGTGATATCGGCCTCGCAAAGGGTCATTAGATCGTCAACATGATCGCCCGCATCGAAGACCAAACGCCTCACCGCCGAATCGGTGACATGGTCTTCGGCCAAAATAACGGGCCTTGAGCTCATCAGCACCATCTTTTGTACAAATTTCATTTTGTCATTGAGCGGAAGCCGTAATCTCTTGAACAATTTATACACCATTTTTGAGCCGACAAATTCGTGGGCATGAAAGGTCCATCCAATTTTTTTATCGAACCGCTTTGTAGGTGCCTTGCCGATATCGTGAAGCAATGCAGCCCAGCGCAACCAAAGATTATCAGTGGTCTGTGCAATATTGTCAACCACCTCTAGCGTATGCCAAAAATTGTCTTTGTGTCTTTGGCCTTCGACTTCTTCGATACCCTGTAAGGCAATCAGCTCTGGCAAAATAAGCGGTAAAAGTCCTGTTTGATGTAAAAGGGTAAAGCCAATTGAGGGCTTATCGGTCATCAAAATTTTGTTCAGTTCGTCAATCGTGCGCTCTTTTGATACAATTTTTAAACGGTCATTGCTCTGGGCGATGGCCTGCAGTGATTTTAACTCGATGGTGAAATTAAGTTGCGAGGCGAACCTGATGGCCCGCATCATTCGCAATGGGTCATCTGAATAGGTAATATCTGGATTGAGCGGAGTGCGAATAAGTTTTCGGTTCAAGTCGCCCAAACCATCGAATGGGTCAAGTAAATCGCCAAAAGTTGTACTATTGAGCGATAGGGCCAGTGCGTTGATGGTAAAATCACGACGTTTTTGATCATCTTCAAGTGTACCGTCTTCAACAATGGGTTTTCTACTGTCGTGGTGGTAGCTTTCTTTTCGGGCACCAACAAACTCGAGTTCAAGGTCTCGGTGTTTGATCATTGCCGTGCCAAAGTTCTTGAAAATGGAAACTTTGGGTTTTCCTTTTAACCGGGAGGCAACCTTTTTGGCAAGCGCTATCCCACTTCCTACAACGACGATGTCAATGTCTTTCGGACTTTTTTTCTCGAGGAAGTAATCCCTCACAAATCCCCCGATGACATAACAGTCCAATGATGCTTCATCGGCAATTGCCCCTATGGTCTTGAAGATGTTATGTTGTAATGCGTGCTTGTGGTTCATGTGAGCGCCGCCATCGATGGGCATCATTTATTCCATCTGCAAATTTACGGCATAGTACACTGCTTTAAAAATAGCTTGCAGACCGGTTTTGAAATTATTTTGAAAGAGGTGTGCGCCTATGCTTCGGTTATAAATTTTTGCCCTTTGGGCACCTTTGGCAGTTCTATGTAGCTTCCTAGTATCTGGTTGTACTTTTGGGGGATAAACTCTTTACGGCCATCAGTGGGGTAAAATGTCATTTCGCCAAAATATATAGTGCCTTCAATGTTATAGAAATCAACCCGTACGAAAGGAAAGTTATCGGCCAGCTTTGCGGCCAGATCCACCATAAGTTCAAAATTCTTCGGTTTCTCCAAACTTCCCTCGAAAAACTTGTTTTGTTGTGTTGTAAAAGGAAGTTTTTGCCAATCAAGGTCATAGTAGCATCTCAAATCTTGAATGCCCCTTTCCATATCGATTTGTACAAATTTGGGTTTTCCCGAAAAACAAAAGAACTTATAATCATTTACGGTTGGCTTACCTATCTCTTCCAAAAACTTTTCTACAATTATTCTTGGTTTGACGTTCTTGTATGCCCATTCCAGTCCGCCGCGATAGTACTGGTTTTTGCCCATCCACTTTCTTAAAAGGTACTTCGCCCGTGTTTTATTTAGCTGCTCTTTATCTTTTACAATAATATTGAAATGAAACCCATGAGTGGCCTTCATCACAAATTTTTTGGGGAGTGCTTCGAAGTCGACTTGGTTTGTTTTTTCATATACGGCAATCAGCTCGTTCAGATATTGTTTTCCAATTTTTTCCTCCACATAAGATCTTACCTCATATTTGTCTACCAATTGGGTAAGAATCGACGGTTTATAGAAAACCTTTAACCAATGTATTTTCTGGTTGAACTCAATCGGATTCTGTAAATCGAGTTTTTTGCCCGAATAATATTCGTAGTAGATTTTAACGTAGTTTTTGGGCGGAAGAAATTTCATTTTCTTGAGTAGGCCCAACCAAATTTTTCTCAACTTAAAGGCAATTTTTAGAAAAACAAAGATATACATTAGACTTTCATATTTTTGGCACAGCAATTTGCGATCATGGAAAAACCGAAAATCTCGATTATTATCAGTACTTACAATGCTGAAGAGTGGCTCGAAAAAGTATTGTGGGGCTTCAATTGCCAAATTTTCAAAGGTTTTGAGGTAGTGGTAGCAGACGATGGCTCCAGGCCATCGACCAGAGAACTCATCGATCGCTTGGGTGAAGAGGTCTTTTATGATATCAAGCATATCTGGCAAGAAGATGATGGTTTTCAAAAATCAAGAATCTTGAACAAGGCCATCTCAGCTTGTAGTGCTGATTACATTATCATGACCGATGGTGACTGTATTCCCCGAGAAGATTTTGTTGAGGTACATTATATCAATAAAGAGGAGGGCTATTTCATTTCGGGGGGGTACTATATGCTGCCCATGAATATCTCTAAGATGATTACCAGAAAAGATATCGAAAAGCAGAATTGTTTTAATATCCATTGGTTGAAAGAAAAAGGTATTCCCAAGACCTTTAAGAACAATAAGTTGCGAGCACGGGGGTTCATTTCAAAGTTGTTGAACACTTTTACCCCTACCAACGCGAGTTGGAACGGTCATAATTCTTCTGGTTGGAAAAAAGACATTCTTAACGTAAATGGTTTTGACGAACGCATGCAATATGGGGGCCAAGACCGTGAATTGGGTGAACGCCTCTTTAATTTCGGTATCAAGTCAAAGCAGTTGCGCTATAGTGCCGTTTGTGTTCACCTTGATCATAAAAGGGGATATAAAACTCCAGAATCGATGGCCAAAAATCATGCGATAAGAAAAGAGACCAGAAAGAAAAAACATGTATGGACGCACTATGGCATTACCAAGTAGTAAGCCAGCTCATTCTTTTTTTCGAGTCTTTTTAATTCTCTGAAACGCTCTAAAACGCCCAAGGCATTGAGGTAGCAAATAATGATACCTTTTTTACCGTCTAAAATGCCCAACCGTAAAAAATAGTGATTGAAGAACTTCCAGCCCGTTTTAACGATCATTGAAAGATAATTGAAGTGCTTTTCCCTGTAAAAGGCTTCTTTTGCCTTCAGCCTTCCATAATGCAACATCTTCGACTTATAGTCTTCGTAGTTTTTATAACAGTAATGGGTAAGCTTTTCATTCAAAATACAAGAAGACCCATCGACTTCCAATGTTTCATGAACCAATTTTTTGTCGGTGAATCGTACCTTACTTTTTCTAAACAGCCGGTGGTTCTTATCGGTCTGCCAACCACTGAAGCGTAGTTTTTCATTTTTGAACATAAAGATGCGATAGAACCAATACGCTTCGCAGGCATCTGGATTATTGATGGTCTCGAGTATTTCATCACGTAGTGAAGGCGAAACTATCTCATCGGCATCAAGAAACAATACCCAGTCATTGCTCGCCTGCTTTAGGGTGAATGATTTTTGGGCCGTGAAATTCTCAAACGCATTTTGTATTACCTTGACCTTTGGGTGATTGATCAAATATTCGTAGGTGCCATCATTGCTATAAGAATCAACGATCAAAATTTCGTCTGCAAATGAAACAGATTCAATGCATTTTTCTATGTAGCCCAGCTCATTGTAGGTAATAATAAGAGCCGAAAGTTTTTGCTTTGGGGCGCTCAAATCAGTCTATTTTTTGGTTTATCGTGTTTGGTCTTGCAAAATTATAACAAAAAATATAGCAGAAAATTGTTTTGCTGATATATTTTCTTACACAGTTTTGCAAGAATCCATTAATTAGATTCATGTCATGGCAAAAGGTTGTTTTGATTTACAGGTTTTGTTTGAAAAAGTTTGATGTGCCCATCAAACCGCTACATCGTGCTCTCGCAGGGCATCGTTCAACGAAGTTTTTTTGTTGGTGCTCTCTTTTCGTTTACCGATGATAAGGGCGCAGGGCACCTGATACTCACCTGCCGAAAACTTTTTGGTGTAACTACCTGGTATAACAACTGAACGCTCGGGAACCCTACTTTTCAACTCCACAGGTTTGTCTCCCGTTACATCGATGATCTTGGTCGAGGCGGTCAGTACTACATTGGCACCCAATACCGCTTCTTTCTCTACACGAACGCCCTCTACAACGATGCAACGCGAACCGATAAAAGCATTGTCTTCAATGATGACAGGGGCTGCCTGTAACGGTTCCAATACACCACCAATACCTACACCGCCACTTAAATGTACGTTTTTGCCGATTTGGGCACAACTGCCAACAGTGGCCCAAGTATCGACCATGGTACCTTCATCAACATAGGCGCCGATATTCACGTAGCTGGGCATCAAAATAGTGCCTGGTGAGATATAGGCTCCGTGACGTGCTACGGCATGGGGTACCACACGTATCCCTTTTTGTTGATACCCTTTTTTGAGCGGAATCTTATCATGGTATTCAAAGATGCCCGCTTCGAGCACTTCCATTTTTTGAATGGGAAAATACAGCACTACGGCTTTTTTGACCCATTCGTTGATCTGCCAGCCGATATCGGTCGGTTCGGCACAGCGCAGGGCACCCTCATCAATCAGGTCGATCACTTCCCGTATTGCCCTTTGGGTGTCATGCTCCTTAAGCAGTTCACGGTTGTCCCAAGCGTTTTCAATCTGTGCCCTCAGTGCTGTCATGATGTAAGAATTTCGTCAAAAATAAGGGTTCGTCCACAATAATCCGCCGAAATTTAAATGAGTAACATTTTTAGGGTTATTTTTGCCAAAAATGTATTTTTTTGGCACGGATAATGGCTTTAGACTATGGCAAAGTGCGGACGGGAATTGCAGTCACCGATGAGTTGCAACTGATCGCCTCAGGTCTGACCACGGTCACTACCGATAAGTTGTTCGATTTCATTGAAAGCTATCTTCATAAAGAGGAAGTTGAACGTATCATTGTCGGGGAACCCAAACAGATGAGCGGTCAGGTTTCAGCATCAGAAACCTTGATTGAAAAATTTTTGAAACAATTCAAGACCCGTTTTCCCAAAATGCCCATTGAACGCCAAGATGAACGTTTCACCTCAAAGATGGCGGTGCAGAGCATGTTGGAAGCAGGAGTAAAGAAAAGGAAGCGCCAAAATAAGGCCTTGGTCGATGAAATCAGCGCGACCTTGATTTTACAGGCCTATCTAGAAAGAAATTGAGCTTATGATTTTACCCATTATCGCCTATGGAGACCCTGTGTTGCGCAAAAAAGCGACAGCTATCACCGATGGGTATCCAAAGTTGACCGAACTCATAGAGAACATGTGGGATACCATGTACAACGCCAGTGGTGTCGGTCTGGCCGCACCACAGATTGGCAAGCCCATTCGCTTGTTCATGGTCGATGCCACACCCTTTGCCGATGATGAAGATTTGAGTGAAGAAGAGCAAAAACAGCTCGATGGTTTCAAAAGGGTCTTTATCAATGCCCAGATACAAGAGGAGACCGGAAAAGAATGGTCTTTTAATGAAGGATGCCTCAGCATACCTGACATTCGTGAAGATGTAAATCGAAAAGATACCATCACCATCACCTATCAAGATGAGGATTTCAATACCCATACCGAAACCTATGATGGATTGGCGGCAAGAATCATACAGCACGAGTACGACCACATCGAGGGCATTCTCTTCACCGATAAACTATCATCGCTCAAAAAACGATTGCTCAAGAGCCGGTTAGACAAAATTTCGAAGGGCAAAATCCAAATCGATTACAAAATGCGCTTTCCAAATCTTAAAAAAGGGCGTTAAAAAATTTGATGGGAGCTATAAAAACCTAATTTTTACACGATAAAACCTGAAAAGAATGACATTGGATAAAATATTATCGATCGGTGGCAAACCTGGTCTCTATAAACTACTGACGCAGACCCGTAGTGGTTTTGTAGGTGAGTCTTTGTTGGATGGCAAAAGGGTTTCGGTAGGTTTGCGAAACAATGTCAGCGTACTTTCAGAAATCGCTATATACACCTTAGAGGAAGAAGTACCGCTGAGGGAAGTATTTCAAAAAATCAAGGACAAGGAAAAAGGAGGTAAAACCGCAATCAGTCACAAAGACGAGAAAATCAAGCTTGAAGAATATTTCTTCGAAGTATTGCCCGATTACGACGAAGACCGTGTTTATGCCAGTGACATCAAAAAGGTGATTCAATGGTACAACATTCTACACGATAACAGTATCACCGATTTTTCAGAACCAGAAGAGGAAACCACCAAAACTGCAGATAAGAAAGACCAAGAGCCTTCTAAGTAGGTTGTTGTTATTTCTCAATAACTCTGAAATTCGCTAGGTTTTTTCGTATAAACCCAATTCAATATTATCTTGGATTAAGAGATTTCCTTTTGATCAATTCACTATTTTGAAATTAGAGTGACCAATACAAATTCAATTTCTGAAAAGGTCAAATAGAATGGGCGACCATGCAAGTACACTAATCCCTTTCAATTTCTTTGTAGGTATGTTTGCTCTCTTTCCAATCTATCAATTTTGAGGGGTAATAGTTTACGTTCATACGGTCGAGGTAGGGAGTCTGTTCGGCCAAACGTTCTTTATAACTCTCCCAATCGTGTTGTTCTTCGGGTGTCCAGGCCAGTTCGGCATATCCGATCGCCCGAGGAAAAGCAAGATACTCCAATTCGGCACTATTGCTAATGGTCTCTGACCAAAGGGGAGCTTCCAGGCCTAAAATACTTTCTTTGGGCAACCCTTCTACATGTGTGGTCGGACTCCAAATATAGGCACTGTCAACGGGTATATAGGCTGCCCAGTGCAGGCCGTATTTTGACAGCGAATCGTATTGCATGTCGAGGTAGGTCTTGGTGGCGGGCGAGAGAATGATTTTCGAACCGTTTTCAGCCGCTTTCAAGGCGTTATGGGGTTCGTTCCATAATTGGGCCACTGTTGAAGGGTCTATTTTGGCTTGGGCGATCTCGTTCCATCCCACCATGCGCTTGCCATGCTTTTTCACGATTTTCTCCACTTTTTCCACAAAGTGTATGTAATCGTTCTTTTTGGTGACATGGCTCTCGTCGCCCCCAATATGAAAATAGGGGCTGGGTGACATGGCCGCTATCTCTCGTACCACATCATCGATAAAGGCATACACGGTATCTTTTCTGGCATCAAAGGTACTGAAACCGACTTGGGTGCCCGTGTAAGCGCTCGGTTTCTTACCATTACCGTTTAAAATGGGATAGCTGAAAGAGGCGGCGTTGGTATGGCCTGGCATATCTATCTCTGGAATGATCTCTATATGGCGCTCGGCCGCATAATCTACCAATTCTTTGAACTCTTCTTGGGTGTAGAAACCACCAGGGCCTCCGCCCACTTCTGTTTGCCCACCCACTTCGGTGAGCTTGGGCCATGATTTGATTTCGATACGCCAGCCTTGATCGTCAGATAGATGCATATGAAAGGCATTGTATTTGTAATAGGCGAGCAGATCGATGAATTTTTTGACCTCCGCCACGGTAAAGAAATGGCGTGCCACATCGAGCATGGCCCCGCGATATTCGAAAATGGGCTCATCAATAATTTTTCCGGAAGGAATCAACCACATGGGCTGCTCAGCTAAAGTGTCGTTGCCGGTCTGGGGAATCAATTGCCTCAACGTCTGAATACCCCGAAAGGCACCTGCCGCGGTCTTGGCATTCAACAGAATGGAGTCGTTCTTGATATACAGTTGATAGGCTTCAGGGTTATCGGTGCCCAAGGTATCGGTCTGATTGATAAAAATGATACGTTCGATGGCTTCGCTTTCGTTGCCATTTACGTACAGATCGAGGTCTATATGATTTTTGATTTTTTGTGCCAGAAAAACACCTACCTCTTCGAAACCGTTTGAAGTTTGCGAGGTATATATAGCCGTATTGACATCTAAACCAAAAGCTGAGTTGGTGGGAATGACCTTTACTGGTCTTGGGATAAGGGCGGCTTCCGTCAAATCGGTTTTCGGATAATTTATCTCCTTTTTCCGTTCGGCGCAAGCCATTAGAAATAGAACAATTGTAAAGACCAAAAGGCCTTTGGCGGCAACTGATTTGAACATGTGGTAATTTTTTATAGGTGATTTGGTCAAATTTACTAAAGACATGGGTGTGATTTCGATATTATTTTTTCAAATGGTGATGATTTCTTTCAAATGATGAACTAATCCATATGGATCTGCAAGGCTTCTTGCCAAATGTCATAGCCTTCTTTGTTCATGTGCAGGCCATCTTCAACGAAAAGACTTTTGTTTACCTTGCGACCCTTTAGCATCGGATCCCATATATTGACAAAGGCCACAGCACTGTCAGTGGCGGCGAGCTGTTTTAGTTGCTCATTCAACTTATGGCATTTTCTTCTCAGTTTCCAGCGGGCAATACTCGGTTTTACCGAGATGATGACGATTTTGGCATTGTGATTCTTTCCCTTGATTTTTTCAATGATGTTCACAAAATTCGAAATAATCTCTTTGGGCTTTCGTCTATAGAACAGGTCATTGTCACCTTCATAAATGAATACTTTGCTCGGATGGTAGTTCAGTACCAATTTGTCTAAATACCCTAAAAGATCGTATGATAGAGACCCGCCAAAACCAGTGTTCAATATTTGGTGTTCGGGGAAACGCTCCTGTAGATCATCCCACAGGCGTATGCTAGAACTTCCTGTAAAAACAAGGGTAGCAATTTTTGGGTTCCAAGTGGTGTCAATCCGCCGCTGTATGGCTACCACTTCCTTTGAAAAATCACGAAACTCTTGGGCGTTTCCAAAAAATAGCCCCAAAAAGAACAGGTAAACCAACTTTTTCATAAATAAAATGCTATTGCTTGGGCTCGGTAATGCCTTGGGCCACTGACCATTCATAAAAACGCTCGATCCACTGGTCAGAGGGTAAATTTTGCTTTTTCATACCGAAACCATGTCCACCTTTGGCATACATATGCAGGGCAACGGGTTTGTTGGCCTTGAGCATTGAATTGTAAAGCTCAACAGAGCCCTTGGCCAGACCAAGGGGGTCATCGGTAGCGCAGATAATTACCATCGGCGGAACATCGCTTTTTGGTGTTTGTACCGCCATGACATCGGTCCAGGCATATACAGGTACCAAGAAGTTGGGTTTGCTCTTTTCGTTATAGTTGTAGGCTACCCCCATGGTGACGGCTCCGCCCGCTGAAAAGCCCATAAACCCTATTTTATTGGGGTTCACGCCATAAGTAGCGGCATTTTCACGCACGTGTGCAATGGCATTCAACCCATCTTGAATTGATATGGGGATGACCTTGGCCACCTCTTCACCAATCTTTTTGGGATCGCTCATCGACAATTGGCTTATCTCACCCACGCCATCTTCACCTGTGGGCACCAAGCGGTATTTCAACACAAATGCAGTAATACCCTTTTCGTTCAGCCATTTGGCGACATCATTGCCCTCACTGTTTATGCTAAGGGCATATAGACCACCCCCTGGGGCCACAATTACGGCCGTGCCATTATTGGTTGCTTCTGAAGGGCGAAAAACCTGTATGGTCGGTACCGAAACATTGGTCACCACCTGGGTCTGCCATATGGTGGAGAAGTATTCTTTTTCGTCGTTTTCCCAAACGATGTCTTCGGTATTTCCATTAGGTAGCTCAATTATTTCTTGCGAAAAGGAAGATAATGCCAAAAACAGACCTATAACAACAGCTAAATACTTCATCACACTTTTTTTATTGATCCACCACAAAACTTCCCGATAGTCCTTCTTGCGAATTGGTACCGACCATCACGTTGAAAGAGCCAGGTTCCACTACCCATTCATACTGTTGATTGTAAAAGCCCAGTTCTTTATCGGTCAAGTTAAACGATACTGTTTTTGAGGTACCTGCTTCGAGCATTATTTTTTCAAAGCCTTTCAATTCCTTTACAGGGCGCACGATACTGGCATAGGGGTCTTGCAAATACAATTGCACTACTTCTTCACCGGCCCTATTTCCCGTATTGGTGACCGATACGGAGACCTTCACATTTTTTGGATCGGTCGCATCGACCTGTAAATCGCTGTATTGAAAGCTTGTGTAGCTTAATCCATGGCCAAAGGGATAAAGCGGACTGTTTTCTTCGTCGGCATAATGTGACCAGAACACATTACCTTCTTTATTCACCGGCCTACCTGTACTGTAGTGGTTATAGTAGATCGGTACTTGCCCCACACTACGTGGAAAGGTCATGGGCAGTTTGCCACTTGGGTTGTAATCACCGAACAGTACTTGGGCGATCGCGTTTCCTGTTTGGCTGCCCAATTGCCATGTTTCTAAGATTGCCGGTATGTTTTCTGCTTCCCAAGTAATAGTCAGCGGTCTTCCGTTCATCAACACCAAAACAATGTTTTTGTTCACCTCATAAACCGCTTTCAATAGCTTTTTTTGAACAACCGGTATGTCAATGGTGGTGCGACTACGCGATTCACCACTCATGAATCCATGTTCACCCAATACCATGATTACTACTTCGGCACTTTTTGCCGCCTCAACGGCTTCTTGAATACCTGAGGTATCGGTCTCATTGACTTTAACATGTTGTAAGAAGCTAGCACTATAAAATGCGGTTGGTCCCTGCACAAAAGTATATTCTTTTGTGTAGGCATCCATCCCCTCTAAAAACGAAACCGCAGAATCATCGTCTGAGGCCAAACGCCAGCTGCCCAGTGGGCTGTTCTTGTCATCGGCAAGATCGCCGATCACGACAATGCCTTTTTGGTCTTTATCGAGTGGCAGCACATTGCCATCGTTTTTTAAGAGTACAATGCTCTTTTTTGCCATCTCTAAGACCCCGGCTTGGTGATCAGGGTGGTATATGCGTTCTTTTTCACGGTCGATATCAGAATATCGGTAAGGGTCCTCAAAAAGGCCCAATTCAAATTTTACCCTTAGAATACGACGTACCGCATCGTCAATTTTGGATTCATCGACTTTTCCTTCTTTGACCAAGCCTGTGAGGTTCTTGAGGTAAGAACCTGAAGCCATATCCATATCAGATCCCGCATTTGCGGCCAATTCAGCGGCATGGGTCGAATCTTTGGCATGACCATGGGCGATCATTTCGGCAACCGACCCCCAGTCAGATACCACAAAACCGTCAAAATTCCATTTTCCCTTTAAAATTTCGCGTTGTAGCATGGCATCTCCCGTAGCAGGTACACCATTTAAGATGTTGAAAGCATTCATAAAGGTTTTTACACCGGCACCCGTGGCTGCTTTAAATGGAGGCAATACCATGTTGTAAAGTGTATAGGTGCCCACATCAACCGTATTGTAGTCCCTTCCGGCCTCTGCAAAACCGTAGGCGGCAAAATGTTTGGCACAGGCCGCAATGGTATTGGGGGCAGATAGGTCCTCACCTTGAAACCCCTTGACCCTTGCAATGGCGATTTTTGAGCCTAGGTAGGTGTCTTCGCCAGCACCTTCCATAACACGGCCCCAACGGGCATCACGTGAAATATCGACCATGGGGGCAAAGGTCCAATGTACACCTTCGGCCGCAGCTTCATCAGCGGCTATCTTCGCTGAATTTTCGATGGCCTGTAAATCCCAACTAGCGGCTTCAGCAAGCGGAATGGGGGCCAAGGTTTTTTGACCGTGTACCACATCGAGGCCAAAAAGCAGAGGTATGCCCAATCGGGTTTCGTTGACCACTATTTCCTGTAATTTTTTGGTCTGTTCGGCGCCCCTTACATTGAGCATGGCACCTACCCAACCTTTTTTCAGGTGTTCGTATTTTTCAACGGCATTGCCTCCTTTCGGGGCAGGACCAGTAGCATCGTAAAAGCCACTATACAGGTTCATTTGACCCACTTTTTCTTCCAACGTCATTAAATTCAATAGCGAATCAATTTGTTTTTCAAAATTTTGTTGGCCCATAAGCGTTGCGTTAAACATAAAAAACGAGATACAAAAAAGCACTGGGAATGAGTTCAGAAAGCGCATGATATTATTTTTGTGATGAAGGTAACAAGATACAAACTGATTGGTTTTTCAAGAAAGAACTTTTCATCATTTTTCTGACCGTTGATAAATAGGGATTTCTTTTTCGTGAATCGACCATAGGTATTGTCAGTGAGTTTGTAGCTTTGAACTTCAATGTTTGAGCATGAGCAACAGAAAAAAACAACTGAAAGCCTTTGACCGTTTGTTGACCATTATGGATGATCTGCGGGAGAAATGCCCATGGGACAAAAAACAGACCATGCAATCGCTTCGCCACCTCACCATTGAGGAAACCTATGAACTTGGTGATGCCATTCTTGACAACGATATGCAAGAAATCAAGAAAGAACTGGGTGATTTGTTGCTGCACATTGTCTTCTATGCAAAAATTGGTTCAGAGACCCAAGATTTTGATATGGCCGATGTTGCCAATGATATTTGTGAGAAGCTCATTAACAGGCACCCGCACATTTATGGAGACATTGAGGTCGAAAATGAAGAGCAGGTCAAGCAAAATTGGGAGAACATCAAGCTAAAAGAAGGCAAAAAAAGTGTGTTGGAAGGGGTGCCGAACAGTCTGCCCGCTTTGGTGAAAGCCAATCGCATTCAAGAAAAAGTGGCAGGTGTAGGGTTCGATTGGGAGCAGCCAGAACAGGTTTTTGAAAAATTGAAGGAAGAATTGGGCGAATTGCAAGAAGAGGTGAAAACGGGCGATACCAAGAATATTGAAAATGAGTTTGGCGATGTACTTTTTTCAATGGTCAACTACGCACGGTTCTTGAATGTAAATCCAGAAAATGCACTGGAGCGCACCAATAAGAAATTCATCAACCGTTTTCAATTTCTAGAAAGCAGGGCCAAGGAAAAGGGCAAGACCCTGAAAGAGATGACCCTTGCCGAAATGGATGTTTTTTGGGAAGAGGCCAAGAATATCGATTTGACCAACTCACAACATTTTAAAATATGAAAACTGCTTGCCATTTTGCACCTGTGCTATATATTTTTTTGGCCACCATACTACTTTTAGGGTGCCAACAAAAAACCCCCGAAGCTGTCTTGGAAAAACCCAACATCCTCTTCATTCTCTCAGATGACCACACCTCGCAGGCCTGGGGTATCTATGGCGGGGTTTTGGAACGTTATGTGCAAAATGGGAACATCAAAAGACTGGCCCGTGAAGGGGCGGTCTTGAACAATGCCTTTTGCACCAATTCGATATGTAGCCCCAGCAGGGCAAGCATCCTCACGGGGCAGTACAGCCACCTGAATCAGGTCTATACGTTGCGCGAGCCGTTGCCAGTGGGGCATCCGAACATAGCCAAGACCTTTTCTGAAAATGGCTACCATACGGCATTGATAGGTAAATGGCACCTCTATCGACAGCCCGAAGGGTTTGATTATTTCAATGTATTGCCCAACCAAGGTGTATATTGGAACCCCGTATTAAAGACCAAAGAGGGATGGAAAGATGGTACCGATGGCAGTGGAGGAAGGGTCTATGAAGGCTTTTCGACCGATGTGATCACAGATTTGACCGTTGAACATCTGAAACAGCGCGATACCACAAAACCCTTTTTGATGTTCTGCCATTTCAAGGCCACCCATGAACCTTTTGATTATCCTGAAAGGTTTGCTTCCTTGTACAAGGATGTGGAGATTCCAGAACCTGAATCACTACTCGATTTTGGTCCGGAGACCACAGGCCGCACCTTTGGGGGACAAATTTTGGAACGTTTGGGAATGCGCTGGGACGAGGCCACGAAAAACCCCGACAAATTCTGGACGGGCTACCCTGGGCTCCCTTATCCGTTGGATGGATTGGACAGTGTTCAAAAACGGAAGAAAATCTACCAAAAACTGGTAAAAGACTTCATGCGGTCAGGGGCTGCCATCGATGACAACATAGGCAAGCTGCTCGATTATTTAGAGGAAGAAGGCTTGGCCGAGAACACCATCGTTATCTACACCGCCGACCAAGGTTACTTTTTGGGCGAGCATGGCTTTTTTGACAAACGCTTGATCTATGAAGAATCAATGCGAATGCCATTTGTTGTCCGGTATCCAAAAAAAATAAAGGGTGGCCAGCGTATCGATGATATCATATTGAACATCGATTTTCCTGCACTGCTTTCCGATTACGCAGGTATTGAAAAACCCAAATATATGCAAGGTGAGAGTTTTCGAGAGGTGCTTGAGGGCAATACCCCTGAAAATTGGCGAAAGCAAATGTATTATCGCTATTGGCTGCACCACCCCCATAGACCGGCACATTTCGGCATTCGCGACAATCGTTACAAGTTGGCATTTTTCTACGGCCAAGGCTTGGGCATGAACGGCGCTTCTGAAGAAACGACCACACCACAGTGGGAGTTCTACGATTTACAGAAAGACCCCAACGAATTGCACAATGCCTATGGTGAGGCCGAATATGCAGATATCATTGCCGATATGAAGAAAGCCCTTTTGGAAGAACGGAAAAGATATGGTGATCTAGATGCTTCCCGTCCTGAAATGACCTCCATCTTAGAGGGATTATTCGAATAGATTGAAAATGTGCAAAAACATTCATCAAAAAGAAAGCGGCAACTGAGGTGAACATTTTATCTTTGTGGGCTTTCAAATTCCGTAGTCGTGTTTCAGCAGTACACCAAAGAGTTCGGTTATAACCTAAAACTTGCCTATCCCGTAATTTTGGGGATGTTGGGGCATACGTTTGTAGCCTTTGCAGACAATATCATGGTGGGGCAATTGGGTACGGCCGAACTGGCGGCGGTATCATTGGGCAATAGTTTTATTTTTATTGCCATGTCATTGGGCATTGGTTTTTCAACCGCCATTACGCCATTGGTTGCCGAAGCCGATGGGGCCGGGAACAAGCAAAATGGCAAAAGCGCCCTTAAGCACGGACTTGTACTTTGTACCATACTCGGTATTTCATTGTTTCTCATTATTTTGATGAGCATACCATTGATGAACCATATGGACCAACCCCCTGAGGTGGTCGAATTGGCTATTCCCTATCTGCAATTGGTGGCCTTTTCATTGGTTCCCCTGATTATGTTTCAAGCGTTCAAGCAGTTTTCTGAAGGGCTCTCCCAAACCAAATATCCTATGTATGCCACTATTTTGGCCAATGTGGTAAACATTGTATTGAACTATCTATTGATTTTTGGTTCTTTCGGCTTTCCGAAGTTGGGTATCGTGGGCGCCGCCATCGGAACGCTTGCCTCACGTTTCATTATGCTGGGGTTTATCTGGATGCTACTGAAGCGAAAGAAAAAATTCAGTTTTTATGTCACGGGCTTCAACTTTGCCAAGATTGAAAAACGGGTCATGAAAAAAATTGTGGAATTGGGCTTTCCTTCTGCACTGCAGATGTTTTTTGAGGTGGCCATTTTTACCGCGGCCATTTGGTTGAGCGGGGTGTTGGGCAAGAATCCACAGGCGGCCAACCAGATCGCCCTTAACCTGAGCAGTATGACCTTTATGGTGGGCATGGGTCTCAGTGTTGCGGCCATGGTGCGGGTAGGCAACCAAAAAGGACTTCAGAACTTTCATGAGCTGCGGAGAATCGCTCGATCGGTGTTCTTTTTGACCTTCTTGGTGGAGATCATTTTTGCCGCTCTTTTTCTATTGGGGAGACATTGGTTTCCGACCATATATCTAGACTTGGACGATGTAACCAATATGGCAGACAATACCGAAGTTGTTGCTTTGGCGGCCCAATTATTGTTGGTGGCGGCCTTTTTTCAGATTTCAGATGGCATTCAAGTAGTGGTACTTGGGGCACTTCGCGGTCTGCAAGACGTGAAGATTCCGACTTTGATCACTTTTTTTGCCTATTGGGTTATCGGTTTTCCCATAAGCTACTACCTTGGTCTGCACACCGATTTAAAGAGCATCGGCATTTGGATAGGCCTGCTCGCCGGCCTCACGGCATCTGCCGTATTGTTGTATCTTCGATTTGATTTTTTGACGAAAAGATTAATTCTAAAAGCATAGAAATATGGAATTGCCAAAATTCTTGCTAGGTGACAATACCGACTATCCCGATGCCATATTTGTGGTGCATACCGACTATCCACGGTTCATCATCAATCTTGAAAACGATGAGGTTGAATGGCTCGAAGAATTCTCTAAGGAAGATGAGCAAGAATTGGAGGCCGAGGCCGAAAACCTCATTGAGGCCGCTACAGCCTTTTACGATAGGGAAGTATCACGCTACGAAGAATAGGCCATGTTAGAGCATTTGGTTCAACTCGATCAAGAAGTCTTTCTTTTTTTGAATGGTCTGGGCACCGAAACCTGGGACGGTTTTTGGATGTTCATGACCAATAGCAAGAGTGCGATTCCACTTTATTTGGTACTTCTCGTATTGGCCTACCGCACTTTCAGACTCAAAAAAACCGTTCTCATCTTGATTGCCGTAGCTCTTCTGATCACCTGTACCGATCAGCTTTCGAATTTTTTCAAGTACGGGGTGCAACGGCTACGACCATGCCATGATCCTGAAATCAGTGAAATCATGCGTTTGGTGAAATCGTACTGTGGGGGCAAGTTCGCTTATTTCTCTGCCCATGCGGCCAATTCATTTGCCGTGGCCTCATTTTTTGCTTTTTTATTTCGAAGAAGGATTAAATATTTAGGGATATTATTGATGATCTGGGCTGGTTTGGTAGCTTACAGCAGAATTTATATCGGGGTTCATTACCCGTTGGATGTGCTAACGGGAATGTTCGTAGGTGTACTCTTCGGCTGGGTGTTCAGCAAGTTGTCTATATTTGCCTTTCACAAAATCGGGGTATGATTTCTTCGGCCAGGTATTGGTTTTTGATCGTATTGATCGTTCTGGTCTATATCGTCGGAATGTTCGCGACACTCTTCGAAAACGACTCGGCCCAATTTGCTGTCATGGCCATGCGAATGGTGCAAGAGAATGATTTTATCAATCTTTTCAAAGGCCCAGAAGAATATCTCGATAAGCCCCATATGCATTATTGGTTGGCGGCACTTTCGTTCAAACTTTTTGGTATTCATGACTGGGCCTATCGCATTCCCGCAATTTTGGCAACGCTTTTAGGGGCCTATAGTTGCTACGGACTTGCAAAGCTCTTTTACAACAAAGATGTGGGCAAGTTTGCCGCATTGATATTTATGACCGCCCAGACCATTGTATTGTCAAACATCGATGTACGTACCGATGCCGTCTTGACCGGATTTACCATTTTCGCCATTTGGCAGCTGGTGGCCTATGTGGAAAAAAATAAACTACAGCACATCGTTCTGGGGGCCTTTGGTGCGGGCATGGCCTTTTCGACCAAAGGCCAGATTGCTCTTTTGGTTATCGGGATCTGTTTGCTCTGCCATCTTGCCTATACCAAAAAATGGAAGGTTTTGCTGAGCTACAAGGTATTTTTGGCTCTTTTGGTATTCATCTTGACCATTACGCCCATGCTCTATGCCTATTACCAACAATTTGATTTACATCCTGAAAAAGTCATTAGGGGCAAAGACAATCGCAGCGGTATTTTCTTTATTTTTTGGGAGCAGAGCTTTGAGCGCTTGAGCGGTGAAGGGGTAGGCAAGAACAGCAATGACTATTTCTTCTTTTTTCACACCTTTTTATGGGTCTTTCTGCCTTGGACAGTCTTGGGCCTAGTCGCCTATTGGAAACAGGCAAAGGCCATTTTTAAGAACACATTTCAATTCAGTGCCAATCATCAATTTTTGATAGTTGGGGGTATTGCGCTTATCTTTTTTATCATCAGCTTTGCCCAGTTTAAACTGCCCCACTATCTCAATGTGGTCATTCCTCTTTTTTCGGTATTGACCGCTCCATACATCCATAGCCTCCATGATCATGAAAAGCGAAAAGAAACCAAGATTATGTTGGGGGTGCAATATTTCATTTTGAGTCTGGTTTTCATCGTGTCACTACTACTTTGCTTTCATGTGTTCAAACTTGAAAGACCTTTGGATTACATCATATTGGTAACGGTTCTGCTGGGCATTGTGTATTTCTGCTTGAAGCGGGAAGACTACTATCTGAGGATCGTTACCCTTTCGGTATATGCCTCATTATTGCTGAACGGTGTATTGAACATGCACTTCTATCCCCAATTATTGAAATACCAGGCAGGATCTACCATGGCACAAAAAGTAAAAGAATTTGATGTTCCTGTGGACAATATCTACAAAATCTCAGAACGCCACACTTGGGCCTTGGATTTCTATAACAAAAACCCCGTGAACATCACAACAATGGGCGGGTTGGTCCAAAAAAAGGACGTCTGGGTCTATGCCAATGAAAAAGAATTGCAAAGTCTTCGGGAAGCAAATTTTGATTGGGACAAACAAATTGCCGTTGATGATTTTAGAATAACGCGTTTGCAATTGAAGTTTTTAGAACCAAACACGAGGTTGAAGACACTTAAAAAAATGTACTTGGTACATATTCATTGAGTAGTTGTGGTTTCCAATTGTGGCTTTCGCAAATGATATATCATTCCGAGTAAAGAAACAAAGGCGGTAATCAAGAAAAAGACCATGCTGATAGCTATCGATGTACCGGCCTCCAATGCCAACCATTTGGCACCATAGAGAAAGGTGACCTCACGGCTTCCGATGCCCCCAATGGTCAAGGGCAATACCGATACTATCGATGAAATCAAGAAAATGAACAGGTAGGCAATGGTATTTCCTTCGATCGATAAAGCGTTTAAAATGAACAAAACGGCCACCAACTGAGCTGCCTGCAATATAGCGGAATAGGCAAACGAACCCCAAAAGACGTTGAGTACGTAGGGAAACATTTTTTTGTTCAGCCACCAAAATACCGCGATACCAATGGGAATGGCCAAGGCGAACAGCCAATACAATCCTTTAAAAACAGTGGCTTTTAAAAACAAGGCCAACAAACAGGCATAGATGAAGATCAACAGCATACCGCTTAAACGGTCGAGCAACAGTACCGATACCACCTTTTTCGTGCCCGGGCGAAACTTTTTTTGAATGAGATACCCCTTGTAGGCATCACCGCCAATGCCCCCTGGCAGAAAGAGGTTGTAGAACATGCCCAACAAGTAGAGCTTTAGATTGCTCTTTTGGGTCAGCGGGGCGTTGATTTCATGGAAATAGAGGTTCAGGCGAAAAGCGTTCAATACTTTTGACAGCGCAAAGAAAAACAAGGCCCAAAAAAGGTATAAGGGTTTTGATCGTTTGATGACCACTAATACCTCTCTGAAATCAATTTTGGTAAAGATGAAGTAGATCAGTGCCGCACTGATGATTATTTTTAGCGCAGTCAGAAGTTTTTTACGCTGCTTTTCCGTCACCAATACTGATTTTTTTGATTCGGTAAGGTCTTTTTTGCTGTGATTCGTAATAGGTTCTGATGAGTAGTTCCATCACAATGCCAATGGTGAACAATTGTATGCCACCCAAAATGAACATCATGCCAAAGATGAGCATTGGGCGATTGCCGATATCTTCACCAAAACCAAATTTCATCACCAATAAATAGATGTTCATCAAAATGCCCAGTAAGATGAGCAAGACCCCAAAAATTCCAAACAGGTGAATGGGTCTTTGAAAATATTTTCTGATGAACAGCAAAAGCATCATATCGGCCACGACCTTGAAGACCCGTTCAAGGCCATATTTTGAAACACCTGCATGTCGCGCATGGTGCTTGACGTTGACCTGTTTGATCTGAGCCCCCTCTAAATGGGCGAGCAACGTAATGAAACGGTGCATTTCACCATAGAGGTTCAGCCCCTTGGCAATATCTTTGGTAAACACTTTCAGTGCACAACCATTGTCTTTGATGTCTAATTTGGTGACCCTGCGCACCAAGAAATTCGCAATTTTTGAAGGTATTTTCTTGATGAGGGAGTCTTTGCGTTTTTGGCGAATGCCCGTAATCAGGTCATATTCGCCGTCTGCGGCATAAGCCAACATCTGTGGGATATCTGACGGGTCATTTTGCAGGTCGCCATCCATGGTAATGATATAATCTCCCGTGGCGTAGTCAATTCCTGCGGCCAGCGCAAGACTCTGGCCATAATTTTTTTTGAGTTCGATGAGGTGTACCCGTTTGTCGTTCATTTTTTTTACCACGCTCCGCGTATCATCCGTTGAGAAATCATCGACATACACGATCTGGTAGTTGTACCCTTGCAGACTTTCATGTATTTTTTCGGTAAGTAGCACCACATTGTCCTGCTCATTGTACAACGGAACTACTATCGATAAAAAAGAGTCGGTGATTATTTTCATAGGTCATCTTCGCGGTAAATTTACCCTTTTTATTTGACTGCCTTTTCATATTCAAAAAACAGCTTGCGTATGGCATGTGAGGGGGCCATTTCACCATTTTCGACCAAAACAAGGTATTTTTTCAATAGCCTTTTAGAGCTTTTGTTACTATAAAAACTTCTTTTCAGGCGTTCATTGACACCTTGTAAGAACCAATTTTTGTTTTGTTCACTTCTTTTTTTTGCAAACGAGTCGTTCTCTTTGGTCAATTTAACAAAATCCCCGATCAGCTGCCATATGTCATCAATGCCTATTTTGTTAAGGGCAGAGCAGGTGAGTACCTTGGGGGTCCATCCATTCTTTTTGGGAGGATAAAGATGCAGGGCCCTGGTGAACTCGGCTTTTGCCCATTTGGCCTGTTTCTCATTTTCGGCATCGGCCTTGTTGATGACAATGGCATCTGCCATTTCGATGATGCCCCTTTTGATGCCCTGTAATTCATCACCACTGCCCGCCAATTTCAACAGCAGGAAAAAATCGACCATGGCATGAACGGCCGTTTCGCTTTGTCCGACCCCCACGGTTTCAACTAGAATGATATCGTAACCTGCAGCCTCGCAAAGTACCATGGCCTCTTTTGTTTTTTGTGCCACGCCACCGAGGGAATCCCCAGCGGGAGAGGGCCGTATAAAGGCATTTTCATCCCTGGCCAAGCTTTGCATACGGGTTTTATCACCCAAAATGCTGCCCTTGCTCAAAGAACTGGATGGATCGACCGCTAAAACGGCCACTTTTTTTCCTTGATCGGTCAACATTTTGCCAAAAACTTCGATGAAAGTGCTTTTACCGACCCCGGGAACGCCCGTAATACCGATACGCACACTTTTGGACTTGACCGCCAGACATTTTTCCAGAATTTTCTCCGCCTTTTCAAGATGTTCATCTACAGAGCTCTCAACCAAGGTAATGGCCCGTGCCAAGGCCGTTTTGTCTCCTTTGGTGATGCCTTCTACCAAATTTTCCGCTGAAAGTGGTTTTTCGCGAAGGCGCTTGATTTTTGAAATGTTCTCTTCAGATGCTATTTGTTGTTCCTTTTTCAAAGAAGTGGTATTTGAGTGACACGAAGGTAACAAGTTTGTAAGAAGTCATATGTCGTTTTCGAACACAAATTGAGATTCGTTTGAGTAAGTTTTGCCCGGTTCGAGTATCGAGGATGGAAAGTGCGGGTAGTTTGGTGCATCAGGATAATTTTGTGTCTCAAAACAAATACCGGCAAACGGCACTGGGGTAAAGACCACTACCGCGGGCTGATTGGTCTTGACTTTCATCGAGATGCCCGATTTTGCCGATTTTAGAATAGCTGCATATTCAGCTTTGTGATCGATTGCAAAAGGTGTGTCTAAAAAAGGGGTTGCAATCGGTCGTTGACCGCGAAAATCATAAGGGGTATTGTCAACAGGCATAATTTCACCCGTGGGCAGCAGATTTTCATGGGTTTTTAGGTAGTACGGGCAATTGAGCTGTAATTCATGCTGGCCGATGGTCGGGGCATCATCCAATCTAAAATAGGAATGATTGGTCAGGTTGACCACGGTTTTTTTATCGGTAATGGCCGTGTAGCCAATATTCAATTTGTTTTGTGTCAATTGGTACGTGACAGAGACCTCAAGATTGCCAGGATAGCCTTCCTCTAAATGTTTGCTCCGGTAAGTGAGTTTTACAAAAGGGTTTTCGTTCTCATTTACCTCGGTAATGGTCCAATATTTTTTATGGAACCCTTCCTTGCCGCCGTGTAGATGAACTCCATCATCGTTGTGCAAAGAATAGGAAGTGCCATCCAATTCAAATTTTCCTTTAGAAATTCTTCCGGCAAATCTTCCTACGGAAGCACCTAGGCAGTACTCATCAGTTAGATAATCGGCCGCATTTTCAAAACCGATCACTACATTACGCTTTTTACCGCTGTTATCCATGACCCATAGTTCTTGTACCAGGGCACCGTAATCGAGCACTTTTAGGGTAATCGCATCATTTTTTAGGGTAACTTGTTTCAAAGAGTACTGTTAAAAGGAACCTAAAAATAAACTTTTTTGCAACGTCGGTTTTTTTTTGCCGTCATTAAAGTGCGATACAACAAAACCAAACCCGAAAACTGACCATGTTACAGGTTGAACTTGTAGAACGATGTAAGGCAAACGATCGTAAGGCCCAGATGGTGCTATATCGAAAATATGCAGAGGGAATGTTCTGTGTGGCCATGCGTTTTCTACGAAATGAACATGATGCCGAAGATGTGCTGCAAGAAGCGTTCATCAAGGCATTTCAGCGTATCGAGCAATATAAGGGTGAAGTTTCGTTCGGAGCGTGGCTCAAACGTATCGTGGTCAATGGAAGCATTGATTTTTTAAAGGCGAAGAAAATCAGAACGATTGAGCTTGACGAAAGTTATATGAGGTTGGCGGAAGAGAAAGAAGATTGGAAGGTCAGCGAAGCAATATCGCTTGAAGAGGCGAGATCGGCCATTGACCAATTGCCCGAAAAGTATAAATATGTGGTGCAGTTGTTTTTGGTGGAAGGTTATGACCACGCCGAGATTTCAGAAATATTGAAAATTACCGAGACCACTTCAAGAACACGATTGCTGCGAGGCAAAGCATTTGTAAAGGAAATGCTCAAAAACAAAAGTTATGGCACAGGATCTTAGAGAATTGTTTGAAAAAGAGCGAAAAAAGCAATCTTTCAAAATGAAGGAAGGCCATGAAGACCGTTTTTTGGCAAAACTGGAAGAAACCATTCCCCAAACCAAAAAATATAATCACTTTTCTTGGTTACGAATTGCGGCGTCTGTTGTCATACTGGTAGGTATTGGGGCTTTCTTATTTCTCAGAAACGATGTTTCAGACCCCAACACGAAGGCCACAGTGGTCGAACAATCTTCCGATAACAAAACCGAGCGTGCCATTTCGTTGGGAGACCTGTCTCCCGATCTACAAAAGGTCGAAGCCTATTATGTCGCCAATATCAATATGGAACTGGCCAATTTGGAAGTATCTGATGACAATAAGGCCCTGGTCGATGGTTTTATGGAACAATTGGCCGAGCTCGATGCTGAATACAAGAAGTTGAACCAAGAGTTGAATGAAGTTGGGCCGAACGACCAGACCATTACCGCGCTGATAAAAAACTTGCAACTGCGGTTGCAATTGTTGCAAAAGTTAAAAACAAAGTTGAATCAATTAAAATCATCAAAAAATGAACAGGAATCGAATCATATCATTTAAATTATTGGCGGCCACCCTCTTGGCCACCATTGGCCTAACGGCCCAAAAACAATCAAAGACCTACAAAGAGACGTTCAATGTGGGTGACGATACTGTGTTGGAAATCAACACTACCCATACCGATATCGAGTTTGAAACATGGGATAAGAACCAGGTTGAGATTACGGCAGTAGTTGAATTGGAGGGAGCCTCAGACGAGGAAGCTGACAAGTATTTTGACCGCCCTCCCATTGAGATCAAGGGTAATAGTAGAGAAATTGAAATTAGTACCCATGGCAGAAATTCATGGGTTACCTCATTTTCAACAGAAGACTTCAATTTTGTTGTTCCCGATGTCGAACCACTTTTTTTAGACCTTCAGATACCAGAATTGCTCGAGTTGCCCGAATTGGCTGTGATTCCAGAGATGCCGCCCATACCGCCCATGCCCCCTATGCCGTTCAGTGACTTTGATTATGAGCAATACAGGAAAGATGGTGATAAATATCTCAAAAAATGGAAAAAGGAGTTTGACAAAAACTTTGATGAAGAATACCGAGCACGTTTTGAAGAATGGGGCGAAGAAATGAAGCATCGTTCTGAAGAGATGAAGCAACAACTTCAAGAGCGGAAAGAAGAGCGTGAAAGAGCTCTGCAAGAAATGAAAGTGGCCAGGGAAGAGCAACGTCAGGTACTGAAAGAACAACGCGCGGCCATGCAAGAGCAAAGGCAGGCCCTTCGTGAAAAAATACGGGAAGAACGGCGCACTTTCACCATTTCGGGAGATGGTGAAGAACCCAATATATTTTACTTCTCTTCTGATGGGGAGCACAAAAAATACAAGGTCAAAAAGACGATCAAGGTAAAAATGCCAAAATCGGTCAAGCTGAAGATGAACGTACGGCATGGCGAAGTGAAACTGGCCTCTACCACTAAAAATATCAACGCAAGCTTGCAGTATGCAAGCTTGCTTGCCTCGACTATTGATGGCGACCAGACCTACATCAAGGCATCGTATACCCCTGTGATGGTCGAAAAATGGCGATTTGGCGACCTGAAGACCGATTATGCAGAACTTGTTAGTCTTAAAGAGGTCGATAACCTTGAGTTGGTCTCCACTTCTTCGAGCATCACCATCGACAAGGTGAACGGTAAAGCGTATATTACCAACAACTTGGGCGATTTGGTCATAAAGTCCATTGCGAACGGTTTTTCAGATGTGAACGTGACGGTCAAAAACGGCGAATTTAGCTGTAACCTGCCCAAAACTGCGGTTTCATTGCATTTAGACGGTACCCTATCAAGTATCAGCTATCCTTCTGAACTGAAAATGAATCGCACCGAAACCTCCAATATGGTGATTCATGAGGGCTATCTGTTGAAACCCAATTCGGACAAAACCATTACCGTAAACTCAAAATACAGCGAAGTGGTCTTAAAAGACTAGAAAGTATAGCACAAGTGCCCCAAGTCAGGCTGCATACTACTTTCCCAAAAAACCTACTAATGTGTTTCTTCCTTTAAAAAAGACCCGAAATTCTTCTTGAAACGATTCAACCTTGGAATCGAAACCGCCCGAATATAGGAGTTATTCGGATTTTTTCGCTCGTAGTCTTGATGATACTCCTCCGCTTTCCAGAATCTATCGAATTTTGTCACTTCGGTGACAATGGGTCGGTCATAGGCATTTTCTTGTCGCAATAGGGCAATATAGTCTTCAATGATTTTCTTTTCCTTCCCATTTTTATAAAAAGCGATGGATCGGTACTGTGTTCCACGGTCTGGTCCTTGCCTATTCAGCGAGGTAGGGTCGTGTGAACCGAAAAATACCTGCACCAATTGCTGAAACGAAATCATTTTCGGATCGTAATAGACTTCAACGGCCTCGGCATGTGTGGTTCTACCATAGGCCACTTCTTCATAAGTGGGATTAGCTTCTGTGCCCCCTGAATACCCTGAAACTACTTCTTTGACACCCTTTACACTCTCAAAAATGGCCTCAACGCACCAAAAACAACCACTGGCAAAGTAAGCGGTCTGATATTCTTGTAATTGCTCTTGTGAAAGTTGTACTTTCTGAACCTTTTGGTTTACGGCCGTTTCTGATTGGGTTTCAGATTTTTTGGGTTGGCAACTGAAAGACATCAAAAGGGTAAAAACCAATAGAATGCTTCGTATCATGGCTAAAGTTTTGTCATTAGTGGTAATGGCAGGTCAATGATTACAGCCAGTTTCGTTAAAAACTGTTAATCCCTATATCAATATAGAATCTCCTATATCGAGCAATAGTAGTTCTTTGCCCTTTGAGGCAAAGTAGGCTTTCGCCTTTACTTTATCAATTTCGATAGGGGGGAAGGTGTCGTAATGGCAGCCCATGACCTTATCACATTTCACAAAATCAGAAGCTAGGGCCGCATCTTCGTAGCCCATCGTGAAATTGTCACCGACAGGAAATATGGCCAGATCGAGCTGATGGCCCATCTCAGGAATCAGCTTCATGTCCATGGTCACTGCGGTATCACCGGCGATGTATATACATTTGCTTCCGGCAGTAACAATAAACCCACCCGGATTGCCTCCATACGCGCCATCGGGGAGTACACTTGAATGTACGGCATTCACATATTTGACCGTTCCAAAGTCAAAAGAAACCTTGCCCCCATGATTTAGTGGATGACCACTCAGGCCCTTTTGACCAAACCACTCAATGATTTCGTAATTCGAGACCAAAGTGGTATCGGGATTGTTCTTTGCGATGGCTTCGACGTCAAGTACATGGTCTTGGTGCCCATGGGTAATCAAAATATAATCAGCCTTCAATGAGTCTATGTTCACATCTTTCGCCAGTTCATTGGCACTGATGAAGGGGTCGACGATCAAGTGTATGCCATCTATTTCAATATGAAAGGACGCATGTCCTAAATATTTGATTTTCATTGTGTTGTATTTTGAGGATTCGACAATCGTATTCTTGGCCCTTAAATTAAGAAGTGATTTGAACTTTTTCAAATTTGTCAAAAACCATTTACTGGTAAGTAGGCGGCCCAGCTAGCTGCCCACTGTGGCGATATTATGGTAAAGGCACAATCCCAGAGGGTCTTTATACGGGCACAAAACCTTATCTCTGGTCTAAATTACATAGGCCCAAGAAGGTTCTACACCATTTTCAATTTATGTAACTTTTATCGCTTTCATTGATTTGTGACCAATACCTGAAGTAGTCTATTTCAAATGTGCCCCCGTTGTCTTCATCAGAGGGCAGCCCCCACCATGTGGGGAAGGCTTCACTGTCGAAATTGATGGTTTCAGGGCTGTGCCAGAAGTCATTTTTGCGTTTTCTTATTTCTTTGCCGTTCAAGTACCAGACAATTTCTTCCCTTGTCCATTTTAATCCGGCTACAATGGTGGTATCGGCCAGTTTATATGTTGTTTTGTGGGCTACATGGTCACTGATTTTTAATTTTTCCGGTTTAACAATATAATGGGTAGTGGCAAAATAGGTGTGTTCATAACTGCTGTCGGTATCATTGCGACCACATATTTCAAAGATGTCTATTTCTTCTTGTTTGACCGAATCTGGAGTGTACAGCCAGAATGCACTGGAGAGGGCAGAGTTCATGGGTTTACATTTGATTTCAAAGTAACCATAAAGTACCTTACGCTTGCTTTGCACTGCGGCCGAAGTGAAGGTATGGTAGCCTTCAGGGGCATTGGGCACATTTTCCCGTTTTCCTGTCAATACCAGCCAACCGTCTTTTAGGGCTACATTTGATGGCCTAAAAAGTGAGGGTGCACGGCCTATCCAAGTGGGGTTGGTATCGTACCATTTGATGGTATCAAATTGAGAACCATTGAACTCATCACTTATCGTTGGTTCATATTTCCAGTTCTTGGTATCTGCCAGGGGAGCAGGTTTAAGCCCTATCAATTTCTCTGTACTTTTGCAGGCCACTAAAAACATGAGCATTATGGTTACAAAGACCATGGGTTTGATTGCCTTCTTCATTTAGAGGGTGTTTTAAGAATTAAATTGAAAAAAGAGTAAGGCAGTTTAAATGATAGCGAAATATTTCTGTTCTTTTTGTTTTCAACCATAAAAACGCGAAGACGCTCAAAAGTATCTCGGTGACCTTACCTACCTCGAAGGCAAGTTATAAAAAATGCCCCACCGATACGATATAATTTGAATTGGTAGCACAATTGCCCACTATGAATATTTCAACAGGCCTTAAAAAACGTAGATATGCCTATATTTTTACCATAACAATCCTATCTTTCAGAAAACATTGTTTACGCAGAACAGATGCCATCGAATGATTCACTTTTTCATGATATTTCCCACGCGGAAGCACCTATTTTGCCTTTAGATTGGGCCATTCCCTTTAAAGCGTATTGTTCATTGGACCTGTCCATAGAAAACAAGGAATTGAACGGTATTGTTATTTCTGACCCGTTAGCTTGTCAACGCTATATCGATTCTGTCTTAGAAAAGAATGGGGCACAGGTAGCGTATGGCGGATATCTCGAAAAACGTGCTCTGTATGCTGATTCAGATAGATTTTCGGAAGGTGGCGCGCGAAATATCCATTTAGGTGTTGATTTTTGGTGCAAAGCGGGTACCAATGTCATTGCCCCGTTGAATGCTACCGTTCATAGTTTCAAAAACAATTCAGACAAGGGAAACTACGGCCCTACGATAATACTGGAGCACAAATCGCCCGTTGGTGCGATGTTTTACACCCTTTATGGACATCTTTCAGTGCAATCCCTTGATGGGCTTTATCGAGGCAAGCCCGTAAAGAGAGGTGATGTCTTGGCCGGTTTGGGCACGCCCGATATCAATGTCAATTACGCCCCACACCTTCATTTTCAGCTGATTGTAGACTTACAAGGATATAATGGGGATTACCCCGGGGTTTGTAGTCAAGAACACGTGGAATTTTATCGGAATAACTGTCCGGATCCCAATTTGTTGTTGGGGTTTCCTGAATAATACATCGATAAACAGCGCGCTATTCCGATATCCTGTAAATAGGCCATAAAACACTCATCGATAGTTTTTTACACTTCATCGCTTTCTGGGTTTTTAATCGATAAATTTCGCACTCAGGCGAGTTAAATCCGCGTCAGGCTGGGGCTGAGAGTACATTTACAATGTAAAAAGAACCCAGAATCATGAAAACAGTCTTGACCATCATCGCAGTACTTTTCTTCGGAGTTTTTACGTATGCACAAGAAGCCAAAGAAGTTAAGGTTGATAGTGTGGCCTCAACTGTGGCTATCGAGAAAGTCGAGACCAAGAAGACTTTCAAAAAACGTCACGAAACCGCTCGACTGTACATGTTCAAAAACTCTAGGGTTAAAAAAGAGCTTTCTTTCAGAACCAAAAGAAACCGTGCCAAATTGGCTTAAATCTTACACTATGGTAATTTTGATGCTTTCGATCTTTTTGATGAGTACTCTCTTTGTGACAACATTTGTTTTTGTCGGATATCGCCTAGCCCAGAAAACCATAGACCAATAATCTGGTCATTTCTTATTGTGATCATCGCTTTTCAAAGCGATATTGCCCTTACAGGTTTCGTTTAAATGCACTTTTGGCCGATGAAGCGAAAAAAGGCCTTGTGCCGTTTATCGAGCATTTTTTTCACTTCATCCATAATTGCGACAGATATCGAAAAATAAGGGTTTTTCAGCGATTCATTCCGTAGTGATAATGCGCCCTCGCGTTTTTATAATAAAGACAAAACAAAACGTCATGAAAGCAATTATCACCATCATCGCAGTAGTTTTCTTCGGAACTTTCGCCTTTGCCCAAGATGCCAAGACCGAGATCAAGGTTGATGCTATTGAAATGGGTGTTGTGCTTACTGATGATGTTTCAGAGAACACTTTTAAAGTTGAAATCAACAACGGTAAAGAAACTGCTCGTCTTTACAAGTTTAAGAACTCTCGAGTAAAGAAAGCTTTGGTTTTTGCCACTAAAAGAAACCGTTCCAAATTGGCTTAATTCTTTTTCGATATGTTGCTCACTCTTTTTTGCCTGGTTGTTTTATTTGGTAGCCCGTTTTTTGTTTTTGCCGTGTTACCTGTTTCTTTACGTCTTGCAGAAGCCCCTTTGCGTCGTAAACGATACCGTCTTTGATGGTGTATTTCACTCCGCCAACGCGCACCACTTCATTGTTGTCGGTCAACTTGATGGCACCGGTACCGTACAAAACCTTTAGATTTTTCAACGGATTTTCTTCCACAACTACGAAATCGGCCAATTTACCCACGGCTATTGTACCTATTTTATTGGCGACGCCCAAGGCTTCGGCCCCATTTAGGGTAGCGGACCTTATGACCTCTAAGGGATGAAAGCCCGCTTCTCGCAACAATTCCATTTCCCTGATGTACGCAAAACCGTAAAGTTGAAAGATGAATCCAGAATCTGATCCCGTGGTCACACGGCCACCACGGTTTTTGTATTCGTTCACAAAGGTCATCCACAGTTTATAGTTTTCTCGCCAAGCAACTTCTTGTTCGGTTCCCCAATCGTGCCAGTACGAACCATGGCTTATTTTACTGGGTTGATAGAACTCCCATAATGACGGCAAGGTATATTCTTCGTGCCATTCTGCCCTACGGGCCCTATGCAGGTCACGACTGGCTTCGTAGATGTTGAGGGTCGGGTCTAGCGTAAAATCGAGGGCAATGAGTTCATTCATGACCTTGTTCCAATGTTCTGAATAGGGTTTTGCAGCCTGTTTCCACAGTTTTCCCGCTTCCTCAAAGCGATGCTGTTCGTTTTGGTAATTGTAATCCAATGGATAATCCTGAACGGTCCTATCCTCGAAAAGTGCTTCCGGTAGGCCATACCAGTGTTCCATTGAGGTGAGTCCGGCCCGTGCAGAGTGCAGCACGTTCCACCGTGCAACATCTAACTGGGCATGGTGGCAGGCAGAACGGAGCCCCAGTTTTTTGTTCTCATCAAGTGCAGCGGCCATAATCTCTGGCGGTGCTCCGAAGAACTTGATTCCATCAGCACCCCTCTCTGCATTGGCACGCACCCATTTTCTAGCCTGCTCTGGTGTACTGATAGGGATATCGTTCAGCGGATTAAAATCTTTTGTATTTTGGCCGAAACCTGTGTAAGCAAAGATTCGTGGGGCGATTATCTCATTCTTTTTGCTTTTTCGTTTAAGATCTAATGTCCAATCGATACCTCTACCACTAGGTTCTCGAACAGTGGTGATACCATGGCCCATCCAGAGTTTAAAGACATAATCGTAGTCCGCACCCTGGGCCACACCCCCGATATGGCCATGCATATCGACAAAGCCCGGTAGTAGATACATACCAGAACAATCCAATTCTTTGCCGCCTTCTTTTAATCGCGGCCTTTTAGATGGGTCAATTGCCACCCCTGGATAGCCAACTACCTGCACTTTTACAATTTTGTTGTTCTCGACCACCACATCGACCGGACCCCGAGGTGGCGCCCCGTTACCGTTGATGAGTGTTACACCACGAATGATCAATTGATCAAATGGCCCTTCGCTTAGCTGTTCTTGCGCGAGCCCGACAGAAGCTAATGATACCACTGAAATGAAAAGAAGAAAGTTCTTTAATCGCATGGTTTTCATGTTTGGTCATATACCTGTTCCAAGACAAGAAAAGGCATTTTTACATTTTGTATTTATTCTGGAACCCTGATTTTGTCACCTAAAAAGAGTGCATTCAAGAATAACCGATTGGTACCGTACCATGAACCCCTAAAATTGGGGTTGTCGGCAAATAGTACGACCCTGCCTTGTCCCACCTTGCTCACAAGCAATGATGCTGCTGGTTTTAGAAAAGTTTCCATGTTTTTTTTGGTGACAAAACCATCGATATGGGGGTCACTTGCATATTTGGCTACCGTTGCATATTCATTTCTGCTGGGAGCCAGCCACACTGAATTGTTTTTGTACACCGGTATGGATTTATCGCGATAGCCAAAGGCCAAGGGATGGGTCATGTCTAGATCTACTTTCAGGATGACACCTCCAACTTCCTCTTTACCAAGGTTTTCAGGGGCATCTACATAAGGTTTTCGTTCTACGGCCTTGGTAGAGTCTTTTTCCTCTTCAATCAATTTCTCTTTGACCAGCTTTTTCTCAACGATCCATTTCGAGGCCCTGCCGATGGTGATCAGGGTATTGCCCTTGCTGACCCAGTCCTTGATTTTTTTCAGTTGGTCTTCGTTAAAAGAATACCGGCCCGATACCATGACCAAAGTGTTATATTTTTTTAGATCGACACGATTGAAGTAGCGCATCGGTATTTTGGTGATGGGCATATGTACCCGGGTATCGAGCAAATGCCAGACTTCGCCCGCCTCATATGAGCTTACCCCGTCACCGATGAGCATGGCGGCTTTTGGTTTGGTTATGGGCCTAACGTAACGGCTGCCCAGATCGATCCCTTTTGCATTATAACCTGTGTCAACGGTATAAATAGGTACTTTAAACTTCTTTTGGGCCTCTTTGACCACTGAAAAAACCTCATCTTCTGTCTTTTTCTGAAGACTTACCGGAATTACTAGGGCCCCGTAATTGAATTTTTTATTTCCTTCTGAAGTCTTTGCCGTGAAAGGCTTGAACGAAGAAGAAACCACTAAGCCTTTCGATTGCAAATGCTGCAAGGTGGCTACTGCGCTATAGTCATCATAATCAATTACATAGGCATAATCACTCTTTTTGGCCGGTGTGATGTCTATCAAACTTTTGAGGTCTGTGATTTTATCACCTAGGTTTAGATTGGTCACTGGCCGATATTTCATATTGTAGAAGTTCGCTACGGACCAAGCGGAAGCATCGTAGTACACACTGTCACGGTATTTGTCATACGTTTCAAAAAAGGTCTGCACCATGCGGTACTGGGGTTGGTTGGTGGGCACTACATAGTCTTCGCCCGAATGATATACATCTACTTTGTGCAACAACAACTTGTCAATGAACGCCTTTACCCGGTTTTGGTCGTATGTATCCTTAAAGGCATAACCTTTAATTCTGCTTTTGGCAGCATTGCCCAGGGCACTTTTAAAAAAGTCTTGTTGGTATTTCCGCATTGTTTCCTTGTTTTCGACCGCTGCTTTGACCGTGGCCATACTGGTGACATATTGGTTTCTGATGGTAAAGGGAAAGGTGATTTCGCCAAAAGCAGTTTTTTGCTTGTGGCCACGTGAGCTGGCCTGCTCGAAGAGCAGAGCGAGTGCACCCTGTAAATCTGGATAAGAAGATCCATAACCAGGATAGGTGCCGTCAAAAACCTCTTTGCTGAAGTAAAAAGAACCGATACTATCCAATGCTTTTGCGAAATAATCTCCAAAAAGATTGTTCAAGTCAATGTAATTCTCTCTGGGCATGATTGGGTTCAACGAGGCGTTATCTTTCATCGGTTCGAAGAAATAGCTGCTTTGGGTGCCCATTTCATGAAAATCGGTCACCACATTCGGATACCATTCATGATACCAGGTCAGTTTACCACGACTTTCAGGATGGATGCCCAAAAGCCAATCGCGATTAAGGTCAAACCAGTAGTGATTGGTACGTCCACGAGGCCAGTATTCATTATGCTCGGCATCCTGTGAATCGGCCACCAAAGGATTGCCTTGGTACATATTGGCCCACTGGGTATGGCGGTCACGACCATCAGGGTTAATGGTCGGGTCGATAAAAACGACCGCATCCCGCAAATAGTTCAGCACCTCGGGGTGGTTCGAAGCTATTAAGGTATAGGCCATGAGCATGGCCGCCTCTGAACTTGATGGCTCATTGCCATGCACATTGTAGCCCAAATTGATGAAAATCGGCACTTCGCCATAATTGGAGACATTTTGGCCCGGATCGGTAAAAGCAAGGTGTTTCTGCTTGATGGAAGCAAGATTTGTCAGATTGTCAGGGTCGCTGACGTTCAATATGACCAATTTTCGCCCCTCATGTGTTTTACCATAGTGCACAATATTGGCACGATCTGAGACTTCTGCCAATTTTGTCAGATAGGCGACTATCAGGTCGTGCCGTGTGTGGTGTTCACCAATTTCATAGCCCAAGAAATCTTCTGGCGATGGAACGTTGGGATTGAAAGGTTGGTATTTTTTGAAATAATAATCTTGTGCAGGTAGTTGGGCAGTGATGAACATCACCGCTAAAAGGAATTTTTTAATCATTTCTTCGGAAGGTTTGTCATAACCTTCTAAAGATAAAAAACAAATTACTCAAGTGAATTGAAGTCTTCAACAATTTCTTCAAAAATTAGGCGGTAATAGGTTCCCTTTTTTTCTGTTTCGCGGGTTACCGAGCCTCTTAATTGACGAGCCAGGTTGTGTATAAGCTTGAGGCCCAGTGATGGTGTGGTTTTTGGTCCCACATTTTTGGGAAATCCTTTGCCATTGTCACCCAAGAACATTTCGTAACGGCCCCCATCAAGTGCTTTGAGCAAAATAGTCAGTTCTCCAGGGTTGTCTCCGACTATGCCATATTTCAAGGCGTTGGTAACGGTTTCGTTAATGACAAGACCCAAGGGAATGACCGTATCGATGCTCAATTTGTAGTCAGGAATGTCAACGTTGAGTGTGATGTTGTTCGTATTGCCCTTGATCGACCTAATTAAATATTCGCAAAGTTCTTGTACATAGGGACGAAGCTCTATTTTGGAAAGGTAATCGTCTCTTTTATATAGCATCTCATGCACCATCGCCATCGAAACGACACGGTTTTGACTGTTCTTGATAATACTGCTTATTTTTTTGTCTTCAACAGCTCTTGACTGCAAGCTGAGCAAACTAGAAACGGTCTGAAGGTTATTTTTTACCCTATGGTGGACTTCTTTGAGCAAGGTTTCCTTTTCTTGGATGCGCTCTTCAATTTCCTGTTTTGACCTATAGAGTTTATGATGGGCCCGAAGTAGGTTTTTGCCGAATACACCCCCTAAGAGGTAAACGGCGAGAATAATGCTCAAAAAGGCAAACCAATCTTTTGATTCTAACGGAACCGTATCAACAGCTATGTTGAAATCGCTCAGATCGTGAAGAAATATAAGGCCGACCATGATGAGGTTGATGGCAAGGTAGATTTTTCCGTAAACGCGAGTGGTGACATACCCTGCAAAAACCACAATTCCCAATACATAGATAAACGGACTCTGTATGCCGCCGCTGAAAAGGGTGATCAATATGGCCGATACCATTGCCAAAATAGAGGTCACGTTGTAGGTTATGGTCAAATTGCCATGGCTTTTCAAAAACAACGTGTTGAGTAGGTTCAAAACGGCAAAACACAAAAAGGTGTAAGGTAAGACCCCTTGAATGTTCAAAAGAAATGAACAGATAAGGCCAAAAAGCAACGCAAACAAAGAGGCGAAATAGTTGACCTTCAATACCAATTGGGTCTTATCTTCTAATCGGTATTTGTCTTTGGTCGGAATCTTCATGTATTTTTGGTCATTTCATGGCAGCTTTTGACACGGTTTTATCCGTGGGCGATTTTCCGCCAGTTTGGTGGGGGGGAATTCGATGTAAATCTAAATATGTTTTGCTACAAAATCAAAAAACGGTGGCCAAAATGACCACCGTCGCTGTATTGAAACCACTTTTGCTTCATTCATCGACCAGTACCCATTCGCCTTTATCTATCAGATGCTCAGCTTGTTTGAACTTCAATGTCTTGCTTTCGCCCGACATGACGTTCTTGATGGTAACCCGCTCATTTCTACCGATTTTTGGTTTTTCCCTTACAATGGTCTCCGTAACCTGCGGACGGCTGCGTTGGGTTTGCCCAGCAGCCCTGTTCTGTGCAGCCAGTTCATCACTATTCGGAATTTCTTCCTTGGTGGTCTTCAGTTTTTCTTTGGGTCTTCTGACCGATCGTGCCTCTTGAATTTGGTTGGGGTCGCCTGTGGGCAACTCTCCCTTGAACAAGAACGAAATGACTTCTTTGTTCACTTTGTCGATCATGGCCTTGAAAAGTTCAAAGGCCTCGAACTTATATATTAAAAGTGGGTCTTTTTGCTCATGAACGGCCAATTGTACAGACTGTTTCAACTCATCCATCTTACGGAGATGCGTTTTCCATGAATCATCGATGATGGCCAAGGAGATGTTCTTTTCAAAATCGTTGATCAGTTGTTTACCGTCACTGGTATAGGCTTCTTCGAGATTGGTGACCACATTGAGTGTTTTGATGCCATCTGTGAAGGGTACTACAATACGCTCAAATTTGTTCGATTGGTCTTCATATACCCTTTTGATGACTTGAAAGGCCACTTCGGCACTTCGCTGCATCTTGTCTCGATAGTAGTCATAGGCATTTTTATAAATGGCATTGGCGATTTCTTGAAAGCTGAGCTTTTTGAACTCTTCTTCTGAGACAGGAGAGGTAATGGAGAAGTATTTGATGAGCTCGAACTCAAAATTCTTGTAATCATCGGCCAATTTGTTCGTCTCTGAGATGACTTCACAGGTGTCATAGACCATATTGGCGATATCAACTTTTAGACGTTCTCCCTGTAGGGCATGTCGTCTTCTCTTGTACACCACCTCACGTTGGGCATTCATGACATCGTCATATTCCAACAGTCGCTTTCGAATACCGAAATTATTTTCCTCTACTTTTTTCTGGGCCCTTTCTATAGATTTTGTCATCATCGAGTGCTGAATGACCTCTCCATCTTCCAAGCCCATACGGTCCATTAATTTGGCCACCCTGTCAGAACCGAAAAGACGCATCAGGTTATCTTCCAAAGAAACATAGAATTGCGAACTACCGGGGTCGCCTTGACGGCCCGAACGTCCTCTCAACTGACGATCTACCCTTCGTGAATCGTGTCGCTCGGTACCAACGATCGCCAGTCCGCCAGCTTTTTTGACCTCATCGGTCAATTTGATATCCGTACCCCGGCCTGCCATGTTGGTGGCAATGGTCACCACCCCGGCGTTACCTGCTTCGGCCACAATATCGGCCTCTTTTTTATGCAGCTTGGCGTTCAAAACGTTGTGTGGAATTTTGCGCACGCTCAACAATTTTGACAATAATTCAGAGATTTCGACCGAAGTGGTTCCGATCAAAATAGGTCTTCCCGCTTTTGAAAGTTGTTCGACCTCTTCGATAATGGCGTTGTACTTCTCGCGCTTTGTTTTGTAGATCAAATCGTTTCGATCATCTCGGGCAATAGGGCGGTTGGTAGGTATCTCAACGACATCCAACTCGTATATTTCCCAGAACTCACCGGCTTCAGTGACCGCAGTACCTGTCATACCCGCCAGCTTTTTGTACATTCTAAAATAGTTCTGTAATGTGATGGTGGCGAAGGTTTGGGTCATGGCTTCGATCTTCACATTTTCTTTTGCCTCAATCGCTTGGTGCAGCCCATCAGAATAGCGACGACCATCCATGATACGGCCCGTCTGCTCGTCAACGATCAATACTTTATTTTCCATCACCACATATTCCACATCTTTTTCGAACAGTGTGTAGGCCTTCAATAGCTGCGTCATTGTGTGGATGCGCTCACTTTTTATGGCAAAATCTTTGAACAGGTCTTCTTTGAGTTCTGCTTCTTTTTCAATATCAAGGTCTTGGTTCTCAATTTTGGCGATTTCACTTCCGATATCAGGCATGACAAAGAAATCCTTGTCTTGTTCCCCAGAGATATATTCTACCCCTTTATCGGTCAGCTCGATTTGGTTGTTCTTTTCATCGATGACAAAGAGCAGCTCTTCATCGACTTTGGGCATTTCGCGGTTGTTGTCTTGCATATAGAAGTTTTCGGTCTTCTGCAAGAGTTGTTTGACGCCTTCTTCGCTCAAAAACTTAATGAGTGCTTTGTTCTTTGGAAGTCCACGGTGCACCCTCAACAACAGAAAGCCCCCTTCTTTACCATCGCCTTCTGTGATTTTCTTTTTGGCCTCGGCGAGCACCCCGGTCAAATACTGCCGCTGTTTTTGCACAATGTCGGCCACTTTTGGCTTTAGTTCGTTGAACTCGTGACGGTCACCTTCTGGCACAGGGCCTGAAATGATCAATGGTGTTCGCGCATCATCGATCAATACCGAGTCGACCTCATCGACAATGGCATAGTGATGGGGCCGTTGCACCAGATCGTTGGGGGTATGGGCCATGTTGTCACGCAAATAGTCAAAACCAAATTCATTATTGGTACCATACGTAATGTCGGCATTGTAGGCGGCCCTTCGCCCTTGTGAATTGGGCTGGTGTTTGTCGATGCAATCGACCGAAAGCCCGTGAAACTCAAAAATAGGAGCCATCCATGTGCTGTCACGTTTGGCGAGGTAATCGTTTACCGTCACCAAATGGGCACCCTTGCCCGGTAGGGCATTCAAGTATAGGGGCAGTGTAGCGACCAAGGTCTTACCTTCACCGGTTTGCATTTCAGCAATTTTGCCTTGATGAAGGGCAATACCGCCGATGAGCTGTACATCGTAATGAACCATGTCCCAGGTAACTTCTTTACCGGCAGCATCCCAAGAGTTTGACCAAACGGCCTTGTCACCATCAAGCGTTACATAGTCTTTGGTGCCCGAGAGCATACGGTCGAATTCGCTGGCTTTTACCGTTATTGTCTCATTATTGGCAAAACGTTTTGTAGTTTCCTTTATTACGGCAAAGGCCTCAGGCAAGATTTCATTGAGTGTCTTTTCTGAAATTTTGTAGGCCTCTTCATCCAGGGCGTCTATTTCAGCGTAGATTTCCTCGTTGCGGTCAATATCGGTTGAGGCCTCGACTTCTGCTTTGAGCTTTGCGATCTGCTCATCGATACTTTTACATTTTTCTTGGATCAAGGCTTTAAAGGTCATTGTCTTTTGCCTTAATTCATCATGCGTGAGTGCCTCAAGCTGTTTCTCAAAAGACTTTATTTCTTCGACCAAAGGTTGCAGGGCCTTTACATCTTTCTTCGATTTATCGCCAACAAAAGCCTTAAGTACGGAATTCAGTAAACTCATGGATTAGATTTTCATATGGTGCGCAAAAGCCATTCCATAGTGAATAATTGTTGAGAATGGCCCATAAAACTGTCAAAATTACATAAAAAAAAGCCTCATAAGAGACTTTTTGATCGTTGTAAAAGTATTATGTTTTAGTACTCATCCTCATTCCAGAGGTAGTCTTCTTCGGTAGGATAATCAGGCCAAATCTCTTCAATCGACTCGTAGATTTCACCACCTTCCTCTTCCATCGATTGAAGATTCTCTACGACTTCAAGTGGGGCACCGGTTCGTATTGCATAATCTATGAGCTCGTCTTTGGTCGCTGGCCAAGGTGCATCGCTTAAATATGATGCCAATTCTAACGTCCAATACATAGTAACGGTTTGGTTTTAAAATTTTTGCAAAAATAATTTTTAAAGGCAAACGGCCAAGTTATTTCTGCTTTATTTGACGTTTTTTTCAAATTATCAAATTGATAACGCAGAAAAAATGGATTTATTAGTCCAATTTCTCAGGAATCCATTTGACTTCATCTGCTTGCAACTGTGCCGACAACTTTCGTGCCAACACAAAAAGAAAGTCAGATAAGCGGTTGATGTACATGAGCAATTTATCAGAAACCGGTTCATTTTCATGAAGCAGGGAAATGACCCGTTCGGCCCTACGACAAACCGTTCTTGCAATATGACAGTATGACACGGTAGCATGCCCCCCAGGCAAGATAAAGTGCGTCATTTCAGGAAGCGACTCGTTCATCATATCGATTTCTTGCTCTAAGTACTCGATATCAGTACTATCGATGCGCGGTATTTTTAATCGTTTGTTTTTTTTGGGCTCGGTGGCCAAAATGGCCCCAATCGTGAAAAGTTTGTCCTGTATGGTCACCAACACCTCTTTTGAGCGTTCATCGATCTCTTGGTCACGAACAAGCCCCAACCATGAATTCAACTCATCGATATTGCCGTAGCTTTCGATTCTGATATGGTGCTTTGAGACCCTTGTGCCCCCAAACAGACTGGTAGTGGCCTTATCTCCTGTTTTGGTATAGATTTTCATTGTGTCCAATGTTTTATGGGCGACCCCATTTCAAAACTCAGTCTTTTTTGTTGTGTCTTCGCTTTCCTTCCATAAACCTTCGGGATCTTCTACGTTTTCTTCCCCTTTTATTCATGACAAAAATCGCGAAATATATGACTGCCAGAACTATAAGAACGATGTAAATGGTATCCATGGTCATAGTCTTTGCTCGATAATCGAAATTTTGACCTGACTGCTGTCAGGCAAGTTGCTTCGATGCCCGCATCGAAATAAATAAGGTTGTTTACCGTAAACGCCCCGTGCCACCTACCGATAGTTATCGGGATTGCTCCAAGGCGCAGCTTACTTAAAAATAGGGGTAAATGTGATAATCTCGAAATAATAAGGGCAATTATCGTTTTTTTTCCCATTGTAACAAAAACCAATAACGAACGCCCAAAGCCAGCATAAGGGGTATAATTACCGGTGAGAACAGCTGAATACTGAATATCCAGACCAATATAAGCAATGCCAATGCACATAAAGCAAACCAAAGATATTTGGTGAACCAGTCGGGTACTCTCTTTGAGAATAAAAGAATAAATCCGACAATCAGATTCAAGGGCATGGCCCACAGCACATTTAAATTGTTGCCGGTACCAGAATGATTGGTAAAAAACCATAAGAATAAGATGAAGAACCCAATGGCACCAGATATGATGAAAAGGGTAATGTCGATCCAAGGGTTTTTGTGGTCATGGCGGTAATCGAGATAGGTGATGGCAGCGACAAACATAAATAGCAATCCGAACCAGAATAGGGGTGAGGTCAAAAAAAAGCTTCGCTTACCATGCTCATCGTAATCAAGTATAACACGCTCTCGCAGTACCAGTGGCTTTCCATCCTTCAAGGTGTTTTGCAATTGGTACATTGCGTAGTAGGGTAAGAACATATGTTCATTGGCAGTGGCTTCTCTATCGACTACCGCACCATAGGCAAGGTTGATTCCGAAGGCCGACCATGTGTTCCAATGCAAGTGCTGCATGATAAGTTCCCTAAAAGTGTACCGCTTATCAAGATGGGTATCTTCAAAGACGATCTTTTCCCCAAAAAGATTCTTCAGTATCGTTGCTACCCTATTCGAACAGTTATCAAATAGCGGGTCATAAAGATAGTCTCGATTCTGAGGGCGATAATTGTTCTCAAGAAAACGTAGAAACTGGTTCTTTTCGGCCCGTGATAGATTGAGGATCTGTTCTTTGATCCATCGCTTATCGGTCTCGTACTCCACCAAGAAATTCGCAAAACGTGTTCTACTTAAAGAGTAGACCATATGGCCTTTGGCAAAATTCAGATAGAAATTGGGACGATTGAAGTCAAAGGTGCCGTAGTTATACACTACGTCAAGGCCTAAAACCGAATCTTGTACCCTGAATGCAGTGTGGCCAAAAGTAGCGTACAACTCATCACCAGAACCACAGGTCAATACACTGATCTGGGCATCTTCAGAAAGTCTGGGTATCTGTGCAATGTTGATTGCCGAAAAAAGCAGACAAACCAGCAAAGAAAGGTTTCTTACCATAACGAAGCCAAATATCTGAATAAATACAATATGCGGTACGGCCATGGGCCACATAGTTCATTTTTTAATTTATTTTTACGAAAAACCGATCCGAGAATGAAACAGCATATACCCAACTTTATCACCCTTCTCAATGTTTTTTCAGGATGTATAGCTACACTTTTTGCCGTATTGAACCAATTAGAGTTCGCTGCACTATTTGTGTTTTTGGGCATTTTCTTTGATTTTTTGGATGGATCTGTGGCCAGAATGCTCAAGGTAAAAAGTGAGCTGGGTGTTCAACTGGACTCATTGGCCGATATGATCACGAGCGGATTGGTACCCGGTATTGTCATGTTTCAACTGCTGACAATGGCTCAAAAGGGTGGGTGGAACCTCGATTTTTTTGGTGTGCACACCGAAATAGGTTTGCTGCCCCTATTTGGATTTTTGATTACACTGGCCTCGGCTTATCGATTGGCAAATTTTAATATTGATGAAGACCAAGCGACCTCTTTTCTGGGCTTGCCCACACCGGCAAATGCAATGCTGGTTTTATCATTTCCCTTGATATTGATTTATCAGAACAATGATGTGTTGAACAGTATCATTTTGAATGAATGGTTTTTAATCGGAGTGACACTGTTGAGCAGTTTTCTACTGAATTCAAAAATCAAACTCTTTGCCTTAAAATTCGAAAATTTCAGTTTTAAGGATAATGCGGTAAAATATCTTTTTTTGATAGGAAGCCTTGTTATGCTATTGACCATGAAGTTTTTGGCCATTCCTTTGATTATCGTGTTCTATATTTTGGCTTCTTTGGCGGCCAAAAGGGCGTGAGGTCATACATCAAGCTTCTTCTTTCGAAGCTCAAAGTTTTGCCCCAGATATACTTTTCTGACCATTTCGTCAACGGCCAAATCTTCGGGAACCCCTGCTTTTAAGATACCGCCTTCGAACATAAGATATGAACGTTCGGTGATGGCCAATGTCTCTTGTACGTTGTGGTCGGTGATCAAGATGCCGATGTTTTTGTTCTTCAGCTGGGCAACGATACGCTGAATATCTTCAACTGCCACCGGGTCAACTCCCGCAAAAGGTTCATCGAGCAAAATGAATTTTGGATCGGTGGCCAGGGCCCGGGCAATTTCAGTACGCCGCCGCTCACCTCCTGAGAGTAAATCACCTCTATTTTTACGAATATGCCCCAGACCGAATTCATCGATGAGCGACTCCATCTTCATGTGCTGCTCTTTTTTGCTCAGTTGGGTAGTTTGCAATACGCTCATGATATTGTCTTCAATACTGAGCTTTCTGAAAACAGATGCTTCTTGTGCCAAGTACCCTATACCATGTTGCGCCCTTTTATACATGGGGAAATCGGTGATTTCCATATCGTCGAGGTATATCCGTCCGCCATTGGGTTTTATCAACCCGACTATCATGTAGAATGAAGTGGTCTTACCAGCACCGTTGGGGCCCAAAAGCCCCACGATTTCTCCTTGGTTCACTTCCAAAGAAATGCCCTTTACCACCTTACGGCCGCGATAGGCTTTCATGATATTTTTTGCAAGTAGTTTCATCAGCGTCTGCCAAAACTACACATATTGTCGAAGTACAGCTTTGGGTTTTTGAATTTTTTAGGCTTTCTGTTCTCGCAATTCTTCCCAATATTCATAGGCCCTCCGCAAATGCGGAATGGTGATGGTGCCTCCGATGAGGGTCGCAATGCTCAAGGTTTCCATGATTTCATCGGTGTTGGCACCTTGTTTTCTACAACTTTCAAGATGATATTTTACGCAATCATCGCACCGAAGTACGGCCGAGGCTACCAAACCCAATAGTTCTTTGGTCTTGGCATCTAGGGCACCGGGCAAAAAAGCATTGGTATCCAAATTAAAAATCCGCTTGATGACTTTATTGTCATCCGCCAATAATTTTTCGTTCATTCTTGAACGGTATGCATTGAACTCTTCTACACTATTGGGCATTTTTTTGTTCTTTTTTGGCCTCTCGTTTGATTACGAGTTTTGAAATGTAAATACTGATTTGATATAGAACAAGCACTGGAACCGCGACCACGATCTGACTTGCGACATCAGGCGGGGTAATGATGGCCGAAAGTACCAAGACCAGCACTAGAGCTATCTTTCTATATTTTTTCAGGATTTCTGGGGTAACCAAGCCAACTTTTGTGAGGAAATAAATCACGATGGGCAATTCAAACATGATACCACAGGCAATTACCGCTGCCCTTACGGTACCTATATAAGAGGCCAAATCTATTTCATTGGTAACCTCTTTACTTACTTGGTATGTTCCCAAAAAATTTATCGATAGGGGGGCCACTACATAATACCCAAAAAGCACTCCGAGAAAGAAAAGAAGTGAGGCCGTAAGAATAAAGCCGCGGGAATATTTTCGTTCTTTCTCATATAACCCAGGACTAATGAACCGCCATAATTCCCAAAGTATGTAGGGAAAACCAATGATGACCCCTGCCCAGATGGAAGTCCAAATATGGGCTGAGAACTGCCCAGCCATTAGACGGCTTTGAATGGTAAAGGGTAATTTATCTCCACAAAACTCAGATTCAATATTGAAAAAAGTGGCAATGTTACAGAAGAATCGATAGGTTGGGAAATCTAGGTTTTTGGGGCCGAATAGTACGGTGTCAAAAATGAACCCCCGCATTACAAAAGCAACACAACCCACAATGACAACAGCTAATGTAGAACGTATCAAGTGCCACCTCAGTTCTTCCAAATGGTCTAGAAATGACATCTCATTGGGATCTTTTTCTACCTTGGCCATTATAGAATTCCTTCGTTGATAAGGTTATGAATGTGTACAACTCCCACATATCGATCACCATCCATTACCAAAAGCTGAGAAATCTCTTTTTCCTGCATACTTTCCAAAGCTTTGATGGCCAGTACATTGGGGGCTACTGTTTTTGGGTTTGAGGTCATGATATCGTTGGCGGTAAGCGTACTGATATTGTCATATTTGTTGAGCATTCTTCGAATGTCACCATCGGTAACGATGCCCACCACTTTATCATTTTGGGTAACCGCGGTGACCCCGAGCATTTTTTCAGAAATCTCGACAATGACCTCTTTCACCTTAGAGTCGATATCGACCTTTGGTTTTAGGTTGTTGCCCACAATATCGGCAACCCTTAGGTAGAGGCGTTTTCCCAAAGAACCCCCTGGGTGGTATTTTGCAAAATCGTCACTGCTGAAGCCCCTAAGTTCCAAGAGACTGATGGCCAGTGCATCGCCCATGACCAATTGTGCCGTTGTACTGGTGGTCGGTGCCAGGTTGTTCGGGCATGCTTCCTTTTCAACATAAGTGTTCAGGGCAAAATCAGCCTGTTTTGCCAAATAAGAATCCATATTGCCGGTAATGGCCACCAATTTGTTGCCCCCTCTTTTCAATAAGGGAATCAACATTTTTATTTCTTCGGTATTGCCACTTTTGGAAATGCAGATGACCACATCATTTTTTTGTACCGTGCCCAAGTCACCATGAATGGCATCTGCAGCGTGCATGAATATGGCGGGAGTGCCCGTAGAGTTGAAAGTGGCCACAATCTTTGAAGCAATGAGCGCACTTTTGCCCACACCCGATATCACTACCCTGCCCTTTGATTGTAAGATGCTTTCAATAGCTCCTGCAAATTGTTCATTCAATAGGTTTACCAAGTTTTTTATGGCCCCTCCCTCGGTTTCTATGGTTCGCTTTGCGATGGATAAAATGGATTGTGTGTCGTTCAAGGTATTTCTTGGGTTTTCTGATGGTTTTCCTGAAAGAATGTCTTATATTTAGTTTACAAAATTAAGTAAACAATCTGTTATAAAATTCAAAAGAACGCTTCTTTGGCATTGAATTTGAAATATTCTCTTACCATAGTAATAAGGCTAACAGAGCATTGACCTACTGTTATTATCAAACTAAATGTATGGCGCTGACAAAGAATGATTTACAGACTGCCCTGAAAAAATACTTTGGTTTTTCCCAGTTTAAAGGATTACAGGAAGGTGTCATAAGCAATGTGCTAAAAGGCGATAACACATTTGTTATCATGCCGACCGGTGGCGGAAAATCACTTTGTTACCAGCTGCCGGCACTCCTGAAAGATGGTACGGCCATTGTGGTCTCACCATTGATTGCCCTAATGAAAAATCAGGTTGATGCGATTCGAGGTATTTCAGCTGAGTATGGTATTGCCCACGTACTGAATTCATCACTGACCAAATCAGAGGTGAAACAGGTGATGAGCGACATCTCTATCGGTACTACAAAACTGTTGTATGTTGCTCCCGAGTCACTTACCAAAGAAGAATATGTCGATTTTCTACAATCGGTACAATTATCATTTGTAGCCGTTGACGAAGCCCATTGTATTTCGGAATGGGGTCATGATTTTAGACCTGAGTACCGCAATCTGAGAAGCATCATCAATCGTCTGGGAGACAACATACCCATTGTGGCGTTAACAGCTACGGCGACCCCAAAGGTACAAGAAGATATCTTGAAGAATTTGGGTATGGGCGATGCACAAGTTTTCAAGGCTTCGTTCAATCGACCGAACCTGTTTTATGAGGTAAGGCCCAAAACAAAGAATGTTGATGCCGATATCATACGGTTTGTAAAGAAAAATGCAGGAAAATCCGGTATTATTTATTGTCTGAGCCGAAAACGTGTTGAAGAACTGGCACAGGTGTTACAGGTCAACGGCATTAGCGCAGTGCCGTATCATGCTGGTTTCGATGCCAAGACCCGCTCGAAGTATCAAGACATGTTTTTGATGGAAGAGGTAGATGTGGTGGTCGCCACCATTGCATTTGGTATGGGTATCGATAAACCCGACGTTAGGTTTGTGATTCATCATGATATTCCAAAAAGTATTGAAAGCTATTATCAAGAGACAGGACGTGCAGGTCGAGATGGCGGCGAGGGGCATTGCTTGGCCTTTTATTCATATAAAGATGTCGAAAAGCTTGAAAAGTTCATGTCGGGCAAGCCAGTGGCAGAACAAGAGATAGGGCATGCCCTATTGCAAGAAATCGTGGCCTATGCTGAAACCTCCATTTCGCGACGAAAATTCATATTGCACTACTTCGGAGAAGAGTTTGATGAGGTGAACGGTGCCGGTGCCGATATGGATGATAATACCCGAAATCCCAAACCTAAGGAAGAGGCCAAAGGCGAGGTGGTCAAACTTTTAAAAGCGGTACAGGGCACCCACGAGAAATTCAAGACCAAAGAAATTGTGAAAACCTTGGTCGGTCAGGTCAATGCCCTCATTTCTTCGCATAAGGCAGATGAAAAAGATTTTTTCGGAATCGGTTCAGATAAAGATGAACACTACTGGAAAGCCCTGATAAGACAAGTATTGGTCGCTGGTTTGCTACGAAAAGATATTGAACAATATGGCATACTTCATGTTACAGACATGGGCAAGGCGTTTTTAGAGAATCCCCAATCGTTTATGATGACCAAAGACCATGTCTATGACCATGATGATGATAATGGCATCATTACGGCCAGTAAATCGGCAGGTGGGGTTGCCGATGAGAAATTATTGGCGGTCTTGAAAGATTTGCGAAAAAGGGAAGCAAAAAAGTTGGAAGTGCCACCTTTTGTGGTATTTCAAGACCCTTCTTTGGATGACATGGCCTTGAAATATCCCATAAGTATTGAAGAACTACAGAATATACATGGGGTGGGTGAGGGCAAGGCCAAGAAGTATGGCCGCCCGTTCGTTGAGCTTATCGCCAAATATGTGGACGAGAATGATGTGATGCGACCTGATGATTTGGTGGTCAAGAGTACAGGGGCCAATTCAGGACTCAAACTGTACATCATTCAGAATGTGGATAGAAAACTGCCCTTAGATGACATTGCCGCGGCCAAGGGTCTTGAAATTCCCGAACTGATCAAAGAGATGGAACAAATTGTGTTCAGCGGTACCAAACTGAACATTAATTATTGGATCGATGAGGTTTTGGACGAAGACCAGCAAGAAGAGATACACGATTATTTTTTAGAGGCCGAGACCGATAGTATTGATGAGGCCATGCAAGAATTCGATGGCGATTACGAAGATGAAGAACTTCGGCTGTACCGTTTGAAGTTCATCAGTGAAGTGGCCAATTAAGGAGCCAGATAGTTGAAAGGCGGCCTATCAATATTTCTGAGGATCGTAAACAATATAAAAACACCCAAGATGATCAAGGGGGCCTTCCTATTTTGTAGGAAGGTCTTTTTTTCTGGATACCACACTTTTACGACCCAGTGAAAAACAATCAGCAAAAGAGAGGGTATCAGCAAGAAGTTGTGTGAGAATGCATCGGCTATTCTGAGATGAAAAAGGTCATGAAGCGCTCGTTGACTTCCACAACCGGTACAATAAATCCCCAATCCCATGTGAACGGGACATTTTGGAAAAAAAGGATCATATTTCTCTGGGCTCAGTACATAATAGACCAGTACCACCAATAGAAGTACTACGAATGCGAAGATATATATATGTTTATTGGACATTTTCACCACCAGCAAATATGGCACCAAAAAACAAGCCCAAAAAGGCCAGCCCCAAGATTATTTCAAGAATGATGTAGAGCATAAAAAAGGCCAAGGGCAAAATGATACCGGCCAATCCCCAAAGTTTTGCGCTCTTTGAGGCTCTTTCGGCTTCTTCATAGGCACCTCTGTAATAGGCATCACTTACTTTGGTCGCATAAATGATGCTTACTATGCCTGTTGGCGGGCAACAAAGAATTGTTGATATGATGGCCAATGCCAGATAATCATTGGGCTTTGGGCGATGGTTATCTCTCTGTTGCATCTTGTGACGTTAAACGCAATACGACCGTTGGTATTGCTTTTAGGAGATTTGGGTCTTGTCAATGAAATAGGAGCATTGTCGCAAGAAACAATGCTCCCAAAAAATAGAAAAAGACTTTTAAAAAGAACTACTGCCCAGCCCTCCCAAAAAGGCCAAACCGAATATGGCTATGTATATTATCCAAAAGACCACGCCGATCAAAGGGCCGGCAATGGCCCAATTCTTAGCTTTTCTAGATGAGTCAAGTGCTTTGTCGTATTCACCCCTTTCATAGGCCTCATTCACTTTTGAGGCGTAGATGATACTGGGTATGCCCGTTACGATACAGCACAGAACAGTGCTCAAAATGGCCCATACCAAATAATTATCTGGTTTTGGTGGTTTGTTGGTGTTGTTTTCCATGAGAAAAAAATTTGTCGGTTATTGCTCTACTCTCCGTATTGTTCCATGATTTGTTTCACCTGTTCCATGTATGCATCGATACCTCCCATTTTCTGGATGGAATAGATAGTCCAGATTAGAGTGATCGCACCAACAACCAATCCGATTATGGCAATGATTTTAGCCGTTTTGAGCTGACTGTAATTGGAATATAGCTCTGGATTGGAAGCATACGTTCTTTCATCCTTTCTCAAGAGAAAAAAAGCGATGCCTGACATTAAAATTCCGCCAATGCCCGAGCTTACGCAACAGCATACAAAAGAGACAATTCCCAAGATAAGACCTGTTGTGACGTTTGGTAATTTTTGTTGTTCCATGGTATGATTTATGATAAAAGTTTGATGATATAACTGACCAATATGGTTGCCACACTTGTTATGCCCAAGGCAATAATGATTTGATTGGCATATTTGATGGAAAATAACTTATTGGCAATCAAAAAAATAGACAATGTCAAAAGAAAATAGATGGCAGGGTACATTTGAAATGCGCCTGAAAAGTCACCTTCCAATAATAAAAAGAACGAACGTTGTAGACCACAGCCCGGACAGTCAAAACCAAGAATCTGTTTGCTCATACAGGGCAGCATCAAATCTTTGCCGGGCAATAAAAGAGCAGTACAGAACGTACACATGGACTTTAGTGGTTTATGGGGATTAAAATACTATTATTTTTGGTACTGTTTAAATAAAAGGATACAAAAATTGGCAGATTTTAGGGTTGGCGACAGTGTTGAACTACTTGATGAACCGCTACGGGCCACGGTAATCGATATTAAAGGATCTATGATAACGGTTGAGATGGAAGATGGCTTTATGATGGAATTTGAGGCTACCCAATTGGTGAAGGTCGATGATTCTATTTCAGTGACCAATTTTGAGATAGCCCAAGTGAAATCACAAAAAGACGCAGCAAAAAAGAAAAGACCTCCCCAAAAAAAGCGAAAAGAACGTAATATTCCCAAGCTTGAGGTCGATTTGCATATTGAAAAATTAGTGCCTTCCACTAAAGGGCTCGACACCTTTGACATTTTAGACTTGCAACTACAGACCGCCAAAAGACAGTTAGAGTTTGCCATCGGAAAACGAATACAAAAAGTGGTGTTTATTCATGGGGTCGGTGAAGGGGTGCTCAAAGAAGAACTCAGTTATCTTTTTAAAAAGTATGGCAACCTAAGGTTCTATGATGCCGATTATCAAAAATATGGTCTCGGGGCCACTGAGGTCTACATTTTTCAGAACCCTTAGTTGATCGGGGTGGCTATTTCACCAAATTCGTTGATAGTCAAATCGGTAATTCGTTCTCCTTGGTCATTGACCAAAGTGATTTCACTTAGCGTTATGGTATGGTTGTATGCCGTACTGTCAGCGTTTACAGTGGTTTCAATGGTGACCAATCCATCTCCAGCCTCTACTTCTTCTGTAACGGTAGGTGTCACAGGTGGTATGTCATCACAGAAATAACCGCTTGATACATTGTCTGAAAAAACGCGGTATACCAGTTTTGATTGATTGGGTATGGAACTCTCAGTCGTTACTGTGCTACCGTCTAGAACACCATTTTTCAAAACATTTGACTGTAAGGTAAGAATGAGGGCTTCGGCATCATTTATTTTAAAGAGAAGTTGGGTGTCTTCGGTCAAATTGTCACAATTACTAACAGCAACATCATCAAAATCTATGGTTTCGATTTGCAGGTCACCATCACTGCATGAAACCAATAGTACAACGAGCAAGGTAAAGGCAAATTTTTTCATGGCTCCAAATTTAAGGCAATTCGAATTGACCTACTTCGATAGAGGTATTCATTTTTGAAGAAATTAACTTTATTTCGGTTACATTTGCCATGCTCTAAAACGTTTGGGTTGACATGGAAAAAGTCTATCTTGATAGTGCGGCCACTACTCGTGTCAGGGATGAAGTAATTCAAAAAATGCAAGAAGCCCTGGTGAATTGCTATGGAAACCCTTCGTCTACGCATAGTTTTGGCCGATCGGCAAAGACAGCCATTGAAAAGGCTAGAAAGACCATTGCCAAGTACCTTAACGCGCAGCCATCAGAAATCATCTTTACTTCGGGCGGTACAGAGGCCGACAATATGATTTTACGTTGTGCTGTACGCGATTTGGGGGTGACGACCATTATTACTTCAAAGATTGAGCACCACGCCGTATTGCATACCGCTGAAGAACTTGAAAAAGAATATGGTACGAAGCAGGTTTTTGTGGATTTGGATACTGATGGTAACCCAGATATCGAACATTTGGCCACTCTTCTTGGGCAAGATGATTCGAAGAAATTGGTCAGCTTGATGCATGTCAACAATGAAATCGGTAATTTGATCGATATTGATCGAGTCGCACAAATCTGCAAAGAAAGCGGTGCTTTGCTACATTCTGATACGGTACAGTCTATTGGTCATTATGAGTGGGATCTCGAAAAGACTCCCATTGATTTTTTGACCGCGGCTGCGCATAAGTTTCATGGACCCAAAGGTGTTGGTTTTGCTTTCATCAGAAGAAATTCTGGCTTGAAACCTTTAATTGTTGGCGGTGCCCAAGAACGAGGGTATCGAGCAGGCACAGAGCCATACCATAACATAGTCGGTTTAGAAGGGGCATTTGTCGCTGCCTATGACCATCTCGGTGAAGAACAGGCCTATGTGTTGGGTTTGAAAAAACACTTCATTGAGAAGATAAAGGCCGAGATACCGGGTATCGAGTTCAACGGGCTCTCTGGCAACTTAGAAAAAAGCACCTATACCTTGACCAATGTACGCCTGCCGTTCGATAGGCAGAAATCGTTGATGCTACTCTTTCATCTCGATTTAAAGGGTATTGCCTGTTCAAAAGGCAGTGCCTGTCAATCTGGAAGTAACGCGGGCTCGCATGTACTTACTGAAATTTTGAACAAAGAAGAACTGGAGAAACCGTCACTACGATTTTCTTTTTCCAAGTATAACACCAAAGAAGAGTTGGATTATGTTGTCAGGGTGTTGAAAGAGTTTGCCGAAAGCTAGCGATCTTTTTTTCTTTTCCGCTTTTTTTCCCGGTCGTACGGAAAGTTTCTAGAAGCCTGTTTCATCATTCTGTCAATAAGTTCGTTGGTATTCTTGCCCGTCTTTTTGGTGATTTCCTTTTCATATTTCCAAAGAAGCTTTTCTGTCTGAGCATCACTGATTTTGATGCCTATTCGCCCGTAGTTGGCATTTCCATTAAAATAATCCAACAGGCTGAAATTGGTGGGCACACCTTCAGAAAGCAATATATTTAGGTTCAGACTGCCACTGATGATGCCATCTACATTCAGTATTTCGCTCAGTTCTTTGATTGTGTAGACGTCAAGATTTTCATAAGTAATGCCCTCTTTGGCTAAAATCGCATTGGTGTCGTCGGTGTTTTGAAAATCGACGTTGAATTTTTTTCTTTTCTTTCGGATTGAAAAATAAGTTTCGAGGGCATTTTGTACCGCATAGCCCTCTTGCTGCGCCAGCTGTTTAAGCTCTTGGCCATCTACCCGCTCTTTCAAATCGAGATTTGTGACAAAAGGAAGTATCGCCAAAAGTTCATGGTCTTGGCTAAGTTCCTCAAATCTCGGACTTTCATAAATGTCTTTCTGTGCCCAGGCGACATGTATCGCCAAAAACAGAAAAAAAAGAATCTTTTTCATTGATTTCATCAAAATCGTGCACTGACCGTTAAGTTCAAAATTCGTGCCGTTAAAAAGTTGGGAACAGCGAACTGCCGTTGACTATCAATATCGCGTACCCATGTATTGGTGATGGAATTTTGGTTGTTGAACAAGTTGAAAATCTCAAAACCGGCACTAAGCGCTTTCAGTTTACGCTCTCCAATTTTGGAAAGCCCCTTGTTCTTGTCGGCAAAAATATAGGAAATTCCCAAATCGACCCTTTTATAATCCCTCAATCTGCTTTGAAATTCATAGGGGTCGGCATAGTTGGGCGAGCCACCGGGCACCCCAGTTTGGTAAACAAGGTTCATGTAGAGTTTCAGGTCAGGAACCGTGGGCACGTAATCTTGAAAAAGGAGCGCAAATTTAAGACGTTGATCTGTGGGCCTAGAAATGTAACCACGATCTTCAATGTTTTCCTCGGTTTTCAAATACCCCACACTTATCCACGATTCGGCACCTGGCACAAAAGTACCGTTGAGCCTGAAATCGATACCATAGGCATAGGCCTCGGCATTATTGGCCGCTGCATACCGTAGGCGCACATCTTCGAGTGTGAACGGATTTACATCGGTCAATGATTTATAATACACTTCGCTATGTAGGTTGAAGGGTCTTCCCCATAATTTGAAACTGTACTCATTGCCCAATACAAAATGCCATGATTTTTGTGCTTTTACCTCTGGATTGATGTTTCCATTTCTATCACGAAGCTCACGGTAAAAGGGCGGTTGCTGATAATTGCCAATGGCCATTCTGAATAGCATATCATTCTGCCAATCAGGCTTTATGGCGAATTGTGCCCTCGGACTCACGAAAAATTGATTGTTGCTCTCGAACCCCTCACCTCTCAAAGTCCAAAATTGGCCTCTCACGCCCAAATTGAAATAAATATCATGACGGCCCCATTTGCCGTGCTGGCCGTACTGCAGAAAACTAGAGATACGATCGGTCTGTGCAAAATTGACGGCCTGTGCACTTTCAAAGGGTACAATATCTGCCGTAAAGGGCACTTCGGGCTGGTTGTTGGTAAAATCGGGCCGGGGCGGCCTGATGAAAAACCCTGCCGAATCGATGAATTCGGCTTCACGTAGTTGATCCCTGATGTCTTCGTGGGTGTATTTGAGCCCCCATTGCACCAGTTTTTCGCCTTTTTTGAATTTCCCTCGATGCGATATGTTAAAAATAAGGGCATCCAACTGGTTTCTTGCCCTATTGATTTGACGACCCAGCCCCCTTGAATTGATGGGCTCTCCTAAATCCTCACTTCCTAGGTCATTGTCAACCTCTGCGAGTTCGTATGATGCGATGATATCTGAAAACTCTTCTTCTATGGTATGGTATACAGAGGTTATCAGTTTCAAATTGACTTTTTCATTTAGCTTAAAATCTGCTTTCAATGCCCCTAAGGCAGTAGTGAAACGATTATCTTCCTGTCCCTCATAAAAAACGACCAATGCCCTAGGCTCGTTGATGGTGCCAAAATTGGTCTGTCTGGTCAACGGACGGTTTTGGTAATCGTTCAGTGATAGGGTTCCCAAGAAATTTAGCTCAAGCTTATTCGAGATGCCATAAGAAAAATAGGTTTGGGCATCAAGGAAAATCGGTCTCACATTGGTTTGGGTCTGTTGACTGTTTATGAAAAGGGCATTCGAACGATAGCGCACCCCAGTGATATTGCTGAGGGTCTTATCTTTAGATAGGGTTTCAAGGGTAATGCCCGCACCGAGCAGGCTTGCATCTGCCTGTAGCGAAAATGAGGTGGGGATTTTATAGGTAATATCGAGAACAGATGATAGTTTGTCACCATATTTTGCCTGAAAACCACCGGCAGAAAAGTCAATATCCTTAGCCATTGAACTGTTGATGAAGCTAAGGCCTTCTTGTTGGGCCGAACGAATCAAAAAAGGTCGGTATACCTCTATTTCATTGACATAGACCAAGTTTTCTTCAAAACTGCCACCCCTCACATTGTACTGGGTGCTCAGTTCATTGTTGAAAGATACCCCTGGTAAAAGCTTCAGCACATTTTCAACACCCTCATTGGCCCCGGGAATGTTTCTGACCACCTCAGGTGAAAGGGTTTCAATGCCCTCAAGCTCTTTTCTTCCCGTGGGCGATATCTCGACCCCATCGATTTGTATTACGTCGACTTTCATCACCGGATTGAACTCAAAAGTCTCATTAGTGTTCAATATCAGGTCTTCGAGCACAATGTTCTCGTGTCCGACATGAGAGAAAGTAATGGTGTTCTCTACGTCAGCGACCACTTGTAAAAGGTAAAAACCGTTTGGGTTTGTGGTAGTGCCCGATGTAGCCGATGAAATGTTCACATCAGAAAGGGGCACATTGTTTTCATCCAATACGATACCGGTAATTGTTGCATTTTGTGAATGGGTGAACCATGTGCCAACAAAAAGAAAAAATATGAATACTGATTTTTTACGACACACGTGCTATTTTCTGAAGAAAGTACGCTCAAAGGTACTTGAATTGCCTACATTATCGGTAACGATGACTTTAAGCTCACATTGTGTCTCTTCGGCTATTTTGTCATCGAAGTTATAGGTGAGTGTCTTGGTTTTGGGTTCGTACTCCATCAAGATCCACTCATCGTTCAAGTAAGCGTCATAGGTATTGATACCGCTAAGATCATCGGTGATTTGAACGCTGAGGTAACGATAATTGTTCAACCATTGGCGGTCTTTGAAATTTCTGGCCTTTATGGTAGGGGCAATGGTGTCTTTGGCCAATGTATAGCGACCCAAGTTGCGTGTTCTGGTGGTAAACGTATTGTTGCGTTTGTACGTTCTCGCATAATTTGGCTTTGATTTTTCATCTAACCGGGCGATGAACAATTGTTTCCTTTCTGCTTCAGAATGCTTTGAAACATCAAAAGTAACAGTGAAGTTACGATGGGCCGCTACGGTATTGTCGTGTATGTTGACCGTGTCTTTTCCCTTTTTTAGGTCCATGTAAAAATCCTCGTAAAAAGTATTTGCGGGAAAATATACTTTGGCGACCCCCAGATCAAAGTTGTTGGGCTTTTGGGCGATGACATAATGTTTGGTCTGTTGTTGGTCTTTTTTGATTTTTGCAATTTCCTTTTTACCCTCGACGGGAATGATCACTTTTATTTCATTGCCCTCAATATCGGCTATGTTCAGCTCAACTTGATATGACAGTCCCTCTTTGACATCGATTTTGCCATCATTATAAACATCTTTGTAGATGCTCAAAAAATTTGAGGGTTCTTTAAAACATTTTTGTACGCGCTGTCGATACTTGCCAAAATGGGCATAATCGATGAGCGTATTGATATACCGTGTTTCACCGAATGAAAACGTCTCGAAATCATAAGAGGAAATGGTACGGCCATTGACTTTCTGCTCCATCGAAAAAATACCGTTCTTGTTTGCGGCCAGATCTTGACGATCAAAAGCATTGAAGCCAAAACCAATGGTACCAGAGGCGGTTACTTTGTCAGCCAAAAAAGAGCCGTCTGGTTGTTTGTTGAAATTCAACTGCATTTTTTTTTCACTTTGGTTGACCAATGCCCCTTCAGATAAAGGATAGGCAAAAAGCCCTATTAAAGTTGGGTTGGTCGCATCGCGTACCGAATAGCCATATAAAAGTGGATTGGTGGGTTTTTCAGAGATGCTACTCCTGATCTCAAAATGCAAGTGGGGTCCTGAAGAGCTCCCCGTGTTTCCAGTAAAGGCAATGACGTTGCCTTTTTCGACTTTCAGCTCCCCATATTCAGGAAATAATTCTATTTCATATGATTTTTTTCGGTATTGTTCTTTTTTTACATAGGCTTCGATTTCTGGCGAGAATTTCTGCAAATGGGCATAAACCGAGGTAAAACCGTTCGGATGTGCCACATACAAGGCCTTTCCGTAGCCCCAGTGTGACACTTTTATTCGTGTAACAGTACCCTCACCAATGGCATAGACCCGTAACCCTTGGCGTAGTTGGGTTTTAATGTCAATGCCTGCATGAAAATGATTTGAGCGCAGCTCACCGAAGGTGCCCGCAAGTATCAAGGGAATACCCATTGGGGACTGAAAAGAATCTTTGGGGTATTTGTATTGTGCCACAAGAGGTAAAGTGTTCAAGGTCAATACAAAAAGAAAAAGCAATCGCATCATATGGGGGCAATTTCCGTACGAAAGTAATCAATGCAGGTGATTTTGAAAAAAGTATGGCGGGCCGATGCTGGTTTTCAATGGCATAAAGGCAATATGCAAGAAAAATATTGTCAGGTTGGCGTAGGTTCGTTAACTTTGTTTGAAACGCATTGAAGTTTGCATATGAGCGAACTTGTAGAGATAGTCGATTCTTTAGAGAACAAAGTAAGCAGGTTGCTGCACAAAATGGAAGTGCTCAATAAGGCAAATACAAAGCTAAAGAATCAGATGGCCGAACTTGAACAGCAACGTGAAGTTGCCACTGCGGCCATCAATGAATGGAAAGAGCGGTATGAATCGCTCAAAATGGCAAGCTCAATGCTGGGTGGTAATACAAATAAAACCGAGGCAAAACTCAAAATAAACACACTGATTCGCGAACTGGACCAATGTATCGCCCATTTAGCGGAATAGTGTCGAAACATGAAAATGGAGGAAAAGCTCAAGATCAAGCTTTCGATTGCCGACAGGGTATATCCATTGACGATAGACCCACGGCAAGAAGAAGGGCTTAGAAAGGCCGCTAAAAACATCGAAAGTCTAGTAAAGAAATTTGAGCAGAACTATGCAGTGCGGGATAAGCAAGATGTTTTGGCCATGTGCGCATTGCAGTTTGCCTCAAAAATAGAGCAGGGTGGCATAGACCGCTCTGAGAATACCAAAGCGGCCCTAGAGCGCTTAAAGGCGCTTGATGAATTGGTGACGTTGCGGTCAGATGCTGTTTCTGAATAAGTTCTTTAAAATATATATTGTTACTGCCCACATTGGTAAATATTTTTTGACAAACTCAACAGAATTATAATTAAAAAGGGTGAGTTTAGATTGTAAAAGCGGGCCCTACTCGTATAGGGATACTTGAGCAATCTGTTAGCCCTAAACCTGTCATTAGGAGTTTGCACAGAACTTCTTCCAATGTGGGCTTTTTTTATAATCAAACGTAAACCAAAATGGACAACTATATCATCATTGCAATAGTGGCAGTGATCGGATTGGCAATAGGGTTTGCCATTGCCAAAGCCCTTGAAAAGGGTAAGGCGACCAAGACCATGACCAATGCCAAAAGGGAAGCTGCCAACATTGTTAAGGAAGCCAAAAAGGAAGGTGAGAACATTAAGAAAGACAAAATATTCCAAGCACGTGAAAAATTCTTGGAACTCAAAGCTGAGCATGAGAAAGTAATCATTAACAAGAACAAGAAAATTGCTGATGCCGAAAAGCGCAGTCGTGATAAAGAATCACAGATCAGCGGCGAATTGGGCAAAAAAAAGCGGTTGAACGAGCAGCTTGAAAAGCAGATCGAAGAGGTAGAGCACAAAAGCGAAATTCTCGAAAGAAAGCAATCTGAGCTCGAAAAACTGCACAAAAGCCAGGTACAACAGTTAGAAGTCATATCTGGGCTTTCGGCCGAGGATGCAAAAGCCCAATTGCTCGAGTCCCTAAAAGAGACTGCCAAGACCGATGCAATGGCTTATCTTCAAAATACGTTGGAAGAAGCCAAACTGGCCGCTCAACAAGAAGCCAAGAAAATAGTCATCAACACCATTCAGCGAATAGGTACCGAAGAAGCGGTTGAAAACTGTGTTTCCGTATTCAATCTTGAATCAGATGATGTCAAAGGTCGGATCATCGGTCGTGAAGGACGTAATATCAGGGCCATAGAAGCAGCCACAGGTGTTGAAATAATTGTTGATGATACCCCAGAGGCCATTATTTTGTCGTGTTTTGATTCAGTGCGAAGAGAAGTGGCTCGGTTGTCATTGCACCGTTTGGTAACCGATGGTCGAATACATCCAGCTCGAATTGAGGAAATTGTCAAAAAGACCGAAAAGCAGATCAATGAGGAAATTGTTGAAATAGGTAAGCGTACCGTCATAGATTTAGGAATTCATGGCCTGCACCCAGAACTGATAAAGGCAGTTGGTCGAATGAAATATCGCTCATCGTACGGGCAGAACCTGCTTCAACATTCACGTGAGGTGGCCAAACTCTGTGGAGTGATGGCGGCCGAACTTGGTCTCAATGCCAAACTTGCCAAACGCGCCGGACTATTACATGACATCGGTAAGGTACCGGTAGCTGAGGTAGAGACCGAAACGCCACACGCCATTCTTGGTATGAAGTGGGCGCAGAAATATGGAGAGAAAAAAGAGGTCTGTAACGCCATCGGTGCCCACCACGATGAAGTTGAAATGACCACCCTGATCTCACCCATTGTACAGGTTTGCGATGCCATTAGTGGTGCGCGCCCTGGTGCCCGTCGACAAGTACTTGACTCGTACATTCAACGATTGAAAGACCTTGAAGACATTGCTTTGGGCTTCAATGGGGTTGATAAGGCCTATGCCATTCAAGCCGGACGCGAACTTAGGGTCATTGTCGAAAGTGAAAAAGTCAGTGATGATAAGGCGGCAGAGCTATCGTTTGAGATTTCACAGAAAATACAGACCGATATGACCTACCCCGGGCAGGTCAAGGTCACCGTGATTCGTGAGACCCGTTCGGTGAATGTCGCGAAGTAACCGCTTGCGAATTGTGATCGATCGCAATTGTGATGACTTTTTAAAAAAGGAAAGAGGGTAGTGTGGCGACGTTTCAAAAACCTCAAGTACATCGACTTTTGTTACCTTTACCGTTAGATGAAAAAAACCATTGCCCTAATAGCGTTTTTGGTCGCCACCAACCTAAGTGCCCAAATAGATCGTGACAAGGCCCTCCATTTTTTGGGTGGTAACCTGTTTGGTCTTGCAGGTGCGGGCATTGCCAAACAGGCTTCTGATGGCAACCGTTATTGGACGTTTGCCGGAGCGGTGGGAGGCAGCTTGGCCATCGGTTTGGCCAAAGAAGCGGTCGATGCAGGGCAACGCGAAAATGGGTGGGACAATGAAGACCTTCTGGCCACCGTTCTAGGGGGCATGACCGTAGGGTTCACCATCGACATCTTTACTGATAGAAAACGCCAACAGAAACGAAAGGCTTTGACGGTCAATTTTTCAGAAGCTACTTTTCAATATGAAGCCCAAATCTCTTCTGCTTTGGACGGTTTTGATGATTTGCCCCCATTGACCCAGTTGGGGTTGTCTGAGATGGCAAAAGCTGGTTTACAATAAGCCTCTTGCCTTAATTTCCAAATACTTGTTTATGGTATTGATGGTCAAGTTTTCAGGTTTGGTCAAGAGGGTCTGGATGCCATGTTTTTGTAATTCGTTGACTATCAATTTCTTTTCATAGACAAATTTTTCTGCGATGGTCTGCTCGAAAATTTGGCGTACGTTCTCAGCCTTTTTCTCGGCAAACGAAGTAAGCTCGGTATTCTCAAAAAAGATGACGACCAGTAAGTGCTGCTTGGCAATGGCTTGAAGATATCCCATTTGGCGGTGCAAGGCATCCAAGGTCTCAAAATTTGTATATAACAACAATAGGCTCCGTTGGCCGATATTTCTTTTGATATCAACATACAGCCTACCAAAATCGCTTTCCACAAAATTGGTCTGTAGATTGTACAGGGTCTCTAGAATCAGATTCATCTGTGAACTGCGCCGTTCGGCCACCACCCGATTTTCAACCTTGTTGCTGAAAGCGAACATACCGGCCTTATCATGTTTTTTGATGGCAATGTTGCTGATGACCAAAGTAGCATTGATGGCGTAGTCGAGCAGGTTGAGGCCCTCGAACGGCATTTTCATCACTCGCCCCTTATCGATGACCGAATAGATGGGCTGCGATTTCTCATCTTGATATTGGTTCACCATCAATTGGTTTTTTTTCGCTGTGGCTTTCCAGTTGATATTACGAATATCATCGCCGGGAATATATTCCTTGATCTGTTCAAACTCCATGGTATGGCCAATACGCCTTATTTTTTTGAGCCCGTATTGAAAAAGACGATTGGTAAAAGCCATCAAATCATACTTTCTAAGTTGCAGGAAGGATGGATATACGGGCACTTCATGGGCATTGTCGAAGGTATATTTTCTAGCAATAAGCCCTATTGGTGAAGAAGCAAAGACATTTAGGTTTCCGAAAGAATAAACCCCTCTTTCAGTGGGCCGCAGTGTATAGGCATATGATTTGCTTTCGGCAGAAACCAAATGACTTTGCAGGCCGAAATCCCTTTTTTGGAATTGAAAGGGAATCTCATCAATGATTTTTACCCCAATGGGAAATAAATATTCATTTGAAAGCTCAATTTCAATTTGGTTTTCGTCTCCGTTCGATAACTTGTCGGGCACCAATCGCTTGCCCACCAACTGTCCTTTTGAGCCATACAGCAACAACAAATCAATGATAAGCAGCAATACAAAAAGGTAAAAGAGAATCTTAAAGGCGCCAAAAACATCTTTTACCATAAAAGATGCCAAAAAACCCAAAACAATGGTGATGAGAACAATGAAGAATCGTTGTCGTAGATAGGTATGTTTAAAAATACGCCTCAATGAAAAAGATATTATCGTGGTACTTCGATGCCTTCAACGATTTGCTGCACCACTTTTTCGGTGGTGATACCCTCCATTTCACGTTCAGGGGTCAAAATGATACGATGGCCCAAAATTGGGTAGGCTACTTTTTTGATATCGTCAGGTGTGACAAAATCACGACCATTTATTGCCGCCATGGCCTTTGAGGCATCCATCAAAGCGATGGAGGCCCTTGGTGAGGCCCCTAGGTATAGATTGGCATTGGTACGGGTATTATTGACAATACTGGCGATGTACTTCATCAGATTGTCTTCAACGATGACCTCTTTAATGGTCTCTTGGTATTCGGCAATTTGTTTTGCGGTCAATACAGACTTTATCAATTCTTCAGGATTTCTGTTTTTTTGTTCGTGCTTTGATTCAAGAATTTGTATTTCTTCTTCTAGGGAGGGGTATTCCACATTGATTTTGAATAGAAAACGGTCAAGCTGTGCTTCGGGCAGGCGATAAGTGCCTTCTTGCTCGACCGGGTTTTGTGTGGCAAACACCAAAAATGGGGGTTCCATATCAAATTCGAGTCCGTCAATGGTAATCTGGCGTTCGGCCATCGCTTCAAAAAGAGCGGCCTGTGTCTTGGCCGGTGCGCGGTTGATTTCATCGATTAGAATAATGTTTGAGAACAGGGGGCCTTTCTTGAACTCAAATTCGATCGTCTTGACATTGAAAATCGATGTGCCCAAAATATCACTGGGCATCAAATCTGGTGTGAACTGTATTCTGCTGAAGCCTACGTTAAGGGTTTTGGCCAATAATTTGGCGGTGATGGTCTTCGCAACGCCAGGTACACCCTCTATAAGTGAATGCCCGTCGGCCAATATTGAAATGATCAACAGCTCGATCATGTTCTGTTGCCCTATGATCACCTTACCGATCTGACCTTTAATTTGGGCCACGGCCTCTTGCAGTTTGCCAAGGTCAATTCTGGGATTGAATTTCAACGATTCCTCTTGTGGGTTTTGTTCTTCCATAATTAATTTTTGAATGCGCTTATTTTTTTGTTGAGCTCGATGCTCTCAACTTCGCTATGCGTGGTTTTATTTTTTAGGTATTGGATATATTCCATCAAGTTTTTGGCCTCTTCAAGACTTTTGCCCGACTTGGCCGCTAACTCATGTACCAACTTTTCTATTTGATGATTGGTGTCGAGGTAATAGTGGCTTCTCAAGTATTCGAAAAAATAGTTGATCTTTTTGTTGATGAGATCTGTAAAATCTTTGTTTTGATGGTAGAGGGCACCTACTGTCTGTGCAAATTCGACAGATGAATTTTTTAATGGCTCGACTACCGGAATGATACGCTGCTCGCGTTTGGCCCTGAAGATGACGAAGAGCAATATACCGATCATGGTTAGGTAATAGGCCCATTTCAAGGCGGCTTGGTTGAGTACGAAGCGCATGGGCGAATCGATAATGACCCTTCCTGATTTTTTATAATCGTCCCAGTATAACGTATGGTCGCCCAAATATGAAAAAGCATTGACCGCATAATCTTGATTACCCCTTAGCATGTAATAATTTGAGAACGCCTCGGGAACCGTGCTTACATAAAAGTTTCCCTTTCCAAAGCTGGTTTTGATGAAGTTCGGAAAACGACGCCGCTCATCTGGTTTTTCGGCCAATGGGTCTTTCCAAGTATAAGTTATATGCCCCAAGATCATGGTGTTCGCAGTGTCAACACTGGTAAACCGCCATTTGTAGATGCCCTTGGCATATTCAAACTTCTTTCCTTTGAGCAGTGCATTGGTAAAATCGAAGGCTATGGTGTCTTCTTTGATAGTATAATCAGTGGCTGTGTAGATGTTCAAAGAATCGGCGAGCACACCATTCAATTGATTGGTGGCGATGAACACATCATTGCCCTTATCGACATAGTTCAACAGCTGATGACTTTCTTGCTGGTCAAAATAAATAAAATCATTTATGAACAGATAATTTGACCGTTCAGTGGTATCACGCCTGACCATGACATCATAGACGCTTTCTTGTACGGTTTTGATTTCACCGTTGTTGAAAAGCCGATTGAGTTCATTATATAGCACATAGCCGCCAAAAGGTATTTTGTCAGAAGCTGTATATGATGGTTGCCAATTGATGGGTTTGGGCCGAACAATTTCGGTAATGACAATGATGACCACGACCATGCAGAAAATACCCAATATGACTTTTGACCGCTTGTCCATCAATCCCTCAAATTATTTGATAAGATAGCAAACAGTGCATCGGCCGTGTGATATTTTTGCCCATCGATTTCTTGTTCACCATACCAGATATAATCATAGATATACGATACTTCCTTAAACCTTGCCTTGATTTCGGGTTTCTCGATTTCTCTTTGATAATCGCTATTGGTCTTTTCGAAATGCCAATCGATCAATCCTTTCTCTGAAAGACGTTTTAAGATTTTCAAATATTGATATCGAATGGCCATACGATATTCTTTTTTTTCAAGGGCTTCATTCAAAAGCGCATCAAGATCTATATTCTCGATATGTTGCTCAGAAAGGTCAATGTCAATAATGGGTTTTGCCTTTTTTATAAAAATGGAATTGAATTTTTCGTTTACGAGAACCCTTATCAATAAAAATATGACCAACAGCCCCATAAGACCGTAAATAATATATTCCATTATTTTAAAGGTTTGCGGTGAGATCTCAATACCAAAGGTGTTCCGTAAAATACGGCCCAACCAGTTCAAGAATCTGCCCAGAAGGTTTTGGGCCTTTCCGGTAGTGATCTCATAATCGAATTCTTCCCCCTGATAGCGTTGGTCAAGGTCATCTGGGAGTTTCCGCTCCACCAATTCTGAGTTGGTGTCTATGGGAATGGAGTCTTGTTTCGTTTGGGAAAATCCAACCGAAAAAAAGCAGAGCAGTATGATATAGGGCAGTAAATTTTTCACTCAGGGGTACTTCCTATTTGTTCAATTTTGCTACGGGCGTTCTGGTTATATGTTTTTTCATGCAGCGCATAATAGAGAATACCGTTCACAAATTGGGTCAGGCACTGGCCATATACCGAAATGACCAGAAAAAGACAGGTTCCCAAGGTATATACCACAGTCGCCACTATTGAAGAAGCGTAATCGACATTGTTCTCGACCACATGAAAAGTATAGATGCCCACCAACACACCCGGTACTACCATGGTCAACATGATCAAAATGCCCAACAGCAATCCCATTACAAAGTTAACACCAATGGCTTTCCAGAAATTGTCAACGACCAAGCGCCAGCCCTCGCTCAAGGCTTCACCGACACCACGATTCTCTTCTAGCATGCTGAAAAAAGAGACCCCGAGCCAAGAAACCATGAAATACTGGATGATATACTGGGCAAAAAGCCCCAACAGAGGAATAAACGCCAAAACGATGGCTACAACCATGAACACAAGAAAAACAAGGATCAACAACAGTACGAAAACAACGATACTGCCAAGGCGGTTCTTGGTATGCTCCCAAACAATTTTCTTCTCAAAACTTTGGCCCTTGTTCTCTTCATAGCAAATCATATAGCTGGTGGCCAAACCGTAATTCAATACCCCGACCATCAAAAAAATGACGAAGAAAATGATTCCGCCAGCAATCATATAGATGACGTACTTTTCATCGAGCCCCACGGTATTATTGAAACCTGCGTTATTTTCATATGCGATCATGCCTATGAATCCTGAGACAAGCAGGTAGCTCGCAATCAACAACCCGACCAAAAAAACACCATTATAGCTGATAAAAACATTGGTGAACTTTTTGATGTTCTGCTTGAAGAAATCAAAATAGGTGGTGATGATATCGCCAAAATCACGGTTAACTCTAAGCTCTATGTATTTTTTCTGCATCTATTTTATTTAATAGTATAGGGTATAGCACATAATAAAATATTATCAAGGTCAACGAAGCCCAAATAATGGTAAAAGCAAGCCAATTGGGCATGTCGGAGTATCGGGTGATGAACCCCTCTATAAACCCTGCTATAATGAAAAAGGGAATGGTGCTGACGACCACTTTAAGCCCATCTTTGGCACCTTTCATGAATGATACCCGTCTTGAAAAGGTCTTGGGAAAAAGAATGCCATTGCCCATGATAAGGCCCGCACAACCTGCTATGATAATGACCGAGATCTCAATGGTTCCATGAAGCCAGATCTGTTTGTTGGCTTCTAAGAATACACCCTTGGTATAGAAGAAAGTGATAAAGGCCCCGAGCATCACCCCATTGCTGAACAAGATGTAGGCTGTTCCGATACTTGTAATGACGCCAAAGGCAAATGCGAGAAATGCCACCCGTATATTGTTGATGGTAATGCCCAAAAAAGTACCGATTTCACTGCCACTTTTGTAAATGGCCGTTGGGTCTCCATTAGCGATGTTGTTCAAGGTTTCGTTCACATAGGCATCACCCAATATCAACCGTACAAAAGTAGAATCGTTCAATGCCGAGATGGCGCCGATGGCGGTGGCCACCGCAAAAATCAAAAAAGAGACCCCCAAGGTGCCATGGTATTGTTTGAAAAACCGGGGAAATTCATATCCCCAGAAATCAATGATTCGATTGCGGTTCTCTTTCTTGTTCTTGTAGATTTTTTGATGTGCCTGCGAAGCAAGGGCGTTCAAATACAATAAAGTCTTGCTTTCAGCGTAATAGGTCTGTGCATAGGCCAAGTCATTGGTGAGTTGAATATACCCATCGGCCAGTTCGTCGGGATCGGTTTTGGAGCCGAGGTTGATGGCCTTTTCAAAAGCTATCCATTTTTCCTTATTTTGCTTGACAAAGGCAGCTTCGCGCATAAAATCGTTTCCTTAAAGTTAAATGTAGTGCTTAATGGGCAACCTTCAAATCAATACAACGCAAAATGTCAATCTAGATTATAAAATCGTCAGCATAGGTGAACGTATAATCTCTTTTTTGGTCGATGCTTTCATTCTATATCTCTATGCCATTTTGGTAAACGTTATCGGTGATGCCATAGGTTATGTTTATGAGGATAGATGGACACAGCGCGGTTTGGTCGGACTGATATTTCTTCCCGCCATGTTCTACAGCCTTATGATGCACAGCATTTTCAATGGCCAGACCGTAGGAAAGATGTTGTTGAAAATGCGGGTGGTTCGCCTTGATGGAACCCCGGTGCATTGGAGCAATTATTTGGTCAGGTGGATGCTTCGTTTGGTCGATATCTGGCTCTTTTTCGGTTCAGTGGGCTTGCTTACCATATTGTTTACCGAAAGGCGACAGCGTTTAGGTGATGCCGCCGCAGGTACCGTGGTGATTTCAACAAAGAACAAGGTGAAGGTCTCACACACCATTTTGGAGGAAGTGGAAGACCAGTATGAACCAATATTTACCAATGTAACGCTATTGACCGATAAAGATGTACGCCTTATCAAGGAGACCTATCGCATCGCAAAAAAGAGCAATGACTTTAAGACTTTGAAGGCATTGAGAATAAAGGTTGACAGCATACTGATGACCAATTCAAACCTGTATGACAAAGACTACCTTGATACCGTTTTGAAAGATTACAACCACTATACCCAAAAAATGTAAATGGCATTCTACCAGGTTATTGATATTTTGGGCACCATTGCCTTTGCTATTTCAGGTGTTTTGGTCGCCATGGAAAAACGACTTGACCTTTTTGGTGTGGTCATCGTAGCTTTCGTGACCGCCATAGGGGGCGGTACACTACGTGATTTCTTGATCGGCAACGCACCGGTTGTCTGGATGCGCGATTTGACCTATGTAATCACCATTATGACAACTGTGGTATTGGCCATCATCTTTGCAAATCAGTTGAAATACCTGAGAAAGTCACTTTTCTTGTTTGACACCATTGGTATTGGACTGTATACCATGGTCGGAATCGAAAAGGGGCTCCAGGCCGAATTATTGCCCATTATCTGTATTGCATTGGGGACCATCACGGCCAGTTTTGGAGGGGTGATCAGAGATATTCTATGTAACGAGATTCCTGTGATTTTTAGAAAGGAGATCTATGCGACGGCCTGTATTTTAGGAGGTGCATTTTACTTTTTCTTGCTGCTTTTTCCCATTCCGGAGGCCTATGCCTATTCAGCGGGCATCATTGTCGTGATCGGCATCCGGTTATTGGCCGTAAGGTTTGGTATCAGACTTCCGAATATTTATAGGGATAAAAAACTATAAGATTTCCGCTTTTAAGATATACACGTTTTGCAAGGGCCAGTCTCCATCGCCCACGGGTACGTTATTGATGGCATCGACTATATCCATCCCCTGAATTACCCTACCAAAAGGTGTGTAAGAACCGTCTAAATGATAAGAGCCAGGTTTGGTCACCACAATAAAAAACTCGTAGGGCGAGGCCAATTTATGTGGATTATCCCGTTCGCTACTGGGCATTGAAATCACGCCCCTATGATGCTTATGGCCTTTCTTACCGTCTGGAGGCAACAAGTAGCGACCAATTTCTCGACGCTTGTTCGCCGTCGGCTTGTCATCTGAGTTTCCTCCCTGAATAATAAAATCTTTTACGATACGGTGAAATTGGGTGTTGTCAAAATACCCCTTTCGCGTTAAGTAGATGAAATTGGCCTTATGGTAAGGCACATTGTCGAAGAGTTGCACCGTAAAACTGCCCATGGTGGTGGTTAGTTTGACCTTGTCTTGTGTCAAGGTATCGGCATAATTGAAAAAGAAGTCGATGGCATTCTCTTCGGTCAGCACAAATCTTTCCTCTTCGGTTTTGCTATCTTCCGTGACATTTTCTACCGGTTTGACGGTATCTTTTTCTACGATCGTTTGTTGTTGTGGCGAAGTGTTCCCTTTAGGATTTTCTTTACAGGAAACCAAAAAAATTAGTGCTATACTTGTAAAAAGCGCGATTCTGTTCAACATGAATTTTGATGATTTTTATCAGCAGGCAGTAAAAATAAAAAATATGCCACTTCCGGGGCCTGATTCACACTATAAAATGGCCCCTGAGGTTAGAAGGAAGTTGTTGAGATCAAACGGGTTCAAGAATCGAAACCCGAAAAAAGCGGGTGTTGTTGCCCTGTTTTACCCTGATCGACTACGAATTACCCACTTACTTTTGATTTTACGCAATGCCTACCCAGGTGTCCACTCAAATCAAATAGGATTTCCAGGGGGAAAAATGGAGAAACATGATGAAAACCTGTTGCAGACCGCCCTTCGGGAAACCCATGAAGAGGTAGGCCTACCTCCTGAACGCGTAGAGATCATTAGAGAATTGAGCGAATTATATATTCCGCCCAGCAACTTCATGGTTACCCCATTTTTGGGTCTTAGCAAAGAGCCCCAAACATTCATTCGAGATGAAAGTGAGGTCGAAGCCTTGGTAGAAGTGGCATTGGATGATTATCTGAACGATGCCAATTTAATTCAACAAAATTTGAGCACTTCGTATGCCCAAAATATCGACGTACCTGCCTTTAAGTTAAATGGTTATGTGGTTTGGGGGGCCACAGCCATGATGCTGAGCGAGATTCGGGAACTCTTGCTGAAAGTGCTTTAGGTGCGATTTTGTAAATTAGCCCTCTTAACAGTATTGCATGGCCTTGTTTAAAAGAAACCCCTTCGGACACATCCTTTTCTTCAAGAAATGGTTGATTCGTATTATGGGGCTGATGACCCATCAGCGATACAAGCAATTCAACAAACTACAGATCGAAGGTTCTGAGATCATTCGAGGCCTGCCCGGCACAAACGTACTTTTTGTAAGTAATCATCAAACTTATTTTGCCGATGTAGTGGCCATGTTTCATGTGTTCAATGCCAGTTTGTCGGGTCGTGAAGACACGCTCAAGAACATAGGTTATCTCTGGAAACCCAAATTGAACATCTACTATGTTGCGGCCAAAGAAACCATGAAGCAAAGTATATTGGCCAAGGTTTTGGCCTATGCCGGCTCGATCAGCATTGAGCGAACATGGCGTGCCGATGGCAAAGATGTGAACCGTCAAGTAAAGATGAGCGATATTACCAATATCGGTACCGCACTGCAAGATGGTTGGGTCATTACTTTTCCGCAGGGTACGACCACCCCATGGAAACCGCTTCGAAAAGGAACCGCCCACATCATAAAACGGTATAAACCCATAGTGGTTCCTGTGGTTATCGACGGTTTTCGACGTTCTTTTGATAAAAAGGGGCTCTATATAAAAAAGAAAGGTATTCTACAGTCAATGCAGATTAAAGAGCCACTTGAGATTGATTACGATAATGAGTCAATAGAAGAAATCATCGAAAAATTGGAATATGCCATTGAACAGCATCCATCATTTCTACATGTGATTCCAGAAGAAGAGTTGGCCGCTTATGAAGCTGACCACCAAAAGCGGCGCTATAGCCATCGCGGTTAGACCTCTAATTTTTTGAGTTCCCTATAATTTTCATTGAGACGCTTTAAAAGGATTCCATAGAGAATTCGATAAAAGAGCCACAAAAGAAAAGCGAAAAAACCAATGGCGACCAATAAGGCGAAACTCACCATTATCCAAAGCAAGATACTGTTATCAGCTTCAGCAATCATGGTCTTCAATTCGACCCTGGGGTCATAATTTACATATTCGATAAAGACGACCACCATCATCACGGCAAACACCCCGAGATTGAACCATACATACTGCATGACGGTCTTTCTTGTAGAAATGATACGCTTCATTAGGGTTCTTGCAGATTCTGTCACGGTGATTTTTTGAAAGTTCTTATAGAACTTAAAAATAAAATATATCAGGGCCGCATATCTGATAATTTCAAGCCCAAGTTCTATGTTTTGATACACCTTGGCGCCATCAGAAGCCAGTTCACCCCCTTGAACGGGAACAAAGAACAAGGCGATCCAGAAAATGAATTCGACAATACTGATGTAAAAAATCCATTTCACGATTGAAGATGACTTGCTTCGAAGCATTTTATAGATTTCATCGTAGGTTAACTTTGGAAGATGACCTTCCTTTTTTTGCCAGTCTTTCTTAAGAAGTTCCAGTTCATCCATCATAGTCTCACGGATTTAATATGGTTCTCAGTTTGTTTTTGATTCGGTTCATCTTCACACGTGCGTTCACTTCTGTGATACCCAAGGTTTCAGAGATTTCAGTATAATCTTTATCCTCCAGATACAGAAAAACAATGGCCTTGTCAATGTCGCCCAATTGCTTGATGGCGTCGTACATGAGTTTCAATTGCCGTTCTTCGGTATCATCGTATTCATTGGCCTTTATTTTAAAGATGACCGAATCGTAATCTTGTGTCAGTACACGTCGTTTTGATTTTCTATAAAGCGTAATGGCCGTGTTCAAGGCCACACGATACATCCAAGTACTGAATTTTGAGTCGCCCCGAAATTTTGGATAGGCCTTCCATAATTGAATGGTGATTTCTTGAAAAAGGTCATTATGAGAATCCCTATCATTGGTGTACAGACTACAGACCTTGTGAACAATATTTTGATTGCTCTCAAGTTCGGTCACAAAGCGATGTTCCAGTTCTTTGGTCACTGATCGGGTTGGTAGTTGTTTTGTCTATTAGTAGTAAAGATCTGGTTTTTGTTACAACAAAGTATTCTTCGATGGTTCAGGCTGACGGTCTATCGACATGCAACGGTTTATGAATGAAATCAGTGCCCCTGTGCCCATCTAATTCATGTTTTGTTTTTTGATGACATCATGCACAGAAAATAGGCCGATGTCAGTCAAGGTCAATGTTTGGCTATTGCCCATTGCGCTTTAAATATACCTAAAACGACGGTGTGCTTTGGTGCCGATGAAAGCGAATGTGTACATTTGCACTTTAATTTTCTCTATGAACATTCCGCAGTCAAGCTATCCTAGAATTGTCATCATCGGTGGTGGTTTTGGCGGTATTTCTTTGGCCAAAAAACTGGCTGGGCAAGAGGTTCAAGTAGTGTTGATGGACAAGCACAACTACCATACCTTTCAACCCTTGTTGTACCAAGTATCGACGGGTGGTCTTGAACCTGATTCCATCGCCTATCCGATTCGTAAGGTACTTCAGGGCTATGATAATTTTTTCTTTAGATTGGCAGAAGTAGATGAAATCAACACCGAAAAACGTTTGGTGATGACCAATATCGGTGAATTGAAGTATGATTATCTGGTCATTGCAATAGGCTCAGAGACCAATTTTTTTGGTAACAAGGCTTTGCAGCAGAACAGTATGGCAATGAAGACCATTCCACAGTCATTGAACCTTCGTAGCCTGATCCTGCAAAATTTTGAGCAAGCGCTACTGACCGACGATTACCATGAGCGAGAGGCCCTGATGAATTTTGTGATTGTCGGTGGGGGTCCCACAGGTGTTGAATTGGCCGGTGCATTGGCTGAAATCAAAAAGGGAATCTTACCAAAAGATTATCCCGATCTTGATACCCGAAGGGCACAGATAAACCTTGTACAGGGAGGCGATAGAATCTTACCTGCCATGAGTGAGATCGCTTCAAAAAAGGCAGAGGATTTTCTTGAAAAACTGGGCGTTCATGTTTGGAAAGATATTCGGGTCATGGGATACGATGGCAAATTGGTCACTACAGATACCGAAACGAGTTTTGAAACCGCCACGTTGATTTGGGCCGCGGGCGTACAAGCAGTTTCCCTAAAAGGGTTGGATGCAGAAGAATTTGTGACTCGGGGCAACCGTTTGAAAGTCAATAGGTTTAACCAAGTTGAAGGATTTGACTCTATTTTTGCTATCGGCGATGTGGCCTATATGGAGACAGAAGCCTTTCCTATGGGGCATCCGATGATGGCACAACCCGCCATTCAGCAAGGTGAACTACTTGGGCGCAATTTGGTTCGTCTGATGCAGAACAAACCCATGAAGCCCTTTGTATATCGTGATAAGGGCAATATGGCCACCATTGGGCGCAACAAGGCAGTGTGTGATCTACCAAGATTTAAATTTCAGGGTGTATTTGCGTGGTTCGTTTGGATGTTCGTGCATCTTTACTTTTTGATCGGTTTCCGAAATAGAGTAGTGGTCTTCATTAATTGGGTGTACAACTATGTGCGTTTTGATCGTGAGGCACGACTGATCATACGCCCCTATAAAAAGCAGCTCAGAACCTGAGGTTTTTGAACTTTGAGATTCCTCCCAAAACAATCAGCAACTGTGCCAAGGCATAGGTGAACATGATTATTACCGATGCCAACCCAAAAGGCTCATAGAACTTGTTTAGGGCCAATAGCGAGTCAGAGACCATAAAAAATAAAGCGCCGAAAAGAAATAACCGATAACTGGCCGTATTGGTATGTGATTTTCTTAAGAAGCCTACCAATACCAGCAACAGTAACACGGTCATGTAAACGATGATATAGGGTAACAGGTCACCCACATTGGGCAAGATGAAATATAAAATCGCGAGGGCATATATGGCCAAAAGACTTGCAATAAAGAATGTTCTTTTGATTTGAAACAAGGCCCTTTTCCAAAAACACGAAAGATACATAAGATGGGCCAGCAAAAAAGACAGCAATCCCCCTATAAAATAAAAGGGTGAATATGTGTCGAACAAAAGCAACATATCGCCAAAGAGGGAAAACAACAGTCCCAAACCCAAAAATGTTCTTGTTTTGGGTACCATTTCTTTTTGAAAGAACAAAAAGACCAACAGTGATAGCGTAATGGAAGGTTTCGAAAAATAGCGGACAGGTTCCATTGATTCGTTAGCGCATGCCCAAAGCTCAACAAGTAGAATGCCCAAAAAGAATATCAAAAAATATCGTGTTCTCATGGTAGCGGTATCAACTCCATAAAACCCTGAGGCTTTGCGATTTTGTTTGTTAAATATATTCTTTCTGATGGGGTGAATACCTTTTCGGTAAAATTTTTTTCTGTTAAAGCCAAGTGAATAACCTGAAAAAATTGGGCTTTTGTTGTTATCTTCAGGTTCAAATGGAGGTTGTGAGATTACTTTTTATAGTGTTGGTGTTTGGGTTGCCGAAATTGACCGCCCAGATCACTGAACCGAAACCGGCCACCGTGACCATTGAAAGCTTTGGCTATCCTGATTTTGGAAAGGGATATGATTTCGGTGATTTTTCGGTTCGGTATTCCTTGACCAATGATGTTGAGGCGATAGTAAAGGCCATGCACCAAAAAACGCCACTTTTTGAGGTCTTTCAAGTTCAACTATTGATGGGGAAACGTTTGACGGAAGACCTTTCTGTTGTGGGTGGGTTATTGACGGAATGGAATTTTTCTCCTGACCAAAACAGTCCGTACGTCCTTGATCTTGCAGGGCATCCGGCAAGGCATGAAGCCCTTTTGGGGTTAGAATATAAGGCGGCCCCGAACATTATGATCAATGCCAATTATAGCTATCTGCTGAACAGGCCAGCGTTTGCTCCAATCGGTTTTAAGAACACAGAAGCAAAAGGAAGGTTTTCGTTGGGCTCTAGATTTAAACTTTAAGGCTTCTTTTATTTGCGTGGGTGGTATTCGTTCACCACTTTGGCCAAGTGGCTTCTATCTACATGCATATACACCTCAGTGGTCGTAATGCTCTCATGGCCCAACATCTGTTGAATTGCCCTTAAGTCAGCGCCGTGCTCTAAAAGATGGGTCGCAAAAGAATGGCGAAAGGTATGTGGGCTGATTTTTTTCTTCAACCCGATTTTCTCGGCCAGTCGTTTGATGATGATAAAAATCATAGCTCGGGTAAGTTGCCTGCCCCTACGGTTCAAAAAAAGAATATTTTCATGGCCCACATGGGGTTTTTGGTGTATTCTGACCTCTTTGCGATAGATGTCGATGTATTTTTTGGTGGTATTGCCGATAGGTACAAAGCGTTGCTTGTCGCCTTTGCCGGTCACTTTGATAAAATCTTCCTCAAAATAAAGGTCTGATAGTTGCAATCCGATCAATTCAGAGACACGAAGTCCACAGCCATAGAGCGTTTCAAGTATGGCACGGTTGCGTTCTCCTTCAGGCTTTGATAAGTCGATGGCAGCAATGAGCCGATCTATTTCTTCGGTGGAAAGGGTATCGGGTAACTTTCGGCCAATTTTTGGTGATTCGATCAGATCCATAGGGTTGTCAGAGCGATAGTTCTCAAACATCAGATAATTAAAAAAACCGCGTAAGCCAGAAACAATTCGGGCCTGTGACCGTGCATTGACCTGATTTGGAAGCTCATAAACAAAGCGTTGAAGGGTTTCTTTTTGAATTTCGATAGGGTTTTCGACAACAGTATTTTCTTCAAGAAAGGCAATGAGTTTTTGAATATCCAAGGCATAATTGCTGATGGAGTTCACAGAAAGTCCACGTTCAATTTTGAGATACTGTCGGTAATCGTCAAGGGCTTGCTGCCATTTCATGTTCTAAAGATACGACAACCAAAGATGGGTTTATCAAGGTCTTTTCACCACTTAGGGCGGCAATGAAGGCAACTTATCTTCAAATATTCCACGGTTTTTTACGTTCATATCTTGATTTACCAAATAACGACCAAACATATGAGAAAAGTAATTACCATTGTTTTTGTTTGCCTGTCAGCTGTTTTTGCGGCACAGGCCCAAGTAGATAGAGATAGCTTTAGGGCTGGTTTTCATGCCGCTTTGCCCATTGGTGATGCCGGTGATGTTTCCAGTTTTGGACTAGGCCTTGATCTGGCCTATCATGTTGGTATAAACAGATTGATTGACCTAGGTGTGGCCACAGGGTTTACCAATGCCTTTGGAAAAACCGAAACCGTCACAGAGGGTCCTATAACCATTGAGGCCGAATTTGACAATGTGCAGTTTCTGCCTTTGGCGGCACTTGCTCGATTGTACCCAACGAAAGGTTTTAACTTTGGGGCCGATGTGGGCTATGCGGTGGGTATCAACTCAGGCAATGAAGGGGGGCTTTACTACCGACCGACGGTTGCAGTGACGGTATCGGGAACGACTGAACTTGCCCTTTCTTATACAGGTGTCGAACTTGATGGCGGTAGTTGGAATACCGTTACCGCTGGTGTTCTTTTCCTTTTTTGAAAAATCATTTTTTGATGATAAAAAGGCCTTTTAAATTGAAATGGATGAGGGCTTGGCTTCCATTTTTTATAGTGGGTGTTTTTTAGTTCAATGGTTAAGTTTTGTACCTTTGACGGCAACCATTAAAAATCTTAAACATGAAAAAAGCATTTCTTACAGGTTTATTGATCTTCACCATGATTTTCACCACTGTTGGCCAAGAGGGTTTTGCGGCAAAGGCAGGATTCAACAATGTTTCGATAAGCGTTGACACCGATGGCTTTTTCGATGCCAGCGATAGTGAATTGGGCTTTTTTATCGGGGGTGGATACAATTTTGAAGCCAGTGATGAATTTGATATAGAGCCTTCTCTATTGTTCAGTTTTGTTGATGACTTGACATCATTGTACATTCCTATTATGGCAAAGTATAAAATATCTGAGCAGTTCAATATTCAAGCAGGTCCCCAGATCAATTACTTATTGGAAGACCTTCCTGATGGCGAATTCGGTCTGGATCTGGCCTTCGGGGGAGGATTTCAGATCGATAGCAATTGGTTCGTCGAGGCGCGCTATGGTATCCAAATTTCACGAGGAGGTGATTTTGGCGATGTTGTAGATATCAACACACTTACTATAGGTGGCGGATATAGGTTTAACTGATTCTCTACTATCCATAAAAATCATGAAAAGGGAGCGTACGCTCCCTTTTCTGTTTTTGCGATTTTATATTGAACCAACTCACCTGTACATCATTTTTTCCATTTTTTGCAACAAACATTGCAAATGAGTGGCAAGTACCATTACATTTGATGCCAATTAAAAAAGCATAAAACGTATAGTATGAAAAAAGTGATTTTGGTAGTGTTGGGTTTATTTGGCACGGCTGTCATGGTAAATGCCCAAAACGGTAATTCAGGTCAAACTTCAGAAGGTTCATGGTTTCTTGAAGTGAATACCGGTTCTTTCTCAACTGGGAATACCTCATTTTCATTGACCTCGAGTGATGGTAACACATCTTGGTCGGCAGGTATTGACGGGGGTTATTTTGTGACCGAAAACTTAGCCGTTAAAGCGGGCATTGGCTACAACGATCCAGGAGATTTTTCAGATGGTATCTTGGTTTACAAAGTAGGGGGCAAGTATTACTTGAACGGTCAAATTCCATTGGGTATGGATTTTACCGGTCTTTCTTTTGATGGTAATGGGGCCAATTGGATAGGCTTTCAAGGAGGCTATGCCGTTTTCTTAGGTGATATGGTAGCCCTTGAACCTGGTCTTCGCTACAACCTGACTTTAGATGAGGCCGATGCAGATAGCATTTTTCAAGCCTTCGTAGGATTTACAATTTTTTTATGATCGTTTAAAGATAACCGATAAAAAGACGGGGCATGCCCCCGTTTTTTTATGCGTTGAAATTATTGGTACATTTAACACCATGAAAATTATCATCATCAACGGACCCAATCTGAACCTTCTGGGCAAACGTGAACCTGAAGTATATGGTGACACCACCTTTGATGACTATTTCTCGAAACTTCAGTTTAAGTTTAAAGAGGTTCAACTTGAGTATTTTCAATCAAATGTTGAGGGCGAGTTGATCGGCAAGTTGCAAGAAGTAGGTTTTTCATATGATGGTATTGTGTTGAACGCAGCTGCATATACCCATACCTCGGTAGGTATCGGCGATGCGGTCAAGGCTATTGAAGCGCCTGTGGTCGAGGTACATATCTCCAATACCTTTTCACGCGAAGATTTTCGTCATATTTCCTATATTTCGCCAGCTGCCAAGGGCGTAATTCTGGGCTTTGGCCTTCAAAGTTATGATCTGGCCATACAGAGTTTTTTAGAGTAAACCAAGCAGGTATTTCATCGAATAGAGGTCGATCAGACCATCTGTAGGGGCAGTTTTTCCGTATTTTTATGAAAATCCCCTGCTATGAAACCTTATTTTGCCCACTTTGCTATATTGATTTTTTTACTGTTTTCTTGTGATGATTCGAATGGTGACAATACGATGACCGATGATGCCCAAGATGATGGCAACGGTGACATAAGTCTCTCATTTATCAGTGCTTTTTCTAATTTAAGTTTTCAGCGCCCCGTTGATTTTCAAATTGCAAATGATGGTAGTGGCCGTGTGTTTGTTGTCGAACAGGCAGGGACGATCAAGGTGTTTCAAAATGATCCAATGGTCACCGAGGCCGGTACCTTTTTGGATATCAGCAACGAAATAAATACAGATGCCAATGAGCAAGGGCTGTTAGGACTTGCTTTTCATCCTGATTTTGCATCAAATGGCTATTTTTATGTGAACTATACACCATCGGAAACCTTATCGGTGACTTCGCGTTTTCAGGTCTCGTTCGCTGATCAAAATAGTGCCGACCCCAATTCAGAATTGGTGTTGTTGGAAACTCAGCAACCCTTCACCAACCATAATGGCGGACAGCTTGCCTTTGGGCCAGATGGTTATCTTTATATAGCCTCTGGTGATGGCGGTTCTGGAGGAGACCCCCAGAACAATGCCCAAACCCGATCAAATCTGTTAGGGGCCATTCTGCGGATTGATGTGGACAACACTTCTGGAGGATTGGATTACGCAATTCCTACGGATAACCCATTTGTGGGTGAGAATGGCATACGTGGAGAAATCTTTGCCTATGGCCTTCGAAACCCTTGGCGGATGAGTTTTGACAGCCAAACCGGAAGCCTATGGACAGGCGATGTTGGGCAAGGAGATCGCGAAGAAATAAACCTCATCGAATCAGGCGGAAACTACGGATGGAAACTTTTTGAAGGTACTTTCTGCTTTTCTGGTGATTGTGATGACACAGGTTTGATACCGCCGGTTTTTGAGTATGGTCACGATGCTGGCGACAGATCGGTTACCGGAGGTTTTGTTTATCGGGGCAATGCCATACCCTCATTACAGGGCAAATACGTCTATGCCGATTTCATCAGTGGCCGTATATGGTCACTTTCCCTAGATGGAAATGACAATGAACTGTTGTTCAATACCGGATTGAACATAGCTTCCTTCGGGGTTGACGCCCAAAATGAACTGTATTTCTGTGCTTTTGATGGTGCCATTTACACCTTTCAAGAAGATTGATCCAGACCTTTGAGGTACTTCTTATACGCATAGAATGTTCCGAATGGTAAGAGCGAGGCGACCAGAAGCACAAACGCTTTTCTGAACCCCCATTTTCGTTCACGCACAAAAACCATGCAGACAACAACATAGGCGATAAAGAGAAAGCCATGTACATAGCCAACAACCTTGTTGGGTTCGGTGATGTCGGCCCAATACTTAAGTGGCATGGTCAGGGCAAATAACAGCAAGTATGAAACTCCTTCAAGAATGGCAGTTGCCCTAAAAAGCTTTAACAAAATCTCGTGGGTTTATAGGTGAATGACTTCGTCATAGGCATCTGCCACGGCTTCCATGACCGCTTCGCTCATGGTAGGGTGGGGGTGAACAGCTTTCAGCACTTCATGGCCCGTAGTTTCCAATTTACGGGCTACCACTGCTTCTGCGATCATATCGGTGACCCCGGCCCCGATCATATGACAACCTAACCATTCACCATATTTGGCATCGAAGATGACCTTTACAAAACCATCAGAGTTGCCCGCCGCCTTGGCTTTTCCGCTTGCAGAAAACGGAAACTTGCCCACTTTGATATCGTAATTCTGTTCTTTCGCTTGTTTTTCTGTCATGCCCACCGAGGCCACTTCGGGCATACAATAGGTACAGCCGGGAATGTTACCATAATCTAAGGGTTCAACGTGCATGCCAGCGATTTTTTCGACACAAAGAATACCTTCGGCTGAAGCAACATGTGCAAGCGCTTGGCCAGGGGTAACATCTCCAATGGCATAATACCCCGGAATATTGGTCTGATAGTAATCATTCACCAATATCTTATCACGGTCAACGGCAATGCCAACGTCTTCCAATCCTATATTTTCGATGTTCGTTTTGATTCCAACGGCAGAAAGAACGACATCGGCTTCCAATACTTTCTCACCTTTTGGGGTTTTGACAGTGGCTTTTACGCCATCGCCCGAAGTATCAACTTTGGTCACCTCTGATGAGGTCATGATTTTGATGCCCGATTTCTTGAAGCTGCGCTCCAATTGTTTTGAAATATCCTCATCCTCTACCGGAACGATGTTCGGAAGAAACTCTACCACGGTTACTTCGGTGCCCATGGTGTGGTAGAAATAGGCAAATTCAACGCCGATGGCCCCACTACCTACCACGATCATTTTTTTGGGTTGATTTTCCAAGGTCATGGCCTCACGGTAACCGATTACCTTTTTTCCATCTTGCGGAAGGCTGGGCAATTCACGGCTTCTTGCGCCTGTGGCAATGATGATATGATCGGCAGAATATTCGGCAGGTTCGCCATGCTCGCCCTTGACCACGACTTTTTTGCCCGGAAGTAACTTGCCAAAGCCGTTCAACACCTCGATTTTGTTCTTTTTCATTAAAAACTGAACACCTTTGCTCATGCCATCGGCAACATTTCGACTACGTTTGACCACTGCATCAAAATCATGCTCGACTTTTTTGGCACTCAGACCATAATCTTCGGCATGTTTCAAATATTCAAAAACCTGTGCCGATTTGAGCAATGCCTTTGTAGGTATACAGCCCCAGTTCAGACATACGCCCCCAAGACTTTCTTTCTCAACAATGGCTGTCTTAAGGCCCAATTGCGAAGCACGTATGGCGGTAACATAACCTCCGGGACCACTTCCCAAAACAATGACATCAAATTTACTCATGGTGTTCGATTTAAGTTGCTACAATGGAAACCTGCCCTTTGTCAGGCAGGTGCAAAAGTACGGAATTCAGATGCCAAATACCAAGTGCGAAACGCGAAGTATGTATGAATTTAGAATGATGAATGCAGAATTATGAACTATAAAAACCTTGAACCCTGAACCTCGAATTTGAAAACTTAGGAAGATGTTTTTCCGAAAAGATTTTTGTTGAAGGCTTCTGATTGACCCTTTGGTATGGATAATGAGGTCCACGCGCTACCTTTTATCATTTTACCCAGCATAACAATTTGTCCGACATGGCTTGCATAGTGTGCCAACTGGCGATTGAAAGCTTGAACGATCGAGTGCTTTTTGCCCCGTATTTTGATGTTCGCATCAAAATTTGATTCGTTGACGGCCTCAATTGCTTGAAAAAGGCATTGCCAGCCTTTCTCCCAAACAAGCATCAGTTCTTCTTTGGTATTGGGAGGGTCTTCAAATTCTGTATCTCGATGGCGCCAAGGTTTTTCGCCATCTTCGGTCAAGAAGTTCGTCCATCGGCTGAGCATGTTGCCTGCCAAATGTTTTGCAATAATCGCTATACTATTGTCATTTTCGCTGGGTCGCCAGTGCAACTCTTGTGGCGAAAGTTGTTTGAATGTCTTCTCGCCCATTGTTTTATAGCGCTCGAACTCAAATCTTACATTTTCAAGATAGTGGCGTGAAAGGCTCATGTGTTCTCTTTTGGGTCAAATTCAATGCTCACTGAATTGATACAGTAACGTTGCCCTGTTGTCTGCTGTGGGCCGTCATCAAAAACATGCCCTAAGTGGCTACCACAGTTGGCGCAGACGGTTTCAGTACGGATCATGCCATGTGAAGTATCTCGAATGTACTCGATTGCCCCCTCGATTGCTTGGTCAAAAGAAGGCCAGCCACAACCACTTTCAAATTTGTGTTCGCTTTCAAAAAGTTTGGCATTACAGGCTTTGCAATGATAATCACCATTCTCAAAATGTAGATTATATTCGCCGGTATGGGGGTATTCGGTCCCTTTTTGCCGCAACACCCTATATTCTTCTGGTGAGAGCTCTTTTCTCCATTCAGCTTCCGTCTTGTTGACGGCATATTTGTTTTTCATTTTCAGGTCAGTATTGTTTTAGGCATTGCCATATTGATTAGTCACTATCCGGTACAAAATCCAAGGCAGCTCCATTGATACAGTGTCGTTTGCCCGTGGGTGCCGGGCCATCATCAAATACGTGTCCTAGATGACCGCCGCAGGTAGCGCAGTGCTCTTCGGTACGGGCATAACCAATTTTATAATCCACATCGTAGGCGACATTGCCTTCAATTTCCTTATAAAAACTGGGCCATCCGGTGCCAGAATCGAATTTGGTTTCGCTTTTGAACAGGGGAGTGCTGCATCCTGCACATACATAGGTGCCTTTTTCTTTGTTATCCAATAAATCACTGGTGAAAGGGTTTTCCGTGGCTGCCCTACGAAGTATATAATACTCCATATCGGTCAGTTCGGTACGCCACTCGGCATCGGTCTTGTTAATGGCAAATGTTTTATTTTCGGCATCGGTCTCTTTTTCTTCTTGGGAAGTTCCCTTGCATCCCGAGAAAACAAGAAGAGCGACTAAAGCAATCTTTTTCAGCATTTCAATATATTTTTCCGTTTAGACGAGAAGAACACAAAATACTTTCGCACCTACCATCATAAAAATCGGTAAAAAAGAAACCCGAAACCAAAGTTGTTTCGGGTTTCTTTTAAGTGATTTGAATACCTAATCCAACTCTATTTGTTGAATCTCATTCGACGAGATTTCCATTCTTCCCATAACCGACTCAAGATTTGAAAGGTCTAACGAAGGGTCAGAAGCAAACTCGGCCGGTACGACCGCGATTCTGAACACCTGATTATCGGTATCGCCCGGTAGCAGGGTAGTAAGGTCAAAATCGGCCTCTAAGAAAATGTTCACGTCCAAAAAGGTATGATCGTAATTGTATTGCAGCAAACCTTGGTCCAATATTCGGGTTTGGGGCAACAAACGCCAAATATCGACTAGTTCGCCATTACTATCTTCGGTCTGGTCAAAAAGCAGATACACCAAAACCACATCTGCTTCAAAGACTTCTACATTTTGGGGAAACTCATATAATATGCTGTAATTGTTTTCGGCCGAAAAAGTACCTTGAATTTCGAGTACTTGGCCAAGAATATTGACACCATCTTGACCGTCAATGCCATCGCGCCCGTCAAAGCCTGGAGGGCCTTGCGGACCTTCACACGAGATTACCAATAAGGCCAAGATGATACCGAAAATAGTTTTTATCGAACTCATAACTTTTGATTTTGATTTGACATGGTTTTACTATAATTTATATTGATAAATCAAAAAGCGTTCCAAAAAAAATATGGGTGTTGAATTATGATCGGTATGTAGGTTTGTGCTATATTCATATTTTTAGGAAAACCATCCAAAATCTATGGAAAGAAAACAAGAAAGGGTAGTTATCGAAAATGTTTCGCCCCAATTGCAATGTGGCGAATTTTTTATCAAAAGGGTCGTCGGTGAATCCGTGACCGTATATGCCGATATCGTACCCGATGGGCACGATGTGGTACAGGCCGAAATTCTGTTTAAGCATGAAAAGGATAAAAAATGGTCAACGGTTCGCATGCAGCACCAAGGACAAGATGTGTATTTCGAGACCTTTACCGTCGACAAACAGGGGCTATATGACTATTGCGTTCGCGGATGGATCGATTACGCCTTGAACTGGCAACACGGTGTCGACGCCAAATTAAAAGATGGGCAACATATCAAGAGTGAATTACTGGATGGCGTTCAATACCTAAAATTTCTTAAGGGGAACGTTACGGCAAAACAAAAAGAGATCATAATGGGCTGGCTATCGCTTTTTGAAGATGAAAGTCGCTATGAAGAAGCTATCTCGGTGGCCAATTCTGAAGAGCTGCATCATCTTTTTTCGCAATATCCCCAACGTATTTTGGCCAATGAGAGCAAAAAGCTTCAAGTGTATGTAGACAGGAAAAAAGCAAACTTCAGTACCTGGTATGAGTTTTTTCCACGTTCATCTTCCTCCGAACCCAATAAACATGGCACCTTTAAAGATTGTGAGCGATTGTTGCCACGTATTGCCAAAATGGGGTTTGACACACTTTATTTTCCGCCGATCCATCCGATCGGTGAGAAAAATCGAAAAGGCAAGAACAATACCGTAAATGCCCATGAGGGTGATTCTGGGGTGCCTTGGGCAATCGGTTCACGGCATGGGGGGCACAAATCGGTACATCCTGAGTTGGGTACCGAGAAAGATTTTGTCGATTTGGTGAAGAAAGCCAAAAAAATGAATATTGAAGTCGCCTTGGATATTGCTTTTCAGGCGGCTCCTGACCATCCATACATCCAAGAACACCCTGAATGGTTCAGAAAGCGCCCCGATGGCACGATACAATATGCTGAAAATCCCCCGAAGAAATATCAAGATATCGTCAATTTTTATTACGAAACGACTGCTTATAAGGCTTTGTGGGATGAATTGTTAGATATCGTACAGTATTGGGTCGATAGAGGAGTATCTATATTTCGGGTCGATAACCCACATACCAAACCGTACTATTTTTGGCACTGGCTCATTGCCCAGATCAAGAAGAACCATCCAGATGTATTGTTTTTGGCAGAGGCTTTTTCGAGGCCAAAAGTGATGCAGCAATTGGCCAAACAAGGCTTTTCACAGTCTTATACCTATTTCACCTGGCGGGTCAGTAAACATGAATTGATCGAGTATGTGGTCGAACTTACCCAAACGGAAATGAAAGAATATTATCGCTCCAATTTTTGGCCAAACACACCTGATATCAATCCCTACCATTTACAGGGGGCCAATGAGGCCATGCATCTAATACGTTATGCACTGGCGGCCACATTGAGCGGCAATATCGGTATTTATGGGCCTGTTTTCGAGTATATGGTCACTGAGCCATTGCCCAACAAAGAAGAATATAAAGATTGCGAAAAATATGAAGTACGCCATTGGGATTGGTCTATCGAGAATAAGGTCACCCATCTTATCTCTCGTATCAATCAAATTCGCAAAGACCACGAATCATTACAGCAGACCAATAATATTCGTTTTTGTCACATCGAAAATGATTATCTTATAGCTTTCTATAAGTGGAACGATGCCAAAACCGATGAGACCCTTATGGTCATCAATCTCGATTCCCACAATACGCAACAGGGTCATCTACAGCTCCCGTTGCACGAACTGGGCATCAATATCGGTCAGGGCGTTCAACTGAAAGATATGATTACGTCTAATGAGTACACATGGTATGATGAATGGAATTTTGTTGAACTGCATACAGACGTTCCATTTCATATTTTCCAAATAAACAGATAGTTATATGGCAAAAAAAGAGAAGGACACTTTATTGCAACCTCCCTATGAATTTGATGTGGTATGGGAAGAACTTATCGAGAACGATGGGTTCATCAAGGTCTTTCTTTCAGATGTATTGGAAAAATATGTGGTACAGCAACGATGGTACGGTGGCAAATCGAGCAAGCTGAAGTACATCGAACTACAAGAGTATTTTAAGATCCAACAGAACGAGGAAGTCTATTACGGACTATTGCTACAGGTAAATTTTGAGGAAGCCTTTTACCAACACTACTTCTTGCCCATTGCCTTTGTTTCAGATGAAAGCTTTGCCGAGAAAGACCGTATTCTGCCCATCTGCATGAAAGGCCAGAACGGTTTCATTATCGATGCATTGAATCTTGAGGCATTCAGAAAATTAGTATTTGAACGGATCATGAGGGCCGATCCGATCGATACCACTAAGGTACAGTACCACAAAAGCTCACATTTCACCGATACCGAGTATAGATCGTCACGTTTTATGGGACTGGAGCAGAGCAACACTTCCATAATCATCAACGACAATTCGGTCATCAAGTTTTTCAGAAGAATTTATGCCGATAAGAACCCCGATTACGAGATGAGCCGCTTTCTATCTGAGGTCAAAGGTTTTCAAAACACACCAGCCTATCTGGGCAGTATAAATGTGGTCGATTCAGATGGCGCCAACATCACGATCGCACTGATGCAAAAATTGGTTGCTAACGAAGGCGATGCCTGGGCCTATTTCAAACAGCAGCTCAAAATGGTCTTCCACAATCTGGAATATAAACGCATAAACATTGCCAGACTGCCCCAAGTGGCAATGTTCGCCCGTTTGGGTATCAAAGATGTACCTCCTGAGATTATTGACTGGGCCGGCCTTCATGTGTTTTTGATGCTGCAACGGTTGGCGCAGCGAACCGCCGAGATGCATATAGCTTTGGGGTCAGAATTTGGCGATACGGCCTTTCATCCCAACCATTTCAACGGTGACTATGAAGTGTGGCTTAAAAACAGGTTGCTCTACCAATTTCAAAACCGCTTGAACGTTGTCGAGAACAATATTCATCGACTTGATGGACTTTCTTTAGAACTGGCAAAAGAGTTTTTAGAGAGAAAGAATGATATCAGAAAGCGTTTTGTAAATTTTGATTGGACGAAATTCAAGGGAGAACGTATTCGCATTCATGGAGATTATCACCTCGGCCAGGTATTGGTAAAAGATGATGACTTCTATCTTTTGGATTTTGAAGGAGAGCCCGAGAGCACGATTCGCGATCGTAAGGTGAAACAGCCCCCATTGAAAGATGTGGCCGGCATGTTCAGGTCGTTTCACTATGCCATCTATTCTACCATTTTCAATGATGGTGACGATTTTCCGTATTCCCAAGAAGACTTGTTCAAGGCAGGCGAAATTTTGTATCGCTATTTCATCGCAGTGTTCTATGATAGCTATTTGAACCTGATTCAAGAAAACAACCTGAACATCGGTTACTCACAAGAGCGAACCTTTATCTTAAAATACTGTATGCTCGAAAAAGCGGTCTATGAACTGGGCTATGAAATGAATTCACGACCATTGTGGGCGGTAATTCCACTTGAGGGCATAATGGGTATAATCAATGAAACCAACTAACAAAAACAATATATATGGCCAACGTAAAACCACATAGTCTTTTTACTGAATTCGATATTGATCTGTTCAAAGGGGGCAAACACTATCGACTATTCGAAAAACTGGGCTCGCACCTTATTGAGGTCGATGGTGAAAAGGGTACTTATTTTGCGGTATGGGCACCAACGGCCAAATCGGTCTCAGTGGTGGGAGATTTCAACTATTGGATCGAGGGTGACCATCAATTGTATGTACGATGGGATGAAAGCGGCATTTGGGAAGGATTTATACCCGGTGTGGGCAAGGGCTCGAAATACAAATACAAGATACATTCGCACAACAACGATATCAAGACAGAAAAGGCCGACCCTTTTGCACGCTATTGTGAACAACCGCCCAAAACGGCTTCCATCGTTTGGGATGATGATTACAAATGGAAGGATAAGGATTGGATGGGGTATCGAAAAGATAAAAATGGATTGGACAAACCCTTCTCGGTCTATGAAGTGCACTTGGGCTCATGGAAGCGCAAGGCTGACAATGAGTTTCTCTCCTATAAAGAATTGGCAAAAGAATTGGTCGATTATGTAAAGGAAATGGGCTTCACCCATGTTGAGTTCATGCCCGTTATGGAATACCCATTTGATCCTTCATGGGGTTATCAATTGACCGGATATTATGCGCCGACATCGCGGTTTGGAGAACCTGAGCATTTTAAGTTGCTGGTCGACAAACTGCACCAAAATGACATTGGGGTCATTCTAGACTGGGTGCCCTCACATTTTCCTGAAGATGCCCATGGGCTTGGTTTTTTTGATGGGTCGCATCTGTACGAGCATCCTGATAGAAGAAGGGGCTATCACCCTGATTGGAAGAGTCTGATTTTCAACTACGGAAGAAACGAGGTACGGGCCTTTTTGATCAGCAATGCCATTTTTTGGTTGGATCGATACCATGTTGACGGGCTGAGGGTCGATGCCGTGGCGTCTATGCTATATTTGGATTATTCGCGTGAAGATGGTGAATGGGAGCCCAATATGTACGGCAATAACGAAAACCTTGAGGCCATGTCATTTTTGAGGGAACTCAACGAGGAAGTGTACAAGCGCTTTGAGGGAATTCAAACCATAGCTGAAGAATCAACAGCTTTCTCAGGTGTTTCAAAACCCGTACATTATGGGGGACTCGGCTTTGGCATGAAATGGATGATGGGCTGGATGCATGATACGCTCGAGTACTTCAAAAAAGAACCAATTTACCGTAGGCACCACCAGAACGATATCACGTTTAGTCTGACCTATGCCTTTACCGAAAACTTCATGCTTCCTTTCTCGCATGATGAAGTGGTGTATGGCAAACAATCGTTGATATACCGCATGCCCGGCGATGAATGGCAGCGTTTCGCCAACCTCCGCCTATTGTTTGGCTATATGTTCACGCATCCTGGTGCCAACCTAATTTTTATGGGTGGTGAATTCGGTCAAACCTCTGAGTGGAATTTTCAGCAGAGCCTTGATTGGCATTTGACCCAATACGATTTCCATTCGGGTATTCAAGAGTTGATGAAAGATTTGAACGCCTTGTACAAAAAGTACCCGGCCCTGCATGAAAAACAGTTCAGCGCCGATGGGTTTCAGTGGATAGATTACGGTGATGGCGGGAATTCGGTCTTGACCTATATCAGAAAAGGCCATGACCCGAAGAACGATCTTATTATCGCTTGTAATTTCACTCCGGTGCCGCGCGAAGATTATAGGGTCGGCACTCCCAAATCAACTCAATTAAAACTTGTTTTCAATAGTGATGACAAAAAGTATGGAGGCAGTGGTATGGGCAAAAAGACGCTTAAGCCTTCTGATACGGCATGGCATGGTCACAAGAAATCTGTTCAAATGACCTTGCCACCTTTGGGGGTATTGGTGTATAAATGATTCTACTACAACGATATAGTGCACAATTTGTGAAAAATATCATTTTTAGTTCTCACGGTAATGTACTTCTTTTGTGGGTCTAATTAGCCAAAAATGATCACCACCACTGAAATTGAAAGGAAAGGCAATCAGTTTCCGAATGAGATTGTTGACTTCAAACAAGAGAACGAGAAGCTTTACTTCACGACCAAAAATGGGGTCATTTTAGAGATTACGGTACTTCGTGATAGCGCCATACGGTTCAGATATGCCACAGAGCACGTGTTCGAACCTGATTTCTCATATGCCATCAGTAATGATGTGAGCATAGGCTACAATGTTTTGGAGGTTGAGGATGAAAAACAGGAATATATCATCACCACTTCAAAAGTCAAGATATATATCGACAAAGGCAATTTAAAGACCCAGATCACCGATTTGGAAGGCTTGGTCATCGCTGAAGACGAGACAGGTTTTCATTGGGAAGAAAACTTTGACTACGGTGGCAACATCGTTAAGATGAGCAAAGTGACCCAATCTTCAGAAAGTTTTTATGGTCTTGGTGACAAGGCATCGCATACCAATCTCAAAGGAAAAAGGGTCAACAACTGGGTAACTGATTCATATGCCTATGGTAAAGATCAAGAACCTTTGTACAAAGCCATACCTTTCTACGTTGGCCTTCACAACGATGTGGCCTATGGTGTCTTTTTCGACAATTCATTCAGCACCTATTTTGATTTTGCCCATGAGCGCAGAAATGTGACCAGTTTTTGGGCAGATGGGGGTGAGATGAACTATTATTTCTTCTACGGCCCTGAAATATCAAAGGTTGTTGGGGCCTATACCGATTTGACCGGCGTGCCAGAACTGCCACCTTTATGGGCATTGGGTTTTCATCAGTCAAAATGGAGCTACTATCCAGAGAAAAAGGTCAAACAGATCACTTCTACCTTTAGAAAGCTAAAGATTCCTTGTGATGCGATTTATTTGGATATCGATTATATGGATGGGTTTCGTTGCTTCACTTGGGATAACCGCCGCTTTCCCAATCCAAAGAAATTGGTCGACGATCTCGAAGAAATAGGGTTCAAGACAGTAACGATGATCGATCCCGGCCTAAAGATCGACCGAGATTATTGGGTCTATCAAGAGGCGATGGAGAACGATTATTTCTGCAAACGGGCCGATGGCCCCCATTTCAAGGGCAAGGTCTGGCCCGGCGAGTGTAAATTCCCTGATTTTACAAAGCCCGAAGTTCGTGAATGGTGGGCAGGTCTATATAAAGAAATGATTGCTGACATTGGGGTGCACGGGGTCTGGAACGATATGAACGAACCTGCCATAATGGATGTGCCCACTAAAACAGCAAATCTAGATGTACGCCATGATTACGATGGGCATCGTTGTAGCCATCGAAAAGCACATAATGTATATGGCATGCAAATGGCCAGGGCGACATTCAAAGGGCTGAAGAAGTTTACTTTTCCGAAGCGCCCATTTGTACTCACACGTGCCGCATACTCGGGCACCCAGCGCTATTGTGCTACCTGGACAGGCGATAATGTCGCAACTTGGGAACACCTTTGGATCGCCAATGTGCAGGCCCAGCGTATGTGTATGAGCGGCTACTCATTTGTGGGCTCTGATATAGGTGGTTTTGCCGAACAACCGAACGGAGAACTTTTTGTTAGGTGGATCCAACTTGGGGTCTTTCACCCTTTTTGTCGTGTGCACTCTAGTGGTGATCATGGTGATCAAGAACCATGGTCGTTCGGTGATGAGATAACCGATATCGTCAGAAAGTTCATCGAATTGCGCTATGAGCTCTTGCCGTACCTCTATACCATGTTCTACAGGTATGTGAACGAAGGACTTCCGATGCTGAAATCGTTGGTGTTCTACGATCAAGAAGATACCCAGACCCATTTCAGGACAGATGAATTTCTATTTGGCGAACAATTACTGGTGTGCCCGATCCAAGAACCCAACGCCCAAGGTAGACGAATGTACATTCCCAAGGGAAAATGGTATAATTATTGGACTGAAGAGATAGTTGAAGGCGGGGTAGAGAAGTGGGTGGCCGCCGGAATAGATAAGATTCCGATGTTTATCAAAGAGGGCGCCATCATTCCGAAGTATCCTGTACAACAGTATGTTGGCGAGAAAGAATTGACGGAATTGAAGCTCGATGTGTACTATAAAGAGGGCGCAGAGAATTCAATCGTGTACGAAGACCAACAAGAAGGTTATGATTATAAAAAGGGTAGGTACAGCTTAAGAAAGTTTAGGCTCAAGGGCAAGCCGAAAGAACTGATCATTCAACAGTTCAAAGATGGCAGTTTTATAACGTCGTATGAGACGTTCAAATTACATTTTCACGGGCTTCCCTTTAAAATTAAGACAATCGAGCTCGACAACGAAAACGTAGATTTAAAATCGGTGAAGTTGAATGGGGGCAATAGTATTGAAATCAGTAAAAATTTTACAGAACTGCATCTTACAGGAGCTTGATTTTTTTGTACTTTTCCCATTATAAACACTGACATTATGAGAAGATTAATTTTGGCGTTGACACTGTTTTTGGCAGTTGTTGCATGTAAGACCAACCCGTTTACAGGCAAAAAAACATTGAATTTTTATCCGAACAGCCAAATTTTCCCCATGGCTTTTGCACAATATGACCAGTTTTTGACCGAGAACAATGTTGTAGAGGGCACTACTGAGGCAAAAATGATCACCAATGTAGGGCAGCGTATCGCAACAGCTGCTGAGCGATGGTTGGATGCCAATGGTTATCCAGGTTATTTGAAAGACTATAAATGGGAATATAACTTGGTAAAAGATGAGACCATCAATGCATGGTGCATGCCCGGTGGAAAGATTGTTTTTTATACGGGTATTTTGCCCATATGCCAAGATGAGACCGGTGTGGCCGTGGTCATGGGGCATGAGGTTGCACACGCCCTTGCCGACCATGGGGCACAACGAATGAGTGCGGGCATGTTACAGCAGCTTGGTGCCGTAGCGGGCAATGTGGCCATCAAAGACCCACAAAAGCGCAATACGTTCAATCAAGCCTATGGCATTGGATCGACCGTAGGTGTAATGCTACCCTTTAGCCGAAGCCATGAAACAGAGGCCGACCGTATCGGTATTCAGATTATGGCCATTGCAGGGTACAATCCTGATGAGGCGGCTGAACTATGGAAACGTATGAAAGCGAATGCAAGCCAGGCACCGCCAGAGTTTTTGAGTACACACCCATCAAGCGATACCAGAATCCAGAATTTGACCGCTTGGGCACCTTTGGCCAAGCAAGAAGCGGCCAAGTTTGGCGTAACAAGCTTCAAATGAGATAAAACACAGATCATTTGAATAAAAGTCGTCTATATCTGACGGCTTTTTATATTTTTAAGACATGGTGAAAGTGCTTGCGATGAAAGGCAACAAAAAATTGTTGAATGCTTGGGCATTCTACGATTGGGCCAACTCGGTTTACAGTTTGGTAATTGCCTCTGCCATATTTCCCATTTTTTATGGTGCCCTGTTCAGGATGGCCGAAATCGAAAAAGTATCGGTTTTTGGGGGCGAGATAGCCCGTGCACCCCTAATCAGCTATGTGACCTCAGCGGCCTTCGTGTTCATCGCCTTGGTCACACCCTTGATATCGGGCATTGCCGATTATTTGGGCAATAAAAAGATATTCTTGAAATTCTTTTGTTATCTGGGCGCAATCTCATGTATCGGACTGTATTGGTTTTCGTTGGAGAACATTTATTTTGGACTCATCTGCTATTTCTTCGGATTGGTGGGCTTCTGGGTCAGTTTTGCCATCAATAACTCTTATTTGCCCGATATTGCCTTTCCCGAACAACAAGACGGTATCAGTGCCAAAGGATTTTCAATGGGATATATCGGAAGTGTCATTCTGTTGTTGTTCAATTTGGCCATGGTCATGAGACCCGAGGTTTTTGGTATAAGTGATAGTGGGGGCGAAGCAGCCGAAATCAAGGCCATGAAATATTCATTTGTTTCGGTAGGTATCTGGTGGATGTTGTTCAGCCAGTACACATTTCATCACTTGCCCAAGGGGTATAAAAGAGAGGGTGAACGAAAAAATATTATCCTAAACGGTTTTTTGGAGTTACAGAGCGTCTGGAGGCAGTTGGGAGAGGAAACCCGGCTGAAACGCTATTTGGGGGCCTTTTTTGTATATAGTATGGCGGTTCAGACCATTATGCTGATCGCTACCTATTTTGGGGAAGAGGAAATCAACTGGGGAACAGACAGCGAACGCACTACAGGGTTGATCATCAGTATCTTGGTGATACAGCTAGTGGCCATTTTTGGGGCTACGGCAACGGCCAGGGCTTCAAAGGCCTTTGGAAACATCAAGACCTTGATCGTTATCAATATATTTTGGTTGTTACTGTGCATCTATGCCTACTTTTTACAAACCCCCATGGATTTTTACATCGCCGCTGGATTGGTGGGGATAGTGATGGGAGGTATTCAGGCCTTATCGCGTTCGACCTATTCGAAGTTTTTGCCAGCTACCACTGATACCACTTCCTTTTTTAGTTTTTACGATGTATCTGAAAAGATAGGCATCGTTATCGGTACCTTTCTATACGGCTTTGTGGCTCAATTCACGGGCAGTATGAGAAATGCGGCCATCTTTTTGGGTGTTTTCTTTTTGATAGGTGCTTTTTTGTTGACAAGGGTCAATAAAAAAAGCCCTGCTGAATAGTGCAGGGCTTCTTCCTTTTTTGATTGATGGTTGTTTTTCTTCTAGTAGCTGTTCACGTCACCTGAACCAGAGGTCTTACTGTCGACTTTTTTAGGGTTGCCTTTATAGCTTATGTCGCCCGAACCCGATACACGGGCTTTTAATGTCTGGTTGGCCGTGACCTTCACATCGGCAGAACCTGATACCTGAACAGTCACAAATTCGGCATTAAGGTCATAGGCCTTAACATCTCCCGAACCCGATACTTGAACATTAAGATCCCTGGCCTGTCCTTCAAGTACGATATCTCCTGAACCTGAAAGTTGGGCCGAAACCTCTTCAGCTTCAATAGCGAGTTCTATATCACCAGAACCAGAGATATTGGTACTGAAATTATCAGACTTCAATGTGGTTTTTCCTATGACGTCTCCTGATCCAGAAAGCGAAACCGCATTGATTTCCTCTACGGGTATGGTGATCAAGATTCCTTCTTTCCAAAGAGAAGGCCTTAAGTTCACGCCTTTTTCAGTTTTTACGACAAGTTTGCCGTCTTTGACTTCGGTCTTGATATATTCTAAAAGGTTCTCTTCACCTTTGAGGGTTAGATCACCTTCGTTGCCGTCGACCAGTTCAACATCGAACCAGCCGGCAACGGCCACCCGGTCATAATCCCCGACTGAGCGTTCAATGGTCACGACATTTCCGTTGCCTTTGACTCTTTTTCCCCATTGGGCAGTGGCGACAAAGGTGAACAATAGTAAACTAAGTGTTAGTGCTCTTTTCATGTTTTCTCGTTTTTTGATGGTTAATTTTTATAGAATGTGATGCCTCCGTAATCACTGGAAATAAACACGGTATTGCCTGAATTTTCCTTTCCGTGGTATCCCTTATAGTAGCGTTCATTTGATTTTTCCTTACTGATATTGAATTCAAAATCATCTTTGCCACTTACCCCAGCATATTCGGTCATGATCTCAAAGCTGAAATGATAGCTTGAGTCGTACCCGATTTTGATGCCAGTATAGTCAGTTTTGATATTGATATCGCCCGCATCGGCGGCCATTTTGCTGATTTTTACCGAGCCATAATCGGCCGTAATGTTTACGTGGCCATGTACCTCGCCCAACTTGATGCCGATATAATCACCATTGCCCTGTACATTTTTGACACTGCCAACCTCCATGGATCCGTAATCTGAAGAGTAATCGAGATTGTCCATTTCATTGATGGCGGCATTGGTATAATCGGCCTTTATGGTTAGGTCACCGGCTTTTTCAATGGTGAACCCAGAATAGTCAGCAATGATTTCGGCGCTGTTCACATATTCAAATGTAGAACGTGAGGTATAATCGAAACGCAACTCATTGTTTCTGCCCCGCAACTCACCAATTTCCATTTTTCCGTAATCGCAGTTGATTTTTGCATGACCATCTACGCGGTCTAAATAAATATTGCCGTAGTCATTATTCAAATGTACACTGTTCTTGACGGGCAATTTTATGGAGTAGTTGACTTGAACGCTGACATTGTTCCTTTTGCCCCAATTCCAACCCCATTTTCTGGTTCTATCACCAAAGCGTGTAATGGCAGAAACCAGACTACTGGTATTCTCAAAATCGACGTCTATTTGATCAAGACGCTGCTTTACCCTATCTTCATTGTTACCATTGGTTTTGATATGTACCTCGATCATTACCTTGTTTTGGTCCCATGAGGTGATGTTGAGGTTTCCGTAACTGTTCTTCACCTTGAAAAGTGCATCGGCATTCACGTTGAATTCTCTCTTTATGGTCTTTTCTTTGGTATATCGCCCCTTCCATCCACCGCCACCATCAGGGGTGTTGGCCGGTACTGCCAAAGGCAGTATAAAAAGCATTAGGCTCAAATATTTAAATAGTATAGTTCGCATCATCGTATGGATTTAAATTTTTAACTTCTTCAATATTGGTCAGTACTTCTTTCAATAAATCGATTCGCGTTTGAAAATTGATGATCATTGCATTCAATATGATTTTGCTATTGCCGCCATTGACCAAATCTTGTTCCAACTGCTTATAATCGGTTTCTAGCCTGTCTAATTGCGCAAGGGTGTCATCTACCATTTTCGCTGTTTCTGGCGACTTGGCATCTTTAAGCTCTTGTACCTGTTCTTCAATTAGGCTGGCAAAATAGAATTGTGTCTCAGAAACTTCTGGGGCAATTTTGACCACTTGCTCTTCCAACGTGGGTTTTTGTACAAATACCTGAATGGCCAACACGGCTATCAGAGCAATCGAAGCGGCTATTGAGAGCGGTTTCCACCATTGAACTGATCTGGTTTCTTTTTTCTCGAGGGTGACCAAGCCTTTTGATCGGTTCAGTTTTTCGAGAAAACGTTCTTGATGGCCTGCTTTAGGTTCTTCAAAGTCAAACTGACCCTGTAGTCTATCGAACAATTCTTGTAATCCATCCTTCTTCATATCAATTCGTATTTGATAACATTTTTTTTCTCAAACTTTCTTTGGCTCTTGAAATAGTGGTTCTGCAATTGGCATAACTGATATTCATGATATCGCTTATCTCTTCATAATCATATCCTTCGATGAGGTGAAGGGTCAAAGAAACTCTGTAATTGTCTTTTAAACTTTTCATGGTCTCCATCACTTTTTGAGCCTTCAGTTCTGTATAACCATCGTGGTTCAAAGCAACTTCATCATTATCCTCGACCCTATATAGTACCTCGTCAAGATCAACAGCTTTTAATTTCTGTTGTTTTCTGTAATGGTAGATACTGTTGTTCACCACAATTCGTTTTAACCAAGCCCCGAAGGTCACATCTCCCTTGAACGTATGCAGCTTCGTAAACGCGTTCAAAAACGATTCTTGCATAACGTCTTCTGCTTCGGCAGTATGTTTTACAATGCGCAGTGCCGTATTGTACAAGGCCTTGTAATAGCGGTTGTAAATCGCTAACTGGGCACTTTGCTTACCTTCTAGACATCCCTTTAGAAGGGCATCAGTATGTTCATTCTGGCGGCTCAAAAAGTTGAATGGTTTGTCTTATAGATTATACAATTTTCCATTTGTTACAGTTTTCAAGGGAAATTTTGGTTTTGATGGCATGAGAATTGCTCCATGTACTGTAAAATAAGAGATTTTTGCCGCGTTATCCCATGATTAATGGTGATTGAAGGAGTTCTTTGAGGGAAACCGGCTAATAAAAGTTCTGTTAATTGGTGACAGAATGACCGAAATTTGGCATATGGCAGAATTGAAATTTACAAACCTTGACAATTTGTCTTTTCAGGGTATTGACGAAAATGCAGAACTGATTCCGTTGTTGACACCGGAAGATGAAGAGGAAATGAACAATGAGGCATTACCTGAGGTATTGCCCATATTGCCCCTGCGCAATACGGTTCTTTTTCCGGGTGTTGTCATTCCGATAACCGCGGGAAGAGACAAATCAATAAACTTGATCAAAGAGGCGAACAAAGGCAATAAGACCATTGGGGTGGTATCACAAAAAGATGAGCAAACCGAAAATCCTGACATCAAAGATATCAACACCTTGGGCACTGTTGCCCGTATTCTTCGGGTTTTGCAAATGCCAGATGGCAATACCACGGTAATCATTCAAGGAAAGAAGCGTTTTGAAATCGCTGAAGTGCTTACCGAAACCCCATATATGACGGCTACGATTCGTGAGGCCAATGAGGTGAGGCCCAATCAGAGCAGCAAAGAGTTTACTGCGATTATCGATTCCATCAAAGAATTGGCCTATAAAATCATAAAAGACAACCCCAACATACCCAGTGAGGCCACATTTGCCATTAGAAACATTCAGAGCAACTCTTTTCTCATCAATTTCGTATCGTCAAACCTTAACTTGACGGTACATGAAAAACAAAAACTTCTTGAAATCGAAGATTTGCAAGAAAGGGCTTTGGCCACCCTCAAGTATATGAATGTTGAGCTGCAGAAGCTTGAGCTGAAAAAAGATATTCAATCGAAGGTGCGCCATGATATGGACCAACAGCAACGCGAGTACTTTTTGCACCAGCAAATGAAAACCATTCAAGAAGAGTTGGGGGGCATTTCATATGAGGAAGAAGTCGATGAGATGGGCAAAAAGGCCAAGAACAAGAAGTGGGGCAAGAAAGTAAAAGCCCATTTTGAGAAAGAATTGGCCAAGATGCAACGCATGAATCCGCAGGTGGCCGAGTACTCCATCCAAAGAAATTATCTGGACCTCTTTTTGGAATTGCCATGGAACGAATACTCAAAAGATAAGTTCGACCTGAAAAGGGCACAGAGAATATTAGATCGTGATCATTACGGCCTGGAAGATGTCAAGAGAAGAATCATCGAATATTTGGCCGTCTTGAAATTGCGCAATGATATGAAATCGCCCATACTTTGTCTGTATGGCCCACCTGGCGTGGGCAAGACTTCGCTGGGCAAATCAGTTGCCGAGGCATTGGGCAGGGAATATGTGCGCATGTCGTTGGGGGGGCTGCGTGATGAGGCAGAAATAAGGGGTCATCGAAAGACCTATATTGGGGCGATGCCCGGGCGTATCATACAGAGCATAAAAAAGGCTGGAACCTCAAATCCGGTGTTTATTTTAGATGAAATCGACAAGCTTGCCTCCAGTCATCAAGGCGACCCTTCTTCAGCAATGTTGGAAGTGCTGGACCCTGAACAGAACAATGATTTTCATGATAATTTCCTGGAAATTGGCTATGACCTTTCCAAAGTGATGTTCATTGCCACGGCCAATAATCTTTCGACCATTCAGCCAGCACTTCGCGACCGAATGGAAATCATCAATGTTACCGGATATACCATTGAAGAAAAGGTAGAGATAGCCAAGAGACATTTGTTGCCCAAACAGCTTAAAGAACACGGTCTCTCCACTAAAGACCTGAAAATCGGCAAACCACAGTTAGAAAAGATCGTAGAGGGCTATACCCGTGAATCTGGTGTGCGAACACTTGAAAAACAGATTGCCAAAATGGTACGCTATGCGGCCAAAAATATTGCCACTGAAGAGCAATACAATGTCAAGGTCAGCAGTGCAGATGTTGAAACGGTCTTAGGGCCACCGAGATTGGAGCGCGACAAATATGAGAACAATGAAGTGGCGGGGGTAGTGACCGGACTTGCGTGGACAAGCGTTGGGGGCGATATTCTGTTCATTGAGTCCATCCTGTCAAAAGGAAAAGGTAACCTGAACATTACCGGAAACCTGGGCAAGGTGATGAAAGAATCGGCTACCATCGCCATGGAATATATCAAATCAAACGCCGAGGTCTTTGAAATAGACCCAAACGTTTTTGATAAGTATAATGTGCACATCCATGTTCCTGAAGGGGCTACACCAAAAGATGGCCCGAGTGCAGGTATTACGATGTTGACCTCGTTGGTGTCGCTCTTTACTCAACGCAAGGTAAAAAAGAGCATTGCGATGACCGGAGAGATTACGTTGCGGGGCAAGGTGCTTCCTGTGGGTGGTATCAAAGAGAAGATTCTTGCGGCCAAAAGAGCCCGAATCAAAGAAATCATCCTATGCGAAGACAATAAAAAAGATATCGATGAAATCAAGCCGCAGTATTTAAAAGGACTGAAGTTTCACTATGTGAGCGATATGAGCGAAGTAATCGAGTTGGCCTTGACGCATCAAAAGGTAAAGAATGCAAAAAAACTCTGAAACCCATTTATCTTTAATTTCTGGCTATTTTTGATCATGCAAAAGATTATCATTGCCATAGATGGGTATTCTTCCACAGGTAAAAGCACTGTTGCCAAACGCCTTGCCAAGGCTTTGGGTTATATCTATGTCGATACAGGGGCCATGTACCGTGCCGTTACCTACCACGCTCTCAAAAATGGGTTCATTGGCACTGATAGTGGAAAGTTGAGAGACTTGATCGAAGACCTACCAAAGATTGAACTGAAATTCATGCCAAACAACGAAACCGGTCAATCAGATATGTATTTGAACGGTGAAAATGTCGAAAAGGCCATACGAACCCTTGGAGTGTCAAAATATGTCAGCAAAGTGGCGACTGTTGATGCTGTACGCCGTAAGTTGGTGGATATGCAAAAGAAGATGGGGTCTGAAAAGGGTATTGTGATGGATGGGCGTGACATAGGCACGGTGGTGTTTCCCAAGGCCGAATTCAAGATTTTCATGACGGCCTCGCCAGAAAAACGGGCACAAAGGCGTTATAAGGAATTATTGGATAGGGGAGAGCAGGTGACCTTTGAAGAAGTGCTCAAGAACGTACGTGAGCGAGACCATATTGATTCGACCCGTGAAATCTCACCGCTCCAAAAAGCTGAAGACGCCATAGTATTCGATAACAGTGATATGGGTTTGCAAGAGCAGTTTGAACGTATTCATGATTTTGCACTTCGTGTAATTGGCAAGCAGCAAAACAAAAAAGACGCCAAATAGGCGTCTTTTCATTTTTTTATTTTCTTTTTCAAAGATTTGGAATGACCAACTCTTGTCCTGGATGAATCAAATCTGGGTTGTTCAAAATAGTTCTATTGGCCTCAAAAATTGCATTGTACTTCATGGCATCACCATAATAGTGCTTGGCGATCTTGCTAAGTGACTCACCACTTTCAACAGTATGGCGGTGATAGACGGAAGTATCGCCTACGCCAATATTCGCTTTGATGTCTGAGGGGCTTTCACCACCTATTTCCTTTATTTTGTCCCAAAGAACATTCTTTTCATACTGGGTAGAAGCCTCTCCTTTGATTTTGAGAACGCCATCTTCTTCGCGAACATCACCATCTTTGATTCCCAATTTTTCGCCCAAATCCAGTACGGGTTGATATTTTGCTTTTACACTCATAATACGCTTTATATTTAATGGTTACTATTATGAAACAAGATAGCCATAAAAGTCACATTGAAGCTTAAATTTTCATCAATTTTTGAAATTCGGTCTCTTCATTGAAATAATGATTTGTAATACAAGTAATTAATTGTATTTTTGCACTCCTTTTTGGCGAAAGCAAGAGAAAAGAGGAAATATATCGTAGTAATTGATAATCGCTTCCACACCATCGCCTGAATCTTGTAAAGCTGTGGAATACAAATCAAATCAGCACATGGCTGAAGAGAAAAAAACTGCTGAGGTGGCAGAGACCACCGAGGCAAAACAAAACGCTGACCAGACAACTTCAACGGTCACTGAAAAACCAGATCAGACAAAAGAAGAAACTCCCAAACAAGATCCTAAGGAATACTTGGAAAATTTCGATTGGGACAAGTATGAAGATGGTATCGAAAGGGTCGATGACAAAAAACTAAAGGAGTTCGAGAAGCTTGTCGAAGAAAATTTTGTTGATACGGCCGATGAGGAGGTAGTCGAAGGCACTGTGGTGCACATGACCGATCGAGAGGCCATTATTGATATCAATGCCAAGTCAGAAGGTGTCATCTCGTTGAATGAGTTCCGCTACAACCCCGATTTGAAGGTCGGTGACAAGGTAGAGGTGCTTATCGATATACGGGAAGATAAGACCGGCCAATTGGTGCTTTCGCACAGAAAGGCCAGAACCATTAAAGCCTGGGACAGAATAAACGATGCCCACGACAAAGAAGAAATTGTACAAGGGTATGTGAAATGCCGTACCAAGGGAGGTATGATCGTTGATGTTTTTGGTATAGAGGCATTCTTGCCCGGTTCACAGATCGATGTAAAGCCGATTCGCGATTATGACCAATATGTTGGCAAGAACATGGAATTCAAAGTGGTCAAGATCAACCACGAGTTCAAGAATGTGGTCGTTTCGCACAAAGCATTGATCGAGGCCGACATAGAAGAACAGAAGAAGGAAATTATCAGCCAATTAGAGAAAGGCCAGGTTCTCGAAGGAGTTGTGAAAAACATCACTTCGTACGGAGTCTTTATCGATTTGGGCGGTGTTGATGGATTGATCCATATTACCGACCTTTCTTGGAGTAGGATCAACCACCCGAATGAGGTTGTTGAATTGGATGAGAAACTTAATGTGGTCATTCTTGACTTTGATGACAACAAATCAAGAATACAGTTAGGTCTCAAGCAACTCGAGAAACATCCATGGGATGCCCTAGGTGATGAAATCAAGGTCGGTGACAAGGTGAAGGGTAAAGTCGTGGTCATTGCCGATTACGGTGCATTCATCGAGGTGGCCGAAGGTGTTGAGGGCTTGATCCACGTTTCTGAAATGTCATGGTCAACCCATTTGAGATCGGCCCAAGACTTTGTGAAAGTAAGTGATGAGGTCGAGGCCGTGGTTTTGACACTTGATAGGGAAGATCGAAAAATGTCTTTGGGCATGAAGCAATTGACCCCAGACCCATGGACTGATATTACATCAAAATACCCGGTCGGTTCACGACACAAGGGCATCATTCGAAACTTTACCAATTTTGGGGTATTTGTCGAGCTTGAAGAAGGTATCGATGGGCTTATCTATATCTCAGACCTTTCTTGGACCAAGAAAATAAAGCATCCTTCAGAGTTTGTGAACGTGGGGGAAAACATTGAGGTCGAGGTACTGGAACTTGATGTGGAAGGAAGAAAATTGAGCCTTGGCCACAAGCAGACCACAGAAAACCCATGGGACAAGTATGCCGAAGAGTTCGCTGAAGGCACGGTACACAAAGCAAAAATTACCGAGATTGTCGACAAAGGTGCGACCATCGACTTCAACGATGACATTACGGCATTCGTACCACAGCGCCATATGGAAAAAGAAGATGGCAAAAAACTGGGCAAAGGCGAAGAGGTAGAATTCAAAATCATCGAATTCAATAAAGACTTCAAGCGTGTTGTCGCCAGTCATACCGCCATTTTTAGGGAGCAAGAAGAGCGTAATATCAAAGCAGCCAAAAAGAAAATGGCCGCTTCGCAAGAAGATGCACCCACCATTGGCGATGCCAATGCCCAATTGCAGAAGTTAAAAGAGAAGATGGAGGCCGAAAACAAAAAATAGGCGGTCCATTGTGAGATACGTAAAGCCCCGGCCCATGGTCGGGGCTTTTTTGTACCCAACGATTTTAAAGAAATGTGTACTTTTGTCAAACAAACGAGCCAGTGCATAGCCCATGAGTCAGAGAGTGCTGCTTTCCTCTAAAGAAATCCACATAATTCTTCACCGTCTGGCTTGCCAATTATTGGAAAACCATCTCGATTTCAGTAATACCGTACTTATCGGCATACAACCACGTGGTGTGTTTTTGGCCGAACGGTTGGCCAAAATTTTGAAGGAGGAGTACGGTGTTGAAAGTATTAAGCTTGGTTCGTTGGATATCACTTTTTATAGGGATGATTTCAGAAGGGGCGACAAAATTCTGGAAGCCAATAAGACCAAGATCGATTTTTTGGTCGAGAACAAAAAGGTGGTCTTCATCGATGATGTGCTTTACACTGGTCGTAGTATCAGGGCCGCACTGACCGCCATTCAATCGTTTGGAAGGCCACAAGAGATAGAATTGTTGACATTGATAGATCGACGGTTCAGTAGACATTTGCCCATACAGCCCAATTATCGGGGTAGGCAGGTCGATGCCATCAATAACGAAAAAGTAAAGGTCATGTGGAAGGAAAACGATGGTAAAGATGTGATTTATCTAGTAAACAAGTAATGAAATGAGCGAGTTGAGCGTCAACCACTTACTGGGGATAAAATATCTGAACGGAAAAGATATCGACCTCATTTTTGAGACCGCTGATCACTTTAAAGAGGTCATCAACCGTTCGATAAAGAAAGTTCCCACGCTTCGTGACATTACCATTGCCAATATTTTTTTCGAGAGCAGTACCCGAACCAAACTTTCATTCGAGTTGGCCGAAAAACGTCTATCGGCAGATGTCATCAATTTCTCGGCTTCGCAATCATCGGTAAAAAAAGGGGAAACCTTGATCGATACCGTAAACAACATTCTTTCCATGAAAGTCGATATGGTGGTCATGCGGCATCCGAATCCGGGGGCAGGTATCTTTTTATCCAAACATGTCAAGGCCTCTATTGTCAATGCCGGTGACGGTGCACACGAACACCCGACGCAGGCATTGTTGGACTCGTATTCCATTCGTGAAAAACTGGGCAGTGTAGCTGGCAAGAACATAGTTATTGTCGGAGATATATTGCATTCACGTGTGGCCCTATCGAACATTTTTGCCCTTAAACTTCAAGGTGCAAATGTTAAGGTGTGTGGCCCAAAAACATTGATTCCAAGGCATATAGAGTCGTTGGGTGTAGAAGTGGAAACCGATCTTCTCAAAGCACTTGAGTGGTGCGATGTAGCCAATATGTTGCGTATACAGAACGAACGCATGGAGGTCAGCTACTTTCCATCAACCAGGGAATACACACAACAATTCGGAGTGAACAAAGCGATTTTAGATCGATTGAACAAACAAATTGTGATCATGCACCCTGGCCCAATCAATAGGGGTGTTGAAATCACAAGTGATGTGGCAGATTCGAACCAATCCATTATTTTAGAACAAGTAGAAAATGGGGTGGCAATTCGTATGGCGGTGATTTATTTGTTGGCCTCTAAAATTAAATGACATGATCTTTGACAAAGATGGCACCACGACTATCGTCTTTCAAGAGAAGATTTCGCTCAAAAAATTCATGGATAACCTCAATAAGGCCTATCCAAGCTTAAAACATGATAATATAATTGTAAACCTTTTTTCTTTTTCAAAACTTACGGCCAATGATATTCTTGAGTTTCTGGAGCTATCGAACAACCATAAGAAGATGAACAAATCATTTGTTTTGGTCACCGGCAAGGTTTCTTATGATGAGGTGCCCGATGAGATCAGTGTGGTACCGACCGTTCAAGAGGCCAAAGATCTTATTGAAATGGAAGAAATTGAGCGTGATTTAGATCTATGAGATTGCACATTCTCGGTTGTTATTCCGCTACTCCCAGAACACTTACCAACCCGACTTCACAGGTACTTGAAATTCGTAACCGTCTCTTTTTGATCGATTGTGGAGAAGGTACCCAAGTACAGCTTAGAAAGAACAAAATCAAGTTTTCCCGTATCGACCATATATTTATCTCACATCTTCATGGAGATCATTTTTTTGGACTTCCAGGGCTGATTTCGACCTATCGCCTTCTAGGTAGAGAGAAAGAACTCCACATCTATGGCCCAAAGGGTATTAAGGAAGCCATCACATTGCTCATGAAGTTAGGGGATTCATGGACCAATTATCCCCTTCATTTTCATGAACTGTCGTCAAAAGACGCTGAATTGATCTTTGAAGATGAAGTTGTTACCGTAGAAACAATTCCGTTAAAACATCGAATCTATGCCAACGGTTTTTTGTTTCGTGAGAAACCCGCACCACGTAAGTTGAATATTGAGGCGGTGCGAGAGCACAAGATTGACAAAAGCCAATTCAACTTGATTAAATCGGGAAGGGACGCCCTTACCATTACCGGAGAAAAAATCGCCAATGAGCTATTGACCTTAGACCCTGAACCACCCAAAAGCTTTGCTTTTTGCAGTGATACCGTTTATGATGAATCTTTGGTCCGCTATATTGAGAACGTCGATTATTTGTACCACGAATCCACTTTTTTGGAATCTGAAGAGCACCTATGCCAAAAAACCAAGCATTCCACGGCCGGCCAAGCAGCAAAAATTGCCAAATTGGCCAAGGTCGACACCTTGATATTGGGTCATTATTCAACCCGCTATAAATCACTTGATCTATTCAAGAAAGAGGCAGAGCGGTTCTTTGATAAGGTCGAACTCGCCGATGATGGCAAAGTATTCGATTTTTCATGATGTATTGGGCAATAAATACCCCACATTCCTTTATCTTCTGCCCTCTTTTACTGAAATTTGTTTGAAACTGATACGGCTATGCAAAAAGATCTGAGCGGTTATCGAAAAGCATACGGAAAAAGTGAATTGGTAGAGACCAATGTACCTGACAATCCCCTGCAATTGTTCCAAACGTGGTTTTATGAGGTTGAGGCCGCTGAAACCGTAGACGAACCCAATGCCATGACGATTTCTACCATTGGGTTTGATGGTTTTCCAAAAGGCCGTGTGGTCTTGATGAAAAAATTCACCTATGAGGGCTTTATTTTTTATACGAATTACAACAGTGAGAAGGGTAGGGCGATAGCGAAAAATCCGGCGGTGTGCCTTTCCTTTTTTTGGCCCAATCTTGAACGTCAGGTCGTTATCAAGGGCTATGCCGAGAAAATTGCCGAAAACCTTTCCGATGGTTATTTTGAAAGCCGCCCACGTGGCAGTCAATTAGGGGCAGTGGTCTCGAACCAGAGCGAGGTGATCGTTTCCCGTGAGGTCTTGGAAAAGGAAATGGCGCAACTTGAACAGAAGTTCGAAGGCAAGGAAATCGAGCGGCCAAAATATTGGGGCGGTTATTTGGTTCGCCCGATATCCATGGAATTCTGGCAGGGTAGGCCCAATAGATTGCACGACAGAATTCGATATGCCCTGCAAGAAGACTATGATTGGAAGATTGAACGCTTGGCGCCATAAATTTTGATCATCAAAGATCACATGCCTATGCGGTGCACAGTTGAAGCATGACCATTGAAAAGCAATAAAAAAGAACACATGAAACGAGTGATATTGGTAAGGCATGGTAAATCGTCGTGGAAATATGATGTAGCAGATAGGGATAGGCCATTGCAAGAACGTGGAATCAACGATGCACATCTGGTTTCCAAAAAGTTTGAAAATGAAAAGTTAAAAATTGACTTTGCCTTTTCGAGCCCTGCAAACAGGGCTTTGCACACGGCCATGATTTTTTTGAGAAACTTGAAATACAATTTGAAGCACTTTCGAGTAGATGAAAACCTTTATGATTTTTCAGGCTCTGGAGTGCAGTCGCATATACAATCCCTTGATGACAACATCAGCACGGTAATGGTCTTTGGCCATAATTATGCCTTTACAAACTTGGCCAATACTTGGGGCGATCAATATATTGAGAACGTGACCACCTCAGGTTTGGTACAGGTTAGATTCGATGAGGGGAACTGGAAATCAATTGCCAAAGGAAAAACGGAGCAAGTGATTTTTCCAAGGCATTTAAAATAGTGGTTATTGTTGGTTTGAACAGCGAACATGGGGCACCGCGCATACAGTATCATTGAACTTGAAACCTGAAACAACAAAAGCACAGAAGCAAAACAATAGCATGGCAAAACCAAAAAACGAGTACGTAAACAGAGAGATCAGTTGGCTGCACTTCAACGAAAGGGTACTTCAAGAAAGTGCCGATGAAAATGTGCCGTTGATCGAAAGATTAAGGTTTTTGGGAATTTTCAGCAATAATCTTGACGAATTCTTCAAAGTGCGCTACGCAACTGTCAAACGTATCGTTGATGCGGGTAAAAAGGGGAAAAGTGTACTTGGGGGCGAGAGAGCTAAGGATCTTTTGGAAGAGATCACCAAAATTGTGATAGCCCAACAGTCAAAAAGCATCAAGATTTTGAAGCAAGTTGAAAAAGAGCTTGAAAATCAAAATATCTTCATTGTTGACGAGAAAGGGGTAACCGAGGATCAGGCAGCCTTCATCAAAGACTACTTTCAGAAAGAGGTGGGACCCGAGTTGATGATCATTATTCTCAATGATGTGACCCAGTTTCCGGTATTAAAGGACACGGCGGCTTATTTGGCCGTGAAAATGGTTTTACAAAGCGAGACCGGGGGCCTTTTGAAAAAACGAAACGAGCTGCAATATGCGCTTATTGAGATTCCGAAAGGAATCGATCGTTTTGTGGTGCTTCCCAAGAAAGATGGCAAAGATTATATCATCATTCTTGATGACCTGATAAGGTTTTGTCTTGACAACATCTTTACGATGTTCGACCATGGGTCGATATCGGCCCATATGATCAAGATTACCCGTGATGCAGAACTCGATATTGACAATGACCTGAGCAAGAGCTTTATTGAAAAGATATCTTCAAGTGTCCGGCACCGAAAGATCAGCGACCCTGTTAGGTTTGTATATGATAAGAGCATAGAAAGGGACACGCTGCGTTATCTCAAAGAGAAAATGGGAATTCAAGAGAATGATAGTGTAATACCCGGGGGGAGGTACCATAACAGAAGAGATTACATGGGCTTTCCGAGTTTGGGACGAACCGATCTTTTATATGAAAAAATAAAAGCACTACCGGTAAAGGGACTGAGTTTTGAAGGAAGCCTCTTTGAAAGTATTGCCAAGAAAGATTATTTGCAATATGCGCCTTATCATACGTTTTTTTACGTCGTAAAATTCTTAAAAGAAGCTGCTCTTGACCCAAAAGTGCGCACGATCAAAATAACGGTGTATCGTCTGGCAAATGACTCACAGGTCGCTGCTGCATTGATCAATGCGGCCAAGAATGGCAAGCAGGTTACCGTACAGATTGAATTACAGGCCCGTTTCGATGAACAGGCCAATATTGAATATGCGAACCAGTTGCAAGAAGAGGGTGTCAATCTGATTTTTGGCATACCTGGCCTGAAAGTGCATAGCAAGACCTGTCTTATCGAGCGCGAAGAAGGTTCGGGCATCAAAAGGTACGGTTTCATCAGTACAGGAAATTTCAACGAGGCAACTGCCCGTATTTATACCGATTACACGCTGTTTACCGCAAACGATGCCATTTTAAAAGAGCTGAACAAAGTGTTCGGTTTCTTTGAGACCTCTTATAAAATAAATAAATACAAACACTTGATCGTTTCGCCCCACTATACAATAAATGTCTTCAACAAACTCATAGACAATGAGATTGCCAATGCACTAGTGGGCAAAGAAGCGTATATCAAGATCAAGATGAACAGCTTTACCTCTTATGAGATGGTCGATAAATTGTATGAGGCCAGTAGGGCCGGAGTGAAGATCCAATTGATCATCAGGGGCATTTGTTGCTTGATACCTGGTGTAGAAGGCATGAGTGAGAATATTGAGGCCATCAGTGTGGTCGATAAGTTTCTAGAGCACCCAAGACTGTTCATTTTTGCCAATGACGGAAATCCCAAAGTTTATATTTCTTCCGCAGATTGGATGACCCGCAATCTCGTTTATCGTGTAGAGGTAGGCTGCCCGATTTATGATGAGGACATCAAGCAAGAACTTATAGACACCTTTGAAATCAGCTGGAGCGATAATGTAAAGGCCAGGGTCTTCTCAAAAGATCAAGACAATGCATATCGAAATGGCGATGGCCCCAAAGTACGGTCTCAATTCGCCCTCTATGATTATTATGTGAAAAAATTGGATTCTTAAATTGACAACACGTGGTCGTTCGTAAACTTGCTGCCATTGATATCGGGTCGAATGCTATTCGATTATTGATTCATAACGTAATCGAAGAAAAGGGAAAAAAGGCCCAGTTTAAAAAAAACGCACTCATTAGGGTGCCCATACGCTTGGGGGAGGACTCTTTTACCATTGGTGAGATTTCCGATAAAAATAGTAACAGACTCATCAAGGCGATGCAAGCGTTCAAGTTGTTAATGGAAGTACATGGGGTAGAAAAGTACATGGCCTGTGCCACCTCGGCCATACGGGAAGCCAACAATGGCCAAGAAGTGGTCGCAAAGGTACTGGCTGAGTCTGATGTCGAAATCGAAGTTATCGACGGTAAAAAAGAAGCATCCATCATTGCTTCGACCGATTTAAAGAACCTGATGCAAGGCGATGCCACCTATTTGTATGTCGATGTGGGGGGAGGTAGTACTGAGTTCACGTTGTTTTCAAGAGGAAAAGTATTGGTCTCGAAATCATTTAAGATCGGAACGGTGCGTTTGCTCAACAACTTGGTCAATGATACCATTTGGATGCAGATCAAAGAATGGGTCATCACCCATACCAGAGAACATCAAAAAGTGGAAATCATCGGTTCAGGGGGCAATATCAACAAATTGCATAAAATGTCAGGCCGAAAACAGGGGCAGCCCTTGTCATATATTTGGCTCAATGCCCAATATCATTTTTTGGAGAGTATGGATTACGATGACCGTGTCTCTGAACTCGGGCTGAATACCGATAGGGCCGATGTCATTGTACCAGCGACACGAATATTTTTATCGGCTGCCAAATGGAGCGGTGCCAAGAAAATACATGTGCCGCAGATAGGTCTTTCTGATGGGATCATCAAAACATTGTACTATCGTGAAAGCTGACACGGCACTAGCCGTGCATGGTTTCCTTTTTTCCAAGGTTTTTCATCAATTCGGCCTCATAATCGAGTAGATCTTGCCATTTTCGGTCAACTTCTTCACGGTCGCCATATTTGCGGGCAAACGTCAAGAACATGGTGTAATGATTGGCCTCACTGACCATTAGTTTTCGGTAAAACTCTGACAGTTCTTCATCTTTGATGTTTTCTGACAACAACCTGAACCGTTCACAACTTCTGGCCTCGATGAGCGCCGCGTACAACAATTTATGTACCAAATGGGTCTCTCTGCTACCTCCCTTGGGGAAGAATTTCATGAGTTCGATGACGTATTCGTCTTTTCGTTCACGGCCCAGCGTCCATCCGCGTTTTAAAATTTTGTCATGAACCAGTTTAAAATGCCCCATTTCTTCACGCGCCAAAGCCGTCATCTCTTTTACCAATTCTGATTTTTCAGGAAAACCTATGATTAAAGAAATGGCCGTACTGGCCGCCTTTTGTTCGCAGTAAGCATGGTCAGTGAGTATTTCTTCGATATTCTTTTCAACAATATTGACCCATCTGGGATCGGTTGGGAGCTTGAGTCCGAGCATGGTATATTTTTAAAAAATGAATTTCACAAAGATATCAATATTGCGTAGTGTTTATAATAAAAACAACCTATGATGGTTATCTTTGTTAAATACTCCAAACAAAACTTTATCACAATTTTTATGCACCACACCGCATCTGGTAGATCGCTCTCTGAACTGGTCGAACAACACCTTCCAGCAGAGACAAAAAACTGGTTTTCACAAAAAATACGACAGGTGGCCAGTGAAAAATCAGCTCGTCAACTTTACTTGGCCTATAGCCTATGCCATACAAAATTTAAGGATGTGCCATTTGATGCCTCAAAATGCAACGATAGTGTCTTGGCAGCATTTTTGATCCAACGGGAGGCAAATCTGGTAGAAGTAGGGCGTCTGGCGTTATTGGTCAATGCGCTTGAGGCAGATGCCGACTTTTTTGTAGATAAAATTGTTCACTTGATACAGATGTCAGATAGCAAAGAATTGGAAACCATTCTAAAATATCTGGTCTTGCTTCCTGAAGCCGAAAAGTTTTGTTGGGCAGCGGTCGATGCCCTGCGAACCAATATCTCGACGGTATTTGATGCCATTTCTCTAAATAATCCCTACCCATCACTTTATTTTAATGACCAGCAATGGAACCAGATGTACTTAAAGGCAGTTTTTATTGGTAGTGACCTGAGCAGAATAAAAGGCGTCGATGAACGGGCTAACGAAGATTTGGCAAGGATCATTTCTGACTATGCCCATGAGCGCTGGGCGGCCTCACGAGATGTTGACCCTTTAATATGGCGGCCAACCCCAAACTACTTGCAAGGTGTTTTGCTCGAGGATATGAAAAGACTTTTGGGCAGTAGTGATATTGCTGAGAACAGAGCAGGCGCATTATGCTGTTATTACAGCCAACTGCAAGATGCAAAGAAGTTGTTGGCCGATCATCAAGATTTGGTAAAGAAAATCGAAAGCGGCGACCTGACTTGGTCAACTATCAATTCTTAGGCTTTTTTCAAATTTCGACGATATCCTATTTGTTCAATGAATTGATCCATGCCGCAATCTTTAGGGCTTCTTCTTTGGGCACTTGTGGCATAGGCGCCATGGGCGTGGCATATTCTGGCCAGTTCTTTGGTTGCGGATTGTAGATAAGCTCCACGATTTTTTCATTGCTATACCCCCTTTCGGCAATGGCCATAAAAGATGGTCCGACCATACGCTTGTCTTTGACATGGCAGGCTATACAGGTATTGTTCGTCAACAGTGGTTGAACTTGGGCATCGGTCAATACCGCAGTTTTTTTGGTAGCCGCTTTTTTCTTCCTGGAAACAACCTTTTTGCCCTTGCTGGTCTTTTTTGTACGTTTTGTGGAGAGCACTGAAAGTGGAAGTTTTTCCCCATCGGGGATGTTGTTCATCGTGTAGAAAAATGTAGGGTGCAACACGGGATGCCCCCCAACTTTTGATTTGATCCCTTGAAGCGTCACTTCATGCACATTGTAGCGGTTGTGTTTTTCAGTGACCAAACGAACTTTTAGGCCATCATCACTTACTTTTACGCCTTTGATGATGATATCTTCGATATTGGTTTGTGGACTTCCATATACTGGATGGTACTTGTACAAATAGGTTTTGACGGAATACGAATCGAGATTTTCCGCAGTCGATTTGTCCACAGGTTTGGTGAACTCGATTTCAAAGCCATCGGGCATGGCCTTTGCGGTCTTCATTTCGAAAGGCATTCTGCCTGTCCATGTCAAAAATTCCAATCCTGAATTGGTCGTGCCTGCCGATCCCCAACCACGATTGGTCTCGCCTGCGAAGAGATTGCCATTACTATCAAAATCCATTCGCATGACCCCAGATTGAAATCCAGACCTGAAATCAAATGCAACACCTTGGTACTCGCCTTTTACCTTTTCGAGAACGACCCTCATGATTTTGCTTTGCCCTTGGTCTCCGATAAACAGTTGGCCGGCAAATGGACCGAATTTACCGTTGGTGTCATCAACAAGTAGCTGTGAATTTGAAATACCCATGATACCATGTGGCAAAATAACCGCTGGCAATTGCAATTCAGAAAAATCTGCCTTTACCTCATACAAGAAATCGGGGTCTTTTTCGTCGATGATGTTCTCGGGCTTCACGTATCGTCCATTTTTTTTGACCTGACGTATATCAATGCGTTCGTAGAACTCGGCTTCTGTAAGTTTGACAGGTGAATTGGGTTCTTGTGTCCATCGTAATCCCGCAGGATGCCCAGTAAAGACACCTTTGGGCAGATGCCAAATACCTCCTGAACCGACCCAATCGCCTTGGTTATCTGCATAGAAAAGTTCTCCGTCGATCAGTCCATATCCAGCTGGTGAGCGCATACCTGTTGCCCAAGGCTCCATTTGCCCATCTTCGGTAATTTTCATTGTCCATCCCCGCCATGGTACTCGACTTTCACCGCGCCACCATTCATCACTGCCAAAAGCCACATTTGTGGTCACGAAAAATGTATTGTCAGGTGCCAAAACGGGCCCAAAAGAATATTCATGGTAATGTGTCGAAAGGGGCCAAGCATAAATGGTACGGTATTCGTCGGCAATGCCGTCCCCGTTTGTATCGGTCAATTTGGTGAGTTCTCCACGCTGGGTCGTGTACAATGACCCATTTTTATGGGCAAGGCCCAAGGGCTCATGAAGGCCACTTGCAAATTTTTTGAATATGGCCCGGTTGCCATTGGCCATAGTGGGGTTTTCGATAATCCACACATCGCCCCTACGAGTGGCAACGGCAAGACTTCCATTGGGCAATGATTGTACCCCACCTCCCTCTAAATGCACTCCCTCAGGTGTAGGGAGTGTTGTCAATGTGTAGTAATCCTGTTCTTTAGGTAGATTCTGACCGTTTGAGGCATGCCATACGAACATGGCCGACAATACGGCGAGCGGTGTGATGACAACTTTTTTCGATAGGAAAGGAATATTCATTACCATGTGATTTTGTATTTGATCGTATTGCCGTTGACGGGCAACAACAATTCGGTTTGGTCATTGATTTTTCTTGTAATGGGTGTGTGCCCACTTTCAATGCTCAGATAGTACTGATGGTCGTTCAGTACATATACCTTTTCTTTTAATTGCTCAACTTTGCCAGTGGCAATCTTATAGTACCAGTTTTGTTCGTTTCCTTCGGAAAAGGAAATTTCATTTATAAGGGAACTGTCATCGTCTGTAGGAATGATTTTGTTCTCGACCTCAACATTTTTGTAGCTGTACCGGAACGATGGTAGTCCTGTGCTTGGGTCGATGACATAGCCCAATGGTTGGTAATCACCGGTGCCATCCATCGGAAATTCTTGCTGCAAATTGTCCAATTCACCCAGCGGATGTCCCAAGAATGTCCACTGTACGTCACCACGGGGTTGAAATGACCCATTGCCCCGATTATGCCACATGGGCGTGGCATCGACAAAATCACCCCGCCAGGCCCCTATCAAATTACCGGCCTTCAGATCATAGACATAGTTGATGCCCCCTGGAATGCCCACCCCCAAAGTATGTGACAATTTTTTATCATTTCCGTTAAAGCTTACAAAACCTCGCAGCAATCTTGGCCGGTTGCCAACATCAACATAAATTGGTGAAACGTAACCTACTGATGGTGGGTACGAATCCAAGGCATGCAGTTTTTTCGGATTTGAGTCTGTCGTACGGATTGAAAACCCCAGTCTTGGTGGTAACCACCCCGCTGCTTTTATATTTTTTAGTTCGAGTTGATGCGTCCCTTTCTTCAAGAAAATGTCTCCCACCTGTTGCCCACGGTCATAACTCGAGTTGGCCCGAACAACACTCTTGTTGTTGACCAACAAGTCAAAACCACCGGTAAAGCCTATCGTGAATATATATTTTGCATCTTTTGGTACATTGAGTTCTCCTTTGAAAACCAATCCGTACTGGTCTTCTTCACCGGTTAAGTTCACATCTATGTTCTGGGTTTGCCCAGTTTGTGCGGGTTCGGCAGAGGAGATGTCTTCCAAATCTTTGAACTCACCCTTATAACTGGTGAACGATAGCTCGTTCAAAGAGACATCTAAATCAGAGAGCAATATATATTTGATGTTGCGAAAGGCCACGGGCCCATGATCACCCTGAATCATCAATGGCCCTGCAGGCGTTTCTTCTTTTGAAATAGGACCTCCCGTAGGTCTAGGGATCTCAACATTATTGTGGATCAACACATCATTGAGATATACACTGACCAAACGTGCATTTTTGATTTTTTTTCCTGAAGCATCAAATTTTGGTGCCTGAAAGTGGATGTTGAGTTTTTGCCATAGCCCTGGTGCTTTTGCGGCATTGGCAAGTGGTGCCACGCCCATGAACACTTTTTCAGGTTCTTTTTCCCAATTACGGTAAAGTCCGCCTATATCGCCATATTTTGGCTGTCTTGTTCCCCAACTGTCCATTATTTGTATCTCATAACGGCCTTGTAGGTAAATTCCAGAATTGGAACCTTTTGGAACCATGACCTCCATTTCAAGTTTAATGTCACCATGTTCCCATTTGGTGAGCAGGTGCTTTTCTTGGCCCGGCTTATAATCGTTGTACAAAATTCCTGTTCCAGGCCTCGTTTTGATCGGGCCAACATCGATGACGCCTTTTTTTCGCCTTCTGCGCTGTTCTTTTTTTGAAAGTGGCTGTGCCTGTGCCTTGGCATATTGCAATGCATTGATATTGGGGTCAACTGAGATATCACCAATGATTTGCCAATTTAAAAAGGGTCCTTGAAAATCATCAAGAACGGTCAGATCGATATTATTTTGGGCTGTGCAAATGAAGCTAAATGCTAAAAAAAGTAGAAAAGTGAAAAATGGCTTCATACAAGAATGTTTGAATTAGTAGATGAAGGTAAAGGCCTAAAAGTAAAAATACAAACCAGTTCCTTTAATAAAATTTGCTGGATGACGTATCGGGGCACATGAACGTATTCTAAATTCGCGAAAAGTACTTATGGCAAGGGTGTTTTGGTACCATTCATATGTTTGGGCATCTTTTATGTCATCGTGCCTTCTTTTTTTGTTTCACCCCATGTTTTTTAAGTTGTCATTGCCTAGCTTTGTTGAAAACAAAAAAAATTGAACAATAGCAGAATATGGAAGAAAAATTGATGTTCATTGATCCACACGTACACATGACATCGCGAACTACCGATGATTATGAGGCAATGGCCGAGGCAGGTGTCGTGGCTGTGATCGAGCCTTCGTTTTGGTTAGGCCAACCCCGCACCCAAGTGGGGTCTTTTCAAGATTATTTTAGTAGTTTGATAGGTTGGGAGCCTTTTCGTGCCAGCCAATTCGGCATCAAGCATTACTGTACCATCGGGCTCAATTCAAAAGAGGCCAATAATGAAGCATTGGCAGAACAGGTGATGGAGTTGTTGCCCCTGTACCTTCATAAAGAAAATGTGTTGGCCGTGGGCGAGATCGGGTACGACGACCAAACCCCCGCAGAGGACAACTATTTTAGACAGCAATTAGAACTGGCCAAAGAATTTGATATGCTGGTTCAGGTACACACGCCCCATAGGGATAAAAAGGCGGGCACCATTCGTAGTATGGAGGTATGTTTAGAACACGGTTTTGACCCAAATAAGGTGATCATTGACCATAATAATGAAGAAACCGTTCAAGAGGTGCTTGACAGAGGCTTCATTGCAGCTTTTACCATTTACCCGAAAACCAAAATGGGCAATGAGCGTATGGTCGAGGTGGTAAGACGTTTTGGTAGCCATAATATCATTGTTGACAGCTCTGCAGATTGGGGTGTAAGTGACCCACTTGCCGTACCCAAGACCGCATCTTTAATGCTAAGGAACGGAATCGCCAAAGAAGATGTGATCAAGACTTGCTACCAAAATGCCCTCGATGTATTTTCGCAATCTGGCAAGATAGATGAAAGCCATTGGTTGGATGCTCCGGGGATCGACCAAAGTGAACTCTTCAACGACAATAGCGTGCTAAGGGGCCAAGAGCCTAGAATCGACAACGGGAAAATTGTTTGATGCGTAAGCTTAAGGCTTATTTACAGCTCTGTAGACCGGCAAATTTACCGACAGCTGCGGCCGACATTATGGCCGGGTTTGCATTGGCCGGATTCTGGGTCGCGAACCAAGAAAATGAGCATGGTTTTGAGGGGGTGTTGATGCCGATGTTTACATTGGTAACGGCCTCCATTCTTCTATATGCTGGCGGGGTGGTGCTGAATGATTTTTTTGATAGGGACATTGATAGGGTAGAGCGCCCCGAGCGCCCTATACCCAAAGGTGTTGTGCGAGCGGGTAATGTTCTGGCTTTTGGTTTGGTACTGCTACTGACGGGCGTACTATTGTCTTTTTTGTGGCATTCAACGAGTGGTTTCGTTTCTTTGGCATTGGCGTTTTCTATCGTGGCCTACGATGCCTTTTCAAAGAAAAGCAAAGTGTTGGGACCTTTGAATATGGGATTGTGCAGGGCATTGAATTTGCTCTTGGGAATATCTGTTTTTGGATATTTCACACATTTAGAATACCTGATCATACCCTTGATTTTCATTGCTGCGGTTACCCTTATCAGTCGTGGTGAAGTGCATGGCAATAACCAAAAATCCATTCTTTTGGCCGGAATTTTATATGTTTTGGTCATTTTTTGCGTTATTTTCTTTCAAGAGTCAAGGTATATGGTCAGTTTGCCATTTATCGTATTGTTTGCTTTGATGGTTTTTCTGCCACTGTTGAAAGCATATCGGGTCAATACGGCCGATAACATAAAAAAAGCGGTAAAAGCAGGTGTGCTGTCCATTATTTTACTCGATGCCGCCATTGTGGCGGGCCATTCTAACGTAGTAATTGCTCTTATGACTTTATTATTGTTGCCATTGTCGGTTTTGTTGTCAAAAGCGTTCGCAGTTACTTAATTTTGCAGAGTATGAAATCGGTTTCGACCATATCACAATCTTTTTCAGTGCAGTACAGCTATCGACTGTATTTTACCGACCACCTTTTTTCTCCAAAAAATACATTGTTTCAAGAGCTTATAAACACACGCACCGATGGCGAAAAGACCAAATTGCTGTTTGTTGTAGATGGGCAGGTAGCCGCAAAGCACCCATCATTGGTTCATGATATTGGTAATTATTGCCAGTGTTTTGACCATTTAGATTGTCTTGAAGTACTATTGGTGCCAGGCGGTGAACAAAGCAAGAATGAACACGAGAACCCAAAGAAGGTGTTAAGGGCCATCAATGAAAAAGGCATTTGCCGACATTCGTACGTGGTGGCCATAGGTGGTGGTGCCGTTATCGATATGGTAGGCTATGCCGCAGCAACTGCCCACAGAGGGGTTAGGCTTATTCGGGTACCAACGACCGTGCTTGCACAGAATGATGCCGCTGTAGGGGTCAAAAACGGAATCAATGAATTCGGAAAGAAGAATTTTTTGGGCACCTTTGCCATTCCAGATGCGATAGTCAACGACTTCACCTTTTTGTCCACTTTAGACCAACGCGATTGGATTTCAGGAATCGCCGAGGCCATAAAAGTGGCCTTGATAAAAGATGCTTCTTTTTTTGATTTCTTGGAAACCAATGCTGTAGCACTTGCCCAAAGGCAAAAAGACCCTATGCAACACTTGATTCATCGATGTGCTGAAATTCATATGCAACATATCGCTACAGGTGGTGACCCGTTCGAAAGCGGTTCTTCAAGACCTTTGGATTTTGGTCATTGGGCCGCGCACAAACTCGAGCAGATGAGTGACTATACATTGCGCCATGGCGAAGCGGTCGCGATGGGCATTGCGCTCGATGTTACCTATGCCAATTTGATTGGTCTGGCAGATGATAATGCTTTGGCACGGGTGTTGAAAGTGTTGGGCGATATTGGCTTTGAACTTCAGATTCCCTTGAAAAGCAAAACGGAAGTCGATGAGTTGTTAAAGGGAATTGAAGAATTCAGGGAACATTTAGGAGGGCAGCTTACCATTACCCTGATCTCTGGAATTGGAAAAAAAGTTGATGTACACCAAATCGATTTGAAGAAAATGCACGAAGCCATTGCTTTGCGAAGCGTGGGCATAGAAGAGCTATCTTACCGATATGATGGTTAGTGGGCATTATCATCTTACCTATTGCACGAATATCCATCCTGGGGAAAACTGGAAGGTAACATTTGAAAACCTAAAAAAATACGTTCCCATTATCAAGCGGGCGTTTTCCGCAAACAACGATTTTGGTCTGGGCCTTAGACTATCGAACCAAGCCAGCATTGAACTGGCCAAGGATGGAAATTTGGAAAAGTTCAAGGAATGGTTGCATGAAAATGGCGTCTATATTTTTACGATGAACGGGTTTCCCTACGGAAATTTTCACCACCAAAGGGTAAAGGACCAAGTACATGCCCCCGATTGGACGACCGATGAACGGTACGACTATACCAGTAGGTTGTTTGACCAATTGACGATACTATTGCCAAAAGGCATGTCTGGCGGCATCTCTACTTCTCCGGTCAGCTACAAACATTGGTTTTCATCAAAAGATGCCATACAAGATGCTTTTGAAAAAGGGGCAAGGAATATGCTCGAGATTGCTCAAAAATTATATCAAATAGAGCAAGAAAAAGGCATTTACCTGCATCTTGATATTGAGCCCGAACCTGACGGACTGCTTGAAAACACTGAAGATGTGTTGATGTTCTTCAACGACTATCTGCTTCCTATTGGGGCAAAATATTTCAAGAAACGAATGGGGCTGAATGCTGTAGAATCCGAAGCATTGATAAAACGTCATTTGACCCTGTGCTACGATGTATGCCACTTTTCGTTGGCCTATGAAGAACCTGGAGACACTTTTGAAAAATTAAGGGAACAGGGCGTACGTATTGGCAAAGTCCAGATAAGTGCGGCATTGAAATTGCTTTTTGATGAAGCGGCCAAAGAAGATATCTGGAACGCTCTGTCAAGATTTGACGAGCCCGTATACCTGCACCAAGTGACCGAAAGAACCGGCGAAAGCGTGAAGACCTATTCAGACCTGCCAGAAGTTTTGGGCAAAAAAAATGATTTTTTAGAACTTCGCGCCCATTTTCATGTCCCGATTTTTTTGGAGCAATTTGCTCCTTTATATTCTACTCAAGACCATATTATCAAAGTTTTGGATTACCTGAAAAAAGATGCTGTTTGTGACCATTTAGAGGTAGAGACCTATACTTGGGAGGTGCTTCCAGAACAGTTGAAAGAAGAACTGCCAACATCGATTGTTCGTGAATTGAATTGGGTAAAACAGAGACTGGGCCGATGAAAACCGTGGTAATCAATGTAGTGGGCCTGACAAAGCGACTGATTGGCGAGCATACACCTTTTATCTCCTCCTTTCTTACGTCAGGCAAGCATTCGGTAATCGAACCTTCCTTTCCGGCGGTGACCTGCACGGCACAATCGAATTATGTGACGGGCAAAAGGCCCAATGAACACGGTATCGTGGGCAATGGGTGGTATTTTAAGGATGAGAACGAAGTGAAGTTTTGGAGACAGTCGAACAAATTGGTACAGGCACCAAAACTATGGGAGAAGATGAAGGCTACCGACCCTAATTTTACCTGCGCCAATCTTTTTTGGTGGTACAATATGTACTCATCGGCCGACTACAGTGTGACGCCCAGACCCAATTATTTGGCAGATGGTCGTAAGATACCTGATGTGTACTCGTATCCGGCAAAGCTTCGCGATGAATTGCAGGCCGAATTGGGCACATTTCCACTTTTCAATTTTTGGGGCCCAAAGACATCAATAAAATCAAGTCAGTGGATTGCAGATGCCGCTATGATCACAGACAAAAAGTACGATCCGACACTTACACTCATCTATCTGCCACACCTTGATTACAACCTGCAGCGATATGGTCACGACTATGATAAAATTTCAAAAGATCTACAGGAAATAGACACGGTGATCGAACAGTTGGCCGGGTATTATTTAGAACAGGGGTGCAACATCGTACTGCTATCAGAATATGGCATAACCGATGTAAACAACCCCATACATTTGAACAGGGCATTGCGCGAAAGCGGATATTTGGTTGTACGGGAAGAACGAGGACTTGAACTGCTCGACGCCGGTGCCAGCAGGGCTTTTGCAGTGGCCGATCACCAAGTGGCCCATATATATTTGAATGATGCCACCATCAAGCAAGAAGTTGTTGAGATTTTACGGCGGCAAAAAGGTGTTGAAAAGGTATTATACGGCGATACCATTTCAGATGCAGGCCTGGAGCATGAACGAACCGGTGATCTAGTTGTCGTGGCAGATGCTGATTCTTGGTTTACCTACTATTTTTGGGAAGATGACCGAAAGGCACCTGATTTTGCCCGAATGGTCGATATTCATAAAAAACCGGGATATGACCCTGTTGAGATGTTCGTAGATCCTAGCGATAGACTTGTCATGGGCAAGGTGCTGCTGAAGTTGCTCAAGAAAAAACTGGGCTTTAGAACAGTCATGGATATTATTCCGCTGAAAGCTGAATTGGTGAAGGGCTCGCATGGGCGAACGCCCGAAAGTGATCTCGATTTTCCTGTTCTGATTTCGAACAATAGCGATCTTTCATTGCCTAAACAGTTACAATCAACCGATGTTTTTACTATTTTGGAAACACATTTAAAAACAACCATACCATGAAAAATTTCTTTAAAATTTTGGCGCTGGTCTTTACCGGACTGTTCATTTGGGCAGCCGCTGTACAACACAACGACCCCGATTCGTTGCATTGGTACCTCCTTTACGGAATGGCGGCTTTGGCCTCTTTATTGTTTATTTTGGGAAACCTCAGATTTCTATGGGCAGTTTTTCTTTTCGGATTTTATATCGGATTTGCCATTTACTATTGGCCTGAAAAATTCGAGGGTGTGACCATAGGCGAAGGTGATATCGTGAACATAGAACGAGGAAGGGAAGCATTGGGTTTGGGCATCACTGCACTTATCATGCTCATTTATGCCGTGCGCATTCGTGTTGCCAAGAGTTCATAGATCCAGATCGAACTCTTTTCGCAATAGCTCGATCGTGGGGTTTTTCTCTTTCAACTTTTGATATTTCTCTTCGGGGGTAAAAGCATATTTCTGTATGGCCTCTTCGTTTACGGCAATCTGTAGTTGAATGGAGTGGTTGTTCAATTTTTCCTTGAGATAGTCTAAAAGAGGTTTTTGCTCACGTTCCACTTCCTTTTTCATCGTGTGGTTGGGCAATTCGATTTTGATGATATGACCGTTCAACAATTTGGGTATATCGGTCTGTAGGCTACTGGCCAAGATTCTTCTACCCTTTTTGATGAGTTTTTTGGTAAAGTCGGCCCAATGTTGCTGCATATCGGCTTCTGTAAAAGGATCCTTTGGCAGGTCGTTTTTATCGACAATGGTTGTCTCTTTAGTGTTTTGATGCTCTTTTTTTGCCTTAATGCTCGATAGTGAAAGGCCTGATACCCTTTTTTGGGGATTTTCCAATGTGATTTTTGGTGGTTCGGGCATTTCTTCTGAAGCAGGCACAACAGGGGGCTCTATTTTTTCCCCAGAAATGATTTCTTCAGATTTCTTTACTGCCGACACTTCATGTACAGGGAGCGAGGTCGACTCGGCGATTTCCCTTTTTTCAGTTGGAGGTGGCGGGGCATATGTCGAGGTCTCGCCATTTTTTTGACCCTTGAAGTACGAGGCAGGTATTATCGCATCATCCTTTTTTTTTTCGCCCTCAAAGGTAAGCGACGCCAATTGCATCAACATTAGTTCGACCAATAATCGCTGGTTTCTACTGGTCTTGTACTTTAGGTCACAGTCATTGGCAATCTCTAAAGCCCGCAGCAGAAAAGCTTTTGATGTTTCTTTTGCTTGGTCTAAATATTCTTTTTTGACGGCCTCACCAACTTCCAACAACTCAATTGTGGCTTCGTTTTTACATACCATCAAATCCCTGAAATGGGTGGCCAGGCCAGTAACAAAATGGTGCCCGTCGAATCCAAGGGCAATGACCTTATTGAAAAGCACCAAAAGACTTGGGATATCATTTTTTAAGATGAGTTCAACAGTCTTGAAATAGGTTTCGAAATCAAGCACGTTGAGATTTTCTGAAACTGCTTTTCGGGTCAACCGTTTGCCTGAAAAACTGACGACCCTATCAAAGATAGAAAGTGCATCACGCATCGCTCCGTCGGCTTTTTGGGCTATGATATGAAGTGCATCCTCATCAGCTTCAACCCCTTGTTCTTTGGCAATGTACTGCAAGTATTTGGCGGTGTCTTTGACCGTTATCCTTTTAAAATCAAATATCTGGCAGCGCGAAAGAATAGTAGGTATGATTTTATGCTTTTCCGTTGTTGCGAGAATGAAAATGGCATGTTTTGGGGGCTCTTCCAAAGTTTTCAGAAACGCATTGAACGCAGACTGCGAAAGCATATGCACCTCGTCGATGATATAGACCTTATACTTGCCGACCTGTGGCGGAATTCTCACTTGGTCAATTAGGTTGCGTATATCATCAACAGAGTTGTTCGAAGCGGCATCGAGTTCAAAAATATTGAAAGCAAAATCTTCATTTTCACCTTCCGTGCCATCTTGGTTGATTTTTTTGGCCAAAATACGCGCACAAGTGGTCTTGCCTACCCCTCTTGGTCCACAGAAAAGTAGGGCTTGTGCCAGATGGTCATGCTCAATGGCATTTTCAAGGGTATTGGTTATGGCTTCTTGCCCCACCACATCCTTGAATGATTGAGGTCTATATTTACGTGCCGATACTACAAAAGGTTCCAAAATGGCATGATTATAGCTAAACACAAATATAGGAATAGGAGTGGTGATTCAATATATTGGATTGTTTGTAGCATTAATTTTTATCAACAATTAAGCTACCTTTGCAATTGCAGGCCACCTTATCGCTTCAACCTTTTTGGTTGGGGAGGAAAGTCCGGACACCAAAGTGCAACATAACGGGTAACGCCCGTCTCCCGATAGCTATCGGGAAGGACCAGTGCAACAGAAAGTATGTACAGTTAGGCTGTAGTGAAATCAGGTAAACTCTATGTGGTGAAACGTCATGTAAACCAGTGTTCCGATAGTTATCGGAAAAGGGTGGCACGCTCGAGCTGGAGGGTAGGCGGATAGAGATTTTGGGCGACCAAGATTTTAGATAAATGATAAGGAATTCTGAATCCCGGTAGCTATCGGGGCAGAACACACAGAATCCGGCTTATGGCCTGCTTTTTACCATTCGAAAAAACTAAAGGTACTTCCCCCATATTTTCTACCCTCTTGAAAATGGTATAATTTGGACAAATCGGTTTGTGAGGCATGCTCGATGATCAGAAGTCCATCTTCATTCAGTAGCTTTTCAGCAAAAACCAATTCGACTATTTTTTGAAAATCGTCTGGCATGAAGCTGTAGGGCGGGTCGGAAAAGATGATGTCAAACTTCAAATCGTTTCCCTTCAAAAATTTATAAACATCTGCCTTGACCGTTTTGATACCAAGTTCAAGTTCTTTCGAAATCTTTGCAATATAGCTCACACAAGCTGAATGGCTATCAACGGCCGTTACATCTCTACAACCTCTTGAAGCAAACTCATAGCTTATGTTTCCTGTACCCGCGAATAGATCTAATACCTTCAGTTCGTCAAAAAAAAACGTGTTGTTGAGAATGTTGAATAGCCCTTCTTTCGCCATATCAGTGGTTGGGCGTACCGGCAACTTTTTGGGGGCGACAAGTCGTTTGCCCCTATATTTTCCTGAAATGATCCGCATTTAAAGGGAACTTAAAAGTGTGAGATCAATTGAATCTTCTTGAAGATGATCAAAAAAATAAGAGGAGTTCGCAAGGGTAAAGACCGAGATATTTTTGATATACCCGTAACAGAGCGTATAAACCGAATCGTTTTCTTCAATTCTTCCGAACAGCTTTAGATGGTGCTTTTCAACATCGAGCCCCAATTGCTCGAACACAAAGAGCACATAGTACAAGAAGTCTTCTTTGGTTTGATAATCGAAGAAGTTGTACAACAAAAGACTTTTTTGGCGAACCACGATTATTTCGAGCGTTCGCTCGGTCACGTGAACATAACAAATGGGTTCAGAACCCGTATTTTGCTGCTCTAGCAGTGTCTGTATCAAAACAGTGCCTGAATGCTTAAACTCAAATTCGCCGTATTGTTCAAAAATATAATTATTTACATTGGTGTACGGCACATATACATTGACCATATCATGATTTTTTATTTCGTCGAAAACGATATGGTCACTGGGCAATATTTTGGTATTGAACTTTAGGTAATTGGGTAGCTCGTCGGCATTAAAGAACACTTTGGGCACAATACTGAACAAGTTGTTTTGGTGCACAACCGTAACATTTGAGATCTGGTGCCGCGCAACATTCTTTTGGGCAAAAAGATTTTTTAATTCCTTTAGTAAAAGGTAAGGTGTAGATTCTGTCTTGAATACGAGTTGATCAGAATCAACTATTTTGTTTCCAATGGTATCGATAATACAAAAAGAAAGTCCATTCAAGCCAACCTGAATGGACAATTTCTTAAAAGGAGTATCAGTTATAGTGTTGTCTATATTATTGGTTTTCACCTTTTCTATCATAAATAGCGGGCCAATTACCACTGGTACTGACCTCAGTGAGCGAGCCTACCTTGATTTCGGTACCATTCACTTCTTCAACACTTATATGGGCATTTTCGCGCTCTAAAAGATCTTGAGGCTGGTCATGTAGCACCACATCTTTTTTGATTTTTGCCTCAAACACCGCAGCTCTGTAACCGCTCTTATCGATGATGTCGGCTTTTAATTCAAATTTCTCATTGTTTTGGCCAAAGGGCACGTTCATCATGGTCTTGTACCGATCACTGTTTTTGAACAATGAATCGCGAACCCCGACAAAGCCCAAAGTGTCGATGATGACCGTATCTTTTTGCAACTCAATTTGATATATCTTGTCATAGCGCATAAAAGAAGAGTCACGTTGTTGGGTGATCGTAAAGTTGGCCGTATCAACAAATTGAACGAGACCATTGAAATCATTTGCATATTTTCCTTTGACCGTCTTATGGGCCTCTTGCGCATTACGAATATCCTTAAGCTTGGCAATAACGGCCGCATAACGCTCTTGTTTCACCTTTTCAAACTGAATTGGGGCCGTGATGGAGTTGTAAATGAGATAACCCATAAAAATACTCAAAATGCCAAACAATAGAATCAAAAAAGGCTTTGCTTTCAGCGGCAAGAATTTATCAATGATATATACCAACAAGAAAGTTACAAGGCATATACCGACTACAATTAGTATCAATTTCAACATAGTGGATAGTCTTTCTGAGTTAATTTAGTGGTTATTCACAAATCTACAATTTTTTTTTAATCACGAAACTTTTTCATCAAAAAACAGGTCTATCTTTAGGGCATCATGAACGACTTGACAACTACGGATTTTTACGGTCTTCTGCTTGAGAAATTTTCTTATGAGCCTACCCAAAAACAGAAGGCCGCATTAAAGAAACTTTCCGAATTCGCCCTATCAAAAAAAAAGGATGAACTCTTCGTTTTAAAAGGTTTTGCCGGTACGGGCAAAACCACTTTAATGGCCTGTTTGGTCAATATGTTATGGAAGGCCAGATTGAAATACGTTTTAATGGCCCCCACAGGTAGGGCGGCCAAGGTCATGAGCGGTTATTCAAGCGCTACGGCAAATACCATCCATAAGAAGATCTACTTTCCAAAGAAGAATACATCAGGGGCGATCAAATTTGTTTTGGCTCCCAACAAACACCGAAATACATTGTTTATTGTCGATGAGGCTTCAATGATTTCTGATGTGGGAGCTGATTCAAAACTATTCGATAACGGGTTGTTAGATGACCTTATGCATTATGTCTATTCAGGTCATCAATGTAAGCTTATCTTGATCGGTGACATGGCACAATTACCCCCTGTTGGCGCTGATCTGAGTCCGGCATTGAACGGCGACCAGCTTTCCCTGGGCTACGATAAAGAAGTAGAGATGCTCGAGCTTGATGAAGTAGTTCGACAGGCCAGTGATTCTGGTATCTTAATGAATGCAACGGGCATTCGAGAACAAATTCAAAGTGGTTTTTTTGAAGGATTTAGATTTCAATTGCATCCTTTTGAAGACATCATCAGACTTGTTGATGGCCATGAAATACAGGAAGCCATAGATTCTTCCTATTCGCAGAACGGAAAAGAAGAAACCGCCATTATCGTTCGGTCAAACAAAAGGGCCAACCTGTACAACCAAAACATTCGTGAACGTATACTGTTTCTTGAAAATGAGATTTCGGTAGGCGACTATATGATGGTTGTAAAAAACAACTATTTCTGGCTTAGGCCCAATTCAGAGGCTGGTTTCATCGCCAATGGCGATATCATTGAAGTACTCGAGATATTTGCCATTAAACAGTTATACGGCTTTTCATTTGCAGAGGTAAAGGCCAGAATGGTCGATTATCCGAACCAAAGGCCATTTGAAACAGTCTTGCTATTAGATACCATAAGTGCCGAATCACCCTCATTGCCTTACGAAGAGAGCAATCGATTATATCAAGAGGTCGCTCAAGATTATGCCCATGAAAAATCGAAGTACAAGCGTTTTTTGGGTGTCAAGAACAACCGTTACTTCAATGCGCTCCAAGTCAAATTTTCATATGCCATTACCTGTCATAAATCACAAGGTGGTCAATGGAACACCGTTTTTGTTGAACAACCATACGTCATAAATGGTGTAGACAAAGAATATTTGAGGTGGCTGTACACTGCCGTGACCAGGGCCAAGAGAAAACTATATCTTATCGGCTTTTCCAATAATTTTTTTCTTGAGGGCGAATGATCTATTTTCGTGAAAAGGCTAGTTAATGACACAAGAGACGATCATCAGTATTTTTTTGGGGATAGGACTGGCCGCCTCGACGGGGTTTCGAGTCTTTTTGCCCCTTTTTGTGCTGAGTCTCGCTGCCCATTTCGGTTTATGGGAGCTTAACGATAATTGGGCATGGATAGGAAGCCTTGCCGCCGTCATCACTCTTGGAGTGGCCACTTTGGTTGAGATATTCGCCTATTTCATTCCTTGGGTCGATAACCTTCTTGATAGCGTCGCCATACCCCTTGCCGCTATTGCCGGCACGGCCGTGATGGTATCGACAGTCGCCAATTTAGATCCTGTGATTACCTGGTCACTGGCCATTATCGCCGGTGGCGGAACCGCAACGGCCATTAAGGGGGCCAACGCAGCAGGAAGGCTTACTTCGACGGCTACTACGGGCGGAGTGGCCAATCCATTGGTTTCAACGGTTGAAACAGGTACTGCCGCTGTGGTCTCGACCGCTTCAATATTTGCCCCAATAGTCGCCACTTTTTTGGTGATCATCATCTTGGCGTTCATCTTTAGTATCTATAGAAAACTACGGCCAAGAAAGAACAGAAAAACATAATTCGTGCCTCAGTGAAGATAATTTCAATGATACCTGCCCGTTATCAGGCATCGAGGTTTCCGGCTAAATTGATGCAAGACCTTGAAGGCAAACCGGTTATTCTACGTACCTATGAGGCTACAAAAAAGACAGGACTCTTTGATGAGGTGTACGTGGTGACCGATAGCGATATCATTTTCGAGTTGGTGGTCAACAATGGTGGCAAGGCCATCATGAGCAAGCACGAGCATGAGAGTGGTAGCGATCGAATAGCAGAGGCCGTTGAAGAATTGGATGTCGATATTGTGGTCAACGTACAAGGTGATGAACCGTTTATCGAAAAAGAAAGTCTTGCCAAGGTGTTGGCCGTTTTTAAAGAAGATGTCAATGAAGAAATCGATTTGGCTTCTTTGATGACACCAATTGTTGATTGGGATGAAATTTCAAATCCGAATACGGTAAAGGTCATTGTCGATGGCCGTAACTTTGCCCTGTATTTTTCGAGATCACCGATCCCCTATCCGAGAGATAAAGGTGCAAATCCAAAATATTATAAGCACAAGGGCATTTATGCCTTTCGCAAGAGGGCTTTGCTTGACTTTCAGCGCTTGCCCATGTTGCCGTTGGAAGCCAGTGAGAAAATCGAGGCCATCAGATTTTTAGAGCATGGCAAAAAAATCAAAATGGTCGAAACCGAAGTCACGGGCATAGAAATCGATACACCTGAAGATCTAGAAAGAGCCAGAAAAGTATGGAGGTAGACTATTCGAACATAAAAGTGATCGGGTTTGATGCCGATGATACCCTATGGGTAAACGAAACCTATTTTCGCGAGGCCGAAGAACGTTTTGCCGAATTGCTCGAAAACTATGAGACAAAGAACAAAATCGACCAAGAATTGTTCAAAATAGAGATGAAGAACCTCGAACTGTATGGGTATGGTATCAAAGGCTTTGTGCTTTCAATGGTCGAGTGTGCACTTGACTTGTCAAATACCAAGATTTCGCAAGAAACCATATCAAAAATCTTGCATCTAGGTAAGGAGATGATAGCAAAACCGGTCGAATTGTTGGATGGTGTAGAGGAGGTGCTGCAAAAATTGGCCGACAAATACCGATTGATCGTTTTGACCAAGGGCGACCTTTTGGATCAAGAACGCAAGCTGAAACGATCTGGCCTTTCAAAATATTTTCATCATGTAGAGGTGCTCAGCGACAAAAAAGAAGAGAATTATAGCAATCTGTTAGAACACTTGAACATAGCACATGAAGAGTTTTTGATGATCGGCAACTCGTTGAAGTCAGATGTTTTGCCGATATTGAACATTGGGGCAAAGGCCGTACATGTTCCTTTTCACACCACTTGGGCGCATGAATTGGTGTCAGAAGAAGAAATAGTGAACGACCATCTAAAATTGAATAGAATAACAGATATTCTGAAATATTTGAAATTATGATGGAAGAATTGAACAAATCGGGCCACGAACCCCTGACGAAAAAAATACAAACGGGGTACCGCAACTTTCCGATGGTGCCAAGGGTCGTTTTTGGTAGGGGAAGTTTTAGCCAACTAGCCGATATTTTGTTGCCTAAACGTAGAAATTCAGATGCCCCGATTATTTTTCTGGTAGATGATTTTTTCGAAGGAAAAGAGTTGCAAGAGCGTATTCCCTGGTTGTTCAACGACCAGATTATTTTCATATCTGCAGACGAAGAGCCGAAGACCGAACAAGTCGATGCACTTGTCTCAAAAATAAGGGAAGAGTTTGATGAGCTTCCCTCTGGTATTGTGGGCATTGGTGGCGGTACCTTACTTGACTTGGCCAAGGCCGTAGCCATTATGCTGACCAATAAAGGCGTTGCAGAGCAATACCAAGGCTGGGACTTGGTCGAAAAACCGGCCATATACCATGTCGGTGTGCCGACCATAAGCGGTACGGGCGCAGAAGTATCCCGTACAACAGTTCTTTTGAGCCCTGACAAGAAGTTGGGCATCAATTCAGATTATACCACATTTGACCAAGTGGTACTTGACCCTGAACTAACGACCACAGTGCCAAAAGACCAATGGTTCTATACGGGTATGGATTGTTTTATACATTGTATCGAATCCCTTAACGGCACCTATTTGAACACCTTTAGCCAAAGTTATGGTGAAGCGGCGCTCAACCTTTGCAAAGAGGTTTTTCTTAACGGTCTTCATGAAGAAGAGGCCCAAGACAAATTGATGATGGCGTCTTGGCATGGGGGCATGAGCATCGCCTATTCGCAGGTGGGCATTGCCCACGCCATGAGCTATGGGCTTTCTTACGCTTTGGGCATCAAACACGGTATTGGCAACTGTTTGGTGTTTCAACATCTTTCTGAGTTTTATCATGATGGGGTAGTGCTCTTTGAACAAATGCTCGAGAAGCAACAGCTTGTGTTGCCCGAGGGTGTTTGTGCCCATCTATCATCTGCCGAATTTGACGCCATGATTTCAGTGGCCCTGCGTATGGAACCCCTTTGGGAAAATGCTTTGGGAAGGGATTGGAAAAAAATGATCACCCCAGAAAAACTCAAATCGATCTACAAAAAGATTTAGGGCTGGGAAGTCTTCCCAAAAAGTACGTCTATGCATAGAATAGCCAAATTTCTCTATTACAGAATAATGGGCTGGAAACTAGTTGGACATTTTCCTGAGATGGAGAAATGTGTGGTCATCGTGGTACCGCACACCCATTGGCATGATTTTTTTCTAGGTCTTGTCGTACGAAAGGTAGTGAATAGAGAAATACATTACATCGGTAAAAAAAGTCTGTTCAAACCCCCTTTTGGATGGTTTTTTCGATGGACGGGCGGTACCCCTGTTGACCGTTCGAAGAACAACAATCTCGTCGATACGGTCGTTCATATTTTTAAGGAACGAAAAGTGTTCAGATTGGCATTGGCCCCAGAGGGCACACGAAAAAAGGTAACGCGTTTGAAAACAGGTTTTTACTATATCGCCAAAGGTGCTGAAGTGCCGATTGTAATGGTCGCCTTTGATTTTGGCAAGAAACAGGTCAAAATTTCAAGACCGTTTCATACGACAGACAATATAGAAAGCGATTTTACAACCATTCACGAATTCTTCAAAGGTGTAAAGGGCAAGGTTCCTGAACTCAGTTTCTAGGTCTTTTTCAGAATCTTTGACTTCGGTTTTTCTTTTTTCTTACTGTTGCCGGGAAACACCAAATTCGTGCTTGAAAATGAATCCCCAAAGGTAAGGGCAGCAGCATATACCTGTTGAATCGCGTCTATGACCTGATATTCAGACAACTCACGTAGCGGATGGGCATACACCGACCAGATAATCTCATCGCTCAAGGCATATTTGACATCGAGTGCAGAGTGAAAATTGGCCACTAGGGCGTTCAGTAAATCTTCTTCTGTCAATTTTTCACGTTCGATAATGGGCGCGATGATGCGCATGCGATTGGCATTTTCATCATGGATACAGATCAAAAGGCTGTTGTTGAACATGAATTGAATGGAATTGTTCTGCACAGAAACGGTATCGACCTCCTGTTCTATGATTGATAACAACCTCTCTACCGTCATTTCTTGGGCAACTGTCATAGTAACATAGAGAAGTGACGCAACAAAGAAAAAGCTGATTTTCATGACAGGAAGTTTTGAATTATGTCGGTGTTGGCATGGGTAAATTACGGCGAAATGACCAATGTTCGACAAATCGTGAATAAAAACGATATGGACATACCATAACCTCTGTACCGGTCAAGATGTTCTTTTCTGATATACGTTTTTTCCAAATATTCCGTCATTGCCCCTAAATAACTATTGATTTGACCTGTTTGATCTGAAATGAACCGGGTACTCCGAATTCCATTCTCTTTACCACCATATCGGTCGCCCACTTTCCGATTTTCATGGTGCACTGATCAATGACCCCGACCTTATCGATCAGAAACCCTTTTTCATGTCCTTAGAATTCTATTTCAATAATTTCCAATGCCATGTTTTACTTGCCTATTATTGTTTAGTGGGTGTTATTTTCAACCAAGTTCAACCAGTCGTAATTTTTTACATGAAATACCTGTAGCCCTGTTTCTTTTGCGTGATTAATATTTTCAAGCGAATCATCAACAAATAGTGTTTTAATAGGAACAATGCCACTATCACTTATTACAAATTGGAAAGTTTTTATATCAGGTTTTCTCATACCAATTTCATGTGAATAGTACGCTTTTTCAAACAGTTCATTAAAATGGAAGCCATATTGTTTTTTGAACTGCGATAAAAACTTACGTTGATGTATGCAATTGGTATTGCTTAGCAGGAAAATACGATACTTGTTCTTTAACCTCATTAAAAAATCGATTCGTTCTTTGGGCATGCCCAATATCATGGCATTCCATGCTTTGCCAATTGCACTTGGTAAAATATCTTGATCGGACATTTTCGTTAGCTCTGATAGAAATTCGGTTTTTGAAATTTTTCCAATTTCAAGATCATAAAAAACTCGATTCGTATAATGATGGCCTGTTTCGTTTATGATATTGGTAATACCCAAGCACCGAAAACCCTCAATGGTCTTACCGACATCCAAATCCATAATGACCCCTCCCAAATCGAAAATGATATTTTTTATATCACCTTTCATACCAACTTCTCTTTTTTTTATGTTTTCTTCCAAGTAAACAATGCAAATACCACAGAGAGCACGGCCGCACCGATCCAAAAGATGGTTATCGATGAAAAATCATATAGGGTCTCCCCATTTACCACTGATTTATTTCCCTCTATGAGAAAACCGCTGGCAATATCCTGTATCCCAGCTGCGGCGTAGCTCATAATGCCCACCATACCGAGTGCGGCCCCTGATGCTTTTTTAGAGGCTATATCGACCGCCATAAGGCCGCCTAGATAACAGATAAGGGCCCCGATGGCCAGACCAAAGATGACCATGCTCAGGGCATCGATCCACCAGAGACCTTTTGGCCCCAGTAGAAAGAGCGATAGGCCCAGAACATTCATCAACCCGTACAAAAGTGCGGGCATGTTTCGATGCCCCTTGAAGAACTTGTCAGAGATAAATCCAGAGGATGCCGTGCCCAATATGCCGCAAACGGCACTAATGGCCACCAATGAATTGGCCTCGGTAAGGGTGTATCCCTTAGCCGCTTCAAAATAATAAGGCCCCCAACTGTTGACTGCATAGCGTGAGATGTACATAAAACCGCTTGAAAGGGCCAACAACCAGATATAGGGGTTTTTCAAGGCAAGTTTCTGTTCGCCCCAGGTAGTGGTCTTTTTGGTGACCGTCTCAGGGTTTACCGGAGAAAGTCCCTTACTTTCGGGACTGTCATGAAAGAACATGAAAATGAGCACTGCGCCAAAGATTCCGATCAATGCCGCTGAACGAAACCCCCATTGCCAACCAAAATAGGAGGCAACGACCGCCGTGAGGATATAGGTGAGTGCCTCACCAATGTTATGGCTGGTGCTCCAAAAACCATAGAAGCTTCCCCGCTCCTTGTCCGTATACCAACGGGAGAGGGAGACGACACTTGACGGTGCCCCCATGGACTGCACCCAACCGTTCACGCCCCAACAGATGGCAAAAAAGAGAAATACCCCTGTAAAACCCATCGCCAAATTCGCCAAAGCCGAAACCAATAGCCCAAATGACATAAACCGCCGTATGTTGCTATGGTCGGCCAAAAAGCCATTGGTGAACTTGCCCACGGCATAGCTGAAGAACAATGCCGAACCCACTATGCCCAATTGCGATTCGGTCAATACCCCACTGTCAACAATAGGCTTTTTGACCACGTTCAAGCTCAAGCGGCATACATAGTACAGCCCGTAGCCTATGGTGGCCGATAAGAATACCTGCCATTTGAGCCGTCTGTACTTCGTCTGTTGCTCTAGCTTTGTGCCTGCGGGAGAGACTGGAGGCGATTTTTTAAAATAACCTAGCATAAAATTTACAATCTTTTACAATAGTTTTAAAAGGGGAAAGAAAAGCGCAGACTTGCTGCGCTTTTCGCTTCAATTAACTCAAAAAAACTAACTAACTCTACTTATTATTGGTCAATGAAGAATCAAAGCGTTCAATTTCTTAACCCCTTAGATTTCAGATATTTCAACAATTCTTCGGGCCGATCGGTCATAATTCCGTCCGCTCCCTGTTCTATAAGCCAGCCCCAAGCCTTTTCCGGACCTTCCAGGAGAGCGACTTCATCGGTTCGGCCCGCACAAAGGTCATCCCATAGGGCAATGGCCAAAAAGCCATCTCCATCTTTTTTCAAATCTTGAATTATGGCAAATGTTTCTGCTCTTTCAGAATCGAAAAGTGTCTCATAATAAAAGGGGTCAATTGTATTTTCGTATGTTTCTCGGTAGGCCCTGACTTCTTTGTTTCCTGGCCATAATTTTGGCATATAGATTATGCTGTCCATCAAGGTTCCGTATTTTTCCTTCATGACCTCAAAATCATCATTGCCCTTAAAAATGGCGTGATCTGTGGTCCCCGTTTTTTTTAGCACTTCGTAAGCTTCTCTTACCCATCGACTTTCTGTCTTATCCAAATTCACCATCACCTTACCCTTGACCAAGTTCATTACTTCCTCTAAAGTTGGCACTTGCTGTCTTGAATGTCTTACCCCACAAGCATTCTTCAATCTTAGCTTTTTGATTTCTTCAAGAGTAAGATCACTGACCCGGCCTTTGCCATTTGTGGTTCGATCTACCGTTTCATCGTGCATGGCCACTAAATAACCATCTTTGGTAAGCCTAAAATCCAACTCGATTACATCTACCCCCAAATCAATACAACGCTGTATCGCTTGAAGACTATTTTCAGGCGCATATCGCCAATCGCCACGATGTGATACTACCACGATGTGGTTCTTGGACGGGTTTTTAAGATGTTGCAAAATTTTAGCCGACCTAGTTGCATCTTGCGGATAAGTACTGCACACTATGCCCAGTAAGAACAGTAGAAGTGTTGGGTATTTATTGAATGTCCTCATTTTTTAAATCAATTATGTAAGTTTCTGCTTCGGAGATACTCTAAAAGGAGTTTCGGACGATCGGTCTGGATGATATCAATATCGTTTTCAACAAACCAGTCATATACAGATGGATTTATAGCTGCTCTCTCATCGTCGTGACCACCATTGTGATGTGGCCAAAGTGCATTGACCCAAACAGATGAACCCTTGGCCCTGATGTCGTCAAAATATTCCACTATCTGAAGCGTATCTTGCGGAACCGTAAACTCAAAGGCTACAGGTTTCAAATACTCCAAATATTCATCTACGATAGCCTGTGAATCTGGGTTTTTTGCCCTTACAATCGGCATGAAATAAACTTTATCAAGATATTCCCCAAATTCATCCTTGACCTGTTGATAAGGTATTGCCCCCTTGATTATTACCTGTTTTTCGGTTCCGGTGTCTTGAACCACTTCATAGCATTTGGCAAAGATGTTGTAGCTCTTATCCAAGTTGACCAAGATTTTCCCTTTGCACAATCTGAGGGCTTCTTCCAAGGTTGGGATTTTGTGTGGTGTTTCGTGCCCGATGCCATCACGTAGCTGCAGCGTTTGCAGATAATCCCAAGTCAGCTCCGTTACTTTTCCAGTGCCCGTTGTTGTTCTATCTATGGTCTCATCATGCATCAATATCAGTTGGCCATCTTTGGTTTGGCGCACATCGATCTCGACCATGTCTACACCCATTTTGATGCAATTTTCAATGGCCTGTAATGAATTTTCTGGAGCGTTTCGCCAGTCACCTCTATGGGCAACCACCATGATTTCCTGGTTTCTGGAGTTCTGAAGATTGTCAATAAGACTTTCAATGGATGTACCTTTTTGAGCATCGGTTGGGGTTGTTGCCGATTCTTTTGAAACAGGAATCGTTTTGACTTCCTGCTTGCATGAAACAAAACAGAACAGCATAAGCACCAACACTGTAAAAAACCTTGAATTCATATCTAGATTATCATGTAAAGGGAAGGCACCATGGCCTTCCCTTTTTATTTATATTAATATCCTGGATTTTGTTCTATAAAGTCTGGATCGGTATCGATTTGGCTCTGCGGAATTGGCAAGACCAAATTATTGTCATTAATGGTTACGCCAGCATTGTTACTTGCGAAAAAGGCGTTCATCACCTCTATTGCCGTACCATAGCGCTTTAGATCGAGCCATCTTTTTCCCTCACCGACCAATTCAAATCTGCGTTCCTGTCTTATTGCAGATCTTACGTCAGCTTGTGATGTTGCAGTTGTGCCAGCCAGACCTGCTCTCGAACGGATACGGTTCAATTGTATGATGGCCTCTGGAGTCTGTCCATTCTCATTCAGTGCCTCTGCGTATTTCAATATGACATCGGCAAAACGTATAATGATGTGGTCGGTGCCCCCGTCATCGGCCCCAGTGGCCGAAACTTCATATTTGGTCAAGAAATAAAAAGGATTGGCATCTGGGTCAATGGCCACATAATCGTCAAGACGTGTGTCACCGGCCTCAAACAAGTCAATAAATGCCTGTGTGGGTAAATTATGGCCTTTGGCATTTGCCGTTGTCCCAGAAGGTCTAAATTGTGACCCTGCTGAACTTCCTTCATCACTTCCATCGGCATCAAAGCCACTTGCATACTGAACTTCAAAGAGGATTTCTGCATTGCCCTCATTGGCCTCCCCGAATATTTCCGAAGTACTGGGCATTAATTCAAACTGTCCTGAATTTACTACAGCCTCTAGATTGGTCAGTGCTCCTGAAAAATTACCCAATGTCAATTGTACATCTGCCAACAGGGCCTGGGCGGTCCCAGAAGCAGGCCTTCCGGGGAGTTTTGCGGCAGGAAGATCTTGGACCGCATCGGTTAAATCTGCAGTTATTTGGGCATATACCTCGGTTGAAGGTGTCCTGCCCAGTCCGAAGAAATCGAAAGGGCTCTCCGTCTCTTCGACTACCAAGGGAACATCACCATACAAACGTACCAGATTGAAGTACAACAAGGCCCTTACAAACTTCATCTCACCAATTCTATTGGTCTTTGTGGAAGCATCTTCAAATTCAATATCATTTATTCGATTCAGCACTACGTTGGTTCTTTGAATGCCCCTGTAAGACTCTCTCCAGATATCGCCGACCAAATCATTTGCCGGATTGGTGGAGAAATCGTCCAATTGTCCAAATCGGCCTCCATCGTTGGCCGCGATCTCCTCAAAAGTATCCTCAGCGGGTATTTCGCCTACACCGATGAGGTCAAGACCATATAGCCCATTGTTTTGCAATTGGGCATAGACACCTATAATGGCACTTTCTATCTCCTGCTCGTTTGAAAAGAAATTGTCGGCTGACTTTTCTGAGATGGGTACGATATCGAGTTCGTCATCACACGAAAAGAACCCGAGCAAGACTATCATGATCAGAAATATGTTCTTTGTATAATTCATTTTATCTTGTTTTATCTTATTAAAATTTTACGTTCAGTCCAAGGGCAATGAAACGTGTTACAGGGCTAGTTGACGTAATCCACCCTCTAGTAAGTGTTTGTCTCTCGTTGGTACGTGTATCTAGTCCGTCAGGATTATAACCTCGGTAATTCGTAATATTGAAGATGTTATTCCCAGTAAGGTAGATTCGCAAGGCTTGCACCCCTAAATGGTCAGTGACTCCATTCTGGAAATTATATCCCAACTGAAGGCTTCTTAACCTAAAATAGTCGGCATCTAGAACTGACAGACTTGATGCCCTGGTAATTCTTCCGGCTGAAGAAAAGCTCGAAAAGTCGGGTCTTCTAAAGAAACCATCAGGGTTTCTATCGTTGAAGTAGTTGTCCACATAATATTGTGAGGGCACAAAAAAACCTTCTCCACTTTCTGCATCATATACCATGTTGTCTGCTGCCTTACGTCCCTCAATGCCTTGAAACTGAGCATTTAAATCAAAACCTTTGTAGTTCATGGAAAAACCAAAACCATAGGTGAAATCAGGATTATAATCCCCAAGTCTTACCCTGTCATCAGGTGTAATCTGACCGTCACCGTCAGCATCTCGAACCACATAATCACCCACTTCGGTTCCTGCAAGAGGGGTAACGGTCTCTGAATCAATTTGTTCTTGCGTTCTATACACTCCAATAATATCGTAGGTATAAAACTGGGCTATATTGCCTCCAACCTCAGTCAAAAAGGGCATCCCCCCATTCGTCTGGATGATTTGTTCCTGACCCTCCCCGAGTGCCAAAACTTCATTTTCATTTGTGGTTATATTGGCATTGAATCCAAAGCGGAAATCACCCAATTCAAAATTGTTTGCGCTTATTTCAAGCTCGAAACCCCGGTTTTCCAACTCTCCGATATTCTGTAAAGATTCTGAAAACCCCGATTGTTGTGGCACAGGAACGTCCAGTAAAAGGTCTTTGGTCTTAGAATTGTAGTATTCAGCCGTAAACAGAATCCTATTTTCCAAAAAGCCCAAATCGATTCCGAGGTTCAATGCTGTGTTCGTTTCCCATGAAAGGTCAGGATTGGGTGACGTTCTTGTGAATGAGCCGGATTCCAATTGTCCATCAATGGTATAATTTTCAGGTGCTACAAGTGCAATGGAAGCAAAGTCACGAATTTGGTTGTTACCCGTTTGTCCCCAACTGGCCCGCAGTTTTGTAAAGCTCAAAAAACCGTCTTTAGGAAAGAAACTCTCGTTACTGAGCGTCCATCCGACAGAAGCCGATGCAAAATCCCCGTATTTTGTATTGGCTCCGAACCGTGATGATCCATCTCTTCGGTAAGAAGCAGATATAGAATATCGGCCATCGAAATCGTACTGCAATCGACTGAAATACGAAACTAGAGCCCATTTGCTTCTTATTATCTGGGCAGCCGGATTGGTCGCCCCTGAAATGTTCCGCAAGTTGTCATCAGCGAAATTAACGCTCTCTAACCTGGTTCTAAAGAAATTTTCCTCTTGAAAGCTAAATCCTAAAAGCGCATCAAAGTTGTGTTTCCCGAACATGTTGTTGAAGGTCAATAGGTTTTCGGTGATATAGTTTTCTCTTCTATCGTTGTTTTCAAAGGCTTGGGTCAAGCTATTGGCGACCGGTGTCCTATAGTTTCCAATACTTGAAGGGGCAAAAAATTCTGAGAAAGTACTGTTGTAATCACCGCCGAAAGAAGTCTTGAACTTTAAGCCGTTCCAAATGTCCACTTCTATATAGGTGCTCCCGAAAACCCTGAACCGACGTTCAAAAAAATCGGTCAGCTCTGCCTTGGCAATAATGTTTTCGGAAATTGGTCCATCCCAATTATCATTATTGTCGTCGATCTGATTGGCAATGGCAAAAGAACCATCTGAGTTGAAGATGGGATAATAAGGATGCATTAAGACAACAGAGTAGGCCGGATCTGGTTGATCAAGGGGATCGGTATCATGGGCTGACCATCCACGCTCGCCAGTCGGATTTGAATTCACTAGAGATATATTGGATGTCACCCCAAATCTGATGCGGTCGCTGATTTGAGTATTCACTTGGATGTTTGAAGTGTACCTCTTGTAATCTGATGAAATGATAATGTTATCTTGGTCTAAATAACCAAATGAAATGGAATAATCGGTTTTTTCAGTTCCACCCCTAAGATTGAGATAGTGGTTCTGTTGTGCAGCTGTTCGAAATACGGCATCCGTCCAATCTGTATTGGTCAGGCCGGGTTGACCATCTAGGTAACCTTGCAAAAACGGCTGTATCCTACTTCGCTTACCGCCCCCATTTGCATCTCTAGTGGCATTATCATCATTTATACTTCTGTTTGGGCCTCCAGAAATATAGCCAAAGTTTCGTGCATCAAAATCAAACTGGGCAGTTGCATAAGCATCTGCCAATTGAAATTTATCTACCCGGTCTTGAAAACCATAATAGGTATCATAAGTGACCTCCATTTTTCCCTGTCTTCCTTTTTTGGTCGTAATCAATATTACCCCGTTCGAAGCCCTAGAACCATAAATAGAGGCAGATGCGGCATCTTTAAGAATATTGACAGATTCAATGTCTTGGGTGCTAATAGAACTAAAGGAAGAACCTTCAGTAAGTGGATTACCGTCTACAACGATTAAGGGATTCGTGCCTGCGGTCAGTGTGCTCAGACCCCGTATTTGAATTACCGAATTCTCTCCGGGGTTCTTTCCATTTCCCACAACCTGAACACCGGCTATATTACCAGACAGGGCCTGTTCAAAGTTGGCTGAGGAAAAGTTATTGAGTTTTTCGGTTTCTACTTTGGAAACCGCCCCATTGAATTTCTCTTTGGTCGTAGTTCCATAACCTATAATTACTACTTCTTCAAGCCGGCTCGTATCGGGTTGTAATTGCACATCTAACCGGGTCTGTCCATTCAATGTCACTTCTTGTGTTGTATATCCTAAATATGAGAATTCAAGAATTGCTTCGGCACCTGATAGTTCGATCGAATAATTGCCATCGAAATCGGTGCTTACCCCGTTTGTGGTTCCCACTTCCACAACGCTTGCCCCCGGTAATGGCCGACCATTTTCGTCAACCACGGTACCGGTTACCGTCAACTGAAGGGCTGGTGTGCTATTGATGACCGGATCGTCATTTTTTTTTGGGGAGGATTTTCGCGCTACAAGATGGATCAATCTATCTGTCTCGTCTGGGTTATCTATTTCCTCTATTGCAAATGCTGTTTTGGTGTTGCCAAAAACTTGTTTTAGAACAGTTGCAATGGACCTCTTTTTCACCTTTACGGTGACCAAACGATCTACATCTACATCCCTGGTCCTGTAAACAAACCTGAAATCTGTGCTGTTCTCTATTTCGTCAATCAGTTGTTTGACAGAAACATTCTCTAAATCAAGTGTTACGCTGTTACCCTGTGAATATGAGTTGGCCTGCATGGTAAAAATGGCCATGAACAGAAGCAGCGTACTGATTTTCATCTTTAAGTCATATTTGAATAAGAATGATGAGCTTCTAGTTCTCCAAAGAAGATTTTTCATACTTTTATAGTGTTTTTACGTGATTAATAAAGTTTCTTTATGATCACATCTTTAAATCGGGAAATGTTCCAGCATTTTCCGATTTTTTTATGGTGATCTTTTGTTGTTAGTTTTTAAGTTTTATTTCATTGACTTTTGGTTTTTGGTTGTTATTTAATAGTTATTGTTCTATCGTTAATTTCATACTCTATTCCATGATAGATACTTAAATTTTTAAAGACCCTTTCAATGCTTACTTTGTTAAAGCTTGCACTAAACCTCTCATCGGATATTTTTTTATTCTCATTGATGATGGTTACATCATAGTGCCGTTCAAGTTTTTTGACCATGTTACCAAACGGCATGTCTCTAAAGACCAATTCCCCTTCCATCCATGAGGTATAGATATCGGTAATTACCTTAGAGGTGGAAATCTCATGATCTTCCTTGGAAAAGCTCCCCATATCACCAGGCACCAAAGTGATACCTTCAGTACCCACATCATTTGCATTCGCTGCATAAAGGCCTACAGAACCCTCAACAAGGACGACTTCAGAGACGGTGTCTTCCGGATAGGCGTGCACATTGAATTGTGTACCCAATACTTTTATGTTCAGTTCATTTGCATTGACCACAAATGGATGTAGTGAATCTTTGGCCACCTCTAAAAATGCCTCTCCTGTTATGAAGGTCTGCCGTTCCATTCCTTCCAGAAACTGAGTTGGGTATTTAATGGATGATCCTGAATTCAAATGAACCTTGGTACCGTCTGATAGCAAAATCTCAAATCTTTTGCCATAGGGTACGGTCAAAGTATTATAAACCAATTCCGTTTTAATACTTGACTTATCATAAATCAATACGTTCTTGTCTTGTCTTCCTAATTTGCCCCCCTTAGAATTCAATATGTCGGCGGTCTCGCCCTCTTCAATAATCTTGATGGTCCCGTCTTCAAGCTCAAGTGTTATGGCATTCTGGGGTATTTCATTCGTTTTTTGATCAGTTGTCAAATAAAACAAACTCATCAACCCCACTGCCCCTATAAATATGGCGGCAACTGAAACTGCCCTCCAATTTATTTTCTTCTTCGGTTTGGGTCCAGTACGATTCTCTATGACCTTCCACATAGACTCGCGCATCTGGGCCTTTCCCTGTTCATTATATATGGGAGGTTCACTCGTCTTACCCAGCTCTTCCTGAAATTTTTGAAGTAATTCCTCTTCTTCCTTGGTAAGGGAACCATTGATGGATTTCTCCATTAATCTTCTGAATTCTTTTTCCTGCATAAACTATTGCACTATATAAATGGGAACCATAACGGAACCGATGTTCACCTAAAAAATAGCATTTTAACATTTTTTTAACAAAATAGGATTTAGGAAATCCGTGAATTTTCAGGTCTAACCGAGTTCAGTTCACACAACTAGACCAAGAAGAACAAAAAAATGGAAAGGGTATGCCGAAGTGATTTTAAAGCTAGGGATATGTTATTTTGGACTGACCGTTTCGATATACCCAAATAATCAGCTATTTCATCATTGCTATATTGCTCGATTCGGCTTAATTCAAAAATTTGTCTACATTTTGGGGGAAGGTTCTCCAATGACCTTTTGATACGATTTTGGGTCTCATCCAAATCAAATTGTTGCAAAATTTCTGGCTGGGAAGGTGGCCGCAGATTTTCAATGATTTCTATTTGGGTTTCATCAAATTTTTTATCCCGATAATATTTAAAACAGCCATTTCGTACCGCTCTGAACAGGTATGCCTCTAAATTCGAAATTTGAATATCTGAACCAAGATGCCACAGATTGATCCATACTTCTTGTACAATGTCTTTGGAAACATTTTTATCCCTTACAATAGCATGGGCTTTGGAGAGCATCGGTTCCCAATAGAGCTCGAATAATCTTCGAAAAGCTCTCTTGTTACCATTTCTTACCTCCGCTATAAGAAGCTTGTTTGTTTGGCTATTGTCTTTGGGCATTGGCCAGACCTTTGATAATAATAAATGTATTCAAATATTGCCAAATATGAAAAATTGATAGGATAAGTTGACGTACTTAACAAAATATTGATGTAAATTTTAAAGAGTATTCCATTACGCCAAAAGTGATTCGATTTCAGTTAAATTGACAGCAGAGCTGAAAGTCATAGTTAGATATTACCCAAAGGAAAAAAGGCCAGCCGAGTTTTTGTTTTTAGCCAACTATGATGGAAGTAATGAAAAGTTCATAGCGTATAATTCCCATTGAAGAAGAGTACATAAACTTTTTAAAAGTCATAGCTAGAGATGCGTGAATTGAATCAAATCTGACACCTGCTCTATACGTCATTCTTGGGCCACAATTGCCAAATATCTAGGTGTTCGGCTACCGGTGATTGGTGAAAGCCACCATTCGTTAAAAACTACAGGGATTTACCTAAAGGACTTTGATGATTCAGTATTAGATGAGGTTAATGATTTAGTCACCCCTTAAGATGTTTTCCCATATACTTTTCGATAATAAAAATAAATCAGGGCAATAAGAAGTATTTGAATCACAGTGGCAAAAATTGAACCCTCGAAACCAAAATCCCCTCCATTTACAAGGTTCGCTTCAATTACCTTAAATTCAATAAGCGAATAAGAATTTTGCCCGCTCACATTATATCCAAACAGAGATTGAAAAAAATTCCAGCTAAAATGAAGTGATATCGGCAACCACAGATTTTTATTGAAAAGATATGATAGTCCAAGCAGCAGTCCGGCTAAAAAAAGATTTAATAACCCTATTAGATTAATATTCGGATTAAAACCATGCATCAAAGCAAACAAGATTGCCGAAACAATTAGTCCAATATATGGGCCAAATGACCATGTCAAGTTGCGAAGAACATAACCTCTAAACAAAGTCTCTTCAGTAATTGCGATAATCAAAAACAAAACTATGGATTGGAGAATTTTCGAACTTGAAAAGTCTATTTGAGTTATTTGTAACTGTTCAAATTCTATACTTATCAAGAGACCAGAAGCGAGGGCAAAAAACCCTAATAAAAGGCCAACAAAAATTGAAGAATATATGTTCTGATTTCGAAACCCCACATCGATAAATGGCCTTCTGTCCACATATTTCATGAAAATGAATAGCACCAAAAAAGTTCCGATAGCGCCCAAAAAGGCCAACACAATAGACTGTAATAAAGAAGGGGCTTTCAGCATATTGTTTTCAACCCCCAATAGGAAAATTCCCAAGTATTGGAAGCTACCCACAAAAAGAAGATAGGGAAGTACGAATAAAATGAGGTGTTTCCAGCCTTTACTGCTTAGTTTCCCTTCCATTTAATAGCAAAGTAAGTTTTAAAATATCGTAAAAAGCTTAAACCCCTTTGTAACTATTTTTAGTAAATAAAAATTCTAACATCTGGGACACTGAAATTCGAATATACTTACTGGAATCTAGAGTTGATTTAAAAGAATTACATAATCATTAATTAATAAAATCTCAAATCTAAAATCAATAAGTAAGTAAAAATCGTCCAGAATATTTTTTCTGGACGATTTTTCTATACTCTGATAGAGAAGGACGAGTTTTATTTAATGCCATTGTTTAATCCATCCTTAAAACCGCCTACAAAATCATTGGCTTCTGCCATAACTATTCGATAAAGATCATATAACCAACCTCCACCATTTAGTTCTACGGCCTCTTTACTGCTTAATTCAATCATATTATTTTCCATGACTAAAATTTTATTTCTGTGCAAAATAGACTATCATATCCGTGTGTGCGGTTATCGCTCCATTAGGTCCTCCGTACCTTACTGCAGCTCCTAAAACCCAACCAATTCCTCTACCTAACCAAGAACCTCCTTCAAGAGATTTTTGGGCTGGATCATTCAATTCTTCAAGTCCAAAATTTTCCATTTAATTTGTTTTAATATTTAACATTGTTCTTTTAACCAAAACCAAGAATTCTCTTGCGCGCTGTTTTGATTTCATGGTAAAGATGTTCAACTACACTCTCATTTTTTGAGAGTTAAGAAATAAAAATGTTAAAATTTCAAAAGCTCATTAATATTTATAAATCCAAAGCCTCCGGATAGGTTTGAAGGCTTCCCCCTTATTTTACTGGTGATTAAGGAAGGATTAACTTTGTTCTTCCTTGGCGCCCGGGGTTGCAAATAAAAAACCACAGAGCAGTGCTCTGTATTTTCACATTTTACCTCGCTTATGAAGGCGGTGGCCTTCAACGCTCCATAAAATGTAAAACCACGCCTTCCGCGTGGTTTTTTGAGTGTTGTGATCGCGGCAGGATTGAGCGAGGTCATCACTGCAACGCTCCGCGTTGAGAACCAACAAAAAGAAACCGTAACCTGCGCAAAACAAAAAAGCAAGCTATTGGTTTCGCTTGCTTTGGTTTCAACCTTTTTGTTGGTTCATTCGTGATCGCGACAGGATTCGAACCTGTGACCGTCTGCTTAGAAGGCAGATGCTCTATCCAGCTGAGCTACGCGACCATAGATATTTAAAAATAAAACAAAAAACCGGACACTTTGTCCGGTTGTTTTTGTCGGGGTGGCAGGATTCGAACCTGCGACCTCCTGCTCCCAAAGCAGGCGCGATAACCGGGCTACGCTACACCCCGTACTGAGCGTTATAAAATGCCTTGTCGACATTTTGGCAAAAGGGCCAGCTGGTCTGTGGGCCTTTCTTAGCTCACTCTGGCGGAGAGACCGGGACTCGAACCCGGGCAGCACTTACGCGCTGACAGATTAGCAATCTGCTCCGTTACCACTCCGGCACCTCTCCAATATTTAAACGAACTCCGCTAAAAAGCGGATGCAAAAATACTTTTTCAATTGTAAGGAAGCAATTATTTTTTTAATTATTTGGCTATAATCTTGATAAAGAACTCAAAGTGCCTCTTTTGCCCTCTGGGGTTATGGTCTTGACATCTAAAAGCACACTTTTGAGATTTTTGGGAACAATGAACTCTAGGGAAGCCTCTCCATTTTCATCTGTTCTTAAAGTGGGGTTCCAATATAAAGTTGAAAGGCTTTTGGTCTTTGATGATTTTCTTTTTTTTGAAGCAAAGTAATCTTCCACGTCAATAGGGGGTTGAAACCCTTCAAAAGTGATCTGTGCTTCATTTCTATTTACAGACTCCGTTGAATAGGCACCTTGGTTGGTGTAGATCATAATCACCCCGCCCGAGCCCCGGGTTCCGTATATGGCGGCGTTGGCCCCAAAAAGCAGTTCAATGCGCTCTACATCAGAAAATGGAACCATGTCCATCACTTCCCTTAACTTGCTCGGCTGCGTGCCTGATGATGCAGAATTATCAATGTCATTTCCAAATGATATAAAATCACTTGCAGATGATGTGGCCGCCCCTAATGGGGGAGCGTAATACGAATCTTGACTTAGGGGAAAACCATCTACTACCCATAACACGGGCCCAGCGCCTGCCATAGCTGGTAGTACCAAAGAGGGGTTTAAATCTCCCAGTCCGGAAACATATACCCCCGGAATGCCCAAGAACAGTTCGGGCAAGGTTTTTGGTCGTTCAGGATTTTGGTAGACCACCCTGCTTGGTTCAATGCCGTACACCGATGCCGAAACTTTGCCCAACTTTCTTTGCCCGATCAAGGTAACGGCTTCCAAAGCAATCAAATTGGAAGGCTTGTCTTCAAAATCAAAGTCTGACAATCGTTTTTGGGGTATCATCTGTCCGCTTTGCTGAACTTGTTCACGGGCCTCAACGACCGCTCCTTTGTCCATTTGTAGCTTGGGTAACTCATATCGATAGGGAATTACCTTTACCAATTGTTCTTTGACGTTTTTACCCTCTCTTCTAAATGTCATGGTCACCTCGCCTTCAAATTGAAGCCCTGTTAGAGTAAACAGGCCTTTTGAATTGGTGTCAACTTCCCTTACTTCAATATCTTTCTTGTCTTTGATAAAAATTTGGATCTTGTCGTTGGCCAACAGGCTATTGTTCAAATCATAGGCCTGACCATAGAATTCCAAACCATTTTGAAAAGAATAGCTGATTTGATCGGGTAACTCGTTTTCGGGGGCCATTGATGTTGTTTCAGGAAAGCGTTGGGCCAAAACCTTGAGATCTTTCAAAAAACTAATACCTCGTTCATCGCTTGCCTGTGCCATCGCATCAGCGATGTTGTCAACATTTTTAATGCTTACCATGACCTCAGAAGAAACAGGATTGCCTTCAACATCGATCAACCGTAATTTATAACGAACCTTTCGCTTGCCTTCTTCTATGGGCCGGGATTCTTCGACAAAGCTAAACCTAAGATTTTTTTCACCGATATAAAAGGGTCTTTCCGCCCATATTTGGTCATATGCATCGACCAAGGTTAGATGTAACAAACCTTCGGGGAGACCTTCTTTTTTGATATCTACCTCGACAAAGTCTTTGTTATTATCAAACTTGATTTCAGATGTTATATACTCCTTGTCTTTATTGGTGCCCTTAAGGTAATATGTTCCATCCTGTAAACCTTCTGTGATACCGACCCTGACCTGTATTTTTTCATCATTAATGTTACTGGCATGAAGTACTGCTCCCTCTTCTAGGGATGGTGCCAACCTGATTTTTTCTCCTTCACGTCTTTCAAAATAATAGGTTTCACCTTCGCCCGGCACAAATGTAAAAGTTGCCAAACCACTGCCATAATCCATCACCTGGGCCACCAACATGCCTTTTTCATCAATAATGGCTCCGTTAATGGCACCTCCGTCACTGTCTGATATAACGACTCTATTTTCAAGGCCGGTCACGAAGTGACCACCTTCTGCGACGATGCTTATCGATCGGTTCTTATAATCTTCCCCTTTTTTTGATTTTGAGACCAAGATTTCTTTTACAGGAAGGCTTTCTTCCCCATAGTTCAACATCCAACGGGTGTAGGCCCTTAGGTAATATTTGCCGTCATCGATTTTTTTGGGGAGCTCGATGATGCCATCCGTAGAACCCTTTTCAATTCTATGGTATTGGTCAATGACCAGATTGCCTTTGGTATCTAAAAGCTCTACACGAAGCACGGTGCTTGCACTTATGCGCAATTGTTTGGGTCCTGTAAGCACATAAGCTTTAAAAAAAAGGGTTTCTTTAGGTTTGTATACTTCTGAATCTGTATGTAAAAGAACCTGTTCACGCCATATGGCGAGCGAATCTTTCTGTGTATTCTGGTAGAACGGTTTAGCTTGGTGAAAAGAACGTGATAATTCAGCTTGGGGACCATGGGCTTGAGATTGTGCAAGAAGAAAAAAGCCAAAAACGAAGCAAGCTGTGAGCAGGAACCTTTTTTTCATAGTTTTACTATTAGTTATAGAAGGAATACTTTTAAGCCTAACTAAAGTTAGCATATTAAACCAGAAAAACCTCCTTGTTTTTCAATTCTTTAACGATCTACTCTGGATATTCTACCCTTAAATGGTAAATATTGGTGAGCTTTTTCTTCAAGACCTTTTTGACCGCTTCAATTTCTTTGAAAGTGATATTGGCGTTTAAGAATTGATTGGCCGCAATTTGGCCTTGCACAATTTTCTCAACAAAATTGTCGATGATGGGATACGTAGGTTCTTTGAGACTTTTTGAAGCTGCTTCAACTGCATCTGACATCATTAATATTGCTGTTTCTTTTGAGAATGGAATGGGGCCGGGATATTTAAAATCAGAATCCTTGGCAGTTTCATCCATTTCTTGCTGCTTTTTATAAAAATAATAGACCAAGGTAGTGCCGTGATGGGTTCTGATAAAATCAATGACCCTATCGGGAATCTTGTTTTTCCGAGCTATTTCTATACCTTCAATCACATGGTCGATTATGATTTTTGCACTTTCTTTAGGCGGCATGTCGTCATGCGGATTTGCATTTGTCGTCTGATTTTCGGTAAAAAAAGTAGGCCGGTTCATTTTGCCAATATCATGGTATAACGCGCCCACCCTGACCAACATGGCATTGGCCCGTATTTCATTGGCGGCGGCTTCGGCAAGATTGGCCACTTGTAGTGAGTGGTGAAAGGTGCCCGGAGCTTTGTTTGCCAATTCTTTCAGAAGTTTTGAATTGGTATCTGAGAGCTCCAATAACGAAACATCTGAAACCAACTTGAAGATTTTTTCATACAGGTATATAAGTGGCATGGCAAATAGGGTGATCATGCCGTTTAACAGAAAGATTCCGAAGGTTATCCATTCAATTCCACTGATATTTCCCTCATGAATGATGTGAAAGGCAAAATATCCCACAATATAAATCAGCGTGATTTGACCGACCGATACAAAAAGATTGGCTCTTTTATATAGTTCCGAAACGGTAAGTATGGTGACAATGCCCGCTATTATTTGCAAAAAGATGTATTCAAAGCTGTTGGGCACCACAAAACCCAATATCAGAATGGTGAGCACATGAACGAAAAGCCCCAATCTTGCATCGAAGAAGTTTTTGAGAATCAACGGCAGAATACAGAGCGGTACCACATAAACATAGGCCTCATTGGTCTTGACCACCAAAGTGGTCACGAAGACCATCAAGATGACATTGAAAAAAATAAAGGTCACCTTGTTATCGTTGGCATATATTTCTGGTCGATATTTCTTCAAGAACAAAAAGAGCATCATCAATACCAAGGCGACCAATACCGCATAGCCGAACATGATATAATAAAAATTGTCGCCTTTCCAGAGCTCTGACTCAAACTCTTCTTTTAAGGAAGTGAGCATTTTTAAATTTTGAGACTCGACCACTTCACCTTTGGCTATGATCAAGGTGCCTTGCGAGACCTCACCCCTGGTAATGGATATCTGTGAAAGTTCTTCTTGCAATGCTTTTTGTGTGAGCTCTTCATTGAGCAGCACATTGGGTCTAAGAACCCCGGTAAGGGCTTGGTACAATATGCCAGATCCCACACCAAGATTTTGGTCATTGATCTCGGCTTGAATGAACGTTTCGGCTTTTTGCACATCTCTAATAAATATGCTGCCCAAAGTCTGGGCTTGGTTGTCTTTGACCAAAGCCACCGTACCGCTAGTGGGAAGTGAAGGAAAAATCCCATTTTCATACACTTGGTCAAGCAGTTCACTGCCGATTGCAAAAAAACGGTTGTATTGGCTATTGGTCAGACTACCTTGATCTTTCGTGTTTCTGAGACCCTTCTCAAAATCTGATAAGACATCTTGAAAGATTTGATCGTCAAAAGAATAATATACCACCTCACTGTCGCGTATGGCTTGCCGTTCTTCCGCTATTTCTTCATCTGTTTTCTTGATGGTAAAGTCGATCGGAGCGTATAGGTTTTCGTATTGCCATGGTTTTCCTTTTTGAAATTCATATTTGAATTTTCCCCCTCTGGGAAAAAAGAAAACGATAAGGGCAGCCGATACGACATAAAGAAAATACTTGTAAATAACCGATTGGTTCTTGTAAAAGCCATCTAAAGTCTTTCCCATCTTTTAGCAGTGTGCTTCAAAAATAGAAAAATATAGGATAGGGTTTTCAAAAGATAAGAATGTCAATCGCCTGACATTAAATTTGTATTTTCGCAGCAGTCAAAACTAGGTTATGAAAGATGTTGTCATCGTATCTGCCGTAAGAACCCCGATTGGAAGTTTTATGGGCGCGCTCTCTAGTGTTCCTGCCCCTAAATTGGGTGCAATTGCCATTAAAGGCGCTCTTGAAAAAGCGGGAATAAAGCCTGAGACGGTAGATGAAGTATTAATGGGCAATGTGGTACAGGCCGGTACGGGCCAAGCCCCGGCACGCCAGGCGGCCCTATATGCCGGAATTCCTGATACAGTACCTTGTACCACGGTCAATAAGGTTTGTGCCTCAGGCATGAAAGCGGTGATGCAAGCTGCCCAATCCATTGCATTGGGCGATACCGATATTGTTGTGGCCGGAGGTATGGAGAGTATGAGCCTAATACCCCACTATGTGCATATGCGGAACGGCCAAAAATTTGGCCCCGCCACTTTGGTCGATGGAATGCAGAGAGACGGTTTGGTCGATGTCTACGATCAACATGCGATGGGTGTATGTGCCGATGCCTGTGCGGTTGAACATAATTTCTCTAGGGAAGAGCAAGATGCTTTTGCGATTCAATCGTATGAGAGGTCTGCAAAGGCTTGGAATGAAGGTAAGTTTGCAGATGAGATCATTCCTGTTGAGGTCCCGCAGCGTAGGGGAGAACCCATTGTCGTTTCGGAGGATGAGGAATACAAGAACGTGAAGATGGATAAGATTCCGAACTTACGCCCAGCTTTTTCAAAAGAAGGCACAGTCACGGCAGCGAATGCTTCTACCATCAATGATGGTGCTGCAGCATTGGTACTCATGAGTGCCGAAAAGGCTGCAGAGCTTTCCATAAAGCCGATGGCCAAGATTGTCAGTTATGCCGATGCGGCCCAAGAACCCAAATGGTTTACCACAGCGCCAGCGAAGGCATTGCCAAAAGCGCTGGCAAAGGCTGACCTAAAGATCGGAGACATAGATTATTTTGAGTTCAATGAGGCTTTTTCGGTAGTGGGTCTCGCCAATATCAAACTTCTTGGGCTAACCGATGAAAATGTCAATGTAAACGGTGGGGCCGTTTCTTTAGGCCACCCACTGGGTTGTTCAGGTGCTCGAATATTGGTCACGTTGTTGAACGTTCTTGAGCAGAAAAATGCCAAAAAAGGTGCAGCGGCGATATGCAATGGTGGAGGTGGCGCTTCTGCAATGGTTATTGAACGATAAATGCAGCGCCAGCTTTCATGAAGTACGGTATCTGTCCTTTAAGTATTGTTCCCGTTAGGGCCGATAAAGAATACATGGCCGAAATGACCTCGCAATTGCTTTATGGGGAAGGCTTTAAAGTTTTGGAACAGCAAAAAAAGTGGTCGAAGATCCGTAACGCCTATGACCACCATGAAGGATGGGTCGAAAACGGGCAATACCGTGAAATTACTGAAGATGAATATAAAGGATTGACCTCTGGGGCGGAAGAACTGTCGCAAGACCTTATAGCGCATATAGCTCTTTCCAATCAAAGCTTGATGCCCATTTTGTTCGGTTCGATTACCAGTGGAAGCCAATTGTTGAAGCACCACTTTGAGGGCAATGCGGTGCAGGGTGCCAAGAAAAAGAAAAACTTGGTCGAAACCGCCTTGCTCTATTTGAATGCGCCGTTTCTCAGTGGTGGCAAGACCCCCTTTGGGGTCGATGCTTCCGGATTTTCACAAATGGTGTACAGAATTAATGGATATCAATTGAAAAGGGATGTTGAAGAACAATCTAGAGAAGGCCAAGCCCTTAGTTTCATTGAGGAGAGTGAGCCGGGCGACCTCGCTTTTTTTGATGATAAGGAAGCCAGGATCGATCATGTCGGGATCATTTTGCCCGACAATTACATCATTCATGTCAACGGTAGGGTGAGAATCGATAGATTGGACCATACAGGCATTTTCAACACCGAAATCAATAGATATACCCATCAACTTAGGGTGATCAAGAAAATAGCATAATAAAAAGGGCCTTGATTTTTGGTCAAGACCCCTTTTTTAAAATAATTAGAGAAAATACTATTCGCCCAACAACTTCTTGACTCTCATGAAGTTTTCAGTGTCGCCCAAGGCGCCATAAATATTCTTTAACTGGGTAAGAATGCTTTCGTTATCGGGATTTGCCTTAAGGGCCTCTTCCAAAACCGTTGCACCTTCTTGGAACAAATCGTCCTTTTTCTGCTTCAATTCTTCATATCGTTCGGTATCGGCCCTTGAAGTACCCAAACTGTTCATCTCATCGATAAGGGCATTGCCTTCGTTTACATAAGTGGTTGAAAGGTTCAACAATGCATTCACATAACTAGGATCGACTGCGAGTGCTTTTTTATAGGCATCACGGGCTTCCTCAATATTTCCTTGCTCCATATTGATGACGCCAATATTATAAAGAAGATCAGGATTGTCAGGAGCCATTGCAGATGCTTCGGCCATCAACTCCTTAAACTTGTCTTTGTCGCCCATGGTGTAATAGAGGTTTGCTTTGTTCAAGACAAGGTTCACGTCATCAGGATTACTTTTGATAGCATCTTCATAAGCCGCCAAGGCTTCTTCATTTTTGCCCTGCTGTTGATAGATCAAGGCAATGTTCTTGACGATTTCCGCTTTTTTTGAAGGAGTCTTTTCTTCCTTGAAATCTTTGTACGCATTCGACTTTTTGTAAAGGTCGTATTCTTGTGCGGCCATCTCAACAGTCTCGCCACTTGCAATCTCGGTTGCAGAATATTTTGTTTCTGAACCGTCATAGTTCAGCTCTTTTAGTTCATTGTAGTAGGCCAACGCCTCGTCATAGTGTGCGCCATTTACCGCACTACTGGCCGCATAATAAAGATAGATGGTGTCAGTAGGGCTAAGCTTAAAGCTCATATAGAGTTTTTCGGCACCTTCTTTGAATTTCTTATTGTTATTGTCAGCAACTGCCGCATTGACCAGATCAGAGGTCATCTGCGAAAGCTTTTGCTTGGCCTCATTTGAATATTTGGCTTTACCGCTTTCTTCTTCTACAGAAATAGTTTTCTGATAAGCTTCAATGGCGGGTTCGAAGGCACCTGTGTCTCCTTTTTGCGCCAAATCGGCATATACATTTCCTTTGACAAAGTAGTAGTGTGCCTGCAATTTGGCATCGGCCCCGTCAACGGTTGAGGCGGCTCCTTCCAAAGCTGCCTTGGCCGTAGCGGCATCACCATTTTTCATGGCTTTTTCAGCAGCTTTTATTTCATCTTTCTGTGCAAAGCCCACTGTAGTTGCCAATACAGTGAGTGCTATTAAAATTCGAGTTTTCATCAGTAATGCAATTTAGTATTTAGTTTGTTTATTTTTCAGTTTCGTCTTTACCTTCATCAAGAGCCATGCCATCTTCGCCTTTTACCTCTATATTGCGCAGTTCGGTATCATCAACCGCATCTTCATCTTTCATCACTTTGGCCACCGCCGCGATAGAATCACTGTCTTTCAGATTTATCAATTTGACCCCTTGGGTCGCACGCCCCATTACCCTAAGATCTTCAACACTCATTCGAATGGCAATGCCCGATTTGTTGATGATCATGAGGTCATCGGAATCACTGACATTTTTTATGGCCACCAAATTACCGGTTTTTTCGGTAATCGATATGGTCTTTACCCCTTTGCCACCTCTATTGGTAATGCGATAATCATCGATGGTCGATCGCTTACCATATCCATTTTCAGATACAACAAGGATGTCATCTTCAAAATTATGCACTGAGATCATGCCTATGACCTCATCATTTTCATGGGCTAGGGAGATACCCCTAACACCCGCCGCGTTACGACCCATGGGCCGTGTTTTGCTTTCCTCAAAGCGAATCGCCTTGCCCGATTTAAGGCCTAAGAGAATTTGGCTGGTACCGGTTGTCAATTTGGCCTCTAACAGTTCATCATCTTCACGAATCGAAATAGCGATGATACCATTTTGTCGTGGACGCGAATACTGCTCTAAAGATGTTTTTTTGACCGTACCTTTTTTGGTGGCCATAATGACGTAATGCGAGTTCACATAATCTTCGTCTTTTAGGTCACGGGTACAGATAAAGGCTTTGACCTTATCGTCTTGGTCAATGTTGATCAGGTTTTGAATGGCCCTTCCCTTTGAAGTTCTACTTCCTTCGGGAATTTCAAAGACGCGCATCCAGAAGCATTTTCCCTTTTGGGTGAAAAAGAGCATATATTGATGATTGGTGCCCACAAAAAGATGCTCTAAGAAATCCTCATTTCGAGTAGAGGAAGCCTTTTGACCGACTCCACCGCGGTTCTGTGTCTTATATTCTGAAAGGGGAGTACGTTTTATGTATCCGGCGTGCGAGATGGTAATGACCACTTGCTCATCGGGAATCATGTCCTCAATGCTGAGATCGCCCCCTGCAAAATTGATTTCAGACCTACGGTCGTCACCATATTTTTCCTTTACCTGAAGAAGTTCTTCTTTGATGATATTCATTCGGCGTTCTTTCTTGGCCAGAATATCCTTGAGGTCTTCTATGGTCTTTAAAAGCTCGTCATATTCTTCGCGAAGCTTATCTTGCTCAAGTCCCGTTAATTGGCGCAATCGCATCTCAACGATGGCCTTGGCCTGAACTTCGGTCAGTTTGAAGCGTTTGATAAGGTTGCTTCTGGCCTCTTCAACATTTGAGGAAGCCTTAATGATCTCGATTACCTCGTCAATATTATCAGAAGCGATGATGAGACCCTGCAAAATATGGGCCCGGTCTTCAGCTTTTTTGAGTTCAAACTGGGTTCTTCTCACAACCACTTCGTGACGATGCTCCACAAAATGGTGTATGATATCCTTTAAGTTCAACAACTGAGGCCTACCCTTCACCAATGCAATATTGTTGACACTGAATGAAGACTGGAGTGCCGTATATTTGTACAGCATGTTGAGCACTATGTTGGGTATTGCGTCACGTTTCAACACGTAGACAATGCGCATACCTTTTCGATCAGACTCATCACGAATGGTCGAAATACCCTCAATTTTCTTATCGTTGACAAGGTCTGCCGTCTTTTTGATCATTTCGGCCTTGTTTACCTGATAAGGTATTTCGGTTACGATGATACATTCTCTTCCTTGAACCTCTTCAAAGGTCGCCTTGGCCCTCATGACCACTCTGCCACGACCGGTATGAAATGCCTCTTTGACACCATCGTAGCCATATATGATTCCCCCAGTAGGGAAATCAGGGGCCTTGATATGCTGAATCAACTCATCGATTTCGATAGTATTGTCGTCGATATAGGCAATGGTGCCATCGACCACTTCAGAAAGGTTATGTGGTGGCATGTTGGTGGCCATGCCCACGGCAATGCCCGAAGCACCGTTTACCAAAAGATTCGGGATTTTGGTGGGAAGCACTGTCGGTTCTTCCAACGAATCATCAAAATTCAACTGGTGATCGACCGTGTCTTTGTCGATATCGGCCAACATCTCATCAGCGATTTTTCGCATCCGGGCCTCGGTGTATCGCATGGCCGCCGGACTATCACCATCGATGGATCCAAAATTGCCCTGGCCATCGATGAGCATGTAGCGTAGGCTCCATTCCTGTGCCATACGAACCATAGTATCATAAACGGAAGTGTCGCCGTGGGGGTGGTACTTACCCAGTACCTCACCTACGATACGCGCCGACTTTTTATGGGAACTGGTTGAACGAACACCCAATTCGTGCATCCCGTAAAGTACCCTTCGATGAACTGGTTTTAGACCATCCCTGACATCTGGCAGGGCACGTGACACAATGACCGACATCGAATAATCGATGTAGGCAGATTTCATCTCATCCTCTATATTGATAGGTATCAATTTTTCTCCTTCAGCCATACTAAAATCCTAATGATTTTTGAGGTTAAAACATCGGGGCAATATACGCAAATTCACCACTTTGACAGAATTCGAAAAACACTTTATTCAAAATTTTATCAACATCAAATGTTATTGATTTTTAGAGTCGTCCACTCGTTAAAAAAACACAAAAAAGCACTTTTTTTCGTCATTTCGACAGAGTTTATCGAATAAGGGTATGGTATTTGACCTAAGTATGGTTACTTTTATTAATTTTAATTGCTGAAAAGAAAATTTATGGATGATAATTTTTCACCAAGGGTAAAAGATGTCATTGCCTATAGCAAAGAAGAGGCATTGAGGCTTGGCCATGATTTTATTGGCACCGAGCATTTGATGTTGGGTCTGTTGCGTGACGGTAATGGCAAGGCCATCAATATTCTTGATGCCCTTGATGTGGACTTGGACCACCTGAGAAGAAAAGTAGAAATATTGAGTCCGGCAAATCCCGGTGCCGGAACCACGCAAAAAGATAAAAAGAACCTGCATTTGACGAGACAGGCCGAGAGAGCGTTGAAAACGACCTTTTTAGAGGCCAAGCTTTTTCAGAGTTCTTCGATTAATACGGCACATTTATTACTATGTATTCTTCGTAACGAAAATGACCCCACTACAAAGTTGTTGCACAAACTAAAGGTCGACTATGACAATGTGAAAGAACAGTTCAAGTCGATGATCACCAGTGAGGATGACTATGTAGATTCACCCAAGTCAGAATCTTTTCCCAGTGATCCTGAAGATTCTGGAGATGCAAGAGATGCAGGTTTTGGCACGGGGAGCTCACAAAAAGGAAGCAAAAAATCGAAAACGCCCGTACTTGACAATTTTGGACGTGATTTGACCAAACTGGCCGAAGAGAACAAATTAGACCCCGTAGTAGGCCGTGAAAAGGAAATCGAGCGGGTTTCGCAGATTTTGAGCAGAAGAAAAAAGAACAATCCGTTGTTGATCGGTGAGCCTGGTGTGGGCAAAAGTGCCATTGCCGAAGGTCTGGCACTGCGAATCATCAACAAAAAGGTATCACGAATACTTTATAATAAGCGGGTGGTCACATTGGATCTCGCCTCTTTAGTGGCAGGAACAAAGTACCGTGGCCAGTTCGAAGAGCGTATGAAAGCGGTCATGAACGAACTGGAAAAGAACGATGACATCATCTTGTTCATAGACGAGATACATACGATTGTCGGTGCAGGGGGTGCCACGGGCAGCCTTGACGCCTCCAATATGTTCAAACCTGCTTTGGCAAGGGGAGAAATTCAGTGTATCGGTGCCACCACACTCGATGAGTACCGGCAGTATATTGAGAAAGATGGGGCATTGGAACGTCGTTTTCAAAAGGTCATGGTCGAACCTACCACCGTTGAGGAGACCATTGAGATTTTGATGAACATTAAGAGCAAGTATGAAGACCATCATAATGTCAATTATACCGATGATGCGGTCATCGCCTGTGTTAAGTTGACCAATCGCTATATGACCGATAGATTTTTGCCAGATAAGGCAATCGACGCCCTTGACGAGGCCGGTTCACGGGTACATATTGTCAATATGGACGTGCCCAAACAAATTCTTGAACTCGAGCAAAAACTTGAAGAGGTTCGTGAATTGAAGAATAGCGTGGTCAAGAAGCAGAAATATGAAGAGGCCGCCAAACTGCGCGATGATGAGAAACGGCTTGAGAAAGATCTGGCACTTGCGCAAGAACGTTGGGAAGAAGAGAGTAAACTTCATCGTGAGACCGTATCTGAAGAAAATGTCGCCGATGTGGTCTCGATGATGAGCGGTGTGCCCGTCAACAGGATCGCACAGACCGAAAGCAATAAACTGGCCGAGTTGCCAAACCTGATCAAAGGGCATGTCATTGGCCAAGATGAGGCCGTGATAAAAGTGGCAAGGGCCATACAGCGCAATAGGGCAGGACTCAAAGATCCGAACAAACCTATTGGCTCTTTTATTTTCTTGGGTCAGACGGGGGTCGGAAAAACCCAATTGGCCAAAATTTTGGCGCAAGAACTGTTCGATTCAGAAGATGCCCTGATCCGTATCGATATGAGCGAGTATATGGAGAAGTTCGCTATCTCTAGATTAGTAGGTGCGCCTCCTGGCTATGTGGGTTATGAAGAAGGCGGTCAATTGACCGAAAAGGTTCGCAGAAAACCCTATTCCGTAATATTGCTCGATGAAGTCGAGAAAGCACACCCCGATGTGTTCAATATGCTCTTACAGGTTTTTGACGACGGTTATTTGACCGACAGCCTTGGCCGTAAGATCGATTTTAGAAACACCATCATCATCATGACCTCGAATATAGGGGCGAGACAGTTGAAAGACTTTGGGCAGGGTGTGGGCTTTGGTACCGCTGCCAAAAAGGCGCAGGCCGATAGCCATCAAAAGAGTGTTATTGAAAATGCGTTGAAAAAGGCATTTGCACCAGAATTCTTGAACAGAATAGATGATGTGATCGTCTTCAATCCCCTTGAAAAGGAAGATATCCACAAAATCATCGATATTGAGCTCGAGAAACTATACAAGCGTATCAAAGATATCGGTTATGACCTTGATCTGACCGACAAGGCCAAAGATTATATTGCCGAGAAAGGCTTTGACAAGCAATATGGGGCAAGGCCATTGAAGCGTGCCATTCAAAAATATATTGAAGATTCTTTAGCGGAAGAGATTGTAAACTCAAACCTTGAAGAAGGCGATAGCATTTTCATGGATCTTGACGAAAAGAAAGATGAGTTGACCATAAAAATCAAAAAGGCAAAAAAGTCCTCGAAAACCGAATAAGGGATTTTTCCAAAGCACAGTAATATAAGCCCCATTTTTATGGGGCTTTTTTGTTTTCTTTTCAATGCTATTTGTAAGAATTGTTTGAGCTGGCAACACTTTTATGACACCATATACGATTTTTTGACTGTTAATCTAAATTATTTTCCTTTACATCTATACCCCTTTACATTCGCAGAGACACTATAGAAGATGGAAATGAAGATTGGGTCTAACAAAAAGGCCATAATAGTAAAGGAATATCAGCTTGATATCGGTACTGTTCAGGTCTACGACAATTATATGGTCTCGAGTTTTGATGAAGGGGCCACTTTGACTTTAGAAAGGGCATATCAAATAATAGGGATTTCAGAAATTCACTTCAGAAACCGACCCTTTGGGTATATCAGCCTTAGAAAAAATTCATACGCCATAGATCCGATTATCTATACTTACCTCAGGGGGCTTGACAATTTGAAGGCTTTTGCCATCGTTTCCAAAAAGGAAATCGATATGCACAACTTCAAAATAGAGAAGCTTTTCTATAAGAAGAACATGGAGTTCTTCATCGAATATGAAAATGCAGTGGTCTGGGTCAAAAAAAGGCTCAAGGCCAAAAAGGGCAAAAGCAAGCTTTAAGACTTTGCCGAAGTTTTCTTTTTGGCATTTTCCATGTCACTATTGAACAATGCCACGAAAGCATCACCGATAGTATCGATTATACCTAAGGCGGTGACTGCTTCATATCCCTTTTTTGAAGCTGTCAGATCACCCGCCAAACCATGCAAAAAAACACCAAAAATGGCAGCATGTGGTGCCGGGTATCCTTGCGCCAATAACCCTGTAAGCATTCCCGCAAGTACATCACCGCTTCCTGCGGTGGCCATACCTGGATTTCCGGTGGAGTTGATATACCCTTTCCCGTCATAGATCACAACGGTATGGGCACCTTTGACCACCATGACACAGTCATGTGCTTTTGAGAATGTCCGTGCTTTTTTCAGCTTATCAAAATCATCTTTCCAATCACCCAACAGACGTCTTAATTCGCCTTCATGAGGGGTTAAGATGGTCTTCGGAGGAAGCTTTTTCAACAAATCTGGATGCTTCGCCAAGATATTGAGTCCATCGGCATCTATGACGAGAGGTTTCTTGTTGTTGCCGAAAAATTTCGCAATGGCACTTACGGTGTTGCTTTTTGTGCCAAGTCCCATTCCCAGACCAATGACCGAAGGTTCAAAGGGAATGATTATATGGTTGATAAAGTCATCTTCACCGTCGGTTACGACCATTGCTTCGGGCACTGCCGTTTGCAGTATTTTGTAACCACATTCGGGTATATAAGTAGTTACCAATCCGCTGCCAATGGCAAGGGCGGCTTTCGCAGCAAGCACAACAGCTCCTATTTTGCCATAGCTACCACCAAGAACGACCGAATGCCCATAGGTGCCTTTATGGGCAAACTTTTCACGGGGTATGTAAAGGGGCATTATTTCAGCTCTTGTAATGAAGTCATAATCGGTTTCGGTTTCCAAAAGGTATTGGCCGTCCATTCCGATATCGATGATTTCCCATTGATTGATGAAAATTCCGGTCTGTGGAAGAAAAAATGACAATTTGGGCGCTTGTATGGTCAACACAAAATTGGCCCGTACAACAGCATCAAAATCATCAGGAACCCTATCTGGAAAAAGTCCGGAGGGTACATCGACCGAGAGCGTAAAAGCTCGCGAAGCATTTAAATGCTTGATCAAGTTGGCGACCCAATCGGTAGGAGGTCTGTTCAGTCCAATACCAAAAATAGCATCGATGATAATATCGTTTTCATCTATTTCTGGCAATACGCTTTTTTCGTTCAGAAATTCAGGCCATAATTTACGGTCTTTTAACCGCTCAAGATTGATCAAAAAGTCTTTTGAGCGTTTTTCACTGTAATTGACCACATGCACCACAGCGTCATAACCGTGCTCATGAAGATGCCGGGCCAGTGCAATGCCATCGCCACCGTTGTTGCCGATGCCGCAGAAGATATGAATTTTGACCGAGGCGCCTTGTAATCGTTCATGTAACCATTCGAATAGCCCAATGGCCGCCCGCTCCATAAGCACATCACTTGTTATCTGCTGATTCTTGATTGTCAACCCATCAGCTTTATAGATCTGTTCTGCGCTAAAAATTTTCATTCGTTAAATTTAGAGGTATATCGGTGCCTAATTCGTAAAAATGCTTTTTGTTGTTTGACAAGGTGGTCAAAAATACTACATTTGAAGCTTCAACATAACCATGCAAGCCGAGTTCATACATACATTTCGTCATTCAGACCAATTGATTTCTACCACTACAGCAGGTTTCACTACCACCCCTTTGGGGTAGCGCTAGTATATTATTCCGTCCAAAAACCTGTTTTTACTATTTCCATTTTAAGAATTGAATCATGAGAGTATTGAAATTTGGGGGCACTTCGGTTGCCAACGCAGAGAACATAAAACGCGTAAAATCAATTGTTGCCAATACCGCGACAGATAAAGTGTTGGTAGTGGTTTCGGCTTTTGGCGGCATTACCGATTTATTGATTGAGACTTTAGAACTTGCTTCAAAGAACGATTCAAAGTATAAAGAGTTGTTCTCAACACTTGAAAAGAAACATTTCGAAACGGTCAAAAAACTGTTCCCACCCAAAGAACAGAGCGCCATTTTGGGCAAGGTCAAGACCGATTTGAATGCATTGGAGTCTATGGTGGAAGGGGCCGCTATGATTGGGGAAATTACACCTAGCCTGTCTGACAAGGTTGTTTCACATGGCGAACTGCTATCATCGTTCATTATTGCCGAATATTTTAAGAGGGAAGGGTTAGATGCTGTTTTCAAAGATAGTCGAGAACTTATCGTGACCGATGAAACAAACGGTAGGGCAGCGGTATTTTTCGATGAGACCCAGAAAAACTGCAAGGATTTTCTTGATGGGATGGAACAACGGGTAGTCATGCTACCGGGATTTATAGCCGCATCAAAATCTGGAAAGACGACCACCTTGGGCCGGGGCGGTTCTGACTATACGGCGGCAATTCTTGCCGGGGCAATAGAGGCCGAAGCATTGGAAATATGGACCGATGTCAGTGGTATGTTCACCGCGAACCCCAAATTGGTCAAGCAGGCAAAGTGCATCGAGCATATTTCTTTTGAAGAGGCCATGGAACTCTCGCACTTTGGGGCCAAGGTACTCTATGCCCCGACCATACAGCCCGTATTGGGCAAGGGCATTCCGATTCATATCAAGAATACGTTTGCTCCTGAAGATGCGGGTACCTTGATATCGAAAAACCAAAACAATGGGGGAAAAACGGTCAAAGGCATCAGTCATGTCGAGAACATCACACTGCTTTCGCTTGAGGGCCCCGGTATGGTGGGTATTCCGGGTATTTCAAAACGATTCTTTGAAACCTTGTTTCTTGAAAACATAAGCGTGGTGTTGATCACCCAAGCCTCATCAGAACATTCGATATGCGTGGGTATTGCCGATAACGATGCTGAAAGGGCCGCCAAGGCCGTCGACGATGCCTTTGAGCTCGAAATCAATACCAAACGCATCAAACCTGTAATTGTTGAAAGCGATTTGGCCATTATCGCCTTGGTGGGTGACAATATGAAAAACCATCAAGGTCTCAGCGGCAAGATGTTCAGTGCGCTTGGCAAGAACAATGTGAACATAAGGGCAATAGCCCAAGGCGCTTCAGAACGGAATGTTTCTGCGGTCATTGCCAAAGAAGATGTCAAAAAAGCCCTCAATACACTTCATGAAGAATTTTTTGAGGAACAGGTCAAACAACTTAATCTTTTTGTCATCGGAGTCGGTAACGTTGGTTCTCGATTGTTGGCGCAATTGCAAAAACAGGGGAAGTACTTAAAAAAAGAGTTGCGCTTAAATGTACGGGTCATCGGTCTGTCAAATTCGCGTACCATGGTTTTTAATGAGGATGGGGTGGACCTAAAAAATTGGCAACAATCCATATCTGAGGGACAAAAAGCAGATCGAGACCTTTTTCTCGAGACGATTAAGAAGCTCAATTATCGAAACAGTATTTTGGTCGACAATACGGCAAGTGAAGAAGTCGCCAATAGTTATGGTAGCTATCTAAAAGAAAGCATTTCAATAGTGACCTGTAATAAGATAGCCTGCTCTTCAGGGTATGGTCACTATGGTGAATTGAAACGGTTATCAAAAGAATTCAATGCACCGTTCTTATTTGAGACCAATGTAGGCGCGGGCTTACCCATTATAGATACACTGAAACATTTAATCGCCTCGGGCGATAGGGTGAATAAAATCCAAGCGGTGCTCTCGGGCAGTCTAAACTTCGTGTTCAACAATTTCAATAATGCCATCACTTTTCACGATGTGGTCAAGCAAGCCCAAGAAAGTGGGTATACAGAACCCGACCCGAAAATCGATTTGAGTGGCATCGATGTGATGCGAAAAATTTTGATCTTGGCCAGGGAAAGTGGATATCAACTTGAAATTGATGATATCGAAAACGAATCGTTCTTGCCCCAAGAAAGTTTGAAGACAGCATCGAATGATGATTTTTTTGCATCCTTGATAAAATATGAAGCACATTTTCAAAAGATTTTCGAGGAGGCGGCTTCAAAAAAGTGCAGATTGAAATATGTAGCGCAGTTTGAAAATGGTAAGGCAAAGGTTGGATTGCAGCACGTTCCGGAGGGGCATGATTTCTACAATCTGGAAGGAAGCGATAACATTGTTTTGTTTTATACTGACAGATATATCGAGCAGCCCTTGATTATCAAAGGAGCAGGGGCAGGGGCCGATGTGACCGCTTCGGGCATTTTTGCCGATATTGTCAGAATAGGAAACTTTTAGGAATGGAAGAAATCAAAATATTCTGTCCGGCCACCATAGCCAACATCTCTTGCGGGTTTGATGTACTTGGCCTCGCCTTAGATGGGGTGGGCGATGAGATGGTGGTGCGAAAGGTAGCACAAGAAGGTGTGAAAATCACGAAGATCATTGGGCAAGAGCTCCCCCTTGAAGCAGAAAAGAATGTGGCCGGTGCGGCCATAATCGCCCTGCTTGAAGACTTCGATACCGAATTTGGTTTTCAAATCGAAATAGACAAGAAAATCAAACCGGGCAGCGGTATCGGTAGTAGTGCAGCCAGTGCGGCAGGGGCTGTTTGGGCTGTCAATGAACTGCTGGGTAGGCCTTTCACAAAACAAGAACTGATCGCATTTGCGATGCAGGGTGAAAAAGTGGCGAGTGGCGTGGCCCATGCCGATAATGTGGCTCCGGCGATTTATGGCGGATTTACATTGGTCAGAAGTTATGATCCTTTGGATGTAGTGCCGCTCCCCACACCCAAAGAATTGTTTGCAACAGTAATCCATCCTCAGATAGAAATCAAAACAGCCGATTCCCGAAAGGTGATAAAGACCAATATTTCCTTGGAAAAAGGAATCAAGCAATGGGGAAACCTAGGGGGTTTGGTGGCAGGGCTCTTTACTGAAGATTATGGGTTGATCGGGCGTTCGCTTGAAGACCATATCATAGAACCCATCAGGTCGATTTTGATTCCGGGGTTTGATGAAATCAAAGAAGCAACAATCATAGCAGGTGCGCTGGGCTGTGGCATATCAGGTTCAGGGCCATCGATTTTTGCGTTGAGCAGGGGAATCGAGACTGCCGAAAAGGTGGCAAGGGCCATGAAAGAGACGTATTTGAAATTAGATGTTGATTTCGACGTACATGTGTCGAAGATCAATTCAGAGGGAATCAAGCGCATCAAAGCACACACATGAGATATTTAAGCCTGAACGACAAAAACCATATGGCTGGTTTCAAAGAAGCCGTCGTAAGGGGTATTGCACCTGATAAAGGACTGTATTTTCCAGAACGCATAGAACCACTACCATCTTCTTTTTTTGATCAAATTGAGAACCGTTCAAAAGACGAGATTGCTTTTCAGGCGATTCAACAATTTGTAGGCGAAGACATTTCAAACAATGCCCTTCAAAACATTATTGCCGCTACTCTTGATTTTGAATTTCCTTTGGTCACCATTGAAGAAGGCATTGCCACTTTAGAACTTTTTCATGGTCCGACCATGGCGTTCAAAGATGTCGGTGCCCGGTTTATGGCAAACTGCCTTGGGCATTTTTCAGAAACCTCAGATGAAGAAGTTACGGTCTTGGTGGCCACATCTGGCGACACGGGTGGTGCCGTGGCCAATGGCTTTTTAGGTGTTGAAGGGGCGAAAGTAGTGATTCTATACCCCAGCGGCAAGGTCAGTGACATTCAAGAACGCCAATTGACCACCTTGGGCCAGAATATAACCGCCATGGAAGTTTCGGGCACTTTTGACGATTGCCAGCGCATGGTCAAAGATGCTTTTTTAGATGTGGATATTACCAAGAAAAGAAAACTGACTTCGGCCAATAGCATCAATGTGGCCCGTTGGTTACCCCAAATGTTCTATTATCTATTCGCGTATCGCGATTCAAAAAAACGGGAAATGGACATTGTGTTTTCGGTGCCGAGCGGAAATTTTGGCAATATCTGTGCAGGTATGGTGGCACATCGATTGGGCATGCCCGTGAAACACTTTGTGGCGGCGACCAATGTCAATGATGTGGTACCCAACTATATGAAGAGTGCCGAATATAGCCCTAAACCCTCCATTGCCACCATCTCAAACGCCATGGATGTTGGTGACCCCAGTAATTTTATACGGATCCAAAACTTATTTGAAAACAGTTTTGAAAAGCTGCAACGATATCTTTCTTCCTTTTCCTTTACGGATGAAGAGACGAAGGCCGCGATGTTCGATGTGTATGGCAAAACAGGCTATATGATGGACCCCCATGGGGCCGTTGGTTATTTGGGATTAAAAAAATACATGGAAAACAATCCAGGTATCTCCGGTATCTTTTTGGAAACCGCCCACCCCATCAAATTTTTAGATGTGGTCAAAGAAACACTAGATGTTTCCCTTGATATTCCACCACAGATCCAAAGGGTCATTGACAAAGAGAAAATCGCGATTCCTATCAAAAAATATGCTGAACTCAAGAGTTTCTTAATGGATTAAAACATTTTGATCAGTTTGTCAAAAAACTTCTAAAACGTAGCGGTTCTCCTCGTGGTTACGACATTATTTCAATACATTTGCGCAGCCAAAAGAAGCATATGAAAACGACCGCATTGACAGGTACACATAAGGCACTTGGGGCCAAAATGGTTGAATTTGCAGGGTATGAGATGCCCGTATCTTACGAGGGGGTAAATGCTGAGCATACAACTGTTCGCGAGGCTGTGGGCGTGTTTGATGTCTCACATATGGGCGAGTTTTTGATCGAGGGCCCAAATGCATTGAACCTGCTCCAAAAGGTGACCTCCAACGATGCCTCAAAGCTCACGGTGGGCAAGGCGCAATACAGCTGCCTGCCCAATGAGACAGGTGGTATCGTTGACGATTTAATCGTGTACAGGGTAAAGGAGGAAACCTATCTGCTGGTGGTCAATGCATCGAACATCAAAAAAGACTGGGAACACATTTCAAAATACAATGGGGCCATCGGTGCGGACATGCGCAATATATCTGACGATTATTCCCTATTGGCCATTCAAGGCCCGAAAGCGGTTGAGGCCATGCAATCATTGTCATCCATAGATTTGTCAAGTATCAAATTCTACAATTTTGTAGTGGGAGACTTTGCCGGCATTGATCATGTCATCATTTCTGCTACGGGCTATACCGGCTCAGGGGGCTTTGAGATTTACTGTAAGAACAACGAGGTCAAACAAGTATGGGACAAGGTCATTGAGGCCGGAGCAGATTTCGGTATCAAGCCCATCGGTTTGGCGGCCCGTGATACCTTGAGACTTGAAATGGGCTATTGTCTCTATGGAAACGATATTGATGACACTACCTCTCCATTTGAGGCAGGTTTGGGCTGGATTACCAAGTTTACCAAAGATTTTGTCAACGCTGAGACCTTGGCAAAGCAAAAAGAAGCAGGCGTTGACCGAAAGCTGATCGGATTCGAAATGAACGAAAAGGCCATTCCCAGACATGGTTACGATATTATCGACGCCGAAGGCAACCCCATAGGTACAGTAACTTCGGGCACCATGTCGCCATCACTTGAAAAAGGTATCGGTCTGGGCTATGTTTCGACAGCCCATATCAAAGAAGGAGGGCAGATCTATGTTGCCATTAGAAAAAAATCGGTCGCTGCCACCATTGTCAAACCCCCGTTTTATAAAGGTTAGTGCCAAATGCCTGAAAAGAAGAAACGATTAGAGCGGGAGAAAGGCAAAAAAGTACTGATTTTGGGAGGAAGTGGCTTTGTAGGCCATGCACTCTACAAAGAGCTGTGCAATTATTTTGATACCTACGGCACGTATTTTTCCAATAAAACCTTCAAAGACAATCAGCAGTTTTTCAAATATGATATGGCCGAAGATGACATATTTCGTATTCTTCAGCAAGTAAGACCCAAATACATTATTTCGGCCCTTAGGGGCGATTTTGCCGCCCAGGTACAAGCGCATCAACATTTGGTCGAGTATATGGCCAACCAACGCTGTAAATTATACTTTCTTTCTTCGGCCAATGTATTCGATGGATATAGCAAGTTTCCCTCTTACGAACATGACAAAACGCTGTCAGAGAGTATTTATGGCAAGCTTAAGATAAAAATTGAGAACATGTTGCTGCGGTTGCCCGAGCATAAGATCGGGATTTTTAGGGTGCCTATGGTATTTGGCAACACCTCACCCCGAGTCAAACAAATAAAAGCAGCTGTAGAAAATAATGAGCCCGTTGAAGTATTTCCGAACTTGATACTGAACGTGACCAATGATGACCGATTGGTGCAACAGATACATTATTTGATCAATCGGGACAAAAGCGGCATTTTTCATTTGGGCAGTAATGATTTGATTCACCATGAAGAATTCGTGAAAGAGATCATCAAGCGCATGGGGAATTTTCACCCGATTCTCAAAAGGGTGTTCACCACCAATGAAGATCGCTACTTGGCCGTACTTCCCAAAGACAACAAGCTGCCCAAAAGCCTACGTATCAGTTGCCAAGAAATCATCGACCACCATCTCATGATCGAATGAATTTGTATTTTTAGGGCACCATGGAAAAATTAAGCGAACAGCAGGTAGATGAGCAATTGGCCAATCTCGGTGGGTGGAGCCAAAAAGATGGTGCCATTACCAAAACATACCGATTCACCGATTTTAAGGAAGCCTTTTCAGTAATGACCCGTATCGCATTTGAATGTGAGGCGATGAATCATCACCCCGACTGGGAGAATGTGTACAACACTTTGACCATTCGTCTGAACACCCATGATGTGGGAGGTATTACTAGAAAAGATATTGAACTGGCCAAAACCATAGAATCGCTCATATCTGGCAATAACTGATTTCAGCACAACTTGTTTTCAATACATTCACTAACATTTTATAGGCAACTCTAAAAATGGGAAGAGCATTTGAGTTCAGAAAAGCACGAAAATTAAAACGATGGGCTGCTATGTCAAAGGCCTTTACCCGAATCGGAAAAGACATCGTTATGGCGGTAAAAGAAGGGGGCCCCGACCCTGATGCCAATGCCAAACTGCGTGCGGTCATACAGAATGCCAAGGCCGTCAACATGCCTAAAGACAATATAGAAAGGGCCATCAAACGCGCCTCTGATAAAAGTCAGGGTGATTACAAAGAAGTGCTGTTCGAAGGATATGGTCCACATGGCATTGCCATTCTGATTGAAACGGCGACGGACAACAACACCAGAACCGTGGCCAACATACGCAGTTATTTCAATAAGTGTGGAGGGAGCTTGGGTACTTCAGGTTCGGTAGAGTTCATGTTTGACCATACGTGCAATTTCAGGATAAATGGTGAAGGGGTCGACCCTGAAGAATTGGAACTTGACATGATTGATTTTGGGGCGGAAGAGGTTTTTCTCGATGATGACGGTATCTTGATCTATGCCCCTTTCGAATGTTTTGGGGCCATTCAAAAAGAATTAGAATCGCGGGGAATGGAGATTTTGTCCTCAGGCTTTGAACGTATCCCACAGGTCACCAAAGAGCTTATTTCCGAACAGGTAGAAGACATTGAAAAGCTTCTTGAAAAGATAGAGGAAGATGATGATGTACAGAACGTCTATCATACGATGAAAGAATAAGAACCTGCATGACGACAAAAAAAGCGGCCCGATCGGGCCGCTTTTTTAATATTGCCGTGCTCTTGTCAGTGTTTGACCACCATCTGTTTCTGGAAGTAGTGGCCCTTTTCGTTCTGTGTTCTTACGAAGTACACGCCCGGGGGCATGTCGCTCACGTCGAGCCCATATTCGGCCCCCTGTGTGTTGGGATCCATGGCATAGGTCTTGACCAATCGCCCCTGCATATCGAAGACCATGATCTTCTGAATTTCGACCGGGGCCTCGAAGCTAGCCGTCACTTGTACATTGGCCGGGTTCGGGTGCAGGCTCAACACGTTCGGTCTGGGAGCTGCCGGTGGTACGACGATGTTGAAGCTGACCGTCAGGCCGGTGCCCGTGGTGCCGCCCAGATTGTCGGCGCTGTAGGGGGTCGCGGTCACGGTGAAGGCGCCCGTGCCAAAGGCTTGGTCAAAATAGTCGCCGCCGCTGTCGCCGAAGAGTGCATAGGGAGCGACGTTCTCAGTTCGGGTATTGGTTAGGCCGCCCGTGATCTGCATCAGTACGCTCTCCACATCCCCCGTTGCCTCTGCCCTGATGTTCAGACTGGGGGGCAGGCTGAAGAAGACCGCCCCATTTGCGATCGGGCCGATGTCAACGTCATTCTCGGCATCGACCAGCACAAAGCCTGTGACCGACAGCACACTGGTATCGGTGACCGTGATGGGCTGTGTGGCGCTGCTCTCACAATTTGTTGTCGGATTGATATATGAATATGTGATATCGTAGGTGCCTGCGCCAACAGTACTTGGGTCGAACATACCACCGCTCACGCCAGGTCCGCTATAATTGCCTCCCGTCGGCGAACCGCCCGTCAAGGTGAGGGCCGGGTCGGTATCAAGCACATCGGCAAAGGGTGCCAGGGTGACCGAGGGCGCATTCGGATCTTCGAGGGTGACCGTTAAGGTCTCGGTACAGCCGTTCGTGTCGGTGACCGTAATGGTGTAATTGCCTGCGGAAAGACCTGAGAAGGTGCCCGTTGACTGAACCACGCTCCCTTCCAGCAACTCATAGCTTATCGGTGGGGCGCCGCCCACTTCGGCCATGGAAATGCTGCCATCACTGCCCCCGCAGGTGGTTGGATCTGACTGGTTCGCCACGAAGGCATCGAAACTTGCACAGATCGGGTTATCGACAAATTCAAAGCTTATGACCAAGGGTGTGCCCATTTCACCTGTGAGGCTATTGCCACTATATGGTGTTGCCGTAATCTCGAACATACCCAATGGGAATACTATGCCGAAATAATCTCCCCCACTGTCACCGAACAAGGCATAGGGTGCGACGTTTTCCGTTCTCGTGCCGATTTGGTCACCAGTGAGCTCTAACAGCACGCTCTCGGTGTCAGCGGTGGCCACGGCCTGTATGTTCAGGTTCATGGTCAAAAAGCCGCTCACATCGATCACGTCACCGTCAATCAAGGGCCGTAGCACAACATCGTTGTCGGCATCGATCAGGTTGAACGAGATGATGGAGAGCACACTGGTGTCGATGACCGTGATGAACTGTGCGGCCATGCCGGTACATCCATTGCCATCGGTATAGGAATAGGTGATCTCATAGGTTCCCGCTCCCACAGCGCTTGGGTCGAACATGCCGCCGCTCACGCCGGGACCGCCATAATCGCCCCCCGCCGGTGAACCGCCCGTTAAGGTAAAGGCGGGGTCGGTGTCGAGCGCATCGGCAAAAGGTGCCAAGGTGACTGTGGGTGCAGCAGGATCTTCAAGGGTGACCGTCAAGGTTTCGGTACAGCCATTGGCATCGGTTACGGTCACGGTATAGGTCCCGGCCATAAGGTTGGTCGCAATATTGGAGTCAAGCCCTCCGTCATGGGCCCATGCAAAGGTTACGGGAGCTGCTGAATCGGAGACACCGATTTCAATGCTACCATCAGCCGCCCCACAGGTGGTAGGGTCTGACTGGTTCGCCACAAAGGTGTCAAAACTTGTACAGGCAGGATTCCCATCGACAAACTCAAAGCCTATCGTCAGCCCCGTGCCCATGGTGCCGCCCAGATTGTCGGCCGAGTAGGGGGTGGCCGTCAGGTCGTAGGGCCCAAGCGGGAATACGTTCGGTGAATAGTCACCCGAGATGTCACCGAAGAGTGCATAGGGATCGATGTTCTCGGTCATGGTCTTGTTCTGCGGCCCTGTGAGCTCTAACAACACGCTCTCGGTGTCAGCGGTGGCCACGGCTTGTATATTCAGGTTCATGGTCAATAAGCCGCCCACATCGATCACGTCACCGTCCATCAAGGTCCGCAGTACCACATCGTTGTCGGCATCGATCAGGTTGAAACCCGTCACTGTCAATGCAGCACAGTTTAAACCTGCATCGTTGATGGTCCACCCATAGGTATCGATGATTTGTTGGCGGGCATCAGCGGCCAAACAGTACTGGTTCTGTGGCGCATCTAACTGTACCCCATTTTGCAACAATGGCAATTGGCTCCAACCAATTAGGGTTTTGTCGTAGTTTTCGTTTGAAAGACCTGAACCGTCGAAAATCCAAGTCATATTTTCCACTTTTCCAACATTCCAAGCTTCAAGGTTATTATTAAATGAAATTGCATTGTTAAACAACAAGCGCATGTCGGTTACATTTTCTACGTTCCATTGGCCAATATCTTGATTAAATTCAGTGGCATTTGCAAACATGCTACTTATATTGGTAACATTTTCAATATCCCAATTTGAAATATCTTGATTGAAGGCGGACGCTGCTATAAACATGGTAGCCATACTGGTGACTTCACTAACAATCCAATCTCCGATGTCTTGGTTAAACGAAGTGGCGTTAGCAAACATTTGTGCCATATTGCCAACATTGCTGACATCCCAATTACCGATTGGCTGATTAAAGTTGGAAGCCCTACTGAACATAGCACCCATGTCTGTAACACTTGATACATCCCAAGTGTTAATATTTTGGTTAAAAGCTGTGGCCTCTGAAAACATTCCAAGCATGTTCTGCACTTTTGAAGTATTCCAACTACTTATATCTTGGTTAAACGAAGTAGCGCTAGAGAACACTTGTGCCATATTATCAACGTTGCCGACATCCCAACTACCGATTGGCTGATCAAAGTTGGAGGCAAGGCTGAACATAGCGCTCATGTCTGTAACACTTGATACATCCCAGGTGCCAATATTTTGATTAAATGACTGAGCGCCGCTGAAGAATCTTGTCATATTTATCGCTTTACCTACATCCCAAGCGCTGATATCTTGGTTAAAAGAGCTTGCTTGAAAAAAGACTCCCGAGAAATCGGTCACATTGCTAACATTCCATGTGTTAAAAGAAGCATTTCCCAATAAGGATCGGCAACTATTGAACATATAATCAAGGCTCGTGACACTTTCCATATTTGGTGCGTCTGATGCGACCACGTCAAGGTTTTGACAACCGCTAAAAGCTCTTGACATAGAGGTCCATTGAATATCTCCCCATTGATTAATGAACAGTATTTTTTCCTTATCGCCTGCATTATTGAAAATGATTCTAGGAAAATCACCCGAAATCGAAACCGTATATGTTCCGGGATTGATATAGGTATGGGTGGCATCACCTGTTTCATCGGTGGGTTGCGATGCATCTCCCCAATCCACTGTATAGTTATAGCCAGCACCGAGCGTGGGTATGGTTATAGTTTCATTGGCGGTGGTGGTCTGCCAAGTGGTGATAAACGGGCGTTGAACGGGTGTGCCCAACAACGAGACATCATTGCCATCGCCACCGACATACGAAATAATGCCTGAAAAAGCACCAAACGAGATAGCCGCACCCTCTGCGAGCCCTACAAAAGTACCCGCTACGGCATCAGTGCCGTCATTCTCGATCAAGATAATCTCATCGGTCGGGGCGTTGGCGTAACCCCCGATAAGGTTCAAGGTTGGTGTGTTCAAGGTTACCGTACCGGTAACGACAATCTGGTCGTGCTCGGTTCCCGGGGTAGGGCCATTGACCTCGGCATCGAAGATACCGCCACTCTCTAAAGTAAAGTCACCTACAATCAAAATGCCAGGACTCACCCCAGGGGCTACGGTCGAGGTGCCATCGATATTGACCGTTCCCGTAATTGAACCAATGCCAATCAGGGTAGAGCCGTTGGTGAAGTTTGCCGAATCAGTGACCACTGTGGTCAAGTCGTTGGTGTCAAAGATACCATTGCTCACGTTCAGCGTATTCAATTCGAGGTCGCCGCTGCCAATAACTTGGGCATCTAAATTGTTTAAGGTCAGTCCATTGTTGGCCCCCAATAGTTGCAAGGGGGTCAAGAGGCTGATGGTATTGGCACCGCCCGCCCCGTCGATGGTGAGGCCATTGGTTATGCTGGCAAGGGGTATCTCGACAGTGTTCGCATCGATTTGTACCACCCCTGTGCCGCTGATGGCGATGAAGTTCACCGTATTGCTGATTCGAAGGTTGCCATCGTTGATGCTCAATGCAAATGCATCGTCAGAGTCACCGCCGTTGGTGTCCATAATATCCAATGAGCCATCGGCATTCAACATGATCTCGGTTTCGGCGACGCCCACGGTAATCAATTGGTCGCAAGAATCAGATATGTTGCCCGCCTCGTCAGTGGCTGTCCAGCTGATGGTGGTGTCGCCGAGGGGGTAGGGGTCTGTCAAGGGCAGTGTGTCTGAACGGTTACCCTCAAAGGTAAAGGTGCTCGATACGTTATCGGTGGCCGTGGGGTCGACCAGCGTAACGGTGGCCGAAATGCCCGATGCAATGACCTCTACGATATCGTCGGGGCAGGTGATGATTGGGGCTTCTGAATCAAGATTGCCCGCATATTCGTAAATGACCACCTTGCCTTCGTCCAATACGTCTCCACTAGTATTGGGATTTCCCAATACTACAATATTCCCTGCTTTGTTGATGGCACAGTCTTGACCTGCTTCGGCATAAATGGGCTGCCCCAATAATTGCCATTGTGCCCCATTGAATTGAAAAATTCTAGCTGGTTGATAAAAATCGCCGATTAAAATGATATCGCCAGCACCATTCATATCTACCTGATAGCCCGGTTGATCTATTTCGTTTACTGCAAAAATGGTTTGCCCCAATTGCACCCAATTGCCATTATCGAATTGAAATACCTTGGCATAATCTCCTGCATTGGCACCGACAACAAGACGGTCACCAATATCATTTAAGTGCACACTTACTCCGAAAAAGTCGTCATCGGCATCTTCATTGCTTACTATGGTATTGCCCAAAAGCTCCCAATCGCCGTTGATCAATTCAAAAACCTGTACATATCCATCTTCTCTTGGCCTTCCAAAACCAGAGGTTTCTACTTGGTAGGCTCCAACTGCCAATCGTGTACCATTAGTATTTAGAGAGACATCTCGACCAAAGGTATCGCCGTCTCCCGTGCCAGAAAGTGTAGACCCCAATTGTGCCCATTGACCATTCTTAAATTCGAATACAGCGGTTTGCCCTTGTCTGTTCGTACCACCACCTGCATATCCGATAGCCAATCGATCGCCACTGGCATCAAAATCGACCTTTTGTATAAAAGTATCACCAACTGCGGCAATTTCAGCACCCAGTTGTGCCCAATTGTTATTGATTAGCTCAAAGACCTTTACATTACCATTGAGTTGACTTACTGCCAATCGGTTGCCCACATCGTTCAAGTCGGTACCACTGAAACCACGGCCTAATGCGCCACCGGGCACAGTGCCTCCCAGTGGGCTCCAAGTAGTGCCATTTCTTTCCAATATGGTAACTTCGCCTAAATTTCCTAAACCGTTTATGTTCGGGTTCACATAAGCCACCCTATCACCGGTAGCATTTATGCTTACACCCGCCCCCAATTGATCACCTGGACTACCCACAATGTTCGGGCCTATATCAAACCAACAGTCTCCGCTTCCGGTTACCGTAATCACTTGCTCACAAGATTCCGAAATATTTCCGGCTTCGTCCTCGGCGGTCCATAGAATGGTGGTCGCACCCACAAAGAAGGGGTCAGTCAATGGCAGCTCATCGTTACGTATACCTTCAAAAGTAAAGTTGGTAGAGGCATTATCTGTTGCCATAGGATTCACAATCGGCACTACTGCCGAACAAGACATTCCGGCATCTTGCACGATATCATCTGGGCAGTTAATCACGGGTACTTCAGCATCAATTGAGGCATCTATACAAAATTGGAAGGACTGTTCAGCAATAAATCTTCCTCCCCTAAAGATTTCAATACCGTTTTTAGAGACCACAAACGAGCCATTGCCCGCAGTGCAACAAATACCGTCTCCAAAAGTATCGAACATGGTAAAGGTATAGGTACCATTAGCGAGACCCGTAAATGTGTCATTTATCGTGGTATTGGATTCAGTGGCTGTGTAGGTCGCTGAATCGACAATGGTTCCATTTTGATCTTTAAGTTCCCAAGAGGTTTCTGCTGCAAATTGATCGAAAATAATCTCTAAATCCACGTCACCAGAAGTACAGGGGGTATCACCAAGGTTTGTGGTAAAATGCCAAGGAAAACCGTCACCAACACCTTGTGTTCCTTCCCATGCATTACCGGCCAGGTCTTCAATTAGCCCCGGCGGAATACTGATGCTCAGCAATTTGTTTGCAGGTAGGTCTTCTGGGGGGTTTATTGTCAGTGTAGAGACACTACCGTCATCGGTCAATGAAAAATCGCCATTGGCCAAGGTAAGCTCTTGAACGGTTCCGAAGCCAAATTCAAATGATAGATCAAAAATAAAAATAGATTCAGGAGTACTTGAAAATTGGACCAGTTCATTGAATACCGCTGTAAAAGTCTGATCAACAGGTACAAGGTTTGCACCGTTAAGTGGGTTTAAAGTCGCTTGTGTAAGTACAACATCTTGCCCGTCGGTTATCGTCCAATTAAAATTATCGATTAAGTTTTGACGTGCCGTTTGACCAGCTCCAGAAGACTGACTGTTGCCTGCGCCAAAAATAATATTGCTCGGAATCTGAGTTTCTCCAGAAGCAGTATCCAAAGTTGACCACCCATTTAAAAGTATGTCATAATTCGCTGTTGACAAACCATCGAACATCTGTTGGGCAGTAACTAAACTTGAAATATCCCAGTTGCCAAGGGGTTGGTCAAAACTTGTTGCCAAGGCGAACATACTGTCCATATCCGCAACGGCACTTACGTCCCAGTTGTCAAGGGGTTGGTCAAAATTTGTGGCCCTGAAGAACATAAACCTCATATCGGTCACTGAACCTACGTTCCAATTACCAATAGGCTGATTAAAATTCGTTGTTCTACCAAACATACCCCCCATATTTGTTATGCTGCTAACGTCCCAATTTCCAAAAGAGCTATTGCCCATCAAATTTGAGCATCCCCTGAACATGTTAAATGCTTGGGTAACCCCAGATAAATCTGGAACATCAGTGGCCATAATATCTAAATTGGAACAACCTTCAAAGGCCGCGCCAAAAGATTGCCAAGCAATAGTTCCCCATTGCTTAACCAATAATAACTTTTCTGAATCGGACACTGGTGGATTTACAAAATTGGCGAACCTTATTGCTGGAAAATTTCCTGTGATCGAAACATCATAGGTTCCTGCTGATGCATAGGTGTGGGTAATACTTCCAGCAACGGAAGCATCGCTAGAACCATCTCCCCAGTCAACGGTATAATTATAGGTGAATGTCGGATCGATGGGTATGGTGATCTGGTTACTGGCCGACACCCCTGGATTGTCGGTTTTCCATGTGGTCACAAAAGCCCCGGGAACAAGTACTTGAAGACCTATTAAACTAACGTCATTGCCATCTCCGCCGGTATAGCTTATAGTACCATTAAAACCCCCAAAGGCTACTGACGCGCCTTCGGCGAGTCCAGTAAAAGTGCCCGTTACGGCATCGGTGCCGTCGTTATCGATTAAGATGATCTCATCGGTCGGGGCATTGGCATAGCCTCCAATTAAGTTAAGAGTTGGCGAGTTTAGGGTTACGGTGCCAGTAACGACAATCTGGTCGTGTTCGGTACCGGGCGTGGGGCCGTTAACTTCGGCATCAAAGGTGCTGCCATTTTCGAGTATCAAATCGCCCGTGTTCATGATACCCGGGCTGGTGCCGGGTGCCACCGTTGAAGTGCCATCAATATTGACCGTGCCTATAATTGACCCTATGCCTACTAAGGTTGAACCGTTTGTGAAATTGGCAGTTTCTGTGATGAGGGTCGTAAGATTATTGGTGTCAAAGATGCCGTTATTGACATTCAGTTCATTTAACTGAAAATCGTCGCTACCTGTCAATTGTACGTCTATGTTGCTTAGGGTCAATCCATTATCTGGCCCCAACAATTGCAATGAGGTATCGAGCATCAGGGTGTTGGCCCCGCCGCCACCGTCTAGCGTAAGACCGTTGGTGATATTGGCCAGTGGTATCTGAACGGTATTCGCATCGACTTGTACCACACCATCGCCTGAAATAGATATGGATGAGGTACTGCCCAGTACAAGATTGCCCCCGCTCACTGAAATAGTGAAGCCATCGTCGCTATCACCACCGTTGGTGTCGTTGATGGTGAGCATACCGTCCGGTTCCAGAACCGCTTCGGTCTCTGGGCAGTTCTTGCCGCCATCGGTGATGGTCCACCCAAAGTTGTCGATAAGGTCTTGCCGTGCCGATTCACCAACACAATATTGGCTATTGCCCGCCCCAAGGGTAATATTGTTGGGTATCTGTACCTCGCCATTGGCGGTATCTAAAGTACTCCAGCCCAAAAGAAGGGCATCGTAATTTTCAAACGAGAGACCAGCATTTTGAAACATATCGGAAGCTGAGGCGATATCTGGTCCGTCTGGATTTCCAAAAGGGTCCAATTGGAATTCGGGAGTCAAGTTACCGATATCCCAAGCATCTAGATTTTGATCAAAAGAGGTGGCATTCTGGAACATTCTGGACATGTTCTGAACCAGGCTTACATTCCAGTCGCCCAAAGGTTGGTTAAAATTTGTTGCCCCACTAAACATGTTTTGCATTCTGGTGACTTGAGAAACATCCCAATTGTTCAATGGTTGGTTGAAAGACCCTGCGCCTGAAAATACCAATTCCATATTTCCAACTTGGTCCACATCCCAAGAATCGACGTTCTGATCAAAAGACGTGGCCCCTTGAAACATACTTCGCATAGATCTTAAAGCAGATGTTGTCCAACTGCCAATAGGCTGATCGAAAGCTTCTGCCCTTGCAAACATTTCGTCCATACTTGTAACATTCGCTACATTCCAGTTAGAAATGTCTTGGTTAAAAAGTACTGCGTCGCTAAACATTCGATACGTAGAAGTAATAGTACTGACATCCCAATTATTGAACGCAGGGGTGCCTACCAATGATCGGCATAATTGAAACATGGCTCCAAGGTTTGTCACTTGAGAAAGATCGGGAGTATCGGTGGCAGTAACATCTAATAATTCACACCCAATAAAAGATCTTTCAAACGAAACCCATTCAATATTCCCCCATTGTTCTATAGTCCTGATATTAAATCGATTAGGGTTAAAAGTTGTCGTGTTGACATGAAACTTGGGAAATGTTCCGACAATAGAAACTGTGTATCTGCCCTGTGTTGCATATGAATGATTGGCATTACCTGTTAGACCAGTTTCAACCGTTCCATCACCCCAATCAATACTATAGTCATAGGTTAGATTATTGTCTGTTGGTATAAAAATGGCCAAAGTTGGCGGTACCTCCCAAGTGGTGATAAAGGCATTGGAGAAATCAACTGTACTGCAATTTGTATCTAATCCTGAATCGTTGATTGTCCATCCGAAATTGTCAATTATGGTCTGTCGTGCTGCCGCCCCATCACAATACGTGCTATTGGCCATATCGAAGACCACATTGGACTGTAGAACGGGAATTGCGGCCCAACCGATCAAGGTAGCATCGTAATTGGCGGTGGATAGACCAGCGTCTAAAAACATCTCAACCATACTAGTGACGGAAGTAACGTTCCAATTCGCCAGACTTTGATCAAAAAATTCATCATCTTTGAACATTTCGGCCATATTGGTCACGTTGCTCACTTGCCAATCACCAATATCTCGATTGAAGTTTGAAGCTAAGAACATATTGCCCATATCGGTCACTGAACTGACATCCCAATTGTTGATGTCTTGATTGAACATGGTGGTCGATACAAACAACCCGTTCATATTGACCACATTTGAGACATCCCAACTTGAAAATGAGGTATTGCCTTGTAAGTTTCTGCAACTGAAAAGCATATTTGACATATCTGTGACATTCGATAGGTCTGGTATATCCGTGGCCACCACGTCGAGATTTGTGCAGCCCATAAAAGCATTTTGCATGGAAGTCCAGCCAATGTCTCCCCACTGCGCTACCGTCACTATTTTATCCTTGTCCCCGGCATTGTTGAAGTAAATTCTCGGAAAAGTGCCACTGATTGAAATGGTATGTGTTCCGGGGTTGGCGTAGGTATGTGCGGCATCGCCCGTTTGGTTGGTTTCCACGGTGCCATCGCCCCAGTCTATGGTGTAGTCATAGGTCTCTCCCGAAAAAGTAGGGATCGTAATACTTTCATTGGCCGTGGTGGTCTGCCAAGTAGTGATAAAGGGATCTTGCCCAAAGGCCTTAAAGCAAAAAATGGTTGTGAGAAAGAAAACAAAGAATAGTAAAACTCTTTTCATAAGGGTCAGTTTGTTGGTTTAACATTTAAAAATTGAGCAAAGGAGAGGCGTTCTCTTTTCGTAACAACATTAACCGATGAAAAGAAATATACCCCCAATACTACAAGGAACAATAACAGAGGCCGAAAGTCAGGTGATGTGGGGCAACTTTGACACTAAACATAGGGGGAGAAATTCTAGAAGACAATACCCACTAATGGGTATTTTAGAACTTTCTATGCGGCTAGTGCTAGAAATATGGCCTTAATATATTGAATTGCCACCCAATACAGACCAGCCTTTTTTAACACTTTCGACAAAAAGTCAAAAAAAAACGTTTAAATGGGCCAAAGATTTGGGTTTTTTGTACAAATGGGCTTGTTGCCCGTGCGAATAGTTTTCTCAAAGCCTTATTTTTATCCAATGGAATATTTCAAGATATTTCTAAAGAATAGTGCTGTTCTTTTGAACATTGTTTTGCTATCAGGTTGCGCTACCCATGGGCAACTAATTGAGGATTCTCTTCAAACCTCCGTCACTGAGAACCTGCGGTATTACCTCTATTTTCCTAAAGACTACGAAGCAGAAACCGAAAAGGAATTCGGACTGCTGCTCTTTCTGCATGGGGGAGGGGAGTCGGGTGCTGATCTCGAAGAGATCAAAAAGAACGGTCCGCCCAAGCTATTGGTCGAGGGCAAACAGTTTCCCTTTTTGGTGCTGGCACCACAAAACCCACATGAAAAAAGATTTTGGAACATTCATGCGGTCAACCAATTGCTCGATTCTGTGGTGGCGGAATATCGTGTGGACAAAAAAAGGATTTATCTAACCGGACTCAGCCGTGGGGGCAGTGCCGTTTGGGACATGGCCGTACAATATCCTGAAAAATTTGCGGCCCTGGCCGTGGTCTGTGGCATGGCACCAATGCCCTATGCCCATTGGCTTGACAAAGACATGCCGATTTGGGTATTTCATGGTGATCAAGACCCTGTGATTCCGGTATCAGAGTCAGACCATATGGTCAAAAAACTTGAAGAAATGGGTCATGATGTACAGTATACCCGCTATGAGGGGGTAGGCCATAACTCATGGGCCAAAGCCTACACTACCGAGGCGCTCTACGAATGGTTGAACCAACAAACAAGAGATGATTGATTTAAGAATGGGGGCAGTATTTCTTCTATGTGCCCTGATAATCGGTTGCAAACAGCAGAAACAGACAGAGATAGAGACAACTGTAAAAGACACGGTTTCCATAAAAATGATGGATACGACAGTATCAAAACCAACACCTTCTTTGCAATCTTTTGAAGGACTGGCCGATACCACCTTTGTACGGCTGGCCGATTTCAGCAATGATTTTGCCTATGATATGCGCTATGCTACCGAAAACAACTTTTTAAAGGCCAAAGTGTATGATTGTGCCGAGTGCTATGTCCGTGTCAAAACGGCAAAAGCACTTATCACTGTGAACAGGAAGTTTTTGGAAGAAGGCTATAAAATTAAGTTTTTTGACTGTTACCGCCCCAATTCTGTACAGTACAAGATGTGGGAGTTGGTGCCTAACCCGCAGTATGTGGCGAACCCGGTGAAAGGTTCTATCCACAACAAAGGTGGAGCGGTCGATATCACTTTGGTCGATATTGATGGAAACGAGCTTGATATGGGTACCGATTTTGATTTTTTTGGACATAAGGCCCATCACGATTATACCGACTTGCCCGAAGAAGTATTGGCCAATCGCAAATTGTTAAAGGAGACAATGGAAAAGCACGGGTTTTGGTCCATTAGAACCGAATGGTGGCACTATAACCTATCTGCCGGCTCAAATGACAAAGTGGCCAATTTTAAATGGGATTGCCCCCTGCCTTAAACTTGCACGCCCTAGTGGATTCCGCGCTGGGGCGGGGAATACGGAAGGGATTGTATTTTTAGCCAGGCCATCGCCTGCGGTACTGCTTTTTCCACCCTTTCCGACCACCGACGCTTCGCTCGGCGCCCACCTTTCCCTGTCTAGAGAAAGGAGCTTTTCGGGTTTTCTTTCAGACATTTGATCACAATCAATTTGCCCTCTAAATCAGTGGTGAAGAAGAGATAGGTGTCACCGCCTTCCCTGATGTTGTGTTTTTTGCGGATGGTGGCTACACTTTCAGGAAAATTACGAACCGTAATATTCGCTTTGCCCAAGCCTAATTGGCGAATAGACTTTTTTCCATAGGGAATGACCGATTCTACCGCGAAACGCCTTCCGGGGAAATCGATCAAAACATCTGAAGTGTAAAGATGTGAGTGTTCATGTAGCTTTTTAAGATTGAAACGAATCCCGACATTTTTGAACGCTCCTGCCTTTAAAATAGCCGCATTCGGCTCGTATAGATAGTTGTTCGGTAGCGCAAAATCGATCGTGGCGCTTTTTTCTTCCGAAGGCAAAAAAGAAAAATGCCCTATAGCATGGCCAACGAGGTTCACAGTCGTGATTCTCGGTTCGTCGGTCTGGCCTTTCCTTAGTATCCAAAGCAATTCCTTAACCTCGTTTTTTACCGCCACCACATGAACTTCTGCAACAAATGACAGTTCTTTGATACCCTGTGAAATATCGAGTAGAGGTGAAGTCTTTAGCATCACATTTTCGGTCTTCCCAAAAATTGTTTCGAGATGTCCCACAACATCGGGTACACAATCTTTCAAAATAAACACACGGCCATTTTTGTCATCTCTTCGGGATGGATCTGCAAAGACCCACTCGACCTTGTCTTCAAGTCCTTTTAAAAATTCAATTCCATCTTGATTGTGGAAAGAAATATTTTCCACCCCCAAAACCTCAAAATTATGTGCAACGATTTCTGCAAGTTCCGTGTTGATTTCGCAATGTGTGATCGAGGTCACCTGCTTTGCAAAAAAGTAACTATCAACACCAAAGCCTCCCGTGATATCGACCAGTGTTTTTGCACCAATCAAACCCGCTTTGTAGGCAGCTGTGGCTTCTGATGATGTTTGCTCAAGATGTAGTTTTTTCGGGTAATATATCCCTGCTGTTTTGAACCAAGTGGGCAGCTTGTCTTTACTCTTTTTCTTGCCTTCAAGTTGCTGTGCCAACTCTTTTTGGGAAATACCATCAAAAAGAGGTTTTTTTAGCAAAACTGACACGATGTCAGTATTCCATTTTTTTTCTATAAAATGTTGTACACCAGTTTTTAAAATGCTTTTATTCAAACTGATACTATAAATTTTTGGTAAACTTTTTCACGAAGCTGTTTTCGGCCAAAAACTCTTTTAAGATGACCTTTATGGCCGTATATCCGGGTACGGCGACGATCATTCCGACGATACCAAAAAGCAGTCCGGCGATGATAATGACCAAAAAGATTTCCAACGGATGTGAACGTACGCTGTTCGAAAAAATGAAGGGCTGTGAAAAGAAATTATCGACCAACTGTCCGATGACCAGACCGATCAGCACATAGCCCGCTTTTGGCAAGATGACCGAGCTGAAATCCATCCCCAGATTACTGGTCATGGTGAGGGTGATCATAATGACGCCCCCTATAATGGGACCGATATACGGAATGATGTTGAAAAGGGCACACAAAAAGGCAATGACAATGGCATTTTCAATACCGACGATCAATAAAGTGATGGTGTAGATGACAAAAAGAATGAACAACTGCAACAGAATTCCAGCAAAATAGCGGGAAAGCAGTCCGTTTATTTTATCGATTGACTTGACTAAGTTGCTCTCGCGATTGTCGGGCACAAATGTCAGTAGCCCGTTCTGCATCAATTTACTGTCTTTTAAAAAGAAGAAAGAGATGAAGAGAACTGAAAAAAGGCCAATGCTCAAGGTGCTGAGCACGTTTACGAACGAATTCAAAAAATCGGGGATAAATTTCAAATCGAGGCCCTCGAGTATGTTTTTTCCCAAGTCAGAATCTTCGATCATTTCATTGACGTTGGCGGCATCGGCACCGAAATAGTCCATGATTTGAAGGTATAGCGTGTTCACATCGGCCTTTAGGGCCTCAATGTCCAACAACGAAAGATTTCTGCCCTGTTCATTGATAAGGGGCACAAATAGGGCAAAGATGCCCACGAAGATTCCCAAGATAAAAAGCATGGTAGCTATGACCGCCAAGGTGTTCGGAAATTTGAGCTTGCGCCTCAGAAAAATCACGATAGGTCGGCCCAAAAGGGCCACCACTGCCGCAATGGCCAGATAGGCCAGTACCGACCTGATCTTATAGAAGAACAAGAGGGCCAGATAAACCGCCGCCAGAAGGGCCACAGCTTTTAAAATTCCGTTCGCGATGGTGTTCGAGGTTGGCTTGTCGTTCATGATGAAAAAGCATATTCGATGATATTGGCGCCCATTTGTAGGGCCTTGGTACGAACCTCTTCAGGGTCGTTGTGAACGGAAGGGTCTTCCCAACCGTCCCCTAGATCACTTTCGAATGTAAACAAAAGCAACAGGCGGCCTTCATGAAAAATGCCCAGCGCTTGGGGACGCTTACCGTCATGTTCGTGTATCTTGGGCAATCCGTCCGGAAATTGAAAAGTCTGATCAAAAATAGGATGGTCCAAACCCAGTTCTTCCAATTCCTTATCTGGGAAAACCTTTTTGATCTCCCTTCTAAAATAGGGTTCCATGCCGTAATTGTCATCAACGTGCAAGAACCCTCCAGAAAGTAGGTAGGTGCGCAAGTTTTCAGCTTCTTCGTTCGAGAAAAAGACATTGCCGTGGCCTGTCATGTGCAAAAACGGAAATTGAAAGATATTGACGCTCCCGACCTCGACCGGTTCTATTTTTGGGTCAATGTCTGTGTCGATGTTTGTATTGCAAAACATAACCAGGTTGGGTAGCGCCGTGGGATTGGAGTACCAATCGCCTCCTCCACCATACTTTAGTACCCCGATCTGTTGTGAGAAGCAGGTTGCCGTCACAAAAAAGGTTAAAAAACCAAACCAATGGGTAAGTTTTTGCATCGAAGTTCGATTAAGAGCATAAATGTACAGTATTCATGTCTAAAAAAATCATAATTCTGGCTGTTGCGGCCGTGGCGTTCACCATAACAACTTCTTACTCCGAAGAAAAAATCAAGAGTGCAGGCGAGAAAAACGTTGAAAACCATGGGGTGGTCGTTCTCGAACTTTTTACCTCACAAGGTTGCTCGAGCTGCCCACCGGCCGATGCACTATTGCAAAGGGTTAAAAAACAATACCCGAAAGAGGTTTTTGCCCTATCGTACCATGTTGACTATTGGAACTATATCGGTTGGGAAGACCCTTTCAGCAAATCGGCCTATACCAAAAAGCAGACGGCCTACAATCGAAAGTTTCGAAATCGAAGCAATTATACACCCCAATTGGTCATCAATGGCAGAGAACATTTTGTGGGCTCAAATGCCCAAAAAATGAACAATAAGATCACTCAGTATAAAAAACTGAAAACTACCGATCGAGTAGATTTGGAAGCGGTTGAGAAAGTTGGGGGCAAAGTGCATTTTGATTTTTCTGTGGAGGGCGGTGTGCATGCTCAACAACTTAGGGCAGTTTTGGTACTGAACGAGCGTACCACCCAAGTCAATCGAGGCGAGAACAGGCACAGAAAACTTACAAACGCAAACATCGTGGTAGCTGAAAAATATCTTCCGATAGATTCAAGTTCAGGATATATTGATATTCCAGCTACAGTGTTCAAAAACGAGCCTTGTACGTTGATGCTACTACTTGAAAATGAGGCCATGGATATTGTTGCTGCGGCCAAAAAACCTTTATAAGCGCTAGGGTTTAGGCGTTTACCATGGCTACGGTGGTGCAGGCCACGATGGCCGCGGTTTCGGTTCTCAAGCGGTTACGACCCAATGATATGGGCACATAGCCATTTTTTTGTGCCAAATTGATTTCCGCACTTGAAAAATCACCTTCGGGACCGATGAGAATGGTGACATCTTTGTCGGCCGACACTCTACGTTTTAACTCCATTTTTTCTCCTTCGGCACAATGGGCGATAAATTTGAGACCGTTCTGGTTTTGTGCCATAAAGGTCTTGAAGTCTGTCAAGGGATTCAGTTTTGGCAGATAGGTCTGCAACGATTGTTTCATGGCCGATTGCAATACTTTCTGCAATCGTTCGGGCTTGATAATCTTTCGCTCAGAGTGCTCGCATAGCACGGGTGTGATCTCGTTCACCCCGATTTCGGTGGCTTTTTCCAAAAACCATTCGTACCGGTCGTTCATTTTGGTGGGGGCGACTACCATATGCAAGGTATGTAGGCGTTGAACGGTCTTTTCTTCGAAAACTAGCTGCGCCCTGCATTTTTTTTGGTCGGCCTGCACGATTTTGGCCTCAAAAAGATAGCCCTTGCCATTGGTAATCTTGACAATGTCGCCCTCCCTTTTGCGCAAAACCTTGATGATGTGCCTGCTCTCCTCGGGTGAGAAATCGAATTGCTTTGAACTGTTGTCGAGACTTGGATCGTAGAAAAGTTGCATGCTTCAATCGTTCAATTTGCCCTTTGCATGTTCAAGCCCAAGTTCGATCCAATAGTGCAGTGCTTCCTCATTTTTGAAACCCTCTGGGGATACGTATACAAATTCTTTCAAGGGACGTTTGGTGAAATCCATGGGGCGTACGTGCTCTTTTTTGAGCTCTTCATCCATCTTATCATTTACAATGCGCACCATCAGATCATCTTTGACGATGCCCACTGTCATTTTTCCCTTGTAGAGATAGGCAATACCACCGAACATTTTCTTTTCTTCAAATTTTTCGGGGAAGCTTTTTAAGGCTGCGCTGATACGAATTGCCAGTTCTTCGCTGTATGCCATAGCTGTTGTTTTTTGTAACCTAAGGCCTTACTGTATCGTATACCGTGCTTTGGCGGCAATGTCCTGGTCACTGAAATCTCCCTCAAGGTATTTTAAATATCCGACAATGCCAATCATGGCGGCATTATCGGTACAGTATTCAAATTTTGGAACATGGGTCTTCCATCCCAGGGTGCGCTCGGCACCTATAAGCCGTTCACGTATGCCCGAATTGGCGGCGACCCCTCCACCGATGGCAACTTCTTTGATGCCCGTTTGTGCTGAGGCGGCCATGAGCTTTTCCATCAAGATCTCTAAAATGGTATATTGTATGGAAGCGCAGATATCATGAAGATTTTTCTTTACAAAATCGGGATGCTTTCGTGTTTCTCGTTGTATGAAATAAAGGATACTCGTCTTTAAGCCACTGAAACTGAAATTAAGTCCGTCGACCTTTGGTTTTGGAAATTCAAACGCCTTTGCATTGCCTTGCTGGGCATGCTTGTCGATCAAGGGCCCTCCAGGATAGGGCAACCCCAATAGTTTGGCACTTTTATCAAAGGCTTCACCGACAGCATCATCAAGGGTTTCGCCTAAAATTTCCATGTCGAAATAATTCTTCACCAATACAATTTGCGTATGGCCACCACTAATGGTCATTGCCAAAAAAGGAAAGTTCGGCTTTTCACGATCGACATCATCTATAAAATGGGCCAGAATATGTGCCTGCATATGATTGACCCCGATTAAGGGAACGTCAAGACCCAGCGCCAAAGATTTAGCAAAAGAAGTACCTACCAAAAGCGACCCCATAAGGCCTGGTCCACGGGTGAAAGCTATGGCCGAAAGCCGTTTTTTGTCGATATTTGCCTTGGCTAGTGCTTGATGCACTACGGGAACAATATGTTGTTGGTGTGCCCTCGATGCCAATTCAGGTACCACCCCACCATACTGCTCATGTATTTCTTGTGCGGCTACCACATTGCTGAGCACTTTGTTATTGCACAAAACAGCGGCTGAAGTGTCATCACAAGACGATTCAATGGCCAGAATATATTTTTTTTCAACGGTCATCTGTATTTGGAACAGAAATTGATCGTACAAAGATAAAACAATGCGCTATCAAAAAGCTGCGTAAAATACTTGTCAGAACAGTGCTGGTCATTCTGCTAATCGCAGTATTGGGATCATTGATATTATCACTACCGATAGTACAGACCAGACTGGCAAAGAATATTACCGATAGGATCAACACCGATTTCGGTACAAATATCAACATTGATAGGGTACAGCTTTCGCTACTTTCATTAAATGCCGGTCTTAAGGGCATCTATGTTGAAGACTATAATAAAGACACGCTTATTTACATTGAAAAACTCTCGACCTCGATATTGAATTTACGCAATATGGCCAACAATAAAATGGAGTTTGGCGATGTTGACATCAATGGTCTTTATCTCAACCTTAAGACCTATGAAGGAAAAGGTTTTACAAACCTTGATGTTTTTGTTGATAAATTAGATGATGGTAAACCCCGCGCCCCCGGCACTCCGCCTTTTTATCTTTCTTCATCTGAAGTGAACATAGCCGATAGCAGGTTTAAGTTGAGCGATGAGAATACTGAACCGGTAGAACAATTGCACTTCAAGCGACTACAGGTGCTGGCCCGTGATTTTCAGATCTTGGGGCCAGATGTTGCCACCGGTATTGAGAAGCTATCATTTTTGAGCAAACGCGATATTGCAGTAGATCATCTTGAGACCGAATTCAAATATACCAAACAACAGATGCGGTTTGATTCGCTATTGATCAAAACCCCAGAATCTTCTCTTCAGGGCGACTTGGTGTTCAATTACAATCGCGAAGACTTTAAAGATTTTCTCGATAAGGTCAGCATTGAGGGTAATTTCACGGAATCGGCAGTGGCATTCAAAGAGATCAATAAATATTTCGATGAGTTTGGCAGCGATAAAACGGCCACTTTTTCTACTCGATTTTCAGGGTTTTTAAATGATTTGAACGTAGAGGGATTGATTCTACAATCAGATAATACGGGCATTCGTGGTGATTTCAAATTTCGTAACATGTTCAATAAACAGGCACCTTTTGTGATGGATGCCACTATGGAAGATGTTACGTCGAGCTATTATGAATTGCGTAGCCTTTTGCCCAATATCATAGGAAAGAGCATTCCCTCGTCTTTTCAAAAGTTCGGACAGTTCACCGTAAGGGGTGAAGCAGAGATCAGCGAAACCTCGGTCGATGCGCAGATCAACCTGCACACGGCCATAGGAAGCACCTACACCAATCTACAAATGACCAATATCAACAATATTGATAATGCTTCATATCTAGGGTTTATATCACTAATGGATTTTGATTTGGGTGAATTCATCGATGATCCAAATTTTGGCAAGACCACCCTTGATGTCAATGTTGAGGGCAAGGGCTTTATTGCCGAATATCTAAATACAGAGGCCATCGGTGAAATCTATTCCCTTGAATTTAACGGTTATGAGTACAATAACATAAATGTTTCGGGGGTACTGAAAGATCAATTGTTTGATGGGTCTTTGCTGGTCAACGATGATAATTTCAGATTCGATTTCAAAGGTCTGGCAGACTTCAGTGAAGAGCGTACCGGATTCAATTTCATTGCAGATGTAGATTATTTGGATCTTAGGGCCTTGAACTTCATTGATGATAGCATCTCTATTTTCAAGGGAAATGTCAATATGGACATTACCGGGAACGACCTTGATAATGTCAGCGGGGATATCCGTTTTTCAAATACTACCTATCAAAATAAGAATGACACCTACTTTTTTGAGGATTTTGCAGTGTCTTCGACCTTTGAGGGAGATTCCATTAGAAATATCCAGATCATTTCACCCGATATCATTACAGGGTATGTAAAGGGAAATTTCAAAGTGCGCGAAATGGATAAGTTATTGCAGAATTCCATAGGCAGTATTTATACCAACTATAGGCCACATGAAGTTTCGAGTGGGCAAAAAGTTTCATTCAACTTGAAGATTTACAACAAGATCGTCGATGTATTTTTCCCTGAGGTGAAATTTGGCCCTGACACGTACATCAGGGGAAATATAATTGCAGATGAGGGTGATTTCAAACTGACTTTCAAATCACCCAATATCGAAGCCTTTCAGAATGAGCTCAAAGATATTGAGCTTAAGATCGATAACAAAAACCCTCTTTTCAATACCTTTCTCTCGGTTGATGAAATGTCAACGGTCTATTACGATGTCAAAGATTTCAATTTGATCAATACCACCTTGAAAGACACCCTTTTCTTTAGAACTGAATTTAAGGGAGGTAGCGAATATAATGATAGCTATAGACTAAATTTTTACCATACGTTCAATGAAAAAAATAAGTCTGTGGTCGGTCTAAAACGTTCTGAGGTGAGCTTCAAAGACAACACCTGGGTGTTGAACAAAGAGAGCAATGACAAGAACAAGGTGATCTTCAACAAAACCTTTGATAGCATCAGAATAGAAGAGGTGGTCATGAACAATGACAATAGGGAGCAGATTCGGTTAAGGGGCGAGCTGGCCGATTCGACGTATAAAGACCTAGAGCTGCAATTCAAGATCGTGTCGTTGCGCAAGATATCCCCGGCGATCGATAGCCTTCGGCTTGACGGCGAGGTAAACGGATCTTTGAATATTCTGCAAAAAGATAGCAAGTACCTTCCGACGACGAACATGTCTATCGGTAATTTCAGTGTCAACGATATCCCCTTGGGTGATTTGGAGATAGGCATTTTTGGAAACAATGACCTTACCGAATTTGGGGTCAACACATGGTTGTCTGACAAAGGCAAAGAGAAGTTGAGTTTAAATGGTAACGTTTTCAACAAGAACAAAAAGGTCTTACTTGACCTGAACGCCACATTCAATAATTTTGACCTACTGCCCTTTAGTCCATTGGGTGAAGATGTGATTTCGAATATCAGGGGACTCGTCAACGGCAGTGCTGCGATTACGGGCGATGCTTCGAATCCTAAAATTGATGGCGAGCTTACTTTAAACGATGCAGGGCTTGGCATACCGTACTTGAATGTCGATTATGATTTTTCACCACTCTCAAAGGTTAGGTTGTTCGACCAAACCTTTTATTTTGAAAATATCGGCTTGACCGATGTGGTCGAGGGCACGAAAGCAAGTTTAGACGGTACTATAAGCCATGAAGGGTTCGATGATTGGCAATTGGACTTGGATTTGGATACCAACAATGGTCGCTTTTTGGTGCTGAACACCGATTTCGATGAAGAGGCACTTTACTATGGCACAGGTTTTATAAGCGGTACGGGGAGTATTTATGGTCCGACCAATGCCCTTAACATTACGATGGACGCGACCACGGCAAGCGGCACCTCACTAAAAATACCTTTGAGTGATGTGACCAGTGTCGGCGATTATTCCTTCATTAATTTTATCGACAAGAATGCAGAAAAGACCATTGAGGCCGAAAGGGTACTTGACGAATACCAGGGCTTGGAAATGGCCTTTGATTTGGTGGTCACTCCAGATGCCGAGGTCGAGATTGTTGTCGATCGCAGTACGGGCAGCTCATTGAGGGGTACGGGCGAAGGTATTCTCTTGATCGAGATCAATACCAACGGCAAGTTCAATATGTATGGCGATTTTGTTGTCGTTACGGGAGAATACAATTTCAAATATGGAGGGGTGATCGATAAAACGTTCAATGTTAGGCCTGGTGGCACCATTTTGTGGGAGCGTGACCCTTTGGCGGCGCTGTTAGATATGGAAGCGGTATATGCCCTCAGTGCCAACCCAGGGCCATTGTTGGACAATACGGGTTACAGGGGCCGTATTCCCACAGAGGTAGTGGTACGATTGAGAGGAGAGCTTGAAAGCCCTAGTATTGACTTTGATATTGAATTTCCTGGTACCAGTTCGGTAGTGCTTTCACAATTGGAATACCGTCTGCAAGACCCCACTGTCGAGGAGCGCAATGCCTTTTTCCTATTGGCCCAGGGTACTTTCGTAAACGAACAGACAGGGCTCAATCAACAGGCGGTAACAGGTAACCTTATTCAAACTGCTTCCGGACTGCTCAATCAGATTCTTGGGGGTAACAATGACAAGTTTAATTTTGGACTTTCCTATGAACAGGGGCTATTGGACACAGAAACTGATTTTCGGGCAGAAGATAGGATCGGTGTGACGGTTTCTACCCAGATTTCCGATCGTATTCTTGTAAATGGTAGGGTCGGGGTACCGGTAGGGGGCGTTTCAGAGACTGTTGTGGCCGGCGATGTGGAAGTGCAGGTAATATTGAACGAAGAGGGAACGTTGAGCGCCAAGATTTTTAACCGTGAAAACCAAGTCCAACAATTTTTCGCGGAACGACAAGGCTATACCCAGGGCGTAGGTCTATCGTATCAGGTCGATTTCAATAGTTTTAGGGACCTTCTTCGAAAAGTCTTTCAAAAAAAAGAGAAAGCCAAAGAAGGTCAACCACCCGAAAGCATTCCTTCAAATGTTATGGGAAAGGATAGCTTGATTCGTTTTTACACAAAGACCAATTCTCCGAAATAGGGTATGAAATCCATAAATTTCCCTATCCACAAAAAAAGGGAATAAAACGAAAACGTTTGAGTTTTTACCTGATTGTAAATAAGGGCCAGATGGTATAAGTTCTTTGCAATAAGTTTGCTAGCTTTGCTATCGCAAAAATTTCAATGGCTTCAGAAATCAAGAAAATAGCGGTATTCACCTCAGGAGGCGATTCTCCGGGAATGAACGCGGCAATTCGTTCAGTGGTACGTACATGTGCCTATATGAAACTCGAGTGCATAGCGATTTACAGGGGGTACCAGGGCATGATAGATGGTGATTTCAAGGAAATGGACGCCCGTAGTGTCAACAACATCATCAATAAAGGGGGCACAGTATTGAAATCTGCCCGGTGTGAAGAGTTCAGGACAAAAGAAGGAAGACAGAAAGCCTATGAGCAACTCAAAAAGAACAATATCGATGCTTTTGTGGTGATCGGGGGCAATGGTAGTTTCTCAGGGGCCCAATTGTTCAATAAAGAGTTTGGTTTTCCGGTAATTGGCATTCCTGGTACCATTGACAATGATATACTGGGTACCTCATATACCATTGGTTTTGATACGGCCATCAATACGGTGGTAGAGGCCATCGACAAGATTCGCGATACCGCTAGCTCGCACAACCGATTGTTCTTCATCGAGGTGATGGGTCGCGATGTGGGCCATATCGCCCTGAATTCAGGTGTCGGGGCGGGCGCTGAAGAGATATTGATTCCTGAGCAGAACTTGGGGCTCGAGCGATTGGTCGATTCTTTGAAGAGAAGTAAAAAATCTGGGAAATCATCGAGTATTGTAATAGTTGCCGAAGGTGATAAGATCGGTAAGAATGTCTTTGAATTGAAAGAGTATGTCGAAGAACATTTGCCCATTTATGATGTGCGGGTCTCTGTTTTGGGCCATATGCAACGTGGTGGCGGCCCTACTTGTTTTGATAGGGTATTGGCGAGTAGAATGGGGGTAAGGGCCGTAGAGGCACTTTTAGAGGGTAAAACGAACTATATGGTAGGTATTCGTGATACGAAACTGGTACTTGTTCCGATTGAAGAGGCCATAAGTGCACACACCGCCATCGATGAAGAACTCATTAGAGTTTCCGATATTATGACAACATAGCGTATAATCATAAAAAACAACAAAATGTCAACATTGAAAATAGGAATTAACGGATTTGGTAGAATAGGTAGATTGGTATTCAGGTCAACGGTAAAACGCGATAACGTTGATGTTGTTGCCATAAACGATTTGTTGGATGTCGAGCACTTGGCCTATTTATTGAAGTACGATTCGGTACACGGAAGATTTGATGGTACCGTAGAGGTCAGGGACGGTAATTTGGTGGTAAACGGAAAGACTGTCCGTATCACGGCAGAAAGGGATCCCAAAAACTTGAAGTGGGATGAAGTAGGTGCCGATATCGTGGCCGAGTGTACCGGAATTTTCACCACTTTGGAAACTGCGCAGTATCATATCGATGGCGGCGCCAAGAAAGTCGTCATTTCCGCACCTTCAAAAGACGCCCCCATGTTTGTTATGGGTGTCAACCATGATCAGATAAAGGCTGACGACAACATAGTTTCGAACGCCTCTTGTACCACCAACTGTTTGGCACCGCTTGCCAAAGTGCTGGATGATGAATTTGGTATTGAAGAAGGGCTGATGACAACCGTACATGCCACAACGGCTACTCAATTAACCGTTGATGGCCCCTCGAGAAAAGATTATAGGGGAGGTAGAAGTGCCATGATCAATATCATTCCTGCGTCTACAGGTGCTGCCAAGGCGGTTACAAAAGTTATTCCGGCATTGGAAGGAAAACTTACCGGTATGGCATTCAGGGTACCAACAGCAGATGTTTCTGTGGTTGATTTGACCGTGCGACTTGAAAAAGAAACATCTTACGACGAAATTAAAAAAGCGTTCAAAAAAGCCTCAGAAGGAAGTTTGAAAGGTATTTTGGGTTACACTGAAGAAGCCGTGGTCTCACAAGACTTTGTCGGTGATGCACGCACCAGTATTTTTGATGCTGGGGCAGGTATCGAATTGAACTCAAAGTTCTTCAAGGTCGTGTCATGGTACGATAACGAGGCGGGTTATTCGCACAAATTGGTTGATTTGGCCGAGCATGTGGCCAACCTCTAGCCTACGGTTGTATCTACCTAACCAAGCATAGCATAGTACATGATATTGATTGTCGACAGTGGGGCGACCAAATCAGATTGGATCGCCCTTGATGAAAAAGGCGAAAAGCTTTTCAATACCCAAACGCTGGGCTTGAGCCCTGAAGTATTGACCAAAGAGGTCATCGAAGATCGGCTGGCCAATAATTTTGAGCTCTCTAAGAACAGGGAAGAGGTCGCCCAATTGTTTTTCTATGGTGCCGGCTGCGGTACCGATCGTATGAAACGTTTTTTAAAAGGCATTTTCAACGATTTTTTTCCCAAGGCAAAGATCGAGGTGAACGAAGATACCTTTGCGGCCATTTATTCGACCACGACAATAGGTAGCCCTGGTATCGTCTGTATTTTGGGCACTGGATCGAATTGCAGCTATTATGATGGCCACCAACTGTTTCAAAAAGTGACCTCATTGGGTTATATTTTGATGGACGATGGTAGTGGTAATTTCTTTGGAAGAAAACTTTTGAGGGATTACTATTACCACAAAATGCCCCAAGACCTCGGAATCAAGTTTGCCAAAGAGTTCGACCTCGATGCCGATGTTATCAAAGAGAACCTATACAAGCAACCAAATCCGAACACGTATCTTGCGAAGTTTGCACGTTTCATTGTTGAGAACAAAGAGCATCCCTATTGCAAAGGGGTAATTCACAAGGGGTTTCAGCAATTTGTGAACAACCATATCATGCAATTTGAACTGGCGACGAAAGTGCCCATTCATTTTGTGGGAAGTATCGCTTATTATCTGCAAGAAGAGTTGAAAACTGTCATTAAGAACAATGATTTGATACAAGGGGCGATTCGCCAAAGACCGATCGATGGTCTGGTCGAGTTTCACAAAAGCACTATTTAATCGCTATCATTGAAATTTCGACATTGACGAATTTGGGCAGATTGGCCACCTCTACTGTCTCTCTCGCAGGGGCAGAGTCAACATTGAAATAAGAACCATACACCTCGTTGATCGCTGCAAATTGGTGCATGTCTTTCAAAAATATTGAGGTCTTTACCGCATTCTCAAAGGTCATTCCGGCTTCCGTCAGAATGGCCTTTATGTTTTCCATGCACTGTTGGGCTTCCATTTTGATGTTGCCCGTTACCAATTCACCGGTTTTTGGGTCAACGGGTATCTGACCCGAGATGTACAATGTTCCGTTTGATAAAACCGCTTGGTTATAGGGCCCTATGGGTGCAGGGGCGTTTGAAGTATTGATTATTTTTTTCACGATGCTTATTTATTGTCAATAGTTTAGTTCATTTACCCTGACCAGCAGCAATTGTTATCGCCTTCCCAGTCTACGCTGGCTGCGTTGCTCCCATTTCACATCTTGTAGTATTGAACTGCTGATACCGATAAAAAAGTCCCATCGTTCATTTGTACCAAAGGGTACCCAATTGAAACGCAGATCAAAGCTACCCAGATTTCGTTGAAACCTGAATTGGGTCAGTGTGAAGCCCTTGTTCTTAAAGTCGTATCCTGACGAAAAGCCTAGACTCCATTTGGGGGTCAACTCAATATTGCCCGAGAACATTAGCGAATTATTGGTGATTTCACTTTGGCGATTACTGTTGTTATAGGTCGTGGCATAGGCCAAACGAAGGTCCCAGGGCAGTTTTGTGTTGTAAATGGGCACCTCTTCGTCATCATCATCATTTTTTCGCTTATCTGCAATTTGGCTGGCCGCTGTATCAAAACCCTGACCAAATAGATCGTCAACTCTACCCCCACTGGTAGCTCGGTAGTACTCATCGCCATCTGGTTCTTCCTCTGTATCCTTTTTATCTTTTTTCTTGAAGGTTTCACTATTCAATGAATACCCTATGTTCAAACTCGCCCGTGTCAAACGAAACAATCCTCCGCCGCTATTGATGTTCAGAGTATTGATTCGACGCCCATTGTTGTCAATGGCGTACGGATCAAGGTTTCCCGTAAAGTTGATGGACATCTTATTGTCGAGTATCGTGGTGCCCCCATTAAAACTAACAGGGGACAGTTTGAGCGAATCTGCCTCAAAATTATAGGAAGTCGCAAAGTTGAGGTTGCTCAACAAGGATATCTTTTTTGGTTCTGTCGCCGTTGAGTCTTTATCCCTGACTTTGGCTTCCAAAGTGTTTTGCAGTGAAAAGCTAACAGAATTCGATTTGTTGAGACTGGGCGCCCCGTTTAAAGTACCTTCAAAACGACTGTACAATACCTCTTCACCATCGAGATCGGTATAAGAATCATAGAATTGTTCGAATGAAGGCGTATAGCCCCAGCCTATCGAGGGCCGCATGACATGGCGAATGGCCTGTATTTTTTTATCCTCCCCAAAATTGAAGGTACCGTAAAGCGTGGTTCCGATGTTGGCACTGAAACCGTAGCGATTATAGCGATCGAAACCACTGATGGTGTCCAATACCACTTCACGGTTGCTATCTGGATCGTCGGGATCAAGACCACGTTCAAAAGTTTCCAAAGTCCATACATCCTCATAATTGGCACCAACGGTCACGCTGAAATATTTGGCCACTTTGAAGTTGGTGCTTAGCGGTATGGTATGGCGGGCACCTACACGGGCGTCATCGAACATTCTAGAAGTGAAAAAGAGCGAATCGGTGGTCGTAATACGGTTCTCGGCCCTAAGATTGTACTGCAGGTTGAGGTTTTGGATGATTCCTTTTTTGAGGCCATCCCTTTTGGCAAAAGGAAAAATACGTTCCATACTGGCCTGTAGGGTCGGGAGTGTCAAATTAATGGCCTCGGTGTTGGTGTTTTGGTTATGTGTAGCGGTCAGGCTCAGATTGACCGATGGATAGGCCGGAAAGGTCTTAGAATATGAAATCGAAGACGACAAGTTGTTATTTTGGGTATTGGCCAGGTTAACCTGGTTGGCCGATTGCCTGAAATAGTTGCTACTGCCCAAATTGACCGAAGCCGAAAACCGGGAATTCGGATTTGCCTTTGGGTCTTGCGAATGGGTGATCTGTAAGTTGTAGATCGTAGTTCTGCTAAAATCTGAAAACCCTTTTTGGCTGGTGACCAAATTCTCAAACCTAAAATTGATATTGCCCCTAAACTGATAGCGTTTTGTATAAATGGACTGTGTTCTGAAACCATAACTTCCATTAGTGAAAAAATCACCCAGAATGCTAAAATCAACATAGTCGCTGATCGGAAAATAATATCCCCCGTTTTGTATGAAATAACCTTGTTGCGGGTTATTTCCAAACGTAGGGAATATAAGTCCTGCGGTCCTTCCAGTGGTCAACGGAAAATAGGCAAAAGGCAACGCAATGGGTGTGGGCACATCAACTATGTACATATTGCTGAACCCAGCGATGATTTTCTTGCCGGGCACAAACTTTGCTTTTCTGACCCTAATGTAATAATCTGGGTCGATGGTATCTTTCGAGGTCGTCAGTTTGCCATCTTTCAAGAAATAGACCGAGTCATTCTCTTTCTTGGTCACTTCTGCCAACACTTTCATGGCATCTGAACCAAACGAACCCAAACCTGCTTGTTGTTCGGTACGCGAATTGAAGATCAAGGCTTTCTGGGTATCAAAGTTGAATCGAATCGAATCAGGAATCACCTCATTGTCGCCCTGTTTGAAATAGGGGAGTTGTGAGTAGGTGCTGTCAGCAGGGTTGAAAATACGACCGGCATAGACCTCGTTCTTGACATAATCCAACACAATGATGCCCGCTTTTAGCTCGGTATCTTGATAATAGATTTCTGCCTCATCATAGAGATAGATTTTCTGCTCCGTTTGGCTAATTCGCACATAATCTTTGGCCTTATACTTTATTTTGTCCAGCAACAGGGCTTTTTTCTTGGGAACGGTATCGGTTTCTGTAGAATCAAGCGGAATGGAATCATTCAAAAAGTTTGGCGGGATCAAAGGGGCTTTAATCGAATCTTTTACCGCTTTGATGGGCAACGGAACAATAGGGTCTTCTTGTGCTGAAGCCACCACACCCATGAACAACAGAAATAGGAGTGGAAAAAAATGTTTGTTTGCTTGCAACGCGATAAATCCTATTTTTGTGATAGCTTGGCTTGGTTTTTGAAGTCCAAACTTACACATATTTTTCATTCTGTTACTTGGACTTCACTTTATTTTAACCTGCCATAACCTTTACAAATCAAGGGCACTTATGACTAAAAACAAGTTGGTTTTTCTGATTTTCCCGGCAACCGCGATTCTTCTCCTTTCCTTTAATAAAAATGATGTCGATGCCGCATTGAATGATGAGTTTGTAGTCGTTTTGGATGCCGGCCATGGTGGCCATGACCCGGGAAATCTGGGTAACGGCTATCTTGAAAAAAATATAGCTCTTAACATAGTTCTAAAAGTTGGTGAACAACTTGAGAAGAATCCGAATGTAAAAGTGATCTATACACGAAAAGACGATTCGTTTGTCGATTTGTACATACGTGGAAAGATAGCCAACGATGCCAATGCGGATCTTTTTGTTTCGATACATTGTGATTCACATAATTCAGATGCACATGGGGCAGGAACATTTGTAATGGGCCTGCACGCCAACAAACAGAATTTTGAGGTGGCCAAAAAGGAAAACTCCGTTATCTATCTCGAAGACAATTATGAGGAAAAGTATGCCCAATACAATATCAACTCGCCCGAATCGGTCATCGGCCTGACCATCATGCAAGAAGAGTTCTTGGACCAAAGCATTCAATTGGCAAAGTTTTTACAAGATAATTTTACGACCAAATTGAGCCGCAAAGACCGAAAGGTCAAACAAGCTGGCTTCATAGTATTGCACCAGACTTTCATGCCCAGCGTGTTGATCGAGGCCGGATTTTTGACCAACAAAAATGAAGGGGCCTATTTGAATTCTAAAAAAGGGCAACAAGAAATGGCCAGAGCCATTGCCGATGCCATACTGACCTATAAGGAAAACATTGACCCCAATATCGAAAAGCTTCAGCCACCAGTCCAAGAGCCGACTGTGGTAGTGGCCGAGAAGACACCTATAACAAAGGTCGAAGAGCCTGAAAAAAAGCAAGAAACCATCAATGTTGAGTCGCCGACAAGTTCGTCAGAAGAGAAAAAGGAGGAAATTGTGGCAGCGGTCAAAAAGAAAGACCCTGTAGAAAAAGAACCCAAAGAAGTGGCCTCTGCAAATATTGTCTTTAAGGTGCAATTGATGGCTAGCTCTAAGGTCATTCCCCTAGATGGTGATTATTTCAACGGCCTCAATACCTTGACAAAAGAACCGTACAAAAACCTCTACCGATATATGTACGGTGAGACCAATTCGTATCTGAAGGCTAAACTGTTGAAGTCAAATGCCGATGCCAAAGGGTACACCACATCATATATTGTGGCCTATAGAGATGGTGCCAGAATACCTATAAGCGAGGCCCTGAAATACGTTCCGGAACAATAGCCGCTTTGAGAAAAATATTCCTAATTTTGTTAGAAACGGAAAAACACAGAGTTTGAAGCTCTCTAGAGAAGTTAAAACGGCCATCATAGTCTTAATCGGAATATTCTTGTTCATATTGGGCTATAGTTATCTTAAATCAAATTCTCTTTTTGATAAATCGAAGACATTTTATGCTGTTTACGATCACGTAGGTGGGCTACAGACAGGCACCCAAGTCTCTGTCAACGGATTAAATGTGGGCAACGTGGTCGATATCAAGTTTAAAGATAAATCGGGCCAATTATTGGTTACTTTCTCAGTGGGCAAAGACTTTGAGTTTTCGAAAAACAGTAAGGCAGAACTATATGACACTGGGATAATCGGGGGCAAAGGAATTCAAATAATTCCAGTTTTTGATGGCGCCCCCCCTGCCCAATCAGGTGATACACTGAAGACCGGTATCAGACCCGGTATTACAGAATTGGTACAAGAAAAATTGACCCCATTACAGATGAAGGTAGAAGGGGCTTTTTCACATGCCGATTCATTATTGATGAACGTGAACACGATGCTTGACGACCCAACAAAGAGAGACCTTCAGCAAAGCATATCAGGGTTGAACCAATTGATCAAAAGTCTTCAGGGAAGCGCTAATAAACTGAATCAATTGTTGGGCAATAATCAGCAGCAGTTAGATAGCTCAATAAAGAATTTCAACACCATGACGGCCAATTTCTCAAAATTATCAGAAGACTTGGCCAACGCTGGTCTTGATAAAACCTTGACCAATCTTCAAACCTCATTGAACAACTTGAACGCAGTGCTGTCAAAAGTTGAAAAAGGAGAGGGGTCATTGGGCAAACTGGTCACCGATGATGAACTGTACAAAAATCTCTCTGAGGCTTCCAGGGAACTCGATTTATTGCTACAAGATTTTAGGTTGAATCCAAAGCGGTACGTGAACGTTTCCGTTTTCGGCAAAAAACAGAAAGAATATACTTTGCCCGAAGATGACCCCGCTGAAAAACCTGACAATAACTAGATGGAGATATTGCCAAACATTCTTTTTGCCGTGGCCTTGGTCGTAGGGATCGGGTTTTTTGCCAGAAACATTAAAAAACTCATTAGAAACATCAAGTTGGGTAGAAAGGTTGAGGTTGATGACAACCCTGCCAAGCGGTTTAAAAATATGGCCATGATCGCCCTTGGACAATCGAAAATGGTGGTCCGGCCCATTGCAGGCCTCATGCACATCATAGTCTATGTAGGTTTCATCATTATCAATATCGAAGTGCTTGAAATCATCATTGATGGGCTTTTTGGCACCCACAGGATTTTTGCTTCATTGGGAGCATTCTATGATTTTTTGATTGCCTCATTTGAGATTTTGGCCCTTTTGGTGATTGTAGCCGTTGTGATTTTTTGGATACGGCGCAACGTCATACGTTTACGGCGATTCATCAAACCAGAGATGAAGGGCTGGCCCAAGACCGATGCCAATTGGATTCTGTACATCGAGTTCATACTCATGGCACTTTTTTTGACCATGAATGCCACTGATGCCAAGTTGCAGCAATTGGGGGCTTTGCATTACCAAGAGGCAGGTACGTTTCCGATAAGCCAATTCTTGTTGCCTTTGTTCGATACGATGAGCATACAGACCTTGATCTTTATTGAGAGAACGGCTTGGTGGTTGCACATTTTGGGCATTTTGTTCTTTTTGAATTATTTGTACTATTCAAAACACCTTCACATTCTTCTTGCTTTTCCGAATACGTATTATGGAAAATTAAGGCCCCAAGGTCAATTTGAAAACCTTGATTCGGTCACCAAAGAGGTGAAACTGATGTTGGACCCCAATGCGGATCCTTTCGCGGCACCTGCAGACGATGCCCCTCCACCAGAAAAATTCGGTGCTTCAGATGTCATGGATTTGACCCGGGTACAGCTATTGAACGCCTACACCTGTACCGAATGTGGCCGTTGTACTTCTGAATGCCCGGCCAATCAAACAGGAAAGAAGCTTTCTCCACGGAAAATAATGATGGATACACGCGACCGACTCGAAGAAGTGGGCCAGAATATCAATAGCAACAAGGGCGAGTTCAAAGCCGATGGAAAACAATTGCTCGATGATTACATCACCCGTGAAGAGCTTTGGGCCTGCACCACGTGCAATGCCTGTGTAGAGGCCTGTCCGGTCAGTATAGATCCCTTATCGATAATCATGTCGATGCGACAGTATTTGGTCATGGAACAATCGGCGGCCCCGACCGAACTGAACAATATGATGGGCAATGTGGAGAACAATGGGGCACCATGGCCCTTTAACCAGATGGACCGCCTAAATTGGACGCAAGAATCTTAAACGCAAAACCAAAGAGCAAATGAACGTACCGACCATGGCCTCGCTTTTCGCTGAAAACAAACAACCTGAAGTATTGTTTTGGGTAGGTTGTGCGGGTAGTTTCGATGATCGAGCAAAAAAAATCACCAAGGCCTTTGTCAAAATTTTGAACAAAGCAGGGGTAAGCTTTGCGGTATTGGGCACTGAAGAAGGTTGTACTGGCGATCCAGCCAAAAGGGCGGGCAACGAATTTCTTTTTCAGATGCAGGCGGTGACCAATATTGAGGTGCTGAACGGATACGGAGTAAAAAAAATCGTAACGGCTTGCCCACATTGCTTCAACACCATCAAAAACGAATATCCTGAACTTGGGGGCAATTACGAGGTGGTGCACCATACCCAGTTTTTAAAGCAATTGCTTGATGAAGGAAAGATTTCTTTGGAAGGAGGCACCTATAAAGGAAAACGCATCACGTATCACGACCCCTGTTATCTGGGTAGGGCCAACAATGTTTTTGAGGCTCCAAGAGAGCTGATCCAAAAGTTGGATGCCGAACTGGTTGAAATGAAAAATTGCCGTAAACGCGGACTTTGTTGTGGGGCAGGGGGCGCCCAAATGTTCAAAGAGCCCGAAAAAGGGGATAAAGACGTCAATATCGAACGAACTGAACAAGCTTTGGAAACACAGCCCGAGATTATAGCCGCTGCCTGTCCTTTTTGTAACACAATGATGACCGATGGGGTGAAGAACAAAGAAAAAGAGGCCTCGATAGCGGTTTTGGATGTGGCCGAACTGATTGCAAACGCTGAAGATTTATAGAAATGTTAGTAGATTTTCAAAAACTTCCGAGCCATTCAAGAATTTGGATCTATCAGGCCAACCGTAGTTTTTCAGATACCGAGCTTGAAGAATTAAAAGCTGAACTGAGCGGGTTTTTACAACAATGGACGGCCCATGGCAGTGAACTGCAGGCGGGGTATGAGATTCCATATAAGCGATTCATCGTTATTGGATTAGATCAGTCACAGGCCAGTGCCTCGGGCTGCTCGATCGATGCTTCAGTACATTTTATTCAGCAACTGGAAAAAAAATATGGGGTCGATTTGCTCGACAAGATGAACGTTTCGTACAAACAGGGCGAGTTTGTGGCACATAAATCCCTAAAAGATTTTAAAAAGATGGCCAAAGAACGGGCAGTTTCAAAAAATACCGTGGTTTTCAACAACTTGGTGGCCACAAAACAAGAGTATCTTGAGAATTGGGAAGTGCCCGCAGCAGAGAGCTGGCATGCCCGTTTTATGTGATTTTAACGATTCTTTAGTGCCGATTGCCCTGATTTTCTTGGTTATCTTCCATGAAATGCAATATTTTTAAGCGCGATAAGTCGATGTCATAGACCATTTATTTATGCGTAAAAACTACTTCTTCCCCTTTTTCTTGTTGCTTTTTATGTTGGTCAATGGTCAGAAACACCCCCTGATGACCCAAGACTCCATTCTTCAGCAGCAATGGGTCGATGGGCACTATGAAACCATGACCCTAGAAGAAAAAATAGGGCAGTTGTTCATGGTCAGCGTGGCCTCCAATGCCAACAGGTCAGCGACCGAACGCATCAAAAAGTTGATCGATCGGCACCACATCGGGGGAGTGATTTTTTTGCGTGGTAGCCCTACAAGACAGGCAAAGTTGACCAACGAATATCAGTCGATGTCAAAAATTCCGCTTTTGATCGGGCAAGATGCCGAATGGGGTCTGGCCATGCGGTTAGATTCTACCTACGCTTTTCCGTGGAATATGACCTTGGGAGCCATTCAAGACAGCACGATTGTTGAAGAAGTGGCATACCAAATGGGAAAACATGCCAAAAGACTCGGGGTACACATCAATTTCGCCCCTGTACTGGACGTCAATATCAATCCGAGAAACCCAATTATCGGTAATCGTTCGTTCGGTGAAAATCCTGAAAACGTTTCTGTAAAGGGAGCAACTTTCATAAGGGGATTTGAAAGGGCGGGCATTCTATCTTGTGGAAAGCATTTTCCCGGTCACGGCGACACGGCTACCGATTCACATCATGACTTACCATTGATCGATTTTTCGAGGCAACGACTAGATAGTGTCGAATTACATCCATATAAAGAACTGATCAAAGATGGCCTTAGCAGTGTGATGGTGGCCCATCTGAACGTTCCTGCACTTGAGAATGTTCCCGAAAGACCATCCTCTTTGTCAAAATCCATTATCACGACATTGTTGAAGAACAAAATGGGCTTCGAAGGCTTGGTTTTTACAGATGCTCTTAATATGAAAGCGGTGACCAAGACCACTGACCCTGGTGATGTAGAGCTATCTGCTTTTCTAGCGGGCAACGATATGCTCTTGATGCCGCAAGAGGTTGATAGTGCCGTGAAAAAGCTGTTGGAAGCCTATAATTATGGAATTATAACCGAAAACAGATTGGCCAGATCGGTCAAGAAGATTTTGATGGCAAAATATAAAGTGGCCCTTTCGGGCAAGCAGCGTGTAGATACAGACAGACTCTATGAAGATTTGAACAATCTTGAGAGCGATATGGTTTATGAAAAGGCCATTGAAAATGCTTTGACCGTGGTAAAAAACAATTTCTCGTTGCTTCCTATCAAAAAATTGAGCAACAAGAAAATTGCCTATGTGAAATTGGGCGACGTAGATGGTGATACTTTTTATGGAACTTTAAAGAAATATGCCGATGTCACCCCAATCGAGGTAAAAGATTTCGGTGAGTACAAGAAAAAGTTGTCTGAGTTCAACTTGGTGATCGTCGGTTATCACAAGAGCAATGATACCCCATGGCGAAACCATAAGTTTTCAAAAGATGAGCTCTTTTGGTTACGTCAGATTGCCCAAATGCGTTCAAACAATATGGTTCTGGTATCTTTTGCCAATCCGTATGCCTTGTCTGATATTGTTGATTTCACAGGAATGGATGCCATTTTAGTGGCGTATCAAAACAGTGTCTTGGCCCAAAGGAAGGCCGCTGAGGTCATCTTTGGCGCCCTGTCGGCAAAAGGAAAACTTCCTGTTTCCATCAATAGTGAATTTCCTGTCAATTCGGGGGTCGAGGTCAAAAGCATAGCACGATTGGGGTATAGCATTCCAGAAAGGGTAGGTCTTAGTTCAAAAAAGTTGTCGATGGTCGACACATTGGTACGGCATGGACTTGATTCTTTGATGTATCCAGGGGCACAGGTTTTGGTCGCCAGAAGGGGAAAGATCATATATAACAAAAGTTTTGGGCATCCTACCTATACATCCAAAGAAAAGATCACTGAAGACCATATCTATGACCTGGCCTCGTTGACCAAGATTTTATCGACCCTGCCGGTCATCATGAAAATGGAGGAAGAAGGAAAAATTCGCCTAAATGATACTTTTCAAGAATTGGTTCCTGAATATGCCGAATCTGAATTGAAAGATGTCACCGTGCTCAAATCGCTCTCACATTACGGACGATTGCCGGCCTGGATTGCCTTTTATGTAGATACGCTGAACAAAGACAGGAAACCTTCAAGTGAGTTTTATAGAAACCATCCTGAGGAAGGGTATTCGATAAAAGTGAGCGAGGGGCTGTATTTATCCAATGCCTATCAAGATTCCATCTATAACCGTATTGGTAGGCAAGAATTGAAATCGAACCGCTATCGCTACAGCGATGTGGCCTACTATGTGTTCAAAAAGTACATTGAAAACACTTATGAAAAGTCTTTGGATAGATTGGCTACTGATTTTTTGTACAGGTCGATAGGGGCAACCAATACAGGGTTCAATGTGGCGGATAAGTTTGATAAATCACGTATTGTACCTTCTGAAGAGGATAATTATTTCAGGTACCAAACCATTCATGGTTATGTACATGATATGGGGGCTGCCATGCAGGGCGGGGTAGGGGGCCACGCAGGGTTGTTCAGCAATGCCAATGACGTGGCCAAAATCATGCAAATGTACCTACAGGGCGGATATTATGGAGGTGAGCGATATCTCGATGAACGAACCATAAAAAAGTTCAATACCTGTTATTTCTGCCATAAAGATGTCAGGCGCGGTGTAGGTTTTGATAAGCCCCAATTGGAAGATAAAGGCCCTACCTGCGGCTGCGTATCACATGAAAGTTTTGGCCATAGCGGGTTTACGGGTACCTATACTTGGGCCGACCCTGAAGCTGAAATTGTCTATGTCTTTTTATCAAATCGTACCTACCCCAGTGCCCACAACAATTTATTGGTAAGATCTGCGCTGCGTACCCGAATACAGCAAGCGATTTATGATTCCATTATAAATTAGGTTCACGATAATGCCCTAGATTTGCCTATATGAAGATAGCTATTGTTTGTTACCCAACGTTTGGAGGAAGTGGTGTGGTAGCCACTGAATTGGGGATTGCTCTGGCAGAAAGGGGCCATGAAATACACTTTGTAACTTATAAACAACCCGTTCGATTGGAATTGTTGGGCAACAACATCCATTTTCATGAGGTTCATGTGCCCGAATACCCATTGTTTCACTATCAACCTTATGAACTGGCCTTATCGAGCAAATTAGTCGATACCATCAGGTTTTATGGTATTGAATTGCTGCATGTACATTATGCCATTCCGCATGCTTATGCGGGCTATATGGCAAAGAAAATGTTACTTGAGAACGATATTTACATACCCATGATCACCACATTACATGGTACGGATATCACTTTAGTGGGGCGTCATCCATTTTACAAACCAGCGGTCACGTTCAGTATAAATAAATCGGATATCGTTACTTCGGTCTCTGAAAATTTGAGGCTAAAAACCCTTAAAATCTTTGAACTTGAAAAGGAAATAGAGGTGATTCCGAATTTCATCGATTTAAAGAAATACAGTTCAGAATTCACCGACTGCCAAAGAACCCTAATGGCCAATGACGATGAGCGGATCATCACCCATATCAGCAATTTTAGAAAGGTGAAGCGCATACCTGACATCATACGGGTTTTTGACAAGGTTCAGAAAGAGATGCCGGCAAAATTGATCATGGTGGGCGAGGGACCCGAAAAAGAATACGCCGAGCAGCTTTGTGCTGAACTTGATATTAAAGAAAAGGTCATTTTCTTGGGCAACAGTACTGAGATTGATCGCATACTTTGTTTCTCAGACCTCTTTTTATTGCCGTCTGAGTCAGAAAGCTTCGGATTGGCCGCTTTAGAGGCCATGGCCAACAAAACGGCTGTGATTTCAAGCAATACCGGTGGTATACCTGAAGTCAACAAACACGGAATCACCGGTTTTTTGAGTAATGTGGGTGATATTGATGAGATGGCCGCCAACGCGATTTATATCTTAAAAGACGACAATGTTCTAGAAGAGTTCAAAAAGAATGCCTTTGAAATTGCCTCCACCTTTGATATCCATCATATTTTACCACTCTATGAAGACCTGTATGAAAGGGCATATAGATCGCGTTTTAAAAATTCATATTGATGGTTAGGCTGGGTTTCTTGATTTTGATATTGGGTATGCTGTCGTGCAAGAGTCAAAAAGGCCGCCAAAGCATTGATGATTCTGATGACGGGTTGACCCTGCTTGTACAAGACGGATATAGCGGTATTGAAGCCTTTGAAAGCATGGTGATTCGTGACCAAAAAACATTGAACGGTTTTTTTGCCAAAATCAACCGAACAAGAAAACCGGGCATTCCCGTTCCCCAGATTGATTTTTCTAAAGAAATGGTCGTAGTGATCTGCGCTGGTGAACAAGAGGGTACTGAAATGCCCAGACTTTCAAAAGTAGATGAGAATGCCGAAGAAATAGTATTGGCGGTTGACAACTTGAACCCTGTGAAAGATGTTGGTACTTCGTTGATTTCCAGTCCTTTTTGTGTGTATAAAATACCCGTAACCGATAGAAAAATCACTTTTCAAAAGTGATTTCTTCCCTTTTTCCATCAGAGTGTTCACCTTTTGTCGAAAAATGCGGCCGTTTAAGGTACTTAATTTAGCATTTTTGCCTTTTCGCCTACCTTTGTGGTTCTAACCCCAAATTAGAAATCATGAGGAGCGTAACCCGATTACTTTCCGTAGTTTTTTTCGTTTTTTGCCTTAATCTGTCCTCGCAAGAGGGTATACAGTTGACCAAAAGGGATAGTATGGTGGTCAGTTCTTGGATATTCGGACTGGGCGTCAATATCGTTGATGATGCAGGTAGTGAGTTTGAAAACTTGCTAAGTGCAGGTGATAATTGGAATATGGTGCCCTTCCCATCGAGGATAAGCATCGGACGTTATTTCAAAAATGGTCTTGGACTGGAGGCCATTGGTACCTATAACCAATACAAAGAGGGAAAAATTATTGACAACGTGGTCAATACCGAAGATATCGACTACTTCGCAATTGATTTCAGGGTGAGCTATGATTTGAACAATATTTTGGGCGAGACCGGTTTTTTTGATCCGTATGTAGGCATTGGAGCGGGCTATACCGACGCCAATAATGAGGGCAGGGGTACTTATAACGCAACTGTCGGTTTTAGAACTTGGTTTTCAGATCGGTGGGGCCTTGATTTTAACTCTACCGGTAAATGGGCAATGAAACTAGAACCGGGGGTATCAAACCATATTCAACACGCAGCAGGCGTTGTTTATCGTTTTGATGTGGAAAAAGATCTGACACCCCGAGGTAAGGAAAAACTGGCCCAACTGCAAGAGCTTGAGAAAGAACAACAAAGAGTGCAAGATTCCATTGCAGCTGCAAAGAGAGCAGAAGAGGAGGCCAAAAGGTTGGCTGATGAGTTGGAAAGACAGAAAGAAGCTGAGCGATTGGCCGCTGAAGAGCGTAATAAGCAACAAGCTGAAGATGCCAGACGAAAATCATTGCAAGAGAAGGTTGAAGGCTTGGGCAAAGTATATTTCACCTTAAATTCTTCTTACCTCGGTGAAGATGATAAAGAACTGCTCGATAAGTTGGTTATTATTTTGCAAGAAAATCCTGGCCTTAAGATTAAGGTGGCCGCACATACCGATGCCAGGGGCGCTGATAAGTACAATCAATGGCTTTCAGAACGCAGAATGGAGCGTACGGTGGCCTATATTCTTTCAAAAGGTATTTCTACAGACAAAATACTGAAGGAAGCATTGGGCGAGACACAATTGACCAATGAGTGCGATGACGGAGTACCCTGTAGTGAAGAAAAACATCGCCAAAACCGTAGATCTGCGTTTACGATTGTCGAGTTTTAGGCATACTTTATGAAATAGGATAAAAAAGGGCACTGTCAAGGGCCCTTTTTACTATTTTTCAAACTCCAAATGTTGGGCCGCTGATTTTCCTTTAAAAATAAAGTTTTTGCTATCTTTTTGTGATTGTAGTACGCTTACATCATCGATGTTCTCCACTTTTGAATACAAAAAATCGTAAAGATACTTCTTTAAAAAGCGGGCTTCTGATTTTAAATTTTTCAACTCATCGTATTCCTTGATTGAAATGGAAGTATCTACAGCTGCAATGTTCACCACATTCAGGTCGGTACCATTTTGTGCTGCTTTCTTTTTCACGATACGATCTTTTACCCTATAGATCAGCTCATTAACATTTTTTGATTTTAGATATTCCTTTAGTTTTACGCGATTGATTTCAATAGAGGCGAACAATTTGGCGAGAGGCCTGTTTTCTGGATAAATGATGTGATGTTGATATTGATAGATAGTATTGCTCCACCTTCTCTTATAGTCCATACCACCTACTCCCATTTCGTAAACACAATGGCCATTCTCGATACACCATTGCAGTTGTTTGTAGATTTCTATATGCCCAAGTCCGAATTTGGCATAATCGATGTCATAGGATGAGATGGCGCTGAATAGGATTTTGTCAAAATGGTAATTGAGTGATATTTGTATCGGATGTTCGCCGTCATAGATTACAAATAAAGAAGCATCTTTATCCAATATCTTTTGATAGGTTTCTTTAACCAAATCTTGCCATCGATGAAATTCTTTGTGGGTCTCTTGTCGTTGCCCAAATCTGTGAACGATCATTTGGCGCAGTGAATCCATTACAAAATAGTAGATGTCTTCATCAATTTCTCCATAGAACAATTCATATCTGATAGGAAAGCAATGTTCCAATCTTTTTACGTAGCGTCTGATGATACTACGGTATTTCGATTTGAACTGTCCTTCTAGATATTCATCAATTGATGCAGTACCATCAAGATGAATAGCATATCCCCAGTTTACTTGTTTTATGATATTTCTTTTGAGAATTGAAGGAAGAACCATTTGCGGTTTCATATACTCTGGAACCAAACGAAGAGAGTAATAGCAATCTATCTTCTTCTTGGGAGCATCTGTGCTGTTGTTCTGTAGCTCATTGCCAAAGTAACGTACGCCTTTAAAAATGGGGAGAACTTCCCCATTTTCCATAATTGAGCTAAAAAAATCCGATGCTATTTTAGAAGGTAATCTCACTTTAAATTGATATGTTCAGAACTTTTATTTATTATTTTTCAACGGGCATACAATAATTTTCAAGACTCAAGTACCGTAAGTTTTTGAGTGGTCTCTTTGCCTACAAAATAGTAATCAAATTCATTTTTGTTTGAACGGTAAACCGAAACGTTTTCACTGACTTCAAAATTGAGAAAGAGAAAGTCATAGAATTGTTCTTTTAAAAAATCGTATTCACGGTCATCAACATTTATTTCTGTCAAACTTTGAGATGATGAAACTTTTTTGCTTTTTTCAATTTTGAACTTTGTATTATGCGCATCTATATTTTCGAATAATGACTCTTTTTTGTTTCTAACATACTTTTGGTGCAATTTGTTGATTTTCAATTTTTTAAATACTGGAAGCAAGACGTAGGTCAGCTTGAGTTTTAATAGAGTCAGATGGGCTTTGAAAGAGATTATCAAGTTGTCTGAATTGTAAAGCAATTGTTTCTTAAAAATATAAGTTCCCGTTCTGAACCTTTCTTTGTAATAAAAATCTCCCTTTGACATATCAACGAGCCTTAGTTTATTTTCGAAAGCCCATTGAATCACCCTTATCAACGAAATGAATCCTAACTTGAATTTTGAATAATCGATATCATAGGCAATAACATCAATATCGAGAATGTGTTTATAGATTGAATTCACATAAATGGCAATAGGTTTTTTACCATGGTAGATAACAAAAATACACGCCCTTTTTTGTACTATCAGTTGGTAAAGACTGTCATGACGTTCTTGCCAGAATTCCAATTCTTCCCAATAGGTTTTTTTTTGTTGGTGCCTTCTTAGAAGCATTTCATGGCAAGAATCAAAGATTTTTTCATATTCATTTTTGTCTATTAGCCCAAAATACATTTTGTAAGTTGGCTTGATGCAGAGTTTAAGCCGATTTTCACATCTGCGAAGTGTAGCTCTTCTTTTTGCGCTGACCACTTTGGCCATATAATCTTCTAGGTTCTTGAACTTTGCGAGGTTGATTAACGATCCTTCATAAGTCTTGACTTCTTTCTTCCTTAATTTGGCAATATCAATCCTCAGAGAGGTGTTGAGGTAACCTGGCACATCATCAATTTGAAATACAGCTTTTGGGCTGAAAGATGTGATATTCTCCTTGGTTTGAAAAAGTTCTTGGTCGGTTTCAGCATCGTAAATGCGATCGTAAAAAAAGGGCAGCCTATTTTTTTCCAATAAATCAGCACCAAAGTGAAGTCTTTTTTCTATATCATTGTTCAATGTTTCCATAACCCATGTCTACAATGGCAAGGTCAGACTTGACAGGCCATTATTCGGCTAAAACTATTTTTTGTTTAGAATTGTTTCCTTTTAAATAATATTCATTGTCATTGACTGTTTTTGCGAACACTTGAATATCTTCGAATTTTGCATGGGCTCTGTAGATGAGATCATTGATAGGCTTTACCAGCCATGAATTTTCGGGTTCTTTAGGGTCAATGACGACAAGGGAACGCCAATCAGGCTCTTCAAACTCATTTATCGTTGTAAACTCTTTGTGCAATTCTACATGAAGGTCTTTTCTAAAATGTATGTAATACAGGCGAAAATACTTTCCCCAAAGATATTGGACCTTTAGCTTTTTGAGAAAATCAATCGTTTTATAGATCAATTGGCCATAGGCTTTTTTTATGCGTGCAGAAATATGATGTCTAAGAATTGTGGCATCATATATCAAGTGTTTATGAAAAACATATTTTTCATCTACCCATTTTCTTTTGTAGAAGTAGTCGCCCCTGCCTAGATCGAGTATTTCAAAGCCTCGATCAAAACACCATTCCACATGCTTGTAGAGATCTATGGTGCCAAGGCTAAAAACTTCATAATCTATGTCGTAGCTACCTATGCTTGTGCCCAAAACATTACCATTTATTACACTTGTCGATATATCAATAGGTTTGTCGCCATGATAGATGACGAATATACCAGCTTGCCTCTTTTTTATCATGGGCAATAGTAAATCTCTATACTCCTCAAGTAACGGCAGGTCAATATTCTCTTCTTTTTTCTGCGCAAATCGCCGCATCATAAATGCCTTGAGATAATCGAATAGTCTATTGAATTCTTTTTCATCTATATCACCATAATAAATTTTGAAAGTCGGTTCTATACAGGTATCGAGTCTTTTTAAGTATCTTCTTATTTTCGATCGACTCGTTTTTCCGAAGTGGTTTTTTAAATAGTCATCTATATCGTCATACTTTGCCAAATTTGCCAAAAAACCATCGTTGACCTTCCAACTTTTTCTAGTAAAGCCCTTAAACTGGGGATGTAGCTCAAACTTTAGGTAATCTGGAACTTCTGTAAAAGAATATAGCCCTTTAAAGTCTTGGGGATTGAACAACTTTTTTCTTTCAAAAAGCACTTTACCGGTCACCAACTCACTTACACGCCAGAATATTTCTGGAACCTCGCCCTTCTCAAAGAAAGATTGTGAAAGGCTAATAGGTTTGTTGTTCTCTTCTTTGTCTGCCATAAGCTTTAGTATATTTTACCGGTGTTAGCTTTGAACATGAATTGTAGTTTGTCATATCTGAAAACGCCCCCTAAGATTCCCAGATCTCTCAGAAACTGTTTCAAACTGAGTTTTGACCACTGCGCAAGCATCAAGATCAATGAAGCAAGGTTTTTTTTATTGTAATGTAAGTGATGGTAGAAATCATAGCTTTGGTTACACCATTTGTTCTTGAAATTTGTTTTGCCCATTGATAGATCGAGTATTCTGACATTGTTCTCAAAGCACCATTGCAAATGCTTCAACATACTGATGTCGCCTAAACCGTAATCTGAATAATCGGTGTCAAAGCCTTCCAATTCGCTGAAAATTACCTTTTTTAAATGAAAATTCAAGGTGATGCAAATGGGTTTTTGAGAATCATAAATGACAAAAAGACTAGCAAGCCCCTGATTGATTTTTTCAAAGGAAAGCTGATTGTAGTAATCCCAACGCTCAAGATATTTGTTGTGGATTTTCTTTTCATCAAAACGCTTTTTCAATAGGTCGTGGAATTTTTTCATCAACTTAGCGTGCAGTTGCCTGTCAATGGCACCGTGATGTACATTGAAGGAAATAGAATGATTTTGTTCTAAATTTCGGACTTTCTTTCTTAGACGTTTTCTACTTCTTTTGCTGAGCTGATGGGCCAAATATTCATCTGCAGAAGCAAATGCGCAAAGATTGATGAGAAAACCTTTATACTGCCTTATCGATTTGGTGGCAAACTTCTTGGGAAGGAATATAGGAGCCGTCAAAATGTATGCAGGAATATCGAAAACTTCGAAAAGGCTAGACTTTTGATCCTTCTCATGGTAATGGGGTACTTGATAAGAACATTGGGTCAGTTCATTATCAACTGAATTATCATAAAAAGGATGCAGTTTTTGCTCATTGAACAAATCAAATACCAAGCGTGCCTTGGTGGGGGCCATTGTCAAAGAAGAGTCAATATTTTTGGGTGCTTGTATCAACCTAATATTTTATGGGTCAGTACAATTCGTTGCTGACCAGGTATTTTTCGTTGCTCTTGCCCTTTATCTTAAAAACCCCGCCTGTATCTGCCTGAAAAATAGAGACATCATTCAGCTTTTCAACGGTCAGGTACAAAAAATCAAAAACCCCTTTTTTTACTTCGCCCTTAACCAGTTTTAGTGGGATGGGGGTCCAAACGGGGTTCATGTCACCCCCCAAGCTATCGCTGAGCATAAAGGGATTTGTACGGTCTGGGTGATTCGATATTTTAAAACTTCTTAAAAAGTACGTGGTCTTGTGTACATACCAATTCACGTTCTTTTTTCTTAGATATGCCTTGAACCGTAAAAACATTGCCCTTGTATGTGCCAACCCAGTTGAGAATGGTGATTTGGGATTGTAGAGCAAATGATATTCGAACTGATATTTTTGCGTACACCACCTTCTTTTATAGTCAAAGTACCCTTTTGAAAAATCAAGCTTTTTATAACCTTTTTCCATGCTCCACTCAATCAATTTCATAATACTGCACGACCCTAGATGAAATTTTGAATAGTCGACATCAAAAACGGTAATGGCATCGATGACAGTGTCATCATCAAAATAAAGAAGAGTGATAGCTATGGGGCATTCTTTTTCAAGAACCACGAACAAGGCCGCCTTCTTCTCATGTATAAGGGGCAAGGTCACCTCGTGGTAAAAGTCCCACTCATGACTTTCGAGATTGTTGTTGTAGACTTTTTTTTCTGCAAAACGCTTTTCAAGCAGTACCCTGAACTGTTGAAATAGTGCATCATAAGCCTCTTTTTGTATTGACCCAAAAAAAACCTTATAAGAGATGTCAAAAGAGGCTTCAAGTCTTTTTTTGTACTTGTTCAGTTTGTACCTGCTACTTTTCTTGAAGTTGATGCGCATATAATCATCAAAATCATCAAAAGCGGCCAAATCTATCAAAAAGCCAGGATATTGTTCAACTTTCAAGACTTTAAGGCCAGGGGGGTATTCTGCTGAACCGGTCTTTATGATCGACGGTATATCCATTATCAAAAGGGCTTTATGGCCAAGGTTGGTAAAGTTGTCCTTTTCGATTGTATAGGTCAAGCCTTTGGTAAGGTTTTTTCCGATGTTCGTATAAAGGGGCAGAACAGTGGTTCGAATAAATCCGATGCCTGATATTCCATTGAAAGAAACGGTTTCTTTGTCTTGGTTGAAGTGTTGGTTCCAGACATGTGCGAAAGTGTTGGAAGTAAAGGGATTTTTACTCATGGATTTGGTTTCGTCACTCATGCAGGGAACATCTATAACATGGAAAAAACTTTTGACAGCTTTTCTTACTGTAACCACATTCAGGATGCCTTATTTCGACCAATTGATCATATATGCGTTGGTCTACGATATATTTCCAAACCTTGAAGGTCTTGAAATCTTTTGAAAAGCCAGACTTGAACCTAAAAAGATTATCTTGGTTATTGCCTACACCTCCACCTAAATTAAAATACTTAAAATTATCATTATTGGCCATAATGCGCATATCGTCGATCAAGACCTTGATCGGATTTAGCTTTAAATATTTTTTTCTTGCACCAGACAAGTGATATTGTACGATGTCATTTACTATTGTGAAGATTGCCCCACCAGCTAATTCGTGGTTAGTTCTATCATAAGCAAGAAGGAATTTTGTTTTGAAATCGGTGCTTTTCCATAAATTGAGGAAATAACTTCCTGGAAAGAAATAACGATCTTTAGCATTGACCCGAAGCATATTTTCATAATAAATGGAGACCAACTTTTTGATTTCTTCCTCACTTTCAGCCTCTTTAATGAAATATTCCTTTCTGCATTTATTGATATAGGTTCTTAATCGGGGATTATATGCCCTGAGTTGATTTTCAGGGTCTTCTGTCAAGTCAATATTAATCAAGTTTCCCAAATTTTCAATGACCCCAGAGTTTTTTAAAATCACTTCTTGGTTTCGTATAAACGGATTCAATCGTGAAAATACAGAAGCCACAGCTTTTTGCATGAAAAACTGTTTTAGTTCACTAGCGAATTCATTAATGTCAAAATGGGGTGTTGTTGTTTTTGAGATTGGCCCACAATAACCATATGCCGAGGTTGCATCATTGTGTGCGGTATCTCTTATTGCCTTAATGATCAAAGGTATCGCAATCAAACAATCTTGGTTCTCATAAGTGACGAGTATAGGTTTTTCGCCATTTTTTTTTGAAATTTGATGGTATTCGTAAGTATGGTAAATATCATAGGTGTCGACCCTTTGTAGAATAGCGTTCCAGTCTTTTTTATTTTCAATAGCAGAAATCATCTGAAGTTGTAGACGGTTGGGTAAAAGTTAATTTGGTCAGTTTGAAGAAATTACTCTACAAAGATAACAGGTAAGGTTTTCTTCATGTTAATTTAACAGATTAATGGTGAAAAACTTCGACAACGGCAAATGTCATCTTAATTTTGTCGTTGATAAAATTAATAGGGGCGATCAAGTATATTCGGCAGTAATTTTTTTATAGTTGATCTTGCCATTGTTGGTAAGCGGTATGGATTCTAAATATTTGACTTTAACTGATGCATGGTGAATTTTAAACCTCTCAAATAATTTTTTCTTAATATCCTCATCTAAAAGATCATCTTCACAGTGCGAAACCAAAATAAACTGATCTTTCACCCCGATACAAGCAACAAGTCCAATATTAAAAGTGGTTTTTAGAAAGCGTTCTAGTTCATCGAGATTTACCCTATTGCCAAAGATTTTTACAAATCTTTTTAATCTTCCCTTGATGAAATAAAAACCATCTTCATCTTGATAGGCCAAATCTCCCGTTCGTAAAGGCTCGATTTTTTCCCAGGTCTTTAGGTCTTCTCTTTTGATACTGTATCCGCCAAAAACATTGGGTCCCGAATAAAGTAACTCCCCAGTTTCAGGATCAAGGCTGAGTTCCCCATTTTTTATAGGTCTGCCAATTGAAGTGATTTTTTTTTCCAACACTTCAGCGGGCACATATGAAATTCTGGCCGAAGCTTCTGTTTGACCGTACATTACATAAAATGCTATATTGTTTTCAATACAATAGTCATTGAAGTTCTTTTTAATATTCTGGCTAAGATTGCCCCCTGCTTGGGAAATATATCGTAATGATGGATATTTTTTCTTTAAAAAACCAATTCTATAAAGCATTTCATAGATAAATGGTACACCGGCCATAGAGGTAAAGCCATGACTGTCCATTTGAATCCAAAAGTCTTTCTGCAGAATGTCAGAAACACCACTAACCACTGTTCCGCCTGCCAAGGCATTGGTATGCAGTATTGAAAGCCCATATGAATAGAAAAGGGAAAGGTTTAAAGGAACCACATCTGTCTTCACTATTGGTAAATAGGCACAGATTGACTTTGCGTTTTCAAGAAGATTTTTTTCAGAGAGTTTTACGAACTTGGGCGACCCCGTTGTACCTGATGTTGACAAAAGTACCTTACAGTTTGCGTGTACCTTGGTTTCTTTCCCGGTATCTATAAAAAGGGCTATTTCTGACCACTCATTGGCCAGTTTTTTTTGTTGATAGCTTTTTATATGGTTTCTGGAAGCATCAAAAATGATGGTCGGTTGGTATTCAGACTCCAAATTTTCTTTCAGAATGGGTTCGAGTGCATCGCTCAGTAATACAGTTGCATGTTGGGTACCGAGAAAACTGAGGTAGGTTGCTGTTGATATGCTATCGCCATTCAGATATAGGAATGCCAATTTCTTGCTCATTTTCCCGATTTCTTCCAAGGGAAAAAGCATTTCTTGTAAGGTTCGTTTTTTGCCTGAAGCGGCATCCAAAAAGACCAAATGATCATTTTTGAACATATGTTCAAGTAGTCCCATCCACTAATTTTGTTTCTCGAAAGAAAGATTGTATTTCTCTAATACTTCTTTGACCCTTACGAAACTATTCATCTCTAAAACATCATCTGCATCAATCTCGATTTGAAATGTGCTTTCCAGTTCGTTGATCAAGAACATATGGGTAATAGAGTCCCATTGGGGTATTCCCTGATATTTCAGTTCATTGTTCACCTGATTTTTGTCAATGTCCAAAGCATTGGCAAAGGCATTTGTAAGTAGTTCTATGTTTTTGTCGTTCATTTTTGGTTTTATTAGACTCACAGCATTCTTCTGGCTGGATTACCAAAATATGTGCCAGATTCCACAATATTTTTGATTACCACGGCCCCTACGCCCAGATGCGTATCATTTACGACTGTCAGACGGGGTGAAACGGTGGCTTTAGTGCCCATGAAGATGTTGTCGCCAATATTGGTTCCGCCGCCAATATCAACATGCGGCATGATTGAACAATTTTTTCCTATGACCGAATCGTGGCCAACTATGGTATCGAGATTTACAAGACCAAACTCCCCAATGGTAACATTTGAACCTATTTTGGCACCAGGACATATAATCGTGCCTTCACCCAGTGTTACATTTTTGCCTATCAGGGTGCCTACAGCCACTAAGGTGAAAAACTTCACCTTTCCTCTAAGGGTTTCGACAATCTTTATCTTCGCATCGATATCGGCAATGGCAACAAGCGCAAAATCGTCTTTTTTGAACCCAAAGTCATCAATGTTGCCAAGTACTTCATAATCTGACCCTTTGCCGTCAAGGGCATTGGGATTGTCATCAATATAGCCTTTCAATTCCCAATCTTTTTTTTGGGAAGGGAGGAGTTCAAGATAGCTTTCAAGCTGTCTCCCAAAACCTCCTGCACCTATAATAAAAAGACGGTTTTTCATTCAGATTTGCGTTTAATTTAATTGCTCTCTTAGGATTTTTAAAAAGAACAAGTTAGTCATTTAACCGATTAATTTTGTAGCTGGCCTATATAAGCCCCTGAAAAAATGCATAAAGGGGTACATCAATTTTTCCTTATTGAAAATTTTTGTCAGTATTCGATAGCCCAGACCATTGAAATCTTTACCTACAAAGTTATTCAATGGATAAGCATTGATCTTTTTGAAACCCTCCAATTTTTCTGGAATGTACTGTATGGGCAACCTAGATTTCATTAACCTAACAAGCAAAAAGAAAACAAATGATTGTTGTCGTGTTTTTATACGGCTCTTACATTTTTTGCTCACAGAATCGTTTTCGGGGATTTGTTTCAAGATACCGTCAAAGACAAACGTAGCATTCTCGATATCTGATATCAATTTGTGATAATGTTCGGGTTCTTTGCTTGTCATGGCCGAATTAGGAGTGATCATGTACCGGTACACATCAAGAGGCAATCGGGCCATTCTCTGTGCCTTCATAAACAGTTGGGGGGTCAGAATCGAATCTTCCATCCATCTTCCTTCGATAAATGACAATCCTGTATTCTCAATGAACTTCCGGTCAATAAGGTACCACCATACCGTGTTCCGGTAATTGTTGTTCGCAATGTATTCGGTGCCCGTGATTACCGGTGCGCCATCAATATTGAGTTCTTCGATATTGGTATTGGTCTCGAACCAATCTGTTCTTTTGGTTTTGGTAAAAATAAATGCGGCAATGTCCAATTCCTTTTCCTCGGCGAAATGTAATAATGTACCATAGACATTTCTAGCTATATAATCGTCAGGGTCAACAAAATGGATATATTTTCCCTTGGCCATTTTTAGACCTGAGTTGCGTGCCGCCCCCGCACCTCCATTTTCTTTGTCGCAGATGACGATATTGTCGTACTTTCTTTGATATTCTTTTGCGATTTGCAGCGTGTTGTCTTTTGATTCATCATTCACGATGATGATTTCATAGTCTCTTTTGGGAATGTCCTGCTCGAGAAGACTGTTTAAACACCTTGGAAGGTATTTTTCCATGTTGTAGGTTGGCAAAATAATGCTTAATCTCATGTCAATGATTTGATTTTATCATACGCTTCCTGTAAATCTTTCCATGGTGACCTCGGCAGTGGCAGAAATACCTTCTGATTTGATAACCTTGAGAAAGGTCAACCATAGTATCTTGAGGTCCAATAAAAAGGAAATATTATCCACATACCAAACATCGAGTTCAAATTTGCGCTCCCATGAAATGGCATTTCTGCCATTGACCTGTGCCCATCCGGTAATTCCAGGACGTACTTCGTGGCGCCTACCTTGTTCTTTGCTGTACAAGGGCAGGTATTCGACCAAAAGTGGCCGAGGACCCATCAAGCTCATGTCACCCTTGATCACATTGAGCAATTGCGGAATTTCGTCCAAAGAAGTCTTGCGTACCACGCTTCCCACTTTGGTGATTCTGTCTTTGTTTGGCAGTAGGTTTCCTTCAGTATCTTTTTTGTCGTTCATGGTCTTGAACTTGATGATGTTGAAAGTCTTTCCATTCTTGCCAGGTCGTTGTTGAAGGAAAAAAGGTCTACCATCATTGACAACAAATAATAACACCATGACAATCAGGAAAATGGGGAGCAGAATCGCAAACCCTATCAAAGCTACTATAAAATCCAAGGTACGCTTTAGAAAATTTCGGTACATGGGTCGTGTTTCGATTAGGCCCGGTAAAATAACGACATATTTTACTCATCATTTCAATTAATGGACAAATCGCTGAAAAAATTGTTCAAAAGGTACAAAAGCACCTATTTGCAATATTTTAATTAGTTCTTCTTGATAATCTTTCCGGCTTCTTCTTTGATGATATTATAGGCGTCTGAGGTCAAAAGGGTTTTTTTGAAATAGTTGTAGCCATTCATGCCCATTTCTTCACAACGACCTCTATTATTGTAGAGGTAGAGAAATTTTTCCTTTAGCTGTTTGTAATTGCCTGCCTCGCCCCAGACCCCAGAATCGTTCTCTTCCAAAATGCTGCCAAAATCGGTATTGGTATCAATCGAGGCAAAAATGGGCTTTTTCGCATTATAATAGGCCAGTGCCTTTGATGGAATATTGGGAATGGTGAAATCTTCGCTTAATGAGATCAAGCCCACATCGGCTATCTGTAAAACTTCGAAATATTCTGCTGCATCCAGTTTTTCGGTTACGAACCTAATGTTTTCAAGCTTTTCTTTTTCGATGATTTCTTTAAGCTGTTCATTTCTAGTGCCATGGCCAATAATCATAAAGAAAATGTCTTTGTACTCTTTAAATTCTTTGGCAAGATGGGCAATATTCTCCACTTTTTGGGGCAAGCCGATATTGCCACCGTAGATGGCCACAAATTTGCCTTGGGTACCATACTTCTTTTTCAGTGCTGCTATTTCTTCAGATTTCAATAAGGGTCTGAGCGGGCCCCAATTGGGTAACAAATGGAATTTTTCACCATTCATTTCAGGATTATGCTTCAAGACATAATCAATATTGCCTTGTGACATACAACCGATGGAATTGAAGACCTGATAGGTCTTTTTCTCTTGCTTTCTGAAATAATTATAGACAAGGCTGCCTTCTCGCATCAGTCCTAGATCTATGGCATTCTGCGGAAAGATGTCGCGCATGACCAGGTACAGTGTGGATCCATATTTCTTCTTGAACCAATGGGCAAGTGAAGTGAGGGTAATTGGGGGCGTGGGCATGATGACCAGATCAAAATTCAGGTCGATTTTATGTTTTTTCAGGGCCCTTTTGTACTGCCAGGGCAATAGTAGGTTCGCCAGTCCTTTGATAATCTTGCCAGAATCAAAAAGTTCAAGGGTCTTTACCCTTATGACTGGTACGCCATTTTCAAGCTCAAGCCCGACATCGTCATCATAATAGGCTGGAGCAATAAGGGTAATGTCATCGCCCCGTTCATGAAATTCGATGATGAGTTCAGAATAAAGATTTTGCGAATAATGCAAATAAGGTACTGCCAAACCTAGAAATAGTACTCTCATATGTTTATTTTAGTGTTTTGACCAAACCACCCGATTCACATAATCAACATACGAAATGATGATACGTACCACTTTTTCGCTCACATTGGGCATGGTATAGTCACTTACTTCCCTGAAGTTTCTATCAGGATTTCTTTTTTGCACTTCCAAAGCTTCCAGTGCCTGTAAGATTCTTTCGGGGCTTAGGCCGACCATCATCACAGAGGCTTCTTCCATCGCTTCAGGTCTTTCATGCGCCTCCCTAATATTTAATGCTCTAAAGTTGAGAATTGAAGATTCTTCAGAAATGGTACCGCTGTCAGAAAGAACGGCAAATGAATGGTACTGCAGCGCATTGTAGTCAGAAAACCCCAACGGTTTTAAAAACTGGATATTCTTGTGCGCCTTTACCTTTTTGGCCTCTAGCATGTTTCGTGTTCGCGGATGTGTAGATACGATTACTGGAAAATCGTACTTTTCAGCAATCTGGTTCAGCGATTCTATGAGCCCTTCAAAATTCTTCGGATTGTTGATGTTTTCTTCGCGATGGGAAGAAACCACAAAATATTTCTGTTTTTCCAGGCCCAAGTCTTTCAATACGGTAGAGGCCTCAATTTTAGACTTGAACTGCCCCAACACTTCGTACATAGGGCTTCCCGTTTTGATTACCCTGTCGGGCGGAAGCCCTTCCCTCAGCAAATACTCGCGGGCAATGTCGCTATAGGTAAGGTTAATATCTGCCACGTGATCGACAATCTTTCTATTGGTCTCTTCAGGTACTCTTTGGTCAAAACAACGGTTGCCGGCCTCCATGTGAAAAACGGGAATCTTGCGCTTTTTAGCCGGAATGGCACAAAGACAAGAATTGGTATCGCCCAAGACCAAAAAGGCATTGGGCTGTATCTCTTCTAAAAGGGGATCGATCTTGATCAAGATTTGCCCTACAGTTTCAGAGGCGTTTTTGCCCGCAGCGTTCAAGAAATGGTCGGGGCGCCGAATGCCCATGTCCTCAAAGAATATTTCATTGAGTTCATAGTCATAGTTTTGGCCCGTGTGCACCAGTGTGTGGTCGATGGCCTTGTTGGCATCCAAAGCCTTTAATACGCAGGCAAGGCGAATGATCTCAGGTCGGGTGCCCACTACGGTAAGTACTTTTAATTTTTTCAAGATTTAGTCTTTTGGTTAATGAATTTCAACATCTTCAAAATAGGTGTCCGCATCTTCAGGATTGTATGGTTCGTTGATCCAGAACAGGGTAATCAACTCGTCATCACCAATATTCGTGATGTTATGGGTATGCCAAATGGGCATATCGACATAGGCAGGTTCTTTACCGCTCAGTTCATAGTTGATTACTTCTTCAGTACCTATTCTACGCAACTGTATTCTTGCCTTACCTTTGATAACCGCAAACCGCTCCGCTTTTCGGGTATGAAAATGGTTGCCACGGGTGATACCCGGCACGGTGGTCGAAAAAGAAAATTGTCCACTGGTCTGGGTACGGGCAATCTCCACAAAGCTTCCTCTTGGGTCGGTATGCTTGGTATATTTTACAGGATAATGGTTTTGGGGCACATAACATCTAAAGGTATTGAACAATGCCTTCTCAAAGGCATTTTCCAAATTGGGAAATATACCGGTATCCATATACTCCCTTCGATATTTTTTTAACAACGCCAAAAGTTCAGAGACCTTGATATGGTGATTGGGCTGTATGGTGATTTCAATACTGTTTTTACCAAGCTTTTGGCCCAATATCCTTTCAAAAATAGCATCGATGAAAACGGCAACCAGTTCATTGATATAGATAAGGCCTACCTCACCATCATTGATAATGGTCGCTTCTTCATCATGGGCCACTTTATGGCAAAATGTGGCCACTACCGAATTATAATTAGGTCTTCCAAAAGGACCAAATACATTGGGAATGGTCAATGATGTGAATTTTCCACCAGTTTTATGCGACCACTCCATAAATTTTGATTTCCCCTCTTTTTTTGACTTTCCATATAGATTGTCACGCAGTTCTTGTGAGGAAGACGAAAACACGATATGTGGTGTCACCTCTTTTGCATTGCAGGCATTGATCAATTTTGTCACTAGGTCGACATTGGTCTGGTAGATGACATTTGGATTTTCGTGACGGTTCATCGCCGCTAGGTGCACTATGGTATCGCATGAAGCCACAAAGGTTTCCAATTGGTCGGGTTCTTCAAAGTAAGACCTTTCGAAATTCACTAACTCGACCTCGTCATCCAATGAGAGGGTAGTGTAGAGGTGGTAGCCAACGAAGCCCGCTTGTCCGGTAATGCCTATTTTATGTTTTTTCACGTGTTTATGTGTTAATCATTGCCATTCGGCTTCCCACATGTTCAACGGGAACCTATGGTCATCATCTTTTGATGCTTCCAGGCTAAAATCAGAGAACACCTGAAGCCTTGAACCTTCTTCAATGGCTTTTATACCAGTGGCATACCCGTTCGAAATGGCCAATACATTGGGCTCATCGGATTTCAATATTAATTTGTGGGGAATCAATGCAGATGAGGGACCATCAAAATTATCAACTTTGACCAGATTGATGACAAATGATCCTGCCAAGCAATGAAACCATTTTTTTTCATATCGGTGTGCTTGCCAAGCCCTTATGATTTTAGTGTTTACCGGTGCAATTTCGTAAAATCGCACAACTTGGCCCATGTTGAAGTCATTAAAAAAACGTAAAGCGCCCCTGTCATCGGTAAATTCGTTTCCTTTGATAAGGTCTATCATGGGTCGTTATAGATTTTCCTTGATAAAATCAAGTTTCAAAAGCGTTTGCTTCAGCTCTTCGTCGGTCAATTGCTTGGTGTTATGTGAGTGATAGTCCTCAATTTTGCTGATATCGGTCTCACCCTCTGAATAATATCGGCTATAGTTCAAATCACGGTTATCTGCAGGTATTCGGTAGAAATCGCCCATATCCTCTGCCTTTTGCATTTCTTCTCGGGTACAAAGTGTCTCGTACAGTTTTTCACCATGCCTTGTGCCGATGACTTTGATGTCACTCTTGGCATTGAAAATATCCCTGATGGCTTCAGCAAGATCGCCAATGGTACTGGCGGGTGCCTTGTTGACAAAAAGATCGCCCTGATGGCCATTCTGAAAGGCAAATATGACAAGGTCAACCGCATCTTCGAGCGACATTAAAAAGCGTGTCATATTCGGGTCGGTAACCGTTAAAGGTTGATTTTCTTGAATCTGTTTCACAAATAGCGGTATGACCGATCCCCTAGAAGCCATCACATTTCCGTACCGTGTGAGGCAGACCGTGGTTTTGTCTTCGTCTACATTTCGAGAGGCGGCTATGGCCACTTTTTCCATCAAGGCCTTGCTAATGCCCATGGCATTGATAGGGTAGGCCGCCTTGTCGGTACTGAGGCAGATAATTTTACCTACACCATTTTCTACAGCGGCATCAATGGTATTCTGGGTGCCAAAAACGTTTGTTCTGGCGGCCTCAATTGGGAAAAACTCACACGAAGGAACCTGTTTTAGGGCAGCTGCATGAAAGACATAATCAACACCGCGCATCGCTCTTGAAATACTATTGTAATCTCGTACATCGCCAATATAAAACTTGACTTTCTTGTTTTTGAGGCGATTACGCATATCGTCTTGCTTTTTTTCATCACGACTGAAAATGCGAATCTCTTTGATATCGGTCTCCAAAAAGCGGTTGAGCACGGCATTGCCAAATGAACCGGTGCCACCTGTTATAAGTAGTGTTTTACCTTCAAACATGGTTATTGGTTTCTAATTGCAAAAGTAACTTCAATATTGTTCGGTTGAATTTTTTTTGGTGCTTTTGTATCGCTTCTTCGGTGAAACGCACAGTCTTTGACGTAATTTTGGTCAATCTTAAAAAAATGGACAAGGACCTTTATTTTTTTCGTTTAAAGAGTTGTATGATCCTAAGTTTCATTTCTATATATTCTTCAAATTTGACAATCTCGTTAAAAACGAAGAAAACGATCAATCCGGTCAAAAGCTGAACTATACCTTGCTTATAAAGATGGTTTTCAGTTGTTTCGGGGACCAAGAGTCCGACGCCGTACATGCTGCCAAAAATAAGCAATGCCATGAAAAAGTAGGGGCAAATATCTTTTAATTGGGCCTTTACCGTGTATCCAATGAGTTTTTTACTGTATGAACTGTTGATAAAATATTCGGTTATCGAAAAAACGATCAGGCCATAGAGCATGACCTCGATACTGAAAAAGGCAGTGATAAAGACCAGTGGAATCAAAATTATTTTTTTGATGATTTCGAGCCGCAAGTATTTGTCAGAAACCCCTTTGACCACCAATAGATCGAGGTTCAATAAATGCAGAGGGTATAACATACCTGGCACACACAACAGTTGCAGATAGAACACAGAGACCCGCCACTTTTCACCGATCAACAGAATGACCACGGGCTCGGCCATGGCGGCCAACATAACCAATGCCGTAAAATTGATAAAGACACTGAATTTCAAGAATTTTGAAAATACCGAACGCAATCTTTCTTCATCACTTTGCAAGGTTGACAAAATGGGGAAGCTGATGTTTGTTATGGTCCCCGTGATATAGCCTGACAAGGGTACTTGAAACTGTTGGGCCTTAGTGTAGAAGCCCAAGGTTCTCGTAGAGAAAAAATACCCGATCAAAAAATAGTAGATGTTGCCATACAAGGCGGTAATCAGCTCAGCGAACAACAATTTGTAGCCAAAATTGAGAAGCTCAAGAAAATTCTTTTTTACGAATTTGAACGAAGGTCTCCATTTGTGAACGAACCAGACCATCAGCGTTTCGGTGAGGGGTTCACTGACCACAAAGGCTACCAGGCTCCAAATACCGAAACCTGCAAAGGCCAGGGCTAGGGCAACGGCACCACTGATGACGGTCGAAAGCACGTTGATGATAGAGGCTGTCTTGAAATCTAGGTGTTTGTCCATCATGGTCAATTGAATGGTCGAAAAAGAGTGAATGATGAGTATTGACCCAGTGACATACATCAATTTTGACAAATTGGGCTGGTCGTAGGCCAGGGCAATCGGCTCGGCCAAAATCACCAATAATAGATAGAGTAGGGCACTAAAGATAAAATTGGAAACAAACACCGAATTGTAGTCATCGTCGGTGGCATTCTCTTTCTGTATGAGGGCACTGCCCAGCCCTCCATCGGCGATAGTATCTGAAATGGACACAATGGCCATGACAATGGCAATGGCACCGAAATCTTCAGGGGTCAATAACCGGGCCAAGATGACATAGACCAAAAATACGGTGCCTTGACTGAAGATATTCTCGAACAGTGACCAACTGAACCCTTTTATGGCTTGTGATTTTAGGGACATTACACCAGAATGGGATTAGATAGAATCACTATTGGAAAAAGATAGGTTGACATTGACCGATCAAGTTACACGATCATCAATTGAAGGCCAAAAATAGCAATGATTCGATTTAACCACTACTTTTATCGAACAAATGTGCTTTATTCTTGTAGAAAGGTATTTTTGTTGCCATATTATCTTTTGCAACTCAGAAGTATTTCACTAGCAACTGAAGAAATGTTCAAAAAAAGCTATAAGTTATCAATTGTGGCGGTCTTAATCATCGTGGTTTTTGTGTTTGCGGTGGGATTCATGCTGGGTGCCAATATTAATAACCTGAGACCGTATTTGGTCACTTTGTTGCTTCATAATGATGATTGGCACAATGAAATTGTAGAAATAAGTATTCCTTCGTCATATGATGGTAATAAGCAAAAAGTGATGGCGTACCACGCCAAAGGTAAAAATAGGCCTCTAATAGTGAGTCTTCATACTTGGGGTGGTGATTATGTTGAATATGACCCTATTTCGGAATATGCAATCAAGAATGACTATTACTACATTCACCCCAATTTTCGTGGGCCTAATAGTAACGAAATATCTTGTTGCAGTGATATGGTCATTGCAGACATAGACGATGCCATCGCCCATATGATTCAAAATGGGGCCTCAGAAAATGCTATATATATAATTGGACTAAGCGGTGGGGGTTACACACTTTTTTGTACTTATTTGAAATCAGAATACAATGCGAAACATTATGCCGCATGGGCGGCAATAGCCGATTTAGAACAATGGGCCCAAGAAACGAGAATCAGGGGATTGTCTTATTATGATGATATCATGGCCTGTACATCGGAAGGAAAGGATTTCAATAGCCGTTCACCTATACAATGGCCTATACCGAATGTCATTGAACAAAAGGGCCTTTTGTCCATTTATGCAGGAATTTATGACGGAATCGACGGAAGCGTTCCCATAACTCATTCCATAAATTTTTACAACAAAATAATCGAGGCAACTGTAAGAGACACAGCGCCTAACAAGGTATCTGTGAACGAAAAACTGAAACTGTTGGAATTTAGGCAACCTTTGGGCCATTATGGTAAAATCGATGACAGAGCTATCTACTTACAAAAAGAGACGCCTTCTGTTAAGCTTATCATTTTTGACGGAGGTCATGAAATGGTACTTCCTTTTGCTTTTGAAGACTTGATGAGAGGGGGAAAATGATTCGTTTATCTGTTTTTGTGGTTTTTTGACAAAAAAATTCCTTTTGGCTAGAGTTTGGTATTTAATTTTGACGAAGAATTGTTTTGTCGATTTGTATCATATCTGCTAACGATTAGACCTTTGCATATAGAGTAGTCGAAAGGTTTGTAAACCTTTTGATTTTATCAAGACAACAAAAAAAGATTATTACCGTTTTCCCGCTACCGTGACCATAGAAAATAGTACACCAACCAAAACCAGTAAATCTATTCCAAGACTCTATCAGATAGATTTGGTACGTTTTTTTGCCGCGCTTTACGTACTATTGTTTCATTATGGGTTTAGGGCACATGTTGCAGAGATAGAAGGCCCATACTTCGATGATGCCACTGGTTTTTTTCAATATGGTTATTTGGGTGTAGATCTCTTTTTCATAGTAAGTGGATTTGTGATTTTGATGTCAGCCCAAAAATCAAATGTGGTCGATTTTGCAATTTCAAGAGTTAGTCGGTTATACCCAGCTTATTGGGTTTGCGTATTGTTGACGGTTTTTGTCATCATTGCATACGGAAATGAATTGTTTGCCATTACCTGGCCTCAGGTCATGGCCAATATGACAATGTTGAATGGTTTCATGCGTATACCCCATGTCGATGGGGTATACTGGTCATTGCTGGTCGAACTTAAATTTTATTTTTTGATGGGGTCGCTTTTGTTTATTCGAAAGATGAAGTACGTAGAGTTATTGGCCTTGGGGTTGTTATCAATTTCAGTACTTCAATTGGCTTGGCCCTATGCCAATGCACCTAGGGTTGTACAGCTTCTTTATGCTCTTACCTTCCCAGATTGGAACTCATACTTTGTTGCGGGCATGTTCATGTTCATCATTTGGCAAAATCGCAAGATTTCGTGGCACATGGTTTTCATACCTGTTTGCTTAGGCTTATCATTAATCTATTCATTGGGTCGCGGTGTGGTCCTAAGTGAACATTATGATACTGAATTTTTACAATGGCCAATTGTCGTTATGGTGACCCTGAGCTACCTGGTAATGTTATTGATAGCCCTTAATAAGCTGGAATTTATCAATAAAAGGTCATTTTTGAAGCTTGGGGTATTGACCTATCCACTTTATTTGATACACCAAAATATTGGGTATATCGCCATGGACATGTTTGGAGGAATCATCAACAAATGGATTTTGTTGGCTATTCTTACCATTATTATGTCACTATTGGCTTATGTTATCAGCAAGTACATTGAGAAACCATTCGGGCTCTACCTCCGCAATACCCTTAAGAGCCACAAGTTATTAAATCGATTGAAAGCTAAAATTGCCTAAGTGAGTCTTTTTCTATTATTAATTATGAAAGCAAAATGGAATATATGGCACTTGGCACTTATCTGTACAAATCTTTTCTGCTTTTGATTAATTTAGCCGGGTTGCCTCCATAGATGCCATAAGGTTCAAGATTTTTTGTAACTACACTGCCCGCTGCAATAATGACACCCTTGCCAATTTTCTTTCCAGGCAGAATGATTACTCTACCGCCAATCCAAACATCATCATCAATGATGGTCTGTAAAGGAGGAGTATGGCCCTGCACCCTCATAGGGCGGTCTAGGTCAGAAAAATTATGGTTTGAAGCATATATGATGCAATCTGGTGCCATCATTACATCATTTCCAATTATGGTATTTGGGGGTAGAAGGGAATTTACCCCGATACCCGAATTGTTGCCAATTTCTATATTTTGTCCAAACCCAAAACGGGCTTTTTGTTCTATATTGACATTTTTACCCATTTTCTTGAAAAGAAAACGACATAAAAAAGCGCGAAAAACTCTGCAGTATTTGCCTATATAGGGACTGCTTGACCTTGGCAGATGCATGGCCAAAAAGCGATAGAGTATAAAGGCCACTATTCTCATAATTGTTCTATCAAGATATAATCGTGTTGATACCTAAGCACATTTAGGTTTTAAACACTCCGGCAAAATCAAGAACCACCTTTGAATTAGTGGGTTGAAGCGCCTTAAATTCATTATGTGCTACCAAAAAAACCACAATATCCGCATTCTTATAAGCTTCCTTGTAATCTGAAAGCTTAAAGACATTATGTTCATTGATATTAGGTTCTACAATATAATACTCTTCGTTATTGGCGTTTTGTAGCACTTTTTGGGCAATATATTTTGCGGGTGATTCCCGTAGATCGTCAATATTGGGTTTAAAGGCCAGCCCCATCAATGCTATTCTAGCTTTTCTTCCGTGTTCCAATTCAAATTTCAGTTTGGCGGTCTGTACTTTTTCGGCACACCAAAATGATTTATAATTGTTGATTTCCCTGGCCGTACCGATGATTTTTGACTCCATCGGATAGTCGGATACAATAAAGTATGGGTCTACGGCAATACAATGGCCCCCAACACCACTACCGGGTTGCAAAATGTTTACTCTAGGATGTTTGTTTGCGAGCTCAATCAGTTCCCATACATTGATGTTGGCCTTGTCGCAGATAAGGGAGAGTTCGTTGGCAAAAGCTATCTGTACGTCCCTAGAAGAGTTCTCCACCAATTTGCACATCTCTGCAGTACGAGCATTAGTTTTGTGCAAGGTACCCTTTACATACTTGGAATAAAAACTGACAGCTTTTTCGGTTGATTTGTCATCAATACCGCCTATCACCCTATCGTTGTGCACCAATTCGTACATCACATTGCCCGGTAATACCCGTTCTGGACAATAGGCCATATATAATTTGTCTTTCAGTTCTGGTCTTTCCCCATAAATTAGATTCATCATTTTTTCTGTTGTGCCAATAGGGGAGGTTGATTCAATTATATACAGGTCACCTTCTTTCAGCAAGGGTATGATGGCTTTGGTTGCAGCTTCTACAAAAGAAATATCAGGCTCGTTTTTGTCTTTGAAGGGTGTGGGTACAACAATGAGATAGCTATCGCCTTTGACGGGTTTGGTATCAGCGGTCAAATTGCCCTTATTGACGGCTTCGGCTACAATATTTTCCAATTCAGGTTCGACAATATGAATCTCTCCCCGATTGATTGTCTCAACCACTTTTGGATTGATGTCAACACCGTGAACCAGAGTGCCTTTTTGGGCAATCAGGGCAGCAGTGGGTAGGCCAATATAACCCAGGCCCATCATGATTACTTTATTTTCCATTATTTTTTTGGTTTTCCATAAATTCTATAATGCGCTGACATGCTTTACCATCTCCATAAGGATTGTGTAACTTGCTCATGGTCTCGTAACGTTTGCTATCGGTGAGCAGCGTCTTGGTTTCAGCGACGATTTTGTTTTTGTCCGTTCCCACCAAAATAACAGTGCCTGCATCGACCGCTTCTGGTCGTTCGGTGGTTTCGCGCATTACCAGCACCGGTTTGCCCAGACTAGGGGCTTCTTCCTGAACTCCGCCGCTATCAGTAATGACCATGTACGATTGGTTCATCAGCCATACAAATTCGGGATAGGCCAAGGGATCGATCAGTTTGATATTGGGCAGATTACCCAAGAGATCATAGACCGGTTTCTGTACTTTAGGATTCAAATGCACCGGATATACAATTTCAACATCTACAAAGGTCTCTGCTATTTCTTTCAGTGCTTGACAGATATTAATAAAGCCCTGCCCATGGTTTTCACGTCGATGACCTGTTACCAAAATCGTTCTTTTATCTTCGTTGATTTGCCCTTTTAGTTTGTTCAGCGCTTCACTTTGAAGCTGTTCTACACGATCAACACTCTCGAGAAGGGCATCAATGACCGTATTGCCCGTGATGGTAACGACTGCTGCCTTAATACCCTCATTGATCAGGTTGTCATACGAGGTTTGGGTAGGAGCAAAATGAAAGTCTGCCACATGGCCTGTAACGGTTCTGTTGATTTCTTCAGGAAAGGGTGCATATTTGTTAAAAGTTCGCAGCCCTGCCTCTACATGGCATACCTTGGCACCCGAATAAAAGCCAGCAATGCTGGCCGCCATAGTGGTAGTGGTATCACCATGAACATAAACGAAATCTGGCTGGTAGTCTTCGAGCACTTCCTTTAGCGAGGTAATGATTAGCGCCGTAAGGTTATAGAGATTCTGACCGGGCCGCATAAGGTCGAGATCATAATAAGGTACGATATCAAAAAAGTCAAGCACTTGGTCAAGCATCTGTCGATGTTGCGCCGTAACACAAACTTTTGTTTCAAATTGTGAGTTTTTTTGAAAAGCCTTGACCAAAGGGGCCATCTTGATGGCTTCAGGTCGGGTTCCGAAAATAATTAGGTTTTTTTGTGCCAAGAGCGTGAGAAATTAAATTCAATAGCCTATTTCATGGTGCAATATTAGAAATTGTAGAGTGAACTTCGAAAGGAAATAAGATGTTATACCTATTTAATCGTCTTGAGGAGGATTTCTGGTATTCGCCAAAAATCAATAAGAGTTGCCCAAAACGTATTCAATAGCTTCCGACATACCTCTTACCATGTGCTTTGGCCTTCTGTACTGATGGTAATGCTCTTTTGCCCTATTGCCCATTTCAATATACTTGGCCTTATTATGGACGGTTTCTAGAATTATTTCTTTCAATTGATCGTGGTTTTCATATAGAATTCCCGAGGCATCATTTTCGATATTAAAAATTTCACCCCCCGTAATGGCAGATTCGCTTGTTATAAAAGGCACACCATATCCCATGCTTTTTAGTACAGACAAACCAGCTTGTCCGGGGGAAATACAGGCCAAAGCTTGACTAAAATAATGTGAGAGTTTTTTTTCATCAAAAATTTTTCCTCTTAGAAAAATCTTATTTGCAAGACCGTTTTCTTTTACCCAACCAAGAATGTTATCATATTCATCACCATCACCAATAATATCTAACTGGGGTATTTTTGAGTTCTCTTTATAGGCCGTTAGGTAGTTTTCAAGCAGAACATATATTTTCTTTTGTTGGTACAAAGTGCCTATGAACAATAGATTTTTTCTTTCCAAATTTTGAATTGGTAATACTTCAACCGTATTGTTGGCCACAAATAGTTTTTCTCTTTCAAAACCTTCATCTAAATAGCGCTTTATGGGGTCGGATGAATAAAAGAGCACGGCATCTGATTTTCTCATGAAGTAAAACCTGACTTTATCCCAGATCGTTTTTTCTCCATAGTTGGTTTTATAGGAAGCCCTTACCCCAATGCCCCAAAAAATCACCTTGAAGTTTCTCTTTCTTTTAGAAGGTAATCTCATGACGCTTAACCAACTAATATTTCCCAACCCTATTACCACATCAAAGTTTTGGCAAAATTCAAATAACGATTTTTTGTGTATGTAGAACCGTGATATTTTATGAAAAGGGAGCCTTTCAACTTTAAAATCGGTTTTAGAATTGAAAGTTTTGCCCAAAGAATAGGCAACGGTAACATCATAATCATTGTTGAGAAGATTGAAGACAGGTATTCTGTAGGGTGATATTATGGTTTGAATTATTAGAATTTTCTTCATATGGAGTAGAGGCTTACTAGTGTTTGGACAAAGCTCGAACATTATTTATCACCAGCAAACTTTCAATGTCCATTTTAAAGTCTTTGAAACCAAATGTTCGGTTTTCTGTCAAGATTAAACTATTAGTAGTGTCAACTGATCAATAATTGATTATAAAGATTGAAATACTCTAGATATTTTTTCTCTTTATCATATAATGATTCTGCCCTTTTTCTACATGCATCGGTGAAATGTTCTTTGCCCAACTCTTTTATCTTTCTGATTTGCAATGCTAGGCTATTGATATCACCTTTTGAAACCACAAAGCCGGTATGCTCATCAATCGCTTCTGGACTACCTCCGGTGTCATATGTGATTATGGGTGTTCCACAAGCCAGAGCTTCAATGTTGGTGGTCGGGAAGTTGTCTTGGTATGTCGGATTTATGAACACATCGGCCAACGAGTACAACTTAGCCAAATCATCAAGGCTTTCTGTTTTTTCTATTCCAATGATATTTTTCGGTAGGCCTTTTGCCTTATCCTTGTCGAGACCGACCATTATTATTTTTTCATCTTCCCCCACTTTTTTGCTGAGTTTTAGCATGTCTGCATATCCCTTTCTTGGGCTCCATGGGTTGGCGACGCCCAATATTACGAATTCGTTGTTTGGTTTGTATTTGTTTTTGAAGTTACCTGATGGTTTGACAGTAAATTTCTTTAAGTCAATACCATTGTGCATAACCTTAGTAGGCAGGTCGCTCAAAAATGAATCCGCCAAAAGAGACTTCAGCCAATACGAAACCGGGGTCAAGGTGAGATTTTCTAAAGAATTGAAAAGCTTCTTTTTTAGATAGTAGTTTTCTTTGGACCTGTCAAAGACAAAACTGGCTGGATAATTGTTTTTTTGCGGACAATCAGAGCATTCAGTTTTCCATTTTTGGCAATTGACCAAATCAAAATACGCGCAATGGCCTGTGAATGACCAGCAATCATGTAAGGTCCAAACTATTGGAATGGGTTTTGTTGCCAAATATTCGAAAAGGGCCTTAACATTTAGATAGTACCCATGTAAATTATGTAAATGAATTATATCAGGTTGTAGTTCCTCAATTTTTCTTATGAACGATTTAGTGGCTAAATCTGCTGAAAAGCCGTGATTGTCAAATATTCTAGTATTTATAACATGAAAATAGTTGTTCAGTTTGTTTCCGATTTTGATTGTAATCGACTCACTTCTGTTGCCATGTCTACCATGCGCAATATGGCTGTGCCACCCATGATTGATAGCTACCTTGCCAATATCTTCAGCTATTCTACCAGTTGAACCAGTATTTACAACCGAATTAATTTGTAAGAGGGTTCTTTTGGTCATTCTAAAAGAGGTTTTTACATTAAGGCTTTATCAAAATGAGATTTGAAATACTTAAAAGGGATTTAGGAAGATTACTGGAAGTCTTTTATTATACCCATCCATCTATTCATAATATGTTCCATTTTAAAATCTTGTATTACTTTCGTATTGGCTTTTGAAAAAGAAATTCGCTTTTTCTTGTCCAAGATTAATTCTTCTATTTTTTTTGCCATGAGGGTAGTATTAAAAGGGGAAATCAAAAAACCATTTTCATTGTTGTTAATGATTTCATTAGGTCCTGTGGGGACATCAAAGCTCACAAGCGGTAACTTTTTGGCCATTCCTTCTAGCAGACTCATTGGAAACCCCTCAAATGATGAGGTCATGACCAAGATGGAATGTTCGGTATAAAGATCATACAAATTGTTGACGTTGCCCTCTAAAATGACCTTATTCTCTAGGCCATATTCTTCAATTTTTGCTTCAATGGCATTTTGCATTTCGCCTTTGCCGTAAATATGCCATGTATATCCTATGTTCTTTTCAAACACTTTGGCAGCGATTTCTAAAAGGTGAGAGTGAAAATTTTTGGATTTTGCCAACCTACCCACACTTACTATTTTAAAGGTATCGGGCTGATATTCCTTATTTGTTTCCAACAACCTGTCGTCAACAGGGTTATAAATTTGCACCACCTTTTTCGCCCATGTTTTCTTTTGATAGTTTTTTTCATCTGTTTTTGTAAGAGGTACCACAACATCGGCGAATAAGGAGGTAAACTGCTCGTTAAAAAATTTGTATTTATTGTCAACACCATAAAAACTGGTGTGCGACCAATAGATAAGATTTGTTTTTGTGCCAAAAGTTGCCAAGACCGCAAGTGGTCCAAAAATGTGCCCGCAGCAAATCAGAATATCGACTTTTTCTTTTTTAAGCAGCTTTCTGAGCTTTGGTACGGCCTTGAAAATACCCGTTGTCATTGATTCTTGTTCTGGAAGTAAATCAAAGAATGAAATTTTATCGTTCCACTCGTAAACCACATCTTCTATGTTCTGTTGTAGGTATCCAATGATTGATAAGTTCTCAAAACCTTTTTTTATAAACTGATTTGCAATAATCGAAGTCACACGGGCTATCCCTCCATTTCCAGAAGCTATCCCTAATAAAAATGCCAGTCTTGGTTGCCTGTCGATTTTCGAGTTCATATGGTCTTTTAACAATCTTTTTTTATTTTAATTCTAGTAGCCTTATTGGGCACCTAATTTTAGATATTGTTTTAGTATTTGAACGAACATAGTTTTCACCTCTTTGTATTCACTGGTCTTAAACAATTCATTTAATATCAAAGTACTTACTATGCCTACCCCTATTTGTAAAACTAGAAGCTCAAACATTGACAAGTTCTCAATAAAAGAAAGAGGAAATACGACTGCAAAATTCATCAACCCGATACCTATAAACGGAGCCACCTGCCTTATTTGACCCAATAAATTCAAATCTATAAGTTTAGTTGTATAAAAGCTGTTAAGATATAGTTCAAAAAATGCAAAAACAATCAGGCCGTAAAGCATGACTTCAATACTGAACAGTACCGTCACAAATACCAAAGGCAGGAGAATCAGTTTTTTTATTACTTCCAATTTTAGATAACGATCCGAATACCCCTTGACCATCAACAAATTTAGATTCAAGGTCTGCAAGGGATACAGTGTTCCGGAAACACATAATAATTGAAGATAAAAAATTGAGGTTTCCCATTTTTCGCCAATCAACAACAAGACCAATGGCTTGGCCATTGCAGCTAACATTAGTAAAAGTGTAAAGTTCAAAAAAGCCGCAAATCTTATGAACTTTATGAAAACACTTCTAAGTCGCGGTTTGTCATTTTGTATTTCAGACATCACAGGCAAACTTATTCTGCCCACGCCCAGCGCAATGTTTGACGAGATTGGGGTCTGAAATTGTTGGGCCCGTGTGAAATAACCCAGTGATTGAGTTGAAAAATATTTACCAATAAGCAAATAGTAGATATTGTTATAAACAGTGTTCAGCAAATCAGCGAACAGTAGCTTATAGCCAAAGTTAAAAAGTTCATTGAAGCTTTTTTTCGAAAATTTCAAAGAAGGTTTCCAGTTACTTTTAATCCAATAGAGCAAAACATTAATCATAGGTCTCAATACGGCATAAAGGACCAAACTCCATATACCGTATCCGGCAAAGGCAAATGCAATTGCTGTGATTCCGCTAGTGGTAATCGCAATTATAGATATGATTCCCTGCGTTTTGAAATCCATTTTTTTGATAAGAAGGGTGTTTTGAATGATGGTCAGCGAGTTAAGAATGAGCACTACTCCGACACAGCGAAACAGTAGTTTTAGACTAGGTTCGCCATAAAAATCGGCTATGAAACCAGAAAAAAGAAAAAGTATGGAATATAATACCATACCCATAACCACATTACAAATGAAAACGGTGCTGTAATCAACCTGACTGACATCAATTTTTCTAATAAGTGCTTTTTTTAATCCTCCATCTATCAAAAAAGCAGAAATGCTCAAAAAGGCGGTGATTATACCGATAAGACCAAAATCCCTGGGATCAAGTAAACGAGCTAAAATAATCCCTACTAAAAACACGGCTCCTTGTCCGAAGACACCTTCAAACATTGACCAACTGAAACCATAAATGGCCTTTTTTTTAAGGGACATTCAGTATTGATTTTTGATTTGCCGAATGTTTTTTCTCTAATCGTTGTTGTATGCCAATCATTAAAAAGAAAAACATCATGGCAGAACTGGCCTTGTAGAATACAAAAACATTATTATAAAACAGAAAGATAAAGAAGAACAAGAAGTTCAACTTTATAAACTGATTTTTAGAGAATCTCCTCAATAATGATGTAGCTTTAAACAAGGGTAGTACAAAAACCAATATGACCACTCCCCCGATAAAAAAGCCATGTTCGGCCAAGGCCTCTACATAGGTATTGTGGGTAAACAAACCTGTTTTAGAATAACGAGGAAACTGCCCGAGCCCTAAACCTAGAAAGGGATGGTCCATAAAAGCTTCCAGACCTAATTCAACCAATGCACCCCTCGCGTCCCTATCTGTTGCCTCGACCCTTCCCCTGATACTCGATTGACTATAAACCCCAATGAATTGAATGGCCAAGAATATGGTAATAATTCCTAGACTCAAAAACCGTAAAACCTTGATATAACTTTTTTGATGAGCCGAGTTTACCACCCAATACCAAAAGATAACATTGATGATTAGAATAAAAAGCAGCCCTGAACGTGATTGGGTGACGAAAGACATGGCCAACATCAGCGGAGGCAATAAAAGTAATCCCAAATAGGTGAACCTATTTTTATAGAGCAGATGCAAACGAAACAATGAAAAATTGGCAAATAAACTGATGTATGAATAATAATTGGCATTGTTTAAAAAATCACCTCTTGAGACAGTGGGGTTTATGAATCCTATTAGGCTAAAGTTGCCAACACGATATTCAAAGAAAATCAAAAGCACAATGCTGGTGATAAATCCAAAATGAAAAAAGCGCTCAAACCTGTCATCTTGGTTAAAGCTTAAGGCAATGAAAGCGCACATAAATGAGGCAATCATTTTTGGGAAGTCATTGGTAAAACTTGTTGCACTATAATTGGGGTAAAAAAACGACAGTAGTGATAAACCTATAAAAAGAGAATATAGGCCTATTTCCGTATTGATTTTTCGAAGATTTTGACGGTACTGTATCAGAGCGATCAAAAAAAGTGCCGGGGTTAACCCATATAGCGCAACATTTTGCAATCCTGTATAAGTGCCCGAAAAAAAGGTGACTACAGTAATGTAAATGAATAAACCCAATAGCCAATCTGATGGGTTTTTACGGTGTTGTCTCCTATTTCTGTTCACTTGTTTGGTCACTTAAATTGCTGAATGGATATAAAGTTAAGTGTATTACCCTCGATTTTTCAAACCTAATGGAGGAAGGTCCAGAAAAAACGACGACCAACTTTAAAATTTACATTTAAAGGCCAAATGTAGCATAAAAAAAATTCCGCCATTTTGATGGCGGAACCTTAACAAGTGTCTTCGGTCTTAAAAGATTGGTTATATCATTTTTTTATTGCTCATAGGCTCCTATACTCCAGCCATTACCAGTTGGTCTTGGATTACCATCATGGTCTTTATCAGAACTCTGTAAATATGACCTAGCATCTCTACCCATATCGGCCAAAGGACTACCGGATGGTATTGTTAAATCATTGTTGAGCTGCGGATTCAATGAAGTAACATTTGTTCCTGATGGGAGAGCGAAGTCTACATTATAAAAATTGACATGGTCAAATACAGCATTCAGGGCAAAACCTTCATTTTCCCTACTACCAGTAAGTGAACCCGTAACATTACTAATAGAGCAATTTATAAGATAAATGGCTTCCATAGGTCGGTCAATTTGAAAAACATGTGCGGCACCATCAAAAGTTCCTCCAATAATGTAGTTGGTTCCTGCTGCACCATTGTCATATTGAAATCCAAAATCGACAAATGCATTATTAAAGGCACCTACATTTCTAATAATAGGATTTATGAAATAGTTATCCGTTCCTGGTCCGGTAGCACGAGTACCACCACATTCTGTATCGCCACCTCTAAAATTAATGCCGCCACTATTCAGCATTTTGATATTGTAAAGCAGATTACGATCTGAGCCTGTTGTAACTGACACCTCAGATTCAAAAGCGCTACCACTTCCTTGTAGTGTGACATCTCTGATAATATTGTCATCACTATCACTATAAATTCTCATTCTCATATTTTCGATATACCCTCCCTCAATAAGGTTATTGGTGGAACCACACTTGATGTCGAAACCTCTACTAGGATGAGAAAGACCAGATACTCGATAGCTTTCAAAATTTCTAACAGTGATATTATGTGATCTATAAATCAATTGATGATAATCAGTGGGATTACCATCCTTAGTTGCATAAACTCTATTATTCTCCATCAAAGAATCGTCAGAGCCGATATACTCGATACCCACGTGACCAGCATCAAAGACAATGCAGTTCTTTATTACTGCATTAGTGGCATTGACAAGCCTTATTCCGTTGCCATTAAGATTACCATTAGGTTCTGGAAGAGTAGTCGGATCCATCCAATCGACGTTTGTAGGATCCCAATTGCCGGTTTCATTACTTACACAGTTAATGAATTGAACACCTGTAGTTGGCTCATCTGAATCAAAGCTATACTGTTGATACTGAGCCATAAAGTTTTCAACGTGAATGTAGCTATGGTCTACATTAAATGCTCTGTCGTCATTATCAGGGTCATTGTCACTTCCCCGATTTGTTTGTATCAGGGGCATTACATCACTGGGCAACACACCACCATCTGCATCAAAATCCTCTTTGGTATAGGTAGAGAAGACCGTTGATATAATATCATTGGGTGAGTTACGATATCCGATGATGCGAATAGGCTTTGAAGCTGTACCACTGCGTCTTGAAAAGAGATTCACATCACCATAATTACCGGCCTTTACCCAAACGATATCACCAGGTTGTGCATAATCGATTGCTTTTTGAATACTGCTAAATGCGGCACCTTCACTGAGGCCATCATTTGAATTATTACCATCAACCCGAACATAATAATTTGTGTCACCAGTTCTGTCTGTAGTATCGTTGTTATTATCATTATTATTGTCATCATTATTTGACTCATCTCCTGACCCTGAACCTTCATCATTATTATTTGAGTCATTGGAATCACTTGAATCGCTTGAATCTTCAGAACTTTCGTCTCCGGTATCATCAGTATTGTCTTCAGCATTTTGGTCACCATTTCCTGGGGTGCCCAAATAGGTCAATGTCAATTTTGGTACAACATCATTTACATTTTCTCTTGAGGCTACGGCTACGTCGTTGCCATCACGCTGCACCAAAACCATGTTTAACTCTTCTGCGGTGATATCATCGGCATTGAGTTCTATTTCAAAAGCTCCTTCACCACTCTCAACAATTACTGATCCCAGTAATAGGGTTTCTTGGGGAGCGTTTGCTGAAGTTAAGTTGTCTTCAGTCCACTCGGTATCATTTCCTTCATGGGCCTCAAAAGTACCATGACCAGCATCTTGCGAAACAGTTAGTGAAAGCTTTGCTTCTTGTAGGGGGCCATTGACCTCACTCAAATCAAAGGTGAGGTAACTTTTACGACGACCATTCTCTATTCGTATGATATCGACATCATAACCTTGGCCGTCTTGAACATAGGCGTCTTGTGTTGGCACAAAGGTCTTGGTCAAAAGTGTTAGACCATCGTTCTCATTTTCAGAAGCATTGTCAATATTGTTCTCAATGTCTTCAGCGACCGCTTCTTTAAAAAGATCGGAATCCTTGCTGCACGAAATGTTTAAAAATAAAAGAAAAACAAAAAGAATCAAGCCAATGAATTTGGTGGGGATAAAATTCATAAGTTAAGTAAATTAAGTTATAAGTGCCATTTGGGAATGTAAAATTAGACTATAAATTTTTACCATCGATAAAAAGCCTAATTTTTTCGATGAAATGCACTACCTCCAACTATTCCCAAAAAAATTTTTCATACATCAGGGGTAATACGTGATGAACCGTACATTTGGATCGTTGAAATACTGTTTTTAACATTGGCTTAAGAGTATCTTCGACGAATGGTCATTTTTTTTAACAACTTCTGCATTTTCAAAAAATATTTTCTTTTGAACATTGTCTTTTTGCTAGTTGGCGTTGTACGAATGAGCACACTTCGGCAGGTCTATTTTTCTAGACTTTCCTTGACTATTTTTGCGATTTCTTCATGCCACTGATCAAGAGGTGCACAAAAGGCAGTTTTATCATCAATAAACTTCTGGTCGTATCCCTCAATACCATATGGTGTGGTTATGAATCTGATATTGTTTTCTAGGTAGGTCTTGATTTTTATTTTAACTCCACCACCAATGATATCCGGATTGATATAAAGACCATTTTTAAGATAGGGCCATCCATTTCCATCGTAAAATCCGTGTCCCCATATTTTATTTTTTTTATCATGGTAACCATTTGATCCATAACCGAATAGGTGGAAATGTAAATTGGGGTAAACCGCTCGAAGTTGTGGCCAAATATGTGATATAAACTGGTCAAGTGACTTTTTTTTATGGGACTCAACACCACCAAAATAGACCAGCCGGGTGATGGGCCATAAGCTTTCTTTGGGCGTTTCTTTTTTATCTACTCCAACACCCCATAATATACTATTGGTACGCCCAGTTTCTGCCACATAAAAAGATTCGTCTTCCGTGCTCAAGAAAATAGGAGTGGTATTGGCGTCTGCGAAAATTTCCTTTTCAAGTCGGGTAAATATTTTTAGTTGCTTTGAGAACTTGTGATCGAGAGATATGTTCAGCTCTTGCCTTCTAATAGCAATGCGATAAAAGCAGTTATGAAACCTGACCTGTAAATGTGCTTTGGGGTATTTCTCCCTTACAGCCCTATAGAAAATGGTATCCCCACAGAAAATGTTGCTATAGCTCTTTGCCAACTCAAGCCTGTCGAGCATCTTTTTTGTAACCTCGGTACCTGGTCTATTTTGAAGAATCATCCTGAACCGATGTGACATCGACACTCTTTTTCTATCTATGAAAAAATGGTTCCCGATAAGGTCGTTGGCGGTTTCATAGCTGTACCAAACAAAGTGATCGATTTCTGAAGCGGGCACGCGTTTATAATCTTCGCTTACCACTATACCATAACCATTGAGCTTTGAAATTTCATGTGGAAACAGGTACAGGTTCATAACGGGAACAAATTACATTCTCTATTTCAAAAACGAGTGGGCGAAGGGCCAAAAAGAACAGGTAAGTCATTGGATCTGATAAGAACATCACTCTGTTAGTTCTTCGAACAGCCGAACCCAACTATCGGATATTTTATCTATCGATAGCTCATTGACGAACTTCTTATTGGCTTCTGAAAGCTCTCGTCTTTTCTCATTGTTTTTTAAGAGAGACACGATTTTTTCAGCCATTTTGTCACAATCGAAAGCGGGTATCAAATAGCCATTTTCATCATTTCTGATTATTTCATTTGGCCCTGTGGGTACATCAAAGCTAAGTAGTGGCAGGTTACTTGCCATCGCTTCGAGCAATACCATCGGAAATCCCTCAAACGAAGAGGTCATTACGAATAGGCTATATTGGGCGTATAAGCTATAGATATCATTTGAATGGCCCTTCAGAACCACTTTTCCATCGAGTTTTTTTTCTGAGATTTTCTCGCGGATATATTCCTTAAAATCACCTGATCCATAGATGTGCCATTCATGGTCTGGGCATTCGTCAAAGATTTTTTGAGCCACATCAAGAGTAAGTGAATGAAAGTTCTTTGATTCATCAAGTCTTCCGACACTGAGTATTTTTTTTGAGTTGATACTGTAACCATTGTCGAGCTTTAAAATGACCCTATCAAGGGGATTATAGATTTGTACCACCTTTTTCGCTTTTGTCTTCTTGAGGTATGTACGCCTATCGGCCTTTGTAAGGGTGACTACGGCATTGGCGAAATAACTTGCCAATTGTTCATTGAGATTTTTAAAGGGTACTCTATACCCCCTAAAGCTTGAGTGCGACCAATAAACCAATTTGGTTTTTTTATATTGAGATGAAAGTACCCCCAATAAACCCATGTTGAAACCACAGACCACAAGAATGTCTAGGGCATGAGTATCGATTTTGTGCCTAAGGCCCTTAAGGGCTTGCGACAATCCACGAGCCATGCTTTTAGGTCTGTCCAACAGGTCATGCACCAAGAGTTGCTCATTCCAATGAAACCCACCATCCATCTTGCTGGGATGAAAGCTGAACAAATGAATCTCATATTGCCCTTTTTGCACCAAAGCATCGCTTACAATTGACGTCACCCGGGGAATACCCCCTGTTTCATCAACCTTGCCGAGCAAAAAACCGATTGTTAACTTTTTCGACATAGTTATTGAATGCAAGCATGATTGAACCAATAAACAGCCTTGTCAAACTTGAACTGACCGGAATAATGGGCAGAGGCATGTTTACAGAATCATTTTCAATTAAAATAGTGCCGATACCAATCGACAAAGTTTTTCACACCTACCTCGATGGGGGTGTTCGGTCTGTACTGATAATCCTCGACCAAATCATCGACGTTGGCCCAAGTGTTTTCAATGTCACCAGGTTGTAGTGGCAGCATTTCCATCTTGGCTTTTTTGCCCAGTTGCTTTTCTATCTCCTTGATAAAATCGATTAGGTTAATCGATTGGGTATTGCCAATGTTATAGATTTTGTAAAGCTGATTGGTTTCTTTGCGTTCGGTGACATCTTGTGTCAGTACTTGTACCACTCCTTCCGCAATATCTTTGACATACGTGAAATCTCTTTTCATGTGGCCATGGTTAAACACCTTAAGGGGTTTGTCATTGGCAATGGCATCAGTGAAGAGAAACATGGCCATATCTGGTCTTCCCCATGGACCATAGACAGTGAAAAAACGGAGTCCAGTAGTGGATAATCCATATAGATGACTATAGGTGTGGGCCATGAGTTCGTTGCTCTTTTTGCTGGCGGCATATATACTTATGGGGTGATCGACATTGTCGTGCACCGAAAACGGAATCTTGTCGTTCAAACCATACACGCTTGAGCTACTGGCATAGACCAAGTGTTTTATCTTATGGTTTTTACAACATTCCAAAATATTTAAAAAACCAACAATATTGCTATCTATATAGGCCCTTGGATTTTCCAAACTGTAACGGACCCCCACTTGGGCGGCCAAGTTGCAGACCACATCAAAGTTCTCTTCCCCAAAAATTTTTGATAGAGAGTTGCTATCATCAAGAGATGATCTGACAAATGTAAAATGTTCACCGTGAGCAGTGCTTTGCACTTTTTTCGAAAACATCTGGGCTTCTTTCTCAGGAATGCCCAATTGGCTCAATCGATCGAGCTTCAATTGTGGATCGTAGTAATCGTTGATGTTGTCAAGACCGACAACCACATACCCTTTGGCCAACAAGAGCTTGCATAAGTGAAGACCAATAAAACCTGCTGCTCCAGTGACCAATATTTTCATTTGCAGCTATATTTCATAAAGTCGAAAATTCCTAAAAATGAGTCGTAAGCTTTTATGATTGTCCAATTTTATAAAAATGAAAGCCCATTTCGGTCATTTCATCTTTGTCCAATAAACGCCTACCATCAAAAACAAAAGCTGGCTTGAGCATGTTGGAATGTACTTTTTTCCAATCGTAGTCCTTGAATTCATCCCATTCTGTCAATATTGCAATGGCATGGGCGTCTTTTGTAGCCTCGATTGGGTTTTTGGCTACTTTTAAAAGCCGTCTGTTCTCTTCGGGGCCACGGGTCTCAAGATAATCTAAATCGGCGTATATGTTTTCTTCAGATACTTTTGGGTCGTACACCACGACATTTGCCTCTTCATCAAGTAGCGCATCGGCCACATATATGGCAGCTGATTCACGGGTATCATTGGTGTCTTTTTTAAAGGCCCAACCATAAAAAACTATTTTCTTACCAGATACGGTATTATAAAGTGTGGTGACAATATTGTCGGCAAATCTGCGCTTCTGGTAATCGTTCATAATGATTACTTGCTCCCAATAATCCGCAACCTCTTGTAGACCAAAGCTTTTGGCAATATAGACAAGGTTCAGAATATCTTTTTGAAAGCAAGAACCACCAAATCCGACAGAAGAGTTCAAAAACCTCGATCCGATTCTGCTGTCAAAACCAATGGCCCGCGAAACCTCGGCCACATTGGCATCAGTCTTTTCACAAAGGGCAGAAATGGAGTTGATCGAAGATACCCGTTGTGCCAAAAAGGCGTTGGCCACTAGTTTTGACAATTCTGATGACCAAACATTGGTTTGAAGAATACGTTCTTTGGGCAACCAATGCTCATAGACCCAACTCAACGTATCTTTTGCTTCCTTTCCTGAAGGAGTTTCATCTCCACCGATAAGTACCCTATCGGCATTAAGTAAATCTTCGATAGCCGTACCTTCTGCCAAAAACTCAGGGTTTGATAAAATTTCAAACCTGACCCCTTTTCCCGTATTGTCTAGAATACTTTTCAAAGCTTCAGCAGTGCGTACGGGAAGTGTTGATTTTTCAACCACTATTTTATCTTCTTGGGCCACTTTGGCAATATTGCGCGCGCAGAGTTCTATGTTTTTAAGATCAGCGGCTTGCCCTTTGCCCTTGCCATATGTTTTTGTGGGTGTATTTACAGAAATAAAAATCATTTCGGCTTCGTCGATACCCTTGTCAACATCAGAAGAAAAGAAAAGATTTTTGCCCCTTGTTTCTGCCACGATTTCTTTTAGGCCAGGTTCATAGATGGGAAGATTGTCTAGGTTCTCATCATTCCACTGAGCAATTCTTTTCGCATTTAAATCTACCACAGTAACCTGTATCTCTGGACATTTATAGGCTATCACAGACATGGTCGGTCCGCCGACATAACCTGCGCCAATGCAACAAATCTTGCTTATTTTCTTCATCATATTGGTTTTGAGAGTGCAAAGATTAAAAAAATATAAGTGGCGGGCACAAGCTTACTGAACAAAATATACAGTCTTACAAACAAATGGTACAAGAAATGTATGCGCACAGAAATTCTTTTCTATCTCCGTTCATTTAATCGATATTTTTAAGGGTTTAACGATTATTGGGTATGCAAGCCGCGTTGATGGTTATTTTTGACCATGATATTTACTAAAGAACCCAAATTTTGATGACCAAGACCCGTATATGGTTATCCTCTCCACATATGGGAGGCACTGAAGAACGCTATGTCAAAGAAGCTTTTGACACCAATTGGGTGGCGCCTCTAGGCCCAAATGTTACTTCGTTTGAAAAATCACTCGAAGACTACATTGACGGTAATCTTCACGTAGCGGCCCTTAGTTCTGGTACAGCTGCCATTCATTTGGCCCTTGAGATTTTAGGAGTTTCCCATGGTGATGAAGTCATCTGCCAGAGCATGACATTCTCGGCATCTGCCAACCCGATTACCTATTTGGGCGCAACCCCAGTTTTTGTCGACAGCGAAAAAGTAACATGGAACATTTCACCAGAACTTCTCGAAAAGGCTATATTGAACAGGATTTCAGCGGGAAAAAAGCCTAAAGCCATTGTTGCGGTACATCTGTATGGAATGCCTTATCAAATTGAGGAAGTGGCTGAAATTTCATGTAAGTACGATATTCCCGTAATAGAGGACAGTGCAGAAGCACTGGGCAGTACCTACTATGGTAAAAAATGTGGGCAATTCGGCAATATCGGTATTCTATCCTTCAACGGAAACAAAATCATCACCACTTCGGGTGGCGGGGCATTACTTGCAAAAGACCCTGTCATAAAACAACGCGCAATTTTTCTGGCTACGCAGGCACGAGATGATGCCCCGCACTATCAGCACTCTTCAATTGGCTATAATTATCGCATGAGTAACGTGTTGGCCGGTATTGGTCGTGGTCAAATGGAAGTCATAGATGATCGCGTTGCAGCAAGAAGGGCAAATTACAACTATTATAAAGCTCATTTAGGAAATTTGAAAGGAATCACATTTTTAGATGAACCTGCCAGATTTCATAGTAATCGCTGGTTGACCTGCATCTTAACCGATGCTTTTGAGACCAGGGAAAAGTTACGCATGGCACTTGCAGAAGAAGATATTGAATCTAGACCATTATGGAAACCGATGCACATGCAACCGGTTTTTGAAAAATGTCCGAACTTTGTCGATGGAACGGCTGAAGATTTGTTTGTTAGGGGATTGTGCCTGCCCAGTGGATCAAATTTACTGGAAGAAGATTTGGAAAGAACGGTTTTCACACTAACCAAAGCGCTACAGCAATGATAAAAAACTACTTGTTGAGACATGCCAACCGTTATGCCTCAAAGTGGCTGGTACTGTTAATCGACGTTCTCATTATTGGACTGGCTTTTGTGATGTCTTATATCATCAGGTTTAATATGACCTTAGACTTTGATGTAGAGAAACTTTTGGTACAACTGCCCACAATCATGGTCATTTCGACCTTGGCTTTTTTGGTTACGGGATCTCACAAAGGATTTGTAAGACATACTGGTATAAAAGACGTTTACAACTTGTTCAACGCCATCTGTCTTTCAAGTATCTTGACCATATTCTTGGTGATTTTCAACAGACAACTAGATGTAATCGAAGGGTTTACAATTCCTCTTTCCATTATCATCATTCATAGCTTGATCAGTTTTATTGCCCTTACCGCTGCTAGGTATGCTTTTAAGACACTGTACGAGAGCATGACCAGAAAAATAAAAACGATTAAAAATGTGTTGATTTATGGTGCTGGCGAGTCGGGTATTATTACCTATAACGCTTTGATAAGCCATACGGCCAGCAATGTAAAGGTGATGGGGTATATCGATGATGATAAAAAGAAAGTCGGTAAGACCATCAATGGTATAAAAGTATATGGAAGAGATATCTTAAGCGAATACTTTTTGGCGAGTAATAATATCAGTGAGATTATCGTCGCTATTCATATTATTGATAATCATAGGCTACGATCAATGGTCGAAGGTCTGGTCGACTTTTCTGTGGAAGTCAAGATAGTACCGCCTGTGCAAGATTGGATCAATGGAGAGTTCAAGGTTTCCCAAATCAAAAATGTTCAAATCGAAGATCTTTTGAATCGAATGCCCATTAACATCAAAAAATCAAAGGTTGCCAATGAGTTGAAGGGGAAAAGTATCATGGTTACCGGCGGAGCGGGATCAATTGGTAGTGAGATAGTTCGCCAAATTGCCAATTATGAATATAAATCATTGATTATTATTGATCAAGCGGAATCTCCACTGTATGATCTGCAACAAGAATTGAAGCAAAACGGTCACCATAATTTTATACCGATAGTGGCAGATATCAGGGACAAAAATCGAATGAACATTTACTTTGAAGAACACAAACCTGATATTCTTTTTCATGCTGCGGCCTACAAGCATGTACCTTTGATGGAGTATAATGCCTATGAGGCTATCAAGATAAACATTGGAGGCACCAAGATAATTGCCGACCTTTCATTGACGCATAATGTGGGCAAGTTTGTTTTTGTGTCAACCGATAAAGCGGTAAACCCTACCAATGTCATGGGTGCTACCAAACGTATTGCAGAGATGTATATCGGCTGTATGCACCTAGAGGGCAAGACCAAGTTTATTACCACACGTTTTGGCAATGTATTGGGGTCTAATGGGTCAGTTATTCCTCTTTTTAAGAAGCAGATAGAAAAGGGAGGACCCTTGACCGTTACCCATAAGGATATCACCCGGTATTTTATGACCATACCAGAAGCCTCACAATTGGTATTGGAGGCAGGCGCCATGGGGCAGGGAGGTGAAATTTTCATCTTCGATATGGGTGAATCAGTCAAAATATTCGATTTGGCAAAGAATATGATCAAGCTTTCAGGTCTTCGATACCCAGAAGACATCGACATAAAGATTACTGGGTTAAGGCCAGGCGAAAAGCTATACGAAGAGCTTTTGGCCAATGGCGAGAATACACTACCAACCTACCATAAAAAAATTATGATCAGCAAAGCCCGTGATCTTGATTATGGTTTGGTCAGGTCAAAAATTGACGAGCTTTGTGTCTCTAATATTTTCTTCAATGAAGATACGGTCAAGATTATGAAGGAAATAGTACCAGAATATGTTTCCAATAACTCCAATCTTAGTAAGTTTGACAAACAAACCAAAGATTCCAAAGAAGAGGGAAAAGAAAAAATATTACAATCTTGACCTTTATCCAGCCAATCACATAACACTATCTATAATGAAAACAAATTCTTTATTTTCAAGATTCTCAATGTTATTGATAATCTTGTTATTGGGCTCGTGCGCTTCAAAAAAGGACATTGTCTACTTTCAAAATGCCGGTAATTTTGAGACCTTGGTCGATAGAAACAGTTTTACACCAAAGTTCAAGGTAGACGATGTAGTGAGCATACATGTTTCTACATTGAACGAAGAGGCCAGTGCGCCCTTTAACTTATTTCGCGGATCAAGAACATCAGGTACGGGAATCACTCCCCAAAGTGTCGACTATTTGGTCGATCAGGCAGGAGAAATAGATTTTCCTGTCATGGGAAAAATAAAGATTGCCGGATTGTCACCTGAAGAGGTCAGGGTTTTATTGAGAGATCGTCTTTCAGAGTATTTGAAAGATCCCATCATCAACATTCGGTTGCAGAATTTCACCGTGACCATATTGGGCGAGGTAAATAGACCTGGCACATACCCGGTAAATGGTGAACGGATTACCATTTTAGAGGCACTTGGTTTAGCAGGTGACCTGACCATCAAGGGTCAGCGTGAGAATGTAATGGTCATTCGCGATTTTGATGGTACGAAGGTCTATAATAGAATCGATTTGAGAAGTAAAGAAGCCATGGATTCACCGGTCTATTATCTCACCCAAAACGATGTGGTCTATGTCGAGCCCAATGAATCAGCTGTCACTTCCTCTCAATTGGATAACCGGGCCAGTATTTGGGTATCGATAGGGTCGGTATTGATAACATCGGCCGTAATCATTTTGACTAGAAACTAAGAGATTTTTTGATTTCGAAATTATTTAATGCCTGATGGGAGAAAACATTGATTTAAAGGATTTAATAAGATCCTACACCAAACATTGGAAATGGTTTGCACTTTCCGTTTTTGTCGCCCTGAGTTTGGCATATCTTTTCTTGAAATATACGACACCGCTGTATTTGGCCGAAGCCAAAATTAAGATTATTGAGGATGAAAGCGCCAGTGGCGGTATAGATCTTTTTAAAGAGCTCGATATTTTCTCTGGATCACAAAATCAGGTCGAAGATGAAATTGAAATCATCAATTCTCGATCAAACATGATTGAAGTGGTCAAAAAACTCGGCCTGAACACACAGGTAATAGCATTGGGCAATATCAGGGATAGTGAGATCTATGTGAATCCACCTGTCAACATTAATTTCATAATGGCCGATTCATTGTTGAACAAAGCTGAATTTGCTTTTTATCTTACGCCCATATCGACCACCACCTTTCAATACAAAGAAGACGAGGGTGAGCCTTCAAAAGCCTATGCCTTCGGCAAAAATGTTCGCACGCCCTTTGGTGATATTGTGTTGACACCAAACCTTGAGAATTTTGAGCGTTTTATCGACAGAGACCTTATGGTTATCGTTTCACCGGTAGGCAATATGGCGCAGTATTATGTAAATCAAATAAATATTGGAGCCGCTGAAGAATACTCAAATATCGTTTTTATTTCTCTTCAAGATCCAATCAAAGAAAAGGCAAGAAACATTCTCGATGAATTGATAAACACTTACAATGCCAATGCGATTAAGGATAAAAAGGAAATAGCTGACCGAACGGCAGACTTTATCAACGAACGAATTGCAGACATTTCTTCAAACCTTACCTCGGTTGATCAGACGGCCGAAGATTTTAAGACCCAAAGTGGGGTGACCGATATTGCCTCAGAGGCGAACATCAACCTGAATGTGGGTGCTGCAAACCGACAAGAACTTGCCAGCGCCCAGACACAGTTGCAAATTGCGGCTTCTATGAAAGATATTGTTGACCAACAAGAAGGGTATGAGGTTTTGCCTTCAAATTTGGGTTTGTCCGATCCAACAATCGCAAATGCTACCGAACAATATAACCAATTGGTTCAACAAAGAAACCGCATGTTGGAAAGCTCAAATGAAAAAAACCCGGTTATTCAAAATCTTGATCAGCAATTGAATGGCTTAAAACGCACTATGCAGGCCAGTTTGAACAGCACTGTCAACAATTTAGGGCTACAGGTTAATACCTTGAGCGGTCAGCAGGCCATTATACAATCAAAAATATATTCTGCACCAGGTAAAGAACGGGCCCTTAGAGATATAACACGACAACAACAAACTACTGAATCACTTTATCTCTATTTGTTGCAGAAAAGGGAAGAGGCGCAAATAGCGGTAGCTTCTACTTCACCCAAGTGCAAAATTATTGATATGGCCCACAACCCTACAGAATTTCCGGTATCGCCTAGAAAGTCATTTGTATATCTAGCATCTTTCATTCTAGGACTTTTGCTGCCTTTTTCTATCATCTACGTCAACAATTTGATAGATAACAAGATTCACAATATGCACGGTCTTGAAAAATTGGTAAAAGGCGTGCCTATTTTGGGCGAGATTCCCAAATTGAGCAAAAAGGAACAAAAACTCATTGTGAAAGATGACCGTTCAATACTGGCTGAGGCACTCCGTATTCTGAGAACCAACCTTGATTATCTCATTAAAACGAGGCAGTCAAAGGGCGGGGGCAAAAATAATGTCGTCTTTATTACCTCAAGTGTTTCTGGCGAAGGAAAAACGTTTATTTCGTCAAACATGGCCATGATTTTGGCAAGTACGCATAAGAAAGTATTGTTGATTGGGGGCGATATCAGGAATCCCAAAATCTATTCTTTTTTTACCGGCGGGCAGGTAGATAAATTATCAGGTCCAAAAAGAGGTAAGGATGTAGGGCTTACTGAATATATCTTAGATCGTGACTTGACGATGCGTGATATCACCAACACCATGTTGGTCTATGAGAATGATATCGATGTCATCTACTCTGGTAGAATACCACCGAACCCTGCCGAACTGCTATTGAGTGAGCGCATGAAATCGCTCATACTGCAAGCATCTGAAAAATATGATTATGTACTTGTTGATACAGCTCCTTTGATGGTGGTGACCGACACCCTTCTAATTAGCACTTACGCAGACCATTTGATTTATGTCACACGTGCAGATGTGACCGAGAGTAGGGCGGTTGAATACCCTATCAAACTTCAAGAAGAGGGAAAAATCAAAGGGCTATGTTTTGTGGTCAATGATGTGAAGACATCAGAGTTGGGCTATGGTGGTAAATATGGCTATGGCTATGGGCGAACTACAAAAAAGTGGTGGAAACTTTAACCACTGGCCCACTAGTAAATCTATCTATTCTTTTTCTTTTTGTCCGTGGCTGTAAAGGAGATTCACAGAACTGTGATTTCTAGCCATAATAATCCGATGGGTTGCAAATAAAATTGTAGGTAAACTCTTGTTTTTTAGGTAAATGACTTCCCCCTTTGAAAAGCCTTAGTCGTTTATCGATAATCTTTCTTAGTTGAACGAATAATAGAGTTGCCTTTCTTTATTTTTTTTGCTAAGGGGTATCTTTGAGACTGGAAAGATTCCCCCATCTTTACTCCAAAAAAAAATTGCTAACAAGCCCTGATTATGAAAAAAAACTACCCCAATTTGCCAAAGTATTTTATCGTATGTTTTGTTATCTCCATTTTGGGTTTTTTCCAAATGGAAATGAGCGCTCAGAGCTTTAACTCGTCTAACCTCACAGGTGAAAGTCTGGTAAACCCAACTTCGTTGGCATTTGGTCCGGATGACAAGTTATACGTGGCTCAACAAGACGGTACCATTCACCAATATACCGTATCAAGAGATGCCGCCCCTCCAGGAAGCGGGACGTATTCTGTAACCGGTAATTTAGTGATCAATGATATCAAGTTAAAGGTCAAGAATCACAACGACAGCGGTGTATTGGATAACATTGACCCAGCCGTCAATCAAAAAAGACAGGTGACAGGTCTAGTAGTTGCCGGTACAACATCCAATCCTATAATATATGTAAGCTCTTCTGACCCGCGTATTGGCGGAGCCAGTAGTAGCAATCCGACGGGTGAATTGGACCGTAATTTGGATACCAATTCAGGAGTGCTCTCGAGGCTAACTTGGAATGGAAGTGGGTGGAATCATGTCGATTTGGTACGAGGCCTGCCTCGATGTGAAGAGAACCATGCCACCAATGGTATGGATATCTTCACTAAAGACGGCAGTACTTATCTACTTTTACAACAAGGAGGCAATACCAACAAAGGGGCACCAAGTAATAATTTTGGGGGCATAGGGGAAACCTATCTAGCTGGGGCCATCTTGATAGTCAACCTGACCCAATTGGAAGGTATGACGGTATACACAGACCCCAGAACAGGATCTGACTATGTGTATGATTTGCCTACACTGAATGACCCAACGAGAACCGATATTGACAATACTGATCCTGAATTTCCCTATCCTTCAGGGCATCCCATGTACAATGCAACCATTGATTTAGGTGATCCCTTTGGCGGAAACAATACCCGCAATCAGGCAATTCCTGAACCGGGGGGGCCAGTACAAATTTTTTCAACAGGCTGGCGAAACGGATATGATGTGGTGGTGACGGAGACCAATTTGGTTTATTCTGTTGACAATGGAGGTAACTCTACCTGGGGTGGATTGCCAGTGATTCGTTTGAATGATGGAACATTCAAGGGAGATGAGTCAACTACCACTTATGACCCAGGAGCGGGTGATTACGTCACCAATGAATTCAATGAATCTGGTAGTGCCACAGTCTGGGATGGCCTGCATTATATTGGAACTATAAATGACCCTAACGGCACCTATTATGCGGGTCATCCGGTACCTATTAGAGCTTTTCCCGGTCAAGCTGAAGTGATAAGTTACACCTACAATGGTTCTTCATGGGTCGAAGCATCCAGACATGATTTTTCTGCTTTGCTCAGCGGGGTATCAGGATATTTCAACAGTTCGTTTACCATGGCGAATTTTCCTGATGACCCAGATCAAGGTGAGTTCTTGAGTGCCGATCAAAACAGTGGGAAAGTGAACATCTTTGATGTGGTGACTTCTTCTACTAATGGTATCTGCGAATATACCGCCGGAAATTTCAACGATGCTATGAAGGGTGATTTGTTGACCGCATCTTTCAATGGAAATATCAACAGATATGAATTGAACGCTTCTGGTACTGGTATTTTGGCTAAAGACAATGGTTTTCTTTCAGGTTTTGGATCTGTTCCACTTGATGTAATTGCGCAAGGCGATCTCGATGTTTTTCCAGGTACCATTTGGGCGGCCACCTACGGCTCGGGCAATATCACGGTTTTTGAGCCTGACGATTTTGGTTCATGCCCGCAACCTGGTGAACAGGGGTACGATCCTTTGGCCGATTCTGATGGAGATGGCTATACCAATGGCGATGAGGTAGATAATGGCACTAACCATTGTTCTGGGGGTAGCAAACCAGAGGACAATGATGGTGATTTTGTGTCAAATCTGAATGATGCTGACGATGATAATGATGGTATTGCAGACGTCAACGATCCCTTTCAATGGGATGCTGATAACGGCACCACTACCAATTTGCCTATCGAATACCCATTTTGGAACAATGATCCAGGTACTGGCTTTGCCGGATTGGGTTTTACAGGATGGATGACCAATGGTAGTACTGATTATCTAGATCAATATGACTTCGATAACCTGTCTTTTGGTGGAGCTGGAGGTAAGGCAACCATAGATTTTGTCTCTGAAGGAAATGCTTTGGGCACTTCGAATAATCAAGACAATGGATTTCAATTCGGAGTCAATGTGGATAGCAACTCCAATCCATTTACAGTATATGCTGTGATTGAAACACCGTTTGGAGGCAATGATCCAGTGGATACGGAGTCTTACGGAATTCAAATCGGTTTGGGAGATCAAGACAACTACTTTAAGCTGGCCATATCAACCGGTACTTCAACAAGCGATAACGAATATGGTTTTGATACGGTTCTCGAAAATGGAGGTACCGTGACCAGTAATAGTTATGATGCAGCTGGGTTTTCTGCTGCAAACAATATTCATTTATATATAAGTGTAAATCCATCTGCCAACACGGCACAGCCCTTTTATTCGTTTGATGGTGGTTCAACTGTGCTTCCATTAGGTAGTACGATTAGCCTACCCACCAGTTTTTTGAATGCTGGCGACAACCAAGGTCTGGCCGTCGGTATTATTTCAACTTCGGTGGGCAGTGGTCCAGAATATACTGCTACTTGGGACTATATAAATGTCACTGAAGATTCCAATGGAGAACTTGCCCTGACCCCTGACCCAGTTGATTTTGGCACATTACCCGTTACTTCCGGCCCAGTAGAATTGAATACTTTTGCCCAGAATATAGGTGGTCCTTCAAGTGGCACTATTTCAATTACTGATGTCTCTTTCACTGGAACAGATTCGAATTTGTTCACAAATGGGTCAAGTTTACCATTAACCGTCGGACCTGGAACGAGTATCGCCGTACCCATCACCTTTGCTCCTGATGGCAACGCTGGTGCCAAATCGGCGAATGTGGTCATTACCCACTCGGGTACCAATAGTCCCCTTACAGTACCGATAACTACCAATCTTAGTGACAACACGTCCATCAGTAGGGTCAATGCTGGGGGTGCCCAAGTGTCCTCCACTGACGGCGGGGTTGATTGGGAAGACAACAGCGCAGGTGGCGCAACAAGTGGAGCTACCTATTCGGTCAACACGGGGAATGTGTTCAGTACGGGGGGCGCTTTTCAATATAATAACAGAGATGCTTCCATTCCAGCCTACATAGATCAAACGACTTTTGATGCAATTTTTGCACAAGAACGCAATGATGAAGCCACAGGTTCAGAAATGGAGTTTACTTTTCCTGTTACCAATGGTAATTATATTGTCAACTTGTTTTTGGGGAACAGTTTTTCTGGAACCAGTCAAATAGGACAGCGGGTTTTCGACATTGAAATTGAAGGCACCATCGTTAGAAATAATTTAGACCTAATAGAAGAATTTGGCCATCAAGTAGCTGGCATGTTATCGTTTTCAGCGCCAATTACTGATGGAGTGCTCAATCTACGATTCTTGCACGAAGTAGAGAATCCCTTGGTAAATGCCATAGAGATTCTTGATGCAGCCGGTCAGTTACCCTTTGATATCGTACCCATTGCCGATCAAGCAAATTATGCCGGTCAACAAGCAAACTTGACCGCTGTTGCTTTTGGTGGTGATGAGGGGCAACCCATCATATATAGTATTTCTGGGCAACCTGATGGGGTAAATATCAATACATCTTCAGGGCTTATATCAGGTACCATTACAGAGAATGCCTTAATTGGCGGACCCAATAATGATGGTATTCACCAAGTTACGGTAACTGCCAGTCGTGCAGGGTCATCGAATGTACAGACCCAGTTCACCTGGACGATTACCAGTATGACCACCTTCCGAATCAATGCGGGTGGTGTGCAGGTAAATGCCACAGATAGCGAGTCGGACTGGTTGGAAAATGCCACTGGAGGTATTTATAACGGGCCCGGATATTCAGTTAACACAGGAGGTATATTCAATTCTAATTTAGATTACGCGAATAGACATAGCTCCATCCCTTCCTATATCGACCAAGCTACCTTTGATGCATTGTTTGCCCAAGAAAGGTTTGACACAAATGGCGGATCTGACATGGATTTCGCCATCCCCATGCTCAATGGAAATTATGCGGTCAACCTGTATATGGGTAACGCTTTTAGCGGTACCAGCCAGCCTGGTGAAAGGGTATATGACATTCTGTTGGAAGGAGGTGTGGTACGACAAAACTTTGACTTGATTGTCGAGTTCGGGCACCAATCGGGCGGTATGCTTTCGTTTCCGGTATCGGTGACCGATGGAGTACTGAACATTGGATTTAGCAATACCGTGCAAAGTGCATTGGTCAACGCTATAGAGATAATTGCCGATAATTCACAATTCCCACCGATAATAATAGATCCCATTGCTGACCAAAACCATCAAGTGGGTGAGAACCCTGATTTGACCATAACGGCCTCGGGTGGCGATCCGCAGGGCAATTTCGAATTCAGTCTATCAGGCCAGCCTGCCGGTATTGATATTGAACCCACAAACGGTTTGGTTTTTGGAACCATTCAATCTTCGGCGGTCTCTGGTGGCCCAAATGGAGATGGGGTTCACAATGTTACCGTTTTGGTCAATAAGCCAGGCTCGGCACCTGCAACGGCAAATTTCACTTGGACGATAGGTCAAGATTGGGTAGAGAAAAATGAGGATGAAAATTACACGGCCCGCCATGAGTGTTCTTTTGTGCAAGCAGGGGATAAATTCTATTTGATGGGTGGTCGTGAAAACGCCACCGCTATCGACGTGTACGATTATACCACAGACAGTTGGGTCGAATTGGCGAACTCTACACCGGTGGTTAACTCCACGCAGTTAGAGTTCAACCATTTTCAAGCTACGGAATATGAGGGCTTGATATGGGTCATAGGGGCATTTAAGACCAATGTGTTCCCCAATGAGGTCCCGGCAGATTATATATGGGCCTTTGACCCGACCACCAATGAATGGATTCAGGGTCCAGAGATTCCGTCTGGAAGAAAAAGAGGTTCAACAGGTCTTGTGATTTATAATGACAAATTCTATATCGTAGGTGGAAATACGGATGGCCATGACGGAGGCTATGTGGCTTGGTTCGATGAATATGACCCAAGAACTGGTATATGGACTCCATTGGCAGACGCTCCTCGGGCAAGAGATCATTTCCATGCTGCTGTAATTGGAGATAAAATGTACGCTGTGGGCGGACGATTATCTGGTGGTCCCGGAGGCGTATTCGCCCCGACTATTGCAGAAGTAGATGTGTATGACTTTACAAATGGTACATGGAGTACTTTGCCAACAGGACAGAATCTTCCTTCAGAAAGGGCAGCACCTGCCGTGGTCAACTTTGAAGATAAATTGGTTGTAATCGGTGGTGAAGGTAACGGCCAGGCCTATGATACCACTGAACAATATAACCCTGCAACTCAATCGTGGAGTACCTTGGCCGATATGAACCATGCTAGACATGGTACCCAGGCCATCGTATCAGGTAATGGAATATATATTTTGGGGGGGTCACCTAATTTGGGTGGTGGTAACCAGAAGAATATGGAATATTTAGGGGCAGACAATGCTACAGGTGTTCCAAGTATATCTAGTACACTTTCGGCCCCTTCCATTGTGGACATTCCCGATGGCGGTAGCCGTGACATTTTGATTTCTACAGAAGACGGTAACGTAGGTATTATGGTGACCTCTATGGAAATTACCGGAGCTGATGCGGCTGACTTTAGCATTACATCGGGAGAACTGAGCCCTGGTCTCATCGGAACTTCTGAAACCCACACGGTCACAGTGGCCCTGAGTGGAACAGGGGCAGGTAGAAATGCTGTGTTGGCCATCAACTATGGCACTTCTTCGACTACAATTGATTTGACAAACAATAACATACCGCCCGTCGTTGAAAATCCGGGCACACAAAACAATGTGGAAGGTGAAAGCGTGTCATTGCAGATTGTGGCCACCGATGCCAGCACCAATCTCGATTATAGTGCCACGGGATTACCACCTGATTTGTCCATTGATCCCAACACAGGACTCATTACAGGTACCATAGCACAAGCCCAATCAGGTGATGGCGTCTTTCAAGAAGAGAATGGTTTGATAATTATTGAAACAGAGTCGGGAACATTGGATCCTACGTGGAGCTTGACCACTCTTGACAACGAAACAGGCATTATTGGAGGATCCAACTATTTTAGTGGTACAACTGCAGGAAATGGAGGTACCATTCCGTACCAAATCAATATCACGACCCCAGGGGTGTATCGTTTTGATTGGAAAAGCTTTTATAGTGGGTCAAACTCAACTGAAGAAAATGATAGTTGGTTACGGTTTCCAAATAATAACGATGTTTGGTTCTTTGGCTTTAGGGGGAATCCTGTGAGTGAGGCCAATTTAATTGATAAAATTCAAAATGATTTTACCAATGTGGTCTTCCCAGGAGGAACCTCTAGATATTTTTCGAATCCGGGAACCGAAAGCGATCCATCAGACGATACGGCACCGGTAGGTCAGACCGGAAATGGTTATTTCAAAATCTTTTTGTCAGGAGCACAATCAGAAGTTTATGAATGGGAATCATTTACCAGTGACAATGGTACGGCGCACGAGATTTATGTGTGGTTTGTGAACCCAGGCACCTATACGATGGAGATTTCAGAACGCTCTTCAGGCCATGCCATTCATAAAGTTGCACTTTACTTAGTGGATGGGCCAAATTATACAGATGCCCAATTGGATGCCTTCCCAGAGTCCAATACAGGTGGAGGGTCTCAAGGAGCAGCAGCTAATAGCCCCTATACAGTTGATGTGACAGTGACCGATGACGGTAACCCTCAAGAATCGACCACTGAGCAATTCATTTGGAATATTGGACCAGCTGGCACCACACCTCCAACAGCGTTGGCAGAAGCTACTCCATTGACCGGTGTGGCTCCCTTACAGGTAACCTTTACGGGAAGCAATTCGACTGACGATTCTAGCATAGTGAGTTATTTCTGGGATTTTAAGAACGGCAATACTTCGACTGAGGCCGACCCCCCAGTCGAGACCTTTGACTCACCCGGCATTTATGAGGTAGAGCTGACCGTGACCGATGATGATGGACTGACCGATACCGATACGGTGACCATTCAAGTTGACGGTGCGAACAATCCACCTACTGCGGTGGCAGAGGCCAGCCCTGAGTCAGGCGCTGCACCTTTACAAGTGACCTTTACGGGGAGCAATTCCACAGACGATATTGGAGTAGTCAGCTATGCTTGGGATTTCAAGGATGGGGGCTCATCGACCGAGGCCGATCCAATTTATACCTTTGATTCAGGTGGTACTTACGAGGTCGAACTGACCGTGACTGATGGTGGTGGACTGACCGATACCGATACGGTGACCATTACAGTGAACGAGTCCCCTGTGGCGTTGGCAGAAGCCACTCCTCTAGAAGGTGATGCACCCTTGCAGGTGACCTTTACAGGAAGCAACTCAACAGATAGTGATGGTACTATAGAAAGCTATGCTTGGGACTTTGGCGATGGTGGCACCTCTACCGAAGCCGACCCCGTATATACCTTCAACACTGCTGGCACCTACGATGTAGAGCTGACCGTGACCGACGATGGCGGACTGACCGATACCGATACGGTTACCATTACGGTCAATGAACCCAACCAGCAACCTACAGCGTTGGCGGAAGCCACTCCTCTAGAAGGTGATGCACCCTTGCAGGTGACCTTTACAGGGAGCAACTCAACAGATAGTGATGGTACTGTAGAAAGCTATGCTTGGGACTTTGGCGATGGTGGCACCTCTACCGAAGCTGATCCTGTGTATACATTCAATACAGTGGGTACCTATGATGTAGAGCTGACGGTGACCGATGATGGCGGGCTGACCAATACCGATTCGGTGACCATTACGGTCAACGAGCCCAACCAACAACCTACAGCGTTGGCGGAAGCCACTCCTCTAGAAGGTGATGCACCCTTGCAGGTGACCTTTACAGGGAGCAACTCAACAGATAGTGATGGCACCATAGAAAGCTATGCTTGGGACTTTGGCGATGGTGGCACCTCTACCGAAGCTGATCCTGTATATACCTTCAATACTGCGGGCACCTATAATGTAGAGCTGACCGTGACTGACGATGGCGGACTTACCGATACCGATACGGTGACTATTGTAGTCTCTGACCCTGCCAATGAACCACCGGTTGCAGTGGCAACGGCAAACCCAACTGAAGGTGATGCACCGTTGCCGGTTATATTTGATGGAAGCGGGTCAACAGATGACGTGGGCATAGTGAGCTATTTCTGGGATTTCAAGGATGGTACAACATCAAACGAAATCAATCCTGTGACTACTTTTGATATCGCAGGCACTTATGAGGTAGAACTGACCGTGACCGATGGTGGCGGACTTATGAATACCACCACGATAACCATAACGGTAAATGAACCTGCTGGTAATGAAGTTCCCGAGGCTGTGGCTTCAGCTACGCCTGATTCCGGCAATGCCCCATTGGAGGTGATGTTTACTGGCAGCAATTCCACAGACGATGTGGGCATTGTAAGCTATGCGTGGGATTTTGGAGATGGCGGCACTTCTGCCGAAGCCGACCCCGTATATACCTTCAACACTGCGGGCACTTATGAAGTTGAGCTGACCGTAACCGATGGTGGCGGACTTACCGATACCGATACGGTGACCATTCAGGTAACCGAACCAGGGGGCAACCAAGCTCCTGAGGCGGTGGTATCGGCCACACCGCTTTCTGGACAAGCACCATTGGAAGTGTCATTCATAGGAAGTAGTTCTACTGATGACGTGGCGGTTGTAAGCTACCTATGGGATTTTGGAGATGGAGAAACTTCTACGGAACCAGACCCGACCCATACATTTGAATTTGCAGGTAGTTTTGAGGTAGTTTTGACGGTCGAAGATGCTGAGGGATTGACCGATACAGCCACAGTTACGATAGAAGTGGAGGAAAATAACCCTAGTGGAATTACTGATTTTGAAGCCATCATTGCGCCTAATCCAGCAGATGAAACTGCTTATTTAAGCATATTGAATATGCCAGAAGGCAGAACGGCTACCATGATTTACTTACATGATTCGACAGGTAGATTATTGGGTGCTTTCGAACCACAGGAAGTATTTAGGGATAATAGATATGAAATTCCTGTTTATCTGTTAAGGGATGAACTGTATTACATCAAAATAGAACTGAACAATGGCGATCCAATTGTTGTACCTTTATTAGTGAAAAATCAATAAGCCATAAAAGGAATATTCTTACGGTAATTATAAAAAGGGGAAGCTTTTTGGCTTCCCCTTTTCTTATACCATAATCTTAACAAATCATTGCTTTGTCATTTGTCGAGATAATGGCCCAATTAGTCGAATATGACATCTCCGTAATATTTCTAATCTTAAAAAAAGATACATTTATATGGTCCCCCATTACTTGTTGATTTCCTAACGCCAACCGAGACACTATGAAAGGTTTTTACAACATTCACTTTAGAGTGATTATTTTCTTAGCTGCAATTTTTTCAGCTGCTTCATTATATGGACAAAGCTTTAATTCAACAGGGCTTTCAGGAGAGAGTCTGGATAATCCGACATCACTTGCCTTTGGTCCTGATGAAAAGCTCTATGTGGCCCAGCAAGATGGAACTATTCATCAATATACCGTAACTAGGGATGGTGCTCCAGCGGGTAGTGGGTCATATTCCGTCACCAACACCGTCGTCATCAATGATATCAAGTCGAGCGTTCTAAACCACAATGATATTGGTGAATTGGACAACAGTGGTAGTGCGGTCAATGGAAAACGTCAGGTTACGGGCATTTTGGCAGCGGGCACGGCCACCAACCCTATTTTATATGTGACCTCTTCAGATCCACGCATAGGCGGCGCCAGTAGCAGCAATCCCACTGGTGAACTTGATAGAAACCTTGACACCAATTCTGGAATACTGTCAAGATTGACTTGGAACGGTAGCGGTTGGGACCATGTCGATTTGGTCCGCGGCTTGCCTCGTTGTGAAGAGAACCATGCTTCCAATGGTTTGGATATCTTCACAAAAAGCGGCAGCACCTATTTGCTTTTGCAACAAGGGGGCAACACTAACAAAGGAGCGCCCAGCAATAATTTTGGAGGCATTGCGGAAACCTATTTGGCAGGGGCTATATTGATAATCAACTTGACCCAATTAGAGGGCATGACAGTCTATACAGACCCCAGAACAGGTTCTGACTATATTTATGACCTGCCCACATTGAATGATCCGACAAGAAGCGACATCACCAATACCCATTCTGAGTTTCCGTATCCTTCAGGGCACCCTATGTACAATGCAACCATTGATATTGGCGATCCTTTTGGGGGAAACAATACCCGAAATCAGGCAATTCCTGAGCCAGGGGGGCCAGTACAGATTTTTTCTTCTGGTTGGCGAAATGGTTATGATGTGGTTATAACCGAGGGCGGATTAGTGTATTCGGTCGATAATGGCGGCAACTCAACGTGGGGTGGAGTACCGCTCATCTATTTGAGCAATGGTACCTTAAAGGGTCATCATTATACCACCACTTATAATCCTGGAGCAGGTGATTATGTGACCAATGATTTTCATGAGAACGGTAGCAGCACGGTTTGGGACGCCCTTCACTATATTGGCTCGATAAATGATGCAAATGGCACTTATTATGCTGGGCATCCAGTACCTATAAGGGCATTTCCCTCTGAGGCAGATGTGATTAGTTACAATTACAATGGCTCTAGTTGGGTAGAAGTGTCAAGACATGATTTCTCTACCTTGCTCAGTGGTGTGTCAGGCTACTTCAACAGTTCATTCAGTATGGCCAATTTTCCTGATGATTCAAGGCAGGGTGAATTTTTAAGCGCAGATCAAAGCAGTAGTAAGGTGAATATCTTTGATGTTGTGACTTCTTCCACAAATGGTATCTGCGAATATACCGCTAGCAATTTCAGCGATGCCATGAAGGGAGATTTGTTAACAGCATCTTTCAATGGTAAGATTAATAGGTATGAATTGAACTCATCGGGCACCATTCTGTTGGCAAAAGACAACAATTTCTTTTCAGGCTTCGGATCGGTTCCTCTAGACATAATTGCACAGGGTGATTCAGATATCTTTCCGGGTACTGTATGGGTGGCTACCTATGGATCTGACAATATCACGGTTTTTGAGCCCACTGACTTTGTAAACTGTCCACAGCCTGGCGAAGGTGGCTACGACCCATTGGCAGATTCTGATGGTGACGGTTTTACCAACGGTGATGAGGTTGACAATGGTACCAATCACTGTTCTGGGGGTAGCAAACCTGAGGATAACGATGGTGATTTTGTGTCTGATTTAAATGATACCGATGATGATAATGATGGTATTTTAGATGTCGACGATGCCTTTCAGTGGGATGCTGATAATGGTACTACGACCAATTTACCTGTTGATCATCCATTTTGGAACAATGATCCCGGAACTGGTTTTGCCGGACTGGGTTTCACAGGCTGGATGACCAATGGTACCACCGACTATCTTGACCAATATGATTTTGACAATCTTTCTTTTGGAGGTGCTGGTGGTAAGGCCACAATAGATTTTACCGGTAATGGCAATGCTCTGGGATCTTCCAATGACCAAGAAAATGGTTTCCAATTCGGTGTGAATGTAGATAGCAATTCAAATCCTTTCACAATACATTCTAAAATAGAGACCCCTTTTGGCGGAAACCTACCTGTAGGCACCCAATCTTATGGGATTCAGATAGGAACGGGAGACCAAGATAATTACCTCAAAATTGCTGCCAGCACGGGCACCTCAACAAATGATAATGAACATGGGTTCGAAGTGGTATTGGAGATAGGAGGATCAGAGACGAGCACCTCTTTTGATGCCCCTGGGTTTTCAGCAGCCAATGCGATTGATTTGTACATAAGCGTAGATCCATTGACAAATACTGCACAACCCTTTTATTCATTTGACTCTGGCACAACAATAAACACTTTGGGAGGCCCATTGGCTCTGCCAACAAGTTTTCTAGATTCAAATGACAATAAGGGACTTGCCGTGGGTATCATATCCACTTCGGGGGCATCGGGTCCTGATTATACCGCTACATGGGACTTTCTCAATGTCACTGAGGGTACGGTTGGCGGCCCATCCTGTTCTTGGAACGACCTGACCGATTCTGGTTTGGCACGTTTCGAGACCCGTAGAGAACATGTAGACGATAAGATATACATCATGGGAGGTTGGGTGAGTGGATTGATTGCATCGAATGCAGTTGAAATTTATGACATGACCAATGATGCTTGGAGCTTTGGAACAAATATGCCCACGAACTTGACCCACATGGGCAGTGCAGTGGTTGGTAATGAAATATGGCTTATTGGTGGTTTTGTTGGTGACCATCCAGGGGTGGCCACCGATGCAGTACATATCTATAATAGCATAACGGATAGCTGGAGCACGGGGCCTAGTCTACCTATGCCCATAGGCTCTGGAGCTGCTTCTTATAATAATGGAAAAATTCACTTTTTTGGCGGATTGCTTCCCGATAGACAGACCGATGTGGGCAATCATTATGTGCTCGATTTGAACAATATTGGTGCGGGCTGGGCCAATGCTGCCCCAATGCCCAATCCTAGAAATCATCATGGGGCGGCAAGTGTCAATGGAATCGTGTATGCCATTGGTGGGCAATTTGGCCATGACTCAAGTCCTCAGTACCAAAATTTGGTGCACGCTTATGACCCGAATACCGATACGTGGACGAGTCGTGCAAGCATGAATCAGAACCGCTCACATATTGAGCCTAGCACCACGGTACATGATGGAAAAATAATAATTGTTGGAGGCAGGGGAGGTCCTACGACCTTTTTTGATGAGGTATCACAGTATGACCCCGCAACCAACACTTGGACAGAGCTCTGTGCACTACCAGAAAAAAATGTTGCGCCTGTTGCCCACTCGTTCGGGGATCGATTGATAGTTTCGAGCGGAAGCGTCAACAGCACCAATAACCTGATCAAAGCAACCCGTTGGCTACAATTGGAATCGGTCAATGCAAACCTCACTTGGACCGATAAAAATGATAATGAGAATTATGTAGGCCGACACGAGTGCGGTTTTATACAGGCTGGTGAGAAATTTTATTTGATTGGCGGTAGAGAATCTGACTTGGTTCAGTACTACGATTATACGAATGATGTATGGAACACCGTCACGGATCCGGCGCCTGAGTTGTTAAACCATTTTCAAGGTATCGAGTATAAAGGTTTGATATGGGTCATTGGAGCTCTTAAAGGAGATAACTTCCCCAATGACACACCAGCAGACTACATATGGATGTTTGACCCAGCAAACGAAGAATGGATACAAGGCCCGGAAATACCAGCGGGCAGAAAAAGAGGCTCTTCCGGTCTAGCTCTTTATAATGACAAATTCTATGTAATAGGCGGAAGCACTAATGGCCATGATGGGGGCTATGTAGCTTGGGCCGATGAGTACGATCCCATTACTGGAAACTGGACAATACTACCAGATGCACCGCATGCACGTGATCATTTTTCAGTTTCCGTGATAGGGAATAAGCTGTATGCCATTGGTGGTAGGTTGTCGGGTGGTCCCGGAGGTTTTTTTTCACCTTACGTGGCAGAAGTTGATGTTTTCAATTTAACCACCCAAACTTGGCAAACATTGCCGGTAAGCTCGAATATCCCTACCCCAAGAGCTAGTGCCATCAACGCAGTATTTAATGAAAATTTGTTGCTGATAGGGGGTTCGGTTCAAAACGAATTGGTTTATGGAACCGTTACCACTGGTGCGTTGCAAATCACAGAAGAGTTCGATCCCGATACTCAAACGTGGACCAGACTTGCAGACACCAATTATCAGCGACGAGCTACTCAGGCTATCGTTAGTGGTGACGGAATATTTATAACGGCCGGTTCTGATCAATTGGGAGGTGCCCAACAGAAAAATATGGAATTTTATGGGCAAGACAATCCTTCAGGAACGGCAATAATGGCCAGTCAATTCTCGGCGCCTTCTTCAATAAATGTTGAATTGGGTTCAAATGCCAACGAATCACTGGTCGTTTCGCAGGGCAACACGGGCATTTTTGTTAAATCAATGGAAATTTCAGGTACTAATGCTTCAGAGTTCAGTCTTGTGACCGGTGGGTTGACCAATAACCTATTGTTACCCAACAGCACTCACAATTTCGGTATCGGATTTGACGGGACCACTAGTGGGGCTTCAGCTATTCTAACTATTGAATATGGGGGTAATTCCCAACAACAAATACAGCTGTTTGGTCCATTGGACGTCAATACAGACTGGGTTGATAAGAATGAAAGTGAGAACTATACAGCGAGGCACGAATGTTCCTTTGTGCAATCTGGTGATAAGTTTTATTTGATGGGTGGGCGAGAGAATGCCACTACCATTGATGTGTATGACTATGGCACCAATACATGGAGTCAATTGTTGAATTCTGCACCCGAAGAATTCAACCATTTTCAGGCAGTGGAGTATCAGGGTTTGATTTGGGTCATTGGGGCTTTTCGAACCAATGTATTTCCGAATGAAATCCCGGCAGATTATGTCTGGGCCTTTGACCCTTCCACCAATGAATGGATACAGGGTCCGGAGATTCCATCGGGCAGAAAAAGGGGTTCTGCAGGTTTGGCCTTGCACAACGGTAAGTTTTATATAGTGGGTGGCAATACCGATGGCCATGATGGGGGGTATGTTGCATGGTTAGATGAATATGACCCAGCGACAGGTATTTGGACCCAGTTGACAGATGCCCCAAGGGCTAGAGACCATTTTCATACTGTGGTAATCAATGGAAAACTTTATGTTGCTGGAGGTAGGTTGTCAGGTGGCCCGGGCGGGGTATTTGCACCGACCATAGCTGAGGTCGATGTCTATGATTTAGCTAGTGGTACTTGGAGCACCCTGCCTAGTGCCCAAAATATTCCCACAGAAAGAGGGGCGCCGAGTGCGGTCAACTATAACGACAGGCTCATAGTCATTGGAGGCGAAGAGTCTACGGCCGGGGCCTTGACCGTGACAGAAGAATACGATCCAATCGGGCAAAGCTGGAGGTCGTTGTCCGATATGAACCATGCTCGTCATGGAACACAGGCCATTGTCTCAGGTGGTGGAATCTTCATATTGGCCGGCTCACCCAACTTAGGGGGGGGCAGTCAAAAAAACATGGAATATTTGGGGACCGATAATCCACAAGGGACAGCTCTTGTGACCAGTACCTTGGTTGCTCCGACGAACGCAGACATCATTGAAAATTCCTCGGCCAACATAGCCTTGGACGTTTCGGGTGGTAATACGGGAATCATAGTGACTTCGATGGATATATCGGGTCCTGATGCCAGTGATTTTTCTATTGTTTCAGGAGCGTTGACCAATGGCCTTTTGGCCTCTGGATCGACACACGATGTAACTATAGCCCTTAGCGGCAGCGGCGCCAACAGAAGCGCGGTACTCAACATAAATTATGGGGCTTCCTCTTCGTTGATGGTTAACCTGTCGTCTGTGCTTCCGCCGAGCGATGGGGTAATCAGTTTCACGATGATGGATGCAGACACTGATGGCGAAATCTTCACCTTGGCTGACGGGCAGGTGATAAATGTATCACAGCTTCCTGCCAGTGGCAATGTCAATATACGGGCGAACACTGTACCATCTGTTGTTGGCAGCGTCTTTTTTCAACTGTCGGGCACGACTTCGAACACACGCAACGAAAATGGTGCTCCGTATGCGCTTTTTGGTGATAGTGGAGGTGATTATTTTCCAAGTAATCTTCCCGAAGGAAACTATAGTTTGACGGCCACGGCCTATAATGGTCCAAATCAATCGGGAGGCATGCTGGGCCAGCCACTTACTATAAACTTCTCGATTAGCCAGTCAGGAGGTGGAAATCTGCCACCTACAGCGATTGCATCAGCGAATCCAGAATCAGGTAATGCTCCCTTATCTGTTGATTTTGTCGGTAGTGGATCTACCGACGATGTAGGTGTTACCTCCTACTTCTGGGACTTTAAGGATGGAAATACTTCTACAGATGCAGATCCGACCCATGAATTTGCTTCTAATGGAACATATATTGTGGAATTCACCGTAACAGATGATGAGGGGCTTACCGATACCACAACGTTACCAATATCTGTTTTCACACCTGGCCAGGGCACGGAGCTTTGGCTCGAGGCGGAGTGCGCTACGGTGGGCGCCAATTGGAGCACCGTCGGCGATGTTTCGGCCTCTAACGGGGAGTACCTGTTGCCACCTTCGGGCAACAACTGGAATGCCCCGTCCTCCAATTCGGATGACTGGGTCACCTTCACCTTTAACGCCTCCCAGGGCACGTACAGCGTATACGGACTGGTGAGTGCTCCCTCGGGCAGTAACGACAGTTTCTGGGTTCGGGCCAACGGCGGTACCTGGGTGAAGTGGAACTCCATTCCGGGAAGCGCTGCATTTTCGTGGCACCAGGTATGGGACAACGACAACGGAGACGCCATCGTCACCTTCGACTTGTTGAACGGGACAAACACGATCGACATCGCCAACCGTGAACAAGGTACAGGTCTTGACAAGCTTTACGTGACCGATACGGCCAACGTGCCCAACGGTTTTGGCGGCACCGACCCGAACTGTACGGTGACCCCCCAGCCCCCGGTCGCCAATGCGGGCCCCGACCAGACCGTGGTACTGCCCACGAGCAGTGTTATGCTGAACGGATCGGGCAGCGATCCCGATGGCGGTGCGATTATCGCCTATCAATGGACCCAAGAGAGCGGCCCCGGCACGGCCACCTTGAGCGGCGATACGACCCCCGACCTTACGGCCAGCGATTTGGTTGAGGGCAGCTATGTGTTCCGCCTGACGGTGACCGACGACGAGAACGACACGGGCTTCGACGAGGCCACGGTGGTGGTCAACGCACCTGGCCAGGGCACGGAGCTTTGGCTCGAGGCGGAGTGCGCTACGGTGGGCGCCAATTGGAGCACCGTCGGCGATGTTTCGGCCTCTAACGGGGAGTACCTGTTGCCGCCTTCGGGCAACAGCTACAGTGTGCCTTCTTCCGATACCGACAATTGGGTCACCTTCACCTTTAACGCCTCCCAGGGCACGTACAGCGTATACGGACTGGTGAGCGCTCCCTCGGGCAGTAACGACAGTTTCTGGGTTCGGGCCAACGGCGGTACCTGGGTGAAGTGGAACTCCATTCCGGGAAGCGCTGCATTTTCGTGGCACCAGGTATGGGACAACGACAACGGCGACGCCATCGTCACCTTCGACTTGTTGAACGGGACAAACACGATCGACATCGCCAACCGTGAACAAGGTACAGGTCTTGACAAGCTTTACGTGACCGATACGGCCAACGTGCCCAACGGTTTTGGCGGCACCGACCCGAACTGTACGGTGACCCCCCAGCCCCCGGTCGCCAATGCGGGCCCCGACCAGACCGTGGTACTGCCCACGAGCAGTGTTGTGCTGAACGGATCGGGCAGCGATCCCGATGGCGGTGCGATTATCGCCTATCAATGGACCCAAGAGAGCGGCCCCGGCACGGCCACCTTGAGCGGCGATACGACCCCCGACCTTACGGCCAGCGGGCTGGTCGAGGGCAGCTATGTGTTCCGCCTGACGGTGACCGACGACGAGAACGACACGGGCTTCGACGAGGCCACGGTGGTGGTCAACGCACCTGGCCAGGGCACGGAGCTTTGGCTCGAGGCGGAGTGCGCTACGGTGGGCGCCAATTGGAGCACCGTCGGCGATGTTTCGGCCTCTAACGGGGAGTACCTGTTGCCTCCTTCGGGCAACAACTGGAATGCCCCGTCCTCCAATTCAGATGACTGGGTCACCTTCACCTTTAACGCCTCCCAGGGCACGTACAGCGTATACGGACTGGTGAGTGCTCCCTCGGGCAGTAACGACAGTTTCTGGGTTCGGGCCAACGGCGGTACCTGGGTGAAGTGGAACTCCATTCCGGGAAGCGCTGCATTTTCGTGGCACCAGGTATGGGACAACGACAACGGAGACGCCATCGTCACCTTCGACTTGTTGAACGGGACAAACACGATCGACATCGCCAACCGTGAACAAGGTACAGGTCTTGACAAGCTTTACGTGACCGATACGGCCAACGTGCCCAACGGTTTTGGCGGCACCGACCCGAACTGTACGGTGACCCCCCAGCCCCCGGTCGCCAATGCGGGCCCCGACCAGACCGTGGTACTGCCCACGAGCAGTGTTATGCTGAACGGATCGGGCAGCGATCCCGATGGCGGTGCGATTATCGCCTATCAATGGACCCAAGAGAGCGGCCCCGGCACGGCCACCTTGAGCGGCGATACGACCCCCGACCTTACGGCCAGCGATTTGGTTGAGGGCAGCTATGTGTTCCGCCTGACGGTGACCGACGACGAGAACGACACGGGCTTCGACGAGGCCACGGTGGTGGTCAACGCGGCGGGGAGTAATCAGCCACCGAATGTGACCAATCCTGGAGACCAGAATGATAATGAAGGAGATGCAATATCATTGCAGATCAATGCTTCTGATGAAAGTACAAACTTGACATATACCGCAAACAATCTGCCACCAAATTTGTCCATTAATAGTAGTACAGGATTGATTTCTGGTACTTTGGCCCAAAGCCAGCCTTCGGGGGCCTTTTTGGAGGAGAATGGTTTGGTAATCATTGAGGCTGAATCAGGCGCATTAGAACCTAATTGGAGTTTGACAAATCTTGATGATGAAACGGGTATCATTGCCGGTTCGAATCATTTCAACGATCAAAATGGAGGTACCATTCAATATGAGATTACTGTTAGTACACCAGGAGTTTACAGATTTATTTGGAACAGCTTTTACAGCGGTGTTTCAGCATCTGATGAAAACGATAATTGGTTGCGGTTTCCCAATAATGATGATGTATGGTTTTTAGGATATAATAATGGTTCCTTTACTGAAAGCGCTATAATTGCAGCTGCACAAAGTGGGGCTTCCAATGTCGTTTTCCCTAAAGGTAGTTCAAGAGAAGGCCAAGGGGGTACATTGAATGGTTCGGGGGGCAATGGCTATTTTAAGGTGTATAAATCAAGCGGTGGCTCTGAAGAATATACGTGGCAGTCATTTACAGGTGATGGCCAAAGTTATGCCATCTTTGTGTGGTTTGTGAATTCAGGCACTTATACCATGGAGATTTCTGAACGTTCGGCAGGTCATGCCATTGATAGGGTGGCCTTGTATAGAGTTACTAATAGCTATACAGATGCCCAATTGGATGCTGCGCCAGAATCGCCTTCTACTGGAGGCTCACAAGGGGCCGCAGCCAATAGTCCATACGATGTTCAAGTAACCGTGACCGATGATGGAAATCCACAAGAATCTTCAAGCACACAGTTTGAGTGGGTAGTTGGGACTGGAGGCGGAAACCCTTCAACCGAAACTGTGGAAAGCTTTACATTGATGAATGCTGATACGGATACCAATTTATTTGAAATTACCGACGGCATGCTGATACAAGAGTCCACAATTCAAGGATTGGGGCTCAATATTAGGGCTAATACCAATCCAAGTGTTGTCGGTAGCGTCTCTTTGTCACTTACAGGCCCTGTAAGCAATAGTAGAACAGAAAACGGGGCTCCGTATGCACTTTTTGGAGATAGTGGAGGGGATTACTTACCGGTGACACTTCCAGCAGGAAATTATACCTTATCGGCCACTCCTTATCCAAATCCATCTTTGGGAGGTACCCCTGGGCAGGCCTTGACCGTTCAGTTCACGATTGTTGCTGGAGGCAGTGCAAGATTGCCAGACCCCGGTGACTTAGGCGAAGATGAAGGTTTTGAGGTGTTGTTGTCACCAAATCCGACTTCAAATGAGGTTCAAGTGGTTTCGAACCCTATGGCACAAATCGAAAAAGTATACATATTTGATATTTCAGGTCGTTTGGTAAGGTCGGTAGACATAGACTCCCAAAATAGTATTGATGGCCAGTTTAGGTTCGATGTATTGGGAATCGAGGATGGAATTTATATTGTGCAAATGTGGTCAGCAAAGACACAAAAGGTGTCAGAGCATAAATTGGTCATTCGAAAATAGTGAAATCGGTTTAAAAGAAATTATCTATAGTATTTGCGATTACGGGCTGGATTTTTTTCAAGATCCTGTGAGATATTGTACTATCTTTTAAAAACTTCAATTGATCTTTATGGTGCACATCTGACCCCAAGAAATCAATCATACCTTTATCTAAAAGTTTTATGGCCATATTTTTCACATTACCGCCATAATATCCCGCTAATGACAAAAGGTTGACTTGAAAGAAAATGCTTTCTCTTTTGAAGGCTTCATATTTCTGGAAGTTTCCATACAAAAAAGCATAGCGTTCAGGATGCGCCAATATAGGGTAATAACCAGCCGAGGTTATTTTTTTGACGGCCCTGTGAAAATTAATGGGCGCTTGAAGAAATGACATTTCTATCAATAGATGATAATTACGTAGGGGCAGTACTTGTTTTTTCTTCAGAATTTCCTCAAAATTATCATCGATCATATGTTCTGCAGCGAAATCGATCGAAACATCGGTGATTCCTTTTTCAGCCATTTCCTTTTTTAGCGTTATGAACGAATCTTTGATGGTCTCTAGAGTATTCTCGTAATAGTTGTGCATGATATGGGGGGTGCACACAAAATCAGTGATGCCGAATTCACCAAAACCTTTGATCAAGGCAAGGGAGTCATCAGTAGTTTTTGCCCCATCATCGATACCAGGAAGAATATGGTTATGGATATCTACAAAACCTTCCAAATAATCAACCAAAAAGTGTTTTTTCTGGAAAAAACTGAACATCGATTATATAGTTTTGGCAAAAGTAGGGTTTCTGGTAATAATGTATAATGAAAACTACTTTCCCGATACATTATTTTAAAATGCCCATAAATAAGGAGTAAGGGCGTTTGAGATGGAAAATAGATGAAAACCTTTGTTTTCCATAAATCCATTCTTGAAGTATACTATCGCGTTCTTTGATCTACTATGATCTTTATGGTCACCAACCCATCGTATACACTCTTTTTATTTTGAACAGAACGATGGCAACTATCCTGTGGTGATTTATTTTTCCTAATTCCATCCAATATCAAAAAATACCTGTTTCGGAGGGGTACAAATTGGTGCTCGCTTTATTGAATTCATAAAGTGTACACCGCTAGGCCATCAAATCTTCTGATTATTGATTTTTCTCAAAAGGTGACCAAATTTTAATGCGGGATCAAGGTTCCATAAAACGTTGGTTTCATTGGTTTTCAACAATGAAATACTGAAATTAATACCCTGCTTTTGTTTATACGCAACAAGACTTACGACAACTTTTCGAGTTCTACCGTAAAGTGCCGCATAATAGGGGCTTCCCATTTAATGTAATAGCCTTTTTTGGCCTCATTACGGGTTTCGTACACTTTCTTGATTGCCACGGCTACATACTCCATATGCGCTTGGGTGTAGGTTCTTCTAGGAATGGCCAAACGGACCAGTTCCAATTTTGGATAGCGGTCTTCTCTGGTTGCGGGATCTCTGTCGGCCAAAATCGTACCGATTTCCACACCCCTGATTCCGGCAACGGTATAAAGTTCAATGGCCAATGCCTGTGCACGATATTCCCCTTTGGGAATGGTGGGCACAAACTTGTCAGCATCCAAATAAATGGCATGTCCTCCAAAAGGTTGTTGCACGGGTACACCAAACTCGACTAGACGTTGGCCCAAATAATGTACTTGGTTTATTCTACTTTCGAGATAATCGAGGGTGACCGCTTCGTTTAACCCCTGGGCCAATGCGCCCATATCACGACCCGACATTCCTCCATAGGTTACGAAGCCCTCGTACATGATATTGTAAGTAATACATTCTCTGTAAATCTCAAGACTTTTCAAGGCAATAAACCCACCCATGTTTACAATACCGTCCTTTTTTGCGCTCATGGTCATTCCGTCACCATAAGAAAACATCTCCCTTACAATTTCGATAATGGATTTATGTTCGTATCCTTTTTCCCTCAATTTTATAAAATATGCGTTTTCGGCAAACCTGGCCGAATCGAAGTACAGTGGAATTTGATATTGTTTGCAAACCGCATGTACATCCCTAATATTTTGCATTGAAACGGGTTGCCCTCCAGAGGAATTACAAGTAACCGTGATCAGGACAAATGGAATTTTTTTCTTGGTATTGGATCGGATTGTATGTTCCAATTTTTGAATGTCCAGATTTCCCTTAAACGGATGATAGACCGATGTGTCAAACGCTTCATCAATTGTGCAGTCGACGGCCGTGGCCTTTCTGAATTCGATATGCCCCTTTGTAGTGTCAAAATGTGAATTGCCCGGTATCAGGTCGCCTTCCTTTACCAAGGCAGAAAATAGTACGTTTTCAGCGGCACGTCCTTGATGGGTGGGGATAAAATATTCAAATCCGGTAAGTTGTTTAACGGTACTTGCCAGTTTTATAAAAGAACTGGATCCCGCATAACTTTCATCACCCAGCATAATCTCGGCCCATTGTTTATCTGACATAGCCCCTGTTCCTGAGTCGGTCAATAAATCAATCATGACCTGATCGCTTGATAGCTTGAACAGATTATAGCCAGCCTCTTCTATCCATGCCTTTCGTTGTTCTACGGTAGATCTATTGATAGATTCTACCATTTTTGTTTTATAAGGCTCTATATAAGGTAATTCCATACCAAAGTCTTTAAAATGTTATTGAAATCGTTTTGAACTGTTCTTTCTGAAAAATGAAGAAGCCCTTATAAGACTAAGCAACCGTAGACCTATCTAAGATGATTTGAGCCTTAAACACAAATGAGGACTTAGTGCACGCTCTTAAGAATAGGGATAGGAATCCCTATTCTTTACATTTTGGAATGGATTGCAAAATGAATATGGTCTAAATTTCATCTATGAAAAATAGTTGTCTAATTTAGAGTGTCAAAGGTATAAAACCGGCCTTGGAGACTACATAAAGAATTGCTATAAAATTTTAATCTTCAACAGTTTGTATTCTTTTTATGTTGTCATTATAAATTCTGTCAATCAATAACATTCTCGGGTCAATGGCTGCTTTTACCGGCAAAGAATCCAATTCAAATTTAAGGCTTGTCTCATTTTTGTTTATTCTGATTCTTTCTTCATGATATAATTGTTCTTCGGCCTCGTCTAAGAAAAAACCTATATCAATCCAATCGTCCATAGGGACTTTGGTCTCATTCCCGATGCTGTCGGCTTTAATTTTGTAAGATTCAATGTCTACGGACACTCGATATTTGTTTTTGCCCTTTTTTTCATAGGTGGCATTTTTTAGACGATTGTCATATAATGTTATCTCTTTAAACCAATCATCGACCAAATATTTTAGGGAATCTGGGATTTGAGGTTCTAAATATTCTAGAAAATCCAAGGAAGTAGGGTAAGGTGGTTTTTTGTAGCTATATTCATTTAAGAAATTACGCAGTGCCAGATTCACTTTGTCCTCACCAATGTAATCCTGAAGGGCATAGAGCACAATGCTTCCCTTACCATAATGTACATATTGTTGGTTCTCTACTTTGTACAAGGGGAGTTCTTTCTTTTTTTCACCGCTTCGACCTCTTAGATAACGGTCGTGATTGTACTTGATGAACTCTCGCATTTGCATTGGGCTTTTAGATGTATTCCTCATGGTCATCAAAGATGAATATTCGGCAAAGCTCTCGCTCAAAAATGTGCCTCCTTGCATATTGGCGCCCACTAACTGATGCGCCCACCATTGATGTGATATTTCGTGTGCTATGACCGCATCTATGATGTTGTTTTTTGTTTTGTCTTCTAAATCAACTACAAACCCGAAAGATTCTGCATAGGGCATGGTGCCAGGATAGGCCTGTGCAAAGGTGCTATAGCGCGGAAATTCAATAATGCGACATTGCCTATGTTGATATGGACCATAGTTTTTGGTATAATAATCCAAGGCGTTCTCTATGGCATTCAACATCATTTCAATATTCTGATTGTGTTTCTTGTCATGATACACCTCGATATCGATTCCATTCCATTTACGTGTGGCCTTTTCATATCTTCCTGAAACAAAAGAGTAGAAGTGTTGCGATGGATAATCTAACTTATAGTGAAAGTAGCTTCTGCCGTTTTCATTCCATTTCCTTATCAGAGATCCAGGTGCTATCGCCGTTTGATCACTGGCAGTGGAGATAACGCTTTCTATAGGGATAAAATCGGAACGCCCTTCACTTAGATAATTCATCATGTGATGTTTGGTGGAATCCTTTGCCAATTGCGGCATTACTTTCTTTACGGGCAAACCATGTTTTTTGCGTTTATTGGGGTCGCTTAATTCCATATTGGGGCTGTAGCCAATAGATGGTGAAAAATTAAAATTGTTAAAGAACGTGCCGTTTTTTATAACTTTTGCGTCGATACCAGCCAAGTTATTTCTAAACCCTTGGGTAACAAAGCTGCCAGCAATCTCTATTGCAATGGTTTCACCAGGATTAACCGGGGTATTTAATTTATAGATTAAGTACCCATAGGTTTCGTCTTCCAATACCAATTCGGCATCCGGAATTTTGAATTCGGTATGCCAATCTTCATTGGTAATGAAATGTAACGAATCAATGGTAACCTTTGTTTCATTGGTAAGCTCCCATAGTGTTTTGGTTTTCACATCCCTTTGATTTGGGAAGATATCGATAAAGTATTTGGCCTTAGTTAGCTTAAGGTGATCCGTATTTTCGTATTTCTTATATTTTTTCTCAAAGGTGACAAGTTGTAGGTCGGATTCATCTTGGGTATCGTACGGATTTAGAATCTGGGTATTGTAATACACGAACCCCGCAATAAGTATCCAAACCAAGAGCGCCGCACCCGCAAAAACGCCATATGGCCTTGAAATTTGTTTTCTGATCACCTTTATTCGCTCCAATAAGGTTTTACCAGTACCCCTATTCCATAGTATTCCTGCCAAAATAAGACAAAGCAGGGCGAACATTATCCAATACAGGTTGAACCACATAGCCCCTAAAAGTCCAGGACCAAAAGAATTCATATCAGAATACAAAAGTGCCGGAGCCCCCCCAACGGCCAACATATTGCTTTCGATGTCAAAAATGGTCAGGGCCAATTCCCAAATAAAAATGACCAATAAGGACACAAAGTATCCCATATATCTATTGTTCAATACCACTTGTACGAGAACCAAAATACCGCTCCAGGTAAGATATTGAGGGAGTTTTGTGTACAAGAAATCCAAGAAATACACATTCAATTCTATTCGTGTATACCCTTGAAACAATTGGTACATAACACCATATACAACAAAAATCGCATGTAGCACAGTTAAGGTAGCCACTAAGGATAGAGTCTTTGCCAAAAGTGAAATAAACGAGGCATGGGGCGTAGCGTCTATGACTTCATTGATCTTATGGGAACGGTCTCGCCAAATGATTTCACCGCTGAAGAAAACCAATATGATCATCATAAACAAAGAAGCATTGTTATCTATGGAATCCAATAACTTATACGTCAGCGGATATGATTGAAGCCCATAATAATCGTAGCCTCCGTATAGACCAACAATGAGCATAATGGCGCTGAAGATGAACAGTATTCTTAGTGTGGTGCTCTTAATTATACTGAGAAAGCTAATCTTGAAGAAACTCTTGAACTGCCTCCAACCGATGTGGCCGGCATATGCTTGACTCGTTTTTGGTTTGACAATGGCAGCCAAGTCCTTCTGCTGCTTTCCGGCCTTCTCAATTTTCACCTTTTTGTTCTTCTCTTTAAACGAAAAGCCTACAAACGATATTGCTAAAATGAGAATGCCCATGGCAATCCAAAAAACTCTATTGACCAAAAGCAATCCTGAAAATCCTGGATTTAAAGTGTTCTTTTCTGCAGCAGTATAATATTTTGCGGAAAGGCCATATGTTCGTGTCCCAAAAATGTCAGTAAGTGCGCCTATAATCTCATTGTCAATATCCGACATCAGCCTCCCCGAAATAACATACGCCATAATTATGATCAGTGTGCCTACGAATGAAATAATCGAGCTTTTCCACTTATTGGCCAAAGCATAAATGATGGCCCCGGCAATGAACATATTCGGTAGAATGAACAAAAAATAATTGTTTATAAAGGTATTTAAATGAAATGCCCCAAAACGTTCTGGAGGAATCCAACCTACAATCGGAGATATAAAGGCACCCATAATGAAGCCTATGAATACACCCAATAAGGGAATGGTGGCCAGTATCAATGCCCCAAAAAAGCGTCCAAAAAAGTATCCCGGTTTACTAATGGGAGTTGAAAAAAGAATTTCGTTGAATTCATTGTTATGGTCGCGTAGGGCGGCATTGTTAAAAAATGCAGTGGCCACCAATAATCCAAAAATTGTCATTACAGTGGTATATATGGTGATGACATGCGGAGCGTTTCTCAAAACATTGCCCACCGAGCCACCAATGGTGATGCTATCACTAGATACGCCCCCAAAAGCAAGTAGGGCAAATAACCCAAAAAAGATATATACCAAAGGCTGTTTTAGCACATATTTTATTTCTGAAAGAAAGAACGTTTTAAGCATAATTGATTGGGATTGGATTTTATACAAGGGTGTTGGCCGTATTTATTCTTGAAAAGAAGACATCTTCAAGATTTGGCGCTACTTCTTCAAAACCGTTTTCTGGATGACTCTCGCTAAAAACATGAATCAAGGGTTGACCACCGACCATTTTGTTTGAGATGATCGAATATTCATGTTCGTATTCCTTCAATTTTTCTCGAGAAACGATTTTTTGGTACACCTTGCCTTGCAATTCGTCGATTGCCTTTTGTGGGGCACCTTGAAACACAATTTCCCCAACATTCATAATTGCCATTTTTGTGCATAGTTCTCGCACGTCATCAACAATGTGTGTTGAAAGGATTACAATTACTTCTCGTCCTACATCAGCCAATAGATTGTAAAAACGATTTCGCTCCCCTGGATCCAAACCGGCTGTTGGCTCGTCCACAATAATGAGTTTGGGGTCGCCTATCAATGCCTGCGCAATTCCAACACGTTGTTTCATTCCTCCAGAAAACCGTTTTACACTCTTATTTCTCTTATCGTATAAATTGACTTTGTTGAGCAGGTATTTTACCAGTTCTTTCCGTTCAGAAGATTTTGTAATTCCCTTCAATATGGCCATATGATCCAGTAATTGCTCTGCGGTTATTCTAGGGTAAACACCAAACTCTTGGGGTAGGTAGCCCAGTACTTTTCGCAATTCTTCGGGTTCATTAAAGATGTCAATATTGTCTAAGGCGGCACTCCCAGTATCGGCGTCTTGTAGCGTGGCCAATGTGCGCATCAACGATGATTTTCCTGCTCCGTTCGGCCCCAATAGGCCAAACATTCCATTTTGCAGTTCCAAATTGATATTGTTCAATGCCTTTACGCCATTGGGGTATGTTTTCGACAGATCTGTTATTTTCAATGTACTCATGAAATCTATTTTTTATAGCTCTCTTAGCTGTTATAATTTTCGGTAAAATCTTCTTTTCAAATGCTTTTGTTGAAGTGGTCTGGCATTAGATTAAAGTGTTGTTGTTGGCTACAGCAACCCTTTTCTATGATCTAATGCCGACCAATAGCTAATTCAAATACTTCAATTTTAAAAAATGGGTTTTTGGGTGTCGGGATTCTTTGATGGCGTCAATAGCCTGGATTTTGTTTTACAAGACCGTTGGAAACCTCGACACTTACCCGTGGTATGGGCCAGATATATTTGTTGGGGTCTGATGCCACGGATTTTTGATCGACCACCTTGAATGCACCGGTTTCATCAAGGTTTTCATATCGAATCATATCAAAAAATTCTTCCCCACCCTCAACGGCCAATTCAATAATCTTTTCAATCCGTACAAGCTCCAATAATTGTTCTTTGGTCACCAAAGGAGGATAAGGAATTGCAAGCCCCCTTAGCCGAATAGTGTTCAAAGACCCGAGTGCTTCTATGATATTTCCCCCTGTTTTACGAGCCTCTGCTTCTGCGTGAATCAAATACACTTCTGCCAATCGCAAATGAAATTGGGTGTCGACCTGATCTCCAAAATTTAGAAATTTTCCGATCTTGTCACCAAAAGCCCCCAAGGGCAGGCGCATATAATTTGTTCGGGCTATGGGCACGGCCAGATTATCATGCGGGAATGGAAATCCGCCAATAACGGTAGCGTTCTCTGCGATCTCAAAAAATGATGGTGATGCCGAAAAGGCAAAGGTGTACTGAACCCCAGTAAGGATGGCCTGGTCGGGGGTTCTTGAAAAAGGAGCGTACAACACTTCTTTGGAGTTAAAATCCTCGACAAATATATTTTGATAGATCTGTTCGAGTTCAAAAATATCGGAGGTGTTATCGATGACTTCTTTGGCCAAATCTGCCGCAGCATCAAAATCACCCATATACAGCAAGACTTTTGCTTTCATTCCCTTTGCCAGAGAGGTACCCACATAGTAAGGATCGGTAGTAGGGGCGACGTTGGCAATGGCATCATCCAAATCGCTTAAAATAAGGTCGTACGATTGCCCTACGGTACTTCGAGGCTCAGCTACGGATTCCAATGATGGCGTTGTTTTTAACACGATGCCATATTCTGAATCCAAATCGTAAAACTGGCCATATCTTCTTAATAGGTAAAAATTGAACAAGGCTCTAAAGAACTTGGCTTCAGCAATGATTTCCATTCGGCGGTTTCCAGTAAATCCGTCGCTATCCGATAATTGGGATACCCTATCTATGACCCAATTACATCGATTGATCACATCATAAGAGATGGTATAGAACTGAGCAACCGTTCCATTGTCTACGGAGGGGTTGTTCACATCAAATTCATCGGGTCCAAAAAGACTGGAAACTGTAATTCCCATTCTTACATTGGCCACAGCCACAGAACTTAATGTAGGTGACCACATCACAGCGTAAATTCCTGTCAATGCGCTTTCTGCAGAATTGGCATCTTTTATGGCATTTTCTGCATCCAAAACAAATTCGGGCTCAAAAGAGTCCAGGTCATTGGCAACTTCACAGGAGAAGGCACAACATAGCATCAAAAGTATCGATATGTGATTATATATATTTTTCATGGGTTATGATTCAAAAATTTAGAATTATGCCGAAAGATGTTGTCCTAGCGAGAGGATATAGGTCATTGTCCTGATTATTGTTGAACGAATCAACACCGGTTGCGGAAGTGGATTCTGGATCTAAGCCCGGATAACTGGTTATCGTAAATACATTGTTCATAGCCATAAACACCCTAACACTTTTTAGATGGGCCTTTTCTATAACAGAAGTAGGTAGGTTATAGGCCAATTGCCAGTTTTTAAAACGTATGAACGATGCATCATAATAAAGGCGGTCCGAATCCCTGAAATTACCCCCTGGATCTTGACTTCCCAATGCCGGGTACTGGGCATCCCTATTGTTTGCTGACCATGTCTGATCAAAAACATCGGCAAATGTATTGGTGTTCACATTGGGCAAAATGTAGAACTGTGCCGCGTTCCATCGTTTATAGTTACCAAAGGAAAATTGAAAAAGAAACGAAAATTCAAAGCTCTTAAAACTCATTCTATTGTTCCATCCACCAAAGACATCAGGTTGTACATTGCCTATTATTTCGGTGTCATCAGCATTTATGACATTATCACCATTGATATCCTTAAACTTATAGTCACCGACCCCAGTGGTGGTATTCTGATAAAAACCGGTTGGGGATGCCGCATTCAGGGCATCCAATTCGGCCTGGTTCTGTATAAACCCTTCAACCTTATGTGCCCGTATACTGCCCAACGCTTCTCCTTCGATGACCCTTGAATTTGGACCATTGATGGTGGGCGTGCCCTCGTTTAGCTTTTCAACCACATTCTTGTATCCTGAGATATTGAAATTGGTATTCCACTTAAAATCCCTATTATCGAAAAGGCGTCCACCAATTTCAACTTCCCATCCTTTGTTGCTTACTTCTCCTACATTGGCATATTGACGTGAAAAACCGAGTTCAGGCGATATGGGAGCGAACAATAGTAAATCTTTTGTGTACTTGGTATAGTAGCCTAGCGTTCCATACAAACGATCGTTGAACAGGCCAAAATCGAGTCCGATATCGAACTGATCTGTGGTTTCCCATTTAATATTGGGATTGGGTACATTGGTAGGTTTTAGACCATTGTCATCAACGTAATTTGTCGTTGGGTCTGAAACGAAGAAAGGTTGATACAAGAACCCTGGAAGATTATCAAGACCAGTTCTTCCTGCACTAATACGTAGCTTGAGTTGATTGATCAACTGGGAATCCTTCAGGAAATTTTCGTTATGAATTTTCCAGGCCAAGGCGCCGGAGGGGAAAAAACCGCGTTGGTTGTTGGGCCCAAATTTAGATGACCCATCGGATCGTGCGGTCAGGGTCAACAAATATTTATCGGCAAAACTATAGTTCAATCTGCCAAAGAGAGAATTAAGACCATAATCGTCTTTGGTTTCGTTACCAGAACTAAAGGTACCACTGCCAATATTGGTAAGATCATTGTCTGTAAATCCCACAAAGCGGGAATTAAAGGTTTCATTGATGATTCTGTTCCAAGAGATTCCGCCCAATACATTCAACGTATGATTTTCACCTAATTTGGCATCATACGTCAAAGTGTTCTCAAAGGTGGTCGTCCTGTTGGAAAAACGACTCAGATCTTTGACTCCACCATTCAAAAAGAGTCCCTCGGTATTAAAGGTCTGTTTAAAGCTTTCGGTATTGTTCGAGAGATCGCTTATACTCAACGAGCTTTTGGCATGCAGGCCTTTGGCCAGTTTTAGATCAATGTAACCGTTTGCCAATAGGTTTCTTGAAAAAGCGGTAATGTCGGCCTGGTTATCGGCTACTGGATTGCCAATGGGAAACCCACCGCCCGTAACGCCACTGACGAAGTTTCCTGTTTCGTCACGTATCGGGATGTCAGGTCTAAATCCAATAACGTCGAACAACTGTATGCCTGCAAGGTCGTTCTCGCTATAATTGTAAGATAGTGTGGCTCCTATTTTAATGGTTCTGTTGAGCAAATCGTTGTCAATGGTACCACGAATACCGTATCGATCAAGGCCCGACCTTTTGATGATGCCATCTTGCCTTAGCAGCGAACCGGAAAGTGCATAATTCGAGGTTGTCGTTCCACCCGAAACCCCTACATTCAGGTTATGCATACCTGCATTGGTATTCAAGATTTCATCGAACCAATCTGTATCGGCTTCCCCTATGGTTATACCGGTATTTGGGTCGATGGCCCTAACATATTGGGCATAGCCTTCAGTATCCAGAACCTCATAGGTATTGACCGGCGTTTGTAGGGCGTAATTATAATCTACGTTCAATTTAGCGTCTTGATTCTTCCGCCCTCGTTTAGTGGTAACGATTACCACACCGTTGGCGGCCCTTGCCCCGTAAATCGCTGCCGAAGAGGCATCCTTGAGGATATCTACACTTTCAATATCACGCGGGGGGATGGCCAGTAGGGGGTTTTCCCGTTCTACGCTCAGCGATCCGGCATCCCTTGGTGTAATAACTATGGGAACCCCATCAATGACATACAGTGGTTGGTTGTCTCCGTTGATGGAACTCAACCCTCTGATATTAATTGTTGCGCCAGCACCGGGAGCACCGGAATTCTGGGTGACAAAAACCCCAGAAAGCCTACCGGACAACATTTCGTCTACAGTAGGTGCACTCACGGCATTGGCAACCAGCTCGCTCCCCTTTATGTTTGATATGCTTCCAGTGAGGTCTTTCTTTTTAACCGCTCCATAACCAACTATGACCACCTCGTTTAATTTACTCAATGATTCCTTTAGTGTAATGGTGTACGTGGTCTGTTCGGTGCTTATTCTTTCTACATGGTTTTCATAACCGATGGCAGTGGCTATTAAGTAGTGGTTCAATTCTGCCTCTATTTCAAAACTACCATCAAAATCTGTAGCAGTGCCTCTTATTAAAAAGTCCTTGGAAGGCGCAGCATTTTTTGTTGGAGGGTATTTACTGATGATAACTGTTATTCCTGGCAAGGGTTGACCGTCTTTATCAATAATCTTCCCTTGAATTTTAAATGTCTGTTGAGCGGGTTCGGATAATACTTGTTTCGATTTTCTTTTTACCACTATGGTATTATTGGAGGTGAAACGAAACTCGAATTCACCTTTCGAAAGGCTTTTTTGCAGTAAATCATCAGCCTCAATGATACCCTTCTTTAAGTGAACTTTCGGATAATTTTCAAAAGCATCAACCTGATAGATAAAAGTATAATCGGTCTGCTCCATGATAAGATCAAAGACTTCATCAACGGTAAACTCTTTATCTGTATCTATTCTGATTTTGGCATTTTGAGATAGAACATGTTTTGGAACAATACTGAAAACCGCAGTACAACACAGAAAAATCAAGGTTTTCATAAAGATGGTTGGCAGTTTCTTTCCAAAATTGAAAAGAACAGGGTTTGACTTAATTTCCATAAATTTGGACGTTATTGGTTGGGTTATACATTTTAATTGATCAATAGCACTAAAAGGGAATGAAGCTTTATACTTTGCAGAGTCTGAACTTTGTTCCCTTTACCTTTGCATTATTTTATTAGAATTTTCTTGTCTTGTATCTCATAGTCTGTTATGAAATTTGTGGTTTTTATTAGCGATAGTATTTCTTCAATGTTTTGATTTTTCCGTAACACTCCCTTGAAAGCAATCTTCTCCAGTTCTTTGTTCACGAAAACCACCTCTACATCATACCATCTAGACAACACTTTCATAATTTCTTTCAATGATTTATTCTTGAAATTAAAAAGCCCTCTTTTCCATGCTATTTCAGAATGAACATCGACCTCGGCGATTTGTATGTCGCGAGTTTCAACATTCAGAACAGACTGTTTTCCAGGATGTAAGATTTCTTTCTTAATAGTATTGTCAACGGTCACTTTTCCCTCTATCAGCGTAGTGTAGATATAATTTTCGTCTTCATAGGCCTTAATGTTGAATTCCGTACCCAAAACCTCGATTTCTTGCATGCCCGTATGTACCTTGAACACAGAGCCTTCGTGTTTGGAACTCGGTGAAACATCAAAGTAAGCCTCTCCATAGAGCAGTTCAACATTTCGAGCTTGCCCATCAACAAAGCCGGTGGGGTACTTTAATCTTGATTCTGAATTGAGCCAAACTTGGGTGCCGTCCGATAGCTGAACAAAAAACTGCCCGCCCCTGGGCACGGTCAAAAAGTTGTACTCCATTTCTGAAACCGACTTTTCCCGTTCCTGTTTGGTGTACATCAATTTTTCATTTTCCACAGTTACATTTGAATCGGAATATGCAGCACCTTTTTTCAACTCAATATTCGAACCGTCCGCTAAAGTCAATATGGCTTTATCCGTGCCAATTTCAATGGTATTGGTTATCGTACTGGGGGCGTCAATAGGGTCGTTATTATTGGTGGTAAGGAAAAAAGAAATGGAAATCAATGCCAAGATTGACGCTGCAATGGCATATTTGAAAATAGCAGGAATTTTTTTGGTTTTCCGGTTATCGATTTCCTCCTTAATTTCTAGTAGTGGCCGTCTGTGATCAAATTTGGTTTTTGAATTTATTAAGTGGTTAATTTCGATAAACTCGTTAAAATAAGTGGCATTGTCTTCATTTTGAAGCCATTCCTTCAAAATATTGGCTTCCTTTTCAGAAATGCTGTTCTCAATAAGTTTGACTATTAGTCCGTCTATTTTGCTATTATCCACCTCGGGTAATTTTCCTCTATGACGCAAAAACTTTGAAAACCCCCTGAAATAATTTAGTTTTTTATAAAATTTTAACAAAATTTGCGTTAAGTGAAGCATTGGTCATTTTGATAAAGAAGCATAGGGAAAAGGATTTGAATATGGTATTGAAGGCCTTAAAAAAAGGGGATCAAAGGGTCTTTGAAACCATATATTGCGATTATTATGAAAGACTGTGTGTGTACTTGCTCAGTTACACTTCTGATAAGGAAAAAATCGAGGATATTGTTCAGGATACATTTATGACCTTATGGTCAAAAAGAAATACGATTCATATTACTTCATCGATCAAGAGTTATTTGTACAGGACGGTTCACAATAAATTGATGGATACCTTTAGGAGTTCTAAAAAGCATGACGAAATGTTGTCTTCCTATCTTCACACAGCACTGGTGCGCGCCATAAACCTTGATCAAGGAGAACAGAATAGACGCCTAAAGAAATTGGACGAATGCATTGAACAACTGCCCACTAGATGTAAAACTGTTTTTATAGCGAAAAAGATAACCGGAAAAAAATATACCCAGATTGCCTCTGATCTAAAAATCTCCGAAAAAACAATCGAAGGGCATATTTCAAGAGCTTATAAGCTAATTAGAAGTTGTATGAGCGTTAACAAAGAGGCGGTTGTACGATAGAACTTCTCCTCTGCCCAAGCGTTCCATTCTTGGTCTCTTCAGTAGTTTCGTTCATAGGCCTTTTTCAAGACACTTTTGACAATAACTTAGGCTCAAGTTTTTTCAGGTTTGTCCGATATCCAATTCAGGGATCACATTGGCAATTTCTTTCATTTTCCTTGCTGTAAGTATAACAAGTTCGCAATATTATTCTTTAAGAATGTACTGGTTTAGTTTTCTGTTTAACCCAAACAGAAGAAACAAAAGCATATCAGTTTTATCTCCTACTTTTTTGCGCAAAATTGAAAAAGCCCTTGTGATGTGACCTTCTACGGTTTTTATGGAAATCTTTAAGTATTCAGATATTTCAATATTGGTGAGGCCTTCCTGTCTGCTCAGTACAAAAACTTGTTTACATTTTGGAGGCAGGGCCTTAATTTCTTCTTTTACTATGCTCACTAGTTGTTCTATGGTTTCAGAATCCTTCTCTTCATTCGCCAATTGAAGGGCTTCTATGTACTTTTTTTCCAAAGCTAAAAGAGATTGGTTCTTTCTGTATTGGTCAATGAATTCATTGTACACAGAACTGGAAAGAAAACTTCTGATATTAAAATCATCAGGTAATCCTTTTCGCTTTCTCCAAAGCCCCAAAAAAACATTTTGTACAATATCCTGTGCCTGATGACTGTCATTGACCAAACTGTTTGCAAAAGTGCAAAGTCTTTGATGATGGGTATCTACCAAATATGTGTAAGCAGTCTCGTCCCCATTTTTAAGTCGTTCAATCAAAAAAATGTTATTGGAAAAAGTCTCTGCCATTTTTATTGAATTGAGAATATAGAATGCAATAATATGTCAATAATAAAAAAATAATATTAAAAATCGGGGGAATCATAAATCAGCTTCGTCCTGTTTATAAATAAGAAACCTAAATAATTGCCGAAAAAAATTGGAAAATCTGATGATTGAATACATGGAAAAATAACTCAATCTGAATGAAATGGAAGACGCACGGTAATAATAGGACAGGGTGTGGAATGGGGTACCTGTAGATGTATTGAAGCAGCATGGCATTTCGTATGATGGGGAATGGTTGGCCAAGAGCATTGACCAAAGCATGCTTAGTACTATTGCCGAATGGGCTGATGAAAAGAACCAGCTTACAGGACATATTTGAACAAATCATTGGACAATTAGGTTTAAACCAAAAAACAGCTAAACACAATTTGTAGTGTATATTATTGAAAATTATTACGTCGCTGTCTTTCTATGTGTAATTACTATGCTTTGTTGGGGGTCTTGGGCGAACACTCAGAAACTTTTAAGTCAAAAATGGCCCTTTCAACTTTTTTACTGGGATTATTCTTTCGGAATTCTAATCATTACACTACTGTTGGCATTTACAATGGGTTCCATTGGCGATGAGGGAAGAAGCTTTTTGATTGATCTTGGGCAAGCTGAAACAAAATACCTAGGTTATGCACTACTGGGCGGTATCATCTTCAACTTTGCCAATTTATTGCTTGTCATAGCTATTGACTTGACCGGTATGGCGGTTGCATTTCCAGTAGGTATCGGTATTGCTTTGGTTTTAGGGGTAATCACAAATTTTATGTACAGCCCTGAAGGGAATCCGTTCATCTTATTTACCGGCGTATTATTCGTCGTGGGGGCTATAATTTTAGATGCATACGCATATAAAAAAACTCTTAAGGAACAGGGAAAGACCACTAGAAAGGGAATTCTAATCTCCCTTCTTGCAGGTATTGCCATGGGCTTTTTTTACAAATATGTAGCTCAATCGATGTCTTTTGATTTTGTGACTCCTGAAATTGGAAAATTAACGCCATATACCGCTTTGGTCATTTTTTCAATAGGTATTTTGATTTCCAATTTTCTATTCAATACCATAAATATGTACAAGCCTATTACTGGTACACCGGTTAGTTATAGGGATTATTTGACCAAAGGGAATTTAAAACTGCATTTTATTGGTGTTTTGGGTGGTATCATTTGGGGTTTGGGAATGTCTTTCAGTATAATCGCTTCCGAACAAGCGGGACCGGCCATAGCTTATGGCCTAGGTCAGGGGGCGACAATGGTAGCTGCCCTTTGGGGAGTTTTTATTTGGAAGGAACTTGAAGACCTGCCCAAATCCAAGAGTTGGTTGATTACGGCTATGTTTATTTGCTTTATTGTAGGTCTAGGTTTAATAATATATGCTAAAGTAGCCTAATATGAAATTAGTTGTAGTAGGAAGCTCAAATATGGACTTGGTGATTTCCGTGCCAAAGATTCCTGAAATTGGTGAAACCGTTTTGGGTGGAAAATCAAGTATGGTGTTTGGAGGCAAGGGAGCCAATCAAGCGGTGGCATCAATCCGTTCTGGAGGTGATGTGTCGTACATAGCCAAAGTGGGCGACGATCTTTTCGGTGAGAATATGAAAACCTACTTTAAAAATGAGGGTTTTCGAACGGAACTTATTTTGACCGATGCTAGCGAACCTACAGGAATTGCCCAAATTTTTGTATCCGAAAAAGGTGAAAATTCAATTGCCGTGGCCTCTGGTGCCAACATGAAGCTTATGCCAAAGGATATAGAACCGTTTACGCATCTTATTAAGAATTCAAAAGTGGTTCTACTGCAATTGGAAACTCCTCTGGAAACCGTCGGATATATCGCGAGTATTGCCTTTCAAAACAATGTAAAACTCATATTGAATCCAGCGCCAGCGCGAAGATTGAATAAAGACCTGTTAAAAAGGGTTTGGCTCATTACACCGAATGAGACGGAAGCAAGTATATTGACCGGGATAAAGGTGGAAGATTTAATATCGGCAGAAAAAGCAGCCAAAGATCTCTTGAAGAAGGGTGTTTCGAACGTAATCGTCACTTTAGGAGAAAATGGCAGTCTTCTGTGCAACAAAAAAAGCATTTGTCATTTCCCCGCTTTTAAGACCAAATCCGTAGATACGACGGCGGCAGGAGATGTATTCAATGGTACATTGGCCGTAGGCATAACCAACGACAAATCGCTACCAGAGTCAATAAGTTTTGCAACTGCGGCCGCAGCACTTTCAGTTACTAAAGAAGGTGCACAACCTTCAATTCCCACAAACGCTGAAATAGACAATTTTCTAAAAGAACGTGAATATTCAAAATAACGAACCTAAAGTAATACCCTAACAATATGAGAACATCAATGAGCTTTTTCCTTATTTCATATGTTTTAATCTCATGTGGTGCTGTTAGCAGTAGGGCCGGGGTTGAACACCAAACTCAAAAGCTGGCAGTTATTTTTGATACCGATGCCAACAATGAGCTTGATGACCAACATGCCTTGGCCTATCTTTTTTCCAATCAGGAGTATTTCGACATCAAAGCCATTACGGTGAATGCGACACGTAATGGTGGGGCCATTGACGGTCATTATGATGAAGCGGAACGCATCATGAAACTTTTCAATGTAGAACAAAAAATACCCTTGATAAAAGGGGCCAACAAATCCTTTTCTGAAATAAAGGACGACTTGAAAAAAGGATCCTTTGATGGATACAAGGCTGTAGATTTTATTATTTCCGAGGCGAAAAAACATACACGGGAGAAATTGGTGGTCTTAGCCGTTGGTAAGTTGACCAACGTTGCTTTGGCTTTAAAGAAAGACCCCTCAATAGTAAATAATATCCGTTTGGTATGGCTTGGTGCAAACTATCCAGATTCAGGAGAATACAATCTGGACAATGATATTGAGTCAATGAACTATGTCCTGAATACTGATATACCGTTCGAGATGGTCACCGTTAGATACGGAAAACCTTCCGGCACAGATGCGGTTCGTGTTACCCAAGAAGAAATAAACACCAAAATGCCGGGACTTGGGCCAAAGGCAAAGACTCCCATTGTAGGTAGGCATGGGGATAGATTTGACAATTTTGGGGATTATTCCGTAAACCTGTTCACCCATATTGATTATCACAGTGACCCGCCTACCAGATCACTTTTTGATATGGCTGCGGTTGCCATTGTCAAGAATCCTGAATGGGCACGCGCTACCGAGATTCCATGTCCGGTCATGGTTGATAAAGTATGGATTGAACGACCGGAAAATTCCAGAAAGATTATAATCTGGGAGGATTTTGACAAAGAAAACATCATTAAGGATTTTTACAACGGGCTAAATAAATTCAATTGATAAAAACACTTTTGGGAGCGTGAAAAGAAGCTTCTCGTTAGGCCGGAGATTGACTTTAAACCTATTCCGCCTCGAAACCGACAAAAACGAAAAATCTTCCTTTCTAACCTCTACACTAAAGTCTTGAAAATTTATTGCAAATAAATACAATGGAAACAATCAAAATATTGAAATGATGAACATGATGAAGAAAATGTCTAACTACTATTTTGCCCCGGTAATTTTTTTGTTGGCTCTAGCATGTAATACACCTCCTTCTTTTGAATGGGACTTTAAATCGTTTTATAAACCAAAAGAGAATCCTATTGTTCGAGCAGATTCCTCCTTTACCTTTACTTGTCCCGTAAAAAAGGAGGTTGTACAGTGGCAAAAAGCGGATGTATTCAATCCGGCTGCCATAGTAAAGGACGATAAAGTATACTTGCTTCTACGATGCGAAGACAATCCTAAAGCCCATCTTGGAGGCCGTACTTCCAGAATTGGTTTGGCCTACAGTGATGATGGAATACATTTCACAAAACATCCAACGCCGGTCCTTTATCCTGATGGTGGTGAATTTATGCAGTATGATTATCCAGGGGGTTGCGAAGACCCGAGGATAGTTGAGACGGACGATGGTTTGTATGTAATGACCTATACTTCATGGAATCATAAAATTGCAAGATTAAGTGTTGCATTTTCCAGAGACCTGATAAACTGGGAAAAAAAAGGACTCGCGTTTGCAAAAGCTTATGGTGGGAAATTTATAGATCATTGGTCAAAATCAGGCTCCATTGTCACAAAAATGGAAGGAGGCAAGCAAACTATTGCAAAAATAAATGGAAAATACTGGATGTACTGGGGTGAACATTTTGTCAATCTTGCATGGTCCGATAACCTGATTGACTGGACACCGCTATTGAATGAAGCCGAAGAACTCAAGGTAATTCTCGGTGCCAGGAAAAATAAATTTGACAGCGCACTGGCAGAATGCGGACCGCCCGCATTGGTAAATGATGAAGGTATCGTACTATTCTACAATGGTAAAAACTCTGATGATAACACACTTCGCGACAAAAATTTACCCGCAGGGACCTATTCGCTTGGAAAGGCAGTTTTTGATGTGAATACACCTGAAAAACTACTTTTTCGTTCTGATACCTGTTTGCTAAAACCAACATTGCCCCATGAAATTACGGGTCAATACAAATCGGGGACGGTATTCGCTGAAGGCCTCGTCCATTTTGGGTCGAAATGGTTTTTATATTATGGAACCGCAGATTCATTTGTTGGTGTGGCAATTTCTGAATGAGTTCAATAAGCCAACTAACTATCTACATCCATTGGATGTTTACTAAATCGAATTAAATACTGAGATAATGCAATTAAAAACAAAACATATTATGAGAGACAGGTTCGCAAATCCATATACCATACACGAAATCATGAAGGGCTTTAAAGTACTGATGTTCATTCTCTGTTCCACTGGTGTTTTTGCACAAGAGGATGTTTATCATGGAACAAAAGAAACCATCCCCAAAATTCCGCCCAAAGATGAAAAAATACGGACCGTCATCGTAAGTGATGCCAAAAATGAGATTGACGATGTTTGGGCCATTGCACTAGCCATTCTCTCTCCCGAAAAATTTCAAATAGAGGGTTTTGTAGGAAGCAATTATGATCATGTTTTTGGCGTTGGCTCAAAAAGCATTAGTGGATCGGTAAGTGTTATCGAGACCATTTTGGACAAAGCAGGCCTAAAGGGGAAATATCCCGTTTATAGGGGCTCACATCCCATGCAGTATCAGTTTGAGCCAAGCCATTCAGAGGGGGTGGATTTTATCATTGAAAAGGCAATGGAGGGTTCTGGGGAAAATCCTCTATGGGTCATTGGCCTGGGCTCTGCCACTGATTTGGCATCAGCCTACCTCAAAGAACCAAAAATTGCAGATCGGGTTATCTTTTTTTGGCATGGTCGTACAGAAAATACATGGCCTTATCGTGCGCACAATTACAATGTGAAAGGAGATATGCATGCGGCACGTATCTTGTTTCATTCCCCCGTTCCATTGGTGCTATTTGATACGGGAACGAATTTATCGGCAGGGACCATGGAAGAATCAAAAGAGCATGTCGAACCCTTTGGAGAGCTTGGTAAATACCTTTATGAGTATCGTTTCAAAAGTGAATATTGGCAAGGCACCAAAAAAGGGTTTTTTGACCTTGGGGACATAGCGGTTTTGGTCGATCCTGAATTGGGCAAATGGGAAGAGACCATTTGCCCTACCGTAACCACATATATGGATTATAATTTCTATAAAACAAATGGCAAATTTCTGCGCTGCAGAAAGGTACAACGTGACGGAACTTTTCAAATGTTGTACAGCAAGTTAAGGGAACATCAGGCAGCAAGGGAATAATCGAATCGAATTGGAAATCAGTCGGGTATTTGATATTTAAACAGTACGGGAGAAGTCATTGAATTTTCCAGTTTGACCGGAACTGATATGATTGAAATTCCACTTTTAGCGGTTCAAAACTACCGGCAATTTGGTATTTTAATTGAGAACCCTTAAGTCACTCCTATGAAGAATTTACTGCTACCTGTTTTACTTGTCCTATTTGCCCAAGCGTTGCCCATAAATGCCCAAATGAGGATACTGAATTTTCAGGGCGACAACGGTTATGAGCATGATTCAAAAGATGAGGCAAATTTCCTGATCGAGTCCCTTGGCACCAAAAATGGTTGGGAGGTGGTTTCTACCCATGATCGCAGCGATTTAAATGCAAAGATGCTTTCTACTATGGATGTTGTCGTCTTCAATAATAATTGTGGTACTGAAGGGGCCATTTTCTCACGATCGCAACAAAGGGCACTACAAAATTTTATAAGACAGGGAGGAGGCTTTGTCGGAGTACATTGCGCTGGCGCAATTTGGAATGAGGAGGTCGAATTTCAAAAATGGTATGAACAACTTATCGGCACGCGTCTGGTAGGACATCCAGAGGTTCAAAAGGCTACTTTGACCATCGAAAATAAAGACCATATCGGTACAAAGCACCTTCCTAATAAATGGCAGGTAAAGGATGAGTGGCACTACTTCTCAAGTAACCCAAGGGGAAGCGTCAATGTTCTGATATCCTTGGAAGAGGATTCCTATCACGCAGAAGCCAACTTAAAAATGGGAGGAGACCATCCCTTTACTTGGTATCAATACTTTGACGGTGGACGTTCATTTTTTACCTCCTTGGGGCATACGGAGGAAATTTATTCAGACAGTAATTTTCAAAAGCTTATCGAAGGGGGAATCGTATGGGCATCTGGAAACGACTCCAAGGAAAATTTTAGTGCCCATGGGCTAATTTTGGACTTGGATGCCGACTCATTGGTGATTACGAACAAAAAACAAGAAGTATTACGGTGGACCAATAAAATATCCACCTTTCCCGCAAAACATTTTGAGCCCAATGATTATGGTGTAAGACTAACAAAACCAGGCTCTGGAAGGCCTAGGATCAAGAAAAACGTCCCTCAGATAAATAATCACAATGTCGTTGTTTTCAGGGAAGATGAATTAATCAATAAAAAAGAAGATGCCTTCGATTACCTGATCAAAGGAAGTGGATATACATGGTTTGCGGTACTAAGGCCCTACAATACCCAAAACAGCAATATAAAGACCGAGTTTGGACAAGGCCGATTAAAGGATGTCAATTCTTTCTTGGGCAATTTAAAAAATGGGGGCAATTATGAAGGTATATGGGGAAGCTTGGAAGATAATCTTACGATTTGGTGTGGTTCAAGAAACGGGATCTCTTTTGGTCGTTTTGACAACAACAACCCCAAAGTTCGTGGCATTAGGCTAAATCCCGATAGCTATTATATTGTCGCTGCGAGGATGGGCGCCGGAGTGGATACCGTAGACATCGAGCTATTTGTCAATGAAGCAGAAGCCATTGCCCAAAAGCCAATTCCAATAAATAGCTATTCCAATTCTTCCAAATTGGCCATTGGAACGGAACGGGATGCCACCAATCATCCCGGTGCTGAATCCTTTGATGGTGAAATTGCCCGTTTGTTGATTTATGAGAGACCCTTAAATGATGCAGAATTAAGAAGGACCATAAGCTATTTGTCGGCTACTTATGATATCAAAGAATAAGTGCTTGAACGGCCCAATTCATTGATAGGTTTTTCCTTTATGATGTGCCCCTTTTTATTGGTCTAGTATGAGAATCAACCCTTGGAGAGATTAAAGGTGACCAACCTTTATTTGAAGATTAATTCTAAAAACAAAAAAATGAGAAAACACTTCATTTTTTGTTAAAAAAAGAAATTTGACCCCAGTATTATGCAATTATTAAAAAAATATTACATAAACAAAGAGGGAATCGTAAATCGGCTTCGTCTTAAGTATATACTAGATTCAGAAAATGTCTACTCAGAAATTTCAAAAACTGATTGTGAAATACCTCACGAGACAGGCCAGAGCAAAAGAAATGGCACGCTTGCTCGAATGGTTGAACAATCCCCAAAACCATTTGTTGTTCAATGAATTTGTAAAGGTTCAATTTGCTATAGATTATGCTATGAAAAAGTACGATGTAGAAAAAACCAAAAAAGAACTATTAAAGGAAATCAAGAGGGACAAGAATATATTTCACAGGCGACCTACAAGGTCATTTTTGAAATATGCGGCCATTGCCTTGATTTTTCTTGGCTTGGGATACTTCTTTAGAAACGATTTGTTTCATGAAGAGGACCATGAACTTCTTGTGCCTGAGGAGCAGTCCATTACATTGGAACTGGAAAATGGTAGTATCCAAATTATTAACCCCTCAGATACAAAAGAAGTCCGTGATCCCAACGGTAACTTAATAGGAAACCAGAACAGGAATACGATTGTTTATGACACAAATTCTGAAATTGATGAACTGGCATACAATACCTTGAAAGTACCTTATGCCAAAAGGTTTGACCTGCAACTGTCTGATGGCACGATAGTCAGTCTCAATGCAGGGTCATCATTAAGATATCCGGTAAAGTTTTTAAGAAACGGTAATAGGCAGGTGTTTTTGACAGGAGAGGCCTATTTTGAGGTAGAAGAAGATGCAGAGCGCCCCTTTATCGTAAATGCTTCCACTCTTAATGTGGAGGTGCTGGGCACGGAATTTAATATAACCGCATACCCTGAAGATAATGCTTCTGATGTCGTACTTGTTGAAGGATCGGTCGCGATGCATTCGGGTACGGTCAATTCCGATAACCCGATCGAGTTAGTTCCAGGAGATAAAGGTTCAATGGATAAAATATCGGCAAATATCATGGTAGAAAAGGTAAATACCAATATCTATACCTCATGGAGAGATGGGGAATTGGTCTTTCGTAAAATGCCTTTGGACAACATTTTGAAAAAACTTGAACGGCATTATAATCTCACCATAGTCAATCAAAACACGGCTTTGGGTAAAGAGGTATTCAACGCAAGTTTTAAAAATCAACCGATAGAAAAAGTACTGGGCTATCTCAATACCCTTTATGGCATTGAGTATCAGATAAAAGAAAACATAATTATAATAAACTAAACGATTTGCCTATGATTAAAAGGAACTATTGAGCAAAACCGGGAAATGTTGGCGCATTTCCCGGAATATAAAGCGATTAATTAGACTAAAATAACCACTTTCTAAGTATATAAAAATATGAAAAAACAACGGAACACGGGGTCGTGGTGTCCACCACTGCCAAAATTCGACCTAAAAATGAAATTGACCGCTCTGTTAGTATTAACTGCTTTATTCGGACTACAGGCCAATAACAGCTATTCACAGAAAACCAAAATCTCGTTGGATGTTAAAAATATGTCGGTTGCCTCAGTTATCGATGAAATTGAAAGCACCACAGATTATCGATTTGTTTATATCACCAAATACGTTGATATAGACCGCAAAGTATCCCTAAAAGTAAGACGTGAACGAATCAAAAAAGTACTGGGCATTTTATTTGACATGACAGATACGGACTATACAGTAGAGGATACCCAAATCCTTCTTACATATAAGGACAAAAGCGAAGAAATTACGACAGAAAAAAAAGAGACAACTATCTTAGGGGCACAACAAGCCGAGATTTCTGGAAAAGTGACGGACAAAGATGGCGTTCCACTACCAGGAGCCAGTATAGTTGAAAAGGGCACCTCTAATGGTACACAAACTGATTTTGATGGAAACTTTTCGTTGGAATTGGTTGGGGAAGACCCTGTTCTAGTTATTTCCTATATAGGTTTTGCCGCAAAGGAGGTTCAAGTGAACGGACAAAACACCATTAACGTTACTTTGCTTGCAGATACCGCTAATTTAGACGAAGTAGTGGTCATAGGATATGGTACCGTCAAAAAGAGCGATCTAACTGGAGCTGTTGCTTCGGTTTCCCAAAAAGAGATTCAAGATGTACCCGTAGCATCCATAGATCAGTCAATACAAGGTAGGGCCGCGGGGGTGACCGTTACGCAGACATCCGGTGCTCCAGGAGCGGGAATAAGTATCCGAATCAGGGGTGGAAACTCGATAAGCGGTGGCAATGAACCATTGTACGTCATAGACGGTATTCCTGTTTACAGTAACAACAACCTATTTCAACCAGGTGATGGATCGTTCAATGTAGGTGAAGGGCAAAATGCATTGGCCACACTCAATCCAGGTGATATCGAGTCCATTGAAATCCTAAAAGATGCCTCTGCAACGGCAATTTATGGATCTAGGGGATCCAATGGTGTGGTCATCATCACCACAAAAAAAGGCGAAGCAGGTAAACCGAAATTTAGCTTCAATACCTATACTGGTTTTCAAGAAGTGTCCAGAACATTGGATTTGTTGGTGGGCTCAGAACATTTGGCATTTAAAAATGAGCAATTGGTAAATCTTGGAATACCTGTTAGATATGGTGTGCCAGATGGAAGATTTCCAATGCCGTTGGATGAATATGGAGCTACCGATTGGCAAGATGAAATTTTTAGAACGGCAGTAATAACCAACCATCAACTTTCGGTTTCTGGAGGAAGCGAGAATTCAAAATATTTCATCAGCGGAAGTTACTTTGACCAAGAGGGTACAATCATCAATTCTGGGTTCAAAAGATATAGTCTCAGAATAAATATGGATAATAAGCTCTCAGATAGAATGACGCTTACCAACAGCCTGTCTTTAAGTAGAAGCCAAAATAACCCTACGATAGATGCAGGAGGAGAGGGAGTGCTCACAAATGCCTTGCGTTTTACACCTGCTCTACCTGTTTTTGACGAAGACGGCAATTATTCGATTAATGTTGGTCCAGGATCTGGACTTTCACAAATGGTCAATCCGGTGCAACTGGCCAGGGAAACCATCAATGAGATTGAAACCGACCGGGTTTTGGCCAATTTTGCTTTGGACTATGAATTGGTGAATAACCTAAAACTAAGAGTAAGTGTTGGAGGTGATATTGTGAGTAGCCAGCGCCGACTCTTCTTCCCGAACAATTTTGAATATGCAACTTTAGCGGTCAATGAAAACGGGTCTGCTGTCTCATCCTTTACGCGTTCCACAAATCTGTTGAACGAAAATACCCTTAGCTACAAGTATGAGATCAACCCTGATAATGTATTTGATTTTCTTGCCGGTATAACGTTCCAGTCGCAAGAAATAGAGATTTCTACCGCACAGACCAATGATTTTGTCACCAATGTGAACGGACCCGACAATCTTTCCGTTGGTGCCTCGCCCCAACCCACAATTACCCAAAGGGAAAAATGGGGTTTAAATTCATATTTGGCACGTGTCAACTATAACCATAAAAACAAGTATTTGCTAACATTGAGCGGAAGGCTTGACGGTTCATCCCGCTTTGGCGAAAACAATAAATATGGTTTCTTTCCATCTGCTGCTTTCGCTTGGAGAGTTTCAGAAGAAAGTTTCTTCGGCGAAAGCGAAACCTTTAGCAGTTTAAAGTTCAGGGCAAGCTACGGTATTACGGGTAACCAAGAAATAGGACTTTATCAGTCATTGGCGCGACTAGGAACGTTGCGCACGGTATTTGATAATGGTGCGAACACCCCTATAGGGGTTTTCCCCCAAAATGTTGCCAATCCCGACTTAAGATGGGAAAAAACGGCACAATTCAATGTAGGGCTGGATATGAGTTTTTTCAAAAATAGAGTTCAGCTTTCAGCCGATTATTATAATAAGAAGACCGAAGATTTATTAGTAGCAATCGAACTTCCGGCAACATCTGGAGCAAGCAGTGCCCTAAGCAATATTGGAAGTCTTAGGAACGAAGGTCTGGAGTTTACTTTGAATACTAGGATATTGGATGGTGAATTTAGTTGGCAAGCCAGTGGCAACCTTGCCTGGAATCGAAACGAAGTTTTGGATATTGGAGTTAACGATGATATCATTTTGAGTGCCGACGGCATAGGTAGTAGCAATATAATTACCAGAGGGGAATCTGTAGCTTCTTTCTATGGATTGGTTTGGGATGGCGTTTGGCAAGACCAAGCTGAGATAGATGCATCGGGTATAGCCCCCAATGCAAACCCAGGTGATTGGAAATTCAAGGATGTAAATGGTGACGGGGTCTTCAATGAAGCTGATGACCGTACAATAATAGGTGATGGTTTACCTGATTTGGTATATGGATTCACTAATGACTTTAGTTGGAAAGGGTTGGATCTATCCATTTTCTTTCAAGGAGTTTCCGGAAACGAAATTCTTAATCTGAACCGCAGAAGTTTGGAAGACGGACAACCAAACTTCAATATGTTGACAACTGTCAGAAATCGCTGGACCGTTGATAATCCAAGTAACACCAACGTTCGAATGGCCGCACGGCATCCTAACACGGCAAGTACCTTCTTGATCGAAGACGGTTCTTTCCTAAGGTTGCGAAATGTCACGCTGGGGTATAACATTCCCATGAAATCAGAAAGATTGAAATCTTTTATAAGTAGTGCTAGAATATATGTCACTGGTCAAAACCTATGGACGATAACCGATTATAGGGGTTTTGATCCAGAGGTTAATTCAGAAGGTCAAGACAACGTATTGTCTGGCATCGACTACGGAACGTATCCGAAAGCCGTATCATACATTCTAGGTATTGATGTTAGTTTTTAACTTAAATAGTAAAATCATGAAAAATATACTTATTCCAATAGTCGCGATTACCCTAATGGTCTCATGTGAAAGTAATCTAGAGGAAGAACCTTTTTCGTTTATTACAAATGATAATTTTTTCAATACCGAAGAAGATGCCATATCGGGGGTCAACGCAGTCTATCAAAACTTAAGGGAAGGTGGTTTTTACGGAAGTACGTACGTCACGTTGTCAGAAGTTGGGGCAGATATTATAGAATATCGAAGTGATGGTGATGCAGAATTCATAGGTTTTGACAAAAATCAATTTGGTTCGGCATTCGGACCTCTGAACAATTTTTGGACCCAGGCTTACAGTACTATTAATCGTGCGAATACAGTAATCGTAAATACAACCTTGGATAGTGAGATAGGAGATAGGGTGGTGGCAGAAGCGACATTCCTAAGGGCACTTACGTATTTTAATCTGGTTCGGGCCTTTGGTGATGTTCCGCTGGTTCTGATACCTCCAGAAGGGATAGACAATCTGGCCATCCCAAGAGTGGAATCTTCTCAAGTTTATGATCAAATAATCACCGATTTGAATCAAATAATTGGTGATGGAGACCTTCCCGAAACATATGGAAATTCTTCTGACATAGGTCGGGCAACATTGGGTGCGGCCCAAGCCTTACTGGCCGAAATTCATCTTACCTTGGGTAATTATTCAGAAGCAAGAGATCTTGCGCAGCAGATAATATCATCGGGCACCTATCAACTCTTTGATACCTATAATGATGTTTTTGACCTTGCCAATGAAAATGGTATAGAGCATATATTTTCCATTCAGTACAGCTGTGTAGAGCCGCAGTTTGGTAGTGGTTATGCACAGTCATTTGCCGTGGATTTTCTATATCCTGGATTCGGTGGATTAATGGTGAACGAAGCTTTTGTAGCATCCTTTGATGCCAACGATGTTCGTTCCGAGCTTATCTATACCGAAAAGATAACGGAATCGGGCGAGATACTGGAGGTGAAACAACTGCCAAGACACGACAAGTTTTTTGACCCCTCACCCTGTGGCAATAGTAGGGCGAAAAACAACTGGATTGTATACAGGTTTGCTGATATTTTATTGTTTTTCGCGGAGGCAGAGAATGAACTGTCCGGACCTAGCGGTGCCGCGTATGATGCAGTGAACCAAATCAGGGAACGGGCAGGAATAGCACCCTTGGAAGCTGGTCTGTCAAAAGAAGCTTTTCAAGAAGCTGTTTTTCAAGAGCGTGCTTGGGAGCTTTATTCAGAAGGGCATCGAAGATGGGATTTGCTTAGAACGGGCCGTTATATACAACAAATGGAAAGTGTTGGCATTCCAACAGAGAGTAGATATGTATTGTTTCCGATTCCTTTGGCAGAGTTGGATGCCAATAAAGAGTTGACCCAAAACGACGGATATTGAGGTTCGGAGAGATTGTGTTCCCTTCAAGATCACGCCCATTTAGGGTTTCGTGTGCATTGGGCCAATGTAACCTTTTTAACGAATTATTTACTTGCTAAAACGTTTCATCTATGCAAAAACGGATAATTTTTTGTTCACTCCTGTCATGTATCCTTTTATCATGTTTATCCCAAGAAAAGGAGTCTTTTGATGTAGTGGTCTATGGAGGTACCCCTGGAGGGGTTATCTCCGCGGTGGCGGCATCAAGGAACGGTGCTAAAGTATTGCTCATAGAACAAACAAACCATGTTGGTGGGCTAAGTACGAGCGGTATCAATACGGCGGAATCTGAACATATGATCAACAAGGCGATTACGGGAATCGCATTGGAATTTTATGTTAGGATGGGAGAGAAATTTCCAGATGGATATTTTGAGACCTTTTTTAATGGAAGAACACTGAATTTTAAGAAGGGCGACCCTGCGTTCTTTTTTGAATCCCACGTTGCGGAAGAGATGTATAATGAGATGCTCGAAGAAGCAGGGGTCAACGTGACCTTTGGCAAATATGTCGACTCCGTTAGTAAAAAGGCAGGAACGATCGATCAAATTATTCTTACCGACGGTACAACTGTTAATGGGGAAATATTCATAGATGCGTCTTATGAAGGTGATTTAATGGCACGTTCCGGTGTCACTTACACCTACGGACGAGAAGGCCGAAGTAAGTACAATGAATCTTACGCAGGAATCCGTTTTATGGATGATACGATTAGTGCGCGCACCGTTGATCACAGCGGTAAAATACTACCATATTTCTCAAAAGATTCTGGCTTAAAGGCAGGTGAAGGCGATGACAGGGTAATGAACTATAATTTTCGCTTATCAACTACAAAGGTTGACAGCAACAAAGTTGAGATTCAAAGACCCGTTGATTACAATCCATCTCAGTTCAGCCTATTGCGGGACTTTCTAAAAAGCTACCCTGAGACTAAGCTCAATAAACTGATTGGCATCTATGATAGAGGTAGTGGCAAGTTTGAGTTCAATAATAAACAAGACGCCATAATATCCTTGGGTCTTTTTGGAGGTAATCGGGAGTATCCGGATGCAGACTATGACAAACGCCAGGAAATATACGATAACCATAAGTCCTATACGCTTGGGTTTCTATATTTCCTCGGTCATGATGGTTCGGTACCGGAGAATTTACGGCAAGAGATGCGTTCTTTTGGGTTTAGCAAGGATGAATTTGTTGACAACGATCATTTTCCGTACTACTTGTATATCAGGGAAGCGCGGAGGATGGTAGGTGATTTTGTTTTAACCCAACACGATATTCTGGATGATAGAAGCAAAGAAGATGCTGTAATGTTGGGTTCCCATTGGATCGACTCACACCATGTGCAAAGGGTACAGGTTTCCGATTCTACTTTTACCAATGAGGGAAGAATTTGGCATAAGGTGACCGAGCCTTATGAAATTCCCTATGGGGTGTTGCTTCCTAAAAAAGACGAAGTCACCAATCTTTTGGTACCTGTTTGTAGCTCGTTGTCCCATGTGGCATTCTGCTCATATCGGCTTGAATCTACGTGGATGCAGATGGGCCATGTGGCAGGTACTGCGGCGGCCCTTTCCTTAAAGAAAAAGACGACCCCCGCCGAATTGGAAATTGATATACTCAGAGAACAACTAGCGAAAGAAGGGGTAATCTATAAAATTGGGAATCTCGGAGACTATGATGATTACGACAACGAATAGAGAATAGCGTTTCAATGATTTCATTTCTTATTTCCATAGGCATCTTGGTCATAGGCTACTTCACTTATGGCAAATTCATGGAAAGGGTTTTCGGTGTTGACAAAAATCGAGATACTCCCGCCATACGGCTTCATGATGATGTTGATTTCGTACCCCTACCTACATGGCGTATTTTTCTGATACAGTTTCTCAACATAGCAGGTTTAGGACCAATTTTTGGAGCTATTGCAGGAGCCATGTTCGGGCCTTCGGCCTTTTTGTGGATAGTGCTGGGAAGCATTTTTGCGGGGGCGGTACATGATTATTTTTCTGGAATGCTGTCTCTTCGAAACGACGGTCTAAGTATAAGTGAGGTTGTGGGCATTTACCTGGGCCCAAAGGTAAAGACCATGATGCGGTTCTTTACTGTAACACTTCTGATTTTTGTAGGTACGGTCTTTTTGGTCGGCCCGGCGAAAATAATTGATGGTATGATGGGCAACCTCTGGGGAGTATGGGCATGGGTAGGCATAATTTTGGTGTATTATGTTTTATCTACGTTACTGCCAATCGATAAACTTATTGGCAAACTCTATCCAATTTTCGGAATCGCTATGTTATTGATGGCCGTGGGTCTTCTTGTTCCGTTGTTCTTTGGAGACTATCAAATTCCTGAGCTCGTCCCGGCAAACATTGGTAATATGACTACCAATACAGAAGAAACCCCTTTGTTCCCAATTTTGTTCGTCACCATTGCCTGTGGGGCCATATCAGGTTTTCATGCCACACAATCCCCTCTAATGGCGCGTTGCATTAAAAATGAAAAATCTGGAAGAAGAATTTTTTATGGCTCCATGATAACCGAAGGTATAGTCGCACTTATATGGGCGGCCGCGGCCATGACATTTTTTGGTGATGTTACCGAGTTGAACAATGCAATGAATGCCAATAATAATAATGCAGCATGGGCCGCCAACGAGATATCACTGAACATGTTGGGTGGTGCCGGGGGTATTTTGGCCTTGTTGGGTATTGTTGCGGCTCCGATTACTTCCGGTGATACTGCATTTCGATCTGCTCGGCTCATTCTATCGGATGTTTTTAAATCGGATCAAAATAAATTACGAAACAGGTTATATGTTGCATTGCCTCTATTCGCAATTGCCTTCGTGCTCACCCAAATCGACTTCGGAGTTATTTGGAGGTACTTTGCATGGAGCAATCAAACTTTAGCGACGGTGGTATTATGGGCCATTACAGCCTATTTAATATTCGAAAATAAACTGTACTGGGTAACCCTTGTACCGGCCTTGTTCATGACCATGGTTTGTAGCACCTATATTTTGATTGCCAAAGAGGGCTTTCAGCTAGAAAACAACACAGCCTATTTAGTCGGGGCTGTAATAACTATTATTATAGCCACCCTCTTTTGGGGATATGTTACAAAAAGAAGGAATTTTAGTATGGTAAGTTAAAAATAGATTCAGTGATTGGTATCTACAAGTATAGAACTGTTTGAGTTAGTTTAGTTGAGTTTTTTTCGAGATTAGGGACGAAAAATCTTCGTCCCTTTTCTATTTGACAATACTACTGATGATTTACAATTATAAAATTGTTGTGATTTCGAAGGAAGAACCTTTCGAAACTGTTCGGAAAAACTGGGTAATCAATAACAGGAATGATTTTGGGAACTAACGTCAAATTGACCAACATAAAGGAAACTTTAAGAACATTGATTTATTTCTAGAACAAAGTAGCTAACCTTAATTAGTACGTTAAGATTTGAAAAACAACATCACTGTCCTTGCCGTAATTGCCGCACTTGGCGGATTTCTATTTGGATATGATACAGCTATAATATCAGGTACTATTGGTTTTGTCAAAGTACAATTTGACTTGAATACGGTGACCGAAGGTTGGTATGTAAGTTCAGCCCTTCTAGGTACTATTTTGGGAGTGGCTTTTGCAGGAGTATTAAGTGATAAATATGGTCGAAAAAATATCTTGATTGCTTCAGGAGCTTTCTTTGCGATATCTGCTATCGGCTGTGCCATATCGGGTACTTTTGACCAATTGGTAATGTATCGAATGTTGGGTGGGATCGGAGTGGGTATCGCTTCAATGTTATCTCCTCTTTATATTTCAGAAATCGCCCCAGCCAAGAATCGTGGCATTTTAGTGGCACTTTATCAACTAGCGATCACTTTGGGCATTTTAGTGGCTTATTTTGCCAACGCCTATTTTCTTTCGGTATCTACATCGGTTGATTTTAGCCAAAGCTCTAAGATGGTTCAAAAGATTTATGTAACTGAATTGTGGAGAGTCATGTTAGGAAGTGAAGCTGTGCCGGCCTTGATCTTTTTGTTTTTGTTGTTCATTTTACCAAGAAGCCCGCGCTGGTTGATAATGAAAGGGAAAACGAAAAAGGCAAAAACAATATTGCTTCGGTTCATGGATGATGATGGGGCGAACTTAGAAATCCATAACGTAAAGCAAGTACTTTCTGAAAAATCAATAAGTATCAAAAAACTCTTTTCAGGGCCATTTAAACAAGCTGTTCTCATTGGTGTATTGTTGGCGGTTTTGAGTCAATTAAGCGGAATAAATGCCATCATATACTATGGGCCAAAGATTTTGGAAGAAGGAGGTTTACTGATAGGGGAGGCACTTGGGGGACAAGTAATTATTGGTGTCATAAACGTACTTTTCACTTTCGTAGCACTATGGAAAATTGATAATCTAGGTAGAAGGCCCCTATTGAAATTTGGTGTACTGGGTATAATGATTTCATTGATTACCGTTGGTCTTTTATTCTATTTTGAGGTAGGGAACACTACTGTTTTAATGATTTTCATCCTAATCTTTATCGCATGCTTTGCTTTTTCATTTGGTCCCGTACTCTGGGTGCTACTCTCTGAAATCTATCCCTTGAAGATGAGGGGTTCTGCAATGTCAATAGGCACAATGGCTGTTTGGATCGGAACTGCTTTTGTAGGGCAAATGACCCCTTGGTTTTTAGAAAACCTCAAAGCACATGGTACGTTCTGGTTCTTTGCGGCGTGTATGGTTCCAGCCTTGTATTTGATAGTTTACGTATTGCCCGAAACTAAAGGTAAGACCTTGGAAGAAATCGAGAACTATTGGCTATCCAAAAAGAATAAGGTAAAATAATATGTTCAGTATGAATCCTTTAGAAAAAAAAATAATAGTGAATTTAAGACAGAAAGCACACATTTTGATGCCTAAGGTATTCGTGTTTTTTCTGGGCATTACATCGAATAATTGTTTTGCATGGGTAGACTTTATGTTGCACCGGGTTGGGGATTTGACCAAAGCAGAGGGTTCCATAAAAATCGTCATTGCACATTGAGAGCGGGGAAAATCAATAATGCTATTGTCAATCATTGAAAACCATGAAACACGGTTTACTTGTTTAAAACGTAACTGAAATGATTAATTAAAATGAATAGTTTATTACATATATTAAAACGAAATTATGTCTCAATTTTCACTTTGGCAATTGGGATACTTAGTATTTCTTGTAAGGAAGAGGTTCAAGAAACAACTTCAAAAAGACTAATCGACTATGTTGACCCATTTATAGGTACTGGAGGTCATGGCCATACGTTTCCTGGAGCCACCGCACCTTTTGGCATGGTACAACCTAGCCCTGATAATGGCACAGAGGGATGGGATTGGTGTTCAGGATACCATATTTCTGATTCCATTATATCAGGTTTTGGTCAACTTCATCTAAGCGGTACTGGAATTGGTGATTTGACGGATATTCTGCTCATGCCGACCAACTCAGAATTGGATGTTGCCTTATTTGGAATGGAGAGGGACAGCTTGCCATATACTTCCCTTTTTTCACATGTGAGCGAAGTTGCATCACCTGGGTACTACAAAGTCGATTTGAAAAAACCTGCCGTTATGGTAGAATTGACCTCAAATGACTATATAGCCTTTCATAGATATACCTTTAAAAAAAGTGAGTTGCCATCTTTCATAGTCGATTTGGGATATGCAGTGAACTGGGATTCCACGACAGATAGTGGATTGGTTTTAGAAAATGAAAATCTTCTGGTAGGCTATCGCCATAGTACAGGTTGGGCTAAGAACCAAAAGGTGTTCTTTGCAGTCGAAACAACCGCGCCAATCACAAATGCCACATTTGTAACGGATAGGAAGGTATTGAGAGATGTCTCAAAAGCCAAAGGTATAAAGACTGGCGGGCAGTTTTTCTTTGATAGGGATACGGTCAGTACTGTTGAACTGAAAGTAGCTGTCTCTTCAGTAAATATTGCCAATGCCAAGGAAAATCTCTTGCTATTTGGAACATCCAACACATTTGATGATGTGCAGAAAGCAACAGCCAAACGATGGGATGCGACACTGTCCAAAATATGGGTTGAAACCCCCATAGATTCTCTTAAGACCATTTTTTATACAGCTTTATATCATTCACAAATCGCCCCAACTTTATTCAGTGATGTAAACGGTGAATTCAGACTTCAGAATGATAGTGTTGCCAAGGCCAAAGGTTGGGAAGTATATTCAACACTTTCCCTATGGGATACTTTTAGAGCTGAAAACCCATTGCTAAATATCCTACAGCCTGAAAGGGTAAATGACATTATAAAATCTATGCTTATGTATTATGACGAACAAGGTAGGCTACCTGTATGGACATTATATGGCAATGAAACCGATACAATGACAGGTAATCACGGGGTTTCGGTTATTGTTGAGGCATTTTTGAAGGGAGCACGGGGATATGATGTCGAAAAGGCATATGAAGCGGTCAAGAATACCATGATGGGTGATATTCGTGGACTAAAGTTCTATAAAGAATATGGTTACCTACCATATACAAAATTGGATGAATCCGTTACCATAAGCCTTGAATTTGCATACAACGATTGGTGCGTAGCGCAAATGGCCAAAGCTTTGGGGAAAAATGATGACTATGATTATTTTATAAATAGATCGGAGGCCTACAAGTACCTATTTGACGCTGAAACGGGTTTTATGCGAGGCAAATCGGAAGACGGCAAAAGTTGGAACGAACCTTTTGACCCCAAATATTCCAATCACCAAGAACATACCGATTATACAGAGGGGAACGCTTGGCAGCATAGCTGGTTTGTACCACATGACGTACAAGGCTTTGTGGAGCTTCATGGAGGAAGAGATAGCTTCACAAAAAAACTGGAACAACTTTTTACGGAAAGTTCAGAAATTTCAGGGGATAATGTTTCTGCTGATATTTCGGGGTTGATAGGACAATATGCCCATGGCAATGAACCCAGCCACCATATTGCCTATATGTTCAATAAGGCAGGATTGCCATGGAAGACGCAATATTGGGTCAGAGAGATTTTGGAAAGCCAATATAGTACCGGATTTGACGGCCTTAGTGGTAATGAAGACTGTGGGCAAATGTCAGCATGGTATGTTTTTAGTGCATTGGGTTTTTACCCAATGAACCCCGCTTCCGGGCAGTACGAAATAGGAAGCCCTATTTTTTCAAAAGCAACAATAGTATTGCCAAATTCTCGAACTTTTAAAATAAGTGCAAAAGAGACATCGTCAACAAATAGATATGTTCAGTCCCTTAAATTGAATGGTAAAATGTCAAATCGCACTTACATCACCCATGAAGAGCTGATGGAGGGCGGAACGTTGGAATTTGAAATGGGTCCATATCCCAATAGGGAGTGGGGAAAATAACTACACATTTCTTCAACAAAAATCACGCACAAAAAAAATCTTTAGTTGAAGCTAAATTATCCTACGAATATCTTTCACAACAAATCGTAAAACGACGTGGTCGCCAATTTCAGCCCCCTAACAAATACAAAACAGAAATTACTATAAACATGTTAATTCAATGAAAATGAAAAAACTCAAAACTATAATCCATGTTGTTGCGATTGTATTTTTATCATGTAATTCGAATCCACCGGAAAAAAACGTGCCTCCCAATGTTATCATTATAATGACCGATGACCAAGGTTATGGTGAGTTTTCATTTAATGGAAACCCGATAACAAATACTCCCAATATAGATAGGTTGGCTAAAGAAGGAATTCAATTTACAGATTTCCATGTGGCTCCCATGTGTACTCCCACAAGAGGACAACTGTTGACCGGAATGGATGCCTTTAGAAATGGCGCCATCAATGTTAGTAGCGGAAGGACTTTACTGCGTCCTGAATTAAAAACAATGGCCAATATATTCCAGGATAACAATTACGCCACCGGTCTTTTCGGAAAATGGCACTTAGGCGACAATTATCCTTTTAGGCCGGAAGACCGTGGTTTTGAAAAAGCCATATGGTTCCCATCTTCCCATATTAACAGTTTGCCCGATTATTGGGATAACGACTATTTTGATGACACGTATATTCACAAAGGGCAAAAGGAATCGTTTAAAGGATATTGTACCGATGTGTTTTTTGATGAAAGTATAAAATGGATGAAGGCCAGGGCCAATTCAGAAAAACCCTTCTTCACCTACATAGCACTCAATGCTGCACACTGGCCCCATTTCGTTCCCAACCGCTATCGGGATCCTATCCGAAAAGCAATGGAAAAGAAACCTGAATTATTTGAAAATCTTGACGAAAAAAAACGAAGAGAGTTGGTTAGTTTTTTAGCTATGGGTGCCAATATTGATGAGAATATGGGTAAGCTTTTAGACTTTTTGGATGAATCGGGTCTTGATGAAAATACTATAGTCGTTTTTCTTACCGACAACGGAAGCACATTCGGGAAAGACTATTTTAACGCTGGTATGAAAGGAGGGAAAACGACTCTCTGGGAAGGTGGACATCGTGTTCCCCTCTTAATGAAAACACCCGAACGCTCGTCGAACCGACCGGAAAAAATTGACGAATTATGTCATGTTCAGGATTTACTACCAACATTGGCGTCAATGTCGGGTATTACTGATATTCCCCAAAAGTTAGATGGCGTGGACCTTTCCCCATTGCTTACAGGTGAAAAAGAAAAGCTAGACGATAGAATGCTAGTAATAAACTATAGTCGAATGCCTATGTTCGAGGTAAACTATACAACTAAAAACCCGGCCATTCCCATGAAAAATGGTGCAGGGGTGTTATGGAAAAACTGGCGATTGCTCGAAAATAGAGAGTTATATGATATTTCAACTGATCCGTATCAAGATGATGATGTAGCAGCAGAAAATCCTGAAGTCGTAGCAAAAATGAGGGCGCATCTCGATAATTGGTGGGATGAAGTAAAAGATGAAGTATATGAACCTCAACGTGTTGTTATCGGAAGTGAACATGAAAACCCTATGCTGATTTCCGCATGCGAGTGGCTCGATGTCTTTGTAGACCAACAAATACAAACCCGTTACGGACCCAAAAAAAATGGAATTTGGCATTTATTCGTTGCTAAAGCTGGAGAATATGAGTTTGAACTACGTCGTTGGCCAAGAGAATCTGGGTTTCGTCTTAGACAAGGAATTCCTGAGAAAAAGGTAACGGACGGCACCTTTATAGAAGGTACCAGCTTTCCAATATTTTCAGCACGAATGAAAGCTGGAAATGAAGAAAAATCCATTAAAACCTCAGGGGGTGATGTTGCCGTCAATTTCACCTTTGAACTGGAAAAAGGAAATATTGAAATTCAAAGTTGGTTTAATGATGAAAATGGAGAATCAATTTTAGGTGCCTATTACATGTATGTAACCAGGAAGTAGTTAGGGTATTGGAACAGGTGAGACAAGAAAGATAATCCCCAAACATACTCGTGAAATGTACTTCCATCCCATTTTTTCCAATAAACCGCCCAATGGAGCATGAGCAGGGATATAGAAATGATACCAAAAAAACCAATCACATTGGCAATTTCTTTCATTTTCCGATGCAGAAATTCGAGAATATATTGCCCAAAAGATCATCGGTGGTGACTTCTCCCGTGATTTCTCCCAAATGAAAGAGCGCTTGGCGAATATCGATGGCCAAAAGGTCGCTGCTCAATTCGTTGGAAATACCCTCTTTGACTTTTTGAATCTCTTCCAGGGCCTTCAAAAGTGCATTATAATGCCTATTATTGGTTACTATGGTGTCGTTGCCACTCAATGAACCTATGTTTACAAATTCGAGCAATGTGTTTTTGAAAGCTTCAAGACCTTCACCTTTTTGAGCGGAGAGTAGCAGTATTTTTGCATCCTTTATGCCTTCAAGGATGGCCACAAGTGCAGATTTTTCTTTTTCTGATAGTTCGTCAACCTTATTGGCGGCCACGACCAAGGCTTTGTCTGGATGTTTTTTTTGAATAGCGGCTATTTCACTCAATGAATGGGGTCCCTTTACATTTTTGGCATCCAAAAGGTAAACGACCACTTTGGCCTGTTCGATTTTTTCGAGTGTACGCCTGATACCGATTTCTTCTACAACATCTACGGTTTTTCTGATACCTGCCGTATCGATGAACCTGAAATTGATTCCACCAATCGATAGTTGGTCTTCAATGGTGTCTCGGGTAGTGCCCGGTATATCGCTTACAATGGCCCTTTCTTCATTCAAAAGGGCGTTCAATAGGGTAGATTTGCCCACATTGGGTTCACCCACAATGGCCACGGGAATGCCATTTTTGATGACATTGCCCAAAGCGAAAGAATCGATCAAGTTTTTGAGTACTTCTGAAATCTCGACCAAGAGATGCTCAAACTTCTCCCTATCGGCGAACTCTACATCCTCGCCAGAAAAATCGAGCTCGAGTTCAATAAGGGAGGCAAAGTTCAAAAGTTCTTCACGCAATCTGTTGATGTCATTGCTAAATCCGCCACGCATTTGTTGCACGGCAATTTGATGTGCGGCTTCACTATCGCTGGCTATCAAATCGGCAACCGCTTCTGCTTGGCTCAGGTCCATTTTACCGTTCAAGAAAGCTCGGAGGGTAAATTCGCCCGCAGTCGCCGTTCGGCAACCGTTTCTCAAAAAAAGTTGTACGATTTGCTGCTGAATGTACGGTGACCCGTGGCATGACACTTCAATGACATCTTCGCCCGTATAAGAATTCGGTGATTTGAAGATAGAAACCAGTACCTTGTCCAAGACCTTGTCACCATCAACAATATGGCCAAGGTGAATGGTATGCGTTTTCTGTTGTGCCAAATCCTTTCCTGAAACCGATTGAAACAATGATGCGGCGATGGCCATGGTATCAGGGCCTGAGATACGGATCAGGGCCACGGCACCGATGCCCGATGGGCTGGCCAAGGCAATAATGTTGTCAGTGTATGGCATACCGACAAAAATACAAAGAAGACATTTGCTGTAACATTTTATGAAAGATTGCTACCAATAAGTGAATCATCAATCAAAATATCATGGAAATAGTTAATCAAAGCGTTTTACGAAAAGACAACACATTGCTGTCGGTCACACACCTGACCCAATTGTTGCATTACATAACCGGTTTTGGCGGTTTCATCGTACCGCTGATCATTTGGTTGACCTCACGAAAAAATGTAGAGGGCATGGATGAGCATGGCAAGGCCATTATCAATTTACAATTGAGCTTGTTGCTCTATATCATTTTGAGCATACCCGCCATTTTATTATTTGGATTGGGCATTTTGACCTTGATCGGGGTCGGAATTGTAGGATTTGTACTGCCCATCATAAATGCAGTCAAGGCAGCCAATGGAGAGCCACCATCTTATGTGTTGACCATACGGTTTTTCTAAAGTGTTGGGCAATGACCGACTTTCTTTTAGACCAAGGATCAGTTGTTCAACATGACCGGCATCACCAGCATAGTGATGTGCTCGCCCTCATCGAGGCCATCGGCGGGCGTCAATATGCCTGCGCGATTGGGAAGGCTCATCTCTAAGCTAACCTCATCAGAAGAAAGGTTGTTCAACATCTCTACCAAAAAGCGGGAGTTAAACCCAATCTGCATGTCATCACCTTGGTAAGAGCACGATAGCCGCTCTTCTGCCTTGTTGCTGTAATCGATATCTTCTGCCGAGATATTGAGTTCTGCCCCAGCAATCTTCAAACGAATTTGATGCGTGGTCTTGTTTGAAAAGATGGATACCCGTTTTACAGAACTCAAAAACTGCCCTCTTGAAATGGATAATTTATTCGGATTCTCTTTCGGAATGACCGCTTCGTAATTTGGATACTTGCCATCTATCAAGCGACAGATAAGCTCAGTATTGTCAAATGTGAACTTGGCATTGCTTTCATTGTAATCTATCGTAACATCTGACTCTGAGCCTGCCAGAATTCCCTTCAAAAGGTTCAAGGGTTTCTTGGGCATGATGAATTCGGCCACCTCAGAGGCACTGACATCGGTTCGTTGGTATTTAACCAATTTGTGGGCATCTGTTGATACGAAAGTCAGATTTTCAGGTGAAAACTGAAAGAATACCCCGCTCATCACAGGCCGTAGGTCATCATTGCCTGCTGCAAAAATGGTCTTATCAATGGCCGTTGCCAAGATATCGCCCAAGATGGTCGTAGAACTCGGATTTGACAATTCAATAGCCTTGGGAAACTCGGCACCATCTGCATAGGCCAGCGCGTATTTCCCGTGGTTGGAACTGATCTCTACCGTATTATTATCCTCGACCACAAAGGTCAAGGGTTGCTCAGGGAAGGTTTTCAACGTTTCCAGCAGTAACCGGGCAGGTACTGCAATGACGCCTTCAGAATCTGACTCCACTTCAAGAACCGAGCTCATGGTGGTCTCAAGGTCAGAGGCCGAAACGCTCAGTTTTTTCTTTTTCAGGTCAAATAGAAAGTTATCCAGAATGGGCAAGGTGTTACTGGTGTTGATAACCCCTCCCAATACCTGCAATTGCTTCAATAAATAGGTGCTCGATACAATGAATTTCATCAAACAGATTTTTGTTGGGTCTCACTTTTCAAAATTGTCGTTTCGCGAAACCGATAAAAACAAAGATATTTTAAAACTACTTTTGAACGAAACTAATTTATTAACACTTATCCTGCATATTTGCGCTTTCTAAAATAGTTGAACAAGAATCCAAAAACAAGGATCAAAACCAACGGAAGCCCAATGGCAATCAACCGCCATTTGTTCTTTTGCGCCATAATTTTCTGTGGGTCGAGCAGCGGAATCGAAACTTCTTTGTTCCGAATGTTTATAAGTCCGGCATCATCCAATAGGTAGTTTATGCAATTTAGCAGAAACTCTTTGTTGCCGTAGGTATTGCTCGTCCATTTGTCATAACCTAGCTCCAAAGGTCGCCCATTTCTCAATTGGTTCTTGATGATATCACCATCGGCGATGACCAACATTTTATTGTCACCACCTTTTTCTGAGGCCCCCTTGATATTAACAGGCTTGATTCTATTGGTAAAGGCTGAATTGAAACCACCTTCGATCAAAACGGCCAATGCAAAATTGCCTTTGCCCTCATAATCGCTGGCGTCAGGTGCTTGGTCGATGCTATTGAGACTGATCTGTTGGGGTACGCCCATGGCGCGCGAAAGGGGAGAAGATCGCAACAAAATGGTCTTCTGGTAAGCGTTTGGCAAGGTGTCGATGCTATTGGCAAACTGTAATCGAAGTGCCTCGATGTTTTTATTGATGGGATGATCATCCTTTGAAAAAATCATGGGATGGTACAGCCATGGCAACGGATTGTATTGTGAGGCATTGCCGTCGCCGGTGGCCAACACAATGGGGGTATTGTACATATCGTTCACCAATTCTGCATTTACCCTCACACCATATCGAAAAAAGAAATCGTCAAGGTTCAATTCACGTTGTAGGGCCACATTACTGCCCTCATCATTGAAAAGACTGTCCAATTCTATGGTCACTTTGTCAACCAACCATATCGATTTGCCACCATTGACCACAAACTGATCCATCACATATTTTTCTTCATCGGTGAAAGGTTCTGTCGGTTTGGCCACCAGTGCCAGATCAAATTCTTTCAATTGGTCAAAAACCTGTTGGGGGTTGCCGGCAATCGAATCGAGGGTAATGGCCCCTATATCGTAATATTCACGTATGGTCGATAAAAAATCAGCTATATAGATATCATCGAGTTCGCCATTGCCCTTGATGACCACCACTTTCTTTCTTTCTTCGATGCCCAGTTTGGTGAAGGCATCGGCAAAGGCATATTCTAATTGCTGTACCGAATTGTTGATGCGCTCTTCGGCAGTGCTGCCCAATTTGTTCTTGAGCAAGGGCACCTTTACCGTTTGGTCGTTATGGTTCACCATGGCCCATGGAAAAACCAACTCTTGTGAAACCTTGCCTTCTTCCTCAATGGTGACCGATGCTGGTGTAAGGCCGATCTGTAGTAAGTCTTGTATCGTCTGTTCCCTACGCGTAACATCTGCCAACGGATCCACTAAATTGTACTTGATGTTTGGGTTTTCGGCGGCAAATTGCTCTAAAAGCAATACCGTTTCGGTTCTTAACCGAGTAAACTCTGGTGGAATGCTCCCATCCAACAAAACATCGACAAGTAAGGGCGATTCAAATTTTTGGGAGGCTGTGACAGCGGGTTCAGACAATGTATAACGCTTGTCTTCAGTCAGGTCAAATCGCTTGTATAAATAAGAGCCCACAAAATTGATGGCCAGCAAAAAAATAATTCCCTTTAAAATGCCCATCCCCAGTTTTTTTGCATTAAGAGAGTATTTTATCACTTGTTGTGTCAGATAAAGAAAGAAGAGCGTCAGGGCTAAAAAATAGAAAACATCCCGTGTATCGATGATGCCCCTTGCGATGCGTTCGAAATGGGCTTTGGCCCCCATAGACTTCAGGGTTTCTTGAAAACTTCCATCTGTCGTCAAAGTGGCCAGCGCCTCAAATCCGTAGAAAACAAAGAAACTCAATGCGATGCCGGTTATAAAGGCGACAATCTGGTTGTCAGATAGCGAAGAGGCAAACAGTCCGATGGCGGTATAGGCAGCCATTAAAAACAACAAGCCAAAATACGAGCCGATAACAATACCCAAATCATAGTTTGCAACGGTGGTGCCCAGGGCTGAAATGGCAAAGACATAAATTAAGGTAGGAATAATGGCAACAAGGCAGACCGTGAACGCCCCCCAAAACTTGCCCAATACCACTTTTGTCGTTGAAATGGGTTTGATGAGCAACAGCTCTAGGGTACCGAGCTTTTTTTCTTCTGAAAACCCCTTCATGGTAATGGCGGGAATCAAAAAGAGAAAGACCCATGGACCCAATAAGAAGAAATTGCCCAAATCTGCAAAACCGTAATCAAAAATATTAAAGGGCCCTTTGAACACCCAAAGAAATAGTCCGCTCAGCAACAAAAAAAGACCGATGACCAAGTATCCGATGGGGGAAGCAAAAAAAGATGAAATCTCTCTTTTGAAAATGGCCAGCATACAGATCAATTAACGGTTGTTATTTGGGTCATACTATAGGCTTCTGGTTTGGCATCGAACAATGGTTTGGTCTTAGACCATACCGTTTTGAAGAATTCAGAATTTCGATAATGCTGTAAAGCTGTATCATCGACCCAATGCGAATGGGTGAAAAAGATGTTCGGGTCTTTGGTATCGCGGTACAGTGCCAAAAATTGACATCCCTCGAAATTTCTGATATATTGTTTGGTCTCTTCAAATATGCGTTCAAAACTAGCGATATTTTCGCTCTTTATGGTAAGCTTGACTATTCGTATGAGCATCATAGAAAATTTATGGTTATGACATCGCGATAGCCCAGGCCCAGTAGGGTCGAAGCACCTCCAACGGTCTTGAGGTCACTTTTAAATATCGCCAATTCGATATAGCCCGATGTGTTGAACAGTGCCAATGCATCACCAGGACCTTTTCGCTGGTTTTTTTCAAGAGTATAATTGATGATGCCATTATAGCTGTATTGAATGGTGGTGAGCTTGTTGGTGCGGGCGATGATCTCAAATTTTCTACCATTGCGATAGGCTTCGAACAATGACTTTTTAATATTGGTGACCACATTGCCATAGCCATCAATATATATGATATTACCTACAATGGTTTTGCCCTCGTTGGTGATCCGCGGCTCGAAATCCTTTAATCTCTTGAGATTTTCAAAAGGTTTGCTCACCACTTCCAGTTTGCCGCCACGGGCCAAATGACAGGCAACGGGAACAAACACGCCCAATGAGGGAAAAGCATTTTTTTCAACGTTCGGCAAGCTGATCTCAACCACTTTCTCGGGTTCGGTCTCTGCTGCTATGAGCGACATGACCCCATTGTTGGCACTTATAAAATAGTGTCCGTCGATCATGACCACCAGATGTTCGTTTTCTGGTGATATCTCTGAATCGAGCCCGACAATATGAATGCTTCCCTTCGGAAAATGATTGTATGAATTTTTCAACACATAAGCACATTCTTGAATATTAAAAGGCGAAATATCATGTGAAATATCAACGATATCCACAACATCGAGCGACTTTAAAATAGTTCCTTTGAGGGCTGCGACAAAATGGTTCTTATAGCCGAAATCGGTGGTCAAAGTTATGATTGGCATGCCGTGGTGTTGATATGTTTTTGCCCGTTGAGAATGATTTTTTGGTTAAGTTTGTGGGGTAAAATTACACAAAAGGGAAGAAGTATTTGCGATTCTCCCCACGAATCCTTAAACAACTATATTTCTTTGAACGAACTTGTCATAGAACTCACCGAAATCAGCCCAAGGGAATTTTTTGGGCATCGCAATGAGAACATAGAACTCCTGAAAAAATACTTTCCGAAACTTAAAATTGTCGCCCGCGGCAACAAAATAAAAGTGTATGGAGATGAAGAAATGCTTGAGGAGTTCGACCGCCGCTTTGATATGCTGACCGAACGTTTCGCTAAGTACAACAAGCTTGATGAAAACATGATAGAACGTGTGTTGACAAGCTCTAGCGAAGAAGAGTACGAGGGCTCGTCGACAAGTGGTGATGTTTTGGTGCATGGTGTCAGTGGTCGATTGATCAAGGCACAGACGGTGAACCAGCGAAAAATGGTCGATGCCTGTATGAAGAACGATATGGTTTTTGCCATTGGCCCAGCGGGTACGGGAAAAACCTACACTGGTGTGGCGCTTGCGGTAAAGGCATTGAAAGAAAAGCAGGTCAGAAGGATAATCTTGACCCGCCCTGCAGTCGAAGCGGGTGAGAATTTAGGATTTCTTCCAGGTGATCTAAAAGAAAAACTAGATCCCTATATGCAGCCCCTGTACGATGCGCTTCGCGATATGATCCCCCATGAAAAGTTGATGAAATTTATAGAGGACGGCACCGTACAGATCGCACCTTTGGCCTTTATGCGGGGCCGTACGCTCGATAATGCCTTTGTGATTTTGGATGAGGCCCAAAACACTACCCATGCCCAAATGAAAATGTTCTTGACACGAATGGGCAAGAACGCCAAATTTTTGCTTACGGGTGACCCTGGCCAGATTGATTTGCCACGACGGGTCATCTCAGGGCTCAAAGAGGCCCTTCTCATTCTGAAGAATGTCAAGGGCATTGAGATCATACATCTTGATGATAAGGATGTCATTCGACATGGTCTTGTCAAAAAGGTGATTTCTGCCTATAAGACTATTGAACACCAAAATTAGGGGGTATGTCAAACACCTTGATGAACACCAATTTTGTTTTTCCGGGGCAACAATCAGTCTACAAGGGAAAGGTGCGGGAAGTGTATCGTCTAAAGAACGATATTTTGGTCATGATCGCCACAGATCGTCTTTCGGCTTTTGATGTGGTGATGCTCAGGGGCATTCCCTATAAGGGGCAGATTTTGAACCAGATCGCTACCAAAATGATGCGAGCCACAGAAGACTTGGTTCCCAATTGGCTGATTGCCTCCCCTGACCCAAATGTGGCCGTGGGCAGAGCTTGTGAACCTTTCAAGGTTGAAATGGTCATACGAGGTTATCTTTCCGGTCATGCCGCACGTGAATATAGAGCGGGCAAACGTGACCTGTGCGGAATGCCGATGCCTGATGGCATGAAAGAAAATGATAAGTTTCCCGAACCCATCATAACACCGGCGACCAAGGCAGAAAAGGGAGACCATGATGAGGATATTTCTAGGGAAGAAATCATTTTGCGCGGCATCGTCTCAGAAGAAGATTATCTGGTTTTAGAAGACTATACACGGAAGCTGTTTCAGCGAGGTACTGAAATAGCGGCAAAGCGTGGTTTGATTCTTGTCGATACCAAGTATGAGTTCGGTAAGACAGCGGCAGGTGAAATTGTATTGATCGATGAGATCCATACTCCAGATTCTTCCCGTTACTTCTACGCCGAGGGATATGAAGAACGGCAAGAGAGCGGAGAGCACCAAAAGCAACTTTCAAAAGAATTCGTGCGCCAATGGTTGATTTCCAATAATTTTCAAGGATTGAAAGGCCAGACGGTTCCCGAAATGAGCGATGATTATATCGATTCGGTCTCTGAACGATATATCGAGCTCTATGAAAGCATCACGGGTGAAACCTTTGAAAAAGCCGATATTTCAAACATTCACGAACGTATTGGCAACAACGTGGCCGAATATCTTAATAGGCTTGCCTAGTAATTAGAACACATTTTTTAAAGCTTTCCAAATACTTCATTGATCGTCTATCTGTTGAACGTCATATTCAATATCATTAGACAATATTGATATATTGTGCTAAATTAATATATTTATGCTAAATAAATATAGTTACATATGGAATCCTGTCCGAATTGCTCGTCGACCAAGTTTACAAAATCAGGAATCATAAAAAATCGACAAAGGTACAAGTGCAAGTCATGTGGCTATTACTTCACTGTTGGAAAATTGGGAAAACAAATTGATGATTACTATGTCAACAAGGCGTTGCAGCTATATTTAGAGGGATTGACATATCGTGAAATAGAGCGAATTTTAGGCGTGTCACATGTTTCGGTAATGAATTGGGTGCGTAAGTACAACATTAAGAGGCCCTATAATTCGAAATACCACCCAACCTATAAGATCCTTAACCGTGATGAGCTACAGAAATATTTTCAAGACGCAGATAACATAACTGGTGCTGGGGTTTTGGTGACCGAACTGGGTGATAAGTTCATGTTAATCAAATGGGAACGTTTCAGAGAATAACTATACTTAATTTACAATAAACTATATTAACTTTTATTTGACATTATTTTTTTTAGATGTTCGCGGTGCATGCAACAAAACCGATAACATCTTAAAAAATGAAAAGAACATTTCTTGTGCCGGTACTTTTGTTGCTGGTCACTACATTGACATTTTCACAGGGAAACACCGAATATACGGGTGGTTATAAAGTAAAATTTAACGAAGATGGCTCAAAGTATCTACGAATAATTGCTTGGGGCCAGTTTTGGGCACAATACAACGATAACGTTTCTGACGAAGAAAGCCAACTGAACCTAAGTGTAAGAAGGGCTCGGCTTTTGACATTTACCCAATTGAACAAAAAGTTTATGATCTTGACCCATTTCGGACTCAACTCATTGAATGGTGAAAATCAAAGTCCGACAGGTACAGGCCCAAATTCACAATTGTTTTTTCATGGTTTTTGGGGAGAATGGTCATATGCAAAAGATCACCAAATGGGGGCGGGCTTACACTATTGGAACGGCATCTCCAGGCTGAATAGTCAGAGTACGCTCAATTTCATGACTTTAGACAACAACAGACAATCATGGGCGGTTTTGGGCCTATCAGATCAATTTGCCAGGCATATTGGCATTTATATCAAGGGCAAGTTTGGCAAGTTCTTCTACAATTTGTCATTAGATGAAGCCGTTGCCGATAATCTACAGGAAAATGTCGATCCCGTACTAAATGGGCCAGCAGTTTATGCCGGTAGACGACTCTTGGGATCGAGGGATGCGGGAAAATTGGTACAAGGTTATTTCTCGTACAATTTCTTGGATCAAGAATCAAACTTTTTACCTTACAAGGTGGGTACCTATTTGGGCAGTAAGACGATATTCAATATCGGTGCGGGATTTTTGGCACATCCAAACGGTTCGGTCATTGCCGATGCAGGAGGAGATCTGCAAGGTGAGGATGTAAACATTTTTGCGGTCGATGCCTTCTATGACGCCCCCTTGGGCCAAGATGGTTCTGCCATTACCGCTTATGCCGTGTATCAGAACAATGATTATGGCGAAGATTTTAATTTCGGACCGTATGCTACGGGAAATATGCTGTACGGCCATGTGGGGTATTTGGTGCCCGGACCAAAAGACAAAACCCGTTTTCAGCCCTACCTGTCTTACAACACAAGAACGATAGATGCCATAGATGACAATGCCACCAGATTTGGGATCGGGGCCAATATTTTCATGACGGGCCACCATTCTAAGCTGAGTTTTGAATATTCCAACTCAAAAGTTGGAGATGGCGATAGTACCGGGGTTTTGACCCTTCAAGCAATGATTTACTTATAAACCAACAAATTATGACAGAAAAACAACAAAAGGCCACGGCCTATTGGAAAGAGAACCTTAAATACTTGGTCATCTTATTGACAATTTGGTTTTTGGTCTCTTATGGTGCCGGCATCATTTTTAAGGATGCTTTGAACAACATTCGCATTGGCGGATTCAAACTCGGATTTTGGTTTGCCCAACAGGGATCCATATACGTATTCGTAGTCTTGATATTCGTTTATGTACGCTTGATGAACAAACTGGATAAAAAATACGGGTACGACGAAGATTAACTAACCGACAAAACTAAAAATCATGGATGTACAACTTTGGACATATATTTTGGTGGGTATCACTTTTGCCATTTACATAGGCATTGCCATTTGGTCAAAAGCGGCCTCTACCAAAGAATTCTACGTCGCCGGCGGTGGTGTTTCGCCATTGGCCAATGGTATGGCGACCGCTGCAGACTGGATGTCAGCGGCCTCATTTATCTCAATGGCGGGTATCATTTCCTTCGCTGGCTACGATGGTGCCGTCTACCTGATGGGTTGGACAGGGGGTTATGTGCTTCTGGCATTGCTTCTGGCGCCCTATCTTCGAAAATTCGGAAAGTTCACCGTACCTGATTTCATTGGGGAAAGATACTATTCAAAGACCGCTAGGGTAGTTGCGGTGGTTTGCGCCTTGATAGTCTCATTCACTTATGTGGCGGGCCAAATGCGGGGCGTGGGCATTGTCTTTTCAAGATTTCTCGAGGTAGATATCAACACCGGCGTGGTCATCGGTATGGTAATCGTTTTGTTCTATGCCGTATTGGGCGGCATGAAGGGCATTACCTATACCCAAGTGGCGCAGTATTGCGTATTGATCTTTGCCTTCATGGTACCGGCGATTTTCATTTCGATTCAGATGACGGGAAATCCGGTTCCACAACTTGGGTTCGGTGGAACTTTGGCCGATGGCACCTATCTTCTTGATAAACTCGACGGACTGTCAACTGAACTCGGTTTTGCTGAATACACGAACGGGTCTAAAAGTTTGATAGATGTATTTGCCATAACATTTGCCTTAATGGTGGGCACAGCGGGTCTTCCCCATGTCATTGTTCGCTTTTTTACGGTGAAACGAGTGCGCGATGCCAGAAAATCAGCAGGTTTGGCCCTCTTGTTCATCGCTATTTTGTACACCACGGCACCTGCCGTTGCCGTATTCGCCAGAACCAATATGATAGAGACGGTCAGTGATCAAGAATATGCAGCTATGCCCCAATGGTTCAAAAACTGGGAAGATACCGGCCTTTTAAAATTTGATGACAAAAATTCCGATGGAAAAATTCAGTATGTCGCAGATGCGACCATCAATGAATTGACCGTTGACCGCGACATCATGGTATTGGCAAATCCTGAAATTGCAAATTTGCCCGCTTGGGTAATTGCCTTGGTGGCCGCAGGTGGTTTGGCAGCGGCCCTATCGACTGCCGCCGGACTTTTACTGGTGATTTCATCTTCAGTTTCACACGATTTGATCAAGAACGTGTTCAATCCCGATCTTTCAGAAAAAGGAGAGCTTTGGGCCGCACGTATTTCAGCCGTTGGCGCTGTAATCATCGCGGGGTACTTCGGTATCAACCCTCCAGGCTTTGTCGCGGCCGTGGTGGCACTGGCCTTCGGTTTGGCAGCGGCATCTTTCTTCCCGGCCATTATCTTGGGTATCTTCTACAAAAAGATGAACAGCAAGGGCGCCATTGCCGGTATGATAGTCGGTATATCGCTGATGTTGTTCTACATGCTCAAGTTCAAGTTCGGCATTTTTGATGGTGGAAAAGAGGCAGTCGCAGGATTGAAAGATGGCTGGTGGTTCGGTATTTCGCCCGAAGGTTTTGGAACCATAGCCATGGTGGTCAACTTCGCAGTGGCCCTTATAGTGAATAAATTCACTGAAGAACCACCGGAAGATGTACAAGATATCGTTGAGAACATCAGAATTCCCAGTGGAGCTGGTGAAGCCACTTCACATTGATTATATTTAGTTGGTTATATAAAGCGGTGTGGTATGTGTATGCCGCACCGTTTTTGTAATTTTAAGTGAACGACCCAACCCATGAAAATGAAAAAAAGGCATCAACAAAAATTGGTGGTGATGGCATTGGTACTTTTCTTTCTTTGGAATGTGCCATTCGTCTCCCTTTTCGATTCTGATTTCCAAGTTTTTGGTTTTCCGGTCTTTTATGTTTTCATTTTTTTGAGTTGGTCGATCGCCATTATCGCTTCATACATCATTCTCAGAAAATTCTATGAGTAATTATGTACTGATACTGATTATCATTGCCTATTTGGCATTTCTCTTTTTCTTGGCCTATTGGTCTGAAAAAAAGAGCCAAAGCCGATGGGTCGACAACCCTTATGTTTATGTGTTGTCTTTGGCGGTTTATTGCACGGCCTGGACCTATTATGGCAGTGTTGGCATTGCATCAAAATCAGGAATAAGCTTTTTGGCCATTTACTTGGGTCCGGTAATCGCTTTACCTCTTTGGATCGTTTTGATGCGTAAAATCATCCGCATATCAAAACAGCACAAAATTTCAAGTATTGCAGACTTCGTTTCGTTGCGTTATGGAAATAACAGATTCTTGGGGGCTTTGGTCACATTGACCTGCCTTTTGGCCATAATCCCATATATTTCCCTGCAGCTAAAAGCGGTCTCTGAAACCTTTGCCCTGGTTTCTAAGGAAGATAGCTATGTCGCAACAGGGGTATTCGATGATTCCACTTTCTATATCGCTCTGTTGATCGCGGTCTTTGTCGCTTTTTTCGGAACACGTTCTACAGATGCGTCCCAGGGCAAAAGGGGCATCATTGCCACAGTGGCCCTAGAGTCTATCATAAAACTTGTTTTTTTTCTTGTCATCGGAGTTTTTGTGGTGTACTTTCTGTTTGATGGAACTACAGATCTATATCAAAAGGCATCGCAAACGGCAAATTTTGAACAATTGACCTCGTTCGGTAATTTAGAAAATGGGTTTAATTGGATGTTCACCATTTTACTCTCTTTTTTCGCCATTTTCTTATTGCCAAGACAATTTCATGTGGCCGTGGTCGAAAATCAAGATGTGAACCATCTAAAAAAAGCCATTTGGATGTTTCCACTGTATTTGCTGCTTTTCAATGTTTTCGTAATTTTTGTTGCTTGGGCGGGAAACCTAAGTTTTTCAGAGTCGGTCAATCACGATTATTACTCCTTGCTTTTACCACTTAAAGAAGGTAATATATTGCTCTCGTTATTGGTTTTTATAGGCGGGTTTTCGGCGGTGATTTCCATGATCGTGGTTTCTACGCTCGCCCTTTCGACCATGGTGAGCAATAACATCATCATTCCCTATGGTTTTATAAAGAAATTGGTTGAGGGCAACCCAGAGGCCAATGCGAAAAGCATCAAGAATATCAGAAGAATCGCCATTTTTCTGTTGATAATCGTATCGTATTTCTTTTACGTTCAGTTTTCGACCCAGCTTTCGCTGTATTCAATTGGGTTGATCTCATTTGTCATTATAGCGCAATTGGCACCATCGTTCTTTTTGGGACTTTTTTGGCGCAGGGGTACGGCAAGGGCGGCCCATGTGGGCATGTTGATCGGAATAGCCGTGGTTGCCTATACCCTTCTGCTTCCCATTATCGTCAACGTGGTTTCCCCAGGTTCAGATCTGATTGAAAATGGCTTGTTCGGCTACGCTTGGCTAAAGCCCTCCCAGCTGTTCGGAATCGACTATTTGACCCCTGAGAGCAATGCTTTTTTATGGAGCATGAGCTTTAACACCTCTGCTTTTGTAGGGCTGTCTTTATTGGCAAAGGGCAACTATAGGGAGCGAAATTACGCTGAGATGTTCGTACATCATGAAAACTATGAGAACCTTCAAGAAGATGCCTTTGTATGGAAAGGGGAGGCCTATGTGGCAGATATCAAAAGATTGTTGACCCGCTTTCTGGGAGAAGACCGCACACAACGCGCCCTTTCAGTTTTCAATAAGCGTTATAACATTTCAGAACAAGAAGAAAAAGCAGATTCTAGATTGATAAACTTTTCTGAAAAACTGCTTACCGGATCTATAGGAAGCGCATCTGCCAAAATTCTGTTGTCATCGGTCTCAAAAGAGACACCTATCGGTTTGATGGAAGTGCTCAATATTTTGGAAGAGAACAAAGAGACCAAGGCGAACAATAGATTGTTGATGGAAAAATCTGAAGAACTGTCCCGTATGGCTACCCAATTGCAATCGGCCAATGAAGAATTGCGCGTTCACGATAGGCTCAAAGATGAGTTTTTGGATACTGTCGCACATGAACTCAAAACGCCCATCACATCCATAAAGGCGGCGTCAGAAGTTCTTGAAGATGAAAACATGCCTTCTGAACTAAGGCAACAGTTCTTGCAAAATATAAGCAAAGATACCGACCGATTGGCTAAATTGATCCATAATATTTTGGATTTGGAAAAGCTGTCCTCCAACAGAACAGAACTCGATCTACAGTCTCGAAAAATTAACGACACCATACGTAAGGCGATCAATGGCATTGAACAGATTGCCGTTAAAAAAGGGGTAGCGGTACACTTTGAGGCAGCTGAGTATTTAGAAGGGCTTTATGACGAAGACCGCATTCTTCAAGTACTCACCAACCTTTTGTCCAATTCCTTGAAATTTACTGAAAAGGAAAAAGGCATTATCAAGATACTATTGGAAGAAAAAGAGCAAGAAATAACCATTTGTGTTGAGGATAACGGGCGCGGTATAGCTTCTGAAGACCATAAGTATATTTTTGAAAAATTTTTTCAATCGAGAAACCAAAACATAAAAAAGCCACAGGGCAGTGGTTTTGGCCTGGCCATTTGCAAAAAAATTGTAGAAGGCCACAGGGGTCGCATATGGGCAGACCAAAAGTTTGATGGAGGTGCTAGATTGATGTTTACAATACCCAAGGCAAGATGAGCAAAAAGATTTTGATCGTAGATGACGAACCCAACATTGTGATGTCTTTGGAATATGCTTTCAAAAAGAAAGATTTTGAGGTCTTTATCGCAAGAGACGGTACGGAAGCATTGGATATCGCGGGCGAAGAACTTCCAAATGTCATTCTTTTGGATATCATGATGCCCAAAATGGACGGCTATGAAACCTTAAAGAAGCTAAGAAAAAACAAAGACTTAAAAGAGGCCAAAGTCATCTTTATTTCGGCCAAAAACAAACTGGATGACATTGAAAAAGGATTTGAACTAGGCGCCGACAGTTATATTACCAAACCATTTTCCATAAAAAAGGTGGTAACCGATGTCGAAAAAATGATTGTTTAATACAGACTGAATATCAAATAAATGAACAAAAACCACTATCATGAGTAATTATCACATAAAACATCTCGAAGAGTATTATCAAGTGTATCGCAAGTCGGTAAGAAACCCGGAAAGCTTTTGGGAAGAAGTGGCCGAAGAGCATTTTGTCTGGCGTAAAAGATGGGACAAGGTACTGGAGTGGGATTTTACCAAGCCTGAGATCAAATGGTTTCAAGGAGCAAAATTGAACATTACCGAGAACTGCCTAGACCGTCATCTGCACATACGTGGCGATAAGACAGCCATACTCTTTGAGCCCAATGATCCGAAAGAAGAGGCACGCCATATCACGTATAGGCAGTTGCATAGGCAGGTTTGTAAAATGGCCAATGTGCTCAAAGACAAAGGGGTGAAGAAAGGTGATAGGGTTTGTATTTACCTTCCCATGATTCCAGAATTGGCGGTTTCTGTATTGGCCTGTGCCCGCATTGGTGCCATACACTCTGTAGTGTTTGCCGGATTTTCATCCACAGCACTGGCCACCCGAATCAACGATTGTGATGCCACCATGGTAATTACCTCTGATGGCTCTTTCCGTGGCAACAAGACCATAGATTTAAAGGGCATAGTTGATGAGGCCTTAGACCAGTGCAAGGGCGTCAAGACAGTACTTGTCGTGAAGCGAACAGGCGATAAAATCGACTTGAAAGATGGGCGTGACCATTGGCTTCAACCTTTGTTGGACAAAGCCTATGCCGATTACACGGCCGAGATTATGGAGGCTGAAGACCCATTGTTCATTCTCTATACATCGGGTTCTACTGGAAAGCCTAAGGGCATGATGCATAGCACGGCAGGATATATGGTCTATACGGCCTATACCTTTAAAAACGTATTTCAGTACCGTGAAGATGACGTGTATTGGTGTACGGCCGATATAGGTTGGATTACGGGGCATTCGTACATTGTGTATGGCCCGTTGGCCAATGGGGCCACTACGGTCATGTTCGAGGGGGTTCCCTCTTTTCCTGATTTTGGGCGATTTTGGGAAATTGTGGAAAAACACAAAATCAACCAATTCTACACCGCTCCGACAGCAATTCGCGCACTGGCCAAAGAGAATCTTGATTTCGTCAACAACTATGACCTTTCGAGCTTAAAGGTCTTGGGTACGGTAGGTGAGCCCATCAATGAAGAGGCATGGCACTGGTACAACGACCATGTCGGCGATAAGAAAAGTCCGATTGTAGATACTTGGTGGCAGACCGAGACAGGAGGAATCCTTATTTCGCCCATTCCATTTTCTACACCGACCAAACCGACCTATGCGACCTTGCCCATGCCAGGGGTACAACCCGCGTTGATGGATGATAATGGCGATGAGATTTCAGGAAACCCGGCTGAGGGGAGACTGTGCATCAAATTTCCATGGCCCTCGATTGCCCGTACCATTTGGGGTGACCACAAGCGGTATAAGGATACTTATTTCTCTGCGTTCGCAAATAATTATTTTACCGGTGATGGCGCCCTTCGAGATGAGGTGGGCTATTACAGAATTACCGGTAGGGTCGATGATGTCATTATCGTTTCGGGCCATAATTTGGGTACGGCACCAATCGAAGATGCCATTAACGAACATCCTGCCGTGGCAGAATCTGCCATTGTCGGTTTTCCCCACGATATTAAGGGTAATGCGCTCTATGGATATGTAATACTCAAAGAAACAGGAGAAACGCGTGACAGGGATAATTTGAGAAAAGAGATCAATCAACAGATTTCTGACAAAATAGGGCCCATTGCCAAGCTGAACAAAATTCAATTCGTACCCGGGCTTCCCAAAACACGTAGTGGAAAGATCATGCGAAGGATATTGAGAAAAATTGCTTCCAAAGATACCGGTAATCTAGGTGACACCTCGACTTTGTTAAACCCAGAAGTAGTAGATCAGATTATGGAAGAGGCGCTTTAGAAGCTGTTCCATAACCACCCAAACCTGTCTTTTTTCAGCAGTTGCTTTAGAGAGACAGGTTTTAATTTTTCCATGATATGAAGGAAGGCGATTGCAGTGATATAGGCATCTCCCAGAGCAGTGTGCCGATCTGTTTTGGGTATATTGAATGTATTGGCAAGTTCATCTAAACTGTAATGGCCTTCTTTTTTCCGTTTGCTTTTAGCAAGACTTTTGTTGTACAGTACCGAAGTATCCAATTCTGGATTCTTCAACCTTGGAAGACCGTTACGTTTTAATGCTTCGTTGAGCATTCTTACATCAAAAGCGACATGATGTGCCACCAAAACCGATCTTTCCAATAATTTTAATGTGGTTTTTAAGGCTTCCAGTTCACCTATCTGCTCGATTTTGGTCTTTTTTAGAATGCCATGTATTTGAACTGTTTTTGAATCGAAGGTTTCTTGTTGCAAAAACAGCTCGAAAGAAGTTTTTGGGCTGATCGTTCCATTGCTGATTTTCAGCGCGCCAATACTCAGAATCCTATCTTTTTTGAAGTCAAATCCGGTGGTTTCCGTATCCAAGACAACAAAATCAACTTCTTCTATCTCGTCTGGCAGTGCCCTTTCGAAGGTGTCGGCATAGGTCTTCCAAAACTTGGGATAGGTATTTTTCTGTTTGGCCATATATTAGAGGGTGTTCACATTAATCCAAAAACTACCTTTTTTGCCCTTCTTCCATTTTTCTTCATTGATTTTCTTAAGCGTGGCCGGGCTTTGTTTTGCTAAAACCGTTTCAAATGGCAAAAAAATAACTAAAAAATGCATGGTTCTCGTCTAATATTGACACTCCGTAGATCAACGAACCCTTGATACCATAAACCTGATGTTCAATAGCTCTTGAATTTCCTTTATGGTCTTGAAAGTCCGTTTAAGTTTCATTTTTTCTTCCTTGCTCAGTTTTTCCAATGAAATGTAGCGGCCAGAATCATTGTGCAGCAAACCTTGTTTCGTTCGAAATTTTAACAATGCCTTGCTGGCATAGCTGCAGGCCATATAAATGTCTTTGTTGCTTAGCTCTACCTCTGCGAGCTTCTCATAACGTTCCCAGGTATTACTGATATCAGGAATGTTGTGTGATAGAATCAAGACCCTGGCCGCATCGACCAAGGGCATCAGGGCTCTTTTTTTCAGATCAAAAAAATCTTTGTGTTCACCATCTTGCTCAATCAAGAACTGTCTAAAAAAACCTGAGGGGGAAGGGTTCATTAAAGCACTACTTGCCAAATGGCTTAAAAAAATAGGGTATTTCTCGACGGTATCAAAGATGAAATGTGAGAGTTCTGAAACCAACTTCTTGTCGCCATAGGCTCTATTGTAGTCAAAGAATATTGAAGAGAGAAGAACCTCTTCGGGTCCTGGTCTTACTATCCATTTTGAAGTCATGTCTTTAAACCCAGAAAGACTGTTGCACCATTTGGGATTTGAGGCCATCATATCGGCAGGGCAATAATCGTAGCCAATGGTATTGAGGCCAAGGGTGATTTTTTTGGCCAAATCCAAAAAATAGGCCCTTGTACTTTCAAACTTGCTTTTTGGCACATCTTCAAAAAGCAGGGCATTGTCTTGGTCGGTATGCAGTAACTGTTCGCTTCTTCCCTGACTTCCCATGGCCAGCCAGGCAAATTTGACAGGAGGCTCTTTTTCCATCTGTGCCAATGAAAGCTCGATGACCTGTTTGATACAGGCGTCATTGAGCTCTGAAATAATCTTGGAAACCAGTGCCATGGGAATATTTTGATCTAGATAGCCCCTTAACAAGTTGACCACCCCTTTTCTCAAGGGCTTTATTTCTTCACAAGAGCGGGCACGTTTAATGGCCTTTACCAGAACCGCTGGATTGTTTCCCAAAGAAAGCATGATGTCATGTTTCGAAAGAATGCCGACGGCCTTTGCGTTTACCGTACCGTCTTCGGTAAGTACCAAATGGCTGATGTTGTTTTTCATCATGGCCATTTGGGCCTGGGTAATCGTTAAATTGGGCGGGTAGGTGATAACAGGTGAAGACATTAGGCTCTTTGCCTTCGCATCGATGGAAAAATCACCTGTTGCTATTTTGTTCCGCAGATCTTTATCGGTCAAAATACCGATGGGCAAATCTTCTTTTTCAATAAGCATGGCCCCGATGCCTTTCTTGGTCATCTTTTGGGCAATGGTCTTTATCGTGGTATCTTCGGTAGCTGAGGTAATCTCACCTGAAAACTCTACGGGCTGTAGATCAAGCAATCGTGAGCCGGTATTGTTCGGATTAAACTGTGCGGTATCTCCCAAAAGCTGCCCTTTATGGTTTTTGTCATAGGGATTTCGGGTGTTTGATGCGAAACTTTCCACCAAAAAATTCATTACCCTTTCATTCTTCTTTATGTACGGCTTAAAGATTTCAATAGGAATGGCGTACAAAATACTCTCTTCCTCAGTTTTTGCCTGCAGTCTATAATTATCTTGGGCTATGAGTGGACGCAATCCGAAAATATCTCCTTCGTCACAAATATCGATGACCACTTTTTCAGCTGTACTCCACAAGGCCACGGCGCCTTTGTGTACCACATAAAAACTATCAAGAGCTTTATCATCAACATTGAAGACAACTGTATTTTTGGCTTTGTACATGACCGTTACCTCAACGGCCAACTCGTGAAGCTGATTTTTGTCAAATACGTTGAATGGAGGAAAATCTTTTAGAAAATCGGCGATTCTTTCTGAAATTACATTGCCCATAACGCAAAGGTACGTCTAATTGAAAAAGGATGTTACCCGTATACAAGGTATAGAAAAGGGTAACATCAAAAAACATTAGTTCAAGACAATCTCATCGATAAAGATAAAACTGTCACCACCAGGATTTTGATGCCAATCAGGATTCTTCAGTTGGTTTCTGACCTGAACCCGTACACTTTTTAAGGTTGTCTTAGGAAAATCAATGTTGAAAAGGTTTAACTGAATGTCAGTAGATGGGGGATTGGGCGGTAGTTCAATAGTTCTGAGGTGTTGGTAGTTTTTGCCGTCAGAAGAGCCCCAGACTTTGTAGCCTACCGGCGAAAATATCCAGTTATCAGCGGCAGAAAGGTGCCCCACGGCTATACTGGAAACTTCGGTGGCCTTTTCAAGCTCGACCGTGGCCAATAAATGAGATCTTTCGTACCCTACCCAATTGCCATCTACAAAATTGGTAGAGCCTCTTTTTTTGTCGATCAATGTTTTGGCACCTGCCGCAATATATTTTTGGTGTGGGGGCGAGGCAAACGAAGCCTTGGTAATCTTGGCGCCACTTTTCAGAAAGATGGCCTTACTGGGTTCACTGGGCTTCCATCCCTCTTTGGCGGTATAGGCGATCAAAGTAGCTGATTCTTTTAGATAAAACGGCTTTTGATATTCAAATTCAATGGAGTCGTTCTGTCTGCCCATTATACGGTACCGAGTCTTTGAATCTTCGAATACATTGCTTATGGTGATCAAAAGTGAATCGTTGAAAATTTCACCATCGGTCAAAATAACCGGCGGAACCAACTCACTTGAAGCAAAAAGGCTGTCGATGTCTTTGCCATATAGGGTAATGCGGTCTGTATCAAGTATCGCCAGATCCGAACTTGATAGGGTAGGGTCTAGGTACAGATCTTTCAAGGACCGAATTTCACTGATTTTTTGTAATGCTTCTGCTGAAATGGACGTTCCGAAAAGATTCAGCGATTCGAGATACTCCAGTTTTTTTAAATGGGCCAAACCCTCGGCTGTAACCTTGGTCTGCCGCAACTGTAATTTCGTCAAGTTTTTGAACTTTTTTAAGAAGGGGGCCAGTGTATCGTTGAAGTTAGAGTGGGCAAGGTTCAGTTCGACAATGTGTTCATCAACCTTGCGCAAAAGTTCAAATTCTTTTTCTGAAAGGTCTTTTCTTCTTGAGAGATTTGCAATCAATAAGGGACTTTCGGCAGCCAAGGGTTGTACATCAATGTTTTGTAGTCGCAACGCTGCCAAGTTTTCTAGTGAAGGCATGTCAAGCTCTTTGGCAATCAAGGCACGAGTTGAACGGTCTACTTCTAAGGAAGCAAGTGCGGCCGAGGTTTTATCATCGGCTTCCAGATTTTCGACAATGCAGTCAAAACAATTGTCATTGTCGACCCACCATTGCAATAACAACTTTTCTTCGTCGGTCAATTGCAATTTTCCCTTTGGGGGCATGTGCTCTTCGTTTTCTAATGGCAATGTGATGCGATGCACCAATAGGGTGTTATTTGCATCAGAAAGGGTATCGAAAAGGCCTCCAGTATCACCGCCGGCAAGTATTTCTTCCTTTGAAGTGAGCATGAGCCCCCCTTTCACCTTGTTCGTGTTGTGGCAACCCACACATTTCGCTTCAAAGATAGGCTGCACGATTTGGGCATATACCCTGGCTTTATCAACATCTTCAATCTCAATGACTGCTCCGCTTCTATCTTTGAACAAAAAATCTTCACCATGTGTGATGTTGCCCCCATAATGGGCGGTGATGAAGAGCAAGGCCACGGTCACCAACAATAGTGGAAAATAGGTTTTTTTGGCCCACTCTTTCTTGCTCCATTTGACGAAGAACAAGGCCGTACAGGTTACCGTGAAGGCCACGGCCATCCATTTGTGATCGTTCAACAGTTCAGGATCATAGCCCCCCGTATCGCCCAGCAACCAGCCTGAGATCAGTGAAAGAATGGAAAACAAAGCGCCCGTGCCCAAAACGAACAGCAACGCATCTCGACTTACGGTAGAGGGTTTCCGAAAATGAAGCAGCTCCATCAAAAAGGCCATAATGATGATACCGATTGGGAGGTGCACCAGTAAGGGGTGTAAATTGCCTATCTGCATAAATCAGGGTTCTATCAGTATTTCATCGACAAAAAGCCAAGGCGGTGTGCCTTTTCCTTCATGCCAACCAGGAATTGACTCCAATGCAAAAATATTGATTATCAAGTTTTTATAATTACCTTTTTCAACTTCAACTTCTATAAATGTAGAATTTGGTTTTTCTCGTTCCAATGGGTAGGGGAGTTCGATACTGCCAATACTGGTCTGACGTGCTTCAACCAGTACTGAGCTGGGCAGAAAAATCCATGAATTATGGTCGGCCAAAACACCTACCAAGACCTTTGACACCGGGGTAGGTTTAGAAAATTGAAGGGAAACAGATACTTTTTTGTCTTGAAAGCCCAACCATTCATCACCCTTTCGAAAGTTGACCGTGCCCTTTGTACTATTGACAAGGGTTGCCGACCCCTTTCCTGGATAATTGATATGTGGTTCTGGAGCAACCACTACATCAGTACTTGAGAGGTCGGTACTTATTTTGGTCAGAATGATTTCTTGAACATCACTGGGGCGGTACAATTCATGTTCTGCCCAAAACTGTATTTTGGTCGTTTTGTCAACGACAATGGGTTTTTCATAGGCTGTCTTTGCCTCAGTGTCTGTCCCCAGAACTTTGTAATAGATGTCGGCTCTATCTTCTTTCAATGCCAAGCTGATCAGGGCTTCTTTTTGGAATATCAAGGAATCGACTTCCACTCTCGGACTGGATAGTTGAATGTCTTTTGTTGAGGTGAACGCTACTTTTTTTTCTTTACAGGAAGAAAGTGCCACCAATAAAAGAATTGACACTGTCAGAACGAAAGATTTTCTTTCCCACCTATTTGACCTCAGAAAACGGTTCACCATCTTTTCCATAGAGATTTACACCCTGTACAGTTTTACGGGATAGGTTTTACCCGAGTTCCATTGTGCAACATATATATTCTCGTCATCATCGATACAGACATCATGTGGATGGTGAAATACTTTCAAAGTCTGGTACACAGGCTGTAGTTCACCACTAACATAATTCGGAGTACAGCCACCCGGAGCCGATACCAGCTCGTTTTTTTCATTCAAAATGGAGATGAAGCCAGTGCCTGCGGCCCCATCACCTGACCAAATAGTGGCCAAATAGACCTGTTTACCATGAATGACCGGCCGACAGATGTAGGCGCCGGGCAAATCGATAGTATCCATGTACTTTCCATCAAGGGAGAAGCGTTTCAGCTTGTTCTGCTGTCGTGCCGTAATAAGAAGTGAAATATTGTCAGAATTCCTATCATCAATACAGATACCGTGGGCATTGTTGAACAAATGGTCTTCATCACCTTTGCCACCAAAAACGTTTAACAGCTTTCCTTTGGCATCGTAATGTAGAATGTACTGTTCACCGTAACCATCGGCCACATATACATCACCATTGGCCGCTATGGCCGTTTCTGTGGGGATGTATTGTTCTTTAGCCTGATATTTTCCTGATTCTTTTGAAAATGGAAATAGCTGTACCACTTTGCCGTCGATGGTCGTTTTTATGACCTCGTGTCTAGCGTTGTCTGAAATGTACAGAAATTCTTCACCGTTTTCATTGTGCAGGGTGAGCCCGTGCGCCCCCGGATATTCGGTTCCCCAGGCATCGAGCAATTTTCCACTTTTATCATAGATGAGAATATTGTTCTTCGTATGGTTGGTCAACAGAAGAATTCTTCCTTTTGAGTCGATGACCATTTCATGGCAATCATTTACGGGGTAGTAATTGCTGTTCAGGGCCCCCCAATTCAGGTCAATTTTATAACGATAGTCACCGTGGCCAATGATGGCATCCTCCAATTCCCATACCCTTTTTGCGGAAACTGGAACAGTTGCAAATGCCATGCCCGCAAGAGCGGAAGTCTTGATGAAATTTCTGCGTTGCATTAGGCCAAAATTGATTTTACGATGTGACCTTCAACATCGGTGAGCCTAAACCGTCGGCCTTGATACTTATAGGTGAGCCTTTCGTGATCGATACCCATCAGATGCAGCAAAGTGGCCTGAAAATCATGTACATGTACGGGGTCTTTGACGATGTTGTACCCGAAATCATCGGTTTCGCCATATACGAACCCTGGTTTCACACCACCGCCGGCCATCCATATAGTGAAGCACCTTGGGTGGTGGTCTCGACCGTAATTGGTATCGGTGAGTATACCTTGTGAGTAGTTGGTACGCCCGAATTCACCTCCCCAAATGACCAAGGTATCTTCAAGCAATCCACGTTGTTTCAAATCGGCCACAAGTGCTGCCGAGGCTTGATCGACATCTTTGGCCTGCTTTTCGATGGCCAAGGGCAAGTTGGCATGTTGGTCCCAACCCATATGGTAGAGCTGTATAAACCGCACATCTTGCTCTGCAAGTCTTCTTGCCAACAGGCAGTTGGCCGCGTAGGTGCCGGGTATTTTGGCATCGGCACCGTACATTTTGTAAATGTAATCTGGTTCATTGGCGGTATCGATGACTTCCGGTACCGAGGTCTGCATACGATAGGCCATTTCATATTGGGCAATGCGGCCCTGTATTTCTGGGTCACCAAACTCATTGTAGTGCTGTTCGTTCAACTGGGCCAGCATGTCGAGCATCTCCCGTTTGCTATTTTTCGAAATGCCTTCGGGATCGTTCAAATAGAGCACGGGATCTTTGGCCGCCCTGAACTGTACCCCTTGGTGCATCGAATGAAGAAATCCGTTGCCCCACAAACGCGTATAAAGGGGTTGCCCGTTGGGCCTGCCACTACCACGTGACAGTAGCACAGTGAATGCTGGCAGATTTTCATTTTCGCTACCAAGGCCATAGCTCAACCAAGACCCAATGCTGGGCCTGCCCGGTTGCTGTGATCCCGTCTGAAAAAAAGTTACTGCTGGATCGTGGTTGATGGCCTCGGTGAACATCGATTTGATGATACAGAGCTCATCGACCATTTTGGCCGTGTAGGGTAGGAGGTCACTTACCCAAGTACCGTTTTTACCGTATTGCTTGAAGCCGAAAAGGGAGCCGACCAACGGAAAACTATCTTGCCCAGAGGTCATACCCGTGAGGCGTTGCCCCTTACGTACTGATTCTGGAAGATCTTCGCCCCGTCTTTTGTTCAATAATGGCTTGTAATCGAAAAGTTCCAATTGTGAGGGGCCACCGCTTTGAAACAGATAAATAACACGTTTTATTTTAGCGGGGTGGTGTAGGGCATCAAGAATTCCTTTTGCACCCAAAGGCATATCTGTTTTTGAAAACAGCCCCGTTTCTTCGTCTTTCGAAAAAAAATTGCAGCCCATTAAAGACGCAAGGGCCATACCCCCGATACCAAAGGCCGATTTTTTGAAAAACGTTCGTCTGTTATAGTGCAACAGGTTTTCTTCAAGTATCTTTTTCTCGCTCATCCTCTTGTGATCGTTTCATCCAAATTAAGAATTGCATGTGCGGTCAGGGCCAAGCCTGCCCATTTTTTTCTTGAACCGATGTCGTCTTTTGAAAATTCGCCTATGGCCAAGTATTCGTCGATATTGATTTCACCTTCTTCGATTTTTGACATCGAATTGGCATAAAACGCTTTAAGGGTCTTCATTTCCTCATCATTGGGAAGCCTTGAGGTCGCCTTTCTGAACAATAGCAAAATTTGTTCATCCACACCATTTTTTTCTTTGCTGGTCTGGTACGCCATTGCACGTGCAGTCTCTATCAATTGAGGATCGTTGAGCAATACCAACGCTTGAAGGGGCGTATTGGTCTCTTCACGTTTTACTGAACACAGGTCACGCGAAGAGGCATCAAAGGTCATCATACTGGGTGGGGGCACTGTGCGTTTCCAAAAGGTATAAAGGCTTTTTCGGTACAGGTTTTTGCCCTCGCTCAATACGTACCTGGCCGTACTGCCTCCACCTCCGCCAGTTGTTTCTTCCCAAATGCCTTCTGGTTGGTAGGGCTTGACGCTGGGGCCACCTATGGTTTTGTTTAGAAGTCCGCTGATTTTCAATGCTTGGTCCCGTATGGTTTCAGCGGGTAGTCGCAATCTCGGTGCCCTTGCCAACCAATTGTTTTCTGGATCTTTTTCGAGCAGTTGATCGGTTGCTTTTGTACTTTGCCGATAGGTGCTCGACATGGCGATATATTTGATAAGCTTTTTGAGATCCCAACCTTCTTCCATGAATTTGACCGCCAAAAAATCGAGCAGCTCAGGATGGGTGGGCAATGAGCCCTGGTTGCCAAAATCATAAGAACTTTCGACCAATCCCTTGCCGAACATCTTTTGCCAAACACGGTTGACGACAACCCTTGCGGTCAAGGGATTGTCTTGATGAAAAAGCCATTTTGCCAGCCCCAATCGATTTTTCGGATACTCTTCAGGGAACGGTAGAATACGTTCTGGTGTAGCGGGCGATACCTGCTCTGTGGGTTGGTCATAGACCCCTCGATCCAAAATAAAGGTGGGTCGCGGTTCTTTCATCTCTTTCATGACCATTACGGGAACTTCTTCTTTGTCATATTCGCCCATGTTCACAAAGTCAAGCACCCCTTGGGCCTCTTCTTTGGTGACCATAACATAAGGCGCGGGAATTTCATCGGCACTCGATAGCAACCCTTTTTCATCAATATTGTTGAAAAAGCCGAATAACTGAAAATGTTCTTTTTGACTGACGGGGTCATACTTATGATCGTGACAGCGGGCACACTCCATCGTCATGCCCAGAAAGGCGGTACCAAAGGTGTTGGTGCGGTCTTCGACATATTCAATACGATATTCTTCAGGAATCACGCCACCTTCTGCGGTAATCTTGTGGTTGCGGTTAAAACCTGTGGCCAGAATGGTCTCTTTGGTCGCATTGGGCAGTAAATCGCCTGCTAATTGCACGGTCACAAATTCATCATATGGCATATTTTCATAAAAAGCTTTGATGACCCAGTCACGCCACGGCCACATGGTACGTTCAAAATCGTCTTGATACCCATGGGTATCGGCATAGCGGGCGACATCCATCCAGCTTGCTGCCATGCTTTCTGCATAATCAATTGAATTCAAGAACGAGTCTATGAGCATTTCATAGGTACTTTCTGAATCATTGGCAATAAAGGTGTCAATCTGCTCCAAATCTGGGGGAAGGCCGGTGATATCAAAAGATATACGTCGAATCAACCGTTCGTTGGAAGCTTTCGGGGAGGGTTCATAGCCCTTGTCGTTAAGTTTTTTTAAGATGAAGGCATCGATTTCATTTGCGCACCATTCATCTTCGATCGTACTGGGAATTCTTGGTTTTGACGGCTTAACAAAAGCCCAGTGCTCTTTATATTCTGCCCCCTGTGCGACCCATTTTTTCAATAGTTCTTTTTCGTGGTCGGAGAGCATTAGGTTTGACTCTGGGGGTGGCATTACCATCCCTTGATCTTCTGAAAAAATACGCTTTACGAGCTCACTTTTCTCAACATCGCCAGGTACAATGGCGTATCGATCACCCTTTTCGCCCAAGGCCTTATAGGCCCTTTCAGCAGCGTGCAGCGAGAGGTCGGCCTCAATGGCATTCTCATCGGGACCGTGACATTTGAAGCAACGATCTGATAAGATAGGCTTGATGTGCAGGGAAAAATCAACGGTATCGGGCAACTTTCCGATTTGTTCAGCAGTTGAAACGGATTGGTATTGCTGCCGTTCTTCTTGTTTGCAGCTTGCCAAAAGAAGCGTCAAACATATAGAAAATGAGGCTACCCCCCTAAATCCTTTGAAAAAAGCGGTTTCTTTTATGGTTAAATACTTTTCAAAAGACATGTTTGAAAACATATTGTTTTAAAATAGGGTATCAAAACAGCTATTTCAAGTAATTTCGACCAGTAACGTTCACTTTAAGCCCAAAAAGGCGTTTCTTTCCGCTGTTGTACAATGGCTTAGAGGTCGTTTTACCTTTAGATGGAAAACAAAATGTCGCTAATTTCCTAAAATAGTGAAACCTTGTAGCTTGTCGTTGTTGTTGGCAATGAGTAGGCTGTTTTTACCACCAACATTGATCTCAATGATTTTTTTGGCATCCTTTCGGGCAAAAAGTCCACTCTCGTATGATGTCACGGTCGAAAAACTTCCCCTGCCATCTCCCAGTAGTAAAATGCCCGTACCCGCATCGTTTCTTGGAGTCTCTATTTCTGAAACGAACAAATTTCCTATGGCCAATACATCAAGGTATCCATCCCCATTAAAATCGTTGACCAGCATATCATTGATATTCGACAGCTGTGCCCTGTTTGGAAGGGCATGTATTTTGAACTTACCACCACCTAGGTTTTCAATATAGGAAGACGCAAACGTGTCCGCTTTGTAATTAAGGGCATTTTCAAGATTTTTACCGCCATAAACTTGCTCTAGCTCCAAGGCAGCGAACACATCATATTTTTTGAACTTTTCTTTTAGCATGGGCACCTGTTCAGATGAACATGAAAACCCTCTGAGGGGGTAGTGTTTATCTTGATTGTAATACCCCAGTACGATGTCGTAGTTGCCATTACCGTCAAAATCGTTATAGTAGATATCGAACGGTTCTTCTTTCGATGTTTTGTATTTATAATTCAGGCCAAGGTTGCCCGCGATGTAATCGACGTCCCCATCATTGTCAAAATCACCTTTTTCAATGCTGAACCACCAACCTGATGATTCTGAAAGTCGGGTTTGCAAATCCTTTACCAATTGCCCGTTTTCATTTTTGAAAAAGGTAATGGGCATCCATTCGCCGACCAGTATCAGATCTTCATCCCCATCACCGTCATAATCGCTCCATACGGCATCGGTGACCATTCCTATGTTCTCTAATTCACTCGCTAAATTCTTTGTGGCATTGACCAACTGCCCATTGTCATTTTGTAAGAGCATGCTACTAGCGGGCAAGGGGTATTGATGGGGCCAATGTCTACCACCTATAAAAAGGTCTAGATCACCATCGCTGTCGTAATCAGAGGCTTTTACGATTGAGCCGCTGTCCCTGCCAATATTGGGTATGGCCGCTTTTGTGAAGCTGCCCTTGCCATCATTGATGTAGAGACGATCTACATAATGATAATCATTTACCGGATATTCATTGCCGCCACTTACCACAAAAAGATCTTGGTGACCATCACCATTGATGTCGGCAAATAATGCATCGATATCTTCATAGCCTCTTTCACCATGCCAAAAGTCTTCATTGTGATTGGTAAAGTTTCCATCGGGTTCTTGGATGAAAAGTGAAGCGCTATAGCTCGATGCCCCACCTATAAAAATGTCTTCTAGCCCATCGGCATTGACATCACCTTTGGCCAAAGCTGGGCCAAATTGAGATAATTTATGGGGAAGCAGCACCTGTTTGGCATAATCATCAAACTCGTTTTCTTGATGTTCAAAGGAAAGGATCGGACTTTCCATATTTTCCTTAAAATATTTCGGTATATCTGAATCGACTGCAATTTCAGTATCTCTATCAGCATCTTCCATTTTTAATTGCAACACTTGGTTCGCTTTCACGTCTTTCAGAATGCTTTTGTCCATATTTGGCCAAACGACCACAATACTGTCGACTTCAGATGCGTTTCCCAATCCGAAGTGGGCCATTGGCTCACTTGTAGAGTAAATGCCCCTGACATTGGTCATTTCACTTACTTGTTTGCCGCCATCATTGTATAACGTGATTCGAGAGCCAAATACGGGTTTCTCGTCAATTGCCGAGAGTGCTATTCTCAAATAATTGGCATTCGGCCTTGATTCGGCATTGTTGCGATATATAAAGGCCTCTCTATTGATATTGTTCACGATCAGATCTAAATCCCCGTCATTATCGAGATCGGCATAAGCTGCCCCATTTGAGAATGACTCATGATCTAGGCCCCAATCTTCAACCATTTTCTTGAATTCTAAATCGCCAAGGTTCTTGTACGCATAATTTTTCAGGGGTTGAGTGGGAATAAGAGAAACCGCACGGTCAAGGTCAATGATGTCAAAAATACTCTCAAACTGGCCCCCGCTCGGATTGTTTTTCACCCAATCAAAACGCGATTTATTGATATATTCGGCCACTTTTTTATCCGCATCTGTATTTCTGATATCACGAAGTAGGCCATTGGTTATAAAGGCATCTTTTTGTCCATCGTTGTCAAAATCGGCAAATAGGTTCGCCCAACTCCAATCCGTGGCCGCCATACCTGTCAGTTGTGCCACATCACTAAAGGAAGTATTGCCATTGTTCAGGTGCAGTGTGTTGTACATGTACTGGTAGTGACCGCCGTCATCGACTACTTTCCAGAAAACTTTAGGATTCATACCGCTCATGTTCGATTTCAATCGAAAATTATCTTCGGCCACCATGTCAAGCACAAAAACATCTAAAAGCCCATCATTGTTGATATCTGCGACATCTACACCCATGCTGTAATACGAAATATGGTTCAATGCCTCTTTCATCATCTCTTTAAATGTTCCATCTTGGTTGTTGATGAAAAGAAAATCGGGGGCTTGAAAATCATTGGCGATATAAAGGTCGGTCCACCCATCATTGTTCAGGTCGCTTGCTGATACGGCATTCGGAAAACCGGTCAATTTGACACCGGCAGCTTCGGTAACCTCAGTGAAATTTCGTTTGCCTGAATTTTTGAACAATTTGATGTGATATTCAGGTTTTAGCAAATCGCTTCCTGACAGTTCTGAGAGACTTCCCGGATTGGGGGGTTGGGTCAATAGAAGTAGATCAAGATATCCATCCTTGTCATAATCAAGAAACGTAGAATGCCTGGTTCTTCCATTATCTGCAATACCATATTCGCCGGCCAATTCTTTAAAGGTGCCATCGCCATTATTGATGTACAAAAGGTTGGTGCGCCATTCGGGTTTTTTGTCGTGCAACTCTCTACTGACATAAATATCTTCATGGCCATCGTTGTTTACATCGGCAACGGTAACGCCTGTTGACCAACCCCCATCGTCTATAATTCCTGAAGCTTTGGTAACGTCTTCAAATTTCAGATTTCCTTTATTGAGGTAGAGTTTGTCGGGCACTAGATTTCCGGCGAAGAACAAATCTTGTAATCCATCATTGTTGAAGTCGCCCACACCCACGCCAGCACCTCCATAGAAATTGGCATACAACAGAATATTCTGCTCTTTGGTGTCTTCTATGGTGTTTTTGAACTTTACGCCGGTATGGGACGGCTTAAGTAGGGTGAACAGTTTGTTTTTGGGATTCCTTACATTTTGTGAATGGCCTCCCATGAAAACAAAGAGCAAGATAAAGGTAAAAAGACTTGAACATTTCATGATTTACCAAGTTACTAAAACAAAGAGAAAAAATAAAGGAGAGTTTCCTCTCCTTTATCCAACTTAAAACTAACTCAACTAATTTAATCAAGATTAGCGCTCAACTAACAGATTAATTTACATCCCACCACACGCGTGTGGTCAATTCATCAGAACCTTGTCTGGCAATGGCTTCAGCATAGTTGGTAGGATTGTTTGTTTGCTCACTTTCTGAGTAAGACATTCTACGGGGTATTGTACCATTGGTAACATTACCAGGGAAATTTATCGGTACCAAAACAGGGAAACCTGTTCTTCTCCAATTCGAAAAAGACTCGTACTCATTCAAAAAGGTCGCTGCCCAGTATTGGGTATTGATTTGTTCAAGGGCATTACCCGCATCGTAAGGATTGTTTGCCAGATAGGTATCTATGTCCGCAGATGCAATAACGCCTGCATCACCATAAAGCGACAACATTTCCATGGCTGCCCTTACCCCATTGTTATAGTGGGTTTCCGCATCGCCTGCAAGACCCCATCGCACATTGGCCTCGGCCAACATAAACTCAACCTCGGCATAGGTTTGGAAAAACATCGGTGCATCTTCACCAGTAATGATACTTCGGTTGGGCTCTGCATAATTATCCATGTTTTCTTCTCCGGTCATATCCAAAAGCATTTGGGCGTTAAGACCGTTCGGGAAACCTATCAGGTCAGCTGGGGCGGTACTGCCATCACTTCTTCTGGCCCCCAATATGGGTAATCTTGGATCATTGCCGGCCTGCATGAAATCTACAAAAGTCTTGCTCAACCTTGGATTTCCATCAACGGTGAAAACCTCACCATTGCCATTTCGGTTGATACCCTCTGGGCCACCGGTATGGGGCACATAGAAGATATCTGCATTTGATTCCATAACGCCACCATTTATGGCCGTTGTCACCCACTGCTGCGAACCTGCTGGGTCAACCTTGATCAGGCGAAACCCTAACCTCATCATCAATGAATAGGCCAATCTTTTCCATTTGGCCTGATCGCCCTGATAGATAATGTCTGCATCACCGAACTGAGAAGTACCAGACCCTAATGCGGCGGCAGCTTCGCTCAACTCGTTGAGCATGTCTGCGTATATCTCGCTTTGTGGGTCATACCTTGGAGTCAAAATACCTTCAATGACCGCTTTACCAGCTTCGCTATAAGGCACGTCTCCATAAAGGTCGGTCAACCTAGAAAATGCAAAAACACGTAGAATTCGGGTAATTGCCTTCATTTCATCAGGAGCTCCTTCTTCATCTAACTGCGCCAACATATCTTCTACTTGCTTGACAACCCCACCATAATATCTGTCCATCAAAGATGAGGCGTATCCCCTGTTCCAGGTGTACTTGTCCCCATCCCAATAGCCTGCCGTAGTGGCGATGTGTTGCATCATTGTAGATTGGTATATCAAGTTTGCCCTCCAGTTATCATAACGTTCACTTGATGCCAGTAACTGGGCAGCGGTCAATTTGGTCGAAACATCTACTTGTGTCGGTTTTGTTGGGTCAACGTTCAATTCCTCAAAACCTTCATCGCAAGCTCCAAGAAGGAGCGCAAACAATAAAATATAAATCGCTTTTTTCATAATTTTTTTTTTAGAACTTAATGTTACAACTAATTCCATAGTTTCTGGCCGAAGGTAGGCCGAAATATTCCAATCCTTGCGAATTGCTGACATTGTAAGCACTTTCAGGATCAACATTGTCAATGCTTCTCTTAAGATAGAAAAGATTTTGACCAATCAAGCTTATTGTAACACTATTTAAGAAAGTCTTATCCAAAAGCTTGCTTGGCAATGTATACCCCAAACTTAATTGTCTAAAGGAAATATAGTCAGAATCTTCGACAAATTCTTCGGCAATGTCGTTTACCCTGCCCCAATATGTTTGCAAGTTTTCTGGTGTAACCGTTGTCGTGAACGAGGTTCCAGAACCTGAATCGGGATCAAAGGTAGATCCATCTACTCCACTTACTGTAAGCCCGCCTTCACGACCTGCCAATGTGTTTTTATGAAGACCTGTTCCGTAAGCGACACTGTTTGTACCTGAGAACAGCTGACCTCCAAATTTCGCATCGATCAAAAAGTACAGATTGAAGTTTTTGTATTGGAACGTGTTTGTGAGACCAACCTGCCACGGCGGTACACCTTCACCCAATATTTTACGTTCTCCCTGTCGGGCAATCGGCACGCCATCACCATCTATATCATAAACGATGTTGCCATTGTTGTCACGTACGTAAGACGTACCAAAAATGACACCATAGGGTTGGCCCACGATATGTTGGATTCTTACATTTCTTGTTCTGGGCTCATCTAAACCAATATCTGCGTTATCGGCATTTGTGGCAGTAACCTTACCTTCATTGAATGCGGCATTGATGCTGGCCGACCATGAAAAATTAGCAGTTCGAATTGGGGTGCCCGACAAGAGTACTTCAACACCTTGGTTTTCAATCTTACCAAGATTTGCCGTAGCAGAACCAAAACCAGAACCTACCGAGGTGGTCACATTCACAATATCATTGGTTGTTTCATTGGAATAATAGGCGAGATCAAGTGACAATCTATTACCAAAGAATCTGGCATCGACACCTATTTCTATCTCACTTTTGTTCCATGGTACCAAATTGGTGTTAGGAACTGTTCCTCCAGAGATTCTTCCAAGTGGTTGTCCTAAATGGCCTTGTCCAAAAATTTCATAGTTGAGTGCCAATTGATAGGCATCTTGAGCACCGCCAGCGGTCTCGCTATAACCACCTCGCAGTTTAAGGAAATCTACAAAGGTTGGCATCTCGAACACATCTGATAGAATCACACTTCCTGTTATTGAGGAGTAGAAGTCGTCATTCGGAGTCTGCTTGCCAGGGAAGGATAGTGTAGAAAACCAGTCATTCCTGCCTGTAAAAGTCAAATAAGCGAAATCATTGTACGAAAGTTCAATGGAACCATAGAGTGAACCGATTTCCCTTTTGTTGTAATTTCTACTTCTATTTTGCTGGGCTAAATTGGCGATATCTTCCAAGCCAGGTACAATGAAATCCCGGCCTCCCAGATTCAACTCTTCAAATTCTATGCTGTTCTTGTTTGCACCGACAAAGGCAGATATTGCGAATTTTTCGGTGATATCTTTATCAGCACCCAGAATCAAATCAGAGTCAACCTGTGTATATCTTCTTTCTTGCTCATTCATTTGGCCCAATGGTATAAATGCCGTACCCCATGGCTCAACACGGGTTTCTTTTCTTGTGTAGTGGTCGGTACCTATTCTACCTCTCACATACAACCAATCTAAAATATCGTATTGTACTGAGGCCGAGGCAATGATCCTATTTCTAGTATCTTCGTTTCTGAAATTGAAAGCGGCCCAATATGGGTTTTGGGAGAACACATTATTGGAATAACCTCTTTCTGTTCCATCCGCATTGGCCCCAGGCTCAAAATCTCGAACATCTACATTGGGAGGAAGCAATCCGACCGTAAAGTTGGCATTACCCGGTGCATCGGAAAGTCTTACCCTATTGTTGGCATTTTCCACAATGTATTGGGCATTGATCTGAGCCGTAAGCTTACTTGCCAAAACCGTACCTGCATTCAAAGAAAACGTTTTTCTGTTCAAGCTTGAGTTGGGCATGATGTCTTCATTGGAAAGATCTGATGCCGAAAACCTAAAATTAGAGTTCTCAGATCCATGCGACAAAGCCACGGTGTTGATAAAAGTAGTACCCGTTCTGTAGAAATGCTTCAAATTGTCACCTACATAAGAATAGGGTCTTTCAACGCCATCCCATTGTACGACTTGAGAACCGTCTAACCTTGGCCCCCAAGAATTTAGCCCCAAATCAAAGGCCTCAGCTTCGTTCGCAGGAATTCTGCCCATGGTACCTTGGCCGTATTCGGTCTGAAAATCCCTAAGTGATGAATTCACTACATCAAATTGCACAGAAGTGCTGTATTCTATACCAAAGCCTTCTTGCTTGCTTCCGCTTTTTGTAGTGATTAGAATTACACCATTACCACCCCTAGAACCGTATAGAGCGGTCGCGGCACCACCTTTCAGTACCGATACGGACTCAATATTGTCAGGGGTCAAACTTGAAATACCGTCACCACCATCGTTACCTCCCCAAATACTTGCTGAACCGTTGTTGTCGTTACCGATAGGAATACCATCTACCACGTAAAGCGGTTGGTTGTTTCCTGTCAACGTACTGTTACCACGAATGATAACCCTACTGGAACCACCGGCACCGGTCGAGTTCTGGGTAATGTTCACACCGGCAATCTTACCTTGAAGCGAATTGATTGCATTTGGCGTCTTTACCGTGGCAATTTCTTCACCACCTACCTCAGAAATAGAGTAACCCAGGGCCTTGGTTTCTTTTTTGATACCCAAAGCGGTTACGACCACTTCATCAAGCAACTCTGTGTCAGGTTGCAGCGTAACATTGATAGTCTGTTGAGACCCCACTGCCACTTCTGTAGAGGTAAAACCCAGCGAAGAAAACTCTAGAACCGCTGAAGAGCCCGAAACGGTTATTGTGTAATTACCATCGAAATCTGTAGAAGTACCATTTGTAGTACCCTTTTCGATAACATTGGCCCCCGGTAATGGAGCGCCACTTTCCCCATCTGTAACAGTACCACTGACCGTCACATTCTGCGCCAATATACTACCTGTAAACAGCACACTGACCAACAATAAAAAAAATCGAAGTTTTTTGTACATAATCTGTAGTTATTTATTAGTTAGTTTCTCGAGAGTATAAGATAAAAAAAATCCTAAAACTTTCTTAATGGCCCAAGGTTTATATATAGGTATGTAAAGCAAAAAAAATTCGACCAGCAACAAGGCTGAAAAGCTAAAGAACAGAATACACAAACTTAATCAAATGGTTTTCTGATCACATTTTGAACCACCAGCTACAACGATTGAGATAAGACCTCGAGCATTTTTAAGGGGATTTTTACCAAAGTAAAAGCTATTGAATTCTGTGTGTTTCTTTGGTAAAAAAAACCCTCGAAAATTCGAGGGTTTTCAGTAGCGAGAGGGAGACTTGAACTCCCGACCTCAGGGTTATGAATCCTGCGCTCTAACCACCTGAGCTACCTCGCCATGACGCTAAAGCGGGTGCAAATATAATCGTTAATTTCGCCCAATCAAAAAACGATATTATTTTATTATTTGCTTTTTATTTTTTTATATTACCGAAACATATATATTGCCGAAAGAAAAAGATAGTGAATGGGCGACAAGACAAAATTTGAAATAGAGTTTGTGATTCAGTCATCACCTCAATTGTTATATCAATATATTTCTACTCCTTCCGGGCTTTCAGAGTGGTTTGCCGATAATGTGAATTCACGCGGTGAAATCTTCAATTTCATTTGGGATGGGGCCGAAGAGAGCGCCAAATTGTTAAAACGAAAGAGTGATGAATTTGTCAGGTTTGCTTGGGAAGAAAATGAAGACGACAGCTATTTCGAAATGCGCATTATTGTTGATGAAATCACCAAAGATGTATCGTTGTTCATCATCGATTTTGCTGAAGAAGACGAACTTGAAGAGGCAAAAATGCTATGGGAGAACCAAATTTCAAGCCTTAAACAAGTATTGGGCTCTACCTAGAAACCATAATTCCCTAAAGTGTATCTTTGGTCCCGTAACAATCGGGACTTTTTTATGGTCAATTTCAACGGTAGGCTACTTTCAGAAAACGACACTTTTTTTAACCACGGAAACAGGGCCTTCAAGTATGGAGACGCACTTTTCGAAACCTTGAAAGTGGTAAATGGCAAGATTTTCTTTTTTGAAGACCATTATTTTCGATTGATGGCCTCTATGCGCATTCTTCGAATGGAAATTCCCATGGAACTTACCATGGAGTTTTTAGGGGAGGAAATCAAAAAGACCCTCGAGGCCAATGGGCTCTTAGATGCCGCAGCCCGAATACGATTGACCGTTTTTAGAAGACAAGGTGGTTTTTATGTTCCTGAAACCAATGATGTCTCTTGGGTAATGGACGTTTCGCCAGTGGCCAATCTCTTTTATCAACTCGATGAGGCAACGTATCGCATTGAGTTGTTCAAAGATTACTTTGTCAATGCCGATATGCTCTCGAACCTAAAGACGACCAATAAGATAATTCATGTGGTTGCCGGCATATTCACTCAAGAAAACGAATACCAAAACTGTTTGCTGCTGAATCAAAAGAAACAGGTTGTAGAGGCCATCAATGGCAATGTTTTTTTGGTTTTTGGCGATGAGGTCATTACACCGCCCCTTGAAGATGGGTGCCTGAACGGAATCATAAGAAGGAAGCTCATTGAAAATTTAGGGCACTCACAAGAATTTAAAATTACGGAAAGATCTATCTCGCCGTTTGAACTGCAAAAGGCTGATGAGGTCTTCATCACCAATGTCATCTCCGGAATCATTCCTGTGACCCACTATAGAAAAAAGAGCTATGGGATTGATTTTACAAAGAAAATGATAGGACGTTTAAACGCCTTGGCAAGACTTACCTAGTTCAAGATGGGATTTTCTGGGGCATTTGACCATATCAGATAATCACCACCAAGTTCAAGCATCTTTTCCTTCCAGAAAGCAGAGGTCGGTTTTTGAATGATGTCACTTTCGTATTTGTTGTTGACCACCACCCAAGACTTTGATGAAAGCTCATGGTCTAATTGCAAAGAGGCCCATCCAGAATATCCCAAAAAGAAACGAATCTCGTTTTCAGTGATCATTTTGTTGTTGATGAGCTCGATGATTCGCTCAAAATCACCTCCCCAATAAATTCCATCGGAAATCTCAATGCTCTCATCGACCAAATGGGGTACTTTGTGAATGAAATAAAGGTTGTCTTGTTCTACCGGGCCCCCATTGAAGACCTTAAAAGGTACCGTTATTTCCGATACCAACTCGGTTATATCGTACTCTAAAGGTTTGTTCAAGATAAACCCGACCGACCCTTCTTCGTTGTGTTCGGCCAAGAGTACAACAGATCTGTTGAATGATACGTCACCCGTAAGTGAGGGCTCTGCTATCAACAATTTTCCCTTTTTTGGTTCTGAATCAACCATATTTCAAGTGTTGAGGCATTTAAATGTAAGATATTATACTATAAATGCAAAACAGTCCAAAACAAAAAAGCACTTCTCTTAGAAGTGCTTTTCAATGTATTTCGTTTACGGTGGATTAATTTACCGAGTTGCTCAATTCAGCACCTGCTTTAAATTTCACAACGTTCTTGGCAGCAATTCTGATCGTTTGCCCAGTTTGGGGGTTTCTACCTTCTCTGGCGTTTCTTCTAGAAACAGACCAAGACCCAAAACCTACCAAAGAAACTCTATTTCCTTTTTTAAGTGACCCTTCTACGTTTCCTAAGAAAGACTCCAATGCTTTCTTGGCAGCTGCCTTAGTGATGCCAGCGTCTGCAGCCATTGCATCGATTAACTCTGTTTTGTTCATAATGGAATCAAATTAATTGTTGTTAAAATATTTTAATGCTGAACAAATTTATAGGGATTTGGTGTCGAAGCAAGTAAAACCAAGGGAAATTGGCTTTTTTGTTAATAACTTGAAACGTTTGTTGATAACAACCGTGATATTTTAACATTTTTCGTAAGGCTAGAACTGGTGGGGCTTTAGCGAACATAGGCGTTTTTTGATACCTCATTGCCGTTCAAAAAATCGGATATATCCATTTTTCGTTTTCCAGGCGCTTGTATCTGTAACAGTCTTATAAAACCATTATCGACGGCTACCTTCATCGTTTTTTGGTCAACTATTATTTTGCCTGTAGGCAGGTCGTGATGTACCCTTTCTCTCACGCATCCATATATCTTTATGACCATCATCTCTTTGTCATTGTGTAAAGTGGTCCAAGCAGTGGGGTAGGGAGAAAGGCCGCGGATATGGTTGTAAATGACATCGATAGGGTTTGACCAATCAATTTCACAGGTTTCCCTAAATATTTTGGGGGCTTGTTTCAATTCAGGGGCCTCTCTCTGTTTGGTTGTCACGAGTGTTCCTTTTTTTATTTGGTTGACGGTCTTGAGTACCAAATCTGCACCTACTACAGCCAATTTATCATGCAGTTCGCCAGCTGTCTCCTTTTCAGTGATTTCAATTCGGTCTTGGAGAATAATCTCGCCCGTATCTATTTTCTCGTCAATAAAGAAAGTGGTGACCCCAGTTTCGGTTTCACCATTGATAATGGCCCAGTTGATAGGTGCGGCCCCCCTATATTCGGGCAATAGCGAGGCGTGCAAATTGAAAGTGCCATATTTGGGAACCTCCCATACTGCCTTGGGAAGCATTCTGAAGGCCACGATTATTTGAAGGTTGCCATTCAAGTTTTTCAACGCTTTCAAAAAATGCTCGTCTTTTAGATTTTTAGGTTGCAAAACGGGCAACTTTTTTTCTTGGGCATATTTTTTTACAGCTGATTCATGCAGTTTTTGACCACGGCCCGAGGGTTTATCGGGTGAGGTGATCACACCGACCACGTTGTGTTCGGTCCTCAAAAGATGATCAAGACTGATTACGGCAAATTCTGGGGTTCCCATGAAAACAATGCGTAGCTCTCTTTGCTTATCGGTTTGGGCCATATTGGTTTTTTTCATTCACGGTTATTTTTTCTTCATCCAAAAGCTCTTGAATTACCCCTATTATAAGACTTTCATCATAAGGTAAGCTATTTATCAATTCTTTTGAGGTCATGTGGTGTTGCTCGAGAAGTTTAAAGACATCGGTTTTTATCTTTTTGAGTTCAGAAAGCGGCCGTTTTCGTTTATTGAGGCACACATCACATCGACCACAAGGCGACTCTATTTTTTCCCCGAAATACTGCAATAAAAATCGACTTCTACATATAGAGGTGTTGTCGATGTAGGCCAGCATGTCTTCAAACTTTCCCTTTTTGACGTTATTGAAATGCGTGACCTTATGACCAAAGGTATTGATGGTCTTATCATCTTCACGAGGAAGTAGAAAAGTCAATTCAATGTCACTCTTTGAGGATTTGTATTCGAGAATGCCATCTTTCTGCAAACGTTCAAACAGGATGTGTATTTCTTTCTCTGGTCTAGCTGTTTTTTTTGCTATCGACAAAGTGTTTATTGGTGTCTCATAGTCAAAAATACCCCCGTAGGTACGGAGTACCGTTTTAATCAAACCCTCAAAGGCCCTATTGTTTTCAATATATTTAAAGAGTTCTTGCTTTTTGGCCACAAATTGAACCGTGGTCTTTTGACCAAAGGCATTTGATAATGAAATGACCGAGTGCTGATCTAAAATTTTCATGGCATTGTATGTCAGCAACGGATTCAACCGATACTGATGGCAGAAGTCATTGAAAAAGAACGAAAAAGTCTGACCTGCGCCTTCACTATAGGGGATTTGAAAATAGGCGTTCAGTTTTTTGTAGCACAATCGTATATATTCCACATCGGGTTGGGTGGCAACGAACTGTTTTTTCGCCTGTAACCTATCTTGTTCATTGGTCAAAAGAATTGCTTTTGCAAATAACCCATCCCGGCCTGCCCTGCCCACTTCTTGAAAATAGCTTTCAAGGCTATCGGGAATGTGGTAGTGAACCACTTTTCGTACATCGGCCTTGTCAACCCCCATGCCGAAGGCACTGGTAGCCGTCATTATGTCTATGTCATTATTGAGCCACGCCTTAAGTTTTTGTTCTTTTTCATAGCTGGCCAGTCCGCCATGAAAAAAATCAGCATTGACTCCCTTGTTTTTTAATTGAGAGGCAATTTCTACCGTTGCCCTTCTGGTGCCGGCATAAACTATGCTGCAGCCACTTTCTTTGCTTATCAGTTGTTGAAGTTGGTATAATTTGTCCTCTGTGTTTTTGACATGAAAAACAATGTTCTTTCTCAACAAAGAATCTTTGAATACCAATGGGTCTTCAAGTTCAAGTTCTGTTATGATATCTTTTGAGACTTCTTTGGTGGTGGTCGCCGTAAGGGCGATCATCGGGGCCTCTGGGGCCAATTTTTTTAAAATGTTGCACTTTAGGTAGGCTGGCCTGAAGTCATGGCCCCATTGAGAGACGCAATGTGCTTCATCGATGGCCACCATATTGATTTGTATTTGCTGTATGCGTTCTTGTACCAAAGACTGTTGCAGTCTTTCGGGCGAGAGGTACAGAAATTTATAGCCGCCAAACTGACAATTGTCAAGAAGGTCTATAAGTTCATCGGCACCAATGCGGCCGGTCAAGGCCATGGCCTTGATGCCCATTTTTTTCAATCGCTGTACTTGATCTTGAATAAGTGAGACTAAGGGAGAGATCACAATACAAAGGCCGTCTTTGGCCAATGCCGGAATTTGATAGCACAATGATTTGCCCCCACCAGTGGGCATCAGTGCCAGTACATCATGGTTTTTGAGCAAGGCATTGATGATTTTTTCTTGTGAGCCCTTGAAGCTTTTGAAGCCCCAATGGTGTTGCAATATGTCGGTGGGATTTCGCTGCACTAGTTTATTTTCAGGGCTTTAGTGACAAAGTATAACCGATTGGCGACCGAGGTTTTTGGCACAATGATAGGGTCATAACCAAATCGTCTATAGGTGTCGAAAAGATGTTTGTGAATGTCTTCAGCTTCCTTATAGCTCTCTAACCTTTCGTTATCAGAGGTATAAATTTCTTTCCATGGGGGCAGTATTAAGATGGCATCATACTTTTTCTTTTCGCAGGCTTTTTCGAATTCTACGGGGTATTCTTGATTGAAAAAATCCATATAGGCCAATACATCCGGAATACCCCTATCAAAGAAACAAACTTTGGTGGGTAACCGGGTTGATGCCTCGAAATGTTCTATCCTTCCATGCAACAGATCCTTATTGAATTTAAGTGGATCTTTCACAAAAACCAATGGGTTTGATACCTGTTCTTTTGAATCTTTGTCATTTCGGGCAGCGGCGGTCATCGAGCGTATGACCTCGTGGAAACAATGAAAGCCTTTTTTTTCCAATCCCTTGATAACGGAGGTCTTGCCCGTACCCGGAGCCCCAGTGACTACAATTTTCCTTTTCCCCACATCGTTTGTTTGCCACAAAGTAATGAAATCGGGATAAGCCAAAAAAATGCCCTATATAGAATATATTTGCACAAAATTAATTTATGGAAAAGGACAAATCAGAAGAGTTCTATGAAAGACTGAAAGTGCAGTTGCAAGAAAATACGGATTGGCCCTCAGATTATCTCTATAAGTTCATCGTGCCCACCGACGAAGCCAAGATCGATAGCATCAACAAAATCTTTGATAATACAGGAGCCGTAATCGAGTCTAAAAAGTCAAAAAAGGGCAATTATACCAGCATATCGGTAATGGTACACCTGAGCGGACCCGACGCGGTTATCGAAAAATATCTAAAAGTTTCTTCGATCGAAGGGGTTATTTCGCTTTGACATCCCATGACTGTCATAATTTTATTATTTTGCAGCCGTTAAGCTTCTAGCAGAAAATTTAAAATCTCTCCAGTTTGAATTTAGTAGAAAACCTAGAGTACAATACCGAAAGACCGAAACTTATTATACCCGAGTACGGGCGCCATTTTCAGAAAATGGTCGATCATTGTGTCTCTATCGAAGATAAGGAAGAGCGCAACAGGGTGGCCAAGGCCATTATTAGTGTGATGGGCAATTTGCAGCCCCATTTAAGGGATGTGCCCGATTTTCAACATAAACTATGGGACCAATTGTTCATCATGGCCGATTTTAGGTTGGATGTCGATTCTCCCTTTCCCATACCATCAAAAGAGGTATTGCAGCAGCGACCTGACCCGCTTGAATACCCACAGAACCATCCGAAGTATCGTTTTTATGGCAATAACATAAAAAGAATGATCGATGTGGCCGTGGGCTGGGAAAAAGGCGATATGCGTGATGGCCTTGAGTATGCCATTGCAAACCACATGAAAAAGTGTTACCTGAATTGGAACAAAGATAGTGTTGAAGATTCAGTCATCTTTGAGCATCTTAAAGAGTTGAGCAATGGCGAGATCGATCTGGCACCAGATGGTGAAAACTTAACGGAAAGCAATCAGTTTCTCAAGAACCGCTCACAGAAATCAAATAGGGGCAATACCAAAAAAGGACAACGCAACAGCCGTAAAAAAAGGCATTAACCGCTTCACTTCATGGGAACTTTTAAAATTGAGGGTGGCCACCAGCTTCATGGAGAGATAATTCCACAAGGAGCCAAAAACGAGGCCCTTCAAATACTTTGCGCCGTTCTATTGACCCCAGAAGAAGTTGTGGTGAACAATATACCCGATATCATCGATGTCAACAAGTTGATCGATCTTCTCAAGAACCTGGGTGTTAAGGTCCAGCACAAGGGCAAGGGTACTTACAGCTTTAAAGCCGATGAGGTCGACCTTGATTATCTACAGACAGAAAAGTTCAAACAAGACGGCCGTGGCCTGCGTGGATCTATTATGCTGGTAGGCCCATTGTTGGCCAGATTTGGAAAAGGATACATACCAAAACCCGGTGGTGATAAAATAGGGAGAAGGCGATTGGATACCCATTTTGAGGGTTTTATCAAGCTCGGCGCACAATTTCGCTATAACCGGGAAGAATATTTCTATGGCGTAGAGGCCGAGAAATTGAAAGGCACCTATATGCTGTTAGATGAGGCCTCGGTAACGGGCACTGCAAATATTGTCATGGCAGCGGTGCTTGCCGAGGGTACCACCACCATCTACAATGCTGCATGTGAACCCTATCTACAACAGCTCTGTAAAATGCTGGTACGCATGGGCGCCAAGATTTCAGGTATTGGATCCAATCTCTTGACCATTGAAGGGGTAGGGCAACTTGCCGGAACCGAGCACACCATGCTCCCCGATATGATAGAAATTGGCAGTTGGATTGGTCTTGCTGCAATGACCCGAAGTGAGTTGACCATCAAAAATGTCAGTTGGGATGATTTGGGCCTGATACCCGATGCCTTTCGAAAATTGGGAATTCAGGTTGAGAAAAAAGGGGATGATATTTTTATACCCAAGCATAACGATGGTTATGCAATCCATAATTACATCGATGGATCAATATTGACCATTGCTGACGCACCATGGCCAGGCCTAACGCCTGACTTGTTGAGCATCATGTTGGTAGTGGCGACCCAAGCGAGGGGCGAGGTGATCATTCACCAAAAAATGTTTGAAAGCCGTCTTTTCTTTGTGGATAAGTTGTTGGATATGGGGGCCAAGATCATTCTTTGCGATCCGCACCGCGCTACGGTTATCGGACACGATTTCAGGTCTACCCTAAAGGCCACCACCATGGTTTCGCCCGACATTCGTGCCGGCGTATCACTTTTGATCGCTGCGCTTTCTGCAAAGGGCACATCGATTATCCACAATATCGAACAGATTGATCGGGGTTATGAAAACATCGAAGAGCGACTTCAAAAAATCGGGGCCAAAATCGAAAGGGTTTAAGATTTTTCAATAGTATGTCCATCAGGATATTTCGCAAATCGCCCTTTGTCCCTCTCGTGGACATTATCGGGGTAGGGCCAAGGCCAACCGCCGAATTGGGTCACCCGATACTCATCCATGGCCTGCTGTATCTCTTCTTCTGTATTCATGACAAAAGGCCCGTATTTGGCAATAGGTTCCTCTATCGGTTTGCCCTGTAGCAAAAGAAAATGTGCTTTTTCACTTCCGATTCGTATTTGGGTTTCTTGGGTGGCGTCTAAAGCGATTCCGAAATTCGGATTGATTTTTTTGTCTCCGATGAAAATTTCCGACCCTTCATAAAAATAAAGTGTTCTTGTGACTTCGGTATCGGCCTTTGGCAATGTATAGGTTACATTGGTATTGACATGAATATTCCAAACAGCGACTTCGTTTTCGGGTTTTACGGCCCATGAATTCGGAGCAGGGTCGTTTGCCTTTGTTCCCCTATAGTTTCCAGCAATGACTTTTATGGTGGCATTTTCCTCTTTTATGATAGGAATATCTTCATGCCAAAGCATTTTGAAGTGTGGCGCTGTAAATTTGTCCCTCTTGGGAAGGTTCAACCAGATTTGAAATAGTTCTAGCGGATTCTCCTTATCGGTGTTCAACAGAGGAAACATTTCAGAATGCTGCACACCACGTCCTGCGGTCATCCACTGTACATCACCTTCACCAAATCGACCAGCTGCCCCAAGTGAATCAGAATGGTCACAAAAACCCTTGTTCACGATCGTAATGGTTTCAAAACCACGATGTGGGTGATAGGGAAATCCAGGTACCGTATGTCCGTGGTACATACGCCAGCCATCCTTTATGGTAAAGTCATTGCCCAAATTTCTACCCTCAAGTAGTTCGGGATCGGGCCCCATGTTCTCATTGCCCTTTGGATAATGGTCGAGATGATACACACAGAATAAAAATGGATCTTGGGTCTGCCACGGAAAACCTAGGGGAAATGTCTGTAAAATAGATTTTTTCATTGCAATAGGGACTCTATCTTTTTTTGAATTTCATCAGCTTCGGCATAAATACGATCGCTGTCGGATCTGTTGATTTTTGATAGCTCAAAAGCTTCTTTCATCAACTTTTTGTACTTCTCCTGTAATTTTTCAACTTCTGATTTCTTCTTGAACAATTTGAACATAGCAACTTTTTTTGTTTGGATTAATTATTACCGATCGGTGGCGGGCCATCGATCATGGGCTCGTATTTTTCGTCACCTTTACGCACTTTGAATTCTTCTTTTACTTTTTCGATCAATTTTGGATTTTCAAAGAGATCGACCATGGTCATTGCCATGGCCTTTGCCGCATGAACCATACCTTTGTGACCTATGCTCATGCCTCCACAGGCCACTACGGCCCATGAGTGCCACGGTGTACCTTTTGGGGCCACGGTAACCCTTAAATTGATGTTCGGTACGTTCCAGCTTACATCGCCCACGTCTGTTGAGCCTCCCCCAGGATTTTCTTCGGTTTCTTTCAACTGATGAATTTTGCTGTCCATACCTATCTCTGGTTTTCCAGTGGCTTTTTGGATTGCCTTGCCAAAAGTGGTTTCCTCTTCGGTATAGGTAATGGGGCCAAGCAATTCTAAATTCTTTTGCATGATTTCACCGCCCGTACGGTTCACCAAGGTCTCATAAATACCTGAGACCAATGAAATCTTATAATCGACATTGGCCATGATAGCCGCACCTTCGGCCATTTTTTTGACATGTTCGTAGGTAGGCAACATCACTTTTCGCTTTGGGTCACGAACGCGCACCCAAATCTTCGCATAATCCGGAACGACATTTACGACTTGTCCGCCATCTTGAATGTGGTAATGTAGGCGTGAAGTAGGTTTGATATGTTCACGATAGTAATTGATGCCCGTGGTATAAAGTTCTAAGGCATCAGAGGCACTGCGGCCATTCCAAGGGTCTGAGGAAGCATGCGCGGCCTGGCCATAGAATTCGACGATGAAATCGATTAAAGACAAACTACTTTGCACATCGGCCTCTATTTCGGCGCCAGGGTGCCAACTGATGTTGACATCGACATCGTTCCATAGCCCGGCCTCGACCATCCAGACCTTGGCAAAATATTTCTCTTCGGCCGGAGTACCCAAAAATTTGACCGTTCCTTTGATTTTACCTTCGGCTATAAGCTCTTTAATGGCAATGGCGGCCCCAAGACTGGCGGCCCCGAACAAGTTATGGCCGCAACCGTGGCCTGCGGCACCCGCTTTCAGCGGTTCTTTGGCGGGCTGTGCCTTTTGCGAAATGCCCGGCAAAGCATCAAACTCTCCCAAAATGCTGATTACGGGCTTTCCCGAACCGTATGTCGCTGTGAAGGCTGTGGGCATATCTGCAACCCCACGAGTAACAGCTAGGCCATTTTCTTCTGCGTAATCTGCCAAAACCTTTGAAGACTTGGACTCATTGAAAGCAGTCTCTGCCAATGCCCAGATTGAATCACTGATCTTGATAAGGTTTTCTTTGTGTTTTTCTACTGATGCGATGACGACTTGTTTGTTTTTACCAAGTTTTTGCGCCCCAATATTGGATGATATGCTGAACAAGAATAAAAGAAGGAATATTTTTTTCATCTATATAGGTTTTAATAGCTTCTAATGTACCAAAAAATGAATTATCCCAATGCTTCTTTAAAAGCCTTCAGACAACGCTCTCGTGCCATCTTATGGTCTACCATTTTTTCGGGATAAGAATCGGCGCCATATTCAGGAATCCATTCTTTGATATACGTTCTTTCTTTGTCAAATTTGTCGACTTGGGTCATCGGATTGAAGATACGGAAGTAAGGGGCCGCATCAACACCACTGCCCGCCGCCCATTGCCAATTGCCCACATTGCTGGCCATTTCATAATCGAGCAGTTTTTGGGCAAAATAGGCTTCGCCCCAGCGCCAATCAACAAGTAAATGCTTGCATAAGAAACTGGCTACCAGCATTCTTACCCGGTTGTGCATGTAACCGGTTTCGTTGAGTTGTCGCATACCGGCATCGACCAGGGCAAAACCGGTCTCGCCTTTTTTCCATCTTTCAAACTCATTTTCGTCGTTGCGCCATTCGATGCGGTCGTATTTTGGTTTAAAGGCATTGCCCACCGTGTTCGGGTAATGCCATAGTATTTGCATGAAGAACTCACGCCAAATCAACTCGTTCCAAAAAACTTCGGCTTTTTCCATAATGGCTTTTTCAACCATTCTTCTTATGGATACAGTGCCAAACCTGAGGTGTGGACCTAATCGGGAAGTACCTTTTTCTTTAGCGGGATAGTCACGGGTATCTTCATATTTTTTTATCAGTTGGGAAGACACATCATGTTTGGGAACCGTGATAGCTGAATTTTTGAATCCGATATCGCTCAACGAAAGGTTGGGCAAACGGTTGTTTTTCACAAAATTTCCCATAAAAGGAACAACTTCATGGTCGGTTAAGTGCATTGTTCGATCAAAAATCTCCTTCCATTTGTTTTTATAAGGCGTATAAACGGTATACGGATGACCATCATTTTTGACCACTTCGTCTTTTTCAAAAATAACATGGTCTTTGTATGTTCTGAACGCAACACCCTTTTTTTCAAGCAATTTTTTTATCGTATCGTCGCGTCGCTTTGCATAGGGTTCGTAGTCGTGGTTGGTGAATACGGTTTGAACATTGTGCCCTGCGATCAGTTTAGAAAAAAGATCCCCAGGTTCTCCGTGATACATCGCTAAACTACTATTGGCCTTTTCTTGCAATGTACGGCGCATATTTTGCAAAGTCTCGAATATGAACGTCACACGGGCGTCATTCTTCGGTAGGTTTTCCAATATTTCCGTGTCAAAAATGAAAATGGGCATGACCGGGTGCCTATCGGTCAATGCACGGTGCAGCCCTACATTGTCGTGAAGCCGCAGATCGCGTCGAAACCAGAAAATATTGATTTTGTCAGCCATCAATCAACGTTCAAAGTAGAAATGCCGCCATCGACCCCTAGAACTTGTCCTGTGATCCAAGTGCCTTTATCGCTCAATAAAAATAGAGCCATTTGGGCAATATCTTCAGGTCGCCCCACTCTTTTTAATGGATGCCTTTGGGCCATCAAACCTTGCTTCTTTTCATTGCTCAGCAATCTTTTGGCCAATGGTGTATCAACAAGCGAGGGCGCAATGCAATTTACCCGAACTTTTGGGGCATACTCGGCAGCCAATGATCTGGCAAACCCCTCAATGGCGCCTTTTGCCGCTGAAACACTGGTATGAAAGGGCATTCCCGTTTCAACGGCCACTGTACTAAAAAAGACCATACTTGACTTTTCGGCCATTTTGGACATTATCGCAGACACTATTTTTACCAAGGAAAAGAAATTGACTTCCATATCTTCCTTAAAAGTATCCAGCGATAACATTTTGAACGGTTTCAAATTGATAGTGCCAGGGCAATAGGCAAATCCGTGAATTTCGTCCGGTAATCGGGAAACGTCGAGTTCATCGTTGGTGGCATCAAATGTGATGTGGGTGATACCTGACCCATTTAGTTCCCCATGGGTTCGAGAGGCTACAAAAACAGAATGGTCTTTGGCAAGTTCTTTTGCCATGGCCAGGCCAATGCCATGTGAACCTCCTATCAATAAAATATTTTTTGACATGTTCAATTCAGTTCAAATTCGTTCTCAAAATGGGGCAGGGTGCCAAACAGCTCGGTCAACTTTTCTTTACGGTACTCAAAAATCTGCTTTAGCTGTTTTTTGACCAACCATGGCTGTGCCCACTGACCAATGATTCCGAACGGAATCTTGTAATCGATGAGATCTTCCATTTCAACACCACCTTCGATTTCCTTTATGAAATGTTTATGGTGCCAAAGCGCATAAGGTCCGAACCGCTGTTCATCGACAAAATATTCTCCCTCTTTCACATGGGTGATCTCAGTGACCCACTTGGTAGAAAAACCTGGAAACGGCTTTACCACATACTGTATGATTTGGCCTTGGTACATGGGTCTATCCGCTCCCGACAGAATATGAAATCCCATATGGTCTGGAGTGATTACTTTAAGGTTTTTTGGATCAGAAAGAAATTGCCAAGCCTCTGTTTTAGATATTGGCAGTGCTTGCTTGGCCCACAGGCGATATAATTTCATAAAAGTGTTTTGACAAAGATAAAAAGCATTTTGTTTAAACTTTAATTAAAAAAGTTAAACAAATTATAAACGACATTGAACCTTCGTTTTCCATTTACCGTGATTCTTGAAGATTCGTCCAATTCTTGTCAAAGTTTGCTGTACCTGTTTGTATCTTTCAGCTGATTTTGGAAGATGAAAGGGCTCATATATATTTTTCTGTTTTTCTTGGGTGGATGGCTCTATGCGCAAAGTGATGTGCAATCAGTGGGGCAATTGCCACAAACCATTTCTGAAACTTCGGGATTGATTTTTTATAACGGAAAATTAATTACCCACAACGATTCGGGCAATACGCCACAGTTGTTCGAAATCGATACCGTTTCATTGGCGATTACCCGAACGGTAACCATAGAAAGCACCATCAATGTTGACTGGGAAGACCTTGCCCAAGACGATGACTATATTTACATAGGGGATTTTGGAAACAATACCGGCGACCGTCAAGATCTGGCCATACTCAGGGTCGCCAAAGCAGCATACGATATCGCTGATACTGTCAGCGCAGAGCGAATTGATTTTTTCTATGAAGATCAAGAAGACTTCACGACCGCCCAAAACAGTGATTGGGATGCCGAGGCCCTGTTTGTGTTGAACGATGACCTGATTATTCTCACCAAACAATGGCAAAGCCAGGGTACGGTTGCATACCGTCTTCCAAAGCTGCCAGGCGCGTTTTTGGCAGAGCGACTAGATACTTATCAAGTGAACGGTCTGGTAACCGGGGCTACTTACGATTCTGCCTCCAATGTATTGTATTTGGTAGGCTATAACCAATTTTTATTGCCTTTTTTTGAAGTCATTGAGGGGGTGACCGACAATGCTATCTTTTCTGGGGAAAAGACACAGACAATGCTAGATATCGGTTTTGCCCAAATAGAGGCCATTGAGCAAGTGGGGGCTACTTTTTATGCCACTTCTGAGGAGTTCAACAATTCCAGCCCACCGGTCAGTTCAGCTTCCCGTTTGTTTCGTTTTTCATTGGATGAAGATGATTTGCCACCAGAAGAAGAGGAAGAGGAGGAGGAAAATCCTTCCGATGGGGGACAACTAAATAATGACCAACTGGTTCTTTATAAACGACTTGACTCAGAACTATTGAACTATCGATTGAACACGTCCCGTGCCATATTTGGCATGGGTATTTTCGATACTAGCGGTAGACAAGTACAATTCGTGCCCCTTGAAGAATTACAGAGCGATTCCATTGATCTTTCCACTCTGGGCCCATCGGTTTACTACTTCACTTTTTTTTTAAAGGGAAAAACGGTTTCGAAACCATATTTCAAGTTTTGAAAATGCTTATTTAGGCTTATTTTAACAAACTTGGCCTGCCTTTATCTTTAGTTTTGTCAGACTAACGATAAAACACTTTCAAAATGAAAAGATTAGCCTTGTTTGCGTTCGTGGGTCTACTCTCAGTAACGCTTTCAGCCCAAATGCAGACCCCCCAGCCAAGTCCGTCCAGTAAGTTAAAACAGACTGTTGGATTGACCGACGTGGTGGTCAAGTATTCACGACCTTCCATGAAAGGAAGAACTATTTTCGGAAACCTTGTTCCCTATGATAAATTGTGGAGAACCGGTGCCAATAAAAATACAACGGTATCGTTCAGCGATGATGTCACCATCGGTGGCAAAGAACTCAAAGCGGGTAACTATGCTATTTTTACCAAACCAGGTGAAACCGTTTGGGAAGTAATTTTTTATTCAGATGCCGAGAATTGGGGTACTCCTAGAAAATGGGACGATGCAAAAGTGGCCGTTACCACCAAGGTTGAGGTAATGCAAATGCCAATGCCCATCGAGACCTTCACGATCACTATTGATGATCTGCACAATAATGGAGCTACTTTAGGGATGCTTTGGGAAAACCAATACGTAGGCGTGAAGTTTGAAGTACCCACTGATAAAAAGGCGACCAAAAGCATAGAAGCTGCAATGTCAGGGCCTTCGGCCAACGACTACTATGCTGCCGCAGCGTATTATATGGACGAGGGAAAAGATCTGGCAAAGGCCAAAGAATGGATTGATAAGGCGGTATCAATGAACGACAAGGCCTTTTGGATGATGCGCAAACAATCGTTGATCTATGCCAAAATGGGCGATAAGCAAGGGGCCATTGCAGCGGCAAAGAAATCATTGGCAGTCGCGGAAGAAGCAGGTAATGCTGACTATGTCAAATTGAACAAAGATTCCCTGAAAGAGTGGGGCGCCCTATAAAGGAAAAGAATATTTATTTCTTGAAAACCCTGACCATATTGCGGTCGGGGTTTTTTATGCTTCAAAGGCAGGGTTCCGCAGCCATCGGTCAAAAGTTTCAAGGATAATCGCAATGAGAATGACCAATGCACAACCAAATGCGTTGAGCCATAGATAAGACATCCAGTCTTGGCTCCACCCGATAATGACGATTATTTGCGTTATGATGGCCGCAATGAAAACGGCATTGCCTTTGACAAACTTAAAAAAGAAAGCAAGAAGAAAAATACCCAGTACGTTGCCGTAGAAAATAGAACCAATAATGTTGACCAATTGTATTAGATTATCAAAAAGATTGGCCACACAAGCTATGACAATCGCAATGACACCCCATAACAAGGTAAAGGCCTTGGTCGCCCTTACATATTGGCTTTGGTTCAACTGGGTCTTTTTGTTGCGTTTATACAGATCAATGGCCGTTATGGTCCCCAGGGCGTTTAATTCTGATGCTGTTGAAGACATGGCCGCCGAAAGGATCACGGCCAATAGAAGACCGACCAGACCTATGGGCAAATTGTTCAATATGAAGTGGATGAACACATAATCTTTGTCATTGGTCTCGACCGTACTGTCTGCTTGGGCAATCAACGTTCTGGCTGCATCACGGTTACTGCTTTCCTTTTTGTTCAAGTCGACCATTTTGATCCGTGCCTCTTCGATGGCATTGTAGTCTTTGACGCCCCATGCCTTTGAGAATTCATTTTGGGCCATTCTCTTTTCGGTTTCCAGCTCTTTATGCCCTTGCTCAAGTTGCCGGTAATCTTCGGCATAAGTAGATGACAAAACGGCTTCGCTGGCCGCAGGATTGAAATTGAGCGGTGAACTATTGTACTGATAGAAAACAAATACCATTACGCCCACCAAAAGAATGAAGAACTGCATGGGTATTTTTAAAATGCCATTGAAGATCAAACCCAATTGACTTTCACGTACTGATTTACCCGAAAGATAACGCTGTACCTGACTTTGATCGGTGCCAAAATAGGCAAGGGCCAGAAAGAAACCACCCGTAATGCCACTCCAGAACGTGTATCGATTCTGGGTATCAAAATCGAAGTTCAGAATATTCAATTTTTCATTGGCCCCCGCAATTTTCAATACCTCCCCAAAGGTGATGTCAATGGGTAGCGACCCCAATATGAAGAAAAAGGCGAAAAACATGCCCACCATGATAATGAACATCTGTTGTTTGTGGGTCACGCTCACTGCCTTGGTGCCACCAGAAACGGTATAGATGATGACAATAATACCAATGATGATGTTTAGCGTTCTCAGGTCCCAGCCCAAAACGGCCGATAAGATAATTGACGGCGCAAAAATCGTGATACCCGCAGCAAGCCCGCGCTGTATCAAAAAAAGAATAGCGGTAAGGGTTCTTGTCTTGAGGTCGAACCGTTTTTCAAGCAGTTCGTAGGCCGTAAATACTTTAAGCTTGTGATAAATCGGTACAAAGATGGCGCAAATGACGATCATGGCCAATGGAAGCCCAAAATAGAATTGCACAAAGCCCATACCATCGTGAAATGCCTGACCCGGGGTCGAGAGAAAAGTAATGGCACTGGCTTGGGTGGCCATCACCGAGAGCCCTATGGTCCACCAACGGGCCTTGTTGCCCCCACGTACGTAGTCGTCAACACTTTTGCTGCCCCTGGTTTTCCAGACACCGTAGCCGGCTATGAACAAAAGTGTTCCGCTAAGAACTACCCAGTCAAGTATCACCATAGGTCAAATATTTCCCCGCATTAAAAAATGGAAAATGATGATATACATTGTATTGAGCAACAGTACTAATGTATATTCCCATTTCCAAACAAACTTTGTGAGTAGTTTATCCTTTGATTTCATCGGTCGATTGAACATTTTCCTTTCCTATCGAAAGCATGTTGGCAAACAATTTGAACGCCCCGGGCACTCCTGCCGGCAGTTCCCTAAAAAAACTAAGCCCAGTGTAGATATAATACCCTTTTCCATAGGGAGCTACCAAAAGGCTCCCTTTCTTGGCATCTTCACCCTCGTCTGCCATCGATAGTATGGGGGTGAACTCATCGCCCCATTCATTCGGGAAGTAAAGGCCCCTTTCTTGTACCCATCCGTCAAAATCACGCTCGGTAATCTGATTGGGGAAGTTGACAAGGGCATGACTTTTGGCGAGTATTTCTACAGGTGCGTTCTCATTGGTGACCCGATCCCTAGAAATTTTCAAGGGGTAGGGAGCAATGTTCTCAAACTGTGTTCGCCAACGATTGGCAGTATTGTACTGTACGATGAGGTTACCACCGTTCTTTACGTAGTCTAATATATGGGGTTGCTTGAATTTTAATTTCTCTATCACATTGTAGGCCCTGATGCCGACCACGATACCATCATATTTATAGAGAACGCCTTCGTCGATGTCATCGACATTTAGGGTGTGCACCTGATAACCGATTTGTTTCAGGCTTTCGGGAACCTTATCGCCAGCGCCCACAATATAACCGATATGCTCGCCTGTTTTTATGATGTTGAGGCGTACTACTTTTGCCTTTGCAGGTAAAAGCACATATTGTTTGGGTATATGGTAATAGGCTATCTCATTCAACTCTTTGTCAAAAACAGTACCCTCAGCCATTATCTTTGGGCTGATGGTACCTTCACTGTCTTGACTAGGTGGAGTAATCAAAAAATCAATGGTTTTTGTCTCTCCCTTTTGAGATAGGGCAAAGGTTGCCCTAGATGGCGAAATCGACCAACCTACGGGGTGTTCTATGGATACCGTGCCCGAAACATTTTCTTTTTCTGCACGAACTATTACAGAGACTGTTTTTGGATCTGCTTTTGGAAAAATGAGCACATCTTCCGCAAAGGAAGCCGTTACTTTCGGAAGTACCACAAACGGCTCATACAGTTCGCCCTTATCAGGTTTTGAGTATCTATGTACGACGGGCTTTTCAAATTCGATTGCTTTATCGTCAAAATTCAGCACAAAAGTGGCCTTGAAGGCTGGTGGCGTTTCGGGTTGGCCGATCAAATCGGTATCTGAAACCTTGTACATGCCCATGCTTCCATTTTCCCGTAACCAATACGGACTCGTATAGTTCTTTTTTTCGGGAACCTGAAAGTTCAACTTCAAGTCTTTCTTCATGTTTTCTTCGAGCACCATATCAGGAGAAAGTTGGGCGTACGTATCTGAAATCGTTATGGATTCAAGTTTCACGTTCATGGCACTACGGTTTAAGACCTCGATGTTGACTTCAACAGAATCGCCCTGAAATGTGGTCGCCGATGTGGCACTGGCCTCTAAATAGAGACCCAAACAGGCCAAGATGATATCTTTCAAATGCCCGGTCTTCAATTTTCGCCAATGATCGTCCTTCACGTTTTGCAATAGTTCAAAGGCTTCCAGTAGCTTGGGTACATGAACGCTTGGGTTTTGAAAATTAAAGGTTCTCTCGATTTCATTTAAAATGGCGCCAACTACCGCACCGCCTTCGATCCTTGACCATGAGGTGTCGATTCCATCAAAAAGATCGGTCTTATCTTTGGGCAGTGAACCCTTGATGAGTTCGACATACTCGTCTTGAGATCCCCTTGTCGACATTCTGCCGAAACCCTGACAAAGGTGTTGACTACTGGCCAGAGAAGCGATTTCATTGTTTGAAACCCCAAGTTCAGGATAATAAACCCCTACATCCAATTTCAACATTTTCGATTTATCGGCCTTTTCAAAATTTTCTTGACTACCGTAAAACCACCATGAGGTATTGAAAAAGATACGCTCGGGCCGCCATGTGTCTAGATGTTCAAGTTGCTCGTCGTAAGCATTGGGGTCGCCCGCGAGCTCAAAGGCTTCTAGACCAAGCATGGCTGATGCGGTATGGTGACCGTGCGTTCTACCGGGTGTTCTATGGTCAAAGCGGTTAATGATGACATCGGGCTTCAATTCGCGTATTGCCCTCACCATATCGCCCAGAACGACTTCTTTGTCCCATATTCTAAAGGTTTCATCAGGACGCTTTGAATAGCCGAAATCGTTGGCCCTGGTAAATCGTTGTTCTCCGCCATCTACTTTTCTGGCCGCTAGTAACTCTTGTGTTCGAAGCACTCCCAAAAGTTCTCGCAATTCCGGACCAATAAGGTTTTGCCCACCGTCGCCCCTGGTGATCGATAAATAGGCGGTTCTGGCATTTACATGATTTGATAAATACGAAATGAGCCGTGTGTTTTCATCATCGGGGTGTGCCGCTACATACAATGCGGTACCCAAAAAATTCAATTTCTGAAGCTCATGGAATATTTCAGAGGAAATTAGCTTTTCAGGTTTTTGGGCATTTGATGATAGAGAGAAAGAGGCTATGATGAAACATACTGCCCAAAACTTCTGCATAGTCTATTGTTTAAGGGTATCGGCCAAATATAGAAATATTAACAACCAAGGGCCTGTTATTTAGAACTTCTTTAACAGCTCAAAACAGCTGTTCAAGATCATCTTCGGTGGCCACCTGTTTTTGAATCAATACGACCCCTTTTTGTAGTAAGAGGTTGTTGGGGTAGGTCAATAGTTCACCGTTGTCTTTGATGAGATTCATATGAAAGGCCTTAATGTCCAAAATGATGGCCTCTTCAGGAAATTCTTTGTCTTGAATGCGAATGCGGTCCCCTATCTTGAAGGGAAAGTAAAAGAATAGAATGATGCCCGAAGTGATATTGCTCAAAATTGACCATGTAGCAAAAAGGGCTACCCCGATAACCGCAAATATTGAGGATAGCATTAGCCCAATTTCTTGAACATTGATACCCCAAACCAACACTAGAACAATGAGTAAGACCATAAACAAACCGAAAGTGACATACTTGACGACCAATCGGGTACGTACACGGTTGATCTCACTGATCCGGCCTACTCTTTTTATGGTCTTGACCGATAGAAATCGTAAGATCGCAAAGGCCAGCAAACAAATCAGGGTGGCCAGCAATTCACTTTGATGGTTAAAGAAAAATTCTCTCATGGTCGGTTACAGTCCAAGTGTATCACGAAGTACGGTATATTTATTTGAATTTTGCCGCCAATAGGGCGTTTTTAGTAGTTTGATCTTTGTTGCCTTGGTAGTCAACAGCGTTGCATTTTTTCCAAATCCACTTTTGAACTCTTCTGACCAATTTTCTATCGTATGCGGAAAATCATTGGCGAACGTAATCGAAAGTGTCCTATCCAATTCAGGATAGTGGAGGGTATAGGTTGAAGTCTCACCATCCTTATCAAGATTGGCCGTAGCCCCATAGCCCTTTACCTCTTTATGCCCCAATCGGATATATTCTAAAGAAGGGACCACATCTAGATCGCCAACTGGCAAATCATCGGGATTGATCCTGATCTTGTTCCAAAGTTCGTTTTCAAGTATTTCTTTTTGCAGTGAAAAGCTTTGATCGGCCTCGCTTTCAAAATAACTGTGCGAAGTAACCTCGAACTGATCACGGTTGTTGATTTGGGCGTAGACCTGACCACACCATTCTTGTGCGCTGAAACTGGTCTTCAGTGCATGTTGGTTGTCATGAACGGGGTAAAAGGTGCTGCTCATTATCGAATAGGGGTAGATGCCCGTCAGATATTTTTTGGTCGCATTGAGTTTTAGCACCGGTACATTGTCTTGATTGCTTCGGTCTGCTTTTACCTGTATCTCCGGTAAAAAGGGCTCGGTCACAAAAATGAGCACTGCCGTGCCCTCACGCATTTCACCGTAACGGGCCTGCTCTAATTGATAACTAGTGATTTCGGCCTCCCCGGCGTACCAATAGTCTTTGAATATTTTGGATACAGGTCTTTTGGCAACTTTTTTCTGCGATGTTTCTATAGCTTCTGTATTCACTGCCAAATCTTGTGTGTCTTTGACCGTGTTTTCCTTACAAGATTTAAACCAAACCGTTACGGTAGCCAACAGTATGATGAAAAGCTCAATACGAATCCATTTTTTCATAATTGGGATTTTTCTTAAAAGTAATGATTACCACTTAGCAAACCATATGCATTAACGTTTCGTAAACCAAATGTGTGGGCAACCCGACCACATTGGTATAGGCCCCCTTGATCTCTTCAATCCCTATAAGGCCGATCCACTCTTGAATGCCATAGGCCCCTGCTTTGTCATAAGGCTCGCATTTTTCGATATAGAAGGCTATTTCGTCTTCTGTAAGGGCCTTGAATTTTACATGTGTGGTATGATTGACGGTTTTCTGCTTGGCATTGGTGGTGAAGCAGACCGAGGTGATTACCTCATGCCAGTCATCTGAAAGGGTTTTTAGCATTTTAAAGGCTTCTTTGGTATCTTTTGCTTTTTCAAGTGAATTTTCTTGATGCCAGACCACGGTATCTGAGGTGATCAAGATGTCATTGTCATCAAGCTCACCTAAAAAGGCCTTTGCCTTTAGTTGGGCCAAGTAATCTGAAATCTCACTGGCCTTTAATTCTTCTGGGTAGTGTTCGTCAATGGGCTTGGGACGAACTTCAAAATCCAAACCAAACTCCTCAAAAAACTTTTTGCGACGCGGCGAGCCCGATGCTAGTATAATCGTGTGGTTTTGAAGCCTTTTGGCAAGTGGATTCTCAATCATTGGCAGCACTGAAATTAGCATTCCAATTGCCGTGAACCTTCATGACCTGTTCGATGATGTCACGTACACAGCCCTCTCCTCCGTTCTTGTGCGAAACGTAGTCGCTTATAGCCTTGACCTCTGCCGCAGCGTTTTGTGGACAAGTAGCCAAGGCCACCCTTTTCATGGCAGGAATGTCAGGTAGGTCATCGCCCATATAAAGAGCGGTCTTTGGTTCAATATTGTAACTATCCAGATACTCTTCCAATGGCTCTTCCTTATGATGGGCCCCCAAATAAATATCGGTAATACCAAGCCCTTTGAGCCTGTCTCGAACCCCTTTGTTGGTTCCTCCTGTGATGATACAAACATTGTACCCCTTCAGAAGAGCAGCTTTCATGGCAAAGCCATCTTTAACGTTCATTGTTCTCAGCAGCTCGCCATCATTGGTGATCAAGACCGAACCATCGGTCAAAACACCATCCACATCAAAGATAAATGTGGTGATATCTTTCAAATACTCCTTATAGTTTTTCTTCATGTGCCTGTCGAATTGATTCGCTCAAAAGTTGGTATATTTTTTTGTGCAACGGATGCTTCAATTCATCGAGATGGCGTTGCATGGTTTCTATATCGTTCCGCCTTGCGGGTCCGGTCTGTGCTGTTTGTGGATCCAAAAATCGGATTTTATTCGCAGTTTCACCAATCAAGGGCTTCAATAAATCAAACGATACATCATGGTCGCGACAAATTGTTGCTGCAATGGTGAACAGGTGATTGGGAAAATTATTGACGAATACAGCCGATAAATGCAATTGCCTTCGCTGTTTTGAAGAAATTTGATAAACGGAATCTGACAAGGTATCTGCTAGCTTCTCGAGTCTGGCAAGTGCAGTTCGGGTATTGGCCTCTACACAGATCGGAATCACGCTGAAATCAACAGGCCTTTCTTTTGAGAAAGTTTGTAGAGGATAAAAAACACCATATGATAGATGATCGTTTAAGGCGTCGATCGAAACGCTCCCGGCAGTATGGGCCACAATACCTTTTTTATTTCTTAACTGTTGTGCAACTTCAAAAATGGCAGTGTCACTGACCGCCAAAAGATAGAAATCGGCCTGCTTGACCTTTTTCAGGTCGGTTTCAATGATGGCTTCATCTTCAAAGGTGGACAGGACATTTTTGTCTCGCCCCACCACTTGAACCACCGAAACCTTATCAGTGGTCTGAAAAGCTTTGAAAAGATGAAAGGCCACATTGCCTGTGCCGATGATGACTACTTTGAGCATGCCCAAAAATACGAACTTGTACCAAACAGGTTTCACACGACGGTCGAGAATTGGATGCCCTGGTGCCTGTATCGAAATGAATAAGGTGGTTGCCCACAAAAACGCGATGGGTTCGCATTGGGGCAGTTTACTGGAAATTAACAATTTTGTTCAACTTTTTCTTTTCAAAGGCTACCCCATAAATTGCCAAAACACCGTACTTTTGCAAGCCAAAGAACAGGTGCATATGCTCGAATTGTTGAAGAAGTCGTTGTTCTCGACCCGATTGATGGCCGTACTTTTTCTTGTCTTTGCACTGGCCATGGCTTTCGGAACCTTTATTGAAAGCTGGTACAGTACTGAAACTGCCCGTATTTATATCTATAATGCCACTTGGTTCGAAGCCATCATGGTGTTCTTTGTCATTAACTTCATCGGTAATATTTTTCGGTATCGATTGCTTCGTTGGGAAAAATGGCCAGTACTCGTCTTGCACTTATCATGGATACTCATCATTATCGGTGCCTTTGTTACCCGCTATATCAGTTTTGAGGGGGTGATGCCCATTCGTGAGGGCAATTCAGAAAAGGTGTTTTATTCAGATAAGACTTTCTTGACTGCCTTTGTCGATGGGGAAATAGATGGGGAGACCAAACGAAAAATCTTGGAAGATGATATATTGGTCACAGCAGAAGGCAAACGAACCAGTTTGCCCTGGAAAGCCGATTTCAACGGTCAACCCTTTACCATTTCGTTCGTCGGTTTCATTGAAGGAGCAAAAGAGGGATTGATTCTCGATGAGAATGGTCAAGAGTACCTAAAAATAGTCGAGGCTGGTGATGGGCAGCGGCACGAACACTATTTGAAAAATGGCCAAGTTGCCAGCATACACAACATATTGTTCGCCTTGAACAAAAAGACCGATGGCGCTATCAATATTTTTACCTCTGACAGCCTGTATACCGTTCAATCGCCCTTTGCTGGCAATTTTATGAGAATGGCCGATCAGCTACAGGGCGAGGTGATTGTTGATAGCCTTCAAACTTTGCAGCTACGGTCGCTTTATAATTTAGGCGGCATGCAGTTTGTGATTCCCGAACCAGTGGTCAAGGGGTCTTATGGGGTGGTCGAGGTGCCAGAAGATGAAGTGAACGACAACACACAAGATGCCCTTGTGGTGGCGATTTCAAGCAATGGGCAAACAGTTGAAAAGAGATTGTTGGGCGGTAAGGGGCCTGCCAATTTTTCTGGGAAGTTTACCGCTGGTGGGCTCGATTTTTCGCTTCGTTATGGTTCAAAAGAACATCAGTTGCCTTTTGGTATCAGGCTCAACGATTTTATTGCCGAGAAATATCCGGGTACCGAAAAAGGGTATGCTTCTTTCATGAGCAAGATCACTGTTGAAGATGAACGACCCTTTGACTATGATATTTACATGAACCATGTGTTGGACCACAAGGGATATCGCTTTTTTCAATCTAGTTTTCACCCCGACGAAAAGGGCACCGTACTTTCGGTAAATCATGACATATGGGGCACATGGATTACCTATATCGGCTATTTTCTGCTCTATCTAGGCCTTATGGGCATTATGTTCTTTGGCAAAACGCGATTTAAATACCTGACCGATAAATTAGATGAACTGAAAGCCAAGCGCGTGGCCCTGACCATGGCACTCTTCTTTATATCCTTTGGTGCGATAGCACAAGAAGGGCATTCGCACAACACCATGCCGACCCAGCAACAGGTCGATTCAATCATAAAGGCCACTATCGTCTCAGAAGATCATGCGGCCAAGTTCGGTGAGCTAGTGGTGCAAGATGATGGGGGGCGCATGAAACCGATCAACACCTTTGCCTCTGAGCTGTTGCGAAAGCTGCGTTTTAAAGACACTTACGAAGACTTGAATGCCGACCAGGTACTATTGTCGATGATGATGAACCCCGCGGTCTGGTACAATACCGAATTTATCGCTCTCGATAAAAAGGGCCAAAACGATAGCATTCGTAAAGTCATCGGTATTGCCAAAGGAAAAAAATATGTCAAGGTTACCGATTTCTTTGATTCACAGGGACGCAATAAGATGGCTCCCCATCTTCAAGAGGCCTACGCCACCAATACACCCAACAAATTTCAACAAGATTTTAAAGACCTTGATCTTCGTCTTGGCTTATTGAACCGAGCGTTGAGTGGTGAGATACTAAAGATATTTCCGCTATTGAACGACGAGAACAATAAATGGATCTCTGCCATAGAATATCGTTCCGGACAATACCAGGTTTCCGATTCGCTTTATGCCAATTTCATTAAAAATGCGATTCCATTTTACCTATCGACATTACAAAATGCCATTAAAACGGGTGACTATTCAGAACCTGACAGGTTGCTGGAAGCCTTTCACCAAAACCAAAAAAACCATGGTTCCGAAGTACTGCCTTCAGAAAGAAAGGTAAAGACCGAAATTTTGTACAATAAGCTTGATATCTTCAATCGGTTGTACAAATACTATGCGTTGGTCGGTGTTCTATTGTTCTTTGTATTGATTTTCAGAATTTTCAAAGACCGTGAAATCTGGAAGGCCGGTACTTATTTCTTCAAAGGATTGGTCTATCTGTTCTTCGTATGGCATACCGCTGGCCTGATTCTACGGTGGTACATATCTGGCCATGCCCCTTGGAGCGATGCCTATGAAAGCATTCTTTATGTTTCGTGGGCCACAATGGGCATGGGGCTGTTGTTGGGTAGAAAAAATGACATGACCTTGGCCGCCAGTGCATTTGTGACCGCACTATTACTTTGGATAGCCCATCAGAATTGGGTGGATCCGGCAATCGCCAATTTGGTGCCCGTACTGGATAGTTATTGGCTGATGATACATGTAGCGGTCATTGTGGGCAGCTATGGGCCATTGGCCGTTGGTATGATCTTGGGTGTGGTTTCATTGCTATTGGTCACCATGACCACCCAAAAGAACAAAAAGCGCATGGATCATAACCTTAATGAGTTGGCCATCATCAACGAACTGGCCCTTACGGTAGGGTTGGTAATGCTGACCATCGGTAATTTTTTGGGGGGTCAGTGGGCAAACGAAAGTTGGGGGCGCTACTGGGGTTGGGATCCCAAAGAAACATGGGCGCTCATCTCTATTATGGTATACGCTTTTGTGCTGCACATGCGTTTGGTGCCCGGTCTTAGGGGGCGTTGGACGTTCAGTTTTGCAAGTATCCTTGCTTTTTCAAGCATCATGATGACCTATTTCGGTGTCAATTTCTATCTAGTGGGGCTGCATAGTTACGCCAGCGGCGACCAAGTGATCACCCCTTCATTTGTCTGGTATACCTTATTTGGTGTTTTGCTTTTGGGCGGAATCAGCTTGTGGCGTTATAGGTTGCACTACAGCAAATAAATCATTTTTCTTTTTTCGGGATCAAAAAAATCATGCATCTTTGCGCCATCATGAAGTTATAAGAATTATGTACGCTATGGATGTCTTTGGCCTGAGGCCAAAAAATTAAGTTCTGTCCACCCGTAGGGCGACGACATCCTTTTTTCCCTTTTTCAACATAATTCTTTTTTACAATGACAACTTCCAATAAAATTTCTTTAAAACAATTTCTCAGCTATTTCTGGATTGCTGTAACCGGTAAGGAAACCGAATTTACCACAGGTAGTATCCGTAGGGCCATATTTATGCTCAGCATTCCCATGATTCTTGAGATGATGATGGAATCGATATTCGCCATCGTCGATATTGCCTATGTCTCACAGGTCAGTGTGAATGCCGTGGCGACCATAGGGTTGACCGAATCGGTTATCACCTTGGTTTACGCGGTCGCCATTGGCTTGAGTATGGCCGCAACGGCAGTAGTGGCCCGTAGGGTTGGTGAGAAAGACATTAAAGGCGCCCGTGAGGCTGCTGTTCAAGCTATTGCCCTGGGCATTTTGGTATCAATTCTTGTGGGTATCATCGGATTTCTGTACGCCAAAGAGATTTTGGCCCTTATGGGTGCCGAACCCGATTTGATCGCTGAGGGCTACGGCTATACCAAATGGCTTATCGGGGGCAATGCCACCATTATGCTGTTATTTTTGATCAATGCGATTTTTAGGGGCGCGGGCAATGCTTCCATTGCCATGTGGACCTTGGTTCTCTCGAATGGACTGAACATTGTTCTAGACCCTTTTTTCATTTTTGGGTGGGGTCCTTTTCCTGAATATGGGGTCATGGGAGCAGCAGTCGCAACCAATATTGGCCGGGGTTCGGCGGTGCTTTTTCAATTGGGTATCCTATTCTTTGGATGGGGCAAGATCAAGCTCATGGCACAAGACCTTGTGTTGAACATCAAGGTTATGGTCAACTTGATCAAAGTATCTTTGGGGGGCATCGCACAATTCTTGATCGGTACCTCTAGCTGGGTCTTTTTGATGCGCATCATGTCAGAGTTCGGAAGTGAAGTATTGGCGGGCTATACCATTGCCATTCGAGTGATTATGTTCACCCTTATGCCTTCTTGGGGCATGAGCAACGCCGCAGCGACCTTAGTAGGGCAAAACCTTGGGGCAAAGCAGCCTGATCGTGCCGAAAAATCTGTTTGGAAAACAGGTAAGTACAACGCTTATTTTATGGGCTTTGTTTCTCTGCTGTACCTGATTTTTGCCAAACAGATCATCAACCTGTTCAACGATACGCCCAACGTGGTCGAAAATGGTGCACTGTGTTTGCAGATCATAGCGGCGGGCTATATTTTCTATGCCTACGGCATGGTCGTGACCCAAGCATTCAATGGTTCTGGCGATACACAGACACCGACAAAGATCAACTTCATATCGTTTTGGTTGTTTCAATTGCCCGTGGCCTATCTGTTGGCAATTGTTTTGGGGTTGGGCTCAAAAGGGGTGTTTATCGCTATTACCACTGCTGAGGTCTTGTTGGCGGTACTGGCCATGATCTGGTTCAAAAAGGGCAATTGGAAGAAGGTACAGGTCTAGAAAGCTATTTACCGTAGGGTCATTGGAGAAAGTTTTCTTAAATGAATTCCATAACTTTAGTGATTCAAAATTTCTGTCGCAATGAATCAAGACCGTAGAGGAATCAACACCATTTGCACCCATGCGGGAGAGCTCGAGGACAAAGAGTACAAAGGATCGGTTTCCCCCTTGTATATGGGCTCTTCATATGCTTTTGAAGAAGTGGATATAAAGCGGTACCCGAGATACTTCAATACCCCCAATCAAGAAGCGTTATGCGAAAAGATAGCGGCCCTTGAACACGCTGGGTCCGCTTTGATTTTCGGTAGCGGTATGGCCGCGATCAGTACAGCCTTGATGGCCTTTTTGCAGGCAGGGGATCATATTGTCTTGCAGCAGACACTTTACGGTGGCACCTACAATTTTGTGGTCACACAATTAGAAAAATATGGAATTTCCTATTCCTTTACCGAAGGTTGGCAGGCAGAGGATTTTGAAAGGGAGCTAAGGCCCAATACCAAGGTCATATATATCGAGACACCCTCAAATCCTTTGTTGACGATAACCGATATGACCGCTGTGGCAAAGCTGGCCCAAAAGCATGATCTTGTTTCGATGATTGACAACACGTTTGCCAGTCCGGTGAACCAGAATCCCATAGATTTTGGCATAGATGTGGTCATTCACAGTGCCACGAAATATATGGGAGGGCACTCTGATATCTGTGCAGGTACCGTGGCGTGTTCTACAGCATATCGAGACCAAATCTGGCAGACGGCGATTTGTTTTGGTGGTAGTTTGAGCGATTACACGGTTTGGCTGCTCGAGCGCAGTATCAAAACAATGGGTGTTCGGGTCAAGGCCCAAAATGAAAATGCCCAGAAGCTTGCCGAGTTTTTGGTAGAAAAAGATGAAGTTGATGAAGTGTATTACCCAGGGCTTCCGACACATCCAAGCCATGCACTTGCCAAAGCGCAGATGAATGGTTTTGGGGGCATGTTGTCTTTTGAATTGAAAGAAGGATTGGATGCTTCCGAATTTATGAAATGCCTGCGGTTGATAAAGCCTTCGATGAGTTTGGCGGGGGTCGAAAGTACAATGCTTTTGCCGGTTAAAACATCGCACGCATTGATGAGTGCCGAAGACCGGGCCAAGCAAGGTATCAAAGATGGGCTCATCCGTTTTTCCGTAGGAATTGAAGAGACCGAAGATTTGATCATTGATATTGAACAGGCCTTAAAGCAGGTGAAATCCAAAACAGTATTGACTTAAATGGAATTAGACATTTTAGTATTTGGCTCCCATCCCGATGATGCAGAACTGGGGGCAGGGGCAACCATTGCAAAAGAAGTGGCGCAGGGCAAAAAGGTAGGTATCATCGATTTGACTAGAGGTGAGCTGGGTACGCGCGGTACAGCAGAAGTAAGGGATAGGGAGGCAGAAGAGGCGTCAAAAATCTTGGGACTCGCCGTGCGCGAAAACCTTTGTTTCGCGGATGGTTTTTTTGTCAACGACAGGCCGCATCAATTGCAAGTGGTCAAGATGATTCGTAAATATCGCCCAAAAATAGTGCTCTGCAATGCGGTTGAGGATCGCCATATCGATCATGCGAGGGGAAGCAAATTGGTCAGCGATGCCTGTTTTTTGAGCGGTCTTGTCAAAATCGACACCAAATTGGAAGATGATGATGAAGAATGGCAAGAGCCCTGGAGACCAAAAGTTGTCTACCACTACATTCAATGGAAAAATTTGGAACCTGATTTTGTCGTGGACGTGTCAGATTATATCGAGGTAAAGAAGAAGGCCATCATGGCCTACGGTTCACAGTTTTATGATCCAAAAAGCAAAGAGCCCGAGACTCCCATTAGCAGCAAAAATTTTATAGACAGCGTTATCTACAGGGCGAGGGATTTAGGGAGATTGATAGGTGTTGGCTATGCCGAGGGTTTTACCGTAGAGCGGAATATCGGAGTACGATATTTGGATGATTTGATTTAGCTGGCCTTTTTGTATTTCTTGTTGGCTTTGGGTACCGTGAAGTAGAAACAAGATCCTTTTTTGACAAAGCTTTCAACCCATATTTCCCCTTTATTTTTGTGCACCATTTCTTTGCAAAGCGAAAGGCCAAGACCAGTACCTTTTTCGTTGTTTGTACCATAGGTGGTAAAATTCGAGTTTTCAGAAAAAATCATGCTCTGTGTGTTGGGATCCATGCCGATACCTGTGTCGCGTACCGTGATTTCCCAATTTTCCTTTTTTTCAACCGCTTTGATATTGATAAGTCCGTTTTCAGGGGTAAATTTTAGAGCATTGCTGATAAGGTTGCGCACGACGATGTCGATTTGGTTTTTGTCGGCCCATGCATAGGCATTATCAGGTAGTTCATTGATTAGGCGTATCGATTTTTTAATGGCGATTTTAGAGAGTAGATTGATATTTTCCTCTACGATGGAATTCAGCGAAATTCGTTTGGGTTTGGTAACGGCCCCGTTCATTTGGGTTTGGCCCCAAGAAAGTAAATTGTTGAGCGTAAACGAGATACTATCCACATCTGATTTCAACTTGGGCATCTGGCCAACAAATTCGTCTTTGGTTAGATCTCCTCCTGAAAAAAGGTCAAGAAGGCTTTGCAGGGCTCCTATAGGACCTCTTAGGTCGTGACCAATAATTGAGAACAGTTTGTCTTTTGTGGTATTGATTTCCTTTAGCTCTATTTCATTTTCCTCCAAAGATTTTGTTTTGTTTTGAAGTTCTTTGTAAAGCTTTTTCTGCATTTTTTGGTTGCGGTATACCAAAAATGTGATGGCCAATAAAATGAAAAAGATGACAAATGCCAATATGGTATAGTTTCGTTGTTTGGCAAGACTGCGATTGTTTTCATCAATAAGTTCTTGTTTCTGTTTTTCATAGCCAAGTTTAACCTTGAGCATCGCCAAACTTTTCTCGGTATCCCTTCGTGATAAGACTTTTGAAAGCCGCTGATAAATTTCGTGATATTTTAAGGCGGTGTCGAAATCAGACCTTTTTTTCCCAATTTCATAAAGCGTTTTTGAGCAATCTTTCTGTCCTTCGAGCGATTTTATTTTTTTTGATACGTCAAACCCTTGCAACGCATAGATTTCGGCAATACTATCGTTCTCTTGCCCTAAATGTGCCTGTGACATGCCATTTAACAGGTCAATTTTTGCTCGGTCATCATCAAGGTCTTCATGCAAAAGTTGACTATGGTCATACCAATAAAGAGCCCATTTATATCTTTTTTGTTTAAGGTAAATTTTTCCCTTTACCTCATATGCATAGGCCAACCAATCCAGTATTTCATATCGCTCAAAAATGCTTATGCTTTGATTGATGTTGAACATTGCATAGTCAAATTTTTCAATGTCGGCATACAAAGAGGCAACATTGCTCATGGTCTCGGCAGAAGGAATCGGTTTGCCTACGCTTTCATTGATATCTTTTACTTTTTCATAAAAATCCAAGGCACTATCGTAGTCGTTTTGGGCGGCATATAGATTTGCAATATTCTCGTTAAGAATCGATAGCATTGGCAAGTCATTCTCTTTTTCGGCCAATTCAATGGTCAAAAGATAGATGTTCAGGGCTTTTGCATTGTCGCCCAAATAGGCATGTTCACCAGCTAGGCTGTTGCGTGCCTTGATGATAAGCTTATTGTTTTTTGTTGAACTTGCCTCATTCAATGCGCTGGTAAAATAGCGAATGGCTTTTTCTGAATTTCCTTGGTCTGAAAAGAAAGCGCCCAATTCTAAAAGCGCCATACATTTTCCTTTTGAATAGTTTGCCCGTTCACTTAGGTTCAATGCGTTTTTTGAAAGCAAAAGCAGGCTATCTGAATTGTAATAGCGATATTTTAGGGCCAAACTGTTCAACAAGTCGATGTAGATGGTATCTTTTTGGTGAGATTCCCTTGCCTTTTCAAGCGACTTAATTTTATGTAGAAGACTGTCCCTGGTACTTTTTTGGGCTGATACAGGAGCAAACGATAAAGCGATCCACAGTAAGAACAGTAAAACTGCTCTACATGGGCTAGGTTGAGGGTTTATGGTTTTATAGTTTAGGCCCATTTGCCGTATTGAACATAAGTAAATATAAAATTAAGAGTGTGATGGATGATAGACCAATTATTGTTGTGAACAAGGGTTTTTTGTGTGTTTGGTCTATGAAACAGTGCAGTTTATCGATAAACATCAGAAAAATACTACAAAAAATGAACATTTTCCCTAAATGCTGTTCAAAGCTTTGATGGGCAAAGAATGTAGGTTTTCAATATCGGTTGCCACAAACCACTTTGTTGTTGTATGGTGCCCATATGGTGAATGGAGTTTGGGAAAATTTATGTGCCCATATTTGGAATGATAGTCGAAAAAAAATTACATTTGCATCCGCTTAAACGGTGGTTGTAGCTCAGCTGGTTAGAGCGCTGGATTGTGGTTCCAGAGGTCGCCGGTTCGAACCCGGTCTTCCACCCTAAATGAGAAAAGCCCCTTGTATCAGGGGCTTTTATTTACTTCGCTACTTTGTCGACTTTGATTTTGCTCTCACGATTGGCTATTTCCCAAGCTGTATGAAACACTAATCGGGTACGTTTTTCGAGCAGATCGTATTCAATCTTGTCAGGAGTATCGCCTGGGCGGTGATAATCTTCGTGCGTACCGTTGAAATAAAAGATGATGGGAATGTTGTTCTTGGCAAAATTATAATGGTCACTACGGTAATAAAATCGATTGGGGTCATTTTCGTCGTTGTAGGTATAATCAAACTCGAGATTTGTATATTTTCGGTTGATGGCTTCTGACAATTCGTGTAGTTCGGTACTCAGCTTGTCTGAACCTATCAAGTAGATATAATTGCTATTGCCTTCCCGTTTAGGGTCGATTCTGCCAATCATATCGATGTTCAAGTTTGCAACTGTTTGTGATAATGGAAATATGGGCTCATAATCGGTATAGTACATTGAGCCAAGCAATCCTTTTTCCTCGCCGGTGACATGCAATAGTACAATGGATCTTTTGGGTGTATGGCCATTTTTTTCAGCTTCTTTGAAGGCCTCTGCTATTTCAAGCAAAGCCACAGTGCCCGAACCATCGTCATCGGCACCATTGTTTATCTGCCCATCGGCGGTAACACCGATATGGTCTAAGTGCGATGAAATGACCACATATTCATCGGGCTTCTCTGAGCCTTTGATATAGGCAACCACATTTTCTGAATCTACCTGTTGATTGGCACTCTTGATATTTAAACCAACTTGTGCCGAAATGACCTTTGGCTTATCATCGGTCTTTATGTTTTTGTGGAGTGCCATAGTCGCGGTCTCGTTCAATAGCAGAAAGAAAAAACTTGAATTGTCGCCCTTAAGCTGCATACGGCCACTTCCATTTGTCTTCATAAATGAAAAATACCCACCATACCTCGCAAAATTCTTTTCATCAAAATAAAGAAATCCCTTTGCCCCTTTTTTTTGGGCGATTTCCATCTTTTTTCCCAATGATTCAGACATGTTGCTCCAGATCGATTTTTCTTCGCTTCCCGAGATGATGTAAGTGCCATCATTGCGCATGGGTTCACCTGACTTCGCCAAGACCAATTTTTCTGACACGTCTAAACCATTGTAATCTGAATAGTCCCCATCTTCAATACCGTAACCCACATAAACCACTTCACCAAAAGAATCATCTGCAGCAGAGAAGGTCAGTATTTCTTCACCCAATTGAAAGGTCGTGTTATTGATGGTCATATCACCTTCAGGTACTTGGCTCAACTCGAGTGGGACCTTTTGAAAATAATCGCCATCTGATTTGGCTGCGGGTATGCCCAAGCTCACATATTTGCCTTTTAGATATTCGACTGCCTTCTTTTGACCTTGTTTACCTGTTTCTCGCCCCTCAAACTCATCTGAGGCATAGATAAACAGCATTTCTTTTAATTCTTCACTGGTAATGGTCTCAGCATATCGGGTCGGTTCGACTATTTGCCCTTGCTCGACCGCCTTTTCCGATATGGTTTTTTGTGACGTGTTGCAGGCCAGTACCAAGGCTGTTGCCAATAAGGCTATTCTTCTCATGGATTCAATTTTGAAGTTCTTCAAAAATAGTCAAACAAGAAGAAACAAACCCATACACTCAAACTGTTCTTACTTTTAAGACTTCATGCCCAAATCGTGCCTACATGAAGAATAGGTTGAGCTTTTTTTGGTATGTGCCAAAAATATCCGATTTATATCTTTTTCTATAATAAAATGGATAATATAGTGCATTATATTGCTAAAATTCATCAATTTTCCTTGTGGCCTATCCATTACTTTTACTTCCAAAATAGATAATATGATGCAGTTTGAATGGAAAGGCGTTATGCCTGCTGTGACTACAAAATTTACCAAAGACGATGGCCTTGATATTGAAATGTTTTCGACCAACATCAAGGCACAATTGAATGCTGGCGTAAGCGCAATAATATTGGGCGGAACTTTAGGAGAGGCGAGTACGCTCACCGACGATGAAAAGAAAGCCTTGGTTGTGCATACCGTAAGTTTGGTAGGTAACCAAGTGCCCGTTGTTTTGAACATTGCGGAGCAATCGACGAAAGATGCCGTTTCAGCTGCAGAAAATGCACAACGGTACGGTGTCAGTGGTTTGATGATGTTACCGCCCATGCGCTACAAAGCGACGGATCATGAAACGGTCACATATTTCAAGACAGTGGCGCAAAGCACTGATTTGCCCATTATGATCTATAACAACCCCGTGGACTATAAAATTGAGGTTACCCTTGATATGTTTGATGAATTGTTGAAACATGACAACATACAAGCCGTAAAAGAATCCACAAGAGATCTGACCAATGTGACACGCATCAAAAATGCCTTTGGTGACCGATTGAAGATTCTTTGCGGGGTCGATACCATTGCCCTTGAAAGCATTCTGATGGGTGCCGAGGGTTGGGTGGCCGGTTTGGTATGTGCGTTTCCTAGAGAAACGGTCGCCATTTATAAACTGGCCATGGCCGGTCGAATTGAAGAAGCAAGGCAAATCTTTAGATGGTTCTTACCTTTGTTGGAGTTGGATATCAATCCACAACTGGTTCAGAACATCAAATTGGCCGAAGTGGCCGCAGGTTTGGGAACTGAAAACGTTCGTGCCCCACGACTACCTTTGCAAGGTGCGGAACGCAAACGTGTCTTGAAGATCATTGAAGAGGGTGTACGGTCACGCCCACAATTGCCTCATTATAAAAATATTTAAATGATTACGGGAAAAAACCACATTGGTAACCGTCTTTCCGCACTAGGGAGCAAAACATACAAAACGTTCAATCCGCAATCGAACATCGAAAATGGACATGTTTTTTCAGAAGCGTCAAAAGATGAAATCGACGAAGCGGTCAATTTGGCCGCTGAAGCCTTTAAAGCGTTCAGAACCATTTCTGGAGTAAAAAAAGCTGTCTTTTTGAGGGCCATTGCCGATGAAATTCTCAATTTGGGAGATGCACTTCTTGATACCTATTGTTCTGAAACCGGACTTCCGAAAGGTCGTGCAGAGGGTGAACGTGGCCGAACGGTCTTTCAGCTGCGCACTTTTGCCGATTTGGTCGAGAAGGGTAGTTGGGTCGAGGCCTCGATTGACACAGCTATTCCTGAAAGAACACCGGTGCCAAAACCAGATTTACGAAAGATGTCCATACCCATTGGCCCAATTGTAGTATTCGGGGCCAGCAATTTTCCACTTGCCTATTCAACGGCAGGAGGCGATACGGCGGCGGCTTTGGCAGCGGGTTGCCCCGTGATTGTAAAATCGCACCCTATGCATGCCGGAACAGGTGAATTGGTCGCTTCGGCCGTTGTCAGGGCAGGCCAAGATACCGATATGCCCAATGGCGTGTTTTCAAACCTCAACAGTTCAGGCATTGAGGTGGGTCAACATTTGGTGCAGCACCCTAAGGTGAAAGGGGTTGGTTTTACAGGTAGCATTCGAGGTGGTCGCGCCCTCTATGATCTGGCTGCCAAACGCCAAGAACCCATACCCGTTTTTGCCGAGATGGGCAGTATCAATCCCGTAGTACTGTTACCAGAAGCCCTAAAAAAAAATATCGATGGGTGGGCCGAGACCTACGCAAAGTCCATTACGTTGGGCACGGGGCAGTTTTGTACCAACCCGGGGTTGTTGTTGGGAATCAAGAGTGATGCTTTGGATGAATTCATTAAAAAGCTGGCCGATGGAATCGTACACATAGAACCCGGTTGTATGCTGCATCCAAACATATTCGGTGCCTATGAAAAAAATAAGTCAAGAGCATTGGCACAATCTGAATTGAGTTTGGTGGCTGATTTCGAAAATCATGTCACAACGAATTATGCACGACAGGCACTGGCCAAGGTCGATGGGGCAGATTTTCTCGAAAACCTGTCTTTACATCAAGAAGTGTTCGGTCCATTTTCGATAGTGGTACAATGTGAGGATGTCAAAGAGTTGGAATTGGTCATCTCAAAGCTTGAAGGCCAGCTGACCGGTACTCTCATTGTAGATAATAAGGAAATGATTGAGTATCAATCAATAATCGAAGCGCTAAAGAATAGGGTAGGCCGTATTATTTTCAACGGGGTGCCCACGGGCGTTGAGGTGTGTCCTTCGATGACACATGGCGGGCCCTATCCTGCATCTACAGATAGTCGTTTTACAGCGGTGGGCATCCATTCCATCAAACGATGGGTACGGCCTTTCAGTTTTCAAGACTGGCCAAACGATTTGCTTCCTGAAGAGCTAAAAAATGAAAATCCGTTGAAAATCAAAAGATTGGTAAATGGAGAGTGGACCAACAATAAAATCTGATTCTTGATGTCCCATATTTTTAAATGTATTGATGCCCACACATGTGGTAATCCGGTACGGGTCATCAAAGAGGGTGCCCCAGAGTTGAAAGGAGCCAGTATGAGCGAAAAACGCCAACATTTTCTAAAAGAATTTGACTGGATCCGCAAGGGGCTCATGTTCGAGCCACGTGGTCATGATATGATGAGCGGTAGTATGTTGTACCCCCCGCATGATCCCAAAAATGATTTTGCCATTTTGTTTATCGAAACCTCTGGCTGTCTACCGATGTGTGGGCATGGCACCATAGGAACCATAACAGTGGCTATTGAAAAAAAATTGATCGATCCCAAGGTTCAAGGCCAAATCAAGATGGAAGCGCCAGCTGGGTTGGTTGAAATCAACTACCACCAGAATGACAGTGGCAAGGTCGAATGGGTAGAACTGACCAATGTAAAAAGCTATTTGGCAGCTACAGACTTGACCGTTGATTGTCCAGAGCTGGGCGAACTGATTTTTGATGTTGCCTATGGCGGAAATTTTTATGCCATTGTAGATTCGCAAGAAAACTATTCTGGCCTGCAAAATTTTTCAATGGATAACATTGTTCGACTTTCGCGGGTATTGAGAAAACGTATCAATGAAAAATATCCTGATAAATTCATTCATCCAGATAACGAGACCATTCGTGATGTGAGCCATATGCTATGGACCGGTAAACCATTGGATGCAAATTCTTCTGGAAGGAACGCTGTATTCTACGGTGACAAGGCGATTGACCGTAGTCCATGCGGTACGGGCACCTCGGCACGTATGGCACAGCTATATTTCAAAGGAAAACTCAGAATAGGGGAAGAATACATTCATGAAAGTTACATCGGTTCAACTTTTGTGGGTACTGTGGCTGAAGAAACCCGTATAGGCGAAATAAAGGCCATTGTACCAAAAATAAGGGGATGGGCAAAGATTTATGGTGAAAATACGATTACCATTGACCCCGATGATGATCCTTATGCGTACGGTTTTCAAGTAATTTGACATGAAAAAAGAAGTGATTGTTATTGGTGGTGGAATAATAGGTCTTTGCACGGCCTATTTTCTTAACAAAGAAGGGCATAAGGTCACGGTCATAGATAAATCTGACATCTCTTTCGGCGCTTCATTTGTGAATGCGGGTTATCTGACCCCCAGCCATATAGTTCCCTTGGCAGCACCGGGCATGATTTTGAAGGGGTTGAAATATATGTTCAATTCGTCTAGTCCTTTTTATGTGAAACCGCGGTTTGATCGTGACTTTCTCAAATGGGCCTGGTACTTCAAAAAATCAGCTACCAAGGCCAAGGTACAGAAGGCCATGCCTATTATAAAAGACATCAATTTGTTGAGCCGTGAATTGTTCGAGACCATGGCGGCATCAAATGAGTTGGGTGATTTTCATTTAGAAAGAAAGGGACTTCTCATGGTCTACCAAACCGAAAAGGAAGGTGCCTATGAACAACGAGTGGCTGAAAGGGCAAAGGCAATGGGATTGCCGGTGAATCATCTGAATTCTTCAGAATTCAAAGACATTGAACCATATGTGGACATCAATGCAATGGGCGCTTTTCATTATCTGTGCGATAGGCATACCACACCACCACAATTCATGAACCGGTTATTGGAGTACTTATCGAAACAAGGCATAGCGATCCGAAAATCTGAAGAAGTGATCGATTTGGAAGTATCCGATAAAAAAGTGAACAAGGTAATCACGAACACCGGCGTGTATATGGCAGACGACATTGTTTTTGCTGCAGGCTCGTGGTCATCGGTGCTTTCGCAAAAGTTGGGCATTAAATTACCATTGCAGGCGGGAAAAGGGTATCGTATCGATGTTCAAAACCCCACGGGCATCACCATGCCGGCAATTTTAATGGAACCCAAAATAGCGGTGACCCCTATGCAGGGCTTTACCCGTTTTACAAGTACCATGGAGTTTTCGGGCATCAACCAGACCATTCGAAAAGAACGGGTACAGGCCATTGCCAAAGGGGCCGCCCGATATTATGAAGGCTTGCAAATTCCAAAAACCGCAATTGATGGGGCCAAAAGTGGGCTTCGCCCTGTTTCACCCGATGGGTTGCCCTATATCGGTCGAAGTACAAAATACAAGAATTTGATTTTTGCCACAGGGCACGCGATGATGGGTTGGAGTTTGGGCCCCGCTACGGCCAAGCTGGTCACTGAATTGGTATCTAACAGGAAAACTACAATGGATATCATGGCTTTTCATCCCGAGCGAAAATTTTAAAGGGTTTACCACATTGTTATTTTCGATATTTGGCATCAAAATTGCGCTTCAAGTTCTGTAAATAGTGGTAATTTTGTATCATGCTAAAAAATTGTTTCACAGTCCTTTTAGGTTTTTTCTCCACCATGGTGATGGCCCAGGCCCCCCGACTCTTTACGGTCGAGGATTTTGATTTGAGGGGAAGCGTCAAAACCTCTCAAGTCGTGACCAATTATGGCAAGGAAATTTTTGAATTTGATGAGGATGGGATTTTGGTGAAGACCACCACCCACTATAACGAACAAGATCAAGACGTTACCCACTATATTATAGAGGATGGTTTTTTAAGTGAAAAACGGATGGAAAGCTTTAAAGATAACGAGCTTGACAGAAGCACTTCAATGGCCAATTTTTATGAAATCGACACAACAGCCAACAAAGTAATCACCGAAAAAATCATTTCGTACGATAAAAATTTTGTCGAAAGCCAAGAATACCGTTTTGATGAAGAAAATCGTTTACAGACCATTATGACCTCGCACCTCGATGCTGTGGATGAGACTACAATAACCCATGAGGATTATAAGAATGAACACACAGAATCACATTTTTTGAACGGAGTGCTCGAAAAGGCGATACGGACTTCAGAGAATGAAAAGGGTAAAACAATTTTGACCAAAGAGCTTGTCGACGGAAGTCCTGATAAGGCGATTGAACGAAAATATGATGTTCAAGGAAAACTGTTGTCTGAAGAATTTTTTAGATATAACGAAACCGAAAAGCAGTTCAAGCCTTACGAAAAACACATTTTTGAGTATGATGATTCAGGTATATTGAAAAAAGAACTGATTATTCGCGGAACGGCCCGATCGACAAAAGAATACATCTTTCAGTTTGATGATAACGAGCTTAAGAACTGGGTCAAAAAAATCGTGTTGCCCGACAATGAATACACCACCCGAAAGATTGAATATTACCCTTCAATAGAAGAGGCGAACAAACCACAATAATTATTTCGGCCCTTTCGTTCGTCAGGTAATATACATGATAACAGGTGTTTCTCTTGAAACCATGTTTAAACAAAAAAAAGGGGGCTTTTGCCCCCTTTTCAGTGTTCTTTTTACCTTAAGAAAACCGTATCAACTTCAATCCGGTATGCCTTCGGTGATTTTTCCAGCTCTCGTGACGGGTAAATAACCTATCGATGATAGCACTGCTCTTATTCATTTTTCTCTTTGTATCTTTCATTTTACTTCTTTTTAAATTGGTCGTGATGGATGCAATGAGCATCCCTGTTTACACGTTGAATTTGACGTAAAAGAGCCCAAAACATTACATTGTTAAGAGAAGTTTAACCTTTCTGCAAGGTCCATACTTGTGAGATGGTGCTATTCTGGTAAGCTTCCTTAAAAAAAGCTTATTGTGAAGAGACCATTAAGAAGTTCAACTTAATGATGGCTCAGGTCAAAATCGTGTTGCCAAACAATGATCATACCACCTAAAAATTGACTATAATCCTTCATGGAAGGCAGCAGACCACAATAGTTGCTTTCAACCCTTCCATTCGTCAGGTAATAGGCCATAACAGCAGGTGTTTCTCTTGAAACCGTCCAATAAGTAAACGTTTTTGCGCAAAACCCCCTCTAGGCTGGCCCCCAATTTTTCAACGGCCTTTCGAGAGCGCAGGTTGCGCTCATCGATCCTGAACTCTACTTTTTCAAACCCCATTTGTTGAAAGGCATGGTCGATCATCAATTTTTTCATGGCCTGATTTAAGCCGGTGCCTTGAAATTCCTTGCCGATCCAAGTAGAGCCGATCTCGATTACTTTATTTTTCCAATCGATGTTCATGTAGCGAGTGCTTCCGGCATGGGCACTGTGCAACTTATCATAGACCAAAAAGGGAATGGCGGCGCTCTTTGTCCTTAAAACGTCGGCCGCTTTTACATAGTCATAAAGTTTTTCAGGCGTTTCTATTGCAGATGGTGAGTACTGTATCAATTTCTTTTGTGAGGCCACGGGAATAAGTAGCCCATAGTTTTCTAGATCCAAGGGCACTAACTTGGCACGTTCGTTTTCTAAGGTGAAATGTAAGTCCATTCAATACAATTTTTCGAGAAGGCCAGACCGTATTTCGTGACCCCCTTCATAAGTGATGACTTCGGCTGAGTCATCAAACAATGTTATGATTTTTTGTCGTTCAAGTTTTAACCGTTCTTCAGTAAGGTAGTGGTCGTTGTCGCCATAGACGACCTTTACCTTTTTCGGGGCAAAATATATTCCGCTCAATTGATCCCTGGTTATTTCATTGGGTATTCCGCCAGCATATAAAATAAGACGGTGACAGTCGATTTGGTTTCTGACGAGCCAGCGCATCGCAATGGATACCCCTTGTGAAAATCCGAAAATGATGAGTTTGAGATTATTTGGTATTGCTTCGTTGGCATAGACCGCATTGGCATAGTTCAAGACATTTTCTATCTCAGACTTGGTATTTTCTTTGGTCAACCAACTCGCTCCCACGTATTTGAACTGATCATTCAAGTAATATTTTGAAGGGGCTTGTGGTGCAATGATATAGTGTTCATCAGCATTCAACTTTTGAAACGATTTTAAAAAGTAACGGCTCAAAAATCCCATACCGTGAAAGGCCATCCAAACATATTTGGTTTTTTTGGTCAGGGAATTCAAAGTGGTATATGAATTACGGGCTTCATAGGCCACCATTTTTTCCTTTGTGTCCATAGTCAAAAAAGTAAGCTGATTTATTGCAAATGCTTTGGTAATTTTACAAAAAATACAGGATGGAAGACTATAAGGCGAAGATTTTGAAGGTATGCAATGAGTTCAGCAAAAATACCCTAATGGAAACCCTTGATATCGAATATGTTGATGTTGGGGAGAATTTTTTGGTTGCTAAAATGCCGGTGAACAGAAGGGTGCACCAACCTGACGGTGTGTTGCATGGTGGGGCGACCGTGGCACTTGCTGAAAGTGTGGGCAGCGCGGCCTCTTACATTTTTTTGGACGCACAGAAGTTTTTTGTGCGTGGTATTGAGATTGCCGCCAATCATGTAAGAAGTATACAAGAAGGTTTTGTATATGCCAGGGCCTCTATCATACACAAGGGAAAGACCACTCAATTGTGGGAAATCAAAGTGACCGACGAAGAAGGCCAATTGGTGTCTAACTGCAAATTGACGACCATTGCTTTACCAAAAAAGTAGTTTTTCATATCTGCTCAAGAAAGCAGCACAACAGTATGGGAGCGGATTGCCATTTGTGCTCTATCGAAAACCAAGGGATAAGCAGATAAGGGCAATTTTTCAGAAAGATGCTGCATTGAACATTGTCGATGATTTTCAGGAATCTGGATTCGTCTTTGCCCCTTTTGATACCAAAAAGCCAACTGTTCTACTGAAACCGGACACACTGTTTTCTGCAATTTTTTCTTCAAACAACTATGCTGGAGAGAATATTCACAATATGGCAAATGAAGATACATCGGCAAAAAAGAAATATCTCGAAGCGGTCAACAATGGTATTGCCGAAATCAAAAAAGGGGCACTTCAAAAAGTGGTCTTTTCGCGACAATTGGAAGTATCTACCCGACAATTGCCATTTTCAATTTTTGAAAGGGCATTGCAAAAGTACCCCTCAGCTTTTTGCTATCTGTTCTATCATGCCAAAGTAGGGATGTGGTTGGGGGCCACCCCAGAGCGGTTGCTCGTTGTTGAAGATGATACCGTGAAAACGGTATCGTTGGCCGGTACATCGGCAGCGCCTGAACCTGTTTGGAGTGATAAAGAGCGTGAAGAACAGCAAATGGTGACCGATTTTATCTTTTCAGCCCTAAATGATATTACCGTTTCATTGACCCGTTCAAGTGTCGAGAATGTTAGGGCGGGCAAGCTCTGGCATTTAAAGACCGATATAATGGGGCACTTGCAAGAAGAGACACCTCTCAAAGAAATTGTTTTGGCATTGCATCCCACACCGGCGGTTTGTGGACTGCCGCGCGATAAGGCCAAACAGGTCATTGAAGGTACCGAACACCATGACAGGGAATACTATACTGGCTATCTTGGCGAGTTGAACATTATAAAGAACAAGACCGCAGACCTGTACGTGAACCTGCGATGTATGCAGTTGAAGCCCGATCGGGCAACACTCTATGTCGGCGGTGGGGTGACCGGCGCTTCAGATCCGGAATCTGAGTGGCAAGAGACCCAGGGCAAAAGCCAAACCATGTTAGGGTTACTTTAGGCATATCAGTTGAGAATTGGCTAATTTTGCATCCAATGAACTATTCTGATATTCCCGCGGCACAAACCATTGTTGCTTATTGCCAGGTTTATGGCATCAAAAATATTGTGATTTCGCCAGGTTCTCGAAATGCGCCACTTACCTTGGGGTTTACCAAAAACACTTTTTTTAATTGTTATAGCATTGTTGATGAACGTTGTGCCGCATTTTTTGCTTTGGGCATGTCGACCCAACTTCAACAACCAACGGCAATTGTCTGTACTTCGGGCAGTGCGGTGTTGAATTATTATCCAGCTGTCGCAGAGGCGTTTTATAGCCATGTTCCGCTTGTGGTGATTTCTGCGGATAGGCCCCGCTATAAAATCGACATTGGTGACGGACAGACGATTCGTCAAGAAAATATATTGGAAAAACATATAGGCTATTCGGCAAATTTAAAGCAAGATGTCTGCCATGCCACTGAGGCTATAAATCGATTGGCTCCCGATCTACGCGCAGACACGCAAGAAGCAGTGCAGCAATTCAACTCAGAGGAAATCGGAAAAGCCCTGACGGTTGCCATTTCCCAAAAACTTCCGGTTCATATCAATGCTCCTTTCGAGGAACCACTTTATGGAACCCAGAAAGGCATGTCCATAGCAACTCCTGAAGTGGATTTTTTTCCGAAGAAAAATGAAGCTTACTTTTCTGAGCTGCTTTCCCTTTGGAACAATACTAAAAGAAAAATGGTATTGGTGGGAGTGAATCGACCAGATGCCATCGAACAAAAGTATATCAATAGGTTAGGGGAAGATGAATCTGTGGTCGTGTTGACCGAAACAACTTCAAACCTGTACCATGAAAATTTTTTCCCGAGCATCGATAGTATTATCGCACCTATCGAGATGCAGCAAAACCGAGAAGAACTATTTGAACGATTACGCCCAGAACTGCTTTTGACCTTTGGCGGTATGATCGTCTCCAAAAAAATCAAGGCATTTTTACGCCGGCACCGACCAAAATATCATTATCATATTGGGCGCGAACAGCACAATGATACTTTTTTTTCATTGACCCAGCGCCTAGAGATGGCTCCCCAAGATTTCTTTGAAGTATTTTTTAAAGACGCAAGACCTTCGAAAAGTAGCTTCAGAAACAGTTGGTCAAGATTCAAGACCCAGTACCATCAAAAACGGCCCGAATATCTGAAGCAGGCCCCATTCTGTGATTTTACGGCTTTTTCAGCTATTGTTGAAAGCATTCCCGAACAATATCAAGTACATTTTGCCAATAGCTCGGCAATTCGGTATTCGCAGTTGTTCGACATTCATCAATCCGTTAAAATGTATTGCAATCGGGGTACCAGCGGTATAGAGGGCTCTACATCTACGGCAGTGGGAGCTGCTGTCCATAATGGCCCCCCGACCCTTTTGGTGACGGGTGACCTGGGTTTTTTCTATGATGGCAATGCACTTTGGAATGATTATATCAGGTCTGATTTTCGCATTATTGTCGTAAACAATTCAGGGGGCGGTATCTTTAGAATTTTGCCGGGCGCTGAAAACACAAAAGAGTTTGCCACTTACTTCGAAACAAGACATTCACTTACCGCCCAACAACTCTGTGATTTATACGGATTTGAATATACGGAGTCGAATGGTCTGGATGAACTGTCCAAAGCGCTGATAGCGTTTTATAAAGAATCTAAAAAACCCAAATTATTGGAAGTTTTTACACCCGCTGAATTGAATGACAAAATTTTGCTTGCATATTTTGATTTTCTATCTTCGAAGCAATTATAAAATCATAAAAAACACTAACTATTATGAGCAGTAGAAGAGATGAATTAATCGCTAAGTACGCCGAAGATATTCAAGGCAAGTTTGGTGAAGATCCAGACATGGATCTGTTGGCCAAAGTGGCCATTGGATTGGGACCGGCAATCTACAATCTGGATGCTTCAAAGGTATCGGGGTCTGATGAAAAAGAATTGGAAACGGTCAAGAACAATTATTTGATCAAAAAATTAGGGCTTTCAGATGGGCCTGGCCTAATGGATGCCGTTACAAGTGTCATAGACCGTTACGGCCAATCAGAAAAGAACAAGCACCGTGCGGTGATTTACTATATGTTGTGCAAACATTTTGGCAAAGAGTCAGTGTACAGCTAAAAGGCAGTCTAAGATTTCAAAAGCCCTTTGTTCTGCAAAGGGCTTTTTTATAGATAAGGTATGATCGAGGTAGGCAATTATAACAAGTTGGAAATTTTAAGAAGCACCAGTGTAGGTCTTTTCTTGGGGGATGGTGAGGGTACAGAAGTGTTGTTGCCGACCAAGTATATGCCCGAAACGTTCTCTATTGGTGATGAAACCATGATTTTTTGCTATCTCGACCATAGCGAACGACCTGTTGCGACTACCCTCACGCCAAAGATTATCAGAAATACATTTGGTTATTTGAAAGCGGAAGATGTCAATGAATATGGTGCTTTTTTGGATTGGGGATTGGAAAAACAATTGATGGTCCCTTTTAGGGAGCAGGCATTACGTATGCAAAAAGGGAAAAGTTACATTGTCTATTGCTATTTGGACGAGGAGACCTTTCGACTGGTTGCCTCTAGTAGATTGAACAAGTTTTTGAACAATACGGATGCAGACTACAATATCAATGATGAAGTGGATCTATTGGTCAGCAGAAAGACAGAACTGGGTTGGGAAGTCATTGTTGACAACAAGCACAGTGGTCTTGTATTTTTCAGTGATGTCTTCAAGAGCATTATGGTCGGTGATCGAATGAAAGGTTACATCAAGAAAATACGAAACGATAAGAAAATCGATGTAGCGCTTCAGCCAATAGGACATAGGCAGCTTGATGCCAATGCCACACGGGTTTATCAAAAATTGTTACAGGCCGAGGGCTTTTTGCCGTTCAATGATAGTTCATCACCAGAAGAAATAAGGAAGCATCTTGAAATGAGCAAAAAGTCATTCAAAAAAGCTATTGGGGTGCTTTACCGTGAAAGGAAAATATCGATTACCGAGCAAGGCATAAGAAGTACACAATCAAATAATTGAAAATAGTGTTTGTCGACCAAACATGAATTTAGTAGACTTATATTTTTTTGTATTGACAAAAATTTTACATTTGTAAAGCTTTCAATTTCAATGAATTGATAAGCGATGATTTCGCAATAAAATCAAATACTCTAGTTATGCCGTTTATTGAAGAGAATGATTTACTTGATTTGCATAAAGATGTGGAGAAAGCCCAAATCATTAATGAAAGGCTTTTAGATCAAATAAAATACAAAAGCAAAGATCTCAAAAGAATAAAAATACAGAGAAATGTGCTTTTGGGTGTGACGGCCCTGTTTCTTGTGGGCACCTTGGCCATTACTTCATTCACCGCGGGCCTTAGTAGTTCCAATAAGTTAGATACCCAAAATAATCTGTTGGTCTCAATCGATAGTCTTGATGCAATCAAAACAAGAATAGACAATCTAAAACAGCAAAACGAAGAGTTGAGCTTGGTCAACGAGTTCTATTTGGCCAAAAAGTTTTTGGAAAAAGAAAAGATATATTCTGTTCAGATAAAATCTTTTGTTGACAACAATGTAACATTGGCATCAGAGGCATTGACCAATACCCTTTTTGTGAAGACCAATCCTTTCTATGCGTACTCTCTCGGTAATTTTGAAACCTTGGATGAAGCACGAAAATTTAGGCAGCAACTGGTGAACATGGGTTTTGAAGACGCATTTGTAGCTTCCTATAAAGATGGTCAGCGAGTAAAAATTGAAGATCCCTACTAATTGAAAAAAATTAAGACCTGGTTGTATGCCGCCAGGGTAAGAACACTTCCTCTTTCCATTTCCGGCATTTTGGTAGGTACGGCTTTAGCCATTGCCGAAGGCCATTTTGACCTTTCCATTTTTGTTCTGGCGCTTTTTACGACCATATCACTTCAGATCACATCGAATTTCGCAAACGATTATGGTGATGGGGTAAAGGGTACTGACGATACCCGTATTGGCCCTAAAAGGGCTTTGCAAAGTGGTATGCTATCGAAATCAGAATTGAAAACAGGTATCGGTGTAATGGTAGTTGTAAGTTTGGTGCTGTCAATTCTTCTCATCTTTAAAGCCTTTGCTCTACAGGCATGGGTATATACGGTGGTTTTTTTGCTTTTGGGGGTTCTCAGTATTTGGGCAGCATTGAAATATACCATGGGGGCATCACCATATGGCTATCACGGTCTCGGTGATGTTTTTGTCTTTGCTTTTTTCGGATTGTTGGCTGTGGTCGGCAGCAAGTTTTTGTTCACAAAGTATATTACCGGAGATGTATTTTTACCGGCCATTACCATTGGCCTCTTAAGTGTGGGAGTATTGAATTTGAACAATATGCGAGACATTGAATCTGATAGGTTGCATGGCAAACATACCATAGCGGCCAGATTGGGTTATGAAAAGGCCAAGGTGTACCACTACCTTATCTTGGGGCTGGCCTTTGTGTCTATGCTGGCCTACTCAATCATAAACTATAATGGACTATTAAGTGCGATATATCTCTTGGCATTTGTACCTATTTTACTTCATATTATCAAAGTGACAAAGACCCAAAATCCGCTACGGTTAGATTCAGAATTGAAGAAACTCGCGTTGAGTACTTTCTTACTGGCCTTACTGTTTTTAATGGCTATTAATTATTTTTTGTAATTTTGAAAGACAACCATTAAAAACCTTTATTGATTTGGAACACCCCATAAAAATACTTATCGTTGAGGACAATGTTATCATCGCCGATGACATGCAGTCCATGTTGGAAGAGATTGGCTATGAGGTAGTTGACAACGTAATAGTCTATGAACAAGCGGTTGAAGTCCTAAAAAATCAGCATGTTGATTTAGTGTTGATCGATATTATTTTAGCCTCAGATAAGACGGGCATCGACCTAGGGAAACATATTCGGGAAGTTTACAATATTCCTTTCATCTTTGTGACTTCAAATTCTGACCGTGCCACTGTTGAGAATGCCAAAACGGTCAAACCTGATGGTTATTTGGTCAAGCCCTTTGAGCAACAAGACCTTTATACCTCTATTGAGATAGCGCTTTCAAATTTCAATTATTCCAAGAAATCTTCTTCTGCTACCATGTCAGCAGAAAAAGATGACGGCGTGGTATCCAACTCTGTGCTCAAAGACTCGATCTTTGTCAAAAAGCAACATTTATACTATAGAATTCAGTTTGGCGATATACAGTTCATCAAGGCAGACAACGTCTATTTAGAGGTGAACACAGTTGATAAAAAGTTTTTGGTGCGGTCTCCTTTAAAAGACTATTTGGAAAAATTGCCTAGAAACAAATTCTACAGGGCCCATAAGTCATACATCGTCAACGTTGATCATATAGATGCCATCAATTCCAAAGACATAATGATCAACAATACGTTGATTCCTATATCCAAGGAGTTTAAAGAATTCATCATTTCGTCCATGAATTCTTGATGAAAAGCTCTAGATTCTTTTCTTTTCAATAAACAATACTATCCTCTTTAGATATTGAAAAGGCCAAGTTTGCAACAACAATTGTGAACTTCACAACATTATTTTCTGTATTTGAACTTACCTTGATACTTTGGTCGTGTAAATCTTAGTAAAAGTAATTTTTTCATTTTCATATAGTGTTCTCGTAAAAGGGTCTTATCAAATAGGGTAAGGCCCTTTGTCTTTCCATCCTTTTGAAACAGTTTCCATGAAGAGCAAAAAAAACCGATAAAATGCGGTTTGGCATACAATTATTCTATTTTCACAACAGAAAATGACACTTTCACAACAAAGTTGAAATCCACAATGGTAATGCCATTATTTTTGAACCGAACCCGAATCCTGATCTTACCAAATCTAATATAAGAGAAGGTCGTGCATTTTTGTATGGCCTTATTTCATAGTGCCAATCAATTCATGATTTTTTGTGAATACCAAGGGTAATTTGGTTTATAACCACATGTTTTGACGGTTTACAACAAAAATTTACCCCTGATATTAGATCATCGTAATTTTGAAGAAAATGGCAACTGACCGAACAATTAGCTCCATGGTGCCACAAAACGGGCATAGTCTATAATGAGAATACATTACTGCATATTGGCCTTTTTGCTATTGTCTTTTCTCTTTTTCGGCAATGTGGCTTTTGCCCAGGTTGAAGATACGGGCAATGATAGGTTGCAAGAGTTTCAACAATTCGCTACACCCAAAGAGAAATTTGATTTCTTTTTTGCGAGTCCTTATCGCTATACTGAAAGTTCAGCTTATGATTGGTTAGAGACCACAAATGTTTACCTGAACAGTGCCCAAAAAACCAATGACACACTTGCTGTTAGGCTGTATAAAGTGATACAAAGCCAACTCTACAACGACCTTGGCGATTACGACAAAAGTGTGGCGACAATCAAAGATCTCCACGACGAGATGGAAAGCCTGGATGTTGAAACAAGAAGAATGGCGTTGAACATTTTGGATGATAACTATGGCAAACTGCAGCTATACGATAAGCAGATTGAAATACGCAAGCAGAAAAGGGAGGCGGGTTTTACAGAGAACATTACCTTTTACGATATCTATGCGAACATTGGCCTTAACCGTGAGGCAATGAATAGATATATTATGGAGGTCAAGCCTACCATTGCAGACAATGAATCTTTCAAATTGGCAAAGTTCTACAACCAGGTGGGTGATTTTCTTCGAAAAGACAACTCTGCTCGTACGGCAATAAACGAATATAAAAAAGCCATGGGCTATTTAGAGGTATTTATAAATGATACCGCCCAACAAAAAACCGAACAAGAGTTGATCGAAAGCGACCTATTGAAGGCCGAAATAGAGGGCAATATCGGCAAATGCCATGTGATGTTGAAAGAGTTCAACGAAGGGGTGCCGCTACTTGAAAGCAGTATTACCGAACTAAAAGATTTTATAGAAAGTGACAAAAAGGAAGAACTGGTCAAAAATAGCCTATACCTTGCCGAGGCCTACCTGAACCTAGAAGAATATTCAAAGGCCAAAGCACATCTTGATATAGATCTAGAAGACACCTCGATCGATTATGAGATGAAGAAAAACAGGTTACTGGCCACATATAATGATCGAACCGAAAATTTTGCCAATGCCACTAGATACTATAAAAGAAACCAGCGGCTAAGGGATTCACTGCAAGAAAATGAATCTTCGATATTGAAGCAACAACTGGTCGCAATAGTGGCCAATGAAGAAATCGAAAACTCACAACGAATGATCGAAGAGCAGAAATCTGCCAATGAACAGATTCGCAGTGAGATACAAGCAAAAGATGAGCGCATCAATTTAGTTTTCATTTCTCTGGTCTTCACTCTTTTGGGTTTTGCCGGTCTGGTCTATGCCTACCTAAAAAGTATCAAGAACCAACGATTGATCGCACAACAGAAACATATCATCGAGAACTCTTTGATAGAGAAAGATTCACTGTTGAAAGAAATACACCATAGGGTCAAGAACAACCTTCAAATGGTATCGAGCTTATTGAGCCTACAGACCAAGAATACTCGCAGCAAGGCCGCTATCGAAGCATTGGAAGAAGGCAAGAGCAGGGTAAAGGCCATGGCATTGATCCACCAAAAATTGTATCAGAACGATGATCTTTCGGTCATTGAGATGCAGGGCTATATCGAAAGTCTTATCAACAGTGTACAGTCGGTCTATAAAAAAGGAGGTCACAATATCAGCATTACCATTGATGCAGAGGGCACTGAATTGGATATCGATCGTGCTATTCCGTTCGGACTGATTCTCAATGAGCTGGTCTCAAATTCATTCAAGTATGCTTTTCCTGAGAGTGATGAGAATGGCAAGATTTACATACATCTACGAAAAAATGGAGAGCAGGGGTATTTTGAATACACCGACAACGGGGTTGGCTTACCAGATGACACAGACGAGCGGGCGAATTCGTCGATGGGCATTCGATTGATGAACCGATTGGTCAACCAGTTGCAGTCAAAACTCAATATTGACAAGACCAACGAGGGCGTTCGTTTTTGGTTCAATTTCAACTAGATCGCTTCTCTAGGCCTTTCAGTCAAGGCACTTCCAATTCTTAGTGGTTATTCTAACGGGTACTTTTGGTGACCGCCCACATCGGTATTGTTCGGCGACATAAAATATACTTAAATTTGAGTGCAATATGAGGGCCAGTTATCGAAAGCATGTACTTAAATTCAAAAGACCGAGCGGTACCTCACGTGGCATCTTAAATGAAAAGGAAACATGGTTTTTGATAGTTTATGCCAATGGTAAACATGGAATAGGGGAGTGTGGAATTCTACGTGGCCTCAGTTTCGATGATGTGCCCGATTACGAAGAAAAACTAGAATGGACATGCAAGAACATCCATTTAGGCAAGGAAGCGTTATTTGCTGAATTGAAAGGGTATCCCTCGATACGGTTTGGATTGGAGCAAGCTTTACTTTCCTTGAAATCTCCCAATCCGTTTGAACTTTTTCCTTCAGATTTCACCAGAAAAGAAGTACCGATACCCATTAATGGCCTCATTTGGATGGGTGATAAAGACTTTATGCTCGAACAAATCAAGAACAAACTAGATGAGGGGTTTGATTGCCTTAAGATGAAGATAGGGGCCATTGATTTTGACACAGAATTGGAAATACTGGCCACCATCCGCAGCAATTTTTCAAAGAATGATGTCGAATTGCGTGTTGATGCAAACGGCGCGTTTACATCGCAAGAAGCGGGTCATAAACTGAACCTTTTGGCGAAATATGAACTGCATTCCATTGAGCAGCCCATAAAACCTGGCAACTTTGGCGCTATGCAACAACTTTGCCGTCATTCACCGGTGCCCATTGCCCTTGATGAAGAATTGATCGGTATTGAAGGAGAAACCAAGAAAGTAGAACTGTTACAGAACATCAACCCCCAATATATCATACTCAAGCCAAGTTTGATCGGGGGGTTCAAAAGCAGCCTGGAATGGATCGGCAACGCCGAAAAGCTCAAGATCGGATGGTGGGTCACCAGTGCCCTAGAGAGCAACATAGGGCTGAATGCCATTTCGCAATGGACCTACACATTGGGCAACAAAATGCCTCAGGGACTTGGTACGGGAGGTCTCTACACCAATAATTTTGAAAGTCCGCTACAAGTGAAAAAGGGCCATCTTTTTTACAGAAAAGGCCTATCTTGGCAACCAGAGTTAATTCAGAAACTATGTACATAGAACAAGGGTATAAAGGGAATATCGGTCTCTGGAAATATTTCGTGATACCATTGGCCTTTTTTGGATTGATGACGCTCAATTATCTACTTATAGAATTGCTGAACCTTGATGTTGAAGCTGTAATACAGTCTGAAATTAAAAGAAAGGGATCGAACAGGTTTTTATTCGAATCACTTCTGCCCTTGGCAATTGGTTTGTTTATAGTGTGGGGATGGACATATCTCGTGCACAGGCAATCTATTTCGTCATTGACCACGGCCCGCAGGAAAGTTGATTGGAAACGTATATTTTTTGCCTTTTTTCTTTGGGGCGGTCTAACGGTGGTATTGACAAGTATCGACATTTACCTTTCCCCCGATGATTATGTGTTCAATTTTGATGCCCCAAAGTTTTTGGTACTGGCCATTATTGCCGTATTGTTGGTTCCGCTCCAGACCAGCTTTGAAGAATATCTCTTCAGGGGGCATATGATGCAGGGGTTGGGCATTCTGGCCAAAAATAAATGGGTGCCCTTGCTAGTGACCTCTGTATTGTTCGGGCTCATGCATATTGCAAATCCTGAGGTTGAAAAATTGGGCTACGGTATTATGGTCTATTATATCGGAACCGGTTTTTTTCTGGCAATCATGACCCTGATGGATGATGGCCTTGAGCTGGCCTTAGGTTTTCATGCTGCAAACAATCTGATTACCGCCCTTTTGGTTACTGCAGATTGGACCGCCTTTCAAACGAACTCGATCTACAAAGATGTATCAGAACCGGCCCTTGGCTGGGATGCCCTGATACCTGTCTTTGTGATATTTCCCTTGATACTGTTGATATTTGCCAAAAAGTATCATTGGAAGAATTGGAAAGAAAAACTATTTGGCAAGGTTTTGACCAAAGAAGAATTTACAACTTTGCAGCATGAAGATGTACACATGGCGTGATGTCCATCCCGATTTCAAATTGAATGGCACGACCTATTCACATGAAGATTTACGTGAGGTAGGCTATAGTCTTGTAAAAGAAGGGGTTGAATTTGAACAGACCATCGGTGATTTTCTTTTGGATTGGCTTTCTGAAAAGCCGACCATGGAGGTTTTTACCTCAGGGTCGACCGGTGAGCCAAAACACATTCATTTGAAGAAAGAACACATGGTAAACTCCGCTTTGGCCACAGGCAGTTTTTTTGGTTTGGAACCCGAACAGACGGCCCTCCACTGTCTACCATCACGTTTCATAGCGGGTAAAATGATGTTGGTGAGATCAATAGTGCTCGGTTTGCACATGGATTATCTCGAACCCACTTCAAGGCCGTTGCAGTTCAGTGACAAGAGATATGATTTTTGTGCAATGGTGCCGTTACAGGTCTCACGTTCTATCGAACGGTTGCACCAAATAGATAAACTGATTGTCGGTGGTGCCCCTGTGACCGGCAAGTTGAAAGAACTTTTGCAAGATCAGCCTACAAAGGTCTACGAAACGTATGGCATGACCGAGACCGTGACCCATATTGCGGTAAAAGAGATTAACGGCCAAAATAACGCTGATTTCTTTGTGACCCTGCCAGATGTAGCTGTTTTGAAAGATGAAAGGGATTGTTTGGTCATCAATGCCCCAAAGGTCGCTGATGAACCGGTGGTGACCAATGATTTGGTAAGTATCTCATCGGAGAACGAGTTTGAATGGTTGGGTCGCCATGATAACATCATCAATTCGGGTGGAGTAAAGTTGATACCCGAACAGATAGAGGCTAAGCTGGCAGAATTATTTGATACCCGTTTTTTTGTGGCGGGCTTACCAGATGACAAACTCGGAGAACGTCTCATTTTGGTGATGGAAGGTGAAGGAGATGTAGATCAAATCAAAAAGCGTATGAAAGCGTCAAAAGAATTGGATAAATATGAACAACCAAAGGAAATCTATTTTCTAATGGCATTCTTGGAAACGGATACCCAAAAAATCCTCAGAAAAGAGAACTTAGAACGGCTTTCATTATGAACACCGCCCATTTAGTTTTTTAAATTGTCATCATTGCATTATGCGAATTATATTACTTCTTTTATTTTTTTCCAGCTTACTTTCAGGTTATTCACAACAAGTCTTGCCCGAATCACAGAGGGCCAAGGTAATCGATGAAATCCTCAATGTGCGTTTTAATGATCTGTTACCAGGACTAATGGACCAAACAGAAATCGATATGTGGATTTTGATTTCAAGGGAATACAACGAAGACCCGGTTTTGAGAACCATGCTTCCGGCTACTTGGCTGAACGCAAGAAGAAGAACCATTTTACTGTTCTATAGAAATAAGGAAAAGAACACCATCGATAAACTGGCAGTTGCCCGGTACAATGTGGGTGAGAACATTGAATCGGCTTGGGACAAGCAAAAAGAACCGAACCAATGGAAACGTCTTGTGCAATTAATCGAAGAACGAAATCCAAAGAAAATAGGGCTGAACTTCTCGAAAGATCATAACATTGCCGATGGCCTTGATAAGACCGACTATGAAGAGTTTATGAAAAACCTTCCAAAAAAACTCCATTCACGGGTCACTTCAGCAGAACAATTGGCAGTACGGTGGATCGAAACCCGTACCGAACGTGAAATGGTCATTTACAATCAATTGGTCGATATTACCCATGATATTATCGCCGAGGCCTTTTCAGAGAAGGTGATCACCCCCGGTGTTACCACCACAACAGAAGTAGAGTGGTGGATGCGCCAAAAGGTCACCGACCTTGGACTGAGAACATGGTTTCACCCTACGGTCGATGTGCAGCGTACCAGTGAAAAATTGGTCGGTCATCTTTACTCTTTTTCGGGAAGGCCCGATAATATGGTCATCTTACCGGGCGATCTACTGCACTGTGATTTCGGAATTACCTATTTGAGACTCAATACAGATTGCCAAGAATTGGCCTACGTATTAAAGCCGAATGAGGTTGAAGCTCCGGTTTTTTTGCGCGAAGCGATGAAAAAAGGAAATCAGGTACAAGACTTCTTGACCGATAACATGATTGCCGGAAAAACGGGCAATGAAATTCTGGCCAAATCGTTGGCCGATGCAAAAGCAGCGGGGCTTCGCCCTGCGATCTATACCCATCCGCTGGGGTCATATGGCCATTCAGCAGGTACCACTATCGGTATGTGGGACGCCCAAGGCGGGGTGATGAAAGATGATGGGGAGAATTATCCTTTGAATCCCAATACGGTTTATGCCATTGAACTAAATACCACGGTCAATATTCCTGAATGGAAGAGGGACATCCGTATCATGCTGGAAGAAGCAGGTTTTTTTGGAGAAGATGGCTTTCGATACGTCAATGGCAGGCAAACCGAGTTGTTGCTCATACCTAGACATAAGGGGTATTTAGAGAGATAGCTTGGTATAATTTTTGTTACCTTGTCTTGATCAAGAATCATGAAACTCACCTTTTTAGTACATATCTGGGCCATTTTTCTATTGGTAATTCCAAAGTTTGGTTTTTCGACTGAAAACTTCAATGTCGTCTCAGGATATATCACCAACTCTGGTAAACCGCTGCCCAAAGCCAGTGTGATTATCAAAAACAGTTCTACAGGGGTGGTATCAGATGAGAATGGCTTCTATACCATTGAAGTAGATCCACGGCAAGTTCTGATATTCAGCTACGTGGGGATGCGGTCAGTTGAAATCGTTGTGGAAGATATAACCTCTGTCTTGAATGTTGAGATGTTTCCAAAAGTCGAAGAATTGGATGAAGTGGTTCTTGTGAAGAAAAAATGGAAGACACAAAAAGATTTAAAAATTGAATATCCACTGAACAAAAATCTGATAAATACATCAATAGGCATATTGGATAAAGAAAGGGCCGGGTTCTCAATGCAAATTATAGATGGCGATGACTTGAATCTGGCTTCCTCAAATTTAGTTCAGGCATTGGCCGGTAAGTTTGGTGGTAGAATTGATTGGTCCGATCCAAATGATCCTGCAATAATAATTAGGGGAAGAAAAGCGGGATGGGAGGTAGACGGAACGCCAACACTTAGGGCGCCAATGTTCATAAATGTTGCACAAATTGATAGAATAGCGATTATTTCAGGTCTGGCTGCCTATGCAAAATTTGGGGGACCTTCTACCGAAGGAGGCGGATTGATCATTATCAACACCAAAGGCACGAATGCAACATATGAACCCAATACGACTGAGCCATATGATTATGCAAGACTTAGAGATAATGAATTTGACGAAAGTACATTGACCAAGTATGTTAGGGCAGCACCTTCATTGATGATTAAAGAATTGATCGAATCTGAAAACGAAGAAGAGGCACTGGCAACACTTGACAAGAATTGGGCATTTTACTCAAAGTCGGCATATAATTTGCTTGATATTTCAACCTATTTCAGGGAAGTTTTAAAAAATGAAGAAAAGGCAGATACTATCTTGGCAAAGATTGAACAGTTGTTTCACGATAATCCAGTTGCCCTTAAAGCCCTGGCTTATAGGTACGAAGAAATAGGCCAAATTGAAAAAGCGAAAGCAACCTATATGTTGATTCTTAAGCTTAGACCTAGATATGCGCAATCATATCGTGATCTAGCGAATATTTATACAAAAAACATTGATGTCAAAAATGCCTATGAGATTTATCTCAGGTATATTATTTCTAGAAGAATGGATACATTGTCCAATCCTTTAGAAGGCATTGATTCAATTATCAGAACAGAGGTGGTGAATTTGAAGGATCGGCCGATCAATACATGGAGGCAAGTCAAAACATTTGAACCAGCTCATACCAAATCTAATTATTGGCCCCTTAGAATAGTGGTGGAATGGAATAATAGCGAAGCGGATTTTGATCTACAGTTTGTACACCCCGAAAACCAATATTTTATTTGGAATCATACCCTTAGGGAAAACGCGGACAGAATTTATAGCGAAAAGCAGAAGGGCTATTCAAGCGAGCAGTTTTTTATGGATGAAAATTCGAAGGGTATTTGGAAAATAAACTTGCACTACTATGGTAACAAGGGCTTTGACCCTACCTATTTCAAGATTACGGCCTACCATGATTATGGCACAAAATTTCAAACAGAGGAAATCAAAATTTTCAAGGCGGTAGAGAAAAATGTAAGGCTTACCATGTGGTCGGTCGAAAACGTCTCTCGGTATAGTCCTGTCAGGTAATTTTATATCTGTAAAACGATATTGGATCATTTTTATGGAAGTGTAATAGATGATCCAACAAATTCTCCCTATTACAGAATTAAGAAATTTTTGGGAAACTAAAATTGTCAATAAACGCTCCTTTGACTAATTTAAGGTGCTTAAGGTCAAGCAATCAGTCAATTATCTAAAAAAAACGTTTATTGCTATGAAAAATAATTGCACACTATTCACACTTCTCTGCTGCTGTTCACTGGTCTTTTCCCAACAACATTCGATTACCGGCACGGTTATGGACGAAGGGGCTCCATTGTCTGATGTCGACATTAAAATAGCAAATCAGGGAATGGTCTCACAATCTGACAATCACGGTAGATATCAGGTTGATGCTTCTGAGGGTGATCTGCTAGTTTATAGCAAACAAGGTATGGAGCCTATTGAAATAAGGGTAGAAGACGTGACCAGAACGTTGAATGTAGAAATGTTTCCCAAAGTCAAAAAGCTAAAAAACGTTACGGTCGCCAAAAAAAAGTGGCACTCCCAGAAAGAACTTGAAAAAGATTACCATAATAATCCAAACATTGTCAAGACCGCATTTGGGTACTTAGACAGAACGAAGGCTACCTATGCCGTGCGCATGATCAACACCAATAACATTTTACCAGGAGAATATGACCTGTCCAACGCCTTAAGGGGAAGATTGGCCGGTGTAAGGGTCAATGGAAGCTTTAGTGGAATAAGCAGTTTTGGAAGAGGGGCACGAAGTGTTTTTACAAGAAGTGGTACGCCTGCCATATATGATATTGATGGCCAGATTTTTACAGAATTCCCAAATTTTCTTGATGTACAGAGCATCGAACGTATAGCCGTGATTTCATCTCTTTTTGGAACAATGCGATATGGCTCATTTGGGCGTGGTGGTGTAGTAGTGATCAATACAAAAGCAGGTGTGCGTCCTCCGACCGACAAAAATGGATTTGTTATCGATAGGGCCAGATTACGAAATAATATATACGAAGGTGATGCGCTCACCCAAGAAAATATGGCAAAAAATGAGCCAGAGTACCTTAAGGCGCTTACGCGCTCAAACTCGTTTGAAGAGGCTAAATCTACATTTGAATCGAACTTTGATAGATATTCGTTTTCACCGTATTTCATTTTGGATTCTTATCGATATTTCTATGATAGATGGGGGAAGGAAGAATTTGCAGATAGCATAATTGAGGATGCATATGCTTCGCTAGATAACCATCCTGTTCATCTTAAATCATTGGCCTATATATACGAGGCGCAAGGAAGGTTTGATAAGGCATACGATACCTATCGAGATGTATTCATTCTTAGACCGCAATACGCACAATCTTATTTAGATTTGGCAAACAGCAACCGCAGTATCAAAAATGTGAAACGCGCCGCAGTCTTGTACGTTCGGTATTTTCATCTTTTGAACCGGGGTTTGATCCAAAGTGACAGCAGCACCTTCTCGGGCATGATCAAAAGGGATTTTGGAAATCTTTTGGCTGTTGAAAATATCGATAAGATCAGCAAATCGATAAAGAAAAAAGATTTTGCCCAAGATGAAAACTTGGAAAATACACGCTTGGTATTTGAATGGAGCAATAGCGAGGCAGAATTTGAGCTGCAATTTGTGAATTCTGACAATAGACATTACACATGGAAACATAATTTAAGGGAAAATCCACTTGTCATTGAGAAAGAAAAAGAGCATGGTTACTCGTCTACAGAATATTTTATTGATGATCTATCTGAAGGGCCATGGCAGGTAAATGTGAATTATCTCGGTAACAAGAGCTTGACGCCGACCTACTTAAAGGCTACCGTTTATTACGATTATGGTACCAAAGCACAGAGAAAAGAGATAAAAGTCTTTAAACTCGGTTTGAAGAATGTCAACCAAGAACTGTTTAGCCTACAAAAAGGCAATTTAATTGCCGCTAGATAGTAAGTCAAAGGCCATTCAAAAAATAGCTGATAATCAATACGGTATAAAGCCTGCAGAATAATTCAAACCTGCAATACCCCCATATTGGATTGTCTTTCAATAAGTACATTTAGCAAAAATGGGTTCATGTACAAAAAAATTGGTTTGATAAATACCAAAAAGAATCACCATGCCAAAAACCGGTTTAGTTGTTTCACTTATTTTATCGTTGTTTTTATACTTTGAATCTTTTGCCCAAACAGAGATCAGGGGTTTTCTGATGGATTCAAAAACCTTTAAGCCCATTGAATATGCCAACATTGGAATCATTGGCACTGACATTGGTACAGTCAGTGATACCGATGGGTCGTTCAATCTATTTTTTAATGATTATGTCCGTGATACAGATAGATTCATTATTTCTGCCATCGGTTACGAAATACAGGATATTTCGATTAGCCAACTGAAAAATCACCTCAAAAAAAATACATTTTTTTACCTGTCACCTGAACCAATAAACTTAGCCGAAGTTGTACTTGTAGGAAATTTTACTGCCAAAAGCTACAAAAGTCGAAACGTAGGCCATTTGATATCTGACAATAAATTTATAGGTTATTGGAAAGATGATAGCTCATTGGGTGGTGAACTGGCTACCAAGATTAAGGTGAAAAAGGGTAAGAGAAGACTTGACAAACTTTTTTTTAGAGTGTTGGAAAATGCCTCAGACAGTTTGCTGGTTCGAGTAAATTTCTATTCAGCTGACACTAAATTTCCCCAAAAAAAACTGAATGCCAAGAATATCAAATATTTGATTCGTGGTGAACAAGAAGACATAACTATCGACCTTGCCCCGTATAGTGTATACGTGCTCGATGATTTCATAGTTAGTTTAGAGTTATTGAAGGTTTATGGAAATCATGTGGGATTTGCTGTTTCGGCTGCAGATGGATATGGTGTTTCTTATACCCGGTTGGCCAGTCAGTCAAATTGGAAAGAACATATTGGATCTACGATTGGGTTTTTTCTAAAAACTTCCTATTTGAAGAAAGATATTGATGAATCAAAAAAAGATTTTGAAACCAAGGAAAGTGATTTGGAGACAGAATTATTGAGTCAACCAACAGCTGAACTCCAAAAGGAAAGAATAGTTTCTGGAATAGTTTACCATGATGGCCAACCATTATCAAAGGCCTCGATTGAAACCTTGGGTAACGATAGCTCTGAGATTGTAAGAACTGATGATTTCGGAAGATACACTTTAGAAGTAGTGCCGAGAGAAGTATTGGCTTTTAGTTATCCAGGAATGCAGACCGTTGAAGTAATCGTTGAAGATGTCACTTCAATTTTGAACATTGATCTTTTTAATAGAATTGAAAAGTTGGATGAGGTGATCGTTACCGACCGCAGAATAAAGAAAACACAGGAAGAACTGAAGTTTGAATACTTTGAGAACAAAAACCTCATTAACACGCCTAGGGGTATAATAGATAAAACAAAATCAGGGTTTTTCATCCAAATAATTAATAATGAAGACTTCAATGCAGGGGCAATAGATTTTATAGGGGCAATACAAGGTAAGTTTGCAGGCAGGGTGGTAAGGCCTTTTAATAACCCTATGGATGCCAAGGTCTATTTTAATAGAGCGAGGTCTTCTCTTAATTTAATTGAATATTTATCTGGCAGTTTTGGCGTTAGTTCGTATTCTGGTGCCATTTTTGACGTCGACGGAAATGTGACCGGTATGGCCCCGATATCGATACCTATTGAGAATATTGAACGAATAGCCCTTATCCCTGGAGTTCACGCAACAAACATATATGGTTCAATAGCTGAAATGGGGGTTGTTATAATAAATACCAAGGGTGCCAATATGGTTCATACTCCCAATTCTAAGGAACCATATGACCACATGAGGTCTCAGAACAACAAGTTTGATGAGGGTTCATTAACAAAGCATGTTCGGTCAGGACCATCGTTAATGATTAAAGAACTTTACAAATCTAAAGATGAGGTAACAGCCCTTGCCACACTTGACAAAAATTGGACATTTTATTCGAGATCGGCACACAACCTATTTGATACCTCTGCTTATTTTAGAGAAGTTCTCGAAAACGATGAAAAAGCAGATGAAATCCTATCAAAAATCGGACACCTATTTAAGAATGACCCGGTTGCCCTTAAGGCACTTGCTTACAAGTATGAGGAATTGAACAAAATTGAAGAAGCAATCGAGACCTACATATCGATTCTTAAATTAAGGCCAAGATATTCGCAATCTTATCGAGATTTGGCGAATATCTACACGAAGAACAATGATACAAGGAACGCTTATGAGATATATCTTAGGTATATTGTTTCTAGAAGAACTGATACCCTTCCCTCCCCTTTAAAAGGAATTGATTCCATTATTAGAACCGAGCTAGTTAATCTAAAACAAAGGCCGATGAACAAATGGAAACGAAGCAAGGTATATGAATTAACCGACTTCGAGCCTGATTATTGGCCCGTGAGGATTTTAGTTGAATGGAATAATAGCGAGGCAGAGTTTGATTTACAGTTTGTTAACCCCTCAAACCATTATACCATTTGGAACCATACCTTTAAAAACAGTCCAGAGAAGATCAAAGATGAAAAACGTAAGGGATATTCAAGCGAACAATTTTTTATAGATGAGAATGCAAAGGGGTTATGGAAAGTAAATCTAAACTATTTTGGCAATAAAGGATTCACCCCTACATATTTCAAGATTACGATTTTTCATCATTATGGCACAAAATATCAAACAGAGGAAATCAGATTTTATAAAATCGATGAGAATAATATAAACATCAACTTATTTTCAGTCATGAACAACCCGAAAAAGGAATTGGTCAAATAGGCTATACCTGCAACACCCCCATATTGAATTTTTTCTCGATCGGGGCATGGTTGGCCGCTTCGATACCCATTGAAATCCATTTTCGCGTTTCGAGCGGATCGATGATGGCATCGGTCCACAGTCTGGCAGCGGCATAGTAGGGCGATATCTGGTTGTCGTAACGCTCTTTGATCTTTTTGAAGAGATCGGTTTCTTTTTCCTCGGTGATTTTCCCGCCCTTTTTCTCAAGCGCGGCCTTTTCGATTTGCAACAGTACCTTGGCGGCAGAATTACCGCTCATAACGGCCAGTTCGGCACTGGGCCAAGCCACAATGAACCTTGGGTCATAAGCCTTGCCGCACATGGCATAGTTTCCGGCACCGTAACTGTTGCCTATGACAACGGTAAACTTAGGCACTACTGAATTGCTCACCGCATTGACCATTTTTGCCCCGTCTTTGATGATACCGCCATGCTCGCTTTTACTGCCGACCATAAAACCGGTTACATCTTGTAAAAAGACCAGCGGAATCTTCTTTTGATTACAATTGGCGATAAAACGGGTGGCCTTGTCAGCAGAATCTGAATAGATGACTCCGCCAAACTGCATTTCGCCCTTGGTGGTCTTGACCACTTTTCGTTGGTTGGCAATGATGCCCACCGCCCAGCCATCAATACGGGCATAACCGGTCAAGAGCGTTTTGCCATAACCTTCTTTATATTGTTTGAAAGCAGAATCATCTACGAGACGCTTAATGATTTCAAGCATATCGTATTGGTCTGAGCGTGAGATGGGCAATAGTCCATGGATGTCTTTGGGATTTTCTTTCGGAAGTCGCGCCCCATCACGATTGAAACCGGCGTTATCGGCATTTCCCATTTTACCCACTATATTTTTTATGGTATCAAGGGCATCTTTATCATCTTTGGCCTTGTAATCGGTCACTCCGCTAATTTCACTGTGCGTAGTGGCACCGCCCAACGTTTCGTTGTCGATGGTTTCACCGATGGCCGCCTTTACGAGATAGCTTCCAGCCAAAAAGATGCTTCCGGTTTTTTCAACGATCAATGCCTCATCGCTCATAATGGGCAAATAGGCCCCACCGGCCACACAGCTGCCCATGACAGCCGCTATTTGGGTGATGCCCATACTGCTCATCACGGCATTGTTCCTAAAAATTCGACCAAAGTGTTCTTTATCGGGAAAAATCTCATCTTGCATGGGTAAATAGACCCCGGCACTATCGACCAAATAGATGATGGGCAGCCGGTTTTCAATGGCAATTTCCTGTGCACGCAAGTTCTTTTTTCCAGTAATTGGGAACCATGCCCCGGCCTTGACCGTGGCATCGTTGGCAACGATAACGCATGGGCGCTTTTGCACGTATCCGATTTTGACCACTACGCCTCCTGATGGGCACCCACCATGTTCTTCGTACATACCCTCACCGGCAAAGGCGCCGATCTCAATGCACTTTTTGTCGTCATCCACTAAATAATCGATGCGCTCACGTGCCGTCATTTTGCCCTTGGCATGGTGTTTTTCGATTCTATCTTTGCCACCACCCAATTTGACAGTGGCCAATTTCTTTCTCAATTCAGAGAGCCGTAATTTGTTATGGTCTTCGTTTTTGTTAAAAGTAAGGTCCATTTACCATTGTTTCAGCAGTGTCTAAAGATACTACGACAAAGTCGAACCCACATAGCAAGTTTCATTCAATTTTTTTACGATATTTGACTTTCTACATAATTTTGCGATATGGCAATGAACAAGAATACGGTACTCGCTTGGGCCACATTTATAATGATATTTGTTGGAGTGGGAATGATAGCCCTCGGGGCATTCAAATATGACGAAGTGGCCGGCTATGGTTTTGGAGCCGTCGGCATTGGCTTTTTTGCAATCGCTTGGGTGTTCAACGCCCTTAAGGGACGTGTTTGATAGATTGCCCCATACTAGGCACATAAACTTCTAACAGATAAACATTTCTTATGTCTGACGATAAAAAGGTCATTTTTTCAATGGCAGGGGTCACCAAGACCTTTAAAACGGCCAATACCCCGGTATTGAAGAATATATATCTCAGTTTTTTCTATGGTGCCAAAATCGGCATTTTAGGGTTGAACGGATCCGGTAAATCGACCTTGCTCAAGATTATTGCCGGGGTCGATAAAAACCATCAGGGCGATGTGGTGTTTTCTCCTGGATACTCAGTTGGCCTACTGGAACAAGAACCCCAATTAGACGACAATAAGACCGTATTGGAAGTCGTCAAAGAAGGTGTTGCCGAAACCGTAGCGGTTTTAGATGAGTACAACAAAATCAACGATATGTTCGCGTTGCCCGAGGTCTATGAAGATGCGGATAAGATGCAGAAACTGATGGATAAACAAGCGGTGTTGCAAGACAAGATCGATGCCTCAAACGCATGGGAGCTGGACACCAAGCTTGAAATCGCCATGGATGCACTGCGAACCCCTGAGCCCGACAAAAAGATAGAAGTACTATCAGGTGGTGAGCGTAGACGGGTCGCCCTATGCCGATTATTGCTAAGAGAACCCGATGTGCTGTTGCTCGATGAGCCCACCAACCATTTAGATGCTGAGTCGGTGCATTGGCTCGAGCACCATTTGGCACAGTACAAGGGCACCGTGATCGCCGTGACCCATGACCGTTATTTCTTGGACAATGTGGCGGGATGGATATTGGAGTTGGATAGGGGAGAGGGCATTCCTTGGAAAGGGAATTATTCAAGCTGGCTCGACCAAAAGGCCAAGCGACTCGCACAAGAGGGCAAACAGGCCTCAAAACGACAAAAAACATTGGAGCGTGAGTTGGAGTGGGTACGTCAAGGAGCCAAAGGGCGACAGGCCAAACAAAAGGCACGTCTCAAAAATTATGACAGATTGCTCAGCCAAGACCAAAAACAGATGGAAGAAAAGTTGGAAATCTATATTCCCAACGGGCCTCGGTTGGGTACCAATGTCATCGAGGCCAAAGGGGTCAGCAAGGCATATGGCGATAGGCTGTTGTATGAAGATTTGAACTTCAATCTACCGCAAGCCGGTATTGTGGGCATTATTGGTCCGAATGGGGCAGGTAAGACCACTATCTTCAGAATGATCATGGGCGAGGAAAAATCCGATAAGGGAGAGTTCATCGTCGGCGATACCGCAAAATTGGCGTATGTAGATCAAAGCCATTCCAATATCGACCCTGAAAAGACGATTTGGGAAAATTTCAGTGATAGCCAAGAACTTATCATGATGGGCGGCAAACAAGTGAACTCAAGGGCTTATTTGAGTCGTTTCAATTTTTCAGGTAGTGAGCAGAACAAAAAGGTGAGCGTTCTTTCGGGGGGTGAACGAAATCGCTTGCATTTGGCCATGACCTTAAAAGAAGAAGGTAATGTGTTGCTACTTGATGAGCCCACCAATGATTTAGATGTCAATACATTACGGGCATTGGAAGAAGGTCTCGAGAACTTTGCGGGCTGTGCCGTTATCATCTCGCACGATCGTTGGTTCTTAGACAGGATATGCACCCATATACTGGCCTTTGAAGGCGATTCTCAGGTCTATTTCTTCGAGGGGTCGTTCTCTGACTATGAAGAGAACAAAAAGAAACGTTTGGGAGCCGATATCATGCCGAAACGAATCAAGTACAAGAAGTTGGTACGTTGACCAATAGTTGTTAAAAAGACAAAAGCCAGTGATTTTCACATCACTGGCTTTTTTATAAAATGCCCAAGATCATCATTGCTTCAAAGGCGCCTTGATGGTTTCCTGTATTTGGTCTTCAATTTTTTGCTTATCGCCGACCACTATCAAGGTCATGTTTTCGGGACGCACATATTTTTGGGTCATCTCTTGTACCTTTTCAGGAGTGACCGCAAACATGTTCTGAACCTTGTTCTTCAAAAATGACTCATCGAGATCGTGAATTTCAAGAAATACCATTTGCCCGATGATGCCATTCGGAGTGGAGTTCTGCAGTACATAAATGCCCGATTCATAATTCAAGATGCCATCCAATTCTTCTTGTGAAGGGGGCTCACTCTGCAGTTTTTCGATTTCTTTCTTGATCTCCATCAACGAGGCACCCGTATGTTCAGTGGTCACATCGGCCGCTTCGTACCAAACCCCTGTTTTGTATTTGGTATCCAATACGCTGTATGGCGAATAGGTATAGCCTTTGTCTTCACGAATGTTGCTGGTAATCCGCGAAGCGAAAGATCCGCCCAAAATAGAGTTGGTAACATCCAGTGCCAGGTAATCTGAATGCGAGGGGTCAGGGGCAGGCAATCCGTAATAAATGGTCGATTGGGGGGCGCCAGGTCTATCGATGATCATGACTTCATTGGAAGTAACGGGTTCTGCCACCGGATACGAAAGTTCATTGCCTGCCCGCCAATCAGATAAATGGCCCTCAACGGCTTGGCGAACCGCTTCTTGGTCAAAATTGCCGGCCACATATACCGTGGTGCGTTTTGCCCCAAGGTTCTCATCATAAAAACGCTTGATATTGTCGACACTGTAAGAGTCGATTTGTTCTTCGGTCGGATATACCCTTCCGTAAGGGTGGTCAGGATATAATGCGGCATAAAAATCCCGATAGGCCTGATTCTGCGGAGTAGAAAGGTCGACTGAAAGATTTCGCTTGAAATCATTCTTCAACCGTTCCATTTCACTTTCGGGCCACTTCGGATTTTTTAGCACATCGGCCATCAGGGCAATGGCATCGGGTGCAAACTCGTATAGTACCGAACTGCTCAGTGAAGTAGTGTGCAGTCCGACCCCGATATTCAGGTTGCCACCCATACCGGCCATTTCATCGGCGATTTGTTTTGAGGTTTTTGACATACTGCCCTCTTCCATAAGATCGACCATCATATCGGCCAACCAGACCTCGTTCTCCTTTTCGTTGATGTTCCCTGTTTTGATGTTAAACTGGATCGTCGCCTTGGGTATGGAACCGTAGGGAACCATGACCAGGGTCAAACCATTATCAAATGTTACCACTTGCTTTTCAGGAAGGGTGAAGTTTTTGGGTTCTCCTCCCTTGGGAGGCATTTCTTTTTCTTGGGCCTTGACCAAGGTCAAGCAGAAAAGGCAAGCTACTAAGTATGCGATATATTTTTTCATGTCATTTCGTTTTTTCATTTTCGGCCAACAACGGATTAACGGTCAGAATACTACGATTGGTCTTTCGCAAGTACTCATCGATTGTTCTTGAAACAACATCAGGGGTTACTTTTTTGAACTCTTCCTCAATATTGTTGATACGCGCAGGGTCATTGTCGAACAGTGCAAAGCAGCAGAGCAGATCGGCTCGGCCCAGTCCGAAGAAACCGCCAATGTCATCATACAGCTGTGACCGTATTTTGACAATGGCCTTGTCGATCATTTCTTGATCAACACTTTGTTTCAAGGCTGTCATGGTCTCATCGACCGACTCTAAAATCTCTTCTTTGGAAGTTTCATTATCATAGGTGAAGTCATACATCCAGAGCATGGGGCCTTTGTAGTTGAACATATTGCCCAAATAGTTGATGCCTCCGTTCACATCTGAGGTAAACCCTTTTTCTTTTTCAAGCTTTTGTACCAATAGTCCGTTGTCGCCCTGTATCAAAATTTGATCGAGCAGTCCCATGGCATAGTATTCGGGCGTGTTGCGCTCAGGCATTTGATAGGCAATGGCTATGGCCGGTTTGTTGGCCAATGGATCGTTTTTGACCGAATCTTTTTCCATTTCTTGACGTGGCTCAGAAATGTCGGGCTGTGAAGGCAATTCAGCGGCAGGAATGTTGCCAAAATACTTTTCTATCCAAGCTTTTGTTTCTTCCATTTCAAAATCGCCAACAACAGACAAAGCTGCATTGTTGGGGGCATAATAGGTATCAAAGAATTGGGCTACGTCTTCTAGGTTGGCAGCATCCAAATCTTCTAGATCTCCATAAAAATTATGGGCGTTGTACCAGTTCGTGTTGGCGAATTGCGGCATGTCTAACCAAGGAAAACCACCATATGGCTGGTTGAGTACGTTAACCTTGACCTCATTTTTGACCACACCTTGCTGGTTGGTCAAATTTTCTTGGGTAATATCCAAACCTCGCATACGGTCCGCTTCTGCCCAGAGCATGGTTTCCAATTTGTGGGAGGGCACTATCTCAAAATAATTGGTAAAGTCGAAACGGGTAGAACCGTTGAGTACACCTCCATTTTGTTGTACCAGTTTGATGAATTCCATTTTGCCCAAATTTTTTGACCCTTGAAACATCATGTGTTCGAAAAGGTGGGCAAATCCAGTTCGGTCTTTGGGTTCGATACGAAAACCGATATTGTAGTATACGGCGACAATGGCCGTCGGTGAGGTCTTGTCTTGTGAAAGAATGACCTTCAGCCCGTTGTCGAGTTTGTAGTACTCAACCGGAACCTTGAATTCAGAGACGATCTTTTCGTCTTCTGTCTTTTCTTTGCAACCGATGGCCAATAGGGCCACTGCCAAAAAGAAAAACTTAAACGACTGTTTCATTTTTGCTTGTATTGAGTTTTTGTTAGAAAATAGATAGAATCTTATATAAGACTCTTTTTTAACGGGAATGTTACACATCAATACCCACTGTTCGGGTACCAATCCAATTGAACGACATCAATAGCAGGATTGCCATCGTTTACCAGTCGTTTGAATTTGTTGACATCGCTGACATCTGGCCGGCCACGGTAGTGGTACGGGTACACTTGCTTAGGCTTGAACTCCAATACGGCATCGGCAGCGCTTTCGACGGGCATGGTATAGGGAAGGTTCATACAGACCAGGGCAATGTCAATATCTTTGAGTCCCCGCATTTCAGGAATGTCTTCTGTATCACCGGAAATATAGATTCTTTTGCCGTTCTTATTGAGAACATAGCCGTTGCCTCGTCCCTTTTGGTGAAACTTCAAAGCTTCTTCCCTTAGATTGTACATGGGAATGGCTTCTACTTTTATTCCATAACGTTCTTTTTCATCGCCGTTGTCGAGCACATCGATCTGAGGCGTAAACGTTTCGGGCATTTTTTCAGCTACCGCTTGCGGCACCATAATTTTGGCTTTATGCGTATCAAGTTCTTGTAGCGTTTCTAGGTCGAAATGATCACCATGTATATCGGTAATCAATATAAGGTCTGGCTTTTGAAAGCCCTCAAAGGCTTCTTTGCCGCCTGTGGGATCAATATAAATGGTGATGTCGTTCCACTTCAAAACGGCCGTGGCATGTTCTATGGGGACAATTTTGATCTCTTCGGAAGATTCACTTACGGAAGACTCTTGTGCAAATACACCGAATAATGACAAAAAAACAAGTGCAAGATTTAAGGTAAGGTATCTTTTCGTTTTCATGGGTATCATTGAATCCTTTAAAAATAGCACTTAGAAGGCATTACTTCCATTTTTTTAACAATTATTGGGTGTGGGATAATCCAAAATGAAATCCCATACGTAAATAAATCGAGCACAATGAAAAACGCTTGGTGCTCAGGGAAGAAATTAATTAAATCAAAAATCATGACAGAAACAAAAAACAACAATGGTCTGAAGGTAATCGCTGGTTTGCTCGGAGTTATTCTTTTGGGTACAATTATTTACACGGTGAGCCTTTACCAAGATAAGAAGAAGACGACCCAACAACTAACTGAAGAAAAAGAGTTGGTCGTTGAAGATCTGAACAGCCTTAAGTCTGAATACGACAAGGCCATTCTTGAAAGCAATGCTACCAACGAAGAATTGGTTGCAGCACGTGACAACATAGCGAAGTATATCGATTCAGTAAAAACTATGAAAGCCGATATATCATCACTTTCACGCTACAGAAGACAAGTAAGTATCTTGAAGGAGGAAAGGGAAAAACTGTTGAAGCAAGTTGACTCTTTGACACAATCGAATACTTTGTTGGCCATGGAAAGGGACAGCACTTACACAGAGCTTGAAAAGCAAACCGTATTCAATGACTCATTGGTGGTACAGAACACCCAATTGGCCGATGCCGTTGAAAGAGGCTCAGCTTTGAACCTTTCTACATTTAGTGTTGATGCCGTTAAAGAAAGAAGCAGCGGTAAATTGGTTTCTACCTCTAGAGCTAAAGCCACTGACAAATTCAAAGTTTGCTTCACGGTTGCTGACAATGTAATTGCTGAAGCTGGTGATAGGGAATTCTTCATCGAGGTGTTGGATCCACAAGGCAATGTTTTGGGCGAGAGCTTTACCAAATCAGACGAAGAAGGTGCTTCCATTACATATAGCAAAGGCACGAACTTCTACTATGAAAACAATAGCTTAGATGTATGTGATTACATCAACAAGCCTTCTGGTGATTTCCAAAAAGGCAACTATATGGTGAATGTTTATGACGATAAATTGAAGTTGTTGGGTACTTCTAAATTCACTTTGAAATAGTAAGCGATAATAAACACTATCCACACTTAATCAAAAAAAGGGCGGCCAATTTGGCCGCCCTTTTCTTTTGTTTCGAAAATGGTTTTATTTTAATGAACCTACCATATCTTCAGGTTTGACCCATTCATCATATTCCGTTTCTGTCACATGGCCGAGTCTAACCGCCTCTTCCCTTAGTGTTGTACCATTCTTATGGGCTTCATTGGCAATCTCGGCAGCTTTGTAATACCCTATTTTGGTATTCAATGCCGTTACCAGCATCAATGAATTGTTCAATAGTTTTTTGATGGTCTCATAATTGGGCTCAATACCCACTGCACAATTTTCATCAAAACTGACACAGGCATCGCCCAATAGTTGGGCTGATTGAAGAATGTTGGCGGCCATAATTGGCTTGAAAACATTGAGCTCATAGTGGCCTTGGGTGCCTCCAACGGTAATGGCCACATCGTTGCCCGCCACTTGCGCACAGACCATGGTCAATGCCTCGCATTGGGTCGGATTCACTTTGCCCGGCATAATCGAACTGCCGGGTTCATTTGCCGGTATGATGATTTCACCAATGCCCGATCTTGGTCCTGAGGCCATCATACGGATATCATTGGCAATTTTGTTCAAAGAAACCGCTAGCTGCTTCAGTGCACCATGGCTCTCAACTATGGCGTCATGGGCGGCCAAGGCCTCAAATTTATTGGGGGCGGTCTTAAATGGAAGTCCGGTAAACTCGGCAATGTATTTGGCGACAACTACGTCATAGTCTTTGGGAGTGTTCAGTCCTGTGCCCACAGCCGTACCGCCCAATGCCAATTCGCTGAGATGGTCCAAAGTGTTTTTCAAGGCCTTGAGGCCATGGTCGAGCTGTGAGACATAGCCAGAAAATTCTTGACCAAGGGTGAGGGGAGTGGCATCCATTAAATGGGTGCGTCCAATTTTTACCACATCTTTAAATGCTTTTGATTTTTTATCAAGAGTATCTCTAAGTTGCTTCACTCCTGGAATGGTCACCTCGACAATTTTTTTGTAGGCAGCGATATGCATTCCTGTGGGGAAAGTGTCGTTCGAAGATTGTGACTTGTTCACATCATCATTTGGCTTTATCGCCTTTTCGCCTTCCCCTATTTTTTTGCCCGTCAGTTCATGGGCGCGATTGGCGATGACCTCGTTCACGTTCATATTGCTCTGCGTTCCCGAACCGGTCTGCCATATTACCAGTGGAAACTGTTCATCGTGCTTGCCTTCGAGTATTTCATCACAGACTTGCGAGATCAAGTCCCTTTTTTCTTTTGAAAGTACCCCTAGTTCATGATTGGCATACGCGGCAGCCTTTTTCAAATAGGCAAACCCACATACTATTTCTAGGGGCATAGAGGCTGCCGGGCCGATTTTAAAATTATTTCTTGAGCGCTCTGTCTGTGCACCCCAATACTTGTCGGCAGGTACTTTGACCTCGCCCATGGTGTCTTTTTCTATTCTAAAATCCATAGTGTTATTCTTTCTACGACAAAGGTAACCCTTACTGTTTTTTCTTTTTCTGATTTTTGTTGGGTTTTATATTTTTTTGAAAGGATTTGCAATTTTTACCTTTTTCAAGGTATCTTTGTACTATAAAATGGATTTCAATGGTAGAGTTTGATCAATATTTGGGGTGGTTGGCATTTTTGACCATCTTTACGATAGGTTTCTGGTTGATGATATTTTTGATCGGTTTTGTCGTGCCCTATTGGTTGACCGGAAATTTCATGGAAATGATGAAAGAAAAACGCGAGGAAAGAAAAACCAGACGTTTAGAAGAATAAAAAAAGAAGCCGAACGGCTTCTTTTTTGTTTATGGGGCTCCGAACTCTTCACCCTCATCATATTCACGTTGTCTGTCGGTATTTCTTTTCTTCTTTTGGTTGAACCTGTAGGTAAAAGCTAAATTATAACTTCTTACACGCCATTGAAATTCACTATCATTCTCAAAGAACGGGGTCACGGTTTCACTGACCCGTCTGCGACTGTTGAACACATCGCTGACAGTAAGGGCAAGCGACGCCTTATCGTTAAACAAATCTTTGCTAAAGGCCAGGTCTAAGGAGAAAATTCCCTGATTTCGGGTCTGGGCATTTTCAGTGGGCCCTCTATAAAATATCCTTGTTTGCCAATCAATTTTTTTGGGCAGCGTAATCTTGTTGTTGAGCCGTACAAACCAACTAAGGTTTTCGGCATCAAAATTTTGATCGTTGAAATCTCCTCTCGTGATGAGATTGAATAAATTAAAGTTGGCATTGAGATTCCATTTTTGGGTTGGGCGATAGTTAGTGGTGATCTCAAACCCGTAGCGGTCATTACGTGCCAAGTTTACCGGTGTTCTTCTCAAAATGCTTACCTGTTCACCGTCAAAGAAAGTATCTTCGCCAGTATCTTCGGTAATAAAGGTGATGACATCAGTAGCCCTTTGAAAATAGATGGAACCATTCAGGGTAAGCTTTTCGAAACGTTTCAAATAGCCCAAATCGACCTGGTTTGAAAACGAAGGCGTTAGATTGGGATTGCCTTGAAATAGGTTGGTCGGACTCGAACGTGAGGGAAAAGGGTTCAAAAAGCGGGACCTAGGCCTTCGAATTCTTCGGTTGTACCCAAACTGAAAACTTTCTTTCTCACTGATTTCGTAGTTTAGGTTGAGGGTAGGAAAAAACCCGTCAAAATTATTACGGTTAAAATCATTTGTTTCCAATTGATTGATAATCAATCGAGTGGCCTCATATCGTAATCCAGCCAAAAAAGAGAACTTTTTGATTTTTGTTCCATATTGGGTATATATTGCATTGATACTTTCTTTATAGTCCAATACGTTGCTCGGGTTGGTTATTCCCAATTCATCAATCGTCGGACTAATAAAGATGACGCCATAATCTGTTTCGAGTGTATTGAAATCTCCCCGGTAACCCAGTTCAAACTGCCCTGATTTTCCAACGGGTAATACGTAATCGGTCTGTAAAAAGAGTCGCCGCTGATCTTCGGCGGTTCGTACACTTTCGCTGTCAAAACCATTCTGTACGATCAATGATTCTTCTACCTCATCACTGGTTTCGTATTGAAAGGCAAAGGTCAATTTGTGTTCAGTGTCTCCATTGAACTGCTTATCAAAATTGAAGGCGTATTGAAAGGTTTGGTCTTTCTCGGTTTCTGGGTCAAAACGGAAACCTGAACTGCTGTTTCCATCTGCATCTTCTTGAAAGAACTCATTGGTCGTTTCACTGCTGTTATCAGAATCTCGAACAAAGATCGATTGGGTTATCGAAGCGGTTTCGTTCACATACCATTCTACCCCAAAGTTGGCATTCAGCCCTTTTCGAATTCTGTCGAACTCACGTTCTTCACGAAGTGAATTCGTGAAATCGCCCAGGGCATCAAAGAAATCGGTGTCGTTCAACGAATTGCCAGGGCGCTCGCGATAGTTGTAACCTGTGTTGGTGAAAATATTGATGTCACCTGATCGATAATTGAGATTTCCGTTGATACCTGCAGTGTAAGGGTAACCGACATTGGTGGTCAATGCCCCGTTGAGACCTTGTAGCTTGCTTCTTCTCAAAATGATATTGATGATACCGCCAGAGCCTTCAGCATCATAGCGGGCTGAGGGCGAGGTAATTACTTCGACTTTTTCGATTGATTCGGCAGGAAGTTGCCTTAGGGCCTCTGTACTGTTCAGTCCCGTAAGCGCTGAAGGTTTGCCATTGATGAGTATCCTGACATCATCATTTCCCCGTAGCTGTACATTTCCTTCTACATCAACAGAAACAGAAGGAACATTGTCAAGAACATCGCTTACCGTACCTCCACGTACAGTGAGGTCTTTACCGACATTGTAGATTTTTTTGTCCAGTCGAAGTTCAACGGTGGTCCGTTCGGCAATCACCTCTACTTCATCAAGTTGTGAAATATCCACTAGAAGGGCAATTTGTCCTAAATCGATGTTTGATCGAAGGGGTTGCCGCTCTTTTCGAAATGTTGTATAGGTAAGATATTCAACGATGATATTAAAAACCCCAGGTAAAGTCTCTACTTCAAACTTTCCGCTGGCATCGGTAATGCCACCGGTAACAGATTCTGCGTTTCGAACCCGTTGAAGAATAACTGTGGCATACTCTAAGGGTTGCCCGGTTTCTTGGTCGATGACTGTTCCTGTGACTTTTATTGGTCTTGAATTGTTGGGTCTTTGTGCAACCGAATAAGTGGTGGTCAAAACCAACAGTACAAAGAACAGTTTCTGCATATCAATCCTTGTTTTTCTTTTTCTTCTCTTTCTTCTCTTTTCTTTTTTTCTTCTTCAATTGGTTCTTTTGTAAGTCTAGGTAAGCTTGGTATTTTTCTTCAGGAAGCCCAGCTTTTATCTCAGCGTTTTGCTGCTCTTGTATTTTTTCGAATTCTTCCCTCATTTTTTTGGGCTCAAGCTTAAGAATATGCAACTCCATACGTTTTTGCACATATTTGGTCAGTGTGGTGCGCACCACGGCCTCTTCAAAAGGGTCTAGCTCAAGGGCCTCGATTATTTTCGGCATGCGCTCATCAACATATTCTTCTGCGGTCATGGGTTCAGGCTCCTTTTGGGGGGTTTGTGCTCGCGGTACCACAGATCCGCCTCTGCGGCCACCCATTTGTCTGTTAAACTGGGCCTCTAAACCTTGGGCAAAAAGTAGCAGTACTAAGGGGACCAAAATTCTTATGGTTTTTTTCATGTCAGTCAGTGTTAAGATTTTAAAAGTATTCGATGGTTTAAGCGTATTCCGTTAATTGTTTGTTAAAAGCAAAATGGACATTGCTGAATGAACAGCTGGGTTTCCATGTTGAACCAATTGGTCGAACACCAAATATCGTGCCTAAACCCTTCAATCTTCTCTTTGTCCCATCATCATCAGATAGGCTTTTAAGAACGGATTGATGTCACCGTCCATAACAGCATCAACATTGCCCGTTTCCTCAGTGGTTCGAACATCTTTGACCAGTTTGTACGGATGCATCACATAATTTCGAATCTGTGAACCCCATTCAATTTTCATTTTTGAGGATTCAATTTCGGCGCGGGCTTCCTGTTTTTTGCGCAGCTCGATTTCGTAAAGCTGCGATTTTAGCATTTTCATGGCTGTGGCCCGGTTGTCATGTTGCGAACGTGAATCAGAGCATGAAATCTGTATGCCCGTTGGTTTGTGTACCAACTGTACCTTAGTCTCGACCTTATTGACGTTTTGTCCTCCGGCACCACTTGAACGGGCGGTGGTTATTTCTACGTCTGATGGGTTGATCTCTATTTCAATTGAGTCGTCGACCAATGGATACACATAGACGGAAGCAAAAGAAGTATGACGTTTCGCATTACTGTCAAAAGGAGAGATTCGCACCAAACGGTGCACCCCGTTTTCCCCTTTCAGCCAGCCAAAGGCATAGTCGCCATCGATTTCCAAGGTTACGGTCTTGATGCCGGCCACATCACCCTCTTGGTAGTTGAGCTCTTTCACCTTATAACCATTCTTGTCGGCCCACATGATGTACATACGCATCAGCATGGCCGCCCAATCACAGCTTTCGGTGCCACCGGCACCCGCTGTTATCTGCAAGATGGCCGTCAGGTCATCACCCTCATCAGAAAGCATATTTTTGAACTCTAGATTTTCTAGTGCATCAAAGGCCCTATCATATTGTTTTTGAACTTCTTCTTCTGAGACTTCACCCTCTTTTTGAAATTCGAACAATACCTCTAGGTCATCGACAAGGGTTTTGGCTTGGTTGAAATCTTCGACCCATTTTTTCTTTGATTTCAACAATTTCATAAGGGCCTGGGCACTGATGGGGTCGTCCCAAAACCCAGGTACCATCGTTTTTTCTTCCTCGTTTTCTATTTCGATGAGCTTGGCATCGATGTCAAAGATACCTCCTTAGCGCACCAAGGCGCTCAATAAGATCTTTCTGTTGATCTGTGGTTACCATATGTAGATTTTGGGCAAAAATAAGGTTTAGCCCTCTTTGAACAATCCATTTTGCATATTTTTAGAGTTCAAATGTGACACTTATGAAAAACCCGCTTTTCCCAATTTTTGCCTTCTGTTTTCTCCCACAGTTATTTTTGGCCCAAGCCTTCGATAAGGCCAAGGATTTTCAAAAATTGAACGGTTATTTTGATTTCTATTATGACGACAAGAATGACAAGGTATATCTTCAGATAGATGATTTGGATACGGATTTTCTTTATGTATATTCATTGAGTAGCGGCATTGGCAGCAATGATATTGGGCTCGATCGTGGACAATTGGGCAATGAACAACTGGTTCATTTCAAAAAGGCAGGGCAAAAGATTTTGTTGATTCAGCCCAACATGACATTTCGGGCACTGACAGATAACAGACTTGAGCGTAAATCGGTCGAACAGGCCTTTGCCAAATCGGTTTTGGGCGCATTTGACATTTTTGAAGAATCTAAGGGAAGCTACCTTATCGATATCTCCGATTTTCTGATGCGTGATGCCCATGGTGTGGCAAGACGCCTAAAACAGACTGACCAAGGAAATTATAGTTTGGACAAAAAACGAAGTGCATGGAATTTTGAGCGCACCAAGGCATTTCCCAAAAATGTGGAGTTCGATGTTTTTCTGACTTTTAGAGGAGAGCCCAAAGGAGGTTATATTCGTTCGGTCACACCTGACCCTACTTCAATAACGGTCGCGCAGCACCATTCGTTTATCGAACTGCCCGATGATGGGTTTGAAATGCGGGAATTTGACCCGCGCTGTGGCACATATCCCTTTACCTATTATGACTATGCCACTCCGGTACAGGAGCCCATATTGAAGCGATTTGTGCCACGTCATCGACTCGAAAAAAAGAATCCCAACGCTGATATCAGTGAGGCATTGGAACCTATCATATATTATTTGGACAATGGTACCCCTGAGCCCGTTCGTTCTGCCCTTTTAGAGGGTGGTCGCTGGTGGAACCAAGCTTTTGAGGCCATAGGCTATCAAGATGCCTTTCAGGTAAAGATATTGCCAGACAATGCCGATCCAATGGATGTTCGCTATAATGTCATTCAGTGGGTACATCGTTCTACTCGGGGGTGGAGCTATGGTAGTAGTGTACGGGATCCCCGTACGGGCGAGATCATCAAGGGACACGTCAGTTTGGGCAGTCTTCGCATTCGTCAAGACTTCATGATTGCCCAGGCATTGGTGAACAAGCCCTTTGCCGAGCGTGACGACAATTACAAGCCGATGCTTGAATTGGCGTTGGCACGCATTCGTCAACTTTCGGCACATGAGATCGGCCATACCTTGGGCTTTGCCCATAACTTTGCGGCCAGTACCAATGATCGTGCCTCGGTAATGGATTATCCCCATCCCCAATTTCGTCTTAAAGATGGAGAAATCGATTTTTCAGATGCTTATGATACAGGAATAGGAAAATGGGACAAAGTGACCGTAGCCTATGCGTATTCAGATTTCCCGAAAGGAACAGATGAGAAAGAGGCATTGAATAAGATTTTGGCAGAGGCACAGACCGATGGACTCCGATATATCTCCGATCAAGATGCACGGCCGATAGGAGGGGCGCATGCATTGGCCCATTTATGGGACAATGGCCGACTTGCCAATGAAGAATTGGAAGAAATTTTGAAGATCAGGGAAATCGCCATCAAAAATTTCTCTGTCGACAACATCAGAAAGGGCGAACCCCTTTCGGTACTGGAAGATGTTTTTGTGCCACTCTACTTTTTGCACCGCTATCAAACCGAAGCAGCAGTCAAGTTGGTGGGTGGATTGGACTATAACTATGCAGTAAAGGGTGATGGGCAGTTAACGGTCAAAACCGTAGAGCGAGAAACCCAAGAAGAGGCGCTGCAGTCGCTGCTAAAGACCCTTAGGCCAGAAGTTTTGGCAATACCCGAAGGTAAACTGTCCCTTTTCCCACCGAGAAGTATAGGATTTGGCCGAACAAGAGAGTCTTTCAAGGGAAAAACTGGGGTGGCTTTTGACCCATTGAGTGCTGCAGAAACGGCAGTGCACCAAACCCTGATGTTATTGTTACATCCACAGCGGGCAAACAGGCTGGTGCAACAAAAGGCGTTGGATAAAGATCAATTGGGGCTTCGTGAAGTCATTTCAAACTTATTCGACAATGCCATGAACATAAAAGTCGAAGAAGGATATTTGGGCGAGATCCAGAAACTGGTGAATTGGCAGGTCTTGCAAGAACTGATGCACCTGGCAAGTGCCAAAGAAAGTTACCCACAGGTGACAGAAGTAATCGTATCGGAAATGGCTGCCATTAAAAAAAATTTAGAAGCAGCAAAAGATAATCCGCACGCTGCCCTTTTACTGATGGAAGTGGAAAAGTTCAATGGCAACCCTAAAGGTTACGAGAAAAAGATAAAAGCACCTAAGATTCCCGATGGTTCACCAATTGGAATGGATTGTTTTCACTGATTTTGAAAAATGAATCGCCCATAAACCCTACAATCGAATGATCTGAATGGAAATTAACTTGATTAGCGATACCGTTACCCGCCCTACCGAAGGCATGCTAAAGGCCATGATGAACGCCAAGGTGGGCGATGATGTCTTCAAAAATGACCCCACGGTCAACGCATTGGAAGAAAAAGTAGCAGCCCTATTCGATATGGAAGCGTCGCTCTTTTTCCCCAGTGGAACGATGGCCAATCAAACGGCCATAAAACTGCATACCAACCCTGGTGACCAGTTGATCTGTGATAAATATGCCCATGTCTATAACTATGAAGGTGGCGGGGTGAGCTTCAATAGTGGGGTCTCGTGCAAGTTGGTCAATGGTCATAGGGGCATGATGACCGTTGAACAAGTAGAGGTGGCCATCAATCCGCCAGACTTTTACCATAGCCCATTGACCTCACTGGTCTGCATTGAAAACACCACTAACAAGGGAGGAGGGGCCTGTTGGGATTTTGATGAACTACAAAAGATAAAAGCCGTTTGTGAAAAACACCAACTTCGATATCATTTGGATGGTGCTCGTTTATGGAACGCATTGGTTGCCAAGCAAGAATCCACAAAACAGTACGGAGAGCTGTTCGATACCATAAGTGTATGTTTGAGCAAGGGGCTCGGGTGCCCCGTTGGTTCCGTTTTGATAGGAAATAAAGAGCTGATTGACAAAGCCCTTAGAATTCGAAAGATACTGGGTGGCGGTATGCGGCAATCAGGGTATTTGGCGGCGGCAGGTATTTACGCCATTGACAACCACATAGAACGATTGGCCGAAGACCACCAAAGGGCCAAAGAAATAGGAGAAGTTCTCGAAAGTATGGCTTTTATCAAAAAAGTAGAGTCTATTGAGACGAACATCATCATCTTCGAGCTTGATGAAGCGAAATGTAAAGAAGCTTCCTTTTTGAAAAAACTAGCTGAAAACCATATCTCCATAATTGGTATGGGGCAAGGCAAGTTGCGTATGGTCACCCATTTAGATTACACTGACGAAATGCACGGGCATTTCTTGAAGGTACTTCAAGGCTTTTAGAGGGCAGCTATAATATTTTTCAGGTTTTTGATGCCGTTTTCCATACCGGGTTCTGAATTATACGGCAGGCTCTGCCCTATAACGATACTATCTTTTAGCCGTAGTTTGAACAAAAATTTTCCATTATGGTTGGTATGTCGCTCAAATAGTAGGTGGTTGCCTTTAGACCGATTGATTGCAGAGACCGTATGTTGAAGTTTTTCCTTTTTGGGAAATTCGATGCTATTGAGCAAGATACCCCCAGAAGGTGATTTTACCTGAAAACGGTAAACATTATCGTTTTCTTTAAACACTTCGATCATTTATCAAAGACTTTTCCTAAAGATAAGAAAATCTTGAACGATGGTTATTTGAAAAAAGAGTCAATTCCTGGAATATTGGGCATGCCTTCCTTAGCGACTGCGGCCAATTCGGTCTCATTGACCTTTGTGGCCTTTTCGATGGCCTTGTTCAAGGTCAATACCAGATAGTCTTCAAGTTGTTCTTTGTCTTCTAAAAGCGAATCATCGATTTCGATTGACTTCAGTTCTCTATTGGCGGTAAGGGTGACTTTTAAGAGCGCGTCAGGTGATTGCTCATCTACCATGACCGAGTTCAACCGTTCTTTGGTGGCCTCTACTTTGGCTTGGGTTTCCTTAAGTTTTCCCATCATGCCCATTAAATCTCCGAACATTGTGTGAATTATTGGTGATCGATGATTCAAAATTACTATTTTGCCTTCAAATTGTTCTATATGAAAGTGTTTCTTTATCGTACTCCCATTTTTATTTTCTGCCTTATTTTTGTCGCCGCTTGCCAAGATTCCAACACACGACAAATGGATACAACACCACCAAAAGCCTCTAAAAAACCCAAGAGACTCGAAACGCACGGCCATCTTCGTATCGATGACTACTATTGGTTGAACGAGCGTGAAAACCCAGAAGTTGTCGATTACTTAGAGGCAGAGAACGCCTATTATGAGACGATGACCGCGCATACCAAAGACTTTCAAAAAGAGCTTTATGGGGAAATGAAAGGCAGAATAAAGGAAGACGATACTTCGGTGCCGTACAAATTGAACGGCTATTGGTATCTCACGCGATACGAGACGGGTAAAGAATACCCAATATATGCTCGAAAGAAAGAAAGTTTGGAGGCCGAAGAAGAAATCATATTCAATTGTAATGAAATGGCAGAAGGCCATGAATTCTTTAATTTGAGGGGTATTTCGGTGAGTCCTGATAACAAATTGGCCGCTTTTGGGCTCGATACAGTGTCAAGGCGGCAATACCATATCCAAATAAAAAACCTGGAGACAGGAGAAATCTATCCCGATAAAATCGATAACACAACGGGCAGTTCAACATGGGCTTCTGACAACAAAACACTGTTCTACACCAAGAAAGACCCGGTAACACTGCGTTCTGATAGAATTTATAGGCACAAATTGGGTACATCGGCAGAAGAAGATGAGTTGGTCTATCATGAAGAAGATGAGACCTTCTCCACATTTGTTTACAAAACCAAGTCACGTAAATATATCGTAATCGGTTCTGTCAGCACACTGACATCTGAATACCGCATTTTGCCTGTTGATGACCCCAATGGCGAATTCAAGGTCTTTTCAGCACGGGAAAGGGGCATTGAATATAGTATTTCACACTACAACGGCAGTTTTTATGTATTGACCAATAAAGACGGCGCCACCAACTTCAAATTGATGAAGGTGGATGAGCTGGACACTTCTAAGGAAAATTGGCAGGAATTTATTCCCCATCGTGAGAATGTTTTATTGGAAGACATCGAAATCTTCAAAAACCATTACGTACTGTCAGAACGTGAAAATGGGCTGAACAAGATGAAAATCATCAGGTGGGATGGTTCAGAAGACTATTATCTGCCCATTGATAGCGAAACCTATGTCATGGGGCCAACCACCAACTTGGATTTTGATACTGACAAACTCCGCTATTTCTACAACGCCATGACCTCACCCTATGCCATTGTCGAATTCGATATGGGCACAAAAGAAAAAACCATTTTAAAAGAGCAAGAAGTATTGGGCGGTAAGTTCGACAAGGAAAATTATCGTTCTGAACGTATTTGGGCCACGGCTCGTGATGGGGTAAAAGTACCCGTTTCGTTGGTGTACCATAAAGACACGCCATTGAATGGAACAAGTCCGTTGTTACAGTATGGCTATGGTTCGTATGGCAATACCGTCGACCCATATTTTTCTTCGGTACGATTGAGCTTGTTGGACCGCGGGTTCATTTACGCCATTGCCCATGTACGGGGCGGTGAATATCTCGGTAGACCATGGTATGAAGATGGCAAGTTGTTGACCAAGATGAATACCTTTACCGATTTTGTCGATGTATCAGAGCACCTTATTGCCGAAAACTATACCGGCCCAGAGCACTTATATGCCATGGGCGGTTCTGCAGGTGGGCTGCTGATGGGCGCGGTGATCAATTTAGCCCCTGAACTTTACAATGGGGTTATTGCGGCAGTACCTTTTGTCGATATCGTAACCACTATGTTGGATGATTCTATTCCGCTGACCACCGGTGAATTCGATGAATGGGGCGATCCGAAAGAGAAAGAATACTACGATTATATGCTTTCGTACTCGCCCTATGATCAAGCAGAGGCGAAAGACTATCCGAATATGTATGTTTCCACCGGTTTGCACGATTCGCAGGTACAATATTGGGAACCTGCCAAATGGGTGGCCAAATTAAGGGATTTGAAGACGGATGACAACCTACTGTTTCTAGATACGAATATGGATGCCGGGCATGGCGGGGCCTCCGGTAGGTTCGAAGCGCTGAAGGAAACAGCCAAGGAGTACGCATTTCTGTTGGATTTGGAGGGAAAAATCCCAAAAAAATAAATTTTGCTATTTTTGCCTCGGAATAATTGATGTGCCAACATCGTTATCCTTACCTAACAAACGATATGGAAAACAATATCAAGGCCTACAATAGTATTCTTGACCTTGTAGGTAATACCCCCCTGATAAAACTCAATAAAATTGCAGATTCCCTCACTGGAAACTTCTACGCCAAGGTAGAGGCTTTCAATCCGGGCCATTCCTCAAAAGACCGTATTGCGGTCTATATTATTGAAGAAGCTGAACGAAAGGGTATTCTCAAGCCGGGCAGTACCGTTATTGAAACTACCTCTGGTAACACGGGCTTCAGCTTGGCAATGGCCTGTATCGTCAAGGGTTATGACTGTATTTTGGCCGTTAGCTCAAAATCATCGAAAGATAAGATTGATATGTTACGCTCGATGGGTGCGACAGTTTATGTGTGCCCTGCCCATGTCAGTGCTGATGATCCACGTTCTTATTATCAGGTGGCCAAACGATTGCACGAAGAAACCAAAGATTCCATTTATATCAACCAATACTTCAATGAGCTCAACATTGAGGCGCACTATAAGACCACGGGGCCTGAAATTTGGGAACAGACCAATGGTCAAATCACCCACTTGGTGGCCTGTAGTGGAACAGGGGGTACAATTTCGGGCATCTCCCGTTTTTTGAAAGAGCAGAACCCTGATGTAAAGGTATTGGGTGTTGATGCCTATGGCTCAGTGCTTCAGAAATATCACGAAACAGGTGAATTTGACCATAACGAGATTTATCCGTATAGAATCGAAGGTTTGGGCAAAAACCTGATTCCTTTGGCCACTGATTTCAACAGCATTGATCGCTACATTAAGGTTACCGATGCCGATAGTGCACATATGACGCGAAAATTGGCCCATACCGAGGGGCTTTTCTTAGGCTATACCAGTGGGGCGGCCATGCAGGCACTTGTACAGTTGAATACCGAAGGCGAGTTTGCAAAAGAAAGTATCGTTGTGGTGGTATTTCCTGACCATGGTTCGCGTTACATGAGCAAGGTGTACAGCAATGAGTGGATGGAAAACCAAGGTTTCTTGGATAGCAAGAATGAAAAAAAGGCACAGAAAATACAATTTATAAAATAACTGACTCAAATCTCTATATGTTGAGGCAACAGTGAAAGCTGTTGCCTTTTTTATGAACAGGGGTTGTTGGGTAATATGCTGGATTTGGTTTGCAGATGCAGGCCAAAATTACCTACTTTTGCAGTTAAATCAATTTTTGGTAGATGAAGGATTTATTTGATAGAATCATTGAAAATAAAGGTCCGTTGGGCAAATGGGCCTCTCAGGCAGAGGGGTATTTCGTGTTTCCAAAGTTGGAAGGACCCATATCAAATAGAATGAAATTTCAAGGCAAGGAGGTCATTACATGGAGTATCAATGACTACTTGGGCCTTGCCAATCTACCTGAAATTAAAAAAGTAGACTCAGAAGCGGCCTTAGAACACGGCGCCGCTTATCCGATGGGTGCCCGTATGATGAGCGGCCATACCGATTACCATGAGCAGTTGGAGCGTGAATTGGCAAAATTCGTCAAAAAAGAGGCTTCCTATCTTTTGAATTTTGGTTATCAGGGTTTTATGTCGGTTATAGACTCGCTGGTGACCAAAGCGGATATCATCGTATATGATGTGGATGCACATGCATGCATCATTGATGGGGTGCGACTGCATATGGGCAAGCGCTTTACTTTTAAACACAATGATGCCGAAAGTTTGGAAAAAAACCTGGAAAGGGCCACAAAATTGGCAGAACAGACCGGTGGCGGTATTTTGGTGATTTCTGAAGGTGTTTTTGGTATGCGCGGTGAGCAGGGTATCTTGAAAGAAATCGTGGCCCTAAAGAAAAAGTACAAGTTTCGGTTATTGGTCGATGATGCCCATGGCTTTGGCACTTTGGGCAAAACGGGAGCCGGTGCTGGTGAAGAGCAGGGCGTTCAAGACGATATAGATGTGTACTTGGCCACTTTTGCCAAATCTATGGCCGGTATTGGGGCTTTTGTTGCCGCAGATAAGGAAATCATCGACTATCTAAAATATAATATGCGTTCGCAAATGTTCGCAAAGTCACTTCCGATGGTTTTTGTAAAGGGCGCCTTGAAACGTTTGGAAATGCTTCGGACCAAGCCAGGGCTCAAAGCAAAATTGTGGGAAAATGTGAATGCGCTCCAGAACGGGCTCAAAGAACGTGGATTCGATATTGGTACTACCTCTAGCTGTGTGACCCCAGTTTATCTAAGCGGAAGTATTCCTGAGGCGATGGCCTTGGTAAAAGATCTTCGAGAAAATTACGGAATATTCTGTTCTATAGTGGTTTACCCTGTTATACCTAGAGGAATGATCCTACTCCGTTTGATACCTACTGCCACCCACACCATGGATGACATCAATGAAACTTTGGATGCTTTTTCAGCCATTCGGGAACGTTTGCACAATGGTACCTACAAGAGGCTTTCAGCTGCGGTGGCCGCTGCGATGGGTGAGTAAAAAGTCTTGTCTTCCCATTCACTTTTGCTCAAAGACTGTTTGCAAATTTTAAGGTTTGTAGCAAGTCTTCTTTTTCGTTGAGCTTTAACTTGTTCTGTTTTACATATGACTTAAGGGCTTCTCTATGGCCGTCATCAAAAAGCTGTATGATTTTTTTATTTGACGAATCAAGTTGTGTGGGCAGACCATCTTTTTTGGCAATTAAATATCCGGTCTTTTCGACAAACTTGTTTTTAGAGGCTGTATGAAATGATGTTTTTGCTTTTTCACCGATTTTAAAAACCTTGGTTTTCCGTTCAAATAGACTGTAATTGCTTCCCTCGTATAGCAAGAAAATATTCCCTTTTTTTGTTTCGCTTTTGCTGTCGATGAAATCTGAAAAGATTATTACTTGGTTCCCCATAACACATGAAATGCCATATCTTTTCAGTACGGCCTGACGCTGGTCCACTTCAGGAAGCGATATTTCGACTTCATCGTTATATGCGTTGTAACGCAATAAAACGGATTTCCCGATTTCCTCATTTTCATAACGTATTTTGCCTTTTTTGAATTCTTCATCGAAATAAGGTGACCCCTCAATATCTGAAAGACTTATTTTATCGTTATTGAGCTTCTTATCCATATTCTGGTAAAGAGTGGCCAATCGTAGGTTGTTCTCGGCAAGACCCATCAACTTTTGACCGTTTGAGAACCCTTGCTGAGCTCTATCTTGTTGCCCAAAAGCCGTGAAAACAAAAATGATCGATATCGAAGTAAAAAAATGTCTGGAAATCCTCATGGAAAGAAATTAAATAGTTGTAAACCTTGAAATTATCACTTGGCAAATTGAAGAGAGCATACAAATGCCAATACACATCAGTAATACTACCTACAAGTTACAAGAATATCTAAACAAACAAAAGTTTTGGGCCAACAAACCCGACTGTACCAAGAAGGTTCACCTATCTAAAAATATTGTTTCAACAATACCAAAACTGAATTCCGATATGAACTTCCAAAGAGGTTGAGATGTACCAACAGATAATATAGCTGATAAACATCGTTACATTGCCGTTGGTTTTGATGTGGAGGAATGACTTCGTGATAGGCCTCGTAAAAAGAAGTCCCAAACCCACCGAACAAACGACTCATGGCCAAATCGACGGCAGAATGCCCTGCATAGACAGCCGGATCGATTAAGTAGGGAGTGCCATTCGATGCAATAAGGTAATTGCCGCCCCATAGATCACCGTGGAGCAGGGAGGGGGTCACTTTACCAAAGAGATTTTGGCACACATCGAGCATCTTTGCGGTCGAAGGAATTTGCTGTTTTGACAGCAAATTTTGCTGCCACCCCATTTTTATTTGAGGTAACAGTCGTTCGCGTACATAAAATGTGGCCCAATCGACATGCTGCTGATTGCATTGCGGCAGACTGCCAATAAAATTATCATGATCGTTTCCAAAGAAGGGAGGCATGGTAGTTCGGTGCAATTCGGCCAGTTTGCTCCCTAATCTTTCAAAGTCTTTTTCTGATGGGCGCTTGCTTTCAACAAACTCCATTACCAAATAAGAAACCCCTTCAAATTGCCCTGTTGTATGGGTTTTGGGTATGGCAATGGTATTTGTGGCCGCCAGTTGCCGCAGCCCTTTAGCCTCGGCTTCATACATGGGAAACGCATTTGGGTCGTTTGAACTTTTCACGAAATACAGGCCATGGGCCGTTTCGACTTTGTGGGCAGTCGAAATATCACCCCCTGAAACGGGGCATATTTTTTTAATGGGTTCGTTTAAAAGGGATTCGAGGTGTTCAAGCAAAGGTTTCAAGGTGAAATATGGATATCATAGTTCTTTTCGGTACGTCCACCGTTTTTTGTGGGTCACGGGATTGAAGTGCTTCCAAAGTTGGCGTATGGCTATATTTTCTTCCAATTCTGGGGTGCGAATACAGTTGACGATCCCTTTTTTCGTAAAAGTATGGTAGTATTCATTAAAAATAACGGCGGTGACCCCTTTGCTTTGGTATTCAGGATGTATTCCTATCAAATAAAAGATAACGTCTTTGCTCTGTTTCTTGGCCCTTAACAGGTGAAAAACCCCAAAAGGAAAAAGTTTTCCGTTCGCTTTTTGCAAGGCCTTTGAAAAAGAGGGCATCACTATGGCAAAGGCTACCAATTCATCGTTCTCATCCACCACAAACTTAATGTATTCGGGATTGATAAAACTTATATACCTCTTTTTGAAATAGGCTTTCTGTACCTCCGTAATTTTTACAAAAGATGAGAGTTTTGCATAAGTGGCATTGAAGAGATCGAACATCTTGTCGACCCAGGGCATAATCTCTTCACTTTTTTTAAAGTTCATGGGCCGCAGGCCATATCGTAATTTGACCAGCTCATTGGCCTTGGTGAAGAGCTTTGGATCGGCAGCGGAAAAAAGAAATTTATTCTCAAGATATCCTTTCTCTTTTACCATGCCAAACTGCTCATAATGCGATTGGTAGTAGGGGTGGTTGTACCAAGTGATCATAGTACCTAGATGGTCAAAACCGTCAATCAACACGCCCACTTTGTCGAGATTTGAGAAACCGACGGGGCCTTCCATATAGGCAAGCCCATTTGCTTTCCCGATTTCAGTGACCTTGTTCAACAATGTCTTTGAGACCTCCTTGTCGTCAACAAAGTCAAACCAACCGAAGCGCATTTTTTTAAGTCCTTGCTCCTTGACTTCGAGCCAATTGATGATGGCGGCGACGCGCCCCACAATTTTTCCATCCCTGTAGGCCAAGAAAAACCAAGCTTCCGCGCTTTTGAATGCTGGATTTTTATCCTTATCAAATGAGCCCAGCTCGTCATTGATAATGGGTGGCACCCAATATTGATTGCCCTTGTAAAGTGAAAAAGGAAATTTTACAAATTGCTTGAGTTCGGGTTTGGTAGTGGCTTCTTTTATAGTGATCATGCTGCTGCTTTACTAAACACAATATTATGAATATTCGCCGCAGCATAAAAGCAGGGGTGCTAAAACTTAGAAGTCGATCTTGTCCTTTTTCTTTCTTTTGCCCTTTTTTCGTTTTTTCATGGCCTTACGGCTAATTTTATCACCGGTATTTTGTTGATCAATGGGTTTCAGCTCGTCTTTGTGAAAGTCCCAACGGTATGAGAAACCGGTTGAAATAAAAATCCGTGAGGGCGTATTTTTAACACTGGCCCCCAGGTTAATATCGGCCTGAAAATTTTCATTGAACAAATGGGCCACCCCTGTACGTAAAAGTAAATCGGCATAACGATCGCTGTCAACACCTTGGTGTTCTATAAAAGCACTCCATTTTGGGTTTCGAAAGGCATGCGAAATGGAAACAAGGTAACTCAGTTCGGGATCGTCTGAAGAAATGCGGTCATAGGCAACGTTTGTGATCAAAACCATTCTTGGGGTCAATCGACTCTGGGTCGCCACCATTCCACGATAGGTGATGGTCGGAATATCTGGATAGAAGGGGTTATCACCCAAATTAAAAGTGGCACCCCCATAAACGGAAACCGAGGGAATCAAATTTTTTAGTTGAAATAAATTGTTCGCCCGCCAACTATAAAGGTTGGGCTTGTTTCTGTCAGGATCTTTATACCGGTCGTAGATCAAATATTTGAGACCGAGTCGATTTCGTGAAAAATCGGTTCGGGTTTCGTCAAAGCCAAAATTGTTGAAGGTGATGTTCTGGTTGATGAAGGTGCCCTCGTATTTGATTTCCAATTGCTCGACCAACAATCCGTAGCGAAGTGCAAAGTCTGCTCCCAAAATATTGGAATCTGTATTCAGGTCGGTATGGTCTTGTTGCTCGTACAATATGCCAAATTCGGTCTGAACTACATTTTTGCCAACGGCATATGCGCTGACCGCCAGCCCTGGCCGATTCGAGTTGATGACATCGGTGTACTGGGCAATACCGAAAAGCGGGAGTAAAAACGAGAAAAAGAAGACGTTTTTGAAAGATGAAAGGTTCATGTAAGCTGTTTTAATACTTTTTTATGAAACTTTGCGGTCGAAAAACTGACCAACAGTGTAATTTTGAACCTATAGTTGACAAGTATGGTTTTACTGAAAACGATATTAATACTCATATTAGTATACTACGGACTCAAATTGCTTTGGCGACTGTTTGCCCCAAGACTGTTCGGTTATGCGGTTAAAAAGGCTGAAGAACGTTTCGGGCAAGAGTTTGGCAATTTTCAAGATTTTTCCGAATCCCCGAAAAGAGAGGGAGAGACCACTATCTCTAAAAGGCCGTTCCGCAAAGCGAACCCATCAAAAAAGGTTGGGGAATACATAGATTTTGAAGAAATTGACTAATATTGAGGCACTCAATGTTTGTTCATGAAGCTTTCCGCAAAGGCAATCTTTACCCATCTTATCGTTATTGCGCTGTTCTTACTGGCCTCGGTGGTTTATTTTTACCCCGTGCTACAGGGCAAGGCCATCTATCAGTCTGATATTGCCCAGTACAAGGGCATGGCCAAAGAACGGGACGATTTCAAAGAAAACACAGGCATCGAATCGTATTGGACGAACAGTGCCTTTGGGGGCATGCCCACGTATCAATTAGGGGCGAACTACCCGCATGATTATGTAAAGAAACTCGATAGGCTCATACGCTTTTTGCCCAGGCCTGCCGACTACTTGTTTTTGTATTTATTGGGTTTCTATGTGCTCATGCTCTGTATGAAGGTGAAGTGGCGTTGGGCCGTTTTGGGGGCATTGGCCTTTGGTTTTTCGACCTATCTCATCATTATTTTGGGGGCAGGCCACAATGCCAAGGCGCATGCATTGGGGTATATTCCCTTTTTGTTGGGCGGCATCATTTTGACCTTTCGAAGAAAGTATGTTCTGGGCTTCTTGCTCACCGCATTGGCCATGGCCTTGGAAGTGAGCGCGAACCACTATCAGATGACCTATTACTTCATGTTGCTGGTCTTGGTCTTGGGACTGGTCTATCTTATTTATGCCATTAGGGAAAAGGAGCTGAAACACTTTTTTATTTCTGTGGGGATTTTGGTCGGTGCCGTTATTTTGGGCATTGCCACCAATGCCACGGGACTCATGGCCACCAAAGAATACGCCGATTGGAGCACCCGTGGAAAGTCAGCCCTCACCATTAGCCCCGATGGAAGCTCAAAGGAGGTGAAGGACGGATTGGATTATGAATACATCACACAATATAGCACCGGGATCGCCGAATCGATGAATATTTTTATCCCTCGCTTTTTTGGAGGCGCTACGATAGAGGCTTTAGGCGAAAAATCCAAGACTTATGATTTTTGGGTTAATCAAGGGGTGCCCAGAAGGCAAGCTTTAGCATTTGCCAATGAACTGCCCCTATATTGGGGGGAGAAGATCATCGAGGCAGGGCCAGCTTATGTGGGAGCTGTTATAATTTTTCTTTTTATACTGGGATTGTTCTTGGTAAAGGGCAAGCACAGATGGTGGTTGCTTGCCGGGTTCATTTTTTCTCTAGTGCTCTCGTGGGGGAAATACTTTCCCGGATTATCGAGGTTTATGATTGACCATTTTCCACTGTACAATAAGTTTAGGGCCGTGTCATCGATACAGGTAGTGTTAGAACTGTGCGTTCCGGTGCTTGGAGTTTTGGCAATAAAAAGAATCACTTCCAAAAAAGTGGATTCTAAAACTAAGTTGAAAGCCATTAAGTATAGTGTTGTCACCGTAATTGCAATAGTCATCGGAGTATTTATAATGAAGGGATTTTTCGATTTTGACAGTTTTCGCGATGAAATTTATCGGCGAAACTATGGTGATGCTCTGGTTTCCACAATCAAAGGTGATCGTGAGGCGGTCTATATCAATGATACCATTCGCAGCTTGGTTTTTGTGCTGTTAACAGCACTCGCCCTTTGGTTTTTTGTCAAAGACAAAATCAACAAAAATATCTTGGCCATTGCGTTGGGGGCGTTGCTGCTCATTGATTTGGTAGGGGTGAACCTTCGCTATGTCAACGAAGATGATTTTGTACGTCAACGAGTGGTAAAATCACCTTTTCAGCCTTCAGAATTAGATCAGGCCCTTATGCAAGACCCTGGAGTCTTCAGGGTATTTGATCCGAGCGAAGGGTTGAATGGCGCCCGCACCTCTTATTTTCACCGATCATTGGGGGGGTACCATGCTGCCAAGCCCCGCGCGATGCAAGACCTGTTCGAGTTCCATCTTTATCAAAACAACCTACAGGTCTTGAACATGTTGAACGTGAAATACATCATTCAGCAAGATGAAGAGGGCAGAAGTTTCCCTGCGGTGAACGATCAGGCCAACGGTAATGCTTGGTTTATTGAGAACATTAAAGTTGTAAAGTCTGCAGATGAGGCAATACAAGCTTTGGGTGCTATAGACACCAAGACAACTGCCGTGGTGAATACCCAAAAATATCCACGGCTTGTCAAGACGAACTATCAAGTCGATTCATTGGCCCATGCTCAATTGAACGATTATCGACCAAATTACTTGAAATACAGTACCCATAATGCCAATGACGGCTTTGTTGTATTCTCAGAAATGCATTATCCCCATGGATGGAATGCCTATTTGGATGGAAATCTTGTCGAGCACTATCGCGTCAATTATGCCTTACGCGGACTGAAAGTACCGGCAGGGGAGCATGAGATCGAGTTCAAGTTTGAACCTGAGGTAGTGGAGATGGGCAGCCAAATAGCCTTGGGAAGCAATATTGCGCTCGGGGTATTGCTGCTGGGCGGACTGGTCTATCTCTTCTGGCCCAAAGGCCGAAAAACGGAAGACTGATGCAAAAGGTTCTCATCATCACGTATTATTGGCCTCCTGCCGGTGGGCCAGGGGTACAACGATGGTTGAAATTTGTCAAATACCTGCCCGAGTTTGGTTTTGAGCCATGGGTGTACATACCCCAGAATCCGCATTACCCCTTAGAGGATGAATCGTTGCTGAAAGAGGTTCCAGAGCGGGTCAAGATCTTGAAGCGACCCATCACAGAGCCCTATCGTTGGGCTTCGGTATTCTCTAAAAAGCAGACCAAAACAATCAGTTCGGGCATCATTCAAGAAGAAAAAAGACAATCCCTTCTCGAAAAAATGCTACTCTGGGTCAGGGGCAACCTGTTTATACCCGATGCCCGAAAGAATTGGGTGAAGCCGTCGGTTCGATATCTGTCCCAAATTCTTTCAAAAGAAAACATCACAACGGTCATTACCTCAGGCCCACCACATAGCTTGCACTTAATAGGAATGGGACTAAAAAAGCGGCATCCCGATTTGCAATGGATCACCGATTTTCGAGATCCATGGACCTCCATAGGCTACCATAAAAAACTACGGTTGACGGCATCCTCCCAGCGAAAACACAAACGGCTTGAAAGCGATGTGCTCAATGGTGCCGATAAAATTGTGGTGACCAGCAATACGACCAAGGAAGAATTTGAACAACTGACCCAAAAACCCATCAAAGTCATTACCAACGGATATGAAAGTGGTGATGTTGCTATGGGGTTGGACCAAAAATTCACGGTTTCGCACATCGGCTCGTTGTTGACCGACCGAAATCCTGAGCTGCTATGGCAGGTACTGTCAACATTGGTCAAAGAGCATGCAGACTTTGCCGAGCATTTGAAAATTCAGTTGGGGGGTACGGTCAGCGAACAGGTATTGCAATCCGTTCGCCAGTATGGTCTTGAAGCTCATATCGAAATACTGGGCTATGTACCGCACGGCCAAGTGCAAAAATTGCAACAGGCCGCGCAAGTATTGTTGTTGCTCGAAATCGATTCAGTGGAAACACGGGGCATCATTCCCGGTAAGTTGTTCGAATACTTGAAGGCAAAGCGTCCGATTTTGGCGATGGGCCCAGAACAATGGGAGGGAGGCCAAATCGTCGAGATGACCAAATCGGGGAGGTACGTCACGTCTAATGGCGCCCAATCATTAAAAGAAGTACTTTTGAAATGGTTCAGGGCCTATCAAGAGGGTAGTTTGACCATCAATCCTACCGGGATAGAGCACTATCACCGTAGGGCACTGACCGAGCAATTGGCCAACTTTATTATATGGGAGTCGTCTTAAGACAGTCACTGGCAAACACGATCATTACCTACATCGGCTTTGGGGTAGGGGCGGTGAACATCCTCTTTTTGTATACCAAGATTCTGCCTGCCGAATATTTCGGACTGGTGACCTTTATCTTGGCGACAGCGGCCATTTTGATGCCATTGATGGCTTTTGGGGTACATAACACCATGGTCAAGTATTTTAATGCGCACCGCTACGCTGAAAAAGACGGTTTTTTGAGCCTGATGTTGCTTTCGCCATTGCTCACTATTGTGCCCTTGGCATTGCTGACCTTTGTTTTTTATGATGCCATTGCAGCTATTTTGGGCCAAGAAAACCCCATTGTCAAAGCGTATATCTGGTATGTTTTCTTGGTAGGATTGGCCCTTGCCTATTTTGAGGTGTTCTATGCATGGAGCAAAGTACACCTGAAATCTGTTTTCGGCAATTTCATGAAAGAGGTTTTTGTTCGTTTGGGGGTTTCGGCACTCTTGGGCTTCTATTATTTCGGGTGGATTGACCTCGATGTCTTTCTAAAGGCGCTGGTAGGCCTTTATTTGCTGCGTACCGTTATCATGAAAATTTATGCCTATTTGCTCTACTTTCCCAAACTGAGTTTTCATTTTCCGAAGGAGACCAAAGAAATACTCACCTATAGCATTTTGATTATTCTGGGCGGTTCGGCAGCACTTATACTCTTGGAAATCGACAAGGTGATGATCAACCAGTTCATCGCCATTGAAAATGTGGCCTATTATAGCGTGGCGGTTTTCATCGCTACGGTCATCATTGTGCCTTCGAGGGCCATGCACCAAATCACCTATCCCCTTACCGCTGAGCTGTTGGATGCCAAAGACCATCAAGAACTTAAAAAGCTGTACCAAAAAACTTCTTTGACATTGTTCATCGCTTCAGGGCTGCTGTTTTTATTGATCATCTTGAACCTTAATGATCTGTACTTGCTCATACCCGAAGAATACCGTGGCGGATTCCAAATTGTTTTTTTGATCGGATTGGCAAGAGTGCTCGATTCCCTTTTAGGAAACAATAATGCTATTCTTTATAATTCAAAATACTACAAAACAGTACTGGTTTTTGGGGTGGGTCTTGCCCTTTTGACTATTTTACTGAATGTATTGCTGATACCCAAAATGGGCATCTTCGGGGCTGCATTGGCCAGTTTTATCGCTATTTCCATTTTCAACATGCTCAAAGTTTGGTATGTAGGTTCGAAGTTTCATATGCTTCCATTTACCAATGGCACGTTCAAAATATTGCTGACTCTATTGTTATTGGGCTTTTTGTTCAGCTACCTACAGTTTCCATTTCATCCTATCATCAACATCCTCTTGAAATCAATATTGATATCGTTAATGTACATGGGTATTCTCTATCGGTTCGATATTTCTGAAGATATCACCGGCATTCTCAAAAAGTGGTTGAAAAGAAACCGATAATGGCGTTCTTTAGGGCATGTGAGTGGGGCGTCGAAGTTCATAGGAGGAAGAGTCGGACACAAGTTAAAAGATCCTTCGACTGCGCTCAGGGTCAATTCAACCATCAAATTTTGAAATCAAAATTTGGGTTTCATTGAAAAACCCCGTAGGGACGTATCCGCTACGGGGTCAAACAACTAACCAACCTAAAAACTATCTTCTCTGAACCCTTGCACTTCTACCTCTAGAGGTACCGGCCGAACTTCTTCTCGATGTAGAAGAGCTTCGCTCGACCGTTCTTCGCTGTGGCGTGCTCTTTCGCTGCACTGTTTTTGTACTTCGGTTCACGGTTCTTTTCTGTGTTGTGCTTCGCTGCACATTTCTAGACCTGTCATTACTGGCGACCGTTCTTCTTGAACTTCTGGCCTCCGGTTTCTTGTACGTTCTCTTGGTCGTACGTTCAACCGTGCGCGTACGTGGTGTGGTGGTCACCTCTCGCTTGGTCACTGTTCGGCCATTGGGCCTCTTTGTGACACTGCGCTGGGTTACCGTGTTCGAACGGTTCGACCTTTTGGCCACATCACTTCTTCGTGCATCACTTCTTCGTGCATCACTTCTTCTTGCTTCATTTCTACGTACATCGCTTCTTCGTGCGTCATTTCGCCTTACGGTCGTACTTCTGTTCGAGGCCACACGATCGCCACGATCGTTTCTGACATTTCTGTTCGACCGGGAAACCGACCTATTGTTGGCAACGGTTCTGTTACTTCGTCCGGCATTGGCACGCCTTGCACGATTATCTTCACGAACCGCTACACGTCTATCATTTCTATAGATGTTGGCCCGACGGTTTCTATTGAATCGGTATTCTCGACCGATATTGGCATAGGCCCTTCTTATATTGTTTCGGTAAGGTCTGTGCCATGTGTACCGAACGGGGTTATACCATCTTCTATAGGGCGTTGTCCAAACGTTACAGAATCCGACTGTGGGTCTTATGAACCACCTGTGCCATGGTCTGAACACGTATCCACGGTTATAGATATTGATGAAACCTGTGGTATGGCTAAATACACCGCGATTCCAGAAAACGTTCAATCCGCCCAAGCGTCTAACAAATCCATTCCTGTACCAGATATCCACTCCACCGATCTGTGACACGCGTCCGTAAAAATCATAAAACACGGGTACGTTCTCTACTTGGATCACAGCTCCATAGTCATCGTACTGAACAAACGGGTTGTAGTTGAATCCTGAATTGAAGGTAACACCGACATTTCCGATTCGTGCCCCAACCCCGATATTCACTCGATTGTCTATGAAGAAATCAAATTCACCATCGGAATATACCGAGAAGGTAATTCCGTCTTCGACAAAGATGAAAGAATTGCCATATCCGCGTACATAGTTGGGAACCAACCGCTCTTCACTAACGTTCGCTGCCTTGGCACCAAAAGCCGTCAAGAACAGCACTGCTAAAAAGGGTACAAACTTTTTCATACTACTAAGATTTAAGGTTCCGAATGCAACTATTTACATCCCGATTAGTGTATAGCAATCAGCGTGCCAAAGTTGATTTCAAGTAATTAAGTGATTGATTGTTAAGTGATTAAAAAATACGTTTGGGTTCAAGCCTCTTCAATCGTTTCGAATCGACCATTGGAAGTATGGGAAATCTCTTGAGATTTCTCGTCGGCTCGTCCCGTCCCGTCTCGTCCCGTCCCGATAGCTATCGGGAGCTATCGGGAGTTATCAAGACTCCATCGGAATGACAAAAAGGACCGGATTGTTATTTCGAATTTCTCTGTTGACGGCTTATCGAGGTAAAGAATATGTGGGCTGGGTTTCCTGATTAACCTATTTTCTGACTCAAATACTTCGCCGTATGTGATCCCTTGTTCTGTACCACCTCTTCAGGGGTACCCTCTACCACCAATTGCCCACCGTTTTCACCACCCCCAGGGCCGAGGTCAATGATATAATCGGCACATTTGATCAATTCGATGTTGTGCTCGATAACGATGATGGAGTGGCCTTTGGCCAACAAAGCATTGAACGAGGCCAACAATTTGTTGATGTCATGAAAGTGTAGCCCTGTAGTGGGTTCATCGAAGATAAAGAGCGCCTTTTCCTTTGTATTGCCCTTTACCAAAAAGGAGGCGAGCTTGATGCGTTGCGCCTCACCGCCCGATAGGGTTGAGGAGCTTTGCCCCAAGGTCACATAGCCCAGGCCCACGTCTTGCAAAGGTTTCAGCTTGGTCACGATCTTGGGCTGTTGGTAGCGTTCAAAATGGGCAATGGCATCGTCGATGGTCATTTCCAATACATCGTGGATGTTCTTGCCCTCGAACTGTACTTCTAGAATGTCTTTTTTAAAGCGTTTGCCGTGGCAGACATCGCACTCTAAGTGCACATCGGCCATAAACTGCATCTCTACCGTGATAACGCCCTCGCCCTTACATTTGTCACAACGGCCCCCATCTACATTGAACGAGAAGTGCTTCGCCTGATAGTTTCTGATCTTGCTCAGTTTTTGTGCGGCGAACAGGGCACGAATGTCGTCATAGGCCTTGATATAGGTCACGGGATTGCTGCGAGACGATCGCCCGATGGGGTTTTGGTCGACAAACTCGACGTTTTTGATATCGCCGTACTTGCCCTTAAGTTTTGTGAATTGCCCTGCCTTTTCGCCATAACCGCCCGCTTCTTTCAATATGGCGGGGTAGAGGATCTTCTTGACCAAGGTACTCTTGCCACTGCCCGAAACGCCCGTGACCACCGTGAGCATGTTCAACGGAAAGGTAACATTGATGTTTTTCAAGTTGTTCTCGCGTGCCCCGATGACCTGAATGTGGTTCTTTGAGTTGCGCCGTTCGGCGGGCACTTCGATTTCTTTATTGCCGTTTAGGTACGAGGCGGTGAGCGAATTTGATTTCAAAATTTCATCCAAAGGGCCCGTGGCTACGATCTCACCGCCCAACGTACCGGCTTCGGGACCGATATCGATGACCTCGTCGGCCGCTTTCATGATGTCTTCATCGTGCTCGACCACAATGACCGTGTTGCCCAAATCACGCAGTGATTTCAATACTTCGATAAGGTTTTCGGTGTCTTTGGGATGCAGGCCGATACTGGGCTCGTCGAGAATGTACATTGAACCGACCAAGCTGCTGCCCAGTGAGGTGGCCAGATTGATGCGCTGGCTCTCGCCACCCGAAAGCGTGTTCGATTTGCGGTTCAGGGTGAGGTAACTGAGACCGACCTTGTTGAGAAAGTCCAAGCGCGTGGTGATTTCCTTCAACAGCCGTTTGGCAATCGTTTGGTCGTGCCGTGAAAGCTGTAAGTCTTCAAAGAACGGCACCAATTTTTTGATGGGCAGCTCGACAAGGTCGACGATAGACTTGCCATTGATCTTGACATAGGTGGCTTCCTTTCGTAGTCGTTTGCCCTTGCAGACGCTGCATTTGGTCTTTCCGCGGTAGCGAGAGAGCATTACACGGTTCTGGATCTTATAGCTTTTTTCCTCCAACATGGAAAAGAAGCCGTGCAGCCCTGTAAAATGTTCGTTGCCGTCCCACACCAACTGTTTTTGCTCTTCGGTAAGCTCATACCAGGGCTTGTGGATGGGAAAATCGAATTTGTAGGCGGCATTCACCAACTGGTCGCGGTACCATGACATGCTCTCGCCCCGCCATGGAAACACCGCATTTTCATAGATCGATAGTGCCGTATTCTGAACCACGAGGTCTTCATCTATACCAATAACATCACCATAGCCCTCACATCTGGGGCAGGCGCCGTAGGGATTGTTGAAACTGAACAGGTGCACATTGGGTTCGAGAAACTTCATGCCATCCAATTCGAACCGATTGCTGAAAAACTGTTGCTCGCCCGTTTGCAATTTCTCGACCAGGCAACGGCCCTTGCCCTCAAAAAAGGCGTTGTCAACCGCATTGCCCAAACGGTTTCTGAAATCTTCATCGTCTTTGACGACAATTCTGTCGACCACCAAATCAAATTCTCGGCCCACGTCTTTTGGCACTTGGTCGATACGCATCACCTCGCCCTTGTATTTGATGCGGGCATACCCCTGTTTTGAGAACAATTGCAGTGATTTCAAGGCATCACGGTCTTCGGGTATGCTGATAGGTGCCAATAGCAACAGTTTGGTGCCTTCTTCAAAAGAAATGACATGCCCGACCACGTCAGAGACCCTATGTTTTTTGACTTCCTTGCCAGAAATGGGTGAAATGGTCTTGCCCACACGCGCAAAGAGCAGTTTTAGGTAATCATAGATTTCTGTGGTCGTGCCCACCGTAGAACGCGGATTGGTACTGTTGACCTTCTGTTCAATGGCAATGGCGGGGGCTATGCCTTTTATATAATCGACCTTGGGCTTGTCCAATTTCCCCAAAAACTGCCGTGCATACGACGAAAGGCTTTCTACATAACGCCTTTGGCCCTCTGCATATAAGGTATCGAACGCCAAACTTGATTTACCAGAACCCGATAGACCGGTGATGACCACCAGCTTGTTTCGGGGTATGACCACGTTGATGTTCTTGAGATTGTGCAGTTTGGCACCCTTTATGATAATATTTTTCTTGGGATCAATATCTTGTAACGAAATCATGTGTCGAAATTATGAAAAGGGCACAAATAAATGGTCGTTACTTGCAGTTAATCACGAGATTATTAACTTTGACATATAAAATACCGCATATCACAACATAAGTTTCCATTCAAGCACCCTAAGTATCTATATTTGAGGTGTAATTAAAAATCTGATAGGCCTATACAGTAATAATTACTTTTTAATTGAACTAATAACTCTTTGATCTTCTTGCTAAGGAGGTCCCTGATTTAACCAAAAAAGTAATTTGTATGGAACTACAGATTGATGACTCGGTATTGGTCAAGAACTACATAGATGGCGACGAAAAAGCACTTGAGGTACTTATCAACCGCCACAACCAACGAATTTCAAGCTTTATTTATTCAAAAGTACTGGATAGGGATATCACCGAAGATATCTTTCAAGATACCTTTATCAAGGTCATCAAGACCCTGAAAAAAGGCTCTTACAGTGAAGAGGGCAAGTTTTTGCCTTGGGTGATGCGCATTGCCCACAATTTGATTATCGACCACTTTAGAAAAAACAAGAGAATGCCGAAATTTGAGGGCAGCGAAGACTTCAATATCTTCTCGGTCATCAAAGATGAGAAGCTGAATGCGGAAAAACAATTGATCAAAAACCAGATCGATAGCGATCTTACTCTGCTGATAGAAGAATTGCCCGAAGACCAAAAGGAGGTTTTGATCATGAGAATCTATAAGGATATGAGCTTCAAGGAAATCTCTGAAAACACTGGGGTAAGTATCAATACTGCCTTGGGCAGAATGCGATATGCATTGATCAACCTGAGAAAGATAGTCAATAAACACAATATCGTTTTAACGAATTAATCTGCACTAGGTCGAAGCAAACAATATTTCATATTCGATGGCGTTATGGATATATAACTATAATGCACGAATATGGAAGAAATTTACTCTGAAGAACAACAGATATGCAAGATCATAAAGGCGAGACCAGAAACGGTCAAGTTTTTGTTAGGATTTTCAAGATCATTTCAAGTTACTAAATATCAGGATATTACGTTTGAAAATCATTTGAATTAATCAAACTGTAGCAAATCAGAAAGCCGCTTTTTAGCGGCTTTTTTTATGTTTTAGATAGTCGGAAACCACACTTTTTCGGCCGATGGTACTGGTGATGACATCTTTATCGAGGTTCCAGCCGCGTGCGGGCGAATATTCACGTCCGTACCAAATAATTTGAAGATGTAATTTGTTCCATTTTTCTTTTGGAAAGAGTCTTTTGGCATCTTTTTCGGTCTGCACCACATTTTTTCCGTTTGACAATCCCCAGCGGTACATCAAACGGTGAATGTGCGTATCGACCGGAAAGGCGGGTATGCCAAATGCCTGTGAAACCACCACACTAGCCGTTTTATGGCCCACGCCCGGCAATTCTTCGAGCAAATCGAGGTCTTTAGGTACTTGACCTTTGTATTTTTCGATCAAAATTTCAGAAAGTCTGTGAATCGCTTTGGCCTTGGTGGGCGAAAGACCGACGGGTTTTATGATTTCACGGATTTCTTCTACCGAAAGCCTGACCATCGAATACGGATTGTCGGCCCTATCAAAAAGTAGTGGAGTAATTTGGTTCACTTTAACATCAGTACTTTGGGCCGAGAGCAGTACTGCAATCAACAACGTATAGGGGTCTTTGTGTTGCAGCGGAATAGGAATGGTCGGATAGATATCTTCCAAAGTGTTGATTACGTAAGAAGCTTTTTCTGATTTGTTCATATTTTGTTTAATTTTGATAAAAAATAATTAAACAACAAAACATATTTTGATGAATACACTCAAAGTGGGTGCCAAAGTACCTGATTTTTCTGCAAAAGACCAAGACGGCAATACCATTAACCTTTCTGACTATAAAGGAAAAAAATTGGTGGTTTTCTTCTATCCTCGGGCCAACACCCCCACCTGTACCACTGAGGCCTGTAACATACGTGACCATTATGCCGAGCTACAAGCGGCAGGTTACGAGATTTTGGGGGTCAGTGAAGATTCGCAGAAAAAGCAATCCAACTTCAAGAACAAATTTAATTTTCCATATCCTTTGTTGGCTGACGAGGATCATGCGGTCATCGATGCTTTTGGTGTTTGGGGGCCAAAAAAATTCATGGGCAGAGAGTTCGATGGTATACATCGTTTTACTTTTGTTGTCGATGAAAATGGGGTGGTAGCGCGCGTCATCGACAAGGTTAAGGCCAAAGAGCACGCTTCGCAGATTTTAGATAGCTAATTCAGCAACTATTTATTGATATGAGTAGGCGAATCAGGGCAAATTGTCTGGTACCGTTGCTTGCCTCGTTTTGAAAAAGAAGATTGTAGGTAAATCGTTACCCTACTTCTTGTTTCTTGGGTACTTTACGGGTAAAGAGGTTTTTTTCCTTTATTACCTCGGCAATGCCCTCGGGCAGCATTTTTTCCCAGCCTTCTTCGTCGTTGGTGATTTTCTTGAGTACATCCCTTGAGAAGATGTGCATGATATCAGGGTCGTAATCAATGATGTCCATGACCTTGCCGTTATACTTGAAGAACTTGTAAAGCTCTTTCATTCTTGGATGGACCCTGAGATTGTTGCTCGTCATGATTTGACCTGTTTCTGGATCTTTCATGGGGTAGAGGTACACTTTCAGGTCTTTGAAGAACAATTTGCCAAATGCCTCTAATATGCCGCCGCTCAAATGGCGGTAGTATTTTTCATCAAAGACATCGATGAGGTTGTTGACCCCCATGGTCAGACCAATTCGATTTTTGGTGTAATTGTTGAAATACTCGACGAGTTTGTAATATTCTTGAAATTTTGAAATCATCACATAATGGCCCAGCGAGCAAAGCAGTTCAGCACGGTCCATAAAATCGCGTTCGTCAATTTCGCCAGAGACCTTTAGGTTAGACAATGTGATTTCAAATACGACAATGGTGTTTTCGTACTCAACGGTCTGTTCACGTATGAAAATGTCATATGACTTTTTGAACATGTCCATATTTACCTTGGTCACCGGTCTAAAGCTGCCCCGAAGTGCCAGAATGTTCTTTTTGTACAACACGGCGGCGGGTAATAGGTTATGGCCATCAGGCCCGAACATCACCGCATCGGTCATATCATTTCTGATCAATTGGAGGCTCATCAAACGGTTATCGACGCCCTTGAAGTTTGGTCCTGTAAAATTGACCATATCGATTTCAATGGTATCCTTATCGATATGGTCATACAGGTATTTCATCAATTTTTTGGGCGTGTCGTACTTGAAGAAAGCCCCATAGATCAGGTTGACCCCCAAGATGCCCAGTGTTTCTTGTTGCAGCCGGGCCTCATTCTGTTTGAAACGTATGTGCAAGACGATTTCGTCGTACTCTTTTTGTTTGGGGTCGAGTTGAAATCGAAGTCCGATCCAACCATGGCCCTTATAGCGTTTTGAAAAATCGATGGTGGCCACCGTATTCGCATAACTGAAAAAGAGCCTATTCGGATTGTCAGAGCGGTCAATACGTTCTTCCATCAGGTTCATTTCGTGCTCTAGCATTCTTTTGAGCCTGCTCTGGGTAACATAGCGGCTATCTTTTTCCGTGCCATATATCGAATCGCTAAAAGCCTTGTCATAGGCGCTCATCGCTTTGGCAATGGTGCCCGAAGCACCACCGGCCCTAAAAAAATGCCTTGCCGTTTCTTGGCCGGCACCGATTTCGGCAAAGGTTCCGTATATATCGGGATTAAGGTTTATTCTCAGGGTTTTCGCCTTTATTGAGGGAATGTTCTCAAATTCACTTTCCCTATTAAGAAGAGGAGCCATATGAAGTCTTTTACGTTGACAAAGTTAAGAAGTTAGCCAACTTTTTTAAATAAATAAGTTATAATTTTGAGTTTTATGGATGACCTGTTAAAAGTTACATTTTTGGGTACCGGAACCTCTCAGGGCATCCCCGTTATTGGTAGTGAACATCCTGTCTGTCTGAGCGATAACCCAAAAGACAAACGGCTAAGGGTCTCGGTATTGCTGCAATTCAATGGCCACAATTATGTCATCGATTGTGGACCCGATTTTCGACAGCAGCTATTGACCAACCCCATAGATCGATTGGATGGGCTGCTCTTTACCCACGAACATGCCGATCATACCGCTGGTATTGACGACATCAGGCCCTTTTTTTTTCGGCAGGGCGATATTCCCATTTATGGCTCGGAAGATACAATGGAAGCTATAAAAAAGCGGTTCTATTACATTTTTGCAGATGGCGAACGTTACCCAGGGGCACCGGCCGTACAAGTGAACCATGTAACGAAAGAAATGCCCTTCACCCTTGGTGGCACCGAAGTAATGCCCATTGAAGTTTGGCACAACCGATTGCCCGTTCTGGGGTACCGCATCAAAGATTTTGCCTACCTCACTGATGTGAAGCGGGTAGAGGACGCCGAAATGAAAAAACTGATGGGCCTAAAAGTATTGGTGGTCAACGCCTTGCGGGTCAAGGCCCATCACTCACATTTCAATTTGGATGAAGCCTTGGCATTTGCAAAACAGGTTCGCGCCGAACGTACTTATTTTACCCATATCAGCCACCTATTGGGCTTTCATGAAGAGGTACAGGCCAAACTGCCCAAAGATGTATTTTTGGCCTATGATAATTTGACACTCACCGTATAGTATGAAAAGTAAAATCTATCTCTATCTGTTTCTATTTACCGCTTTGATTTGCCTTTATCTGGTGGTCAGCGGCAATAAAATGCAAAAGCAATTGGGCGAAAAGAACGAAAAGCTCAAAGCACAGGTCGAACAGTTGCAAGACTCTGTACAGCAGGCTCAAATGCGATTGATGGACATGCAGTATTTTTCTTTGGAGAACAATGATGATGCGCTGGCCTACTATGATCATTTGAATTTAGATAATCCCACTCGTTATATCGAGGATAAATTATTGGAGACCAATGAGCGCAAGGGAAACAATCCGTTGGTGCCTTATGAGGGTATGGAAGGCGATTTCAAGATCAACAAGATCAAAGTGCTGAACCACCGATGGCTACTTGCTGATTTCTCTGATGGAAAATATTGGGGAGACCTGATAATTCGCTATGAACTAAAAGATGACCTTGGCGTTGACTTTGAACTGGTCGATCATTTGCTCTATACCAGAAGTAACTAAAGTTGCTCTACAAGCCACTTTTTAAACGAATAAAAATTCTGGGGTGAGACCCCGTGACCTACTGGAAACTCTTCGTACATATACGCGATGCCCAGATTATCGAGAAATTCAGGGCTTCGTTGTGCCCATTCGAGTGGAATCACCTGATCTACCTGTCCGTGTGAGGTATAGATTTGTAGGTCTGAAAAGTCTTTTTCACCATAACCCTCTTTTAAGATTGCCTCGTTGATATATCCGCTCAGGGCAATGACATTCTTTATTTTCTCAGGATAGGAAAGGGCTATCGAAAAGCTCAAGACGGTACCTTGGCTAAAGCCCAACAATGTGATGTCATTTGGGTCAACAGGGTAAGCTTCACAGGCTTCATTGATGAAATTGACGACCTTTTCCCTCGATTCGATAGCCTGCCCGTCATCGCTCCATTTGCCATATTTGGCATCAAAATTGATCGCATACCAGGCATACCCAAAAAACTCCAAATTGTAAGGTGCCCGAATGGAAATGATGAATAGTTCTTCAGGCAGTTCGTTCGCAAATGAAAAAAGGTCTTCCTCGTTGCTGCCATAACCATGCAACATGAAGAGTACTGGTGCCTTTTCAACATTTTTCGCAGGTCGAACAAGGTGGGTCAACGATAGTGAGGCAGGGGACATCTTGAATTATGAATTTAGAATTATGAATTAAGAATTATGAATTGCATGACTTGGAATCAATCGAATATTTTATCTAATTGTTTAACGCCTAACGCCTAACGCCTAACGCCTAACGCCTAACGCCTAACGCCTACCGTCCACCGTCTACAGCCTACCGTCTACAGCCTACCGTCTAAACCTTTAAGGAATAAAAGTAAACCAATTTTGAAAATGTTTGCCCAACAAAGGCAATGTTGTTTCTTTATTGCCCAAGGCGGCCGTCAAACCAAACACCAATGCCGTGATATAAACTACGTACAAAATTAACCAAGAATAACCTGAGAACGAATAGGTCAACACAATGGCCAGCGCATGAAAAATAAGGTGTATGCCAAAGGCCTGTCGGGCATGAAACCGGGCAAAGGCATGTTTGGGTTCAGCGTTCATGCTGATGGCGATCAGGGCACCCACCAAGGTAATGTAGCTGATAATCGCGGTAGATTTTCCAGCAGGTTTCAATTCAAGACCATTTTGCCATTGTTGATACTGCCATAGACCAAACCTTTGATCTTCTTGTTCAAAAAGATACTGTTTTTTGAAGTGGAACCAATGTGTCCGGTACTGAACACATATTCTTCATCAGGGTCAAAAAGTGTAAGATTGGCGGGTTCTCCCTCTTTTAGTTTGGGTGTTTTGACGTGGAACCTTTCCCGACCTTTTGTAAGTAGTTTAACGGTTTCTTCAGTGTCAAGTAAGGCATTAAGACCGCCGAATGCACTTTCAAGTCCGATGGTACCGAAATCGGCATTATCAAATTCTACCCGTTTTTCTTCAATGTCAATAGGGGTGTGGTCGCTGGTCACAAAATCTATCGTACCGTTCTTCAGGCCTTTCAATAGGGCCTGGGCATCTTGCTTTTGCCGAATAGGGGGCTTTGTTTTGAAATTGGTATCAAAGGTTTCCAGTTCCTTATCCGTAAAAAACAAATTGTGGATGGGTACACTGCAAGTGACATCGAGTCCTTTCTTTTTGGCCTCTGCGATGAGTTTTATTGAACCAATGCTCGATACGGTCGGAATATGTAATTTTCCTCCTGTGTATTCCAGCAAAAACAAATCCCGAGCAATTTGGAGTTCTTCCGCCAATGCCGGAACGCCTTTCAAACCCAGTCGTGTCGATACCTCGCCCTCATGTACATTGCCATGGGCGGCGATTGATGTGTCTTGGGGAAAAGAACAGACCAAACCTCCAAAATTTTGGGCATACAACAATGCTATCTTCATTAGATTGGCATCAGCGATAGACTTTTTGTAATCATAGAAACCCACGGCTCCGGCATTGTGCATATCGTACAGTTCAGCCAAATGTTCACCCTTTCCAGCTTGGGTCAGATTTCCTAGCGGATAGAGGTTGGTGACCTTTCCATTGCCCCTTTCCTTTAAAAACACGATGTCAGAGCTGGTGTCTGGTGTCGGCGATGTGTTGGTGTTCAGCAGAATGTCGGTAAAACCACTTTTTGCAGCCACTTCTAGACCGTTCGTAATCGTCTCGCGTTCTTCAAAACCTGGTTCACCGAAAGCAACACTGCTATCGAACCAACCAACTGATAGATGTAAATTGTGGCGTTCGATAATTTGTGTATTTCTTCCAACAGATATCTTGGCAGCTATTTTTTCAATGGTCCCCTTTTTTACCAGAACATCACGTTTCTTAAGATGCAATGAAGTGTTGCCGGGGTCAATTAAGGTTGCAGACTTGATTAGAATGCTCATGGGATAAGTTTTTGTATGAACACTTCCATAAGGGCGAAAAACAGTGCTAAAATAACAAACCATTTCCAATACGAAGTGATATTATTTTGGGCGTTCAAAGTTTCAAAGGCTTCTTCAAGATTGTCAGTTTTCACCACAGCTGGGGTTTCAGGCAGTTCTTGGTACCTCAAAAGACTTTCTGATCTGGGGTAATTAAAACTTATCATGCCCACATTTTCTTTCCCGTTACGAATGGTATAGGTACCTGCTCTGGTCAGGTTGCCATCAAAGTATAAAGTGGTCTTGTTGGCAAATGAGCGTTGTCTCGGAATGAATTCCTCATCGTCTCGTACCAGTTTTAAGATATTGTCAGATATGGTGCTCACGGGCATATCGATTTGTGATGTTTGGCCCAAGGTTTCATATAGGCTGGGTTCTTTTAAACTGGCAACGGCCATATTGTAAAATATCGGTACGATCAAGGGAGAGCTTTTAAAATTGGTGTTGTCGGCCTGTAAGGGTGTGGTAAAAACGTAGGCACCATCGGTTCCGACCAAAAAGGAATCGTTGCCATCATAACGCAGTATCGATGTGGCCAAACCCTTTGTTCGATAATATCCCATGACCTTCGGATATTGAAAATTGGATACTTCCCTTTCAAAAACGTTTGCTAGTATCGGGTGCTGAAAACTGATGCTTGATATATTTTTTTCGATTGGGACCCATGCTGTGAAACGCATGCTGCCGATACCTAAAAGCAATGGGCCATAACTGTCCATGTCAGCCTCTTTTGGGGGTATTATGACCAAGCTGCCCCCATTGCCCTTAAAACTTTTGAGCACTTGTGAAAGACTTTGGGGAATATCGGTAAGGGCATCCAAAACGATGATATTTTGGCGTTCGATCAAACTGTAGTCCAACTGTTGCAGCGTTGAGATCGTCAAGTTGAACTCATCATCGGTATAGATACGTCTCAGATATTCGGTATCGGTGTTCGAAATGACCAGCACATCGATTTTTTTACGTTTACCAATAGTGAAATAAAAGGTGTTGTCGTATGATAGGTTGGTATCGTTGATCTCAATGCGACCATTGAGGTCTTCACCGGTGGGAATCGAAAATACCACTTCAGAGACAGGATTTTCACCAAATTCGACCGCTGTTTTTGCAATCAGGGTATCGTTGTCAAAAAGGGCTATGGGCAAATTGGCATCGTGTTTTCCCGATAAAAATACGGTGAGATCGGTCTGTGAAAGGCGGTTGTTTTCAGCCACCCTTATCGAATCGATGGAAACGTTCGAAATGCTTTCAGGACGCATATTGACCATGAACTGCCGATGATTTGAAATACTGTCGGAAAACGCCCCTAGGTTATGCTGAAAATCTGAGATGAGCACCAAGTTTTTGCTGTTGCCCCCGTTGTTTGAAAATAGGGTGTTCGCCTTTAACAAAATATCGCTGAACCGAAGCTGTTCAGTGGTTACGTCGATAGATAACAATTCATTTTTATGGTCACCCGTTGAGATATTGGAATAGGTATCGCTATTGGTGAAAAGGCTGAACTGGGTTTTTGCATCAATATTTTTCAGCAGGTCTTGTATGGCCCTTTCCAAGAGGGATGAACCGTTGCTTTGGGCCTGCATGCTGAATGAATTGTCTAAATAAACTATCGTTTCTTTAGGGGACAAAGCCGTTTTTTTGGCAGAAAAAGGTTTTGCAAAGGCAATGACCAGTGCTGCCAATAAACCTAGACGGGCAAGCAGTAACAACCACTTTTTAAGAACGCTGCTCTTTCGTGATTCCGATACCACTTTCTGCAACATGGCCACATTGGTAAAAGGTGTTTTTTTGAACCGGCGTAATTGAAAAAGGTGGACAATGATAGGAATCAGAAGAAGAAGTAGGGCCCAAAGTAGTGCTGGATGTTCGAACTGCATTCCCAATACGATTGGCCAAATATACTAATTTGGCATTAGCGGTTTGCAGGCTTTATGAGTTTATTAAGGGAAAGGTTGACATACTTCCCTTTTTGACCACGGTAATAGTGGCTAACAAAAGAAAAAGTAATCTTTCATCGGTTGTTGTTTCAATTTGTCGAAGTACGTCCGAATTTCTTGCTGCGCTATTTCATTGGCCACGGTAACGATGCTCTGTGGTTTTTTTAGGTCTGTAAGCACTGAAAAGTGTGACAGCTCCTTTCCATATATTTTTTTGTTGATTTTCTTCGGATTGTCACAGAGCCAAGTGAACCCGACCTCTTTTTCCAACAACTTTTTTGCAATGGTTTTTCCTTTGAATCCGGCGCCCCATATGACCAAAGAACAAGTTGGGTCATGGTTCAACTTTAGAAAATAGTGCAGTTTGATATCTAAAAAATAGTTTTGGGCATAGTGTTCATGGGTACGCGAGGTACGGGTATCATAGTCACGCCAAAGGTGCAATACTTCTGAACAGGGAATGATTTTCAACCCCTGTTCATAAAACCGAAAGGTCAGGTCATAGTCTTCGGGGTAACGGTCGGGTCGAAAGGCGCCCGAGGCCTCAAAATTGTCGCGATGCACCATCCAGCAAGGGGAGGGGATCACACACTCTTTATAGATTTCAGAAAAGTTTGTGCCCTGGGCGGTCAATTCGTTCAACCATTTGGCATAACGGTCATAGCCATCACTGATGCCCCGATCTGAAAAATACCTGACCTGCCCCACGGCCACATGGCCCTTTCCACGGTTGTGAAGCGATTCAACCATCATTTGCAATCGATTGGGTACCATGATATCGTCAGAGTCCATACGCGTGATGAATTGCCCTGAACTATGTTGATAAGCGGTACGCAGTGCGGGAATTATGCCATTCCCCTTGTTTTTAAATACCTTGATCCTGTCATCCTTCGAGGCATACGAGGCAACCAATTCATAACTGGCATCAGATGAATGGTCGTCAACGGCCAACACTTCCCAATCACTGTGTGTTTGTGCCAAAATACTGTCTAAACATTCCCGTAAGAAGGGGACCGTATTTTTAAAGGGAATCAAGACACTGACCATGGTTCAGCTCAAAAGGGAATATGAAATGAGCAATTTTTCGTTGTGTTTCCAATGAATCCAACCTTTACCGACCTTTTTGAAATCGTCGTTCCAGAGCTCGACCTGCATCCAATCATCTTTGATCAATATAGGGCGCAGAAAAGAGTAGGGCATCTTGATCTCACTTGCCTGTTCAAAAGGCCGTGCCCTGACTTTTTCTTCGGAATCGGGGGGAAATTCGACCGAATGCACCTTTAGCAAAAACTCGGGCCACAGCATGACCTTGCCATCATACTTATTCACAAAAGCCGTCTGTCGGGTCTGTGTGTTCACGACCACTTCTGCAAATTCCCTCCCTAAAGAAACCATTTGAAAATATAATAGGTCATAATCAAGTTTCATATGCTCGGGCACCAGCCAAGGGGGTGCTTGGGCAATGTCAAAGCCACCGTGCTCCAACGGTTTGAAAACTATACTATCGGTGGGTGAATGTTCCATCACCGACTTTTCGAGGTTTATATTTCCGTAGAAGTACAATACGGGCCTTTGATGCAAATTGGGAGTGAAAAAGCCCAGCCCTGGATCTTTTTTTATGGGCCGCGAAGAGATTTTTGGCACTTTGGCCAGGGCCAATATTTTTTCAGTGTCAACAGGTGCAGTGGGCTTCATTGGCTTTTCTTTCTGCTCAATGGGTTGGGCTTGCTTACGTTTTTGGTATTGGATCCTGAAATACAGAAAACAGGCCACCAGCAACACGCTTAGCACAACGTTGGCCCAGACAATGGCTTTGTGTTTGGCATAATAGGTGATGAAGAAAGAAGCTATGAACGCAATGCCGGCAAATAAAACGCCGTAGCCCAACACAATGGCACCAGCTGCCAACATTTGCCCCTTACCGGCGTCAATCCATTTTGCGAAGAGCAATCCGACCAAAAAAAAGGCCAAGAGCATCAGCAAATTGAAAAGGAGATTGGCCGGTTTGAACAATTTTTTCATCGGTCTGTTTTTAAGGTCTCTTGAATGGCCTTTTCGACCAATTTTTCCATAATGGCGTATCCTTTTTTGGTAGGATGTACTTCATCGCCCGCCAGTTCTTTGGGCAGCCCGTTGCGGTCATCGGCCATGGCCGAGAAATAATCTAAGTACACCACCCCCTTTTCTTGGGCCATTTTCTTCAGCATGCCGTTCAGTTTAGGAATCTTGATATTGGGCTGCAATCCAGGTCGCCACGGATAATCGTAGGCCGGAAGCACAGAAGAGACAATAGGTTTGATACCATTGGCCAATGCCAGTTCGACCATTGAGCATATATTGCCATAGATCTGATCTAAGGTCATCGGCCCCGTATTGCCCGCAATATCGTTGGTGCCTGCCAATAGTACCACAACCTTCGGCCGTAGGTCGATGACATCTTGTCGAAAGCGCAATAGCATCTGTGGGGTCGTTTGCCCACTGATGCCCCGGTTGACGTAGGGCTTTCCTTCGAAAAAATCAGGATTGGCCACAGACCAGCCCTCTGTAATCGAATTGCCCATAAAGACAATTCGGTTTTCATCTTCACCCATTGCTTTCAAGGTGGCGTTCGCTTCTTTATACTTTTCAAGATTGGGCCAGTCTTGTGCCGTGGAGTTCATCATTGGAAAAAATAACAAGATTAACGGGAGTTTTGTCAATAGCGATCGAGTTTTCATATGTTCTTGTATTAGCTACATAGTTAAAAGTAGGTTTAAATAGAGATGAAAACAATTTTCTTTTTTCAAAGCTTTAATTTGAATCCTTTTTTTTCAAACCAACCTGTAAGCCATACCACAGCTAGGGCAAATAAAAAGGAAACCAATAGCCCCAACATGCCGTCATTCAAAAAATTGGGCAAACGTATGTTGCTGATCTGTCTGATCGGATAAACAAAGTAGGGTATAAGATAGCAAGTAAGTGTTGCGGTACCGGCGGCACGTATGGGCAGCGCCCAACGGGTTATCTTTTTTATGTCGGCAATGTAATACAGAAGTGCAAAGGTGAAAAAGCCGATGGCCGAACAGATGGCCAGCCAAGAAGGGGTGGCCCCCAATTTTGAAATGCCCCATTCGGGCCGTGTCATGAAGCCAAAAAGCAGGTTCAAGAGACCAAAAAATGCTAAGGCCAAAAGACCCCAACTGACTTTCTTTTTGGCAAGATGTGAAAAGAGTACCGTGGCCATTACCCCGGCGGCCGTGAAAGCGGGAATGGTACCCGAAAACAGCACGGAAAAATAATGCCATACCGATGGTAACCACAAGGGAGTATCAGAAGAAGCGATAACCGATAAGATATTGAATAACAACCAGATCACAACGACCCATACCCATCTTCCTTTTGTGACCAAAAACAATAGGGCATTGGCCAGATAGGCCCAACCAATCAATCCCAGTATGCCCCACCATGACGTTTGCATCCGTTGTTCACCCTGTGGTCCGCCTTTATACACCAAGGCCAATATCAGCAGTATCAAAACACCCACGGCTTGAAGGGGGCGGTGCCATTTTGGCGGTAACGGACTTCTTTTCCAATCCATCCAAATTAAACATACCCCTAGGGCCATGAAGAAGCACCATCCATATTTTCCAAGCGGTATAGACGGGTCGTGCGCCATTTCGTAGTTGACCATGAACACGCCTATTAGCAGCAAAGAAAAGGAGCGAACCAAGATGTGCCATGCGATGGCCGTTTTTGAATGCCCTTTTTTCAAACGGCTGTTGATGGCATGGGGGATGCTCAAACCAACAATAAAGAGAAACAGCGGAAAAATAATATCCGAAAATCCCAAATAATCTTCACCTGTCTTTGCATGCTCTAGCCACTTGGGCACATTTGTCAGGGTCCAAAAATCATTGACCCAAATCATAAGAAGCATGGTCAGTGCCCTTAGAATATCAATGGATGCTATGCGCATGTTTTTATATTGGTCAGATTGGTTAAAGATGTATTAGCTATTGGGTATTAACGTTTTCCCTTTCTTTTATGGCCGATGTCATGGCCCTGAAGGTCAATACAGGGCTATGGCCCCTTTCATTCAATTTATGGGAGGGATCTTTATATGCCTTCATAAACTGTTCGGCAGAAGACCAGTAGGTGTGCATGACCCCTAAGAACCGATCGGCCATTTTTTTGGTGGAATTCGCCTTGAGATCAGCTATCATTTGAACTTGGTCACTGGCCACTTTGGGCAGTCGCCAAGGGCAGGCGATCACATCAAAACCTTTTGTGGCAAAATAGGCGGGCGTGGGATCTGCCCTTTCATAATGCCAATCGGTGATGACCACATCTTTCGGAATCATATCGATGGCTCGCGCGGTGTTGTTCATACTGGCTTCCCACATACCTATACCTGTTTCTGCGCCATCTATGAGGCGGTCACCCCAAATCCATAAACGAGTATCCGTTTCAGCCAAATGATCGCGAATTTTGCGTACTTCGTCAGCAAAGAGCCTTGCCGGATCAAGCCCTCTGCATCGGGGGCAATCTTCATGGGCAAGGTAAAACACTTCATCCATGCCCGCATGAAAGGTCTTTGCCTCGAATACCGCTACGATCTCATCGACCAAATCAAAGACAACTTCGTGCACTTCTGGATGTAGCGGACAATAACTTTTGCAATACAGCCCATCGTCATTGGGCCATTCATATTTTTCTGGGAGTTTGATATTTGGGGTCTCATCGAATTCGGGATATACTTCCAACAGTTTAGAAGCCTTTGAATGCCAGCTTTGGTGCCCCAATAGGTTTACCTGCGGAATGATTTCAATGCCGACTTCCCTGCACGCATTCACCAATTTCTTGACTTGCTCTTTGCGCAACGGATTTTCACCTATAAGCTCGGGCCGCGATTCATATTCATACCGGTAATCGATACGCAACACCAAAGTATTGATGCCATTAGGGGCCAATTCATTCTTCGCAAAATCGATAAAACCATCGAGCGACTGTGGTTGTGGAGCGGCTATACAGAGACCCTTGACCTGAAAAGGTTCTTGGCCTTGCAAACCGATCGACAGAAAGAAAAAGCACAATAGTGAAATAAGGTTGGATGGAATGGAATTGTTCATGGTTGTCATTGTTTTTTTGGAGGTGTAATCATAATATGTGCGCGATGCGTACCGGGATCCATCAGCCATGCATGGCCCGGTGGGGTGGGGGTGGTGGGCAGCCCCGTACTTTCACCGGTGGCATAGGGAATATAGAACACATACCGTACATAGGGGTTCTCGATTTCTTTTGTCTCGGCATTCACATCTCCCGTGAATACACAAAGTGTTGCCTTGTCGGGCATTTTAAGTTCACCGGCCTTAACCTCGGCTTCCCTGATGTCAAAGATTTCCTTGAATTCTTTGCCCTGCGCTTTCAGTTCACGGCCACGGGCCATAAAAGGCTCTAGATCCTTATGGTATGCGGCGGTCGAGAATTTATCTTTTTTGGGGTCGCCAGCGAGGGCGATGTAGTCATTGGTTCCTTCCCTAAGGGTGGTAAAATCTCCGTTCGAATCATAGCCGTACACTTTTGCCCCATCTTTGTAATCATCGGGCACGGCCATCAGGGCTGTTTTGATTTGCCATTCTTTGGGGGGGATTTCTTGGGAAATCCCCAATTGAACGACCTGAAGAATCAGGAATACTGCGAGAAATTGTTTTTTCATGACGTTTATTGTTTTTAGTATTTGGCACTTTCGCCGATGGCCGTGGTACGCTTTATGAAATCGCGTAGGTCGTCATTGGCCTTTTTCAAATCTTCACGGCGTAAATACATCATGTGGCCTGAACGGTACCCTTTGAAGTCAAAACGGTCTTTCATACGCCCACTTGGATCTACTTGCCACATGGTATATTTGGCGTTGAAATAAGTGGTGGCACCATCATAATAGCCCGACTGTACCAGCACATGCAAATAGGGGTTCTGGGCCATGGCCTGACGGAGGTCGTCACGGGTATTGTCATCTTCATTGTTCCAGGGGCGCACAGGGCCGAACATATTGTATTTGATATCGGTTTTGAATTTCAGTTCTTCTTGCAAATAATAATTGATGGCAGGGGTGAAACTGTGTAACCATGAGGTCAGTTCTGCTGAATAATCGGGGCCTTCACCAAACAATTGCCGATCGATGCCCAAATAACGACTGTCTAATCGGCCAACATTATAACCTCCTTCTTGCTTAAGAAGGTTCTTCCAGAAGAATCGGGTGGGCACGTCGAGGTTGTGGTCAAGAATGTCTTTTTTGTCAAGTCCGGAATAATAGGCCATTTTCGCGGCTACGTTATCCCTTTCGCCAGCTGCGATAAAACCTCCTTTTGCAATGGCGGGAATCAAGGTATTGATCGTATAGTCCTCCACTTCGGGAAGCACTTCCAACAAGTCTTTGCCCTGTAGCGCATCGGGCAATGCCTTATGGTGCCAGGCCGCAGCCGTGTAGTAAGGCAGGTTCAATGCGCTTGAAACGGGCCCACCGACACGTATTACCTTGTAATCGGCCGGACTCACCATGATCACTCCGTTGAGGTACATCCATTGCTGGTTTTGCAAGGCCAATGAAAGGCCCATGACACGGGTGCCGCCGTAGCTTTCGCCAATAATATATTTGGGTGAGCGCCAGCGGTTGTTGCGGGTGACAAAAGTGTTCATCCATTCGGCCAGATATTTGACATCTGCATTGATACCGAAGAACTTGTCTCTATCGACATCGTCTCCCGTTTCGGGAATCGTTCTCGAATAGCCCGTATTGGCAGGATTGATATAGACAATGTCGGTAACATCCAATACCGAATAGGGATTCTCTTTTACGCCATACGGCTGCACGGGGTAGCCTTCATCATCGATTTTCAAGATTCTGGGCCCAGTGTAGGCCAAGTGCATCCATACAGAGCCAGAACCCGGGCCTCCATTGAACGAGAAAAGTATAGGGCGTGCGGCACGGTTTTTTACATTATTGCGGGTATAATAAGTATAATGCAATGAGGCAATGGGCTTTCCCATTTCATCCCAGACCGGCTGGGTACCTGTTGTAGCGGTATAACTTAAAGGTGTACCGTTGATAGCGACATTATGTTGGGTGGTCACCGTTGTATCCAAGGGCAATTTTCGCTCTTGTGAATGAACAAAAAGAAGGCCGGGTATAAGAAAAAAGAGGAGTAGGTTTTTTTTCATTTCCAATTTAGATAGGTTCTGCCCTAAAAATAGGGATTTTGTTTAAGAAATTTTAAAGTGTGTACCACCATTGATAATCTTTGTTACCTTTAAAAGGCAACATCAATCTATCATGAAAAAAGTCTCGAGAAGAACCTTCAACACTACCTTGGCAAAGGGCATCGGAGCCACAGCCTTGGCAACTCATTTGCCTTTGGCTTGCGGCATGGGGCAGAACAATCAGAAAAAGCGTCTGGGCATCGCCTTGGTGGGGCTGGGCAGTTATAGCACTTACCAACTGGCACCTGCGCTTCAAGACACACAACATTGTCATCTGGCGGGCATAGTAACGGGCACCCCCGCTAAGGAAACAAGGTGGGCCAATAGATACAACATACCAAAAGGTAACATATATAATTATGACAATTTTGATACCATCGCCGATAATACGGATATCGATGTGGTGTATGTGGTACTGCCCAATTTTATGCACGCAGAATTTTCGATTCGTGCGGCCCAAGCCGGCAAGCATGTTATTTGCGAAAAACCGATGGCGATGAACGTGGCCGAATGTGATGCCATCATCGAAGCCTGTAAAGAAGCCGGGGTCAAACTGGGCATGGGCTATCGGTTGCATTCTGAACCCTATACCCAAGAGGTGAAGCGATTTGTGCGCGAAAAGACCTTCGGTGATGTCTTGTATGTCTCCGCAGATGCTGCCTATCGCTCTCGGGGCTATCCAGACCAGTGGCGGTTGAAGAAAGAACTGTCGGGTGGCGGTGCCTTGATGAACATGGGGGTGTACTCGATACAGAGCGCCATTTATGCGACGGGTGAAAATCCGATAGCTGTATCCGCTCAAGAGTTCAGCACCGCACCCGAGTATTTCAAGGACACCGATGAGACCATTACCGCACAATTCGAGTTTGCCAGTGGTGCCGTGGCCAACATCATGACCTCGCACAATCTCAATGCCAACAACCTGTTTGCCACCTGTACCAATGGTTGGTTCGAGTTGCGCCCTGCCAATAACTACGGCCCCCTTGCAGGTAAAAGTTCACGTGGCGACATCACTTTTCAGCATGAGAGCCAGCAGAAATTGCAGATGGATGATTTTGCCAAGCATATTCTGTATGGAGACCCAAACTTGGCTCCTGGTGAGATGGGCCGACGCGATATGGTCATTGTCGAGGCCGTTTACAAATCGATTGCCGAAGGTGGAAAGAAAGAGGCCTTGAATTTTAGCTCTGATTATGGCTTCGGTAGGTAAGTTAAAACTTTTCAAAAACGCCCAAGCCAAAAAGGGCAAAGTCATACTTCACAGGATCTTTCGGGTCTAGCTTACGCAGGTTTTCATCGAGTTCTTTTAATGCCTTGGCATCATTTTGCTTTCGTTTCAACAGTTTGAGTTTTCGGGCCACATTGCCCGAATGCACGTCTAGTGGGCAGGAAAGTTGACCGGGTTTCATGTCCTTCCACAGTCCGAAATCGACCCCTTTGGTGTCTGGGCGTACCATCCAGCGCAAAAACATATTGATGCGCTTGGCTGCGGAACCCTTCTCTGGGTCTGACACGTGTTTTGTGGTTCGTCGTGCATGGGGTAGACTGAAGAAAAGTTCTTTGAATCTACTAATGGCCGGTTGTAAACCCGTATCGGACCGATAACGGGAAAAAACGGTTTCCAGTCCCCCATGATGTTGATATATATTTTGCAGGGCCTTTACAAAATAGCTTAGGTCTTCACCATTGAAAGTTCTGTGCACAAAGGGTTTTAGACGGGCTAGGTCATCTTCGGTGTGATCGAGAATGAAATCAAAAGGGGCATTGTCCATCAATTGCATCATCTGTAGTGAATTGTTGATAATGCTCTTGCGATTGCCCCAAGCGATGGTAGCGGTCAAAAAGGCACTGATCTCAATATCTTCTTTCTTCGAAAAACGATGGGGTACCTGCAGTGGGTCACTTTCCAAAAATCGGGGGTGCTCATACTGTTCGGCCTTGGCATCCAAAAAATCTTTCAGTTCAGACTTCGTCATGGATCAAGAAACGATCAAACCATCGACCATGGTGAGTTTGCGGTCTGCCATATCGGCCAACTCTTGGTTATGGGTAACGATGACAAAGGTTTGACCGAATTCTTCCCTGAGCCTAAAGAACAATTTGTGCAGGTTGTCGGCGCTTTCAGAATCGAGGTTTCCGCTGGGTTCGTCGGCAAAAACGACCGAAGGACTATTGATCAATGAACGGGCCACGGCCACGCGCTGCTGCTCACCTCCTGAAAGCTCATTGGGCTTGTGGTCACATCGGTCTGAAAGGCCAAGAAAGTCCAACAATTCTTTGGCGCGTTGTTCGGCCTGTGCCCTTGGGGTCTTTTTTATAAAAGCGGGGATGCACACATTTTCATGCGCGGTGAACTCGGGCAATAGTTGGTGAAACTGAAAGATGAAGCCAACGTGGTCGTTTCGAAAACGGGCCATACCCTTATCATTTAGCTTGAGCACATCGACATCATTGATATGGAGTAGCGATTCTTTTTTGTTGGTAGGAGTGTCTAAAGTACCCAAAATTTGTAGTAGGGTAGTCTTGCCCGCACCTGAAGGCCCCACAATGGAAACAATCTCACTCTTTTGAATGGCTATATTGACACCTTTCAGCACTTCTAGCGTACCAAAACTTTTTTTGATGTTCGATGCTTTGATCATAGGCCTTACATTCAATGCGTGAAAGTAATCAATCCACCGCATTGCAAAAAATCAGTCAGAGAATTAGTTTTGCAGTATCTTTCCGACTGTAAACTTTAACGAATAATTAGGGCCGTTGGGTGCCCTGTTTGTTAAATTTGTTCAATTTTTATAATAAATGGATAAACAAAATAATTCCAATTTGGAAACGGCCATTCTAGCCGGCGGATGTTTTTGGTGTACCGAAGCTGTCTTTCAACGGCTTAAAGGAGTACATGAAATAGTATCTGGGTACACTGGCGGAACCATTAAAAATCCAGCCTATCGGGAAATCTGTACTGGTAGAACCGGTCATGCAGAAGCCATAAAAATTACTTTTGATCCAAAAGAGATCTCGTACCAAGAACTGCTCGAGGTATTCTTTGCCACCCATGACCCGACTACACTGAACCGTCAGGGCAATGATGTCGGTACGCAATACAGAAGCGAAATTTTCTATACTACCCCCGCACAAAAAGATCAGGCACAAAGCTTTATTTCGCTATTGGAAAAAGAGAAGGTTTTCACCGCTCCCATTGTGACGGTGGTTTCTGGGGAAAAACCCTTTTACAAGGCCGAAGAAGACCATCAAAATTATTACAATGAACACGGCAGCCAGCCGTATTGCCAGTTCATCATCGATCCAAAGATCAAGAAATTGACATCAAAATTTGCCGATAAACTTAATACTGTCACCAAATAATATGGCTCCATACCAGAATTTAGAAGAGTATAACATCAATATCACCAATGAGGTGAAAGAACGCTTTTCAAAAATCATTGATGAAATTGGGGAAGATGTCACTCGCGATGGACTTGTAAAGACGCCTGAAAGGGCTGCCAAGGCCATGCTCTTTTTGACACAGGGCTATAAACAAGATGCCACAGCCATTCTCAAGAGCGCCATGTTCAAAGAATCGTACAACGAGATGGTCATTGTAAAAGACATCGAGGTCTATTCGCTTTGTGAACACCATATGTTGCCCTTTTTTGGCAAGGCACACATCGCTTACATACCCAATGGACATATCGTTGGGCTCAGCAAACTGCCCCGCATTGTAGATGTTTTTGCACGAAGGTTGCAAGTACAGGAGCGATTGACCGAGCAGATATTGGAATGTATCAACGATACCTTAAAACCACAGGGGGTGGCCGTCGTCATAGAGGCGGCACATATGTGCATGATGATGCGTGGCGTGCAGAAACAAAACTCGGTAACCACCACTTCGGGCTTTAGAGGGGCTTTCAAGAAAGAAGAGACCCGAAATGAATTCTTGAAGCTGATCAGTTCCGATCTTTCATAGAAATTTTTTTGGTTCACCGCTATTTCCTATTTTTCGATCATGGCTGATAAAAAAGACAACAAATACCAAAAATTGTTGTTGGGACTTTTGCTTGATGGCATCGGCATGCTATCATACATGATTCCGGGAATCGGAGATTTCTCCGACGTGATTTGGGCACCTATTGCCGGATGGTTGATGACCCGATTGTACAAGGGAAAAGTGGGGCAGGCCGCGGGTATCATCACCTTTGTCGAGGAATTGGTTCCGGGATTGGATGTCATTCCCACTTTTACGCTTACATGGATTTATACGTATTTACTTTCCGGTAGATTGAATAAATAAGGTAAGGGGTTTTACGGTTTTTATTGATTAAATATAGAAATAGGTCTATGTCTACTCAATATTGCCGGTATGGCCAATGATTTCAAAAAATTCTTTACGGTACAGAACATCCTCAAAAAGCCCACCGTATTCCATAGTTGTCGTAAAACTTTTTTTGTCCTTGATGCCTCGGGAAGAGACGCAAAGGTGTTTGGCACGAATCACCACAATTACGTCATCGGTGCCAAGTGTCTGCTGAAGCTCCTTCATAATTTGAAGACAAAGCCGCTCTTGAACTTGTGGCCGATGGGCATAATAATCGACCAGGCGATTGATTTTTGATAATCCCACAACTTTGTCTTTGGGGATATAGCCTACATGCGCTTTTCCAATTATAGGTAAAAAAGTGATGCTCGCAAGAGGAGTCGATCGTGATATCTTGCTCTACCAAAATGCGTTGATAGCCATAAATGTTTGGGAAAGTGGAGATCTTTGGTTTATTCTGAGGATCTAGTCCATAGAACAATTCTTTGACATACATTTTGGCAAACCGATAGGGTGTGCCCGATAGGCTTTCATCGGTAAGGTCTAAACCCAATTCCTCCATTATTTTGGAAAAATGAAACCTGATACGCTTTATTTTTTCTTCATCGGTGCGATGAAATGCATCTGATCGCATCGGGGTTTCAACAGATGTGGCCACATGGTGGTCTCCCATGGCCTCTATTTGCGATTTATCCATAACCGAATGTTTGTTATTGAAGATCGGCACAACAATCCCCATCTTTGCAATGACAATAGCGGTGATTGTACAAGTGAAGCAAGACCAGACCCATTGAGGGTAGATAAATAGCTTCTTCGGCCAGATGCCATAGTGCCCATTTCTCGTTTACGACAATCAGTGCCAACATGCCCCATAAACACCAAAAGGCATATCGAACCCATTTTTTTGAGGTGTTTTTGGCCGACCAGTATACTGCAAAAAAAGAGAGCAATAAAAAGACAATGTCGAGAAAACCCCACCAAGAAGGATGGTTCTCTACATGAAGCCCAATATTGGCATGTGCCACAAATAGAAAAGGGGTGGCCAAGCAGTGCACCAAACAAAGGCCACTGGCAAAGACGCCGACCCAATCTGATTTATTGATTACTTTTGTTAGGGCCATGAACCAAGGTTTAAAGTTGCTTTTTAACGTAACAAAATATAGTCACAACTGACCGTTCAAAATTTTTGCCAAAGGTACTGCATTTTTTCAAATGCAACTGAGTTGCATTTGTATTTCTTTTTATTTTTGTAAAAACATTCAGATGGTCAACACATCGAATCTTGCATACGCCTATGAAAATGGACAAGAGCTGGCGTTCCCCGATATTGAACTCACTCCTGGTGAACACTTGCTGGTGATAGGGCCATCAGGTGTGGGCAAGACCACCCTTTTGTATCTTATGGCGGGTCTCTTGCCTCCGTTGCGAGGTGCGGTGTCCATTGCCGGAACGGAGCTCAATTCCCTGAGCCGTTACGAAATGGATATATTTCGGGGAGAGCATATCGGTCTCGTCTTCCAACAATATCATTTTATCAGATCGCTGAACGTTTCCGATAATCTTCGCCTACGGCAGAGTTTCCCCAAAAACTCGAATGACAAGCAAAGAAGACATGGACTTACCGAAAGGTTGGGTCTTACAGAACATATTCATAAGAAAGTCACGGCATTGAGCCAAGGGCAGCAGCAGCGACTGTCTATTGCACTGGGGCTGATTCACAGACCCAAGATCGTGTTTGCCGATGAGCCTACTTCCAATTTAGACGATGCAAACTGTGTAAAGGTCATTGACCTGCTCAAGGAAGAGGCCGAAATCTGCAAGAGCAGCCTGTTGATCATTACACATGACCAGCGGGTAATGTCCCATTTTCAAAATCAAGTCGTGCTATGAAACTGGGTTATCTCGCGTTTAGAAATATGGTGTCAAAACCGCTCAACTTGTTATTGAGCCTGTTGTTGTTGTCGTTGAGTGTATCATTGGTCACCTTTGTGTTGCAACTGAGCCAACAGCTGGGCGGGCAGTTGAACAAGAACATCGCCCCCGTTGATATGGTCGTGGGCGCCAAGGGAAGTCCCTTACAACTCGTGTTGTCTTCCGTACTGCATATAGATGTGCCCACAGGTAATATTAAGTTGAAGGAAACCAGCATGCTGCAAAAGCATCCTTTCGTACAAACGGCCATTCCTGTTTCCTATGGAGACAACTACAAAGGTTTTCGGATTTTGGGCACAGAAATCGGGTATCTCGACCATTACAATGCCCAGTTATCGGAAGGAGAGCTGTATGAAGAGTCTTTTGAAGTGGTTGCCGGAAGCAATGTTGCCCTGCGATTGGGTCTAAAAGTTGGGGACAACTTCATAAGCTCCCACGGCTTGGCCGCTTCAGATAGTGAAGCACATGATGAACATCCTTATACCGTGAAGGGAATTTTGAAGCCTACGGGAACAGTAGTGGATCAGTTATTGATAACCAATCTTGAAAGTATCTGGGAAGCCCATGATCATGGGGAAGAAGATCATCATGAAGAAGACCATGATCACGAGGAAGGGGATGACCACAATGAAGAAGGCCATCATCACGAGGAAGGACACGACCATCATGAAGAGGATGACCACCATGAAGAAGACCATCATCACGAGGAAGGCGACCATCACGAAGGGGATGACCACCATGAAGAAGGCCATCATCACGAGGAAGGAGACGACCATCATGAAGAAGAAGCGGAAACCTCTGAAGAACACGATGGGGAAAAAGAAATTACCTCATTACTGGTCAAGTTCAAGAGTCCTTTGGGTATGGTTCAACTTCCTAGATTCATCAATGAGAACACCTCCATGCAAGCGGCTTTGCCAGGTTTTGAGGTACAACGATTGATGGGGCTGTTAGGTTCGGGAGCACAGACCATAAATGGCATTGCATTGGCTATTCTACTGGTTTCTGGATTGAGCATATTTATCAGTCTTTTAAAGACCATACGGGAAAGAAGACAGGAGCTTGCGCTATTGAGAACCTATGGCCTTCGCACTGGACAACTTCTTCGATTGGCACTTTTGGAAGGAATATTTTTGGCACTTATCGGATTTGTATTGGGATGGCTTTTTGGTCGATTGGGAATATGGGGCGTTTCCCAATACATGCAAACTTCATACGGATATACTTTGCAAATAACTGGCCCTGAAATAGTTGAACTTTATCTATTAGGCCTTATATTGGTTCTGGCAACAATAGCCACTTTGTTGGCATCTCGCTCGATTTTCAAATTAAATGTGGCAAAAACATTATCAGATGCGTAACCTGTTATTTTTTCTCTTGTTTGTACTTTTATATGGGCAAAGTCTTTCTGCCCAAGAACAATTGACGTGGCAAGATTTTGCGGATGTAATTTTTGAACCGGTTTACAACAAAAAGTACGATGTTCATTTTTTGATGCCAAAATTCGGTGAGCATATACAGTCTTACAGAGGGAAACAGGTCAGTATCAAGGGTTTTTTTCTGGATATTTCAGGAAGTGGTGAAGTGTTATTGGTATCCCAAAACCCAATGGCCTCCTGTTTTTTCTGTGGGGCTGCAGGACCTGAAACCATTATCGAGGTCAGCTTTATGGAGAAACCACCCTTTAAGACCGATCAAATTGTCGAGGTCATGGGAATACTTGAATTGAACGCCGACAATGTCGATCATTGCAATTATATCTTAAAAGGGGCCACAGGCCGATTATTGAATTGAAGAAATGAGATTTTTTCTTTTGATAGCATTGTTCTGGATGGGAACAGCGGCCCGTGGGCAGACTGTTCTGCGATGGTCTGATCTAACAGAAGGAATCTCTTGGCAACAGCCTTCATCCAAGGCTGTTTTTCCAGGTTTCCAAAAAGCGACCTTTTCACCCAAAATGAAAGCGTTGCATGGAAAACAAGTCATCATTACCGGGTACATATTGGTCTTGGGCGGTGAACAATCTGTATATATCCTCTCTAAAAACCCCATGGCTTCCTGCTTTTTTTGCGGTAATGGTGGGCCCGAGACCATGATGGATCTCCGGTTCGGGCAAAAGCCATCTTTTGTGATGGATGAACTGCTCTCGGTAGAGGGAACATTTTACCTGAACGGGAATAATCCAAATGCCTGTTATTATAGAATTGAAAATGCAGATGCCTTACGTTTAAAATAGTGCCGTAATCATGAAAAAAGAAGACTACGAACAACTTTTGGAAGAAAAAGGATTGAAAAAAACCAAGGTCCGTATGGCCCTGGCCCGCCACTTTGTCAACATGGAACATGCCCAATCATATAATGACCTGCAAGCGGCATTGGTCAAAGAAGTCGAGAAGTCTACCCTGTACAGAAACTTGACGAGCTTTGAGCAGGCAGGTATTATCCATCGTATAAACGACCATTCTGGAATAGCCAAATATGCATTCGGTGAGGCCCCAACACAAGGCAACGAACATGCCCATTTTGTGTGTGAGTGCTGTGAAACGGTGTATTGCATGGAAGGGTTGGCACCCCTTCAAATAAATATTCCAAAAGGGTTTAGAACAAATAAGGTGCAGACCATAATTAGGGGTATTTGCGCTGACTGTTGAAAAATTGCCCAATCAATATCAATATATCATGAAAAAAAACATCCTTTTATCCTTTTCGTTAACGGTGAACCTCATTGTTGCCCAGAATATAGACATCCCGAAGAGCTATAGCAATATCAAGGAAGACGAAAACGGACTTTATCTTCAAGAGGGCGACCAACGCCACTATGCGGTTAAAAGCAATGCCCGTTACAGCCTTGAACAGTTGTTCGGAAACCCACGAGGGACAAATGAAGGCGTGGAACTGGATTTTGGGGATTTTGAGGGGACCATTACCTATGGACTCATACCTTATGGGAAGGCCCCACACCCATTACCCGTTTTTAGGTTTGTGAAAACGCTGGAATCGGGCAAAGTAGAGATCAACATCAAAAGAGACTTCAGGTACCCTTATGATTTTGTAGATTGGCAAAAGAACCAGATGCTCTCTATAGGATACCGTCTGATGGATGAAACGGGCATGTTGGTTTATGATGGCGAGGTATCCCTTAAGGGGAGTGGTCCCTTTGCCATTGCACCTTCCATTTATGAGGGACCTTTTGTGAATATGCTTACAGATACCGGCGCCACCCTTTGGTTCAACACTACCTTGCCAGTGGCCGTTAGCCTGCAGATCAATGGGGAAACAATTGAAAGCCCTTTGGGAACACACCATGAGATATCGGTTACTAACCTGACCCCTGGAACAAAGTATGCGTATTCGGTCAGCTATGATGGTTTTACGCAGCAATACCACTTGACTACCGCCCCAAGACCGGGAAGCAAGACACCCTTCGTTTTCGCATACACCAGTGATAGTCGACATGCCACTGGAGGCGGTGAACGGAAGATTTATGGGGCCAATGCTTACATCATGAAAAAAATTGCCGCAGTCGCATATGCCAACAATGCGGCATTTATGCAATTTAGCGGTGATCTTATCAATGGTTACCTGGTAACAAATGCCGAGACCCAATTGCAATATACCAACTGGAAAAAAGCAGTGGAACCCTTTTGGCATTATATGCCCTTTCAAGTGGGTATGGGAAATCATGAAGCTTTGGGCTATATCTTTAAAGATAGCACCGGAAGAACAAGAGGGTTTGTCGACAAATTTCCGTTCAGTACCGAATCGGCCGAGATGGCCTTTGCAGAAGCCTTTGTAAATCCGGTATCGACCCTGAAAAGCGAGGATGGAAGTGCCTATGACCCATCTTCTGCGACCATTGACTTTCCATCGTATGCAGAAAATGTATTTCATTATCGATACGATAATGTGGCGGTCGTGGTATTGAACAGTGACTATTGGTATGCGCCAAGCCTCTCAAGAAATACGGCCACGTCTGGCGGGCTGCATGGCTATATCATGGACAATCAATTGAAATGGCTTGAAAAGACCATCACTTCTTTGGAAGCAGATGAGACCATTGATCATATATTCGTGACCCAACATACCCCTGCATTTCCCAATGGGGGTCACAGCAAAGACGACATGTGGTACAGCGGCAACAATGAAAAACGCTCTTTCGTAGCGGGTAAACCACTTGAAAAAGGTATTATACAGCGACGCGACCAGTATCTCGATATTCTTATCAATAAAAGTGAGAAGGTATTGGCCATATTGACCGGAGATGAGCACAATTACAATCGCTTGAAGTTGACCAAAGAAGTCACCATTTATCCCGAGGATTATCCCCATGAAAAATTGAACGTCTCAAGACCCATCTATCAAATCAACAATGGTGCCGCAGGTGCACCATATTATGCGCAAGAGGTATTGCCCTGGAGTGAACATACCAAGGCCTTTAGTGTTGAGAATGCGGTCTGTCTCTTTTATGTGGATGGGCCAACCGTAAAAATGAAGGTGATCAATCCTGATACGTTGAACGTTATCGATGAAATAGTATTGAGGTGATTTAAAAAGAGCACACCCAAAATAGTATCCTTTTAATCAATTGCATACGCCCTGTTTACGGGCCATTCATCTTGATATACCGTCAGCCACTTTTTAGATTCAAGTTCTTTATCTGTGGCCAAACAAGCATTTAGATCAACATTAAAAACGACCTAAAAAAATCAAGGGCACGGGCACCGCACCGCTATTTGCTCAATACCCAGCGGCCTGCCCATCTTTACGGCTCTCAGAGGCACCGTGGTAGACCTTATTTTCATCATCCCACAAAATCGCCTGATACCCGCCATAGATGCCTCGGGCCGTTCCAATCTTATGGCCCTTATCCATCAATCCACGTAGGGTAGAGTAGGGGATACCTGATTCGGTTCGAATCAGTCCTGTATTTTCAGTGATTTTGCCCATGGGACTGGCTCCACCGGTATGGTCCCAACGTGGGGCATCACCAGCTTCCTGTAGGTTCATACCAAAATCGACTAGGTTCATCACAATTTGGGTGTGACCCATGGGCTGGAAGTCGCCCCCCATCACCCCAAAACTGACATAGGGCTTACCCTCTTTGGTAATAAAAGCTGGAATAATGGTGTGAAAGGGCCGCTTGCCAGGTTCGAAGGTATTGGCCTGCCCTCGTTTGAGACTGAACAGTTCACCTCTGTCTTGAAGCATAAAACCTAATTTTGGAGGCGCCATACCGGAGCCCATACCCCTATAATTGCTCTGTATCAATGATATCATAGTTCCTTCGCTGTCAGCTACGGTCATATAAATGGTCTCTCCGGCCGAGATTTCGCCCGCAGCGTATTTTCCTGCCCGGGCACCGATCTGCTTTCTTCGGTTTTCCGCATAATCATCTGAAAGCAATTGTTCGACCGGCACGTTGAAAAAGTCCATATCGGCATAGTATTTCGCACGGTCTTCAAAGGCCAGTTTTTTGGCTTCGGTAAAGAGGTGCAAGTGTTCCGCGCTGCCAAATGCTATATTGGAGAAGTCATAGCCTTCCAATATTTGCAACATTTGAAGCGCAGCTATTCCCTGACCGTTGGGAGGAAGCTCCCAAACATCGTATCCCCTATAATTGATGGATACTGGTTCTACCCATTCCGATTTATGGTCAGCGAGGTCTTTGGCAGAGAGAAAACCACCTTGTTCTTTGATGAATTTTCCTATGGTTTTGGCAATATCACCTCTATAAAAGGCATCGCGTCCGCCTTCAGCGATTTTTCGATAGGTATTTGCCAAATAAGGATTTTTGTAAATCTCTCCTTCATTGGGCAGTTTGCCACCATTTTGTGATTTGTAGGTATCCTCGATATTTGGGAAACCCTTTGATTCAAAAAAAGGAACGGTTCGCTGCATATACCAAGCGATCAGTTCTGTAAGCGGAAAGCCCTTTTCAGCATAATCGATGGCAGGGCCCAGAATTTCTGTCATAGGTCTTGACCCGAATTTATTATGGAGTTCGAACCATCCGTCGACCGCACCCGGTACGCTCACGGGCAATGAACCGTGCGAAGGGATTTTTTCCATACCTTCTTTTTCAAAATACTCCAAGGTAAGTTTTTGGGGCGAACGACCACTGGCATTTAGCCCATAGAGCTTTTTGGTCTTTCCGTCCCAGACAATGGCAAAAAGATCGCCTCCGATACCACATCCTGTAGGTTCCATAAGTCCTAGTGCGGCATTTGCCGCAATGGCTGCATCGATTGCATTACCACCGTTTTTAAGCATATCCAATCCAATTTGGGTGGCTAGGGGATGGCTTGTGGCCACCATTCCATTTTGGCCCAATACGACAGAACGGGTCGCAAAGGGTTCACCGGTAACTCGGTCTTGGGCCGATGAAAATTGAATGAAAAGAATTAGGGAGAGAACGTAACGAAAGGCGTTTTTCATAGTTGTTTTTATTTTTTTCTAAAGTACAAAAAATGAAACTGGAACTAGGTCGATCTGCCATACCAAAAAAAAATAAGAAGACCTTTCCCCAAGTGACGCCAAGTGGCATACCAAGGCTTAGGATGCTTAAGGAAAGTTTTTTTAAAAAAGTTCTTCTATGTGGTTTCATGGATGGTTTTGTCTACTGCTAAAACTGTTTCAAAAAAGTAATCTTGCTGATAAACTGGGTACTGCGCTGTACGGGGTCAAAGATGTCTGTCTGGGTATCGTTAAAGACCAGATAAATAAATGACAGGGGCATATATTCCCAACTAAAGCGCACGTTCCATCGACCTTGCTCATTAAAGCTGTTGTATTGGTAAAATGTCGATAACTGTAACCTGGGGTTCAATGCCAACCTAAGGTTCGCGGTGTACAGATTGGTTTCCAGATCTTCCTCTAGAATTCCAACACCATTGATATCATTGTACTCGTAGTTCAAGGAGAGGGTCGCATGTGGAATGGGTGCGAAGCGAGCGGCAGCGTTGATCGTGGTTCGTGTTCCATTGTAAAAATCCCCGAAATCGACGCCGACATCTCCCGACCATTTTTTCGAAAGGTCGGTATTGTATTGAACCAAATATCTTGTATAGAAGTATCTATCTTGTTCAATTTCAAGCCCTAACGGTGAAAAATCAAAATTGATGTTCTGCCATGTAGGGGTAGTGGAGACTTCTAAAAAACTATTGTCTCTGAACCAGGTGAAGACTGGAAAAATGTATAGGCTGGCCTGTTGAAAACGACTGGGGTCGGTCGCATCATGGTTATAGTTGACAAACATTCCGGGATCCCACCTTCTGATCCAGTCAATTTTTTTTGGCCTCCAAATATAGTACCCCCCTGGATTGTGCCTTATGACATCACTTTGGCGCACAAAACCCATTCTTGGGTTGTAGTTGGCATCAGTGTATTCAGTGACCCACCCATAATAATATTTGTTGGAATCGTTGCCGACAAATATTCTACCCGCAAAACCCGTTTTGCCGGTAAGTTCATCAATTGACGTTGATAGCAAATACTGGATATCCCATTGACTGGTCGGTCGAATTTGGCCATCTAAGGTAACCGTGGTGTTGTTATTGCTCTCCAGGCCCAATTCACTATAGCTGTCATCAAGCCGATGGGTGACCATCAAGCCAATATTGTTCTCACGACCATAGTTTTTCAAGTATCGAAAGACCCCAAAGTTGGCACCGGCCGAATTATCGGTTTCGCGCTGGCGTACGAAAAGGCCGGCCAAAGCACTTTTTTCTGTTCGCTGTGTGAATCTGGCCCCAACATCAATCGGTGCCGGTATGGCATTAAACTCACCCTGAAGGCCGATTCTTCTGCTAAAGAAAGGACGTATCGATTGCTGTAGGCCACCTGCCCAAATGCCCGAGTTTTCCAAAAAAAACTGTCTTCTCTCTGGAAAGAAGATGTTGAACCGCTCTAAGTTGTTCACTGCGAGGTCTACATCGGCCTGCGCAAAATCGGTATTCAACGTTAAATCCAAAACCGTTTTTGGATTTAGGGCCCACTTCGCATCAACACCTACCTTGGGATCGTTCAACTTGTCGACCAGTTGATCACCTTCTATATTTTCGTCGTACTGGTAGAGCGCATAGGGTTCGACCCTAATGTTGGTCGAGGGTGGCGGAGCTTCAATGTCCGTCAATTTTGCCGCATAGGTCATTCGGTATGGGGTGAACGACTGGGGTATGGCCGGAAATGTGGATACCTCGATATCCCTTCTGGCATAGCGAACCAAAGTAAACCCGAGTTCAATGGTATTTCCTGATTCGGGAAGGTTGTACCGCAAGCTTTTGAAGGGAATGGCCATTTCTATCGTATAGCCTTCTTCTGTTCGCTGGGTTCTGACACGCCACAGGGTATTCCACCCCGTATCAAAATTGTTGCCATTAAAATTTTGAAAGTCACGCTGGTTACCGTAGGGAGTGGTCTGGAAACCCTGCGCGTACTGTTTTAGGTTTTGGGGATCAAGGGCGATACCGAAAATATCGTTCTCACCCCAACTGAAGTCCCTTCGTAAATCTTGGATACGAATGCCTTTTATACCTACGGAGTCTTTGCAGAACGCCCCGATATAAAGATTTTTGTCGTCATAAAGAAAACGGACCTCTGTCTTATATTTCACATTTCCACCCTGTCTGGGTTCTCTTCTAAAAAAGTCATCTGTTATTGAAGCCTTTATCCAATCTTCTTCGTCAAGTCTTCCGTCCAACCTTATTTGATTCAAGGCCTTTTCGACACTGATTTCCTTGGCATTGTCAGGTGGTGGAAAGTTGTCCGTTCCCGCTTCTTCTTGTGCACCGATATTGAAACAAAAGAAAAAAAACACTATGGATATGGCGGGGTATTTATATTTCATGAATGCCGTTTTTTGATTTTACTTTTTGCCAATCCGTTTGTATTTGACTTCAAGGATGGTCACAAAACCTTTACCGTCACCATAATCTTGTTTTTCTACCAAATCAAAGGAATCAGATGAGTTAATCTGAAAATAGGTGTATTCTTCAATAATGCCGATGGTCATTCCAGCGCCGTTGGCACCAAGAAGGCAATAGATGTTGCTTTCTTTAACATTGAGGTTCAAATGGTCAAGGGCCATCTGCCCACCATACTTTTTGGTAAGGTTATTGGTTATTATCATGATGAATGAAGTTTGAATTATATGATGAAATGATCACTTTACGATAAATACTGTAAAGTATTTATTTTCAATACTTAAGAGTTTATTCTTAAACGACGCAGCTATTAAAATAAGAGAGAGGGAGGACCCCTGAGAAGATAGAGGGCCTTAGCTATTGGAAGAATGAGTGGTTCGCCAACATTTATTACAGTGATGGCAGCGACAAAGGCGATCAGAAGGGTAGGGCAAACCCATAAAAATAGGGTTTGGCCCAACAATTTTGCGCACAGTTCGCAGCTAATGTTTTTTTCGTGGATTTGGGAGTTGTAGGCAGTTGCTTCAATATGGGCATCTGACATATGGGAAGTGAAGACATGTACGGTATAATAAGACAACTGAAACAAAAGCAAAGTCGCCAATAGTATTCCAAACCATTTATTTGTCTTCTCGCAGCCCACTTTTTAAATTGGAGGCGAAAAACCTTCGCCCCCAATTGATAATATATTAACCTTTTTATTGTACGTCAAAGCTGAACGTAGCGGTTATATCGGTCTCACCACCAGCCCCGGCCAAAGTTCCATCATTGGGCTTGGTCGGCTCGTGCCTTAGGGTTACCGTTAGTGTTGCGGCCCCCGCTGTACTAGTCACCAAATCAAAGCTCAGCCCTACAGGATTACCATCATCATCTTCATCGGTAGCCGTTGCGCTGTCAACTGCACCACTGACTTCAAAAATGAATTGATGTTCGTCATCTTCTTCTTCAACTTCTTCGGTAACGTCTTCAGCAGGATCCTCCGTTTCGTTTAACAATTCTATGGAGCCATTGTAGGTCGTGTTTCCTGCCAAATTAGGGGCAGTAATAACAGGCGGATTAGGACCATCGCCATCTTCGTCCCTGGTCTGAAAGACCACGCTATCGCCTCCCCCAACGGGATCTAAGGTGATGGTCATGGTCGTGATAACCTCTTCTTCGTTTACTTCTTCTGGCGTGTCATCGTCATCTGAACACGATGTGAAAAGCACCCCGGTCAAGGCTAACATGGATAAAAATTTGATTGTTTTCATAACAAAAAATAAAGGATTAAGATTAATAATTGAGTTTTAATTGTAAAATGATGTTTCTGCCCAAATCATCTGCGAAAAAACGCTGGCGATTTAGGTATTCCCTGTAATTAGTGTTCAATAAATTATTTACAGTAAGCGATGTTGTCAATAGTTGTTTCCCTAGGTTAAAAACCAGTTTTGAATTGAAATTCAAGATATGATAGGCATCTGGGGGCGTATTGATCTCCAAAAGGATATCTTGTTGTTGCTCTGGGGAAAAGACCATGATATTCGGGGGAACCTCATTTTGCCTGAACACATATTGACTCTGAAGCGAAAGCTCCAATCCCTTCCACTCTGGTTTTGAAAAAAGCAGTTTGTTCGAAAAATTGGCTGCAGGTATATTGATCAGCGCCAAATCATTGTCGACATCATTGCCCTTGACCAAAGAAAAAACATGTTCAGTGCGCCAATGGGTCGACCAATCGGAGTATGCGAATAGGTCCATTCCTAAAATCCTGGCATCTGTTTGTCGGTAACCCCAAACGGGGAAGGCCCCTCTAATGGTCAATTCAACCCCTGTGGGTTCAAGAAGGATAAAATCATTGATAAAGTTGGCATAGGGCTCAAAGGTGAATCCCCATTTTCTAAAACTCCTATCATAAGAAAGCATCACTTTGTGTGAAGTTTCACTGTCTATTCTAATGTCTCCCAGTTCTATGCGCGCGGCAGAATGATGCAGCCCATCACTAAATAGTTCTGACGGATTAGGTGCCCTTTGAGAAAGCGCATAATTGAATTTTACCTTATGGTCATTGGATGCCATATACTGAAAACCAACAGTGGCCGAAATATTGTTGTAATCAAAGACGGGGTTGGTCAGTAATTGTGTACCGCGGTCATCGATGACCAAATCTGGGAAATCTTGATCATAACCGCGCTCTTCCCACCGGGTGGTTTGATAGAACTTGAGGGCGTCAATACGGGTAAAATCGTAACGGACACCTGCATCCAAAGTCCAATTTTCCCGCAACTTGAATTCTCCGATCAGAAAGCTTCCAAAGTCATATTTTTCATAATCGGGAATCAATCGTCTTACACCTGTATCTGGGTTGGCAAAATTATCTTGGTATCTTCCCATTAGTCCGAAATGGAGTTGAATGAATTCTTTTGAATCCCACTTGAAATCTGTACTTAAGGTATGGGTCATAAGTTCTAGATCCAATGAGGCCCGGTCACCTCTGTCTCCACGTCTCACATCGAATTCAAGTCTTCGATTATTCTGAAAATCATATTGAAGGCTCCATTTGCCCAAACCCTCAAATCGTCTGTAGCCATCTAGTTTCACCAAATGATGCCTTACTTTCTGTCTTGGATTGTTTAAGTCATAGGTGAAATCCTCAATGGTCTCAGGTTGTCCACTATTGATACTTCTGACCAAGTCGTCAACATTGCCGATATGAGATGCCCGTAAAATGGCAATTTCCGCTTCATAGTAAGAATATTTTCCGGCAAAACCCCATTCAAACAAGCGTTTCCCAAATTGAGCTGATGCACCAATTTCCTGTATTCCGGTATTCGAAAGAATATAATCTGGAGCTTCTTGGTCTCCCAATCGCTTAAAAGATCCCTGACCTTTGATAAAAAATCCGCCATCGTAAACCTTGGTCATTTCTGAGGCTATGCTTCCTCCCCGTCCATTGCTTACCCCGTTCAATAAGGTCTTTCCAAACAGCGTATCCTTTGGGGGAAATCGTTGTTGTTCCAAAATAATTGTTCCCCCTATGGCATCTCCACCGTATTGCAATGCCGAAGCTCCTTTGACCACAGAAATCGTTCCTGCCGAATTGATGTCAACATTGGGTGCGTGCTCATCGCCCCATTCCATATCTTGCATACGTACCCCATCGTTCAAAATCAAAACTCGACTGCCGTTCAGACCATGTATGGCAGGTTTCACTATGTTGGCCCCAGTGTTCAGTGTCGAGATTCCGCCCAGTTCCCTTAGTGCATCGCCCAAGCTTGCAGCACTAAACTGCTCTAATGCCTTGGTGTTGAGCGATACTTCTTGTGCAGAATTGGTTTTGTCATAGACTGCATCTCCAACCACTTTTACTTCCTCTAGTTCTTCTAGGTGATGCTCCAATTTGATATCCAAGGTTTTATCACCTTCTATTTGCAGTGGAATGAACTGAGTGGTACATTCAGGATGCGATACTTCCAATTCATAGCTGCCCTCACAAAGTCCTTTGATGACATAGTTGCCGTTATTATCTGATAATACGGAGATATTTTTTCCGGTAACAGTTATTGAGGCTCCCGTCAAGGGGGTCTTGTCATGGTAGTCTATGACCATACCGGTCAAGGTACGGTCACAAGATTGTGCGATGACAAAATATGGAATACCAATGCAGAGCATTGTGAAAAGCAACAATTTCATTAAATACACTAAGGTTTATTCCTTTTTTAAAGGAGTATAGATCAAATGTGGAGTGGAAATGTTCAAATAACCGGCGGTGGCCTAGAAAGAAGGTTTGAACGGCAGGTATTGTTAACGGTAGTGTCGGTTCTAACGTAAAATCTTGGCTCTTTTTTCTCAACGGATTGTTGAAAATCAACAGCTACAGCGAAAACGGGGGTATATTCGATCTGTTGGTTCGCGATGGCCAGGTCACAGTAGGCACAATTTTCGACCTCGTCGTCAGCGTCTTGGTGGGAATAGACATGAAACGCAGATACTTTGATCGACATCAAAGCCAAGAAGATAAAAATCGGCGCTATTCTTTTGAATTCCACCATATGTGGCAAAACTAACCCTTTTGAAAAGAACCAGTATGTTAAGGGAATCATAATTTTAGGGGAACAAAAAGCCGAGCCCCATATGTTTCAACATTTTCTTTTCAAAATTCCAGAAGAACTTGAACTGGCCAAAAAGCCATCCGAAGAAAACCAACAGTACTTGATAAATGGGGAAGATCAAAAGAATTCGAACGGGCCAATAGATCCAACCGCTGATGGCGTCTTTTTGAAGTCCGAGTAAATCAGTGAGTGGCCCGGCGAGCTTTGCAGAAGCACTTCCGGTGATGGCAAAGACGATAAAAATGGCTATCATTTCCCAACGGTACGAGACTTTCCATTTATTTTCCAACTTTTTGAAACACCAAAGAAAAAATCGCAGCATGATGAAATACCCCAAAGCGGCGACCACTAATGTGAATATCCACTCGAAAAGAGTATTGTTAAGTTCAAAAAGATGCAACAATCTTCGTGCAATGGAATAAGCTGTGACAGCAACCAAAGCAGCACCTAGGAACGGAAATAGCAATTGCCAATTTTTGACAATATCCCACCGTTGTTTTATTTTCTCCATCCGATTTAAATCGATGGCAAATATACCCTTTAAATTCTGGGAAGCCAAGGCCCCAAGCGAAGTCCATACTTTCGTTGAAAGTATATGAAATAGTTGTACAATTTATAATTTACCTCGTAGCCATAATCGATTTGCGGGTCGTAATTGATCTGTTGTTCATATAGAAGCGGATCAAATCTCTGGGGCTGAAGTACCCTCCAGTTCCATTCGATAACATACAACTGATTTCGATTTTCTAAGAATTGCTGGGAATAATAGCCTTCAGGGCGAGCTATGCTAAGCAACCAATTATAAAAGCCGGGGTCGATGATAATGATTTGGTAGTTTGACTCTTCATCTGAAATCTCAACCGGTTTCTCTTCGGTCGAGTCAAAGACTTCTTTCTCTTTTTCTGAAATCTCTACGCTATCCCCATTTTTTTCGGCAACCCTGTTGACCTGCTTTTTGGCGGTACAGCTACTGAGACTCAAAAACACGGCCATTAACAAGACTTGGGTACTCAATACGATCTTTTTCATTTTCTTTTTATTTTTTGTGCACAAAATGTATGCCATATAAGATAGCAAAAGCCATTCATTTTGGTGAATGGCTCTGTTAATTTAGGTTATTATTGGTGGATAGCTATTTTCCGAAAAGCCCACCCAGCAAACCACCAATGCCGCTTCGTTTTTGTTTTCCTCCACTCAAGACCATTCCGGCCAAATCATCTAAAACGCTGCCATCACCATCAGAATCCAAGAACGTTTCTATCAATGATTGTTGCTTGTTGGCACTGCTGCCACCGCCTAAAAGTCCACCGAGCAATCCGTTGAGTGCCTGTGGGTCGTTAATGTTCTGTTGTCGGGTCTGTTTTCCCAGAAACCCTAAAAGTATTGGGGCGGCAATTTTCAAAATTTGGGCTACCGATCCCGAATCAATACCGGTTCTGCTGCTCAAGGCATTTTCAACCTGAGGTTGCTTGGCGCCCAAAATGTGCCCCAATATACCTGCACCATCATCAACGACCTCTCTATCAACACCTCCGCCAAAGAGTCCGCCCAAGTTATCTAAAATACTGCCATCATGTTTGTTGTTCAATGCGTTGTACAACCCTTGTGCACCACTTTGTGTTGACGTGTTGCGTTTCATTGCCCCCATGAGAACCGGTAAGGCCATGCTCAGTACCTGTGCCGTTTTGTTTTCTGACTGGCCCGTTTGCTGTGCCGTGCCACTAATTAGCTGTTTGCCCATCGGGCTGTTGATCAAGTCTAGTAATCCTGACATTTTCGTAGTGTTTAGAATGAAGCGACAATGTACAAAAAGTACACATGTCAAATGGGATACAATCTAAAAAAGTACTATTTCAAAAGTTCGATGATCTGAGAGGCCAGTTCAAGGCCAATTCTGTCTTGAGCTTCATTGGTGGCCGCTCCGATATGGGGGGTAAGCGAGACTTTCGGATGCATCAATAATTGCACTTCGGGCCGCGGTTCAGACTCAAAAACATCGAGTCCGGCAAAAGATACCTTTCCTTTTTCCAATGCCTCGACCAAGGCAATTTCATCGACAACGCCGCCGCGCGCCGCATTGATTATGGCGGCCCCTTCTTTAATGATATTGAATTCTTTTTTACCCAATACATAGTCTTTTTGGGCCGGCACATGTACCGTTACAAAATCAGCATTTTTTAGCACAGTTTCCTTGGTTTCGCTCTTGAGGTCAAAACCTACGGACCGTTCATCATAAAATGACAATTTTATGGTAGCTTCTGGCACATACATATCGTGGTACATGACCTTCATGCCGACCCCTAGGGCAATTTTTGCCGTTGCTTGGCCGATACGACCGAAGCCAATGACCCCTAGGGTTTTTCCGCGAAGCTCAACGCCACCACCATAGCTTTTTTTCAGTTCCTTGAATCTGGAATCGCCTTCCAAGGGCATGTTGCGATTGGAGTCGTGCAGAAAGCGTACCCCGCCAAACAAATGTGCGAAAACCAACTCTGCCACCGATTCTGAAGAAGCAGCTGGGGTATTGATGACATGAATTCCTTTTGATTTGGCATAATCGACATCAATATTGTCCATGCCCACTCCGCCACGGCCAACCAGTTTGAGGCTAGGGCAGGCATCTATCAAGTCTTTGCGCACTTTGGTCGCACTGCGCACCAATAGTGCCGCCACACTGTTTTCATTGATATAGTTTTCAAGCTGTTCTTGGGCCACCTTGGTGGTCAATACTTCGAAACCATTTTTTTCAAGGGCACTTTTGCCTGCATTTGAAATGCCATCATTGGCCAATATTTTCATCTGTGTAAAATTTTGTGATAGATTGGTATTAAAGCCATTCCAAAACCTGTTGCTCTAGGAACCGCTTTGCTCCCGCCTGTCTGGTAGGCAGGTTCGATAAATTTATTTTGATTGGGCTCTGTAAGGTATGCTCAAAAAAGTCTATACCCATGTCATTTTTTTCTTTATTGATTGAGATGATCACTTATCATCCCTTTTTTTCAAGATCGCTCATAATATCGACCAAGGTGCCCACACTTTCCAAAGTCATGGCATTGTACATAGAGGCACGGTAGCCCCCAACGGATCGGTGCCCGTTGATACCGCTTATGCCCGCTTCCTTGCACAGTGTATCAAAGGTTTCTTTTAGTGTTTCATCGGTGATATTGAAGGTAGCGTTCATGTTCGAACGGTCTTCTTTGGCCGCAAAGCCTGCAAAAACGGGATTCAAATCAATCTCTGAATAAATGAGGTTTGCCTTTTTTTCGTTGATTTCTTCGATGGCCGGTATTCCGCCCAAATCTTTGAGCCATTGCATGGTAAGCATCGACACATATACCGCAAAAACCGCAGGTGTGTTGAACATGCTATCTTTGGCAATATGAATGTTATAGTCGAGCATCGAAGGAACCTTGCGGCCTACTTTACCCAGAATATCCTCTTTGACCACTACAAGGGTCGTACCTGCCGGGCCCATATTTTTCTGTGCACCCGCGTAGATGAGGTCGAATTGTGAGAAATCAAGTTCGCGTGAGAAGATGTCAGAACTCATATCGCAGACCAATGGCGCATCGGTTTTTGGAAATTCTTTTATCTGTGTGCCAAAAATGGTATTGTTCGAGGTAAGGTGCAGGTAATCTAAGCCTGATGGTATTTTGTAGCCCTTTGGAATGTAATTGAAATTCTGGTCTTGTGAAGAGGCCACCTCGACCACATCACCGAGAAGCTTGGCCTCTTTAATGGCTTTTAGGCTCCAAGTACCTGTATTTACATAACCTGCTTTCTTTTCGAGCAGATTGTAGGCCGTCATTAAAAACTGGGTGCTCGCACCCCCTTGTAAGAATAGGGCAGAATAGCCTTTTCCCTCCAATCCCAAGAGCTCCAAAGCCAATGAACGGGCCTTTTCCATGATGGCCACGAATTCTTTGCTTCGATGCGATATTTCAATCAGTGAAAGACCGATACCATCTAACTCTATGACTGCCTCGGCTGCCTTTTGCATGACTTCTTTGGGCAAAATACAGGGACCTGCGCTAAAATTGTGTTTTTTCATCCTAAAAAATTAAGCGATAAAGGTCTGAATTTTTACTGGAAAGAAAAACGAATAGTGGGGGTAAAACAAGACAATTTCATTTAGCTACTTGGTTACATGCCAAATAAAGCGGGTAATCGGGTTTTCAGGTTCAAGATTGCGGGGTTTGAAAGTAGTCTGTAGTCTGTAGTCTGTAGTCGGTAGTGGCTCGTCTGTTCAAGGTTCAATGTTGTATTTCCTATTCAATCAAAGTTCAAATGCCTTTTACCGCTTTCCGCTTACTGCTTTCCGCTTACTGCTTTCCGCTTATCGCTCACTGCATACTGCTCACCGCTCACTGCATACTGCCTACCATCTACCCACTATCGTCCACCGTCAAGGTTCTTCACTCCAAGCCCTAGTTTCAATAGAAAATCAACAGTATCGATTCCGTCCGCATAATCATCAAGTTTTGGTTTCTGGGTCTGGCCAAAATTGATTTCATTTTCAAGGTTCATCTGAGATACCACACACTGTAAATCATCATTCTTTTCATTGAGTTTTTGCCCAAGGGCTTTTACCGTACCGTACTCCTCATAAAAAAGTGTCGCAATGGGGGAGTGAAGGCCTTGGTCTTTTTTTAAAATGATGAATCCGTTGTCAAAAATCTGAAACTCGCTCATCAGGTAAACGGCCTTGTTATAGTCATAGTTATTGGCGTATTTGTGATGGTTTATCACGGATTTGTATTTGAACATGGCATTGAAAAACGTATCAAGATCGTAACCTTTGGGCACAAATAGCTTTGAGACGTTTCGACAACCGAGTCCGAAATATCGAAAAATGTCCTCACCCAAGGCTTCTAGGTCTTCTTTGGTTTCGTTGCCCGAGAGTACTGCGACGGAAGTTCTATTTTTTCTGATGATATGTGGATGGTCCTTAAAGTAATACTCAAAATAACGTGCGGTATTGTTGCTTCCCGTGGCGATTACGGCATCAAAGTCTTCGATTTTACTAGCTGCGAACAGAATGCGATTTTTTAAAAGGGGCTCTTCTTTCATTAGAAATGCTGATAGTGCCGGTAAAAGATTTTTATCGTTCGATGACAGTTTACAAAGCACTTTGTTGCCAGTGATCAACACCGATAGAAAATCGTGAAAACCGACAAGGGGAATATTGCCGGCCATAACAATGGAAATGGTCTTTGAAGACCTGCCTTGTGGAATGTCATACGTTTCAAGCCAATTTTCAAGGTTCTTGGTCGTCAAGGCCTCTGCCCATTGCCGTAACGCAAATAAGATATTATCTCGTGTGAACCAGCCGTTTTGTCGTTCGGCTTTTGCCACGGCATCATTCAACAGTTCAAAGCCAGTGTTGTTCGAATTGCCATTTTCACAAAAATCACCTAGATAAGTGCCCAGTTTAACAAAAGCGTTCAATATTGTGTTCCGTTCGGTCATTAAATTTGTAATACAGTTGCGCAGGGGTTATTTTTGTGTAAAAATAAGCATGCCGTTGAGAAACCGGCGCTAAGAAAAAGAAAATCATGGCAATCATTATTACTGACGAGTGTATCAATTGTGGGGCGTGTGAGCCCGAGTGCCCCAATACGGCTATTTATGAAGGTGCCGATGAGTGGCGTTATGCAGACGGCACTTCACTAAAAGGTGATGTGGTATTGCCCGATGGCAAGGCCGTAAATGCTGAAGAGGTACAAGAACCCATAAGTGATGAAATCTATTATATCGCTCCCGATAAATGTACAGAGTGCATGGGCTTTCACGAAGAGCCCCAATGCGCTGCCGTTTGCCCGGTTGACTGTTGTGTGCCTGATGAAGACCGTGTCGAGACCGAGGAAGAACTCTTGGGCAAGCAACGTTTCATGCACCCAGATGAATGAATATTGTTTATAATTGGAGTAAATTGGCCGGGTCTTCTTGACTCGGTTTTTTTATGGAAAAGAAAAAAGAATATAGCGGTTTTTGGAAACAGGCGGGATGCATACTATCCGTAATAGCCATATTGGCCTTTCTTACCATTTTGGCGCTGTTCATCTATTTTGCGATCAAGCGGGTTTAGAAACGGTCGCGATGGCCCATTTTCTAAAACTTCAACTTATATTTGCGGCCATTAAATTTTAAGAATGAAAGCTGGAATCGTAGGATTGCCAAATGTCGGAAAATCGACACTTTTCAATTGTCTCTCAAATGCCAAGGCACAAAGTGCCAACTTTCCGTTTTGTACCATTGAGCCGAATATTGGAGTGGTCAACGTACCTGACCTACGTTTAGAAAAATTGGAAGAATTGGTGAATCCGCAAAGAGTGGTGCCGGCTACTGTCGAAATTGTCGATATCGCTGGTTTGGTAAAAGGGGCCAGCAAGGGTGAGGGCCTGGGAAACCAGTTTTTGGGCAATATTCGGGAGACCGATGCCATTCTTCATGTGCTGCGCTGCTTTGACAATGACAATGTGGTGCATGTCGACGGTTCTGTAGATCCTATTCGCGATAAAGAGACCATCGATATCGAACTTCAATTGCGCGATCTCGAGAGCGTTGAAAAAAAATTGGATAAGGTAAACCGTGCGGCCAAGACCGGTAACAAAGAAGCCCAGAAAGAGGCAGCGGTGCTCAATGAACTGAAATCGGGCTTGGAATCTGGAATTTCAGTGCGTGCCATTCAAGTTGCTGATGACGATCGCACCGAATTTGTAAAGCCCTTGCAACTGATCACCGACAAACCTGTCATGTACGTCTGCAATGTCGATGAGGCCGCGGCGGTCGATGGCAATGCCTATGTTGAAAAAGTAAAGAAAGCCGTGGTCGATGAAGATGCAGAAGTCATTTTCTTGGCCGTGGGCACCGAAGCGGATATTACCGAGTTGGATACCTACGAAGAACGCCAGCTCTTCTTGGAAGATTTGGGATTGTCAGAACCCGGTTCAGCAAAACTTATTCGCGGGGCCTATAAATTGTTGAATTTAGAGACGTATTTCACGGCCGGTGAAAAAGAGGTACGTGCCTGGACCATCAAAATAGGATCGACCGCCCCCCAAGCAGCGGGCGTGATCCATACCGATTTTGAGAAGGGCTTTATTCGCGCCGAGGTCATTTCGTACGACGATTATGTGCAATATGGCAGTGAGGCCAAAGTCAAAGAGGCCGGCAAGATGCGGGTCGAGGGCAAAGACTACGTGGTCAAAGACGGTGACGTGATGCACTTTAGGTTCAATGTTTGATTGCCGATCGACCTACGTTTCATATAGCTAGAGTTATTAAAAAGCGCTGTTGATTACTTTCTTGGTACTACATTTTGATATTTGGCCCTAAATTTTATATTAGCTAGGATAAACCCTGAATAAATGGCGCAGGCCCAATATACCGAAGAGAACATACGCTCACTTGACTGGAAAGAGCACATTCGCATGCGTCCCGGTATGTACATCGGTAAATTGGGCGATGGTTCTTCTGCTGATGACGGTATCTACATCTTATTAAAAGAGGTCATCGATAATTGTATCGATGAGTTTGTGATGGGTGCGGGCAAGACCATAGAGATTTCCATTCGTGACAATACCGTTAACGTACGCGACTATGGGCGGGGCATTCCCCTGGGGAAGGTGGTCGATGTGGTCTCAAAGATGAACACTGGGGGCAAGTATGATACCCGGGCCTTTAAGAAGTCAGTGGGTTTGAACGGTGTGGGTACCAAAGCGGTGAATGCGCTTTCCACGTACTTCAAGGTAGAATCGACCCGGGATGGAAAGTCGAAAACGGCCGAGTTTCAAACAGGCGAGCTGGTCAATGAAGAGCTGCTTGAAGAAACCTCACGAAGAAAGGGTACCAAGGTCAGTTTTGTGCCCGACGAATCCATTTTCAAAAAATATAAATACCGTAACGAGTATGTCGAGCGCATGCTCAGAAACTACGTGTACCTCAATCCAGGGTTGACCATTGTATTCAACGGTGAGAAATTCCACTCAGAAAACGGACTTAAAGACCTGCTCGAAGACAATACCAATGCCGATGACATGTTGTACCCCGTTATTCATCTCAGGGGAGACGATATCGAAGTGGCCATGACCCATAGCAAGACACAGTACAGTGAAGAGTACCATTCGTTCGTCAACGGTCAGAATACCACCCAAGGTGGAACGCACCAAGCGGCTTTCAGGGAGGCCGTGGTAAAGACCATTCGCGATTTCTACGGAAAGAACTACGATGCGTCTGACATTCGAAAATCGATCATTTCGGCGATTTCCATCAAGGTGATGGAACCTGTCTTTGAAAGCCAGACCAAGACCAAATTGGGGTCTACCGAAATGGGAGGCGGACTGCCCACCGTGCGCACCTATATCAATGATTTCATCGGAAGGCAACTCGATAACTACCTGCACAAAAATTCCGAAACGGCCGAAACGTTGCAGCGCAAGATCATGCAGGCCGAAAAAGAACGAAAAGAACTTTCGGGCATTCGCAAATTGGCGCGTGAGCGTGCCAAGAAAGCCAGTTTGCACAATAAAAAACTACGGGATTGTCGCGTACACCTTGGCGACATGAAGAGCGACAGGCGGCTAGAGTCCACCCTGTTCATCACCGAGGGTGATTCGGCTTCCGGTTCCATCACCAAATCACGTGATGTCAATACCCAAGCGGTGTTCAGTCTTCGTGGAAAGCCCTTGAATTCTTACGGAATGTCAAAAAAGGTAGTGTATGAAAACGAAGAGTTCAATCTTTTGCAGGCCGCGTTGAACATCGAAGAATCGATGGAAAACCTCAGGTACAACAATATTGTGATCGCCACCGATGCCGATGTTGACGGTATGCACATCCGCTTATTGTTGATCACGTTTTTTCTTCAGTTCTTTCCTGAGTTGATAAAAGAAAACCACCTGTATATCTTACAGACCCCCTTGTTCAGGGTGCGCAATAAAAAAGAAACCATCTACTGCTATAGTGACGAAGAAAAACGGAAGGCCATCGAAAAACTTTCGGGAAAACCTGAAATAACCCGATTTAAGGGATTGGGCGAGATATCACCTGACGAGTTCAAACATTTTATAGGTGATGACATCAGACTAGAACCCGTGATGCTCGACAAGAGCATGAGCATCGATAGCCTACTGAAGTTTTATATGGGCAAAAATACCCCAGACCGTCAAGAATTCATTATAGAAAATCTTAAAGTAGAACTTGATTTGGTCGAAGAAAACCAATTGTAAAACAGTTAGTTGATATTTCTGAATGGAAGAAAATGGTGAATTGAACGGCGAGCCACAGGGATTTCAAGACGAAAGCCAAGAGACCTTGACGAAGGTTACGGGCATGTACAAAGATTGGTTTTTGGATTATGCCTCTTATGTCATTCTCGAGCGGGCCGTGCCCGCCATTGAAGACGGCTTCAAACCGGTACAGCGTCGTATCATGCATGCCCTGAAAGAATTGGATGACGGTCGTTACAACAAAGTTGCCAATGTCGTCGGGCATACCATGCAATACCACCCCCATGGCGATGCCAGTATCGCCGATGCGATGGTGCAATTGGGCCAAAAAGACCTGCTGATCGATACCCAGGGCAACTGGGGCAATATCTTGACCGGTGATAGTGCAGCTGCATCACGGTATATCGAGGCCAGATTGTCAAAGTTTGCCCTAGAGGTGGTTTACAGTCCGAAAATCACCGAATGGCAGCTTTCGTATGATGGCAGAAAGAAAGAACCCGTCAACCTTCCGGTGAAATTCCCTTTGTTGTTGGCACAGGGTGCCGAGGGCATTGCAGTTGGACTTTCCACTAAAATTCTCCCCCACAATTTCAATGAGCTCATCGATGCTTCCATCAAACATCTGAAGGGGCAGCGTTTCAAACTGTTTCCTGATTTTCCTACGGCCGGTATCATCGACGTCACCAATTACAACGACGGTGTGCGGGGGGGCAAGGTCAGGGTGCGTGCCAAAATTTCGCAAAAAGACAAAAACACCTTGGTAATAACCGAGATACCTTATGGCACCAACACTTCTTCTTTGATCGACTCCATCCTAAAAGCAAACGATAAGGGAAAGATCAAAATAAAACGTATCGAAGACAATACTGCTGCCGAGGTCGAAATATTGGTCCACCTGCCAAGTGGCATTTCGCCCGACAAAACGATCGATGCACTTTATGCTTTTACCGCTTGCGAAACATCGATTTCTCCCTTGGCCTGTGTCATAGAAGACAACAAGCCCATCTTTTTGGGAATTAAGGAAATGTTGGAACGTTCTACCGATCATACGGTCGAGCTGCTTAAAAGAGAGCTCGAAATACAACTTTCAGAACTTGAAGAACAATGGCACTTTGCTTCATTGGAACGCATTTTCATCGAAAACAGAATTTACCGCGATATCGAGGAGGAAGAAACCTGGGAGGGCGTGATCCAAGCCATTGACAAGGGCCTTAAGCCCCATATCAAAATGTTGAAAAGGGCAGTGACCGAAGAAGATATAGTCAAGTTGACCGAGATTCGTATCAAACGTATTTCGAAGTTTGATCTAGATAAGGCCCAACAGCACATCGAGAGCCTTGATGAAAAGATTGCAAAGACAAAGCACCATCTTCAACATTTGACCGACTATGCCATTGATTACTTCAAAGAACTGAAGAAAAAGTACGGTGCCGGGCGTGGGCGAAAATCTGAAATCAGGATTTTTGACGATATAGAGGCTACCAAAGTGGTCATACGCAATACAAAACTGTATGTAAACCGTGAAGAGGGCTTTGTGGGCACTTCGATGCGCCGTGATGAATACGTGACCGATTGCAGTGACATCGACGACATCATCGTTTTCACCAAAAAAGGAGAAATGATGGTCACCAAGGTCGATTCCAAAACTTTTGTGGGCAAGAATATCGTTCATGTGGCCGTTTTCAAGAAAAAGGATAAGCGCACCACCTATAACATGATCTATAAGGATGGTAGGGGTGGCCCCAGTTATATCAAGCGGTTCAATGTCACCGGTGTGACCCGAGACAAGCTTTATGACCTCACCAATGGCAAGGCAAGCTCTGACGTCTTGTATTTCACTGCCAACCCTAACGGGGAAGCTGAAGTGGTCACGGTGAACCTTCGCCAAACAGGAAGCATCAAAAAGTTGAAATGGGATCTCGATTTTGCCGATGTGCTTATCAAGGGACGTAACTCGAAGGGTAATTTGGTGACCAAATATGCCGTTAAGCGTATTGAGTTGAAAGAAAAGGGACTCTCGACGTTGAAGCCCAGAAAACTTTGGTTTGATGAAACGGTGCAGCGTTTGAACGTTGATGAAAGGGGAGAGCTATTGGGCGAGTTCACCAGTGCTGACCGTTTGTTGTTGATCAATCAAAAGGGAGTTGCTAAAACGGTGATTCCAGAGCTTACGCTGCGTTTTGATGACGATTTGGTGGTATTGGAAAAATGGGATTCCAAGAAACCCCTTACCGCCATTTATTGGGAAGGGGAAAAAGAGCTCTTTTACGTCAAACGTTTTATGATTGAAAATCCCGATAAGGAGGAAACCATCATCACAGACCATTCTAAATCATATCTTGAAAAAGTATTTATTGACTACCGACCACGGGCTGAGGTCGTGTTCGTGAAAAAGCGTGGCGAAGAACGGAAAGACAACTGGGAAATTGATTTGGAATCGTTCATAGCGGTCAAGGGCATCACCGCAATGGGCAACCAGCTGACCAAAGAAAAAGTGCTCGAAATCAATGAGATGGAACCTTTGCCCTATACGCCACCAGCGCCTAAAAAGGCCGAAGAAATTGAAGTGGTCGATGAAGAAAACATTTCACATGCCACCTCAAGTGAAGACGATATCAAAAGTCAAAAGGGAGATAACGAGCAAACAACATTGTTTTAATCCTTTATTCTCTGTATTTTCAGCAAATACACAGATTAATCTGCTAATTTTTTTTTATGGAATTCACCAACCCACTGGTGTACGGTGTTCCCGTTTTTATCGCTTTTATTTTACTTGAGTTAACCTACAGCAAGACCCATGGTGATGACCATATTTATGAGTGGAAAGACCTGGCAGCTAGTGGCTTCATGGGAATTGGATCTGCACTTTTAGGTCCGCTTTTCAAAGTAATCTTTGCTATTGTTCTTTTTGAGCTGGTTTACGAAACGTTCAATCCTATGGTCGATGGTACACGAACCAATCTTTTAGGTTACGAATCTTTTGGATATGCTTGGTACGTGTGGCTGTTGTGCCAGTTGGCCGATGATTTCACATACTACTGGTTTCATCGCGCAAACCATAAGGTGCGTATCTTGTGGGCCGCCCATATTGTTCATCACTCTTCCGACAATTATAATTTGGGTACTGCAGTGCGCAATGGTTGGTTTACCATTCTTTACAAACCCTTATTTTATATGTGGTTGCCCGCTATCGGTTTTCCGCCTGAAATGGTGGTGGTGTGCTTGGGCATTGAGGCACTATGGCAATTTCAACTGCATTCTGTTTACATACCGAAGCTCGGTGTTTTGGAAAAGATCTTTAACACGCACACCATGCACCAAGTACACCATGCACAGAATGTGGAATATCTGGACAAGAACCATGGCGGATTCTTGAATGTTTTTGATAAACTATTTGGCACTTGGAAGGAACTTGACGATGAAATAGATGTGGAGTATGGGGTCATTCATTCGCCCGGTTCCTATAACCCATTGGTTATTCTAACCCATGAGTTCAAGGATATTTGGAGAGACGTCAAAAAGACAAAAACACTATCGCATAAATTGATGTATGTTTTTGGTCCACCAGGGTGGAGCCATGACAAAAGCACGTTGACCGTCAAGCAACAACAAGACTTGTTTGAAAAACAAAAGCGGGAAAATTTCAAATCGACTGCGTAACCCCTTTATCGATTAGGTAAACCGGACAATATCCATAGCCCTTAAGAAATATCGGTTTTTTCTTCAACGAACTCTTGCTTCTTCCGTAGTTTCATGTTCAAAAACTCGACCAGCAAAGAAAAGGCAATGGCAAAGTAGAGATACCCTTTTGGTATCGCGCCTATTTCTTGGTCAAAGATTTTCGCATGGCTAAGGTGCGCGGCTTCGGCTATCAACATGAATCCGATAAGGATTAAAAAAGCAAGTGCCAATAGCTGCATCGATGGATGCTTGTTGATGAATTTTCGAATACCATTTGCGAAAACCATCATGATGATGATTGAAATAACCACTGCGATGATCATTAGCACCAAGGCGTCTTGAGGTTTGTTGCCAATACCGTTGGTCATGCCAACGGCCGTTAAGATTGAATCGATTGAAAAGATAAAATCGATAATGATGATTTGAACGATGGCTTTTGAAAGTGTATTGATTTTCTTCGCTTTGATTTGATCTTCATCGTGTTCGGGCAGTTCTACTTTTTCATGTATCTCAGAAGTGCTTTTGTAGATGAGGAACAGTCCGCCCAAGAATAGAATCACGGCTTGACCGCTCAAGCCGACATACAGCCATGAGGTCTTCACATAATAGAACGGATTGCTTAAACCGATTAAGAATGACACCGCGAACAACAATATGATACGTTGTGCCATGGCCAATAAGAGCCCTATGTTCGTTGCCTTTCGTTGTTGTTTTGGAGGAAGTTTATTGGCGGCAATCGATATGAACACAATATTGTCAATGCCCAGAACGATTTCAAGAAATGTCAACGTGATCAGCGCTACCCAAGCGTCAGGACTGGCTAGGATTTCAAACATGGTCAGTGTGTTTTTATGGCTTCGCCTTTAAATTTTCGTTTATCGCCAATAGCGTTGTATTCAAAGGTATAAGAACTATCTGAAGTAGTCAAGATTTTAATATGGATGGATTTCTCTTCCAATTGGTTTTTAGGATTCAACTTTTTCAGCACATACTCACAATCATTGATCCATCGAACAGAGGAGGTGTCTTTCTTTTCCTCAAACGCTTCAATCTCAATATGTTCCAATCGGGTGAAAATGGTCGTTTTCTCTAGCCCATCGATTGTAGTGGTAAAAGTGAAAGTACCGATTTTAAATGCTTCGCAATTTCGCTCGGGTGCGGGTTGGCAGCAAACCAACAGTAGAATAATCGACAAAGACAGAAATCTGTACATAGCTGCAAATTAAATACAATAAAAGGTTCTGGATAATGTTGTGCCCTTATTTTTTTGGCTCAAATGACTCGAAAGTGCCATCGTTGTAAAAAACAACAATTTTTGTGGGCCTTTTTTCGGTGTCTGCAAGGGTAATTTTGTTGGAGGGGGTAGATGTTGATGTTTTAGGATTAGCGTTCTCTTTAGGAGTTGGGTCGGGGAAACCGCCTTTTCCATTCAATAGCCAATAGAGATTTACCTCAGGAAAAGTTTTGATGACTTTCATGACAAAGTCCAAGCTAGGGCGGTTCCTTCCATTCAATAAATGGGAGACGCTCGAACGCTGTACCCCAATCTTATCTGCAAATGTGGAAGGAGATAGTTCGTAATGCCCGATTATGGTTTTGAGCCGTGCCACAAAGCTATCATTCACAATGGTAAATTTTTATAATGCGAAATTAATCAAATCTGTAAAAACAAAAACATCACAATAAGTGAATATGAACAATATTTATTAAACTATATGTTCATATATTAAAATATAAATGTATGATTAAAAATATGTTACGATAAAGTGATATTTGTTTGCCAAAAACCCGTTTACACTTGTAACATATCCTGATCTAAGATGGCTTTTTTCATGAATATTTGGTTGACAACTGTAAATTTCATGGTTCTGGGAATCTACTTTTTGTTGTATTTCCACTACATGAAACGTTTATGGAACGACAACACAAAAAAATAACTTCAACGATCAGCCATTTAGCGCTATATTTGTGATTTACTTGTATTATTTTTAAAAAAATACTGTTTCTGTTAAGTTTAATTTCTTAATTTACTATTTTCGTTGAAAATTTTATGGTATGGGCAAAGTGAAACTAGATGAAATAGATCATCAGATTCTGGACATGTTGATAGACAACACCAGAACACCATTTACAGACATTGCAAAAAAGCTTTTGATTTCTGCTGGAACTGTGCATGTTCGGGTCAAAAAAATGGAAGAGGCCGGTATAATCAAAGGATCGTCTCTGACCTTAGATTATGTGAAACTCGGTTATGCTTTCATTGCATACGTGGGTATTTTTTTGGAAAAGACCCATCAAACCAAGTTTGTGCTTGAGCGGCTTACCCAAATACCTTATGTTACGGTTGCCCATATTACCACCGGAAAATTCAATATTTTCTGCAAAATTAGGGCAAGGGATACCACCCATGCCAAAAACATCATCTTCAAAATAGATGATATTGATGGTATCAGCCGTACTGAAACCATGATTTCGTTAGAAGAAAGTATCAACGACAAGAAACGATTGATGCATACCATTTTCAACGAGATTTGATTGAATGGTATATCCTTCCGATTTAGCTAAAAGCGAGTATCATTCCTTTTATGGGCCCTATATAAAGGCTTTGGGCCAGGTTGATTTAATGAAGGAATTGGTGAACGGGAAACAGGAGTTTGCCGATACCCTTCAAAGCATCGCTCTGGAAAAACTCTCTTATAGGTATGAAGAAAACAAGTGGTCGGTTGCTGAAGTGTTAATGCATATCGTTGATGCTGAGCGGGTTTTTCAATACAGGGCTTTACGGTTTGCAAGAAATGATGGTACACCCTTGCCAGGTTTTGATCAAGATGCCTATGTACCCGAGTCGAAGTCTGCGGATAGGGAAAGGGATGCAATCTTTGACGAATACGAAACGGTCAGAAATGCCTCGATTTCGCTGTTCAGATCTTTTGATGCCCAAATACTGGAGCGAGTAGGTGTGGCCAGTGGTTATGAGATGAGTGTTCGCGCTTTGGGCTTTGTCATCTGCGGCCACCAGAAACATCATCTAAAAATACTCAAAGAGCGCTATCTGTAATGGGCTCAGGTGATATTATCTGAATCGGTTTCGGGGTCAGTGTCAAGAGATTCGTTTTCAAAGTCTTGATTCGATGACGTTTCAACTTCTGCAATGGTTTCTTCAACAGCACTATTTTCGAGCTCCCTTTCAATGGTTTCCTCAAAGTTTGAAATGAAGTTTGCAAGACTTTGGCTGATTTTCACCAAATAAATGGTATCATCGGTTTTGACCTCTACCGCTTCAACAATTTCTCCGTTGGGTTTCTTTAAAACGATGAGGTCTTCATCTCCATAGCCATGTGGATAAAGGTCGATGAGCAATGCAGCGACATCGCGGGGCAACTTCTTGTAATCGATAAGCACACGTTTCATAGTAGGCAGTGTTTTTGGTTATGACACCTAATCTATGAATTTTTAATGCCCAAAGGCTCAAAGAGTTGTCAAATGAAAAAAAAAGTATGTGTAGTCAGGCTTCCTTGTAGTAAGTGAATGCCTGGGCAAACAAATTGTCGGGCACTTTGATATCGGTAACGGCCTTTCCGATGGTTTTCAGTAGCACGTAATTGATATTGCCATGGGTGTTTTTTTTGTCGTGCCGCAATAAGGCGTTGATCGTATCAATGTCGTCTTTATCGAAATCAACCTTTTTAAAATATTTGGCAAATGTTTCTTTGATTTCTTTTAGTTCAAGCTTCGACAGACCGGTCAATTGATGGGAAAAATAAGCCTCGATGACCATGCCCACCGCTATTGCCTCGCCGTGCAACAAGGTTTCCTTATCAGGATTTTCCAAAAAATAAGATTCAATGGCATGGCCGGCAGTGTGGCCAAAATTCAATATTTTCCTCAGTCCACGTTCATCAGGGTCTTCTTGCACTACATGGCTTTTTAATAGGGCAGAACGTTCGATCAAATCTTTGGTTTGAAATGAATTACAGTTTTTGAGCACTTTCCAGTAATCACCGTCTTTGATCAGGCCATGCTTCAACATCTCAGCAAAACCACTATTGACCTGCCTTTTGTCCAAAGTGTTAAGAAAGTCTGTGAACACCAATATCATCTCAGGTTGTTTGATAACACCGATTTGATTTTTGAGTGCTCCGAGATCCACGCCCGTTTTGCCGCCGATCGATGCATCGACCATGGCCAAAAGGGTCGTGGGAATATTGATGAAGTCAATGCCCCTTTTAAAGGTCGAAGCCACAAATCCGCCCAAATCGGTGACCACACCTCCACCTAGATTGATAAGAAGACTTTTTCTGTCACCTCCAGCGTTGGAAAGGTCATCCCAAAGTCGGGCGCATGTATTGATGTTTTTGTTTTCTTCGCCGGCATTGATCACAAAAATGCCATCTGGGGAAACTTCAGAAAAAAAAGAGGTGAATACCGGCAGGCAATATTTTTTGGTATTCGTATCGACCAAAATGAACACTTTTGAATAATTCATTTTGCCCAAATGAAGTTTTAGGGCAGCTTGGGCGAGTTCATTATAATAAATATCATTATCGTTCATCGGGCACGGTCACATCATTCTTTCCACGACACTAAATAAAGACTATTTTTGATGATTTTCACAACGAAGTACATCTTATATTTGATCAGTTGCTAAATTCATAATAATGAGGCCCAATTTTGACGATACTTCAATAGCCTTTGACCTTAAAAGCGATTCTGAACTCGAACGCGCCTATTTTCTTTTCAAATTGATCGCAAACGAACCTTTGGTACGCATTGGTACGGCTGTCACCAATTTTGCGGTGAAGGCCCATTTACCCGTAGAGGGATTGATACGTGCCACCGTCTTTGATCATTTTTGCGGGGGGGTCAACGAAGAAGACTGTTTGCCCACTATTGACAAAATGTTTGAGAAAGGAGTTTGTTCGATCCTCGATTATTCGGTCGAGGGAAAAGAGCATGAAGAGCAATTTGATCTTGCACTTGAAAAAACATTGGAAGTCCTCAATTTTGTCAAAGAGAAGGATGCCATTCCGTTTGCAGTGTTCAAGCCCACGGGCATGGGCAGGTTCAAAATTTATGAAAAGGTCAGCAACGGCATGAATTTGAATACTGACGAGCAAGAAGAGTGGGACAGAATTGTGCAGCGGTACGATCAAATATGCAAAAAGGCCCATGACATGGACGTGGCTTTGTTGATCGACGCCGAAGAAAGCTGGATGCAAGATGCTGCCGATGACATTTGCCTGCAGATGATGCGAAAGTACAACCAAAACCGGGCCGTTGTTTTCAATACGGCCCAAACGTATCGCTGGGATCGTCTTGACTACCTTAAAAAGTTGAAGGAGATTGCCAAAAAAGAAGATTTCAAGATCGGCATCAAAGTGGTACGTGGTGCCTATATGGAAAAAGAGAACGACCGTGCCGAAGAAAAAAATTATAAAAGTCCCATTTGTGCATCAAAACAGGCCACTGACGAAAATTTTGATGCAGCGGTTACTTTTATGATCGACAACCTTGATGTTTTTTCACTTTTTGCGGGCACCCACAACGAGTTGAGCACCTACAAGCTCATCGACCTGATGCAAGAACATGGCGTGACCATTGAAGATAAGAGAATTTGGTTTGGCCAATTATACGGCATGAGCGATCACATCACCTATAATTTGGCGGCAAGCGGTTACAATGTAACCAAATATTTGCCTTATGGCCCTGTTCGTGACGTGATGCCCTATTTGATCAGAAGGGCAGAAGAAAATACATCTGTGGCCGGGCAGACGACCAGAGAACTAGCGCTGTTGAAAAAAGAGAAGGAAAGAAGAAAGATATAGTGTTATTCTTTTTTCAGCCCTTGTGCCATGGCCGTTTCTTCGCAACTTTCCACCACAAGGGTATATGGAGTGTCGTTGACCTCTTTGGCTATATAGTAGATTTTGCACGGACTTGATCGGGTATCGCTTCGTTTAAAATCAATGTCCCCATCCTTTAGAAAAGATTGAAGGGCAACTGAATCCAATTCATTGGCCAAAAGCTGTGATTCGACTTCTTCAGAAAGGGTAAAGGTCTTTGAGCGCAAATCTTTGAGCACACGGCAATTCGGCAAATAACAAAAATCTAGACCGGTTTCCTGTGTTTTTTTCTTTAGAAAGAAAACGAGAAATACCATACCGATGGAAAGTCCTACGAGATACCATCCCAAACGTTTCAAGAATGCCATAAGAAGCCTAGAAGATTAAAAAATTGATGTCGCTAAAATTGAGTCCGAACCAATCACCCACAGATTTATTGGTCAAAATACCGTGGTACATGTACAGTCCGTTTCTCAAACCCTTATCAAACCGTAGTGAATTCTCAAGGCCGCCATCCTCACCGAGCTTCAGTAGGTAAGGGGTAAAAATATTACTGATTGAAATAGATGATGTTCTTGGGTAGCGAGCGGGTATGTTGGGCACCCCGTAGTGCAGCACACCGAATTTTTCAATGACAGGTTTGTTGTGCGTAGTGATTTCAGAGGTTTCAAAGCAACCGCCCATGTCGATACTGACATCGATGATGACCGCTCCCTTTTTCATGTTCTCGACCATGCTGCTCGACACGATTGTGGGCGAACGGTCTTTACCACGTACCGCACCGATGGCCACATCACAACGCTTTAGGGCCTTCAATAGGTTTTTGGGCTGTATGGTAGAAGTATAGACCGTCTGTTTAAGGCTTGTCTGTATGTTGCGCAATTTGGTGATGGAGTTATCAAAAATTTTGACATTGCCCCCGAGCCCCAGGGCAGAGCGTGCCGCAAACTCCCCAACGGTGCCCGCTCCTAAAATGACCACTTCCACGGGCGGTACCCCACTGATATTGCCGAACATGAGTCCGTTGCCCTTATTGGTCGCCGCCATCAATTCTGCAGCGATCAGAATGGAAGAGATGCCCGCAATCTCACTGAGCGAACGAACAGCTGGGTATTTGCCGTCATCATCGCGAATATACTCGAATGCAATGGCGGTGATGCGCTTCTTGGCCATGGCCTCAAAATATTCTTTTGACTGTGTCTTTATCTGCAGGGCAGAGATTACGGTCGTCTGTGGGTTCAACAGTTCCACTTCATGCAGGGTAGGGGGCTCAACCTTTAAAATCAACGGGCATGAAAATACTTTTTTGGTATCGCGAACGATTTCTGCCCCGGCATTGGTATACTCTACGTCACTGTAATTGGCCCCATCACCGGCACCTGATTCGATCATGACCCGATGCCCATGGGCGGTAATGGCATTGATCGCATCAGGGGTCAGGCAGATACGTTTTTCTTGATACAGGTTTTCTTTGGGAATGCCGATAAAAAGCTCTCCCTTTTGCTTCATGACCTCTAGGGTTTCTTCTTGCGGCAACAATTGTTGTTTGCTGAATGGCGAGGAAGGTTGGTCCATAGGCTATGTTGTAAAGAAGAAAAGACGTTCTTCCATTGCGTATGGAACGAAGTTACGATTTTTTTAGAGCACCTCTCTATGCCCTTCAAATCGATCAGACTCGTTAGAAGCAGTGGCTGATTTCTTTGAAAGGTTTTCTCTGCGTCTCTCGAGTTTTTCAAGTTCTTTGCGTACAGCTTCTTTTTCTTTGAGAAGCTTCAGTTCAGTGTCCATCGCTTTAAGATCGATACCATGAACATGCTTATCGACCAGTTTGACCCTAATGAAGTAAACTATTGGTACGACTACCATAGTGACGGCAATCACATACATAATTTCGTTCTCATCGATTTTGTTGGATTCGTAGGTCAATACCCTGAGCAGCTGAAAGCTGTACATGGCTATGGGAATCAAAATGGCGTGGTACCACCAATGCTTGCAGGTTACAAACCAAAGAACCAAAAGTAAGAGTGGGACAATTTTGGTGAAATAGTAATAAATGGAATCAGAAACATCAAGAAATCCATTGGCACCAATGGTAATGCCCAAAAACTTCCACTCTTCAATGCCTGCGGGAATATATTTATATCCGTAGAAAAAAAGGGGAGTCACCGTAATTAGAAAAGCCAAAAAACCTTCTATCAGAAGCTTCTTTTTGATTCTATTCTTGTCTTTCATCAATTTGATAACTGCAAAAACGAATGTTTATTGCAAAAAAAAGCCTCCTAAATACTTAGGAGGCAATTTTTAGAAGCCAACAAAGAGTTTATAATTTCTTCATTGTCTTTTTGTCGATGCTCGGTGCATCTTGAGCAGTATCACTAATAGTTGTAGTAGATACTGCAGCCATTGCTAAAAAAGCAACAGCCAATAGACCAAAAAATACTTTTCTAGTGTTCATCGTACATTTTTTTTGGTTACTAATTAGAATGAATTCATCCAGAAACAAATGTAGGAATTTTTTTATTCAAACAAAGCAGTTTATCGATAAATTTTGCATTTCATCCAAAAAAACAACCCTTTCACCGATTCTGGGGGAATACTGTGAATATAACAAAAATCTGGGTCAACAAAAGTTTAAGGGGTCTAAAACTCGATACCACGGGTAATTTCATCGATAAAATGTACGAATATTCGTGTACGTTCGTCAGGAAGTATAGGCTCAATTTTCTCTGGCCATTCGATAAATACCCAGGTACCTGATGCGAGGTAATCTTCAAAACCGATATCGAGCACTTCTTCCATATCATTGATTCGGTAAAAATCAAAATGATAGGCCAATACATCTCCCGAGCTATTGTGATATTCGTTGACCAGTCCGAAAGTTGGGCTGTTGGCGTTGTCAACACCTCCCAGGGTCTTGACCATGGCTTTGATCAACGTGGTCTTGCCTATGCCCATGGGGCCGTAAAGGCAGACAATTTTATGTAAGGGCTCGGCGACTATTTTATCTGCAACGTGATGAATTTCACCAAGCTTATAGATTATCTTCCTCATATTTTGTAGGCTTGGCAGATGAAACTATCAAAATAATTTGGGGCAGAGCTATTCACGGCAATCGTAGTATTCATTTTTGGGCATATTCAAATCATTTTTCATAAAGATACTGTCTTCTATGCACTTTGCCAGATCGGCAACATTTCAGTAAAAGTTTGAAAATAATTTCTGTATATGGAAATTATTCTATATTCGCATTTCAATTGAATGCCGATGTCGCATATTTTTCCAAAAGAAATTGTTGAGTTCACTTCGCAGGCATACATCCCAAAAAATAAGGTCAAAAGCAGGGCCATCTATACCATCATTTTGACTTTCTTCATCTTGGCACTTTTTTCACTGCCTTTTTTGACTGTTAAAATATTTTCCTCGGCACGGGGCGCCATAAGACCCGATACGGAACGAACGACCATTGTAAGCATCAATTCTGGCAAGGTGCTTTTTTCAAAGTTGGTCAATAATAGATACGTTCAAAGAGGTGAAGTGCTTCTTAGGCTTGAAAACCACGCGCTCGATGACAAGATTGCATTGACCGAATATGAGACACAAAATCTTTCTGCCCAAATAAATGACCTCTACCATTTGATCAACGATAAAGGTATTCTTGTTTCACGAATAACATCGGGTAAATACCAAAAAGAGTGGCTATGGTATCAAGAAGAGTTAAATGAACATTTGGCGCGGATCAAAAAATTAAAAGTTGACCACCAAAGAAACAGCATATTGTTACAAAAGGGAGTCATCGCCAAGGCCGAATATGACAATGTCAAATTAGATTATGATTTAGCCCTGAATTCACTGAACCAGTTAAAGAAAAGGCAACTGAACACTTGGCAGGCCACCTTGACAGAATTGGAGAACAGCCTGAGTACTACAAAGAGCAAAAAATCCCAGCTCCAAAAAACCAAAAAAGAATATACGATTGCCGCGCCCATGAGCGGCACTTTGGTCAATGTCTTGGGTATTCAACAAGGGAGTGTGGTATCATCGGGTGTTGCATTGGGTGAGATTTCACCAGACTCCCATTTATTGGCAGACTGCTATGTAAGCCCGGTTGACATAGGGCTCATCAAAAAAGAAAAACCTGTCAATTTTCAGCTCGATGCCTACAACTATAACCAATGGGGGCTGGCCACAGGGCAAATCATCGAAATATCTGAAGATGTTGAACTTATCGATGACCAACCCGTATTCAGGGTCAGGTGCAAAATCAATGAAAAATATCTTGAGTTACGAAATGGGGCGAAAGGCAAGATTAAAAAAGGTATGACCTTCAACGCCCGTTTTGAGTTGACCGAACGCACGCTTTATCAGTTATTGTACGATGAAGTAGACGATTGGGTGAACCCGTCAAGAAAAGAATTGCAGCAAACAGATTTGTCTTTATGATATGGTTGTTAAAAAGAGGGGAACAATTTCGCCAATCGCATAGAATGAAGATACTGGACCAAAAACCGAAGAGTGCACTTTTGTGTTTTTTCAAATCAAAAGCATATGGCAAGGACTACGATTAAACAACATGATATTACCGATTGTGGGGCAGCTTGCCTAGCATCCATTGCTACGCATTTTGATTTTCAGATACCCATTTCGAGAATACGGCAATACGCGGGTACCGATAAAAAGGGAACAAATGTGTACGGTCTCATCAAAGCTGCCGAGAAAATGGGATTTGAGGCAAAAGGGGTCAGAGGTGATTTTGAAAGTCTGTTCAAAATTCCCAAACCGGCTATAGCCCATGTAATTGTCAAAGAGCGCCTACACCATTATGTAGTCATTTATAAAGTGACCAAGAACCATATCGTGGTCATGGATCCTGGAACGGGAAAAATGGAAAAACGTTCGCATGAAGCCTTCAAAAGAGAATGGACAGGAGTGTTGGTGCTTATGTTGCCCCAAGAAGATTTTAAAACGGGCAATGAAAAAATTTCAGTTTTCAAACGCTTTTGGTTTTTGTTGCGGCCCCATGCGGGTGTGTTGTTGCAAGCCTTTATTGGGGCAATTGTCTATACCCTGTTGGGTTTTTCGACCTCGATCTATATTCAAAAAATTACTGATCATGTTTTGGTCGATGGCAATGGCAATCTGTTAAACCTCTTGAGCATCATTATGGTGGTCCTTTTGCTGATACAGTTGATAATAGGTGCTTTCAAAGATGTTTTTCTTATCAGAACAGGACAACAAATCGATGCGCGGTTGATATTGGGCTATTACAAGCACCTATTGAAATTGCCGCAACAATTCTTCGATACAATGCGCGTAGGTGAAATCATCTCAAGAATCAATGATGCGGTCAAGATTCGCAATTTCATCAACGGGGTATCGTTGAACCTGACCGTCAATGTGTTGGTCATCATCTTTTCTTTTGCGATCATGTTTACCTATTATTGGAAGTTGGCCCTTATCATGTGTGCCATCATTCCCCTTTATTTGATTATCTATTGGATTACCGACCGCTTGAACAAAAAGGTTGAGCGCAGGGTCATGGAGAAGGCTGCTGACCTTGAAAGTCAATTGGTCGAATCGTTGAATGCGGTGGGCACCATAAAAAGGTTTGGATTGGAAGACTTTGCCAATGCAAAGACCGAGACAAGGTTCATAAGGCTTTTGAAGACGGGGTACAAATCGGCTTTGAACCATGTGTTTTCAGGTACTGGTTCAAACACTATCGCCCAACTCTTTACCATTATCTTGCTCTGGTCGGGATCTGGTTTTGTTATAGACAGACAGATTACCCCGGGCGAATTATTGTCGTTTTATGCCATCATTGGCTATTTCACCGGGCCATTGACCAGTTTGGTGGGTGCCAACAAAGAAATACAGAATGCCCTTATAGCCTCTGACCGTCTTTTTGAGATTATGGACCTTGAGCGGGAAGAAACCGATCAAAAGGTACAACTGACCAGAAAAAAAATAGGCGATATCAGATTTGAAAAGGTACATTTCAGTTATGGTACAAGGGTCGAGGTGTTCAAAGACTTTGACCTGACCTTAGAGAAAGGGAAGATTACGGCCCTGGTGGGCGAAAGTGGCTCGGGCAAATCAACGCTGATTTCACTTTTACAAAATATCTATCCGATCAGTTCAGGAAAGATAACCATAGGGGATTATGACCTTAGGTACCTTAACAATGAAAGCTTAAGAAACAAGGTGGCAGTGGTGCCGCAAAAAATAGATTTGTTCGCAGGCAACGTTATTGAAAACATCGCTGTTGGCGAATTTGAGCCCGATATGGAGCGCATTCTCAAGATCTGCACTGATATCGGAATTCTAGAGTTCATCGATAGCTTGCCCAATGGCTTTAACACCTATCTGGGTGAGAACGGAGCCACCCTTTCAGGGGGGCAGCGGCAGCGCATCGCCATTGCCCGGGCCTTGTACAAGAGGCCTGAAGTGTTGGTGATGGACGAGGCCACCTCGTCGTTGGACAGTGGCGCCGAGAACTTTGTACAAAAAGCCATCGAACAGTTGCGTGAACAGGGCAAGACCATTGTGTTGATCGCCCATCGGTTGAGCACTGTTGTCAATGCTGATAGAATCATAGTGTTGGAAGAAGGTCAAGTTCTGGAAGAAGGACCACATTGCCAGCTCTACGATAAGAAGGGAACCTATTATAAATTATGGCAGCGGCAATTACCGTCTTTTTTGCCAATACATAAACCTGTCAATCAATAAAATCAACAGAATATGGCAAAACTTACCCAACAAATAGCAATTCTAGAACGTATTGACCAATTGATACGCTTAAAGTCCACAGGAAAGCCAAAACAGTTAGCAGAGCGTTTGGGAGTATCAGAGGCTACAGTATTTAGAATGATAGAGATCATGAAAGAAATGAATGCCCCAATATGTTATGATTTGACACGGCAAAGCTATATATATACGAAGATGACCAGTTTTAAATGTGGGTTTTATGTTGAGGAACTGGATTCAATGACCGAAAGAAACCTTTCAGGTGGATGTGGTTTTGTCAATATGAAACAATTGCTGAATTTTTAACATTTTCTTTTTTCCACTCTTAAAAAATGAGAGTGGTATGTTTCATCTTTACGGCGTAACCAAAACAGCGCGCAATAGGAATTTCTGGTTTTGATTATAAAAAGTAATGTTTAATTAAATAATAGAAAATGGAAGATTTAGAGAATTACGGAGTTCAAGAAATTGGAACTAAAACCCAAGAATCGATTAATGGCGGCTTTTTTGGGCTTTTGCCGTTAATGTTTTATGCTGGAGTAGCAGTAGGTTATTTAGTAAACAAAAAATATTAGGGTGGTGGAAAAAATAAAAATTGAAAACTTAGGATTAAAACCACTTTGCAATCATGAGATGAAACAAACAGGTGGGGGCTTTGGATGGATTGTAATAGCTTCAATTGCAGCTTTTGCCATTGGGTATCAAATTGGAAAAGATTTAGCCGAAAGGTAGTTAGCATGGAGTAAGTGATAATGAAAAACGAGGTAGATAAAAAATTTAACCTAATCGGATTGATTGCTCTAATTTTAATTCTCATATTCTTCATGGGGTATATGATTGGTAAAGACATGGTGGGTGTTTAGAGTGACATTATAAGCCGATTTAGAAGGAACTTGAAAAGAACTATAATGCTTTCAAGTTCACTCGCTGAAGCTAAGTTTAGCTACGATTTAGGAAAGGACTTTTTCCACATAATGAAGTAATATTATGCGATGAAAACTAAAAAAGAGACTGTCCTACCATAAGGGCAGTCTCTTAATGTTTTGCCATAATTCCATAATTATCTAATAAACTTATGAAATGAAATCCAAGGCCCACACTGTATTGATCATTCTTATCATTTCGCTTAGTTGCTTTGGATTGTTTTACAAACCATATGTTATTTCAAACAAAGTTGATGATTTTGGAATATCTGAATTTGGGTCAAGTTTATTCGGAATTAGCATATTTGCCATAATATCATATATAGGCTTATTGCGACTTACCAAGTACCGTATTCTTGATACGTTGATTTTTGGTGTGTTTTTTTTTGTCATGGACTCTTTAGGCCTAATTTGGGATAGAACAGCTAGTCTTAATGTTCTTGGCCCTCTCCTTGGAACATTTTTAGCAATGATAATTTTATTGTTGATAGACAAAAAATTATTTATCAAAGAACTGGCCAAATTTGGAGGTAATTAAATGTTAGCACAATTAGATTTTTGGTAGAAGTTGTTTGACGAAAGTTCAAACAACTTCTATTACTTTTTTAACAGTCACTTATTCAGGGAGATGTCGGTTTGTTTTTTGTCACGGTTCTTTTTTTTATTTGGTTCACTGTTCCTTTACCAATCGGGTTTTTCCCAATTGACCTTTTCCGGAAAGGTGGTTGATGAGATGGGTGACCCATTGCCCTTTTCGCACTTGGTGTTTGAGGGGGTCAATATAGGAACAATCTCAAACGAAGATGGGTTGTTTAAATTGGTATGTAGTTCTGAAACCGCAGAAAGACGACTGGTCATATCCTTAATGGGCTACCATACAAAGAAGATATATTTGTCCAAAGGGTTTACTGAAATCATACTTGCTGAAAATGTCACACAACTGGCTGGGGTGACCCTTACCCCAAAAGATTACGGAAAAGAGCTTATTGAAAGGGCCATTAATGCCATTCCCGATAATTATCCCATGGCCCAAGAACGGCATAGGGGGTTTTTAAGAGAAACAACCGAGTGGGATGATAACTTGGGCAGTCCCATATACATAGCTGAGGCCGTAATAGAATCTATCAAAAAATCATATCAACAGCGGGAGCGTTCCGGTGAGGTAAAGCTTATTGAATTCCGTAAATATGAGAGTGGCTTGTTAGATTCCTTAAAAACAAGAATCCATGCAGGTTCCCATCATGCACACAGATTTGATGTGGTGCATCGTAGAGAAGGGGCTTTGGGTAGGCCAAGCCAATATGCCTATAAAATCATTGATACCCTAAGGCAAGGGGATAAGAGCGTTTACAACGTTTTTTTTGAAAAGAAGGGAAAACTCTCGGGCAATGTCTTTATCCAAGATTCCTCATATGCCATTGTAAAGGCCAATTATAAGTACCGTTCTTTTTTTGATATTCCCGATCAACGAAGGCAGTTTTTAAACTTTGAGGTCAGCTATGAACAAGGAAGTGATGGATTGTGGCGGTATAAATATTCCCATTACGAAACAGGATTTAGAAGACAGAATAAACAACTTCTCCTAACAAGTACCTATGTGACCAGTTCCACCGATAGGAATAATGCCAAGATACCCTATTTGGAAAGGATGCAGTTCAATGATATTTTACTGGAGGACCAAAAAGAATACAAAGCTGATTTTTGGCGCGATTATAACATTATTCTACCTGATGAAAAATTTGAGGCTCTTTTTGCAAAAGCACAAAACAGCAACAATCTAGAGGAGGGAAATGAAGCAGTAGAAGAAGCAGAAGAAAAGGTGCCCAAACTTTACAAGATACTTCGGCGCATCTCACATGAAATAAGCTTTTTCCATACATTGATCCGCAGCAATCCTTACACTTTGAATTACAATACTTCCACATTTGGTTTGGAACGAGCGAATAATGGGGAAAATAGAAGTGGGTGGGGCATACGGTCATCATTGTTGTATGAAGTTGGGCCAAACCTTCATGTCGGATATGTTGTCGAAGGAAAGATTTTCAAAACAGGGGTAACCTCGCACGATTTGGTTATCACAAAGGCCATTAACCTAAACCCAAAAGGCAGGCCAATAATTATTTCTCCAGAACTACGATTGGGACATCAGCAAATGGATTGGTATGTTGATACATTGAATACTTCAGGTGATTTTACGGTCAAGGGTACATCTTTTGATAGTGATAGGGTGGCAATTTTTCTTTCTGAGAGGGTATTCAGGGCAGTACTGGGCATTCAACTTGCGATTGAGAAAAGCAATACACTTCACTTTTTCCTGAATACGGGATTTAATTTCCCCTTTAGTGGAAAAATGGGTGTTCTGCTCAAGGAGAAAGACGGTTTTTTTCTTTTTAGAAAAAAAGCGTTTTTAGAGAACAATAATGAAAACCTTGTGATTAGGCCCAATACTTCATCAGTTTTGGAAAACACATGTATACTGAGCGCAGGGTTACGATTCAGTCTTTGAAGCCTCTAGGTTTAATTAGGCAGGGGAGTTTAATGATTTTTCAATGAACGTGTTTGTTTTGCTTTTTAGTCAATTTCTTTAGTTTTCTTTTTAGGGCATCATGATAGGTTTTTTTTGTCAGGAGATAGATAGGGTTCTAAATGTTAAGTCTTATCCGATATTCATAGCATATTTTTACGGTCTTGCCCTACTTTTTTTTATCCTTCCTTTAATGGGGGTTGAAGAGGTATTTGATTATAATCCAATTCAAAAAAACCCGATTTCTGAAATTAACAATAAATGGGTGTTTTTTATCTTGATTGCGCTAATAGCACCTGTTTTAGAGACGCTAATATTTCAAATTTTCCTAATAAGGGGATGCTTTGTTTTTCTTTATCTTCTTTTTGGAAAACGATTAAGCGAGGTGAAAACATTGTGGGTTTCCATTATCTTTTCGGCAATTGTATTTGGTCTATTTCACTTCTTTGATTTAACATATATAATAATTATGGTATTCCTTGGGCTTTTCTGGGGGATAGTGTATTATTATTCTGAAAAAAGAAGTTTTTCCTCCTTTATCACGATATCAATCCTACACTCTTTATATAACATTACAATAGTTGCAATCGAGGAGTTTAAAAGTGTTTTTAATTTCTTATGAAAAAAAAAGAATATTGGTACTAACTGTTTTTTTTCTGCTTGTTGTATATCTTGGGATACAAGCAGGAATATGGTTGAGTGCAATGGAGTTCTAGTAGTTTGAACCAATATATTTATTGTGTTCTTCTGATTTATTTAAAGAATCATATTACTATTAACTACAATGTGCTTGTAAAAGGTTTCTATCATATAATCAAATAGAATAAAAATGGCAGAAGACAAAAAAAATGTAATAAACTTGGTTTTATGGGGAATATTCATAGCTATTGTTATTGCCTTTGCTGCATTTGAATTTGGAAGGGATTTTTATGCAATTATGTCTTCCTAGTACCCATTGTTTTTGTAAGGTTAAAACTTAGGGAAAATATAAATTCCCTAGGTTTTACTTTTTATATAGGCTGATGCCATTATATGGGCTTTTTTTAAGAAGGCAAAAGTGAGACACCAATTTCAAAACATCTTATTTAGCCTCTAAAACAACAAAAGGCACAATCATTTCTTCTAGAGACACCCCGCCGTGTTGGTAGGTATTGCGATAATAGCCGACGTAATGGTTATAATTGTTCGGGTAGGCAAAAAACAGGTCGTTCTTGGCAAAAATGAACGAACTACTCAAATTGATGTTCGGTAAATGTACTTTGTGCGGATTTTTGGCCGCCAATACATCTTTTTCTTCATACGTAAGGCTTCGGCCTGTTTTATAACGCAGGTTCAAACTGGTCTCACGGTCGCCGATCACCTTTGAAGGGTGTTTCACGTTGATGGTGCCATGATCGGTGGTGATGATCAATTTCATGCCGAGCAATTGGGCTTGCTGTATGATCTCAAGCAAAGGGGAGTTTTTGAACCAGCTAAGGGTCAGTGAACGGTAGGCCTTGTCATTTGACGCCAGTTCTTTGATAACCTCCATCTCGGTCTTGGCATGTGAGAGCATATCGACAAAATTGTAGACGATGACCGTTAGGTCATTGTCTTTCTGTGATTTGAAATTTTGCGCCAACTGCTTGCCTTGTTTCAAACTGCTGATTTTATGGTATTCCCATTTGAGGTCCATGCCCAATCGTTTCAGCTGTGCTCCCAAAAACTTATCTTCAAAAAGATTTTTGCCCCCCTCATCGGTATCGTTCTTCCACCAGTCGGGGTGCCGCTTTTCCATAGCTAAAGGGGCAAGCCCCGAGAAAATGGCATTACGGGCATATTGTGTGGCCGTTGGCAGTATACTGCAATAGGGTACTTCTTTTTTCTTACGATAAAAATTGGTCAGCACATCTTCGAAGGCAAGCCATTGATCATACCGTAAATTGTCAATGACCACCATTAGGGTAGGGGCGTCTGTAAGCTCTGGTCTGACCAATTTTTTGAACAGCGTATGTGACATAACGGGAGCATCGTCATCATCAAACCAATCACCATAGTTTTTATCTACAAACTTTCCGAACTGGTTATTGGCCTCTACTTTCTGCGATTCCAATATTTCGAACATGCTTGAATCTTCGATATCCTCAAGCCGAAGTTCCCAATAGATCAATTTTTTGTAAAGTTCTGTCCACTCTTCCCAAGAATTGACCATAGAAAGGTCCATGGCAATTTTTCGAAACTCTTGTTGGTAATTGGCAGTGGTACGTTCAGAGACCAGACGTGAATTGTCAAGGCTTTTCTTTAAAGAGAGCAGTATTTGATTCGGATTGACGGGTTTGATAAGGTAATCGGCTATTTGTGAGCCTATGGCCTCATCCATGATGTATTCTTCCTCGCTCTTGGTGATCATTACAATGGGCAGTGAAGCGTCGTATTGTTTGATCTCGTTCAAGGTTTCCAATCCTGAGATACCGGGCATGTTCTCATCTAAAAAGACAATATCAAAAGACTTATCGCGTATCTCGACCAAAGCCTCCTGGCCACTTTGGCAAGTCACCACTTGATAGTTCTTGTCTTCCAAAAAAAGTATATGTGGCTTCAAAAGGTCTATTTCGTCATCTACCCAGAGAATGGAAATGTTGTTCATATAGTGTTTATCTTTGTGTGTTAAACTAGTGTTCACTTTGGCGAAAAGCAACAAGCTCAACATCTTTAACGATCCAATTTACGGTTTTATTGGAACTCAGAATGAACTAATTTTAGAGCTGGTCGACCATCGGTATTTTCAGCGATTGCGGCGCATATCACAAATGGGCATGTCATATTTGGTGTTTCCTGGGGCACACCATACCCGATTTCACCATGCCTTGGGCAGTATGCACTTGATGACCCAGGCCATTCAGCTGTTGCGGTTAAAGAATGTTCTTATTTCAGGGGAAGAGGAAAATGGATTGCTCTGCGCGATATTATTACATGATATCGGCCATGGCCCCTTTTCACACGCTTTGGAAGATTCGTTGGTAAGCGGTATCGGTCATGAACAATTGTCGATACGTTTTATGGAACGATTGAACCAAGTTTTTGACGGTCGTTTGCATCTGGCCCTGCAGATTTTCAAGGGCACCTACCCTAGAAAATTCATGAACCAATTGGTCTCAAGCCAGTTAGATATGGATCGTTTAGATTATCTCAAGCGCGACAGCTTTTATACCGGGGTCACCGAAGGCAACATCAACTCTGAGCGATTGATTACCATGCTCAATGTGGTCAACGATGAATTGGTGATCGAAGAGAAAGGGATATATGCCGTTGAAAAATTTCTGATGGCCCGTAGGTTCATGTACTGGCAGGTGTACCTGCACAAGACCAGTTTGATGGCCGAGTTGCTTTTGGTCAAGATTTTAAAGAGGGCCAGGTTTTTGGTCAGTAGGGGCAAAAACCTCGAGGGCAGCGAAGCTTTAAAGTTCTTTTTAAACCATTCAATAACAAACAATGCATTTGATGATGACATTCTAGATGGTTTTGCCAATCTTGATGATATCGACGTACTATCGGCCATAAAGCGCTGGCAGGGCTCAGATGATCTTGTGCTGGCCAGGCTTTGTAAAATGCTGTTGGAACGAAGGCTCCTGAAAATAAAATTGAGAAACAAGCCAATAAACCCACAACGACTTGGCGAAAAATTGGCATGGGTAAAAAAAGAATACCAGTTGGGCGATGAAGAGGCACAATATTTTGTGTTTTCAGGTCTGGTGAAAAACCAGGTATATGACAATGAATACCAAAAAATCAACATCCTTGGAAAAAATGGAAAGCTGAACGACCTTGAAAAGGTTTCCGACCATTTTGGCAGGGGCACTTTTCCAAAGATTACGACCAAATACTATGCCTGCTATCCCAAAGCAAGCGTTTGACAAATTTTCTTACTTTTGCAGCGATGAAATTTACGGCCACCCAAATTGCTGGAATACTAGAGGGAGAGGTTGAGGGAAATCCTCAAACGGCCGTCCACAAATTGTCAAAAATAGAAGAGGGAGAAAAGGGGTCGTTGACATTTTTGGCCAATCCGAAATACACTCCCTATATATACTCGACCAAGGCGTCAATTACCATTGTCAACAAAGATTTCGTGCCCGAACAGGCAATCTCGACCACTTTGATAAAGGTCGAAGATGCCTATAAATCGTTCTCAAAATTATTGGAATACTACAATCAAGTCAAGAACAACAAGATTGGTATTGAGAGTCCATCGTATATTTCTGAGAGCGCGATGTACGGTGAAGGGTTCTATTTTGGGGCTTTTTCATATTTGGGCGATAATGTGAAAATTGGCGACAATGTCAAGGTTTACCCCAATGTATATATAGGTGACAATGTTACCATTGGTAATGATGTCTTGATTTATGCAGGGGCCAAGATCTATTCTGAATCCATAATCGGTAATGATTGCGTCATACATAGTGGTGCCATTATCGGGGCTGATGGTTTTGGTTTTACACCAAATGAAAAAGGTGAGTACAGCAAGGTTCCCCAAACGGGCAATGTGATTTTAGAAGACAATGTAGATGTTGGCGCGGGTACGACCATTGATAGGGCCACCCTTGGGTCGACCATTTTGCGAAAGGGCGTGAAGTTAGACAATCAAATTCAGATCGCCCATAATGTCGAGATTGGTGAACATACCGCCATTGCCGCACAGACCGGGGTCGCGGGATCTACCAAAATCGGCAAGCATTGCTTGATCGGTGGCCAAGTGGGTATTGTTGGGCACATTATCATTGGAGATCGGGTGAAGATACAGGCCCAATCCGGTATTGGACGCAATGTAAAGGACGATGAGGTATTGCAAGGGTCGCCAGCACTCAATTATGGAGACTATAATAAATCATACGTACACTTCAAAAACTTGCCCAAGATTGTAAATCAAATTGCTGACTTAGAAAAAAGGAGTGACAGTGATACAGACGAGCAGTAAGCAAAAAACGATTAAAAAGTCGGTTTCCTTAAAGGGGGTCGGCCTCCATACTGGAGAAAATGTAACCATGACCTTTAACCCTGCAGGGGCCGACCACGGTTATGCCTTTAAGCGGATAGACCTTGAGGGTGAACCCATCATCGAAGCCGATGCCAACTATGTGGTCAACACCCAAAGGGGAACCAACCTTGAGAAAAACGGGGTGAAGATACAGACATCAGAGCATGTTTTGGCCGCTTTGATGGGAATGGACATTGACAATGTCTTGATTGAATTGGATGCGCCAGAACCCCCGATCATGGACGGTTCTTCCAAATTTTTTGTCGAGGCGTTGGAAGAAGCAGGTGTTGAAGAACAAAAGGCCGACCGCGAAGAATATGTGGTCAATGATGTTATTTCATATAAGGATGAAGCCACGGGAAGTGAGATTACGGTAATTCCGGCTGAAGAGTACCAAGTGACCACTATGGTCGATTTTGGAACCAAAGTACTCGGCACCCAGAACGCTACCTTAGAGCACCTTTCAGATTTTAAGGACGAAATCGCCGATGCGCGTACCTTTAGCTTTCTGCACGAACTCGAAATGCTGTTAGAGCACGGGTTGATAAAGGGTGGTGATCTGAACAACGCCATAGTTTACGTTGACAAGGAGATTTCTGGGGCCACCATGAAAAAATTGGAAAAGGCATTCAACAAAAAGAAGCTTTCGGTAAAGCCCAACGGCATACTTGACAATTTGACGCTCCACCAACCGAATGAAGCGGCAAGGCACAAACTACTCGATGTAGTGGGCGACCTTGCACTGGTGGGCACCAGGATCAGGGGAAAAGTCATTGCCAACAAGCCAGGGCATTACGTTAATACCCAGTTTGCCAAAAAACTGCACAAGATCATAAAAATGGAACGCCGAAATTACGTTCCGAAGGTCGATCTACATGCCACCCCTGTAAAAGACGTGAACCAAATAATGGAAATGCTACCCCATCGGCCACCATTTCTGTTGATCGATAAAATACTCGAGCTTTCAGACAAGCATGTCATTGGGGTAAAAAATGTGACCATGAACGAACCTTTTTTTGTCGGCCACTTTCCTGGGGCGCCCGTTATGCCTGGGGTGCTGCAAATTGAGGCCATGGCGCAGACCGGCGGAATTTTGGTGTTGAGCACGGTACCCGACCCTGAAAACTACCTTACTTATCTTTTGAAGATCGATAACGTTCGATATAAGCAGCAAGTTGTGCCGGGCGACACGTTGATATTCAAGCTCGATTTGATTTCACCGATTCGTAGGGGCATTTGCGAAATGCAGGGCCAAGCTTATGCAAACGGAAAATTGGTTTCAGAAGCGCTCATTATGGCACAGATCACTAAAGTAAAAGGAAACTGATATGAACCAACCCCTTGCTTACGTACATCCAGGAGCCAAGATTGCCAAAAATGTGGTCATTGAACCCTTTACGACCATCCATAATAATGTGGTGATAGGAGAGGGAACCTGGATAGGCTCAAACGTGACCATTATGGAAGGTGCCCGAATAGGCAAGAACTGTAATATTTTTCCCGGTGCGATAATTTCTGCGATTCCGCAAGACCTGAAATATAAAGGGGAGGACACTACGGTGCACATTGGCGATAACACCACTATACGGGAATGTGCGACCATAAACAAGGGCACCGAAGATCGAATGAAGACGGTCATCGGTAAAAACTGCCTGATAATGGCCTATTGCCACGTAGCGCATGATTGCTTTATCGGTGACAACTGTATTTTTTCCAACAACTCGACCTTGGCAGGCCATGTGACCATTGGTGATAATGTAGTGCTGGCCGGCATGGTGGCCGTGCACCAATTTGTATCGATAGGCCAGCACGCCTTTGTGACCGGGGGATCTTTGGTGAGAAAAGATGTGCCACCTTTCGTAAAAGCCGCTCGAGAGCCCCTTTCGTATGTGGGGATCAATTCAATTGGGCTGCGAAGAAGGGGATTCGAGGCCGATAAAATACGTGAGATACAGAACATCTATAGAATTCTATACCAAAAACATTACAACAATTCTCAAGCTGCAGAAATCATAGAGGCAGAAATGGAAGCTACCCCTGAAAGGGATGAAATCTTACAGTTTATCAGAGATTCACAGCGCGGCATCATGAAAGGATATTTCAGCACAAATTAAATAGAATGGCAAACACATCAGATATTCGAAAGGGATTGTGCATCAAGTACAACAATGACATATATAAAATAGTCGAATTCTTGCACGTAAAACCAGGTAAGGGTCCAGCATTTGTGCGTACCAAGCTAAAAAGTGTGACAACGGGCAAGGTCATCGACAACACCTTCTCAGCGGGCCATAAGATTGAAGATGTCAGGGTTGAAACACGCTCGTACCAGTTTTTGTATGCCGAGGGGGAGACCTACCACTTCATGAACACAGATGACTACAATCAAATCGCTTTGCAAAAAAACAATTTGGATAGCCCTGAGCTTATAAAAGAAGGCGAGGTGGTCACCATTATTTTCAACGCAGAAGACAACATGCCCTTGTCGGTCGAGATGCCTGCCAGCGTGGTGCTCGAGGTTACCCATACCGAGCCGGGCGTAAAGGGCAACACGGCAACGAACGCCACTAAACCTGCGACCGTTGAGACCGGTGCACGTATCAATGTTCCCCTGTTCATCAATGAAGGGGATAGAATAAAGATCGATACCTCGAACGGTTCTTATCAAGAGAGGGCCAAAGAGTAGTCAATGAAATTTCCTCGAACATATCAATTAAGGGAAATTGCCAAAATCATCAATGCCCAATATGTCGGTGCTGATGATTTTCCGGTTTTGGGCATGAACGAGATCCATGTGGTCGAAGCAGGCGATATTGTGTTTGTAGACCATCCGAAGTACTATGAGAAGGCCTTACAGTCAAAGGCAACGGTCGTATTGATCAATAAAGAAGTGGAATGCCCTGATGGAAAAGCATTGCTCATTTCTGAAGATCCTTTTCGTGATTTCAACAAACTCACCCTTCATTTCAACCCATTTGAGCGTGCCAGTACCAGCATTTCCGATACCGCCCGAATAGGGGAGGGTACTGTTATACAGCCCAACGTATTCATTGGAAACAATGTAAGAATCGGGAAAAATTGTTTGATCCACCCGAACGTGACCATTTACGATGATTGTGTGATCGGTAGCAATGTCACCATCCATTCAGGAACAGTGTTGGGTGCTGATGCCTTTTACTATAAGAATCGTCCTGAGGGGTATGATAAATTGGTTTCTGGAGGCAATGTCGTCATTGAAGATAATGTTGATATTGGCGCAGGATGTACCATTGATCGTGGTGTTACGGGAAGCACTACTATCAAGGAAGGTTCAAAATTGGACAATCAGATTCAAGTGGGCCACGATACCGTTATTGGTAAGAAATGCCTAATCGCCTCGCAAGTGGGCATAGCGGGCTGCGTAGTGGTAGAAGACGAGGTCACCTTTTGGGGTCAGGTTGGTGTCACCAGCGGGGCTACCATAGGCAAGGGTGCCGTGGTGCTCGCGCAGACGGGTATTTCCAAATCATTGAAAGGCGGCAAAACCTATTTTGGAAGTCCTGCGGAAGAGTCCCGTGAAAAACTCAAGCAAATGGCCGGCGTTCGACAGATACCCTACATACTTGAGAAGTTAAAAAAGATTGGGGATTGATGCTGGCGTTTCAGCTTCAACCCATATTTTTGCAAGCAAATTCAAAGTAAGCGATGAGTGTTTTAGTCAATAAAGATTCCAAGATCATTGTTCAGGGTTTTACAGGAAGCGAAGGCACGTTTCATGCCGAACAAATGATTGAGTATGGTACCAATGTCGTAGGAGGGGTGACTCCTGGAAAAGGCGGCCAAGAGCATTTGGGCAAACCTGTGTTCAATACGGTCGAAGAAGCCGTCGAAAAGGTCGGAGCCGATACCAGCATCATTTTTGTGCCGCCTGCTTTTGCTGCCGATGCCATTATGGAAGCGGCCAATGCCGGCATTAAGGTGGTCATCACGATTACTGAGGGCATTCCGGTTGCCGATATGGTTAAAGCCTATGACTACATCAAGAATCTAGACTGTGTTTTGATAGGTCCCAATTGCCCGGGGGTGATAACACCTGAAGAGGCCAAAGTAGGAATAATGCCCGGATTCGTTTTCAAAAAGGGCAATGTGGGAATCGTCTCCAAATCTGGAACGTTGACCTACGAAGCCTCAGACCAAGTGGTAAGACAAGGTTTGGGTATTTCGACTGCCATAGGCATTGGTGGTGACCCCATAATTGGCACAACGACCAAAAACGCAGTTGAAATGCTCATCAATGACCCTGAGACCGAGTGTGTGGTCATGATCGGAGAGATAGGGGGGCAGCTTGAGGCCGAGGCCGCAAGGTGGTACAAAGAAAATGGCAGCAACAAGCCCATTGTGGGTTTCATTGCAGGCGAGACCGCTCCAGCTGGCAGAACCATGGGGCATGCGGGGGCCATCGTAGGAGGTAGCGATGACACTGCACAGGCAAAAAAGAAAATAATGCGCGAATGTGGTATCCATGTGGTCGACTCACCTGCTGATATCGGCCTTAAGGTAAAAGAGGTAATGGCCTGATCATACCGTTAAAACTATTATAAATCCCGAAAGCCTTCGGGATTTTTTAATGCCTTTCTGTGCTACAAGACTTATATTTGAAGAACCACCAAAACAAAACAAATGAAATTACTCGAAGGAAAAAATACCATTATAACAGGTGCCAGTCGTGGAATCGGAAGTGGCATTGCCAAAGTCTTCGCCGAACAGGGTGCCAATGTAGCCTTTACCTATTCATCAAGTGAGGGCCCCGCACTCGAACTGCAAAAAGAACTGCAAGGGTTGGGTGTCAAGGCCAAGGCCTATAAAAGTAATGCGGCCAGTTTTGAAGAATCTGAAAAATTGGTGGCCCAGGTGCTGGAAGATTTTGGTAGTATAGATGTGTTGGTTAACAATGCGGGCATTACCAAAGACAATCTGCTCATGCGCATGGGCGAAGAAGATTTTGATTCGGTCATCGAGGTCAATCTGAAGTCGGTGTTCAATATGACGAAGGCCGTGCAGCGCACCATGTTGAAACAGCGCAAGGGCTCCATCATCAATATGAGCAGTGTGGTGGGTGTAAAGGGCAATGCGGGCCAAGCGAACTATGCGGCCTCCAAGGCCGGAATGATAGGCTTTACCAAATCAATTGCCTTAGAACTGGGTTCGCGTAACATTCGTTGTAATGCCATTGCACCGGGGTTCATCGAAACCGAAATGACCGAAAAATTAGACGAGAAAACGGTGCAGGGCTGGCGTGATGCCATTCCGCTCAAGCGTGGTGGCAGCCCAGAAGATGTCGCCAATGCCTGTCTGTACTTGGCCTCTGATATGTCGGCATATGTCACGGGACAAGTGCTCAATGTTGATGGGGGCATGCTCACATAACCAGTTGGGCCTACAACAGGTCAAAATATGCAGACACAGACCATTTTGTTGATTATTCTTGCCGGGTTCGCCTCTTTGGTTGTGGCATATTGGCAGTATTTACGAAAGGCGAAACGGTCTAATTTGAAAGTAACCCTATTTTTCTTGCGGTTCTTGAGCTTTTTTGTGGCTGCTCTGCTATTGATCAATCCGAAGTTTACCAGACACGAAAATTTTGTCGAGAAGCCCAATTTGGTAATGGCCATAGACAACTCTGAATCAATATCACGATTGGGTGGGGTAGAGGCTTTTCATGAAATTTCAGATAAGATTCAAGGCACAGGTGAACTCGCTGATCGCTTTAATATCTTCCGTTATGGTTTTGACAATACGGTTTCGGTGGGCGACAGTATCGATTTCGGGGGAAAGTACACCAATGTCCACAATGCGCTGCAGCGCATTGAGAAGATACATGATCGACAAAATACGGCCTTGGTGCTGTTGACCGATGGCAATCAGAATCTTGGTTTTGATTATGAATTTCAGAAGTATGGCGATGGGTTGACCATATTTCCTTTGGTATTGGGCGATACCACTCGTTATGAAGATTTTTGGGTAGAGCGGATCAATTTGAATCGTTACGCTTTTTTGAACAATAAGTTTCCAGTTGAGGTGACCGTTATTTATGAAGGTGACGGGCCACGATCCACAGAAATGCAGGTATTCATGGACGGACAACTGGTTCAGAGCGTGCAATTATCTTTTGATTCCGACACGAACAGCACGACCATAGACATGTCTTTACAGGCAGGTACCGTGGGCAATAAAACAATCACGGCATCGATAGGCCGACTGCCCAATGAGCGTAACACGGCCAATAACAGTAAACAGGCTGTAATCGAAGTCATTGACGAAAAGACAAATGTGGCCTTGGTTTCTGATAAATTGCACCCAGACATGGGCGTATTGAAGAAGGCCATTGAATCGAACGCGCAACGACAGGTTGCTTTCAAGAATCCGAATATCGATTTGGAAACGCTTGATGATTTTGATGTATTGATTCTCTACCAACCCAATAGGTCGTTTCAAAAAATCTATGACTATATCAAAAACAGGGGTATAGGGGTATTCACCATTGCCGGCACCAAAACGGACTGGAATTTTCTCAATAGCGTGCAATCAGCCTATACCAAAGAAAGTTTCCGCCAGGCAGAGGACGTTTTCCCCGTAAAAAACGAAACTTTTGGTCTTTTTGATTTGGGCGGATTATCGGTAGAGGGGTTCCCTCCCCTTAAAATAGATCTGGGCGAGATTATGATGAACCAGAACCATGAACCTCTCTTTTTCCAAAGAATAAGGGGCGTTGATATGGAAGCTCCCCTTATGACGGTATTGAACGACCCAAAAGAGATAGTGCTGTTCGGGGAGGATATCTGGAAATGGCGTATCGAGACCTATCGCCAAAATGGTTCATTTGAGGCCTTTGATGCCCTCTTGGGAAGATTGTTGCTCAATATCACTGCCAATGCGGCGAAAAGAAGATTAACGGTCAATTACAATTCTATTTACGATGGAAAAATGGGTGTTGTCATTGGGGCATCCTATTTTGACAAGGCTTTTGTTTTCGACGCGAACGCTTCTTTGGGCATTACCGTTAAGAATACCGAAACCGGGCAATCACGAACCATACCCATGCTTTTAAAGGGTAACCGTTACGATGTGGATTTAGGAGATTTACCGGCAGGGGAGTATGACTTTACCGTTACGGTCGGCGGTGAGAACACTTCACGATCGGGAAGTTTCAAAATACTCGATTTTGACCTTGAGGGCCAGTTTCTATCAGCTAATGATGATAAACTCCAAAGATTGGCCGAAAAATCAAACGGTAGATTATTTTATCCCGACCAAAATGGGGATTTAGTGCAACAACTTTTGACCGATGAACGCTTTGTGCCCATTCAAAAAGGCCGTCAAAATGTTGTATCTTTAATAGATTTTCGCATTTTGTTGGGGCTGTTGGCACTTACACTTGCCGCGGAATGGTTCATTAGAAAATATAACGGATTACTTTAAAACGAGAATAAAATGGATAGATTACCAAAAATTGCCTTACCGACGGTTTTTGTCATTATTTTACTGGTTATTTTAATTTCCAAATCAGCGGTGAACATCGGTGCCGGTGAGGCGGGAGTGCTTTGGAAACGCTTCGGAGGGGGTGTGGTGACCGATAGGCCACCGCTTGAGGAAGGCTTTCACCTTGTTGCCCCATGGAACAAAGTATATATTTACGAAGTACGTAGGCAAGAAATCTTTGAAAAGATGAAAGTACTCTCTTCAAACGGATTGGATATTCAATTAGATGCTTCGGCCTGGTACAAACCTGACTTCACCGATCTGGGCAAACTGCACAAAGAAATCGGTGAGAATTATCTAGACCGGATCATTCTGCCGACGATTCGATCTGCGGCAAGAAGCGTTGTGGGTCGCTACACACCAGAGCAACTCTATTCGAGCAAGCGCGATGCCATTCAGCAAGAGATTTTTGAAGAGACCCAAAAAATAGTGGGAGAGCAATATATCGTGTTGGACGAAGTACTGGTCAGGGATGTCACACTGCCCCCGACCATAAAGGAAGCCATTGAACGAAAATTAAAGCAAGAGCAAGAATCATTGGAGTATGAGTTTAGATTGGAGAAGGCCGAAAAAGAAGCCGAAAGACAGCGTATCGAGGCTCAGGGCAAGGCCGATGCCAATAGAATTTTGAGCGCTTCCCTGACCGATAAGATATTGCAAGACAAGGGAATAGAGGCAACATTGAAATTGTCACAATCACCGAATGCCAAAGTGGTGGTGGTGGGTTCAGGTGATGACGGACTCCCCCTGATTTTGGGAAATAACTAATTTTAGTTTTTTTGTAAAAAAATAAATTCTATTTTTGACCTGAAATGAGAAATAACAACACACATCACCATATCGGTACTTGCGCTCAGGCGAGGTGACGATGTTTTGTGTGTATCGAAATAGCAGACCCGTTTGAGCAATCGAACGGGTTTTTTTATTTCCGCCATGGCGGGATTTCAAAAAATAAAGAACAATGGCCAAAATCAGAATAGCGATTCAAAAGTCGGGAAGGTTAAATGAAGATTCCTTGAAAATATTGAAGGAGTGCGGTATTTCCATTAACAACGGCAAAGACCAATTGAAGGCTACGGCACGCAACTTTCCGTTAGAAGTCTTTTACCTTAGAAACAGCGATATTCCACAGTATTTACAAGATGGGGTGGTCGATATTGCCATCATCGGCGAAAACCTGTTGTATGAAAAAGGGGGCAATATTCGAATAGTTGAGAAATTGGGCTTCTCAAAGTGCCGGGTATCACTGGCGGTACCGAAATCTGTAAAATACTCATCGGTCAAAGATTTTCAGGGCAAGCAGGTGGCCACTTCCTATCCCAATACGGTAAAGAAGTACTTTGATTCCCAGGGCGTCGAGGCCGAACTGCATGTCATCAATGGTTCTGTAGAGATTGCCCCGAATATAGGTTTGGCAGACGCCATCTGTGATATTGTCTCAAGTGGTAGCACTTTGTTCAAGAACAATCTAAAAGAAGTGGAAGTGCTCTTGACCAGCGAGGCGGTCTTGGCCGTATCACCCAAGATCACTGATGAACGGGCGGCCATTCTTGACAGACTGGTATTCAGACTACAATCGGTCTTGCAGGCCAGACAGAACCGTTACGTGCTGATGAATGTGCCAAATGCCAAACTAGATGAGGTGATCACCGTCTTGCCCGGTATGCGCAGCCCAACGGTACTGCCTTTGGCCGAAGAAGGGTGGAGTTCGGTACATACGGTCATCAACAAAGATAAATTTTGGGAGGTCATTGACGAACTGAAATTGGCCGGTGCGGAAGGTATTTTGGTATGTCCGATTGAAAAAATGGTATTGTGATGCAACGAATTGAGAACCCTAATAGAGACATTTGGCCTGGACTTTTAAAAAGGCCCGCGGTATCGTATGACGATATTGAGGATTTGGTCCTTGACATTTTTAAGGAAGTCAAGACCATGGGCGACAATGCCGTCAAAAAATATGCAAAACAATTTGACGGGGCTGATTGTGAAGACTTTAAGGTGGCCGAATCAGAAATCATGGCGGCCAAGGCAGAAGTGCCTGAAGCGCTGAAACAAGCCATTGCCGTGGCCAAAACCAATATCGAGAAATTCCACAATGCCCAAAAAACAGAAAGATTGACCGTTGACACAATGCCAGGGGTTCGCTGTTGGCAAGAAAAGCGGCCCATTGAAAAGGTAGGTCTTTATATACCCGGTGGTACGGCACCGCTGTTCTCAACGATTTTGATGCTGGCCATTCCCGCAAAAATAGCAGGTTGCAAAGAAATTGTGCTTTGCACGCCCCCCGATAAAAAGGGCAACGTGCATCCGGCCATTCTATATACCGCCCAGCTTTGCGGAATCAAAACATTGTTCAAGATAGGGGGCATACAGGCTGTTGCGGCCATGTCATTGGGCACCGAGAGCATTCCGAAAGTCTTTAAGATCTTTGGTCCTGGCAACCAGTACGTGACCGTAGCCAAACAAGTGGCAATGCGGTTCGGTACCGCAATCGATATGCCCGCGGGGCCAAGTGAGCTGTTGGTCTTGGCCGACGATACGGCAAATGCCGGTTTTGTGGCCTCCGATTTATTGAGCCAGGCCGAGCATGGCCCTGATAGCCAAGTGGTACTCGTTTCGCTTTCCAAAGCGTTTATCGACGAGGTCGAAAAAGAAATCAAAAGACAGTTGGTAAAACTTCCTCGAAAAGAAATGGCAGAAAAGGCAATGGGCAACAGTCGATTGATCTTTATGGAAGATGCGCAACAAGCGTTGGACCTTATCAATGAGTATGGTCCTGAACATTTGATAATTTGTACGGCCAATGAGGCTTTCTTTGTCGACAATGTTTCCAATGCCGGTTCGGTCTTCATCGGAAATTACACCCCCGAAAGCGCTGGTGATTATGCTTCGGGCACCAATCACACCCTGCCCACCAATGGCTATGCGAAGCAATACAGCGGGGTCAACCTAGATAGTTTTATGAAAAGTATGACCTTTCAGAAAATTTCAAAAGAGGGCATGAAACAATTGGGGCCTTCCATCGAGATCATGGCCGGGGCAGAGGAGCTGGAGGCGCATAAAAATGCGGTCACGCTTAGGTTGAATGAATTAAAAGGGCAATAGTTTTGAACCTGCCTGCGACAAAGCAGACGCAGTCGAGAAATCTTAATATGATGAAGTTTACATTAGATGGTTTGGTAAGGGAAAATGTCAAGTCTTTGAAACCCTACTCCTCGGCAAGGGATGAATACCTTGCAGACGGTTCGCAAATGGTTTTTTTAGATGCCAACGAGAATCCGTTCGAGAATGGAATGAATCGTTACCCCGACCCACACCAGCGAAGCGTAAAGAATATTTTGGCAGACCTGAAAGGGATACCGGAGTCACAAATTTTGGTGGGCAATGGCAGTGACGAGGTCCTGGACCTGCTCTTCAGGGCTTTTTGCGAACCCAAAGTAGATAATGTGATCATTCTACCGCCCACTTATGGCATGTACAAAGTGCTGGGGGGCATCAATGAAATAAGGGTAAAAGAAGTGTTGTTGACCAACGATTTTCAACCAAATACCGATCAGGTTCTCGATACCGTCGATGGTAGAACGAAACTAATTTTTCTCTGTTCACCCAATAACCCCACTGCGAACAGCTTTGAGACAGCACATATCGAGCAGGTTTTGAAGGGTTTCAATGGTTTGCTGGTCATCGATGAGGCGTATATCGATTTCTCTAAAAAGGAGAGTTGGATTTCTAAATTGGGCACATATCCGAACCTGATCGTCACACAAACATTGTCAAAGGCTTATGGTATGGCGGGTATTCGAATGGGAGTATGCTACGCATCAGAGGCGATCATCGCTATTTTGAAAAAAATCAAGCCACCGTATAACGTCAATGAGCTGACACAGCAACAGGCAAAAAAAGGCCTTTTAGACCAGAAAGGTCTGGAGAAACAAGTGAATGCGATACTCGGGCAACGCGAAGTGGTGCGCCAAACTTTGTACAAGATTGGTTTTGTGAGAGAGGTTTTTCCATCAGATGCAAATTTTTTGTTGACCAGGGTCGATGATGCCGACAGAAGGTACACAGAACTGTTACAAAAGGGAATTGTGGCAAGAAACCGAAGTACACAGCCTTTATGTGAGAATACATTGCGCTTCACCATTGGCACTGCCGAAGAGAACAAACATTTGATTAACGCCCTAAACGAATTGGACAATGAGTAAGAAAGTATTGTTTATTGACAGGGACGGCACTTTGATAAGGGAGCCGGAAGATGAGCAAATCGATTCATTCGAAAAGTTGGAGTTCTATCCCAATGTGTTCTCCTTTTTGGGAAAGATTGCCAGAGAGCTCGATTTTGAATTGGTCATGGTCACCAACCAAGATGGATTGGGCACAGATGCCTTTCCTGAAGAAACGTTCTGGCCCGTGCAACATTTCATCGTTAAATCGTTTGAAAATGAGGGAATTGTATTTGATGAAATCTGTATTGACAAAACGTTTCCAGATGAGGGTGCCGATACCCGTAAGCCAGGTACCGGGTTGTTGAAAAAATATTTTTCCGAAGCATATGACCTTAAAAACTCCTATGTGATCGGCGACAGGATGACCGATATAGAATTGGCCAAAAACTTGGGCGCCAAAGGCATTTTCATTCAGAACAAAACCAATCTCGGACTATCAGAATTGGGTGTTGATGAAAAAGAACTCCAACAATACATTGCCCTTGAAACCAGTGATTGGCAAGACATTTACAGCTTGCTAAAACAAGTAAACCGAAAGGCAAGGGTCGTTAGAAAGACCAACGAGACCGAGGTTCAAATTGAATTGAATCTAGATGGCGGAGGCAAAAGCGACATCAACACGGGACTGGCTTTCTTTGACCATATGCTGGATCAGCTGGCGCGCCATGGGCAAATGGACCTAACAATCAAAACAGATGGGGATCTAGAGGTTGATGAGCACCACACCATTGAAGATACCGCCATCACATTGGGAGAAGCCATTGCAAAAGCCTTGGGCAATAAACTTGGTATTGAACGCTATGGTTTTGCCCTGCCGATGGATGATTGTCTGGCCCAAGTGGCAATCGATTTTGGTGGTAGAAACTGGTTAGAGTGGCATGCCGAATTTAAAAGGGAAAAAATTGGTGATATGCCGACCGAGATGTTCTTGCATTTTTTCAAATCTTTTACCGATGGTGCCAAGGCCAATCTGAACATCAAGGCTGAGGGCATTAACGAACACCACAAAATAGAGGCGATATTCAAAGCATTTGCAAAGGCGATTAAAATGGCTGTTAAGCGTGACCCTGAAAAAATGGTATTGCCCAGTACAAAGGGAATGATATAAGTCGGAAGTAGGAGGTACGAAATTAGAAGAACGAGGTACGAGGTGAGAAGTACGAGGTAAGAAGTACGAGGTACGAAGTAAGAAGTGCGAAGTACGAAATAAAAAGTATTGAAGAAGTGCAAGATTTAAAGTTAAGAACCAAGAGGTTTGCCATTGATTGTTGGCAGTTATGTGCAAAAATTCCCAAATCGAGAGAACATGATTCATGGGTAAGACAACTAATACGATGTTCAGGTTCTGTTGGTGCCAACTACAGAGCTTCACAAAGAGGAAAATCGACGGCAGACTTTATCTACAAGTTAAAAATTGTGGAAGAGGAAGTAGACGAATCAGTGTATTGGCTAGAACTTTTTTTGGAAATAATGGATACTAACCACGATGAAATCAATCGTTTAAGGAAAGAAGGTGACGAACTTTTGGCAATTACAGTTGCGTCTATAAAAACGGCAAGAAAAAACAAAAATTAATTCTAGTGATACTATTTTTTCACTTAACCTCGTATTTCGTACCTCAAACTTCATACTTCTTATGAATTTAGTAATTATCGATTACGGCGCAGGCAACATCCAAAGCATCCAATTCGCTTTTCAACGGTTGGGTGTCCAGGCCATGTTGACCAATGACAGCGAAGAGATCATAAACGCCGACAAGGTCATTTTTCCCGGGGTGGGCGAGGCCAGTAGTGCCATGCAAAAGCTGCGACAGCGTAAACTCGATGCGTTGATTCCACAATTGAAGCAGCCGGTTTTGGGTATTTGTCTCGGCATGCAGTTGATGTGTAATTCATCAGAGGAAGGCCATACGGAAGGATTGGGCATTTTCGATACCGAAGTGATAAAGTTCAACAATGGTCTGAAGGTGCCCCAAATCGGTTGGAACCAAATAGGCTCACTGAAAACCAACTTGTTCAAAGGGTTGAAAGAAAATGGTTATATCTATCTGGTGCACAGCTATTATGCCCCCATCAGTAAAGAAACGGTGGCGGTTTCAAACTATGGATTTGAATATAGTGCGGCACTTGCCAAAGACAATTTTTATGGCGTACAATTTCACCCTGAAAAGTCGGGTAGCTACGGAGCGAAGATTTTAAAAAATTTCCTTGCACTTTAGATTATGGAAGACTTTTATATTTCAACGGAAAAAGAAAGATTGAACATTGCAAAAATTCATCGAGAAATAAAGGATTCCTATTGGGGAGACTATCGCACGTTCGAAATGACCACGGCTACCATAGACCATTCCATATGCTTTGGAGTGTATACCCATCAAGGTGAACAAATAGGGTTCGCAAGACTTTTGACCGATAGGGTCGTTTTTGCATACCTCATGGATGTGATGATTTTTGACCCGTATAAGGGCATGGGAATAGGAAAAAAATTGATGCAACACATTATGTGTCATCCCATGGTAGATGGGGTGCTCACAGTAGCTCTTAAGACTAAGGATGCCCATGGCTTATATGAAGATTTCGGATTTAAGAGTATTGGCGATTCACCGGTATGGATGGCAATAGATAACGCTAAACTTGATTAATGAGAATTATTCCGGCAATAGATATCATCGAAGGTAAATGTGTACGGCTCTCAAAAGGAGACTATGCTACCAAGAAGGTGTACAACGAGAATCCCTTGGAAGTGGCCAAGCAATTTGAGGCACACGGTATCGAGTACCTCCATTTGGTCGATTTGGATGGGGCCAAGTCAAAACATGTCGTGAACCACAAGATCTTGGAACAAATTGCTTCAAAGACTGGCTTGAAGGTCGATTTTGGGGGTGGACTGAAAAGTGACGAGGATGTAAAAATTGCCTTTGAGAGCGGGGCACGACAAATTACGGGAGGCAGTATTGCCGTAAAGAACAAACCCGTTTTTCTGCGGTGGTTGGAAACATTTGGACCCGATAAGATAATTTTGGGCGCTGATGCCAAAGATGGAAAGATTGCCGTTTCGGGTTGGCAAGAAGATTCAGAAGAAGATTTGGTCCCTTTTATCCGATCATATAAGAAGAAAGGGATCAACTATGTGATTTGTACCGATATTTCAAAAGACGGAATGCTACAGGGCCCCGCATTTGATTTATATGCCGAGATCATCACCGCGACCACCGACCATCGAACCGAGATTGGTCCGAGTGGGGTAGAAGATTTCGAGGAAATCGGCATAAGCCTAATTGCCAGTGGCGGTATTTCTACCATTGAAGAATTGCCAAGGTTGAAGAAGATCGGATGTGAAGGGGTTATCATCGGAAAGGCGATCTATGAAGGGAATATTGACTTAAAACAACTGAAAGATTTTGTTTGATATGTTGGCGAAAAGAATAATACCCTGTCTTGATATTAAAGATGGCCGTACGGTCAAAGGGGTGAACTTTGTGAATCTGCGCGATGCGGGCGACCCTGTTGAACTGGGCCGATTCTATGCAGAACAGGGAGCTGATGAATTGGTCTTTTTAGATATTTCGGCCACGGAGGAAAAACGGCGCACCTTGGCCGAATTGGTCTATCACGTGGCCGAAAAGGTTGATATTCCCTTTACCGTGGGCGGGGGCATCTCATCGGTCGAAGATGTCGGAATGCTCTTAAAAAATGGAGCCGACAAGGTGTCCATCAACTCTTCAGCGGTAAAGAATCCTGATTTGATCAATGAGTTGGTGGCCAAATTTGGCTCGCAATGTATCGTGGTAGCCATTGATGCCAAAGAGGTTGACGGGCAATGGAAAGTACATTTGGTAGGGGGCAAGGTGCCCACCGACATTGACCTGTTCGAATGGGCAAAAGAAGTTGAAAAAAGGGGTGCGGGTGAGATACTGTTCACCTCGATGAACCATGACGGTACCAAAAATGGTTTTGCCAATGTAGCCTTGGCGAAACTTTCTGGGTTGGTCAATATACCGATCATCGCTTCAGGCGGAGCGGGCAACGTGCAGCATTTTGCCGATACGTTTATCGAAGGGAAAGCAGATGCGGCATTGGCCGCCAGTGTTTTTCATTTTAAGGAAATAGCGATTAACGATTTAAAGAACGAACTAAAGAAGAAAGGAATTCCGGTTCGATTATCATAAATGTCATTTCAAGCCTGCCTGACGGCAAGGCAGGGGCGGTTGAGAAATCTAGACTTTTCGATTCCGTTCAGGGTGACCCAAGATTTCAAAAATGAATGTAGATTTTACCAAAAATCCAGATGGGCTCATACCGGCAATCATTCAAGATGCCAAAACAAAGAATGTGTTGATGCTCGGTTTTATGAACGATGAAGCCCTCCAAAAAACAAAGGACACAAAGAAGGTCACTTTTTTTAGCCGCAGCAAACAACGTTTGTGGACCAAAGGGGAAGAGAGCGGCAATTTTTTAAAATTGGTCGATATAAAGGTAGACTGTGACAAAGACACACTTCTTGTGGCGGTCAATCCTGTGGGCCCTACCTGCCATACCGGTACCGATACCTGTTGGGGGGAAGAGAATACCCAAGCTTTTGGTTTTTTGAGCCATTTGGAAGACATTATCACTTCCCGAAAAAAGAACCAAGAAGATGAAAAAAGTTATGTGGCTTCCCTGTTTCGAAAGGGGATAAACAAAATCGCTCAAAAGGTTGGGGAGGAAGCTGTAGAAATGGTCATCGAGGCCAAAGATGACAATGACGACCTTTTCTTAAATGAAAGTGCCGACTTGTTGTTCCATCTTTTGATTTTACTTCAAGCGAAAGGTTTTGAATTGAACGATGTGGTTAAGGTATTGGAATCAAGACATGAATAGGCAATGTTCAAACAGTACTTTCCATGCCCATAGACAAACCACGGTGTCACTTCGAGTGTTTTCAATTGAGTGGTAACGAAATTGAAAATGTATCGAGAAGCTTGGTGCTCACATGGGTTCTCGATACGTCCTCCTTCGTCGGACACTCGAACTGACATCCATATCATTTCAAAAGAATGAAAATCTTCCATGTTTATATCCTAGAATGTTCTGACGGTACTTTCTACACCGGAATTACTTCAGACCTAACCAAGCGATTACAGTCCCATAAAGCGGGTAAGTATCGTGACAGTTATACCTATTCCAGAAGACCTGTCAAACTTGTATTTTCCTGTGATTTTACTGAAGCAGCTCAAGCCATAGCAACGGAAAAACAAATCAAGAAATGGTCTAAGGCTAAGAAAGCAGCACTTATTTCAGGCAATTTTGACCAGTTGCCAAACCTTGCTAAAAAGAAGTTCAAAACCAACAAGTAATAAATGGTGTCACTTCGAGTGTTTTCAATTGAGTGGCAACGAAATTGAGAATGTATCGAGAAGCTTGGTGCCGACAGGTGTTCTCGATACATCCTCCTTGGTCGGACACTCGAACTGATATTGGTGCAATGTTCTGACGGCACTTTCCATGCCCATAGACAAACCACGGTGTCACGTCGAGTGTTTTCAATTGAGTGGTAACGAAATTGAGAATGTATCGAGAAGCTTGGTGCCGACAGGGGTTCTCGATACATCCTCCTTCGTCAGACACTCGAACTGACGTTATTGACTAATCCCGCTTTTGAATCTTGGAATCCCCACTCAATCGTTGACGGATTATTTCCGCATCGCCGCGATAGTTCAAAACACTATCACCAGAGGCATCAATATCAATGGTCTGGGACACTGAAAGATAGGCTTCGCTATCGCCGGTGAGTTTTAGAACCAGGTCTTCAACGTACATATCGTAGTCTTTCAATTCACTATCTCCGCTTAAATCGGCATCGAGCCTGGTGGTCGTTCCGAAAATATCGACTTCTGAATCGCCTTTGAGGTCAACAAAAAGGGTATTGGTTTCCATTTCTCCGGTAAAGCGACTGTCCCCTGTGACATCTATCGAAACATTATCGGTTATCAACACATTTTCCAATTCGACATGGGAGTCACCAGAAACCCGGTAGTCAGCAATATTTCGAGTGGTGATGTACGCTTTCATCGTGGCATTACCGCGAACGTTCACATTGTTTTCGAGTCGAATTCTCAAGGTGTTCCCGTCTTTTGAAACGACAATCTTGTCATGTAGGTTGGTATTGGCCTCGATCTCAATGCGTTCTTCAGTATCTGAAAAGCGCACAAAGGCATCAAAATCACCGGAGACCTGAAGTCTTGAATAATCGGTAAGGGAATACTCCCGAATCGAAACTTCGTCTGAAACCCTTATGGTTTCTGTGTCACAGGAAGACACAAGTAGTGCTGTGGCCAAAAGGCCAAAAATTACATTTGATTTCATTTTGATTGATGTTTAAAAGTTATTTATCGGTGAATCGGAATCCAATTAAAGTGTATGGGCATCCAATTTTCTTGTTCGTCCTTGGTAAAAACGGTCTCGTTTTTTGAATAGACTTTGACCGTTGGTATGGGCTCTGGTCTGTTTTTACTTCGCTTTTCCATCAGTCCAGTTGCTTTTTATATCGGTTTCTGCCCATATTGAAAATCCCCAACTTTATTCCGATTTCAGTGCTAAAACCATTGATACGGTCGATCGGACTGTCAACCAGTTCTATTTCACTGGAGAAACGGTATTTTACCCCAGCTTCTATCTGTACAAATCGCGAAATATTGAAAAGGGCGCTTACCCCGGGCTCCAAAACAAAAACGGCATCCAAGTCGTCGTCGTCAAAGTCAAAATCCTCTTCATTATCAATGGTATCACGGTCAACATAACCCACTGCGCCGCCACCTATAAATAGTGGAAACGAAAGGCTAACGGCCGATCTCCCAAAAAGAATGGGTTCTAAATGAAATCCGGCGTAGCCAGCAAACAAATCGTCATTTTCGCCGCTACGCGGATTAAAAATATTCTGTCTTGAATACAGCCCTTTGGCCAAAAACCCGACTTCAAACTGTCGGTTGGCCACATAGGCCACTTTAAAGCTACCGATGTAGGTGTCTTCACCTTCAATTTCACCATAGCCCAGACCAATGCCCAGGTATACGCCGTGTACCACATTTCTACGATCGTTGAAAGTGATGTAGTTGCCATCATCATCTTGTGCTTTGAGCACTAGGGCAGAAAGAAAAAGGAACAGTAGGAAGATTGATTTTTGATGGTTCATCGTACTTGTTTATTTGATTGATTTCTTCTAAAGACAATTAAATTCATAAAAGGTTGCACCTTTACAAAAAATTATTCCCGAAGGGTGACGATTCCCTTGATTCCATTAATACTGATTGTGCCCTCTTTGCTCTCACCATACGTAGCTTGGATTTTTCTTAGCTTTTTTCCCTTATCGAGCATATCAGATTTCACATTTTCAAAAGACTTCGGTAAGCGCACCACGCCCTGTTCCAAGGTGGCATCAAAGCGATGCGAAAAATCGGTGACGGTCAAGTTGATGTCCGACGATTCCTGCTCAATGACTATCTCGGTTTCAGGCCCAATGATCTGTGCTACCCTAAAATCAGCGATTTTCATGGTCAGATCCACATCTTGGGTCAGGCGTTCTAAGTTTAGGGTACTGAATTTTAGGCTCCCATAGATCGTGCCTACTTCGGTTACCACAATGTCATCTTTATTGGAGTAGATTTCCAAGGCGTTTACCGTACCCATTTTCATTTCCATACCATCACTGTTCAATCGTAGGCTCTTGGAATTTTCCATGTCCAATTCCCCATTTTTCAAGTTTAGACTGGCATAGTCCAGATCTCTGGCGCGCACTTTTCCAAATTTTAAGATGATGTCGGCCTTGTTCAAGTCTTCACCTAACCAAAGGTCGCCGTGTTCGATCAAGGTGTTCAATTCACCGCTCCAATCTTCAATGAGCACATCGCCAAAGCGATTGGTCACTTTAAGCCCTGCTTTGTTGGGCATGAACACCTCATAATCTATTTGCACCCGGCTACGGTCAAAGTCAATGGGATTGGTGCGATTGAAGAAATCGGCGAACCAGCCCGTATTTTTATTGGAAATTTCAGAGGTAATGGAAACATAGCCACTACTTGACTTGATTATGGGATCGATACGCCCCAACAAATCTCTGGCGTTATCCCGCTTGCGGTGGTTTACCCTGATATCGATTTTGACGGAAACCCTATCCTGCTCCCATCCGGTCACGGAAATATTTCCATATTTATTTTCCAGTTCAAGTTCACCCGCATTCGTGAGCGGAAAACTTCGTTCCACGGTTTTCGATACCCTTTCCTGGGCGGTACTTACGTGCACCGATAATGACACCAAGGCCATCCACAGGAGTATTTTATAAGGTGTAGCCATAATCTTCATCTGGTTTTTTAGTATCGTTCAGCTGTTGCAATAAATTCTCAATGAGCTCAATTCGCTTCTTGTAATTGGCCACTATGGCCTCTAGCACGCGCTCATTGTCAAGGTTGTTCCGCATTTCTTCGCGAAGGGTCTCATATTCAGCATCTAGTTCGTCCATGAAGGACAAAAACTCGGCTTTATCCATCTCAGAAAGATTGGGACTGTTCCGTACCAATTGCACTTGGTACGAAACCAGGTTTTTGTAGTGCATATCGATTTCCAACAGTTCTTTGGAGACGTATTGGGTATCGGTGGTTCCGCCCCTGTAAACAGACAAGCCGATAAAACTGGCAATGCCCAACAACAGCACTATACTGGCAGCGATACGAAGCATGGGCCGTTTCCAAAGCGGAATCACTTTGGGTTCTGACTGTTCAAGTGCTGCAGAGATATTGGCCCAAAGTTTGGCACGATCTGCTTTGTGCTCATCGAACTGGGCGGTGTTTTCCCTAATATGCTTTTCAAAATTGTCCATTACAATTCGCTTATGATTTTCAATAATTTCTTTTTTGACCGGTGGTACTGCGATTTTGACGTATTGCTCGAGATTCCCAAAATCTCTCCGATTTCCACATGGTCATAGCCTTCGATCAAATACAGATTGATGATCTGCTGATAGCCCTCTGGCAGTTTTGCAATGCCTAACTTCACCTTCTGTACATCAACGGCATCCGCTTCCACTGGTTCCTCATCGGCCAGATAAAACTCGTGTGCTTCCATGGGCACAACGGGCACCCGTTTGGCCTTGAGGTGGTTGATGCTCTTGTTGATGACGATCCGTTTGAGCCATCCCCCAAAACTGCTTTCATACTTAAAGGTGTGCAGCTTTTTAAAGGCATCTACAAAACTGTCTTGCACAATGTCTTCGGCATCTTCTTTGTTCCCCAAAAACCGCATCCCTACGTTGAACATGGCATCTACGTACAGGCTATACAGCTCGTATTGCGAACTGGCATTGCCCATCTTGCATTGCTCGACCAGGTTTTGATGTGTAAAGCGAATGTCGGTTTCCAACGATTAAAGGTTGATGTGCTGTAGTTAAAGACAATCACAAAAGTAAAGGGTTGCACTTAGGGAGGAAAAAGTTGGAAGTTCAAAGTTAAAAGTTCGGAATACGAATTTAAAATTTGACTGTTAATTATATGGAATGGACATAATGGGTCAAAGGAAGGAGTGGTCGAGAGATTTTTAGATATCGTACATTTGTAATAAACGATTCACAATGCGCATACGTACCGAAATTTCGAGCAAGTACATCAATGAAACGGATCAAGAGGTGGCCAAAATCGCCAATGCCCTGGCACATCCCGTACGCGTGGCCTTGGTACGTTACTTGTCTGAAAAGAACAATGGGCGAGGGGTTGACAATGTTACCTGCAACAAGGATCTGGTGAACATGTTCGAGTATTCACAATCGACCATATCACAGCATGTCAAAATTTTAAAGGAAGCGGGACTCTTTCTTACCGAACAGCATGATAAGTTCGTCCATTACGAATTGAACTATCAACTGTTAGAGAAATTTGCGGTCACAGTAGGTGCGTTAAAAGGGTGACCTTTCCAAAGATGTCAATTCGAGTGATTTTGAGTGATTGCTGAGCTTGTCGAAGCGGAGCGAAAGATCGTATCGAGAATGTGTTCTGAGCCAAAATCCTTGTTTTCGATACACCCCGACCTGTGGTCGGGGCACTCAAACTGACGGATTTTGACATGACATGTCTGTCCATTGTGAATTAAACCAACAGCTAAAATGTCAATTCGAGTGATTTTGAGTGATTGCTGAGCTTGTCGAAGCGGAGCGAAAAATCGTATCGAGAATGTGTTCTGGTCCAAAATCCTTGTTTTCGATACACCCCGACCTGTGGTCGGGACACTCAAACTGACGGATTTTAGCGTGAAGGGTATTGAGCTATGGGATCGATACACACAAACGAGCAAGTTTTAAAAAGATTTGTTTTTCTAAACGGATTTACTAAATTCGTATATCGTTAATAGGCGATATATAAATTTATAAAATCCACCTCCCATGAAAAAAGTGCTGCTTCTTCTGCTTCTAGTACCTAGTGTTCGACCCTATGCGCAATCGCTCCATCCGTTAGAGCCCGCCAAGAATCATTATGCAAAATTGCAACAATTGGATGCCCGACCCAATGCGGAGCGCGCTGATATGGACCGAATTTCCTTTACGCCCAATCAGTACCGCTCGTCAGCGCTGTCGTACCTCTTGATGGCCCCAGCTTATTTGAACCAAAATCAGGTAGAAGCACTAAAAAATGCCATGGCCTTTCCGGCCAACAGTTCAGATCAGACCAAAGCCGAACTGGAATTCCTTCTGGAATGGCAAAACAAGCGTACTCCCGCCCAAGTGGAACGTAGCTCACAAGTGTTGGCACCCATCGGCTATTGGCCGCATGTTGACGTGAAAAAAGACCATGAGCGTTACGATAAGAATGTAAAAGACCTCATGTTCGAGGGTAGGGAAGTGCTGGGCGAACACTGCACGGCGGCCAACTACCCGGCCACCTTTAAACTGTTGCAAGGTGTGACCAAAGACATGCGCATCATGGAGTTTACCGTAAAATACCATCTGCTGCGTGCCCGACCCTATGTATTGGAACCCAAACTACAACCCTTGGCCATCATGGGGTCGCCTTCGTTTGCCAGTGGGCATACCCTTTGGGCGTATATCCAAGCTTTTGTATGGAGCGAGTTGGTGCCTGAAAAACGACCACAATTTTTGGCCCTGGCCTATGAGATAGGGGAGTCCCGTGAAATTATGGGCATTCATTACCCCAGTGATGAAGAAGCGGCCCAGGTATTGGCGCATGACATGCTGACTGCTATGTGGACCAACCCCAAGTTTCAGGAAGATTTAAGGGCGGCAAAGGGGGAGTGGGAATAGAACGTCCTTATAAATACAACCAAACCAATTTTCAATAAACAACCTCTAATTCTTCCTTCATGCAACCCTTCCTTTTTTGATTTGTCTCTGGTGGTGTAAAATGTATAACAACCATCAAAAATCAGAAAATGAACAAACGTGTAGTTTTAAGTCCAGCAATCCCGCAAATACCTTGGTTGCTCGGACTTTATTTTTGCGGCTGCCTGTTGGCCTATGGTCAGACCAGCCACACCATTAGCGGTACCATTACCGACAAAAGCAATGGGGAGACCCTCTTTGGGGCTTCCGTATTCCTCACCGGCACCACTATCGGTGGGGTCACCAACGAATATGGGTTTTATTCCATCACCGCCCCAGAGGGGGAATACGTGCTCAATATCTCGTACATGGGCTATACCGATGTGAACCTCAAGATTCAATTGAACGAGGACATCAAGCGAGATGTGGAGATTTCCGAATTTTCCACCGAACTCGATGAAGTGGTGGTCACCGCCGAAGAACCTGAACGGGCCCTATTGCGCAAACCCGAGATGAGCGTGGTAAAGATGAACGTGGGCACCATCAAACAGACCCCCGTCGTCTTGGGCGAAGTGGACGTGCTAAAGAGCCTACAGCTCTTGCCCGGGGTCACCAACAACGGTGAGGGTACGGGCGGCTTTCACGTACGTGGGGGCGCGCAGGACCAAAACCTGGTCTTGCTCGATGAGGCCATTATCTACAACACCTCGCATATGTTCGGGTTCTTTTCGGTCTTTAATGCCGATGCCATCAAAGATGTAAAACTTTACAAAGGGGGCATTCCCGCACGCTTCGGCGGTCGGGTCTCCTCGGTATTGGACATCCGCCAAAAAGACGGCAACAGCAAGAACTTTGCGATGACCGGCGGCATTGGGCTGATATCCAGTCGATTGACGGCCGAGGGTCCCGTTTTTGGGGATAAGGGCTCCTTTTTGATTGCCGGGCGCCGCTCATATGTCGATTTGATCTTGGCCGCAGCAGGGGAAGACAACCGGGTCTCCTTTTACGATTTGAACCTCAAGACGAATTACAGCATCAACCGGAACAACAAACTTTTTTTGAGCGGTTATTTTGGTCGTGATGCCTTTGACTTTGCAGGTATTTTTGAGAACAGCTACGGCAACGGTTCGGGCAACCTGCGCTGGAACCATATTTTTAACGACCGACTGTTCTCTAACCTATCGGCTATCGTGAGTCGGTATGACTATGATCTGAACTTTGACCAAGATGATTTTGAATGGGTATCGTCCATCACCAACTACAACCTGAAATACGATTTAAAATATTATCTGAACGACAAGTTTTCGTTAGATTTTGGACTTAACGGCATCTATTACGATTTTGATCCGGGACAGGTGCAGCCCACTTCGGAAAGCTCTCCCGTGAATCCCTTGCAACTAGACCAAAAGCGGGCCTTGGAAGGCGGGGCCTATATCAATGCCGAGCACAAGTTGACCGATAAATTGACGGCCCAATACGGTCTGCGGTACAGTGCTTTTTCACGCTTGGGCGGACAACCCATTACGGAATATGCCAACGGACAGCCCGTGGTCTATAATGCCACCTTGGGCATTTACGAAAGGGGAGAGGCCATTGGCGAGACCGATTTCGCCCGAAGCGAGTCCATCAAAACCTACGGCAACCTTGAGCCTCGAATATCCGTGGCCTACCTCTTGAACGAGGATGCCTCCATAAAAGTGGGGTTTTCGCGGGCCGCACAGTACATTCATTTGTTGAGCAATACCTCTTCGGTCACGCCCTTGGACGTGTGGACCCCCAGTGGGCCCTTTATCGAGCCACAGTTGTCGAATCAGTACGCTTTGGGCTACTTCCGCAATTTCTTGAACAAGGAATACTCCTTGGAGGTGGAGGCTTATTATAAAACGGTAGACAATCGTATCGACTATATCGATGGGTCTGAACTTATTGGCCAGAATACCATTGAGACCGAAATTTTGAACGGCGAGATGCGGGCCTATGGATTGGAACTCTTGCTTCGCAAAAATGAGGGCGACCTGACGGGTTGGATCGCCTATACGCTTTCCAAATCAGAACAGCGCACTCTAGGGGGCAGCGCCGGTGGCCCGGGCATCAATGAGGGAGATTGGTATAATACCTTCTTTGACCGCACCCACGACCTCTCCGTTTCGGGAAATTATCGTTTGAACGACCAATGGAGCTTTGGCGCCAACATGATCTTTCAGACTGGTAGGCCCGTGACCTATCCAAACGGTCAGTATTTATACGAAGACTTGTCCATCGCCAGCTATGCGCCTAGAAATTCAGACCGCTTGCCCGCGTATCACCGTGTAGATGTTGCCATGACCTATAAACCCAGAAAATACCAAAACAAACGCTTTAAAGGCGAGTGGGTGTTGAGTGTGTACAACCTGTACCATCGAAAGAACGCCGCTGCCATTTCTTTTGGGCAAAATCTCGAAACCGGGGCAAACGAAGCCACCCGTACGGCCATTTTTGGCATTGTACCCTCATTGACCTACAACTTTAAATTTTAAACAGATGAAATCAATCAGAAAATATACTAACCTAGTGACCAAAAATTTGTTTGGTCTAGTGTCGGCCATCCGCAGAAATATCGATAAGCGAATTACAAAGTTTCAAAAATTCGCTTTTCGATACAATTCCGAGTCATCGGAATCACTCGAAGTTACGAATTTTTGCCCCCGTTTGGCAATGGTATTTTTACTACTAGTGACACTGGCTTCCTGTACTGACGTGGTGGATGTGGAAGTGCAAGACGGTCCGGAACGTTTGGTGGTGGAAGCCTCTTTGGATTGGGAAAAGGGAACCACGGGCAATGTACAGACCATCCGATTACGGAAATCCACCCCATTTTTTGATACCAATAGCATTACCGATGTCATGGGCGCTTCGGTGGTGGTCACCAACGATACCAGTGGGGCGCAATTTGTTTTTGCCGACCAGAACAATGGGGAGTATCGAACCAATAGCTTTCAACCGGTTTTGGGACAATCATATTCCCTGCGAATTGAGTACAACGGTGAGGTATTTACCGCACAGGAAACCATGATGCCGGTAACGGAGATCACCGATGTGTTTCAAGCTCGCGAAGAAGGTTTTGATTCCGAAATTCTGGAGGTACACGTGGTGTTCACCGATCCCGAAACCGAGGGAGACCACTACCTTTTCAAATTTCAACGCCAGGGCGATTTACTACCCGATCTCGAAGTGGCCGAAGATGAATTTGTGAACGGTAATGAAATTGATTGGTGGTATGAAATCGAAGATGAAGATGATGTTGACCCATTTGAACCCGGCGATGTGGTCGACATTGAAATGTACGGTATCTCGAGAGCGTATTACGATTACATCAAGATTCTGGCCGACCAATTGGGAGGTGTGGGCATCTTTGAAACTACGCCCGTTGCGGTACGCGGCAATTGTATCAATGAGACCAATTCCGACAACTATGCCTTTGGGTATTTTAGGTTGACCGAAGTGGATAAGACCAGCTACACTTTTGTGGAAGAGCAGTAAAGTGTTAAGTACGAGGTAGGAAGTATGAGGTTGGAAGTATGAGGTTGGAAGTACGTGGTACGAGTTTAGAGGTACGAGGTAGGAAGTATGAAGTTGGAAGTATGAGGTTGGAAGTACGAGGTTGGAAGTACGAGGTTGGAAGTACGAGGTACGAGTTTAGAGGTACGAGGTAGGAAGTATGAAGTTGGAAGTGCGAGGTTGGAAGTGCAAGGTATGAGGAGGAATCCCATCAAAATAGATTTCTCGTCGCTCTCCCAATAGGTATCGAGATCGCACACTCGAAATGACAGTCTTTTAAAATCAAGCTTTGGTTGGTTTGATGTGTGAAAGTGTCGGGTTGCTAGCGCCCGGCACTTTTTTGGTCAAAAACTGAAAGTTACAGGTCAAACGGAAGTTATGGAGCACTATCAGTTCGAGTGTCCTTCGAAGTAGGATGTCATGAGAATTTTTATTACCACCACACCACAAATAGCTTTTCAATTCCCCCAGAAGGGTTCCTTGCCCAAACCATTGGGGCATTTTCCCTGACCATTCGCAAGTTGACCTCTAGTAAGGTTTCATAATGATTTTGCCAAACAACCTCATGGTGTGGCGTGATTACCCATTCCAATTTTTTTGGAATGTAATACTGTGCATTACGAAAATCTGTTGAATCAAAATCGTCAAAGCGTATCCATTTTCCGGAAATGCAGTTGGTGTTCAATGGCCTAATATATGCGGTATCTTCAAGATAAGGAACAAAAAGTTGGGCTTTAAAACAGCATTGTTGTTCAATCTCCAATGAATCGATATTTATGGATGTCCAATACGATGACAAGCTATCATGAAAAAGAAGCGGCAGTTGTCTTTCTTTCAATTTATCAAGCTTGGTATAGAACATATCACGTTTGTTGGGGCCCATTAAACGATAGATGGGCTCTGAAATATCAGGATTGATGATATAGAACTTATAGGCCAACTCTACGTGGATGAACTTTTGTGAGGCCCTATTCTTTAATATGAAATCAAGCTCACCGACCCTTGTTTTGCCTTCTTCGACAAGCAAATTATTGAAAACAACCTCGTATTCTTTTGAAGAGGAAATCAAATGGCCGAAGACATGCTCCATTTGATGTCCCAGCCTAAGATTTTCAGGTAGCTCAAAGTTTGTACGGGACCCCATGTCCAACTTTGGAAATTCAAATTGCCTAAGGCCAAATTGTTGGTTGGTCCAAAGGGGTGGCGTATGGTAAAAACCTTTCAACAACTGTCCATTCATTGCACAAGCTTAAACGAAAGCGTTAAGTTTTCTTAAAAAGAAAAACGGGCAAATTATTATGTCTTATTTTTATATAATGGCTATGAATTTAAGAAAAGGCTTTCGATTTACTTCTTACGAGGCTCCGGATCAAACACCTTTTGAAAAACTTTTCGAGATATTTCAAGAACTCATCACGCATACGTCGGGTGATTTCGATGAGGCTATTGATTGGTTGCGCGAACTTGACAAAGAGTATGAGTTGACCGATGATGATTACACTATCGATGACTTTATTGAAGACCTGAAAAGAAAAGGGTACATCCGTGAAGAGTTTGATCCCGATAGCTATCAAGAGTCGGGGGGCGAAACGGGTGATGGTGAAGAAGGCGAAGATGGTCAAGGCAGGGGAAAAATTTCAATCACCGCAAAATTGGAGCGCATGTTGCGGCAGCGCGCCCTTGATCAGATTTTTGGAAAACTCAAGCGTAGCGGTTCCGGCAACCATAGAACCGGAAAATCAGGAAGGGGAGACGAGCATACCGGTGATTTCAGGGAATATCGTTTTGGCGATACCCTAGAGAACATTTCGATGACCGAAAGCCTTAAAAATGCCCAGATCAATCATGGTATAGGCTCTTTTACACTTAACGAAAATGATTTGGTGGTCGAAGATACCCACCACAAGGCCCAGATGAGCACGGTATTGATGATCGATATCAGTCATAGTATGATCTTATACGGTGAAGACCGTATCACACCCGCCAAAAAAGTGGCCATGGCCCTTGCCGAATTGATTACGACCCGATACCCCAAAGACACGCTCGACATTCTGGTTTTCGGCAACGACGCATGGCCGATACCCATCAAAGACTTGCCGTATCTCAGGGTAGGACCCTACCATACGAATACCGTTGCGGGATTGCAACTGGCGATGGACATGCTTCGCCGCAAACGAAATACCAACAAGCAGATTTTTATGATCACCGATGGTAAACCGAGCTGTCTTCGGCTTCCTAATGGGGACTATTACAAAAATAGTGTGGGGCTTGATGATTATATAGTGGAAAAGTGTTATGCCATGGCACAACAGGCCAGAAAACTCCATATTCCCATCACCACCTTTATGATTGCGCAAGACCCTTATTTGATGCAGTTTGTACGTGAGTTTACCCAAGCGAACAAGGGAAAGGCATTTTATACCGGTCTAAAGGGATTGGGCGAGATGATCTTTGAAGATTACGAAAACAATAGAAGAAAACGAATAAAGGGATGATGTCAGTGAAAAGAATATTCGTCTCTACGCCATACTTTTGGCATATAAAAGACAGGCCAAAGTGAAGAAATCCAACCTTTTATGGACAATCGAGACAGTTGATGCCCTATGCCCGATATGTAGCTAAATACAGATAAAAATTGAAAAAGAAAGACACCTTTAATATGAACGCTAAAAAAATTGCAACCTTGGGAGACCTCAAAAAAATGGGGTACGAGAGCAAAAGCATAAAAGACGAACTTCGTGATAACTTGACCTGTAAGATCAAAAAAAAGGAACAGGTCTTTGAGGGAGTATGGGGATATGAAAACTCTGTCATTCCCGAGTTGGAAAGGGCCATTCTCTCTCGGCACAACATCAATCTTTTGGGTCTTAGGGGCCAGGCAAAAACAAGACTTGCACGTCTGATGGTCAAGTTACTTGATGAATATATTCCAGTTGTGGCAGGTTCTGAAATCAATGACGATCCCTTTAACCCCTTATCACGATATGCGAAAAGTTTGATAGAAGAAAAAGGAGACGATACACCGATCACGTGGTTGCACCGCGATGACCGTTTTTATGAAAAACTGGCCACCCCAGATGTGACCGTAGCCGATTTGATCGGTGATGTGGATCCCATCAAAGCGGCCAATCTAAAATTATCGTATGCAGATGATAGGGTCATTCACTTCGGAATGATTCCCAGGGCAAACCGTTGCATCTTTGTCATCAATGAACTGCCCGATCTTCAGGCGCGCATTCAAGTTTCCCTATTCAACATTCTACAAGAGGGCGATATTCAGATAAGGGGCTTTAAGCTAAGGCTCCCTCTCGATATGCAATTTATCTTTACCGCAAATCCGGAAGACTATACCAATAGGGGAAGTATCGTTACCCCGTTGAAAGACCGCATCGGTTCCCAAATTTTGACGCATTACCCAGAATCCATAGAAATTGCCAAAAAGATCACTATACAAGAGGCGAGGGCTGGGGAGATGCAGCATGAAATGGTATATGTGCCCGATTTGGCCTTTGAACTGTTGGAACAAATCGGTTTCGAGGCCCGGAAAAGCGAATATGTAGACGTAAAAAGCGGGGTCAGTGCACGAATGAGCATTACGGGTTATGAGAACCTATTGAGCACGGCCGAGCGCAGGGCTTTGTTGACAGGTGAAAAGAAAACCATGTTAAGGCTCAGCGACTTCATGGGTATGGTTCCATCTATCACGGGAAAGATAGAGCTCGTCTATGAAGGTGAACAAGAAGGGGCCGCTTTTGTGGCAGAGACCCTGATCGACGAGTCGGTAAAAACCCTCTTCCCCATGTATTTTTCAAGAATTGATAAATTGGAGCGAAAAGATGTTGAATCACCCTATGACGAACTGGTGGGCTGGTTTTTTGAAGAAGCTTCTTTCGAACTGCTCGATGAAGATACAGATGAGGTCTATCATGATAAATTGGATTCGATTGCACCCTTGAACGCACTCATCAAAAAATTCCAACCTGATTTTTCAAAACAAGACAGTTATTTTTTAAAGGAATTGTTGCTTTGGGGATTGGTGGCCCACAAGAAATTGAGTAAACACCGGTTTGAAAAGGGCTATCAACTTAAAGATCTCTACAGCAGCTATATCAAGGATTTATAGGAAAGAACCCCTATCGATTCCATGAGTTGATATCTTCATTGAGATAATCGATTCGATAGCTGCCTATTATCAATCTTCTGATAAGGAATATACCGATTGTCGTAGCAAGCAATAGAAAGTGCACTACCAAGAGGAAGATGCCCAATGGGAGAAAATATGGGGAGATCAAATGCTCGCTATACTCGCCTAGGCTCAACAAAGTGGAACAAGTTTCGATAACCTTATAAAAGTACAATAGGGCCAATGCATAGAGTACATATTCGAGGTTTCGCATGATCGTATCGGGATATTCAGACTCTGTGATTTTGAACCATACCACATAGAGAAAGACGAAGTGCGCCAAAGATATCAAGGCGAACAGATAACCATCCAATCTTAGAAAATAAAACTTGTTGGTGTACAGGCCATAAAAATTAAAAACAACGGTCAGCAGTAAGCATATTGCCGAGATAATTATTAAGGGTCTCCAATACGTTTTTAAAAAAGTGGACATTTCTATAAATGGTAAAATCTGGGTTCAATGCCTAAACGGAATCTGTAATGACATATTTTTGTAGAAAAGGCCATAATTCAATATTTGTTGTAAAAAGGCGTTTTGGCGATGTCATTTTCTTCTCATTGGGTACCATTTCATGAATGTGGCACTTCGCCAGAGCCATTCGAGCGGTCCGTATCGAAACCTCTTTAACCACCATTTGCTGAACCATACCTGAAGGGTAATCACCAGTATCGCCAATAAGAAGACGTAGCTGTTTCGAACTTGTGCCAGATACCCCAATCCCCAACCATAAAAAATGGCCGTGCCCACTATGGTCTGTGCCACATAGTTTGTAAGGGCCATTCTGCCATAGGGGGCAAATTGCTGCAAGAACATATGGGGCTTTCGCTTTTTGTACAGAATGATGAAGACGGCAATGATGATGATGGTCATGGCGACATTGGCAAGGTCAAAAAGGGTAAGCCCGATCATGGCCAACCAATTATCGAACTGGGAATCAGGTCCTAGAGCGGCAAAAACCCCGATCATGCCGCCCACGGCCAAAACAAACATGATGAGGCCCGTAATCCACGATTTTTTGATAAGTGCTGACCGCTCCCGAAAGTTTTTGAACAGCCCTATCCTCCCTACCAGAAGGCCCATCAAGAAAAATGCAAAAGTCAAATACCCCCTTGAAAATATTCCGAATTGCGCTTCCATTTTGACCATGTGCCCTTCAATGGCATTTGACTGAAACACTGCTGGCAAAGAACCATTTTTTAGAAGTTCAAAATATTGCGCGGCTTTCTCACTGTCGGGCATAAAAGGCTCATTGAGAAAAAGAGGGTCTCCGTTCGTAAAAGAAAAAACGATATATCTGCCCAGCCCCAAAAATAACAGTGCCATGACGGCAATGACCCATTTTGACCTGATTTGATAAAACGGGATCAAAAGTACGCCACATAGGGCATAAATGGTCAATATATCACCACGGTAGAAAAGACTGTGTACATATCCGATGACCAGTAGAAGTATCAACCGCCAAAGAAAACGAGCGCTGAATGAGTTTCCTTTTTGGTCTGCATTGTCCATTTGTATGAAGAAGCTCAAACCGAATAAAAAAGAGAACAATGCAAAAAACTTTCCCCGAAAGAAAATGTTCACAAATGCGTTGGCAATTTGGTCTATGAGTCCAGGGTTCATACTTTCAACGGCCTCATTGGGAATTGGAGCGCCCGCAAAGTGTTCCAACATATGTGCAAATACGATTCCTGCCAAAGAAAAGCCCCTAAGGGCATCGATGATAGTGATACGTGGCGATTTAGGGGCAATGGTACCGGTTTCCATTCTTGGTCGTTTTCTGATTGGTTATTTAATTAGACAACCAAAAAAATCAATTGTTACACCGTATATGAGGAATTTGTCAAATTCCCTTACCCTATCATAGGTGAATGGTAATCCATGTTTTTTCGTATTTTGTCAAAAAGCGTTTAGATGCTTGATTGGCCATATATAGTTCTGATCGTAGTTGCTGTGTATATTCTGCTCAGCGTGGCACTTTATTTTCTTCAGGATTATTTTCTGTTCAAGCCAGAAAAGCTACCAAAAGAGTTCCAATTCCATTATGAGAACCAAGAGACCGAAGAATATAATATCGAGACCCGTGATGGGGCCACTATCAATGGGTTACGGTTCAAAGCGCAAAACCCCAAAGGTGTGGTCTTTTATCTTAAGGGAAACTCAAAGAGCATCAAAGGTTGGGGCAAGTTTGCGGTAGATTTTACCCGTCACGGGTATGATGTCATCATGGTCGATTATCGAGGCTTTGGCAAAAGCACGGGTCGCCGTACTCAAAAAGCCGTAAAACGGGATATGCAGGTAATCTATAACAAGCTCAAGGAAAAAGTATCTGAAAAGTACATCATTCTGTATGGTCGCTCACTGGGTTCGGGCTTCGCGACAAAGCTGGCCTCGATGAACAACCCCCGTATGCTGATCTTGGATGCCCCCTATTATAGTCTGAGCAAAGTGGCCAAAAAGTTCATTCCCTTCATGCCCTTGTCCCTACTTATCAAGTTTCCCATGCCCACACATAAATGGCTCAGATATGTTCAGTGCCCCATTCATATCATTCATGGTACCGATGACAGATTGATACCCTACAAAACCAGCGTAAAACTCTCAAAGATAAAATCTGAACAGACAACATTGCACACGGTGATCGGTGGCGGACATAAAGATTTGAACACCTTTGAATCGTATCATAAAATGTTAGGTGACATTATCAATTCGAAACCGAGAAGGGTCAGTTTAAAAGGTACGAGCATCGATGTAGGCGAAACCGCAAAAAAGGCAAATGTCAAAACTTAAAAAGATTGTACTTGGGCTACTCGCCTTTTTTATACTTTTAATGGCCATGTTGACCTACTTTCAAGAGAAACTCATCTTTTTGCCCACGAAACTTCCTCAGGATTTCAACTATGCTTTCGAAGAGGATTTTGAGGAATTTTTTCTCACGAACACAGATGGTGCCAGATTGAACGCATTGCACTTCAAGGCAAAAAACCCTAGGGGATTGATTCTTTACTTTCATGGAAATGCCGGAGATCTATCGCGTTGGGGAGAAATCGCTTCTTACTTTGTCAGCAAACAGTATGATATCATTGTCATGGACTACCGTACGTATGGTAAAAGTACGGGAAAGCTAAGTGAACGCGCACTTTACGGTGATGCACAGCTTTTTTACGACTATGCCAAAAAAAGCCATGACGAAAAAGATATCATTTTGTACGGCCGTTCATTGGGCAGTGCCATGGCAACTTATCTCTGTTCGCAAAACCAGCCCAAGAAACTGATTTTGGAAACCCCCTTTTATAGTTTGGCGGAAGTGGCCAAAGAACGCTTTCCCTTTTTGCCGGTTCAGTCGTTGATGCGCTATGGGTTTCCGTCATATCGATATATGAAAGATGCGAAATGCCCCGTTTTTATTTTTCACGGAACAGATGATGGGGTAGTGCCTTATGAATCTGGCAAAAGACTGTTCGAATACGTTCCGACAGAAACCAAGTACTTCTTTACCATTGAAGGGGGCGGCCACAATAATTTGATCGAGTTTGACGCATACCATGAAGGTATTGATTTCGTATTATTGACCGAAAAGTTCTGAAGAAAGGTAGCGATCACCACGGTCGCACACAATTGATACGATGGTACCCTCTTTGAGTTGTGCGGCCAATCGAAGAGCGATAGTGGCGGCACCACCACTGCTCATACCTGCAAAGATACCCTCTTCTTCAGCCAGTCTTTTGGTCATTTCAATGGCCTCGTCTTCGTTCACGTAGTGAATGTCATCGACCTTATCGGCATTGAAAATGCTCGGTATATATTCGGGTGACCATTTTCGAATACCGGGAATTTTTGAACCTTCCCTTGGTTGCACTCCGACGATTTGTACGGCCGTATTCTTTTCCTTTAGAAAAGTAGAAGTGCCGGTAATGGTACCGGTAGTGCCCATACTGCTGACAAAATGGGAGATCTTGCCATCGGTATCCGTCCAGATTTCAGGTCCGGTAGTATGGTAATGCGCTTTCCAATTGTCAGGGTTTCCAAATTGGTCAAGCATTTGATAACCTTGATTTTTGACCTTTTCTTCTACATAATCCCTTGAACCCTCGATACCTATATCGGCCGCTGTCAACGTAACCTTTGCGCCATAGGCCCGCATAGTCTGTACCCGTTCTTTGGTCGAGTTTTCGGGCATTACCAATTCGATATCCAACCCATAGATACCGGCGATCATGGCCAATGCAATTCCGGTATTGCCACTGGTAGCCTCGATAAGCTTGGTCTTTTGATCAAAATCACCCCTTTCGAGTCCACGTTTGATCATATTGTAAGCGGGACGGTCTTTGACACTCCCACCAGGATTTTGCCCTTCCAACTTAAAGAAAACCTTTACGTTTTTGTTACGGTTCAGCACTTTTGATTCCACCAAAGGCGTGTTGCCGATGAGGTCCAATATAGATTTAGGCATTTGAGGCGGTTTTGATTTTTATTTCAGGGTTATGAAAGACCGTTGAATTGGGCGGTACCGATTTTGTCAACCACGCATTGCCCCCGATGACCGAATTTTCGCCAATTACCGTATCTCCACCCAAAATGGAAGCGTTCGCATAAATGGTCACATTTGATTCAATAGTGGGGTGGCGTTTGGTCTTTTGCAAGTTTTTCGAGACATAGAGTGCGCCCAGGGTAACGCCCTGATATATTTTCACATTGTCTTTGATGACCGCCGTTTCACCAATAACAACACCCGTGGCATGGTCGATGAAGAACGACTTGCCGATTTGCGCACCTGGGTTAATATCGACACCGGTCTGTCGATGCGCATATTCGGTCATCAACCGCGGCACCAAAGGAAAACCCTCTTGGTACAATATATGGGCCAAACGATAGATGGCGATGGCGTAGAAACCGGGGTAGGCCATGTAGACTTCCTCAATCGATAGTGTGGCCGGGTCACCATTGACAATGGCCTCGGCATCCATATTCAGTTTTTCAAGGGTTTCGGGAAGTTGTTGCACATAGCGCTCCCAAATCTTGCTACAGGGCTTTTCGACTTCCCAACAGGCCAAGGTTACCAGTTCGTCGAACATGGTCTCTAAAAGGGGCAGATTTTCTTCTACAGGGGTTTTGATATCGAAAAGCGTGTAGAACAATTTGTCGGTAAACGCTTCCGTTTTTCTTTTTAACCTATAGTCTAAATAGGGTTGCTTTTTGTGCCGCTTCAATTCTGAAATGATTGCTTGCTTGTTCATCGCCGCGAATGTTTGTTTAAAAGTAGCCATATTGGCCACAGTTTCTAAGCAAAATGCTAACTTTAGCTAAAATATAACACATTAGTCGCGCAACGTGGAAAACCAAACGATACAGAAAGAAACTTTTGATTTTTTGAAAGAGCTGGGGCAGAACAATAATCGCGACTGGTTTACGGAACACAAGGATATTTTCAAATCACATGAGAAAAACGTCAAGGCTTTTTATGAATTGCTAAAGGAGCGTATGGGCCAGCATGACGATATTGAAAAGCTCAAGATGTTCAGAATTTATAGGGATGTCCGTTTTTCTTCTGACAAGACACCTTATAAGGCCCATTTTGCGGGTTCATTTTCAAGACTGGGCGCCCATCTACGAGGAGGATATTACCTTCAGTTGAAGCCAGGGGAAACTTTTATTGCAACCGGATTTTGGCAACCCAACAAAGAAGATCTGTTCAGAATCAGAAAAGAACTTGAGATGGATGCGGCACCTTTCAGGAAGGTGATAAACGCAAGCCCCTTCAAGAAAATATGGGGAAGTCTCGAGGGCGAAGAGGTGAAAACGGCCCCAAAAGGTTTTGATAAGGAGCATCCCGATATCGACTTGATCAAAAAGAAACAGTTCATCTTTGTCAAAAACTTTTCTGACAAAGAGGTATTTGCCCCAACATTTTTGGATGAAGTCAATGACTCTTTTCTGGCCATCAGGCCCTATTTCGACCTTATGAGCGAAATTTTGACCACTAATCTCAATGGCGAATCGCTATTGCGCTAGCACTTCTACCTGCAATAGCTGTACCTGATCTTTCAAACGCTCGATGACCATATTCATCATACGCTTGTTCAAGGCCGATGAATTTTTGATGTATTCTAGGTATTCTTCACAGGTGAATTGACCGATGACCATTCCTTTTAGGGAGTTTCTGAATTTGATGTCCCGTTGAATCGAATTCTCTATATAATGAAACCGCTCTTCCCCAGAAAGCTCATAAAAACGGCCCTTATGCTTGTTTATGTAATTCTTGAAAACTTCGACGAAAAGGTTGTTCTGAAACTTGATGATGGGTCTTAAGGTCTCGTTTTGAAAGCGCTCTTCATCACCAATGGTGGTGCGTAGCACTGCGGATTGAACCTCAGGACGGATGCCCTTGAGATTTTTGGTCCGTGGATCCATGATGTAAGGTTTGAATAAAATTACATATTCATCATTTCATGGGTTGGATGGCCATGATTACTTTTCAACGGGGTTATAAACAAAAAAAGTCGCCCAAAACGAGCGACTTTTCAGTAGTTGAGTTAGTGTTTATTTGCTACCTAAAAACTCTTCAAAGCTCTTCAATTCAATGGATTGTTTTTTCAGGTACTTTGATTTCAATTTTGAAAAATCATCTTTGGCTTTTGAAAAGCGTTCAGAAACCACTTTGAGGTTTTGCATATCATCAGGTGTCGGCGCATCATAGCTGGCGGCCACTTTGCTATAAAGATCGGCCATCTTTTCACGTAATTGTGGTTCGGCCGCACCCACGTAATTGTCGCCAGTGGTGATGACCAAAGTTTCTTTCAACGCATTGAGTTTTGAAACCGTTTTTTTGTCACCGCTCTCTTCGGCACTGGCCACAAGTGCATCCAATTCGTACACAAGAAAAGCAAGGTCTTGGGTCATGTCATAAAGCTTCATTGTAGTGACGTTCTTCAATTCCCTTTCTTGATCGTTCAGCCCTGTATTTTCATCGTAAACCAACTCGAAGGTATGCTCAAAAGTTTCTTTTCCTTTGGTCATGACGGCCGTATACGTGCCTGCAGCGACATTGGGTGCCGTGAAGCCACCGAAAGTAAAGGTCTTTCCCGTGGCAATTTTGGGCTGTTTCAATTTATGGTTCCATTCCACAACATTGATGCCCTTTGACTTGCTAGGGGGGATGGTCGCAACCACTCTGCCCTCTGCATTCTTGATCTCCATGGCCATTTTGCCAAAAGTGTGCCTTTTCTTGAGGAAATAGATCAAACGAACGTTCTTCGAGCGATTGGGCCCCACGAATTGCGTCTCATTGCCAAAATTGCCAGAAAAAGTGGTGGTTTCATCGATGACCGTTGAAGGGGTCTCAAAGAAATGTACCGTTTTGTTCAATACGTCATCATTGATTTCCCGTAAGGGGGAGATATCATCGATGATAATGACACCTCGACCATGGGTGCCCATCACGAGGTCACCGGTCTTTTTTTGCAGATCGATGAAGTGAATGGCCACGGCAGGCATATTATTGGTGAACTTTTTCCAGTTTTTACCACCATCTAAAGTAATGTAGAGTCCGAATTCGGTGCCCAAGAACAACAGGTAAGGATTCACATAATCTTCTTGAATGTTGCGCGCAAAGCCCACCACATCATCAGAAATGATATTTGTCCACGTTTTTCCGAAATCAGTGGTCTTATAGGCATAGGGTTTTTTATCGTTCTGTGTATGCCCATCGAACACGGCATAGGCGGTACCCCTGTCGAAAGAACTGGCCTCGATATGATAGCACCATGTGTTTTTTGGCAGGCCTGAGATGTTTTCAATGGTGTTTGTCCATGTTTTGCCACCATCTTGGGTCACCTGTACATTGCCGTCATCTGTGCCCACCCAAATCACATTTTCGTCTAAGGTCGATTCGGCTATCGTAAAGATGGTGGTATGGTTTTCGGCACCTGAATTATCTTTTGAGAGGCCGCCCGAATCTTCTTGATTCTGTTTGGCTGGATCGTTTGTGGTCAAATCTGGTGAGATGATTTCCCAGGTGTCGCCCATATCTTCCGATTTGTGCAAATACTGGCTTCCCATATAGAACCTATCAGGTTGGTGAATGCTGACGGCCATGGGGGTATTCCAATTAAAACGCAATTTCTGGTCATCAGAAGTGGGCAAGGGTTGAATGGTCTTTACCAAATCTTTGTCAACATCGACCCGCCAAACGTTCTCGGCACCCTGCATTTCAGAATAAATGATGTTTTTGGTAGGATGTTTCAATACCCTGAACCCATCTCCGAAGCCTACAGAATTCCAATCTCTTGCCTCAACACCTCCGGGAGAGGAAGAAGGCCCCCACCAAGAACCATTGTCTTGCAGCCCCCCATAGACATTGTAGGGCTCTGCATCATCAACACTTATATGATAGAACTGTGAGAGCGGCAGGTTTTCAACAATTTCCATGGTAGTGCCTCCGTCCCAAGTGCGGTAAACACCACCATCTGTACCCACGTACATGATATCGGAATCATCAATGCTGAACGCAAAATCGTGAATGTCTGCGTGCATATTGCCCAAGTTCTTAAAGGTTTTGCCACCATCACGTGAAATGGAGCCCAACAGACCTCCCTTGACCACAACATCTTCATTTTTTGGGTCAACCACAATTCTCGAGAAATAGAACGGCCGCACCGTGATGCCGAAATCGTTGTTCAACTGTTTCCAAGACGCTCCTGCATCATCACTACGATAGAGTCCCTTGCGCTCGTCTTTTTCTGCTTCAATGACCGTGTAGAGCACTTTCGGATTGGTCTTTGCCACGGCAATGGCCAAACGTCCCAAATTACCCTCTGGGAAACCGTTATGGATTTTATTCCATGTTTTCCCACCGTCTTCGGACTTGTAAAGTGCACTGTTTTCGCCCCCTGATTCAAAAGACCATGCGGTACGCCTAAACTCCCACATCGAAGCATATAGCACATTGGGGTCACCCGGGTCCATGGCCAGATCGGCACAGCCCGTTTTAGGGTTTATGTAGAGTAATTTTTCCCAGGTTTGACCCCCATCGGTCGATTTGAATACACCGCGTTCTTCACTATCGCCCCACAAGGCACCAAGTACCCCTACATAGATTTCTTGTGAGTTTTGGGGATTTACGATGATGTTAGCGATACGTTCTGAATTTTCAAACCCGATTTTTTTCCAGTTCGAACCGCCATCTACCGACTTATAGAGCCCATCACCTACAGAAACACTGTTTCGTGTCCATGTTTCGCCCGTGCCCACATAAATGGTGTTGTCAGGATCGTTCGGGTCTAGTTCAACGGCCCCAATCGATTGGCAATAGTCATCAAATATCGGATTGAAGGTAGTGCCGGCATCTTTTGATTTCCAAACACCGCCACCTGCGGTTCCCGCATAGATGACACGGCTGTTGGTCGGGTGTGCCTCCATATCGTTGATCCGACCACTCATAAGTGCCGGGCCAATATGGCGGGCCTTGAGGTCACCGAATAGTTCTTTTCCCTTGATATCTGCCAAGGTCTGCTGTGCCTGTAGCGATAGCCCCCCGATGAACAGTGTCACCAGGATACTAAAAATCTTTCCTTTCATTATAGGGTTGAGTTGCGTGAATGTTACTTTTTCTCTTCTGCAATTTCTTCGGGAAAGGCAAATTCAGCGTCATCTACCGTTGGGTTGAGTTCAACATTGTCCATTGTCATGCTGAACATCAAGTTTCCGTCTACATATTGTGAAGTCGAGAAAGGAAAGTATAGCCCTTCTACCTCTTGGTAATCGCTCATGATGGTTTTGGCGGTTTTGCCCTTTGCAGGGCCCTCCCTAACAACTGATTCTACTGCAATGGGCACGTAGTTTTCGGTATCAAAGTAATAGAACGAAACATCGTCTTCTTGAACACCATCAACGGTAATGGGCTCTTTTACCAATTTGATCTTAAAGGTTTCGGCACCATCCATGGTTTCGTTGCCCAAGAGCTCAACGGTATAGCCCTTTTCTTTGTAGTCAACAAAAGAATCGGGAAAATCATTGGTGTTCAATTTAAAATTGGCTGTTTGCTCAGCATCGCTTTTCTCGGCTTTCATGGTCATGAAATTGGTGTTCCATAATATCTCACCATCAAAAACACCTTGCTTGATTTTCTTACCTTGAAAGGTGAAAGAGAACATTTGCCTGCCATCTTTAAGCTGCAAGACCGTAAAGGGAAACTCGAACCCTTGCTGACTGGCATTTCCCTCAAGCTTCATGCCCTCGAGCTGTTTGAAGTTTTCAAGACCACCAATATTTTCAAAATATGTACTGATGATTTCATCTGCAGTTTGCGCTTGCGCCGGAGCTGCCAATGCTAACGCAACTACAAAAGTTAAGATTTTGATCGTTTTCATTTTCAGAGATTTAGATTTGAATTAACTTGTTAGTATCAACTATACGAAATATGTTACAAGGTATTTATTAATAATCACTTTTGTCTCAAATTGTGCCCCTTTTTGCGGATATTTTTTCAGTATATTTATTGGATAAAACGCTGCCATGAAATTTGGAAAAGTAGAGCGCCCAGAGCTGGTCGATTTCACTTTACCGCTCGATAATCCGATGACCGATGTGGTTTTGTCAAGAACGGCCAATACCGAACCGTTGAGCACTTATGTAGGCTGTGCAAAATGGAACCGACAAGACCTGAAGAATTTCTATCCAAGGGGAACAAAAGATGAATTGACCTATTACTCGAGCCAATTCAATAGTATCGAGCTTAATGCTACGTTTTACAGAATTTTTCCTGCCGAACAATATGAAAAATGGTATGACAAGACGCCATCGAATTTCAAGTTCTTTCCAAAGATTACCAATGAGATAAGCCATCTGCGAAGGTTGAACGAAAGGGTCTATGAAACGGTTGACCGTTATTTGGAAGTCACTTCATTATTGAAGGAAAAGTTGGGCACTATTTTTCTTCAAATGCACAACAATTTTTCACCAAAAGATTTTGATAGGGTGGTTCGCTTTGTAGACTACTGGCCCAAAGAATTTTCACTTGCCATAGAGTTTAGGCACACCGATTGGTTCAATGATGAAAAAGCGGCCCAAGAGCTTTATCATCTGCTTGAAGAAAACAATATGGCCAATGTGCTTGTCGATACTGCGGGCCGTAGAGACCTGTTGCATATGCGATTGACCAATGATGAGGCATTTGTTCGTTATGTAGGTGCCAACCACGAATCAGATTATGAACGGCTTGATGATTGGGTAGATCGACTTGTTCAATGGAAAGGGCAGGGGCTTCGTAACATTCATTTCTTTGTACACCAGAACCTTGAACTTGAGTCTCCGTTGCTCTCAGCGTATTTTATCGACAACTGTAACAAAATGTTGGGGTCAGACTTACAGATACCCAAAACCCTGGGCGGTGAAAAATCGACGCTTTTCAGTAACTAGCACCGACTTCTACAAACGTATTTTTTTCGTGAAATCGTGGGGCCAGTGGAGCGGCCATACAACAGGTAGAACCCAAGTAAAAAATTGACAGTTCTTGCAGCTTCTCTACGGTACTGCCAACTTTGATGTTCTTGCCCAGTTCAATGGTGCCTACCGCCGGACCACCTACTATCGAAAGATACCATACCCTGCCCATTTCATCGGTGATGTCAATGTTATAGCGTTCATTTCTGAATGCGGGCAGTGATGGATTTTGCTTATAGATCCAAGGTCTTAGTACCACTAAGTCACCGGGCACATGTTGAATACGGCTTATGGTGCCCGAAATAGGTGAATGTATGCGATGATAGTTTTTGTTGTGCAAGAATACATTGGTGAAGACATGCTCTTTGGGAATGAGGTCTTTTTCAACTCCGAATATTACGTCTATTCGCCGTGTATCACTTTTGACTTTTGACTCTTGTAGGCCATCTACATGTCCCATATCGCAGAGCAGTCCCTCGCAGGGCCATACCCACGGACTAGGATTATCGGGCATCACCTTGAACTCACGCGTGAAAAAATCTTGAAAATTATCATAGGCCTCTTTGCCCATGGGCGGTTTGAACTTGTCTAAGTATGTCTTATCAGAATAGTTCAACCACAGATACGGACTGATAATGTATTTCGAAAATCTCTTTTGATAGAGCGTCGTGTATGCGGTAGAAATTTTTCGCTGTAAATGACTGGGTAATGCACCCCAAACATCCACAGATAAAAATCTGTAGAATCTTGCCCTCCAAGAGGGTACTTTAAAAACGGTAAAGGTCGGATCTGAATAATAATTGTTTATAGCTTCCACTTTGGTTAGACAGTTCGTTTTTGTTAATTGACGTTCTCAATTTATTTTTTTATCGAATTAGTGCCCAATCAATTAAGAAAACTTTATTTAAAGCTTAACAAACTTTATAAATAGTGAAATATGTCGTGTTAGGTACTCAGGTTTTTTAATCGGATATGATTTGCCCTTACCTTTGCACCAAAATTGTCAGCAATGAGATTTCACTCCCGAAAATGGGTAAAGCCTGAAGACTTAAATGCCAATGGAACACTTTTTGGCGGCCGGGTACTGTCATGGATCGATGAGCAAGCCGTCATCTATGCCATAATACAGCTTGAAAATAAACGGGTTGTCACCAAATACATGTCAGAGATCAATTTCATGAGCTCTGCCGTTGAGGGCGATATCATCGAACTGGGGATCGAGGTGGTCAAATTCGGAAAATCTTCTTTAAACTTAAACTGTGAGGTACGTAACAAGATGACCTTAGAGACCATTTTGACCGTTGATAACATTATTTTGGTGAATTTGGATGAGAAAGGAAAACCGTCACCCCATGGCAAAACAAAGGTAGAGTACGTCGAAGATCGATTGGCCGGTCAAGAAAACTAGATAGGTTAGCCTGGGTTGGTCTGAATTTCTTTGGCCACTGTTTGTACCTCGTCAAGCACGCGCAAAAGGTTGCCGCCCCATAACTTCGAAATAGCTTCCCTGTTGTAGCCCCTTTTCACCAATTCTATAGTAACATTTTGGGTTTCAGAGGCATCTGACCAGCCTTCGATGCCCCCACCACCATCAAAGTCAGAGCTGATACCCACGTGGTCAATGCCGATCAAATCGACCATATAGTCAATGTGGTCGACAAAGTCTGAAACATCTACGGCTGCAGGGGCATTCGGATTTTTAGCGGCCAAATCTTTTGAAATAGTTACCACCTTGCGGTAATTATCGATAAAGGCCTCTCTCTGGGCCGCGGTCAATTGACTGAATTGTGAACGTTCAAACCATTCGATGTTCAATGAATCGGCAACTTTTTTATAGATCTCTTTCATGTACGCTGAACGTGCTTCATGTTTCTCGGCGTTCAAGTAAGCACCTAAAGCCACGGTCTGTACCACGCCACCATTTTCTTTCATGAGCAATAATTGCTCGTCATCAAGATTTCTACTATGGTCGCAAAGTGCCCTTGCCGAAGAATGTGATGCAATGATCGGGGCTTTTGAAAGGGCGACCATTTGTTTCATCGCTTCTTTTGAAGGATGCGAAACATCAATCATTATTCCTAGTCTATTCAACTCATTTACAGCACTTTCACCCAATTCACTTAAACCATTATGTAACCATTCGCCATTTTCCTCACCCGTATTCGAGTCGCAAAATTGGCTGTGCCCATTATGGGAAAGTGATACATAGCGCGCCCCCATCTCATGGTATTTCTCGAAGTTTGAAAGGTCTTCCCCAGCGGGGTAAGCGTTTTCAACGCCTATCATGGCTACCAACTTGCCCTTGGCATTGATATTATTGACATCTTCTGGGTTCAGGGCCAATTCTATTTGTTCGGGCGCATATTCTTCACAAAGCCTGTGAATGGCTGCGAACTTGGCCATCGCGTTGGCCTCGGCCCTGGCATAGCCCTCGGTGTTTAGCGAATCTTGCCCTGTATAGACGATAAGCCAGACAACATCCAATTCGCCTTCCTTCATTTTGGGCAGGTCGAGCTGGGTTTTCAGTCTTTGGGTGTAGTTGATACTATCGGTAAAGTTTTTCACATTGATGTCGACATGGGTATCAATGGTAATGACTCTTTGATGTATCTCTTTTGCCTTTTTCACCAAATCATCTTCTTGTTTTTTTGGTTTTTCGGCACATGAGGCCAAAAGAAAAAAGGCAATTAAAAAATAGTGAACTCGCAACTTGAAAAATTTTACACCTACAAATAAAGCGAATTGACAACAAAATTGCGAAACCACATAACAAATAATTGTCTGGACTAAGTTAAATGAAGAGTTTTAATGCTGTAATTACCAGTTTTTTAACGCAAGGCCCTTTTACCATTCTTTGATGAAGTATTGAGTGCCGGGCGTTTGAATGCAAGACGAAGATTTTAATGATGAGGCTACTCAACCATTTGGACAGACTAGGGACCGAACTCGAACATTTCTCTTACGAAGAGTTAAAGATTTCAGAAGCGATACAACTTAAACAGCACTACATGGTGCTGCAAGAAAGACTTCACCAAAACATTTTTGGTCTGGCCGAAACTGACTTGGCAGTCGAGCAACTGCCTAAAGAGACAGCTTTCGAATCGACTTTGTTGAAGTCAAAAGTTTCTTTGGATGAACTTCAACAATTGATTGCACAATTAAGGGAATCAGACCTGGACCCGACGCAGCGTATGCTCGTAAAAAGAATACAATTGGTCTCCAATAACATTGGAGATGTGCTCAATACCACTAAAACTCAAAAATAACGGTTCACAAAATAGCATAGTTATGGAAACAAAGATCACCCCCGCAGAAATCGAATCACATTTTAAAGACCTTGAGAAAAGTTATGACTTGCAGGGATTGTTACAAGAATGCATGGGACAAACCGCGTTGTTGGAAGAATTGATTCGGTTGTTCAAACAAAATGTACTCGAATTTGTTGGCAATGTCAAAGTGCATTTGACCAATGATGATATGAAAGCACTTGGTTTTGCTTGCCATAAGATGAAATCTGGATTGAAAATGATGAAGGCCAATGGTCTGTTACAGATTGTGGAGCAATTACACCTCGCGAGTAAAACAGAGAAAGACGAAAAGCATATGAACTTCTTGTACAATCTTTTCATTGAAGAATATACCGTTCTCGAAAAACAGATGGATAGTGAGTACAAGCGAATGCAAAAAGAAGAAATATAGATTGGATTTTGAGAGATAGAAAAATTTTATTGGCCGAAGACGATGAAATGCTTGCCTCTTTACTGCAGTTTTGGTTAGAGAAAGAAGGATATGAAGTGGGTATTGTATCAAACGGATTGGAGGTCAAGCAATCACTTGAAAAGGCATTGCCCGATATCATGATCAGCGATATTATGATGCCCTATTTTTCGGGCATTGAGTTGGTCGGTCATATCAGGAATGATCTGAAAGCCAATATGCCTATCATTCTTATATCATCGGCCTCAAATGATGAGAATATTCTCAACGCCTTTGAATTGGGCGCCAACGATTTTCTTTCAAAACCCATAAGCCCTTCCGAGCTATTGGTAAGGGTCTCACGGGCATTGAAGGCAGTGAATACCAGTTGATAAATTAAATACCAAACCAAACAAACCAAACTACTAAACTACCACTCATCAACCTCCCCCATATACATACCGATCTACTTTGGGATCTCACCATTTTGTTCACGGTGCTGGGTGTCCTATACTTCTTTTTTATCTTCTTTTTCAAAAGAAAGATTTCACTCAACGTTCAAAAACTTTCCACAAAGAAAAAAGAACTGGCCCCGATTATCAGCAATTTTCTCTTTCATGACGATAAGGGACCTGTTGAAGAACAAAAAAGTTACATACAGCTGAAAATCGAGATTAGGGATGCCTTGAAAAATCACGCCTTTAGAAAAATACTTTCAGAGATTTTGTTGGACTTGGAGAAAGATGTATCAGGAGAGACCAGAAAAAAATTGCACAGGTTGTATGATGAACTGGGGCTTCACCTCGATGCCTATCGAAAATTGAAAAGTTGGCGTTGGGAGATCGTTTCACAGGGTATTCTCGAGCTCACCCAAATGCAAAGGGTGGATGCCTATCCGTTTATCACCAAATTTCTGAATGACCGTAGAAGTGTCATACGAAAGCAAGCGGAGATTTCCACAGTTTCATTGAAACCAGAGGGCATCAGTCATTTTTTGGATACCACCCGATATGGCATATCAGAATGGCAACAGTTGAAAATAATGGAAGAATTGAGGGGGATGGAGAATTTTCGTCCGCCCCGATTCGCTACCTGGTTGATTTCCAGAAATCGCGATGTAGTGTTGTTTTCTCTTAGGTTGATGCGCCACTACAACCAAAATAATGCCGAAAAATCGATCATTGAACTGATCAAGCACAAAGACGATTATATAAAGTCTGAAGCTATTTGCTGTATCAAGGAGTTTTGTATGCTAAAGGCCCTTAAACCATTGAAAGCAGTATTTCGAAGTTGTAGTGAAATGGTCAAAATTGAGATTTTGGATGCCATCGCCACACTGGGCAGTGAAAGTGAAATTGAGTTTCTGCTCAAGGCAGAAAAGCATGAACCGTCTTTTATGGTGCGTACCAAGGCCTTGACCGCCATCAATGATCTAGTGCCCGATACCATTATTCCCACCAAAGATATTATGTCAAAATTCAAGAAAGACACCAAAGACCGATTGGATAAAAAACTTAAAGCTTTTGTGAAAAATGCCAAAGATGAAAACGGTACTGTCGAAGATTCTGGGGAGGCGGGAGTTGAAAATATCAATGACGACGAGCTTTCAGTAGATATCGAAGTCTTTGAGATCGATCCTGATACCATCTCGATCAAAGAAGAGGAGCGAGAAGATGATGGTGAAAGAATAATGACGTTTGACCATGACAAGACTGATTTCGAAATAGGCCCGATCGAACAAGGCCTTGATGACGCTATCAATACGCAGCTGGGTTTGGTCAATGCAGAAGCCGAAGAAGAGCAAAAGCCACAGGGTGAAAATGATCTTAAGGAAGAATACCAAAGAATGTCGCCCCCAGAACGAGAAATGCTCATCGATACTTTAGAGGTTTCCAACTCGGATCGAGATATTCCCGTATTGGAAGATTTGATAGAGCAGGAGGAAAGCTCAGAGTCAGGTTTCCGTATATTCAAAATGCTGAAAAACCTCAAGAGCCCATCCAAAGAAATACCACCCGTCGAAGAAGAACCATTTTACGATTCAAAAGAGCTGTTGGTCGGGGCAAACGACAGTATTTTCTATCCGTTGTTTGAATATGCAACCGATCAGGTTTCAAAAATGGCCCTATTGAAAGAAATGGCTTCAGTGGGCGATGAACGCGATTTGGCCATGCTTGAAGAATTGTCTCAAGATGAGGATCCAAAATTGGCCAAGCAGGCCAAAGATGCCAAAGAAAAGCTACTTAAGAAATTGACCTCAGAAGAATCTTTAATTGAAGAAGACCCTGAAAAATCAACGGTCAGACCTGTAACCACCGAAAAAGAACCATTGCATTCTGAAGAATTGGAAGAGGCGATCATGGCTACCGGAGTTGAAAAATCTGGGGAAGACGAAGATGGGTTGATGCCCATGGAGTTGTGTTTTCTGCATGATGAATTTGGTATCGACCCTTCAAGAGAAGAAGATGACGAGCTTAATTTCGAGTTGGCCGATGAATTTTTCTTGCATCAAGACGGTACTTTTTCTGATTAAAACGAGATAAGAAAGAATGGATAGCGGACTGTTCAATATCATTCTTGAGTACATCAACATTGTCTTTTTGATGTTTACCACGGTATTGTTCGTGGCGTTCAGTTTTATGGGCTACCTGTCTACTCGAAATTCCATTCACTATAAAAACAAAAACAGCTTTGGTGACCTGTCAAAGGTAATGGCATCTCCTTTGGCCCCTGGCATTACGATCATCGCGCCCGCCTATAATGAAGAACTGACCATTGTGGAGAGTGTTCGCTCGCTCTTATCGCTCAAATATGTGAACTACGAGGTAATGGTGGTCAATGATGGCAGCAAAGACAACACGTTGCCAAAAATGATCGAAGCCTATGGACTTGAAAGGGTTGAGCGACCCATTGACCCCAATTTGAAAGCCAAGCCGATCAGGGGTATCTATAAATCAAAGCATCGCACGTTCTCAAAACTGACCGTAATAGACAAAGAAAACGGAGGCAAGTCAGATGCGCTCAATATTGGGATGCATCTTTCAGAAAACCGATATGTGGGCTGTATTGATGTAGACTGCCTATTGATGCCCGATGCCTTGTTGCATGTAGTGAAAAACTTCTTTCAGCGCACAAAAAAAAGGGTTATAGCGGTCGGTGGTGTCATTCGGGTGGCCAATTCGTGTAAGATTTCTGGGGGCACTTTAGAAGAAATACGCCTGCCAAAGAGTTGGCTGGCACGGTTTCAGTTGCTTGAGTACACCCGTTCGTTTCTTTTGGGAAGAATGGCATGGGGGCGAATCGACAGCCTTTTGATCATTTCAGGGGCCTTTGGCTTTTTTGATCGTGAAATCGCCTTGGCCGCCGGCGGCTACGATACCGGCACCGTCGGTGAAGATATGGAGATTGTCTTCAAGATGCGCCGCTATATGCACGAACGAAGAGAACCCTATACGATAGAATATATTCCCGATCCGTTATGCTGGACCGAAGTGCCCGAAGATGCAAACATATTGATAAACCAGCGTGACCGTTGGGCCCGTGGCAATCTAGAAACGCTATACAAGCACAAAGACATGTTCTTCAACTCAAAATTTGGTAGGCTGGGGCTGATTAGCTATCCCTACTGGTTTTTCTATGAGTGGTCGGCACCGTTATTAGAGTTTTTTGGCTTTTTCTCCGTCGTAATTTTTTGGTATCTGGGCATCTTGAACTGGGATTTTTTCTTTGCACTGACGGCTACCATATACATGTTTTCGATCATGTTCTCGTTCTATGCCATTCTTTGGGATGTCTATACCTATAACGAGTACAGAAAAACGAAAGACATTCTGATTCTTATGTTTTGCGCGATGATCGAACCGTTCACATTTCATCCACTGGTCGTTTGGGCCTCAGTAAGGGGCAACATGACAAAACTGTTCAGAAGAAAAACGGGCTGGGGTGTACAAGTACGCAAAGGTTTGGTAAGGGCCACTTAAATGTTTTGATATGAATACAAGTAAACTCGATAGATATACCTTAAAGCAGTACACAAGACTGACCATTGCATTCTTTCTGTGCCTGTTGCTGTTATCGGTTTGTCAATATACCATTCTTTATTTCAAAGGGGTGGTAGAGGCTATATTCAGCACCAGTTTTTTCATTGCTGTCGCGCACCAATTGGGTTTCGCCTCTGTTATGGCCGTGATACTGCTATTCCCCTTTAATTTTTGGGAAAACCTAAGACCTAGGTACGGGTTCAACCTCGTTTTTGTACTGCTTGCCCTTTTATTGATCATTGAGGCCATGCTCATTGCCTATTATTGTACGGCCCTTGTCCCGTTGGGGTCTGATTTATTGGGCTATAGCTTTGCCGATATCAAAGAGACGGTATCAAACTCGGGAGGCATTTCCTTTTTGCCCATTTTGGGGCTGGTGGCCATTATTGCGGCATTCTTTGGGCTGTACAAACTGACTTCGAGGTATTACCACCATATCGGTAGAATGTATCCGTTTACCATCATTCTTTTCAGTCTGTTCATCTCTACGCTTTTTTTGGATGGAAAGCCCATCAATCAAAGTAAGACCCAATACTTGGCATTGAACCTTTACCGTTCAACAACAGAAGACACCTCGTACGAAGCCGATGTGGAATATCCCTTGATCAAGTCGCAACATACCGAAAACGTATTGGGTGGGTATTTTGAACTGAAGGAAGAAAAACCCAACATCGTTATGATCATCGTGGAAGGATTGGGTCGCGATTTTGTCGGCGAAGGAGCTGAATTTGGAGGTTTCACGCCCTTCTTGGATTCCCTCAGCCAGCAATCGCTCTATTGGGAAAACTGTTTGAGCACCACTGGTCGTACGTTTGGGGTGTTGCCCGCGATTACGGGTTCGTTGCCCTTTGGGAAGAGTGGTTTTATGGAGCTTGAAAAATATCCGAACAAGCTGACCTTGTTCAGCATCTTGAAGAACAATGGTTATCACACCTCGTTCTATCAAGGCACCAATAGCGCCTTTGATGGGGTAGATCGTTTTCTTCTTAGCGAAAATGTTGACTTTGTTCTCGATAAGTCCGGTTTTGGGGTCGATTACCAAATACAGTCTGAAGATGCCAATGGGTCGTCATGGGGGTACCCTGACAGGGAATTGTTCAGAAAGAGCATGACCTTACCCCGCGATAGCGATAAACCCAGAATGGAGGTCTATATGACCATTAGCAACCATGAGCCCTTCATACCCCCGAACCAAGACCATTATGAAAAGAAAGTGAAAGAGTTACTGCCTGGTAGCGGCCATGACTCAAAAACGAAAAGAGTCATTAAAAAGAACAGCAATATTTTTGCCACACTGCTATATACAGATGATGCGTTAAAGTTCGTAATCGAAGAGTATAAAAAGCTGCCCAATTATGGGAACACCATTTTTGTCATCACGGGCGACCATAGGTTGATACCCATACCCCAACGAAACACGATAAGCAGGTTTCATGTGCCCTTGATAGTGTACAGCCCAATGCTGAAAGAGACCAGAAAGATGAGTTCGGTTTCTTCCCACTTTGATGTGGCGCCCACCCTGTTGGCCCTGCTAGAAAGCCAATACGAAATGAAAATGCCCAAAAAAGTGGCTTGGATGGGCGGTGCCCTTGATACGTATGAAGAGTTCAGAAGCACCAAAGATATACCGTTGATGCGAAATAAAAATGAATTGAAAGAATATGTGAGTGGAGAAAAAGTCTACTCAGATGGTTCGGTATATGAAATTGATGAAGACATGAATTTCAACAGTGCATTGGGAGGTTCTAAAATTGAACAAAAGCTGAATGCGTTCAAATCGATGAACGCCTATGTGACCACCAATGATAGGATCATACCCGATAGTCTTGCCATTTTTACCATCAAAAAAGAAAAATTCACCGACAGTGAGATTGTGTGGATTAACAGCCTTTACAACGGATTCAACTCTGATACCTACTACATGATCGCCAGAGACTTGGCATTTGATGATGAGTATGACAAATCATTGTTGTTATGCCGTTACATTCTTTCAGAGCGTCCGAGCCATATTGACACCAAGGTACTTACGGGCCGGGTGAATGCATGGAGGGGAAATCGGGAAAAAGCAATAGAAATATTGAGAGAATGCATCGATCAGAATCCCAATTACATCGATTCATACGCAGCACTGTTCGACGTCTATTTTTGGGATGCACGGCACAAAGAAGCCTTACAACTCGTAGAACAGGTACAGCGCAATAGCTCAAGTGTCGATGAGATTGCCGATAAGATCGCAAGGGCAAAAAGAGAAGCTAGAAAAGCAGGGGTATCATTGGCAAAGACACGTAAAAAACCAGAAAAACAAGATGTGGTGGCATCTCTAGACCAATAATGGGGAAAGAAAAAACATATATACCATTGTTGTTAATTCTCCTTGGCTATTTGGCATGGGGCCAAGACTTCGCCTATACCGATATGGGCGAGACCTCTTACACAGATGCACATCATTTGGCCTATGAAGGTGACCATGGATCTGCCAAAAAAATACTTCTTAATGTACTTGCCAAAAGTCCTGATAACGTACAAGCACGATCGTTGTTGGCGAGTACCTATAGTTGGGCCGGGCAATATGAAAAAGCCAGGACCGAATTCAACAAAGCGACCTCAAAAGAGCGAAATGACCGCGATATCTGGATTGCCGCCATCAAGAACGAACTCTACGCCAAAGAAGGTGCCACAGCCTTGGGGTTGGCCAACAAGGCCCTGTCTTACCTTAAAAGCGATGATGAAATAGAACGGCTGGCCCTCATGGCCAGGGCGCATATCGAGAACCGCGACTATCCTGAAAAAGGCTGGTACAACCAAGAGTCGACAGTAGTGTCCATCAAGTCGAAAAAAGCAAAAAAGGCTGTCCAAAAAAAGGAAACTTCTGACAAAAAGGCGTTGCGCAATAGAATATCGGTCAACAATGCGCTTACTGTATTCAGCGAACAATTTGAGCCACAGCTCTTATCGAGCGTTTTTTATCGACGGCAGACCTCGGTGGGTAGCATCATGCCCAGAATCAATTATAGCAACCGCTTGGGCAGACAGGGGGTGCAGTACGATATCGATTTCTGGCCCAAGTTCTCAAAACGCTTCTATGCGTATCTGAACTATGGATATTCCAATTCTGATCTATTTCCCAAACATAAGGTGGGTGGCGATCTTTATGTCAACTTACCCTGGGCCCTCGAATTCTCGGCAGGCGGGCGCTATATCGTGACCAATAGTAGTGACATCAAGGCCATTACCAATTCTTTGGGCCATTACCGGGGCAATTACTATTTCTCGTTACGTTCGTTCATCACACCAAGACCGGACGGACTGACCCGTGTTTCGGGCAATCTTTTGGTGCGCAAATATTTAAAGGACGCCCAAAACTTCATGGGCATCAATGTGGGCATGGGTGTCTCGCCCGAACTGCGGCAAATAGTCGCTGATGATCGATTATTGGCCGAAACACTGTTTTTTATAGAGTCGCAACGTCTGAATCTCGAATATCAGTTCACGGGAAAGGATAATCCGAATATCTATCGGGCCAGATTGGGGGTTCGCAGGCAAGAACTGGCCTCTGACTCCGGTAATTTCTTTTGGGGAGTGACCGCGGGCATTGTCTACGAGGTCAACTTCTGATATTTTTTCACCGCTATTTTAAAGACTTGTCCTCAGGTATGTCAAATACCCAATTATCGGCATACATACCGTACACCAGTCCGAGTTCGTTGTCATACACATACCGTTCATCCTTTCCAGGGTCAAAATTTACGTTATATACATAGACCTTGATGCCGGCATCCCGCAATTGCAGCATCAATTTTTTTTGCTGTTGGATGATTCTTCGTGATACCGCTGCATACTCAACATTGTTAATGGCCAAATAGTTCAGTTTATCACCTTTCAATTTTAGCAATGGGGTCTGTGAGATCATGGGCTTGATACCATTTCTCGAGGCTTCTTCAATGGCCATTTCGCTGAAAAGTTCCATAATCAATCGGTCTTTGTCGATAAATTTTTCAGCAAAGGCCATGGGGTCGCTAAGCTTGTCGGTCACCAATATCGCATCGGGATGTGCCTTGAACCAGTCATTGATGCCCTGCATATCTAAAGTGGTATAATCACCATAAATAGTGTGTTTCTTGAATTCTTCAAGGGTAGGGGGCAATGTGCCCGAATAATCGGTAAATCGTGACCACATGTTCCAATCATGGGCGGCCACCATTTTGCCGTCTGTTGTTTTGATGATATCCAATTCAAAAAGACGGAACCCTTTGGCATAGTTCTGGTCAAGGGCCTCTTTGCAATTGGTGTACGCGTGACCATCTATCGCACCACCGGCATGGGCAATGTACCTATCGGCACTGGGTTCGAATTCATAGGTTTCCTTCGGAAAATAGATATGTTCGTCATTTATATCATTGGGAACAGGTATGGACAATGTCACTTTGATATCATCGAGCAGCTCGTACACTTCCCCTTTCAGGTTGTGCATGACATAGGCCTGTCGGCCTTTCAGGGAAGCCAGTTTTGAAAACTCCATTTCAGTGAGCTCTTTCGATTGCTTAAACGCACCTTTGGTGGCCGAATCATGTGCGAGAATGGCAAATAGGGCTCCATTTTTTTTCATGGTGCGCATTGTTTCCAATGCTGCGGTCAGTTCTTCATCGCTTCCGTAGGTATCATAGGTGCGGAATTCAAATGTTGTAGGTGTGCTGAAGTGAAGTAGGGTCAGACCACGCTGTACGGTCTCTTTTTGTCCGGCAACAATGAAATGACTCCTTTGCTTGGCATTGAAGCTGTAGCTGTTGAGTTCTACAGAAGATGGTTGTTGTGCAAGGGCGATCTGTACCGTGCTTTGCAATAGCAAAACTGACAGCAATAGCTTAGCCATGATATTGATAGAGTAGGAGGTCATCGTTTTCAGTGTTGTTGCTTGGTGCGGTAGCATTTCGAAGGATGGTGCCATTCGCCAATAACTACCAAAAACACAACGATTTTGGGGGTTGCTTATTGCTGAAACGGCAATGGTTTTCCCTTTTAATCGAGAAAAATTTCTTTTGGCCGATAATGTAAAGCGGTGGCAAACCACACAAAATTTTAACAAAAAGGGCATTTTTGCCCATTTTAAGACGTTTTACAACAAAAAACATAAAATTCACCACATTTTATTGTGCTCCCACAAGCTTTGCTCTAAGTTTAGCGTTATAGGAATGGCAAAGACCGAATTTTAAATTGACCTACTATGTTGTACGATACCTACGGTGAAGAGTATCTTGCTTTTCTACAAGAACTTAACGAGATTTTGAGTATTAACGAACTGGCTGAATTAGATTACCTATAGCCGACCCAAGTTTTACATGAATCCCTTTGACTATGAGCAATCAAGACAATAATAACGCTGCATATCAGATTTTCATACAAGATTTGAACGAAATCTTGACTGTTTATAACATTGCCCAATTGAACTGCTCTTAGGGCACTGTCTCTGCTTACAAGTACTAGAAGACTAGCCCAAGTACGTCTTTAAGATTTTGCTTTTTGAGTTATGGCGCAGTTTGCGTATGGCCTTTTCACGTATTTGCCGTACCCGTTCCCGTGTCAGATCAAAAGTGCTTCCGATTTCTTCGAGTGTCATCGATTGCTGATCTCCGATGCCATAATACAATCGTACCACATCGGCCTCTCTTGGCGATAGGGTATCGAGCGCACGGTTGATTTCGGTATTCAACGACTGGTGCATCAAATCCCTATCGGGCCTGGGCGATTCACTGGCCCGCATTACATCATAGAGGTTTGAGGTTTCGCCTTCTTTTAAGGGTGCATCCATCGAAACATGCCTTCCCGAGTTTTTGATGGACTGTTTGACCTCCATGACCGTCATATCAAGCTCTTTGGCTATTTCTTCTGCAGATGGCGGCCGTTCATGGGCCTGCTCCAAATACGAAAACGTCTTTTTGATTTTGTTTATGGAACCGATTTTGTTCAACGGAAGCCGTACCACACGTGATTGCTCTGCCAATGCCTGAAGAATGGACTGTCTGATCCACCATACGGCGTACGAGATGAACTTGAAACCACGGGTCTCGTCAAAACGCTTTGCGGCCTTGACCAGCCCGACATTGCCCTCATTGATCAGATCGGGGAGTTTCAATCCCTGGTTTTGGTATTGCTTGGCAACAGAAACCACAAAACGAAGGTTGGCATTGGTCAGCTTTTCAAGTGCCTTCTGATCACCAGCCTTGATCCGCCGGGCCAATTCGACCTCTTCGTCGGCAGTGATCAAGTCTATTTTGCTGATGTCCTGTAGGTATTTGTCAAGTGATTTGGATTCGCGGTTGGTAACCTGCTTGATAATCTTAAGTTGCCTCATTCTTTTCTTTGGTATTCTCTATTATGTACAAGAGCTCATTATACAGTTTTAACATCGAATTTCCAAATGACATTTGTTATTGTTATCAAAAACTTTTCAGTTTACTGTGGTCGGTGGCATAGATGCATTGGTGATAAGTTGTTGATAGTATTTTGACCAAGCATAACGGTATATTTTTCCCGAGGGACAAAAACCGTTAATTTTGCAAGGTTTGATGCTAATGAACTGAAATTGCCCCTGATTTGGAGTTTGAAAAAGAAATTTCTAGAAAAACCCTTTATGATTATCAGCTAGAGGACCTGAACAGAATCTTTACCTCTTTGGCTGAACTGCCTGAAGGTGCCAACCTGTTGTACCAATTGCCCACGGGCGGCGGAAAAACGGTCGTGTTTTCTGAAATCACCAGACGGTATATCGAGCAGACCCAAAAAAAAGTGGTCATCTTGACCCACCGTATCGAGTTGAGCCGTCAGACTTCGAATATGTTGACCGGTTTCGGGGTGGCCAATAAGATCATCAACAGCGAGGTCAAAGAATTGGAAGACCAAGATGAGTACAGTTGTTTTGTCGCGATGGTCGAAACGCTCAATAACCGTCTGCAAGAAGAGAAAATAAGCATCAAGAACATCGGATTGGTCATCATCGACGAGGCCCATTACAATTCGTTCAGAAAGCTGTTCAAGTATTTTGAGGAAGCCAATATTTTAGGTGTCACGGCGACCCCCTTGAGTTCGAACATCAAATTGCCCATGAAAGACCACTACCAGAAACTGATCGTGGGGCGGTCGATAAAATGGTTGATCGAGAACGAGTTTTTGGCCAAGGCCGAGCTGCATACCTATGACGTGACCTTGCGCTCCCTGAAACTGGGTATTCACGGCGATTACACGGTCAAGTCATCCGATGAGTTCTATGGCGCCCAGAACATGCTGGGCAAGCTGTTGACAGCGTACGAAGAAATAGCCAAAGGCACCAAGACACTCATCTTCAACAACGGTATCAATACTTCCCTATATGTCTATCAGACCTTCAAAAAAGCTGGGTATAATATTCGGCATTTGGATAATAGGAACAATGCAACGGAGCGGAAAGAGATTTTAGACTGGTTTGCCAACACACCCGATGCCATTGTGACCTCTGTGAGCATTCTGACCACGGGCTTTGACGAACCGACGGTCGAGACCATAATGCTCAATAGGGCGACCCGTTCGCTGACCCTTTATTTTCAAATGATTGGTCGCGGTTCGCGTATCATTCCCGGTAAGAACCGGTTCAACGTGGTCGATTTGGGGAACAACATCGCCCGTTTCGGCCCTTGGGAAGATCCTGTCGATTGGCAAGAAATCTTTCATTTTCCCGATTTTTATTTGGAGAGCATCAAAAACGACGAAGACATTGAGCGAGAGTTCGTCTATGAAATGCCTGCTGAACTTCGATCGAAGTTCAATAAATCGGAAAATATCGATTTTGATGTCAAGGCAGAATATAAAAAGGTCTTCGCACAAGGACTCAAATCTAAATTGGTGCTCGAAAGAAGCATCGAACAGCACGCCAGAATCTGTGTCGAGAACAGCGAAGATGTCTTCGATGCCCGATTATTGGCCAAAGAGCTCAAAGAAGAAATTGCCTACCGCGTGCGCCAGTATTCGTACTGTATCATGAACAATACCAAAAACTATAAAGAGTGGCTCGAAGAAGATTATGAACGTAAATTGCGCTCGAACATTTCTAAGAAGTTTGCCGAGATGATGTGAACGCTGGGTGAAGGGTTAAAGGTGAAGGGTTAAGGGCAAAATTTAGAATTCAGAATTCAGAATTGAGAATTCAAATTCCAAATTCCAACCATTCAACATCGAGCATCGAACATCAAGCATCAAACATCAAACATCAAACATCGAGCATCAAACATCGAGCATCAAACATCGAGCATCGAACATCGAGCATCAAACATCGAGCAACAAACATCGAGCATCAAACATCGAACATCAAACATCGAGCATCAACCCTTAGCAAATAACAAATTCCAAAACCCAAAATCCAAAACCCAAAATCCAACAATCGAACAATCCAACATCAAACATCAAGCATCAAACCCTTAGCAAATAACAAATTCCAAAACCCAAAACTCAAATTCCAACAATCCAACCATCAACTACTAACTACTAACTAAAGACTACTAACTAACTAACAACCCTTGCCTCCAGAACCCAAAAAAAAGCTCCTTATCATCGGCCACAACTGGCCTGAACCCTCAACCACGGCTGCAGGGCAGCGGATGCTACAATTGTTGACAGCCTTTACGGAAAAGGGGTTTCAAATTTTCTTCGGAAGTACGGCCACCAAAACGGAATACGCTTGTGATCTATCCCTTTTCGATGTTACCGAAGTAGCTATCAGGCTGAACGATTCTGGTTTTGATCTATTGGTCAAACAACTACGGCCCGATTTGGTCATTTTCGACCGGTTCATGGTAGAAGAACAGTTTGGTTGGCGGGTTGCTGAAAATGTACCCAATGCCCTTCGGATACTGAACACCGAAGATTTACATTCCCTACGCCATTACCGCGAAACCGCGATTAAAAAACAAGAACCTTTTGATACGGGCCATTGGTTGGCCTCTGATATGGCCAAACGTGAGATGGCCAGTATTTTTCGTTCAGACCTGACCTTGGTGGTCAGCGATGTGGAGCGACAATTGTTGGTAGATAGGGTAGGAGTGCCCCAGACCCATATACTGCACCTACCGTTTATGCTGCCGCCATTGATTGAAAACGAAATCAATGGTTGGACCCCTTTTGGGGCACGAAGAGGTTTTGTCTGTTTTGGCAATGGCAGGCATGCCCCGAATGTAGATGCCATCGTTCAGTTGAAGACAACGCTCTGGCCCGATATACGGAAGCAATTGCCCCAAGCCACCTTGTCGGTTTATGGGGCCTATTTGCCACAGCACGTTCAACAGTTTCATAATGAAACCGAAGGTTTTCTGGTCAAGGGATGGGTCGATGATTTAGATGCCGTACTTCAAAAAGCCCGAATCAACTTGGCACCTCTCCGTTTTGGGGCGGGCATCAAGGGCAAGTTCATCAATGCGATGCAAAATGGGCTCCCCAGTGTCACCACGCCCATCGGGGCCGAGGGCATGCACGATCAACTGCCTTGGGCCGGGCATATCGCCAAAGACGACGGGGACTTCATAAAAGTAGCGGTGCAGCTTTACAACGACAAACCGCAATGGCAGCTGGCCCAACAAAACGGCGTCGCCATCATCAACAAGCTGTACCCTACGAAAAACCTAAAAGCAGCTCTTTTTGATAAAATCGCGGCCTTGACCCAAGACCTTGCCGAACATCGCGCCCAAAATTTTATCGGGCAGTTATTGCAGCACCAATCACTGGCCGCCACAAAGTTTATGGGTAAATGGATCGAGGAAAAAAACAAAGGGCGCTAACCGACAACAGCATCCGCTTTTCTCAGTGCTTCAATGGTTTCGACGCCCAATTGCACCATGTTGTTCTGTAGGTCGTCCATGAGGATGCTGGCCACATGGTCGCCCCCATATTTGCCTAAAGCGGCCACACCCCAAACAAAAGGCCTGCCCACCAAGACAAAATCGGCACCCAGATAAAGGGCACGCATCACGTCCAACCCTGTGCGGACACCACTGTCGAAAAGTATGGGCACCTTACCGTTGACCTCTTTGGCTATCGCTGGCAATGTGTCTAGGGCGGTCAGGGCACCGTTGAACTGCCGTGCCCCGTGGTTGGAGACATAAATGCCGTCCATGCCGCTGTCGATGGCCTTTGCCGCATCTTGAGGGTGTAAAATGCCTTTCAAGACCACGGGGCCGTCCCAGGCTTCTTTTAATTCTTTGCAGTAGTCCCAATCTAAGGTGCCGCCCAAACGGTTGCCCACAAACCCGCTCACGAACTTCATATCGTTGTTGTTGGTATAGTGTTCTACGGCGCGCAAGCGGGGCAATCCGCGCAAAAGGGTTTGGTAGCTCCAAGTGGGGTGGGTGATGCCCTGCCAAAGCATTCGTGGCGTTATCTTCGGGGGCATGGTCAGCCCCGCCCGTTTACTGCGCTCACGCCTGCTTGCCATGGGCACATCGGCGGTGACCACCAAAGTGTGGAAACCCGCTTCTTTGGCCCGCTGCAAAAGCGAGTTGCGTACGTCTTTATCTTTTGGGGGATATAATTGAAACCAGCCCATATCGCCCACATGCCTGCCGACCGTTTCGGGGGTTTCGGTGGCCACGGTACTCAGGCAAAAGGGGATCTGTAACCGATAGGCCGTGGCGGCCAAATAGTGTTCGACCCTGGGCCAAAGCAATCCGGTCAACCCGATGGGGGCCATACCGATGGGGGCATTGTATGTTTTACCAAAAAGGGTGGTTTGGGTAGTAGCCTCAAGTACCCCCTTGCAAAATCGGGGCAAAAAACGAATGTGCTGAAAGGCGGTTCGGTTATGGTGCAACAGGCTTTCATCGCCCGTACCGGCATCTAGATACTCCCATGCCACATGGGGCACCCTTTTCTTGGCTTTTTGGGCCAGGTCTTCGATGCGGGGGTAGCGATTCGCAAACCGTTGCAATTGTGTTTTGTTGGCCATGGGTTGAAAATACAAGAAAATGGCGACAACTGCCCAAGAAAGGCTTGGGGTAGGTAAATTAAAGGGAACGTTTTGTTATTGGCTTAACCTATACCCGTGACCAACTTTTGTAGGGCATGACCGGTATGTATTGTTGGGGTAGTTGTTTATTCCTTCTTATGTGCAATGCCCAGAAAGAACGTATTCCAGCTATTTGTTTTTGAGTTGTACATCAAAAACTCTTCCCTTATGGTACCATCATCTTGTTTGGCCCAAATTCCACGCACGGGATAACTCTTATTATCCTTATATACAAAAATAGTCCCTTCCAATACCATGGCGCCCTGTTCATCAATGCCACCTGAATAGTCGAGTTGACCCAAAGAACTGACATAAATCTGTCGCCAAAGACCCGTATTTCGATCCACAAAGGTCATACCATGGCCGGGTATTCCACCCATTGTGGTCCACTCTTCCGTGATCAAGCATCCCTCTGCCTCTTTTGCATAGACCTGTTCCCCAAGCTTTTTACCGTCAGGGCTAAAGAGTTCCCAATTGCCCAATACAAAATCGAATTCCTTACTGGTACTATCTTCACATGGTGATTGTGCCACGGAGGCCTGAAATGCCAAAACCGAAATCAGTAGTATAAATCCAAAAAGATTATTATGTTTCATATAGGTCTGTTTTTTACTGGAACACGATTTAAGAGTGTTTTTGTTACAGGGTATTGAAAATTAACATGCTGCTTTTTATGTTTTATAGGCCGTGGGATGAAAATACAAGAAATTTGTAATAACCGTGCAAAAACAATAGGGGAAGGCAAACCAGAGGGGGTAGTTTAGTTACCGGTATCGGCTATGATTTGGGCGGCATTGGAAATAGCTAGATTTTCTGACGCATCCGCTGAGCTTGTCAAAGGGTAGGCGAGAACGGTACCATTACTTATGGCCTCCGTTACCATCTGTTTTTATTTTTTTAAAGTTTAAATTATCAAAATTGAAATCCCCGGAAGCTATTTCCATTCTAAAACCTTCTATATTTCCTTTTTTATCCAATTCGAAAACGATCTCTCCTACGGGCAAAAATTCATCCTTAAGTTTGATTTTAAACGTTGTTTTGTCCACGGGATAAAGAATACCTGAAAAAAGTTCTTCACTTGGAAGAAGTTTGAGTATTCCTCTCCCATTTATGGAACGGATTGATGCTTTTCCATAAACGTTATCTTCGTATAAACCTGTGTATTGGGAAAAATTGCTTGGGAGATTAACGCTCAGGTCAGTATTTTTTGGGTTGTCCCATGAATACCCAAAGTATGAAAAGTATTTTCTGTTTTCTGACCAATCCGTTAATTCTGGTTTAATGATATAGGTGGAAATCATATTTATGAGCCCTTCATTTATCGAGGATATTTTATTGGTGAGAACCACAATACCTAAACGGCTTTCTGGGTAAAGGGCGACCATGGATTTGTACCCCGGCATACCACCGCCATGAAATATGACCTTTTGTTTGTTTTCATAACCGATATACCACCCAAATCCATAACCTTCAGACCCTCTGTCACCTATGATTATTTTAGGGCTGGTGATAGTTTCAAACGTTTCTTTCGAAATTATTTTTTTTTCAAAAATCCCTCCCTCATTAAGGTACATTTGAAGCCATATCAACATGTCATCAATTGTAGAATTGATGGCACCTGCCGGGGCAGCATTGTCAACACTTCTTGGTTGAATGGGTTTGTTTGCAATATGCGGAAGTGCGTGATCGGCACTTTTGGTCAATTCTGATATTGTAGTTGAACTATTTTTCATACCTAAAGGGTCAAAAATTTTAGTTCTTAAGAACTCACTCCAAGCTAGTCCACTTACTTTTTCAATGATTTTTCCTGCAACAACATACATTACATTGTTATAGTTAAAGTCCAACCTAAAAGCCCCCTCAATGGGATAGTATTGAATTTTATCAATTACTTCATCACTTGAATAGTTAGTGCCATACCAAAGTAAATCTCCATCGAATAATCTAAGACCAGACCTATGACTTAACAGATCACTAATCGTTAGTTCTTTGGTTATCCATGGGTCAGAAAGTTTAAAAGCAGGTAAATATTCGATTACCTTGTCATTCCATTTTAATTTTCCCTCGTCTACAAGTATTCCCAAACATGTGGCTGTAAAAGCCTTGGTGCATGACATAATCGGGAACACTGTTTGGGTATTGATGGGTGAACCTTTTTCTGTACTTGTCACACCAAATCCTTTTTTAAAAATTATCGAGTCGTTGTGCACAACACCAATAGCCATACCTGGCATGTTGTATTCTGTCATCAACTTAGAAATATAGTTGTCAAGTGAATCGGTATCTATTGATTGACCCCACAACAAAAAGGGAATTAAGAACAGAATTGACAAGAAAAATTTCATTGTGCTTTTCTAATGGAGGGTTTCGTATGGTTATGGTCTTGTTTTACTATTTCAACTGTGCTCAGCACAGGTTCCGTTATTGCGTTGAATTACAAAATTCGGTGATTTTTTGTAAACCTTCATTTTCATAATCTGTAAGGCGTCAACGAATTATCAACAGCTGTCATTTCGAAATGAGTCCACTTAAGGGTGGACGATTGAGAAATCTAGATTTCTCAGTCGCAAGCTCTTTCGAAATGACTGTCGTATTGATATTTCTCTCCTCAACACCGCTTAAGTTTCAAAATAGTAGTGGAAAATAGCATTCTCACTATCTTTGGGCATACCAGATATACACACCGAAATGAAAACACCACAGTGGCAGACCGCCATCGAATTTGAAGACATCACCTATAAAAAATGTGACGGGGTGGCCCGTATCGCCTTTAACCGCCCCGAGGTGCGCAATGCCTTTCGGCCCAAAACCACCAGCGAACTCTACAGGGCCTTTTATGATGCCCAAGAAGATACCTCGATCGGGGTGGTGCTGCTCTCGGGCGAAGGGCCCTCGCGCAAAGATGGCAAATGGGCCTTCTGCAGTGGGGGCGACCAAAAGGCACGGGGCCACCAGGGCTATGTGGGCGACGATGGCTACCATCGCCTCAATATTTTGGAGGTGCAACGACTCATTCGTTTTATACCCAAGGTGGTCATCGCCGTGGTGCCTGGTTGGGCCGTAGGGGGTGGCCATAGCCTACACGTGGTCTGTGATATGACCCTGGCCAGTAAAGAACATGCCGTTTTTAAACAGACCGATGCCGATGTGACCAGTTTTGATGGGGGGTATGGCTCTGCCTATCTCGCCAAGATGGTCGGACAAAAAAAAGCCCGCGAAATCTTCTTTTTGGGCCGAAGCTATACCGCACAGGCGGCCTATGAAATGGGCATGGTGAATGCCGTGGTGCCCCATGAAGAGCTGGAGGAGACCGCCTATGAATGGGCGCAGGAGGTCTTGGCAAAATCGCCTACCTCGATTAAAATGCTAAAGTTTGCCATGAACCTCACCGATGATGGTATGGTGGGGCAACAGGTGTTTGCCGGCGAGGCCACCCGATTGGCCTATATGACCGATGAGGCCAAAGAAGGCCGTAACGCCTTTCTCGAAAAGCGAAAACCCGATTTCGGCAAGAACAAATGGATCCCATAGAGCAACCTTCAAAGAATGATGCCGATAGCCATTCTTCTTCTGGTCGGAGCCGTACAGGCGGGCTTTTTGGCCTTTGTACTGGCCTTTAACAAAAACAAGGACCTGGCCAGCAAGTGGCTTATCGCTTGGCTGCTGTTCATCACCATACATTTGCTTTTCGTCCATTTCGGATTCAGCGGGGTCTACAAAGAGTACCCGCTGCTGCTAATTTTTGGGTCGGCCCTGATGCTGCTTCAAGGACCCTTTCTTTTTCTTTATACCGCTATTTTGACCAACCGGATCAAAAGCCTAAATGTCTGGCAGCTTCTACATGCCGTACCCTATTTGTTTTATACCTGCTATATCGCCGTGGTGCTCATGGAGGTCGATGCCCCCAATAGGTATGAACATATTTCAGGCATTATTGACGATCCCCAAAATCTAATGATGTTATCACTGGGGCTGTTGAACCACTTGCACATCATGGTTTATTTGGTGCTCAGCATACTGCTGCTAAAAAAACACTCCAAAAGTCTGACCGATACATTTTCTTATTTGGAGGACATTAACCTAAAATGGTTGAAAAATCTGTTGATAGGGATCACCGTCGTCGCCGTTGTCATTCTGTTTGGGCTGTTGACAAGCGATCTTTTTCCTTTTATCTCGCATTATGCAAAAGCTACTTTGATCTATTCGGCCTTAGCCATTTTACCCTTTTACATGTCATTTTATGCGATTCGACAAAAACTGATTTTTCCATTGCATGCCGATTTGTTGAATGTAAAGTACGAAGCCTCACGATTGACCAAAAAAGAGTCGGCAAAAATCGCCGAACAATTGGTCCACCATATGCAATCGAACAAACCGTATCTAAATCCGAAGCTAAGCATAAAAGACCTGTCCGATGACCTGGGTCTGCACCCGAAAGATCTGTCGCGGGTCATCAATGAAAATTTTGAAAAGAACTTTTTCAACTTTATAAACGAATATCGGGTCGATGAATTCATAAGCAAGATAAAAGACCCCAAGCACGATCGTTTCACATTGATCGCCATCGCCTATGACTGTGGATTCAACACAAAGTCTTCTTTCAACAGTATTTTCAAGAAGACCAAGGGAATGACCCCTTCTGCATTCAAGGCACGTTTGACATAGCATTCTTAAAGTTGGACCCATTGGTGTGGTACAACGTCCTGAACTTTGACCCCTGGGCCTGAGATTTGAAATACCTTCACCCTGACAAAACAAAATCTCATGAAACCACTTGTTATTTTCTCAATGGCATTGCTGATCAATAGCTTACCACTCTTGGCACAAAAAGGTACTTCACCACAACTGGAAGTCAGATTTCAACCCGATTCGATCGTTTACGTGTATGAAACTATCGGTCCTGAAATGTCAAAATCACTGTACACCGCCATCGTACAGAACATGGCAATCATCAATCGGTCAGAACTGCCGATCCGTATCGAAAAGATTTCGATAAGGGCGATGAGGGGCGATGAAACCCTACAGCTCAAAAACGTCCATCTCGATAGGGTTCGAAAAAGTGCTTCCAAATTCAGAATGCTTCAAGAGCAGGGTTATTTGGAGTTGTATGATTTTCAGTTTCAAACTTCGCAATATTTAAAAGGATTCTCTTTGGCCGCAAGTGATTCGCTAGGTGCCAAACAGGCCGTCATTCTCAGCCATGAGACCTTTTTGTTTGAGCAATTGCCCGATCATATCCAGGTCACGGTCTTGGGCAAAACCGCTGATGGTGAGCAGGTAACGGCCTCAAAACCCCTAAGAATTGTCAACCATTACAGCCAAAACAACTATATATTGCCAGTCAAGGGCATTTGGACAATTGCCGCCGGGCCTTCTTTGATCGGACACCACCGATGGGGGAGCATACAAGAGTTTGCCTTTGATTTCATCAAAATTGGTGCCCACCAGAAAACCTTCAAAGATGAGGGAACGCGCCTAGAGGACTATTATGCCTATGGAGAACCGGTTTTTGCCGTAGAAGATGGAGTGGTCGTCTCTGCACTGGATGGTATTTCTGAATCTTCTGACAATTTGAAAAAACCTGATGAAACCCAAGAAGAATACCTAAAAAGAATGATTCCCCATCAAAACGAATTGATTTCTAAGGGATTTCAATATGTTTTTGGCAACCACGTCATTATTCGCCACCCCAATAATGAATATTCCAGTTACTTCCATTTAAAGAAAGGAAGTGTAAAGGTGAACGTCGGTGATATGGTCAAAAAAGGTCTCAACATCGGAGAACTAGGGCATAGCGGAAACAGTACCGAACCCCATTTGCATTTTCATCTTTCAGATGGCCTTGATATCATGTATTCCCGTAGTATACCCGTTGAGTTTGGAAACGTCTCGCTGTTTCCTGCCGATAATGGCAACGTTCGCCACATACATTCTGGACAAATAGTAAGTACGACGGAGTAGAGGGATGTAAGGTGAAAGGGATAATGCGCCAGTGCACGGGGTTCCACTTTAGAGACAAGGTGACATAAACTAAAAAGAGCCCTGTCTTTTTGAGATCAGGACCCTTTTACGAGAACACTATATGAAAATGAAAAAATTTACTTTTCTGAATTAATTACATGATAAATGTACGCCCATATCGCCGCTGGGTGAAATTATTGTTGTGAAGTGGCAAAAAACTGTGGTTTGCGCCTTAAAACTTGTTATTTGGGTTGTAAAAACCTGATTTAAAGAATGTTTTGACCGCACAGTGTTTGAAATATTATCGGCCTACTTATCAGTTTCGATCGAAAAAGAAAAAAGATTTCCCTGTTCATTTCTTTTGCTTCGCGAGCCCTTCGACTACGCTCAGGGCCCGCATTCTGAACCCGTATGACATTTTCAACGAATTGCCTTTACCAAAGCGCCCAAAAACCCATTGATATCAAAATCTGGGTCCTCGGCGAGCCCTGTGCGAACCACCACCAACTCTTTTGAAGGAATGATGAACACATATTGCCCCTGATAGCCATTGCACGAATACAGGTCTTTGGGCACATCGGGATAGACACCGCCCGCGTTCAGCCAAAAGTGTGCCCCATAGCGCCCATCTGAATGTTGGGTAGGGGTGCTGACGTACTCCGCCCATTGGGGAGAAAAGAGCTGTTCACCGTTCCACTCGCCCTTGTTCAGGTAGAGTTGCCCAAAGCGGGCCCAGTCTCTCGTGCTGGCCCATGCATACGAAGAACCTACATAATTGCCCGCCAAGTCGGCTTCGATGAGCATAGAGTGCATACCGATCTTATCGATAAGCGATTGATAGGGAAAATCGAGATACTCTTGGTACGACCTGAACTGCATACGCAGAATACCCGACAATAGATTTGAGGTACCTGAGGAATAATTCCAGATTTCCGTGGGTTTGGCGACGGCCTCCTTATTTTTTTGGGCCTCGGTCATATCGCTGTCCAAAAACAACATTTGGGTCACATCGGAAATCTCGGTATAGACCTCTTCCCATGCCAATCCACTTTGCATCCGCAGCAAATGGTCAAGGGTGATGTCTTTGCGCCCGTCGTCTTTCCACTCGGGTATGGGCGCTGGCCAATCCATGTCAACTCTTTTCTGGTGCTCTAAAATACCGAAGAACGTGGCCAGTACGCTTTTGGTCATCGACCAGCCCAAAACCGGGGTATCTTTGGTAAAACCTTCCACATAATGCTCATGTAGCAGATGGCCCTTGTACAGTACCAAGAGCGTTCGTGTTTTCTGTACCGCATTGTTGGTAAAGGGCAATGCGACCGCTTTCTGCAATTGCTCATAGTCGATTTCGGCGAACACCGTGTCGATCGCCGGTAAATGTCCGAACGGGTAGGGGTGCCCAAGGGTCGAAAAATTGCGTTTGGGTTGCAGATACGGCTCCCCTTCGGCATAATCGCCATTGACCAGCACACAGCCCAGCCCCTGACGGTCTATGGCCTTGCGTTCCATAAGTCCGTACACCGTGGCCGAGGCACTCGTCTCTTCGTTGTCGACCTCCGTTTCGGCCAATTCGATTAACGGAAATTGCAAGTCGCTCTCAATTATGGCATTGGGCTGTCTTTCGGCGATATATACCTGTGAGGCCATATACTTTGAGGCATAGCCCGAAATCATGTTCAGCTTCGGATAATTGAGGTATACCACCAGGGCGATGACCACCAAAAGCAATAACAGAATGCGTTTGAACCACTTCATATTTTGGAATTTAGTTTTGTAACTTTCTTGGCGAATATAAACATTTGAGGCATGTCGAACATCGGAATGATCATTGAAGAGCGAAGCCGCGACATCGGTGATTTTTTAGTGGGGCGATTGATTCCCTTTCGTAAAAAGCGTATGATCGGCCCGTTTATTTTTATCGACCATATGGGCCCCACGCAATTGGGTCCGAATACATATATGGATGTTGACCAACACCCCCATATCGGACTTTCAACATTGACCTACATGCTTGAAGGCGAAATCATGCATGAAGATAGCTTGGGTACCCAACAGCTCATCAAACCGGGCTCGGTGAATTGGATGACGGCCGGAAAGGGCGTTTCACACTCAGAACGAACCCCCGAACACCTACGAAACGGCCAGACCTTCACCGCCCATGGTTATCAGATATGGGTCGCACTGCCCAAACATTTAGAGGATATGGCACCTGAATTTTACCATATCGCCGCGGCCGATCTGCCCAAATGGCGTGAGAGCAGTGCCGAATTCACCTTGGTGGCGGGTAGGGGGTATGGGCAAAGCTCACCGGTACCCGTGCACTCACCCTTGTTCATGGTCGAGGTAAAGAATACGGAAGCCTTTGAACTCAACGTCAATGGCGATCTAAAGGGCGAAATTGGCATCTGTATCGTCGAAGGGGCCATTACGGCCTGTGGCGAAACGGTCGAAAAGGGCCATATTTTGGTCTCAAAGGTCGAAGATACCTGTGATATTCTATTACGGCCCCATTCACATCTGTTGCTGTTCGGTGGGGAGCCTTTTGAGGAGGAACGCCATATTTTCTGGAATTTTGTCTCCTCGAGCAAGGAAAAAATCGAAAAGGCCAAGACCGATTGGCAGCGCAAAACGTTTCCCATGATGGAAAATGACAAGACCTATGTACCGCTTCCATGAAAGTGAACGACCTGCTTTTGAAACTTTTGATGACAGTTCTTGTTCCCCTAGGGGCATCAACGGGGTTTTCCTGTCAACGGGAGGTTCCCCTCAAAAGGGTGGAAACACACCATTGGTATGGACTCGAGGTCATTGCCTCGGCCTATAATTCGGTGTCATGGCAGACCGATAGTCTGGCAAATTTGGCGGCATGGGGCGACACGCTCAAACCAGATATGAAGGTAATAGCCGTTTCGCGCGACCTTTTGAAGTATGGGCTTACCCATAACACCATGGTGAAAATCGATACGTTTCCCGATACCTTCTATGTGAAGGACAAAATGCATCGGAAATGGCGGAAACGAATCGATATCTACATGGGCACCGATGTCAAAAAGGCCCGTGAATGGGGAAAAAAGAAGTTGATGATATGCTATGCCGTTCCGAAGTCCGATTCCGTAATACATAATAATGATGAATAAAAGAATAGTGATAGTGTTGTTATGGTGCGCATCGTGCAGCACCCCAGGGGTCGTCATCGACCGACCCATCGAGTTTGACGAACAGCGTATCGAACTCACCCAAGAATATTTGAAACAACGCTATAATCTAGAGCAAGATTCCCCCGAAATAGTGCCCAAAATGATCGTGCTGCACTGGACGGCCATCCCCACTCTCGAAAAATCTTTTGCCGCTTTTGAGAAATCGACACTCCCCAATTGGCGCCCCGATATCAAAAGCGTCAGTGGCCTGAACGTGTCTGCCCATTTCTTGGTCGATCAAGACGGTACCATTTATCGCTTGATGCCCGAGACCACTATGGCCCGACATGTCATCGGACTGAACCACTGCGCCATCGGAATAGAAAATGTAGGGGGCACCAAAGAGACGCCCCTTACCAGAAAACAATTGCGCGCCAATGTTTGGTTGGTCGATTATTTGGCTGAAAAGTATGCTATCGAATATGTGATCGGCCATCATGAATACACCCGGTTTGAAGACCATCCTTTATGGTTGGAGGTTGATTCGACCTACCGTACCAAAAAGACCGATCCCGGTAAGAAATTCATGAAAAGGGTTCGTAAAGCCACCAAAAAGCATAATTTTAAACCCGTTCCGAAAAAGTAATGACATGACCTTATCAAAATGCATATGGGCCGCTTTTGCACTTGTTTTTACCTGCAATGCCCAAAATGACCTGACTTCACAGCTTTACGAAACCTATGAAAATTATAAAGAGCCATCGTTGAACAAGCGACGCATCAAGTATGATCAGATACAGCCCTTGATCGACAGGGCTCGCAACGATTCAAAATACGTGGTAAACAAGGTTGGGGAATCGATCGAAGGTCGCGACCTGACCTTGATCAGCATTGGCGAGGGAGACACCAATATTTTTCTTTGGTCGCAGATGCACGGCGATGAGCCCACAGCGACCTTGGCCACTTTCGATATCTTCAATTTTTTGGACTCTGATGATTTCAAGGAAGAGAAGCAGGTCATCCTTTCGAACTTAAAACTGCATTTTCTGCCCATGGTGAACCCTGATGGGGCCCAGGTCTACCAACGGCGTAATGCCTTGGGCATCGATATCAACCGTGATGCCCTGCGATTGCAATCACCTGAAGGGCAAACCTTGAAGAAAGTGCGTGACAGTCTCGATGCCGCCTTCGGTTTTAATTTACATGACCAGAGTCGTTATTACAATGCTGAACGCACGCCGAAGCCCGCGACCATTTCATATCTGGCAACGGCCTACAATTATGAAAAAGATATCAATGAGGTAAGGGTCAATGCCATGAAGGTCATCGTGTTCATGAACGACATCATTCAAAAATATGCGCCTGGCCAAGTGGGCCGCTATAGCGATGATTTTGAGCCGCGTGCCTTTGGTGACAATATTGCCAAATGGGGCACCAGCTTGATTTTGATTGAATCGGGCGGGTATGCGAATGATAGGGAAAAGCAAGAGATTCGAAAACTGAACTATGTTTCCATTCTTTCGGCGCTATACACCATTGCCACGGAAAGTTACAAGCAAATACCCATTGAAGAATATGAGAAAATTCCAAGGAATGACCGAAACCTGTTTGATCTGAAGATTGAAAACGCCACCTACGAACTGATCGGCAAAGACTATATCATCGATCTGGGCATTAATCGACAGGAAATCGACTTGGAGGGCCATAATGATTTTTACTATAGAAGTATCATCGCCGATCAAGGGGACCTTTCAACCTATTATGGCTATGAGACCTTTGATGCCACCGGATACAAAATTGTGCCGCCCCATATCGCAGATCAATCTTTTGAAAGTCCGACAAAAAAGGAAAAGTTGAATATCAAGGATGAGCTTTTAAACGGCACTGCCTATGTTAGGGTAGACAATTTGGTGGATAAAACCCCATTAACTGAACTTCCCTTGCATATGGTCGAAAAAACCTATCGTTTTCCTAAGGAGTTCAGAATATCTCCAGGCATGAATCCCACCTTCTTTTTGGAGAAAGAAGGTAAGATTACCCACGCAGTGATCAACGGTTTTGTGTTAGATCTCAATAAGCCTCTTGACAAACAGGGGTTTGGCAATGCACTGATTTACCGTTAGCGTACTTTTTTTCAATATCCGTACTGTACATTTTGGGGTATGGTGGCGAACAATAGCACCAACATGATCATCAAGGTGCACACAATCGAGGTAAAAAGGGAGAGTACCAAGCCTTTTGACCAATTTGAATAGGGGCCGATGGCACTGTTTTGAATAATTTCCTTAATAACATCCATAACCTGAGTTTTTTAGCATTAAACTTGTTCTGTCTTTAGGATGTCGGTAGTTGTGGTCTTTGGTAATGAAACAACTTTTGGGCCAAAAACCCTACCCGAGTGTCGTTCAGCGAATTTTTATGGTAAGATACCCTATCAAATGTTTAAATTCACGACAAAATCGAAAAGCAAGAAACGATGAAAATAAAAACAGCTATAAGTACCCTAGCGGTATCGCTCTGCGTGATGGCGATGGGATGGACCCAGGAATATCAGGGAGAATCCCTTTTCAACGGTGAGAATTTAGATGGATGGGAGCAACACGGCGATGAGAAATGGTACGTTGAAGACGGACTGCTCATCTGTGAAAGCGGTCCGAAGGCAGATTACGGATATCTGTCCACCAAAGAGTTCTATGATAATTTTGAGCTGACTTTGGAATTCATGCAGGAAGCCGATGGCAACAGTGGGGTCTTCTTTAAATCCACTTTTGAGGGCACCAAGGTCACCGGTTGGCAGGTTGAGGTGGCACCCCCGGGGAAACATAGTGGGGGCATCTACGAATCGTACGGTAGGGGATGGTTGATCAAGCCGAATCCCGAAAAAGAATCTGCCCTAAAGATGGGCGAATGGAACAAGATGACCATATCAGTAATGGGCCCTACGGTGACGACATGGTTGAACGGCGTTCAGATGGTAGAATTCACCGATGATAAAATCGGAGCGGGCAAGGGCGCTATTGCCCTACAGATCCATGATGGTGGGGGTATCAAAGTGAAATGGCGCAACATCAAGATCAAGACGGTTCAGTAACCGACCAGACTGTCCATATTGGTCACAAAAGAAGCCCATGTCAACAAACATGGGCTTTCTTATACAATCGTGAGCGCTATGCTATTCTTCAGAATATATTGGGGTGATCACAAATGATCTAAATTCAATGGCCCCATGATCCCCTTGTATCATAAAAGGTCCAGCTTCACCTTCTTTGCTATCTAGTGCGCCTCCTGTGATGCCGGGTATGGTTTGGTCGTTTATGACCACCTTTCCATTGGCGATAACGGTCACTCGACGCCCGATCAACGTGATTTCATAATTCTGCCATTCACCGGCATCCCTTGCTGCATTTTCATTGGGTTCTAGAAAGCCGTAGATTCCCCCAAAATAAATATCCATGGGCTCAAGGCCTTTGTTGTCCGCTATCTGAACCTCATAACGGCCGCGTAAATAGATGCCACTGTTACTTCCCTCGGGGTATCTGAACTCGGTCTCCAATTTGAAATCCGTAAATTTTTGATCACTGATAAGATTGGCCCCTTTTTTGGTACTTTTCAAGATACCCTCTTCGACCACCCAATTGATGTTCTCACCATCGGTATGCCAGTTGGTCAAATCTTTTTTATCGAAGAGCTCAATGGGTTCGGACCATATCGGCCGGTAGTTGTATGGAAGATCAGGTGCCGGTGTTCCTGTGAAGGGGTAGGTGTTGCCATCTACATAGGTCAGGGTGCCACTGATGGTTTCATCTGCCAAAACACCTTCGATTGCCAGATCGCTCCCCTCTGGCTCCCATTGTCTGGGAACGGAAAAACTGAATTTGTCACCATTGATTTTGACTTCAGACACAGGTCGGGCACTGCCAGTGAGTGCCAAAAAACGTCCGACCAACGTCGCATGCCCTGAATGCCTTACCTCTAACCAAGAAGGGACGGTCTTGCCCTCAAATTCTATTTCAAGATCCCAACGGCCTTCTAGAGGATGCTGTTTTTGGGCAATTGTGGTACTAAAGGCTAAAAAAAGGAAACAACCGGTGACTACCGTGGAAAGTTTTTTGCGATACTTCATTTTTAATAGGTTCAAGTGAGGCGCCAAGATAATGAATTATGACAAAGAATTTGGTCATTGGCTTTCCGGTAATGCTTCAAATTCCATCCTCTTGCTTTCCATCCATGAAGCCATCGCTTCTGGAGATTTCATAAGTACTTGCATCTCTTCCATCGCTTTTAAATGTGCTGCATCAGCCTTCTGAAACATCTCCATACCGTGCTTCTTGCTCAATTCGGCAATTTCTTCAAAAGTCTCGGCATGAAATGCCATATCACAGGCACCGCCGAGCTGTTTACAGGTCATCGTTTTCAAAATGAAACTTTTTTGGAAGTAAAATATACTAAGAATTATTCACATCCGCCCGTGAATCCATCGGCATTGAACTCGGTCTGTACCGCACCTTGCAGACTGCCATCGGTCAATTGAATGACCAGATTGTTATCACCGCTGCCATCGCGTTTCGGTGTGCAATATTCAAAAAGATAGAAACTGTTGGCCTGCTCAGATACCCTTTGTGATATTTGGTTGAACGTAGCTTCCAATTCTTCTTTGTTATTGGCAAACACACTGGCGGTCTTGCCGATATCTGTCAGAATTTGTGTATCGATTTCCGAACCAAGACCAATGGTGAAAAATGAAACGTTGCCGTTGGCCCCATTCACTGCGCTAAGGGCGCGCTCTTCGGTAAAGCGTGAAGCTTGATCGGTACCATCTGTAAAAATCACTACCGATGCCGCACCGATGATCGCGTTTTGGCTGTTTTCCCGAATCAGATCTTCAGCGATATCGGTTGCTTTAATGACGGCCCCATATAAATCGGTTGATGGATCCGTACTGATATCTTCGGTAATGCCTTCAATGGCCGCTGTCAATTCAGTGGCAGATGGGGTCAGCTCATTGAGCAAATGCAGTTCGTCTTCACCATCGAACCAATAAATGGCCATCTTGAAAGATTCGGTTTCTGGTGAGGGCATTACATTGTTGATGAAGCTGGTCGAAGCTGCCTTGAGCTCCTCCAAACTACTTTCCAAGACCGAGTTGCTCAAATCCAACACCAACAGCGTATTGTTGCTGAATATTTGTGAGTTGGGCGAGATCCGGGCCAAAGACTCAGAAGATGAGATGGTATTGAAACAATCATCGTTTCGGCCTTGTTCATAAATGGTGAATTGATCGGCGGTCAACCCTGAAATCGGATTGCCCTGTTTGTCAGATACCTTGAACAGAATGGACACCTTGCTGGGTAGGGTGGTAAATTGTTCTTGTATGGATAGGAGCAGATCATTTTCGCCAAAGCCCAGACAATCATCGGGTTCCTTGCCTTTGCCGAGTTCACTGTCGTTGAAATCAAAGCTTACATCATCATCGGCATTTCCACAGGAAACAAGAAATAGAATGGTCAAAGCGTAGGGGAATACTTTTGAAAAGACTTTCATTTTCATTTTGTTTAGGGTTCAGCCTTTCAACGCAAAAACCGGGCCGATAGTATAGCCATGCAGAACTTTGTTGGATCCTTGACTTTAAATATGGTTTTTTGAAGAACTTGGGATCGTGTTGTTTAGGGTACTTTATCTTGAAGAAACGCTGGTGATCTAAAGCTTTGTTAAATCACTCGTTGTGCTGTTAAAAAAAAAGAATCCGAAATTTTTTTTGGTACCTTCAACAGGTAATCCAATTCGTAATCAATCTTAAAACTATGCCAACGTATCAAATCAAGGTCAACAGCGAACTAATGACTGTTGACGTAGCTGCTGATACCCCAGTGCTCTGGGTATTGCGCGATCATTTAGACTTGGTGGGGACCAAATATGGCTGTGGGGTCGGTCTATGTGGGTCTTGTACCATACATGTCGACGGTGCGGCCATGCGAAGCTGCTCCTTGACCATGGAACAACTTGAGGGAAAATCAGTGACCACTATTGAAGGACTTTCTGAAGATGGAAGCCATCCGGTACAAATTGCTTGGAAAGAGGTCGATGTGCCGCAATGCGGCTATTGTCAAGCGGGCCAGATCATGACCGCTTCCGCTTTTCTCGAAGACAATCCGAATCCCACGGAAGATGAAATCAAGAGTGCCATGAATGGCAATATCTGTCGTTGCGCTGCTTACAATAGAATCTACAGGGCCGTCGAAAAGGCTGCTGAAAACATGGGCTAACCTCTAAAGAAAAGACAATGGCAACAAATCAAAATATGACAGTTAGCAGAAGGGCCTTCATGAGAACAACAGGTCTTGCAGGAGGCGGTATGCTCATAGGCTTTAACCTTTTTCAGGCCTGTAAGCCAAAGGCGGCACCACCGGTCGACCTTTCGCAATTGAACTACAACGACTTCAATGCCTTCATAGAAATTGCAGACAATGGGGCGGTAACGATATATTCACCAAATCCTGAAATAGGGCAGGGGGTCAAGACCTCTATGCCGATGATCATTGCAGAAGAGTTGGATGTGGCATGGAAGGATGTATATGTGAAACAAGGGGTGTTGGACACTGAGAACTATACCCGTCAAGTGGCTGGCGGCAGTCAGTCTATCCGTTTCGGGTGGGATGCGTTGCGGCAAACCGGTGCCACGGCCAAGCAGATGTTGGTGAATGCAGCCGCTGCACGCTGGGGCGTAGATGCATCAGAATGTACCGTAAGCGAAGGGGTCATTACCAATGCAGCAGGTGAGACCTTGGGCTATGGAGATGTGGTCAACGATGCCGCCAATTTGGAAGTTCCTGAAGAGGTAGTGCTCAAGAAACCTAGTGAGTACAAGATCATCGGAAAAGATGCCCGCAACGTAGACATCGATAAAATCATTACGGGACAACCGCTCTTCGGATTGGATTATAAGGTAGATGGAATGGTCTATGCTGCAGTGGCAAGGCCACCGGCCTTTGGGCAAACACTGGCGTCTTATGACGATACAGAAGCCCGACAAATGCCGGGGGTCATAGATATTGTGACGATTGGCGAAAAAGCCCGCGGGCTATTGGAAAAAGACGAAAGAACGGGCAATATTTTGTCTGGAAGTGATAAGGTGGCGGTCATTGCCGAGACCACATGGCAGGCCATGAAAGCCAAAGAAGCACTCAAGACCGTTTGGGAAGATGTCGATAACTTGGAAAGTACTGCCGATCATGATAAAATCTTGACCGATTTGTTAGACGGCAACACGTTCGAGACCATGCGGTCTGATGGCAATGTCAAAAAGGCCTTTGCAGCGGCCGACCAAGTATTGGAACGTACTTATGAATCGCCGTTTCTTCCCCATAATTGTATGGAGCCCATGAACTTTTTTGCGCATGTGACCGATGAGAAGGTACACTTGGCAGGCCCCATACAGACCCCTGAATGGAAAGCGGGACTGGTCTCGACGATGCTCGATCGCGATCCGAAAGACATTCATTTAGAGATGACCCGAATGGGCGGGGGCTTTGGGCGGAGGCTTTTCGGTGATTTTGTACTCGAAGCCGCCGAACTGTCCGACAAGATCAGAAAGCCTGTAAAAGTGGTGTATTCGCGTGAAGATGATATGAACGATGGCATTTATCGTATGGCCATCAAATATCGTATCAAGGCAGGGGTCAAAGATGGTAAGGTAACGGCCTATCATTTAAAAGAAGCTGCCATTAATTCGAATATGTACGGTCTTATTCCGAACTTCTTTCCAGCAGGGGCCATAGAAAATTATCAAATTGACGCCGCGAATCACAAGAGCCCTATCACAACAGGGGCATGGCGTGCACCTTATACCAATTTCTTGGCCTACGCCGAGCAGAGCTTTTTCGATGAACTTGCCGAAATGATGGAAGTTGACCGTGTACAGCTTCGATTAGACCTTTTGAAAAAGGTAGATGCGGCGGCCGATGAGCGTATTCAGTATTCTCCTGAAAGAATGATCAAGGTGGTAGAGACCGCGGTCGAAAAATCAGGTTGGGGCCTGCAGCCAAAAGGCGTGTACCAAGGCTTTGTAAACTACTACTGCCATAATAGCCATGTTGCCGAGGTGGCCGATGTGGTCATCGAAAACGGTGAGCCTGTGGTGAAAAAGGTGACCTGTGTGGTCGATTGTGGTATTGTGGTCAACCCACTTGGTGCCAAAAACCAAGCCGAAGGCGGTGTCATCGATGGTATCGGACATGCCATGTACGGTGATTTTGGTTTTGAAAACGGAAAGCCTTTGGCCAGTAATTTTGATCGGTATCGATTGATTCGAATGCAAGAGGTTCCCGAGGTCGAGGTGCATTTCATCAAAAACGACCTTTCACCAACGGGATTGGGCGAACCGACGCTTCCACCAGCTGGGGGCGCCATTGCCAATGCTTTCAAGGCGGCCACGGGCAATCGCTTGTACAAGCAGCCTTTTACCAAGACACCTGAATTGTTGAAACCACAAAAACAGGAAATCATAGGATAGATATGACCGTATTGCTATTTGGGGTTACCAAAGACATCATTGGTAGCCCCACCTTATCTATACCGACAGCAAGTATCACAGGTAAAAAAGTACCTAAAACAGTGGGTGAGTTACGTATGTATTTGGGAAAGCTTTATCCAAGATTGAACAAGCTGTCGTCGTTGGCGATCGCCGTCAACAATTCATACGCCAAAGACGAAAAGGAAATCAACTCATACGATGAAATTGCCTTGATCCCACCGGTAAGTGGAGGATGAAACCATGGATTATCTGCAGCACACCACATATTTAGATCACGGGTCAGCGAGTATCCAAAACCTGATTCAAGAATTTAAGAAAGATACGCTCACCAATCTGGAAAAGGCGATTGGCATATATCTGAAAATCAGGGATGGTTGGCGGTACAATCCTTACAACATCAGCCTCGACGAAAAAAAATATGTGGCCAGTGCCATCGCACAAAAAGAGGAAGGGCATTGTGTCGATAAAGCCATTTTGTTGACCGCTTGTCTCAGAGGTCTGGGCATACCCGCCAGAATACGATTGGCAAAGGTCACCAACCATATCGCGGTAGATCGTTTGATGGAACGGTTCGGGTCGAATGTGCTGACCCCGCATGGAATGGTCGATGTTCACTTGAACGGAAAGTGGATCAAGGCCACACCCGCCTTCAACAAAGAGTTGTGCGAGAAATGCAACGTTACACCTTTGGAATTTGATGGAGAGAACGACTCCGTTTTTCAAGAATTCAATTCAGAAGGCGCTATTTTTATGGAGTATATGGAAGACTATGGACATTTTGAGGATGTACCCTTGGCGTTCATGATCCAGAACTTAAAGGATAATTACCCAGACGTGTTCATCGATGAAAACGGAGTGGTCGAATATCGATTTTGATAAACAATATAAATGTTGGTAGACAATCATAATAGAACCATTAACTATTTACGGCTGGCCGTAACAGATCGTTGCAATTTACGCTGCAATTACTGCATGCCTTCAGAAGGCATCGATTTTGCAAAAAATGATAAGTTATTGACCATTGATGAACTGTGTCAGGTCGCTGAAATATTGGTGGACCAGGGAATCGACAAAATCAGGATCACGGGTGGGGAACCTTTTGTGCGCAAAGACCTGATGGTGCTGTTGCAACATCTGACCACCTTGAAAGAATTGAAAGATATCTCGGTCACCACCAATGCCACATTGATCGGGCCGCATATCGATCAGCTGAAACAATTGGGCATTAAAAACATCAACGTAAGTCTTGATGCCATTAACCGAGAAACTTTTGAGCGTATAACAAGGCGCAATCAGTATGATACCGTGCATAACAATTTGATCCGTTTGATTTCTGAAGGGTTCAACGTGCGCATCAATTTTATTGTGTTGGATGGGCAGAACGAACAAGATATCTTGTCCATATTGGAGTTGATGAAACATTATCCGGTTTCCGTGCGGTTTTTGGAGGAAATGCCCTTTAACGGGGGTAGCAAGACCTTCCAGAAAATCAAATGGGACTATAAGGCCATTCTAGCGCACATTGCCGATGCCTATCCAAACCATAGGAAGCTGGAATCACCTGCCACCTCTACCTCCATCAACTATCAAATCGAGGGGCACAGGAGCACCTTCGGGTTGATTCCCTCGTTTAGCCGTACATTTTGTGGTAGCTGCAATCGGTTGCGCATTACGGCCACAGGCGATGTCATTACCTGCCTGTACGGAAAGCCCAAAGCGAACCTTAGGGACATTATCAGGGGTGAAAATGCGAGGGAAAATAGTAAAGCAAAAATTTTGGAAGCGGTCGGAAGCCGTGCCAAAACAGGATTTGATGCACAAAAAGAAAATAAAAAGGTATTTGACAGTTCGATGACCTCGATCGGGGGATAATCGAAAGCAAACGTATCCAATATGCCGAGGTAATTGGGTCATATCAAAAAACGGATCATGAAAAAAACAGTTCTCTTCTTGACTTTTTTACTGTGTTGGCAACTTAATGCACAAAACACCCTTACCAGTGAAAATTGGAAGACTGACCTGCGCTTTCTTCAGAAAACCGTTCATGAAGAGTACCCCTTTCTCTTCAAAAAGATTACTGCCGAAGACTTTGATGCCGCGGTAGAAAAGTTTCATGATGCCATTCCCAATATGCAAGATCATGAGATATTGGTGGGCTTTGCAAAAATTATCGCCCTGTTCAAGTACGGCCATACAAGGGTTGGTTTCAGGGATGGTCCGGTGCCCTATCACCAATTACCCATATACACGCGAGAGTTCCCCGAGGGGACCTATATCACAGGGACACACGAAGATTATGGGACGCTTGTGGGTGCCAAGATCTTGGCCGTTGAAAACAAGCCCATGGCCGATGTCTTGAAGGCCATTTACCCAGTGGTGCCCGCTGAAAACGACCAATTCTTCAAGGCATATGGTGGTCTCTATCTAGTGATACCCGAAGTATTGCATGCCCAGGGCATCACAGAGACGCTTCAGCAAGAAATCGATTTCAGCCTTGAAAAGGATGGCAAAACATTCAGTGCAACCATTCTAGCAAAGGAAGCAGGTGATATTCCGATGGCCTATGGCGAGGTGAAGCCAGGAACGAATTGGGTGAGCGTACGTGATCTTGAGAGCAATCCCCTGTATCTCAAAGACCTCGATAAGATATACTACTATGAGTATCTGCCCCAAGAAAAAGCGCTCTACGTAAGGCACAGCCAGATTCAAGATGACCCTTCAGAAGATATACCCACTTTTTATAAGCGGGTGTTCGATTTTGTCGAGAACAATGAGGTCGAAAAACTGATCATCGATGTGCGGTTGAACGGGGGCGGCAACAATTATAAGAACAAGCCCATTATTACCGGGACCATTGAGCAACAAAAAATCAACCAAAAAGGCAAGTTGTTTGTCATCATTGGCCGACGTACCTTTTCTGCTTGTCAGAACTTGGTCAATGAATTCAGTAATTACACCAATGCCATTTTTGTGGGCGAGCCCACCGCTGAAAACATCAACTTTTATGGTGACAATAGACGTGTAGACCTACCCAACAGTAAACTGCCGATGTATTTGTCATTCGCTTGGTGGCAAGACAAGCCCCAATGGGAGAATGGCCCCTATACGGCCCCACATTTGGCGGTCGAGATGGGGTTTGACGATTACCGTTCAAACCGTGACCCGGTACTTGAGAAAGCACTGGGCTTCAACAGTGCCGATTTCATCATAGACCCCATGGCTTATTTGAGAGGCCTGTTCATGGAGAACAAATTGGATTTGCTGAGAACTGAGGCAATGCGTCTTGTGAAGGACCCGCAGTACAGATTTGTGAAATTCGAAGATGAATTCAACAAGGCAGGTTACAACCTATTGGACTCAAAACAAATAGAGGGGGCCATCTTTGTGCTTCAGGCGAATACTGAATTGTTTCCCGAATCGGCCAATACATGGGACTCTTTGGCAGAGGCCTACTGGAAAGCTGGTGATGCCATCAAGGCTCGGGAGTATTACCAGAAGGCCATTGACCTTGATCCCCAAGGTCCCATAGGTGACAATGCGCGAAACATGTTAAAAAAGATGGACAAAAAATAACGGGTTCGACCAACTGTAAAATATATGTCAAATAATAGCACATCACCATTGTACGGTCTGATTCTCTCAGGAGGTAAAAGTACCCGAATGGGCGAAGACAAAGGCTTATTGGATTATCACGGTATTCCTCAACGAGAATATCTCTATGGGTTATTGGAAAACTTGGGATTGCCTTGCTACCTAAGTATTCGGCTTGATCAAAAAAACAATATCCCCAATAATTTCAAGGTCATTGTTGATAATGACCGTTATCGCGGGCCCTTTAATGGTATGCTGACCGCACATGCTACATATCCCAGAGCGGCTTGGCTGGTATTGGCCTGTGATTTGCCCTTGTTGAACAAGGTGGCGCTCAAGAATCTCGTTTTGAAACGAAACACGAACAAAACGGCCACGGCCTATGCCACCAACGCGAGCAGTCTGCCAGAGCCCTTGGTGGCGATTTGGGAACCGACTGGTCTGCAAAAGGCAAAAGAATACTTGAAGACGGCAGAAAGTAGTTGTCCGAGAAAATATCTTATCAATTCAGATACCGAACTTGTATTTCCCGAGCGCGATGAAGTACTGTATAACGCCAATTCGCTATCAGAGTATCAATTTGCCAAATCAAAGTTGAGGTAATGGCCAACGATCGCTACATAAGACACCAGCAATTGAAGGACTTTGGTTCTGAGGGTCAAGCAAAACTTACGCAAGCCAGCGTATTGGTGGTGGGCCTTGGTGGATTGGGACTGCCGGTCGTGCAATACTTGAATGCGATGGGCGTCGGCACATTGGGTTTGGTCGAACAAGATTTGGTTGAAAAACATAACCTACAGCGGCAGGTACTCTATTCTGAAAACGATGTGGGAAAACCAAAACTCGAAGTGGCGCTTGATAAACTGGCAGGCCAAAATACGACCACCGACCTAGTGCCTTTTGATACTTTTTTGACCAAACATAATGCGCTGCAAATCATTGAAGGGTTTGATGTGGTGGTCGATGCCACCGACAATTTTGCCACTCGATATTTGATAAACGATGTCTGTGTGATGCTTCACAAACCTTTTGTATATGGTGCTTTGCATGGTTTTGAGGGGCAGGTCAGTGTCTTCAACCATAAAGAAGGGCCAACCTATCGTTGCCTTTTTCCTAAAATGCCAAGGGCCGATGAAGTGCCGAACTGCGATGAAAACGGAGTGCTGGGGGTGCTGCCGGGCATCATAGGTACTTTGCAAGCGCTAGAGACCGTAAAGGTCATTACGGGCATAGGTGAGGTACTAGCAGGCAAATTGTTGGTATACGAAGGTCTTACGCAAACGGTGCAAAAAATACGTTTTGCGGTAAATCCCGAGAACAAAAAAATCAACGAACTGCAAGCATCCTACGGCATTGCGTACTGTGAAAGCACATTGTCTTTGAGTGCCAAAGAATTTGCCGAACGGCTGAAAACCAAAAAATTGCAGGTAATCGATGTTCGAAACCCCGATGAGTACAACGATTATCATCTCGATGGGGCAAAGAACATTCCCCTGCATGAACTGCCCACAAGAATTCATGAAATAAATTTTGGTGCAACAGTGTATCTTATCTGTCAATCAGGAAAACGAAGTGCTGCGGCCCTTGAAATAGTGCGAAAAGAAAAACCAAAAGCATCAATTTTGCATATCTTGGGCGGAATGGACAAAACCGCACCTCTATGTCTTTAGCCACCGGAGAATTTGTGGGCCTTATGGCCATCTTTTTTATAATTGCGCTTCTCTATTCAAGTGTGGGTTTTGGAGGTGGGTCAAGCTATTTGGCCATTTTGGCCTTGGTGCTGACCAGCTTTTTTGTGATTCGCAGTACCGCGCTGCTATGCAATCTAGCGGTGGTCTCGGGTAGCTGTTACTTGTATTTTCAAAGAGGGCACTTACAGTTAAAAAAATTTCTTCCCTTTGTCGTGACCAGTGTTCCCATGGCGTTCTTGGGGGCATCTTTTAGACTTAAAGAGAACGTCTTTTTTATCATTTTGGGCATTAGCCTTATCGCTTCTGCCATTGCCTTGGCCATGCAGACGATACAGTTGAAAACTGATTTTGAACCAAAGCGGTACCCATCCTATCTCCTGTATTTGTTGGGAGGTGGCATCGGACTGCTTTCAGGTCTGGTAGGTATAGGGGGTGGTATTTTTTTGGCGCCTGTGTTGAACTATCTTAAGTGGGACAGGCCCTTGGTCATTGCCGCGCTGGCCAGTTTTTTTATTTTGGTAAATTCCGTTTCTGGATTGACCGGATTGGCCCTTGCGGGCACTTTCGAATGGTTTTGGCCCGAGATAGGCATACTGTTGGCCGTGGTCATTATTGGAGGGCAGATAGGTGTGCGGTTGAGCCTGGGCCAGTTTTCGGCTAAGACAATCCGTCTGATTACCGCACTTTTGGTTTTTGTGGTCGGTGTAAGGGTATTGTTGGATAATGGATGGCAATTGAATGTATTCAGATGATTTCATATGAAGAGGCATATCGATCGGTATTGGGCGCCGCAGGGGATTTTGGTAGCGAACAAGTTTCTTTGAATGCTGCCCATGGCCTGATATTGGCAGAAGATATTAGGGCAGACCGTGATTTTCCACCTTTTGACAGGGCGACCAAAGATGGTATTGCCATTGCCCATGAAGCCTATGAAAACGGGGTGCGTTCATTCGAAATTGAAGGTATTGCCGCTGCTGGAAGTCCAAGGCAAATTTTACAAGGTCGCAAAAACTGCATAGAAGTGATGACCGGAGCCATGCTACCTGAAAATACCGATACGGTAGTGATGTACGAGCATATCAATATTGATAAGGGTACCGCATTTTTGGAGAGGGCCGTTTCGAGCGGGCAGAACATCCATAAAAAGGGAAGTGACGAGCCCAAGAACGCATTGGTACTCAAAAAGGGCACTAAGATCGAGGCAGCTGAAATCGGTGTTTTGGCTTCTGTGGGCAAAGCGCAGGTGTTGGTAAAAAAACTTCCTAAAATAACCGTGGTTTCAACAGGGAACGAACTGGTCAATGTTGATGAAAAACCGCTTCCGCATCAAATCAGAAAATCGAACGGCTATTCCTTAGATGCTGTATTAAGAGTTGAAGGTATAAAGTGTAATTTATTGCATATCAATGATTTTGAAGAAGAGATTAAAAAAGAATTGGCTGCCGCTTTGAGAGAAAACAATGTATTGTTGTTGAGCGGGGGCGTTTCAAAGGGAAAATACGATTACCTGCCAAAAATCTTGCAAGAATTAGGTGTTGACAAGGAATTTCATAGGGTCGCCCAACGCCCAGGAAAACCATTTTGGTTTGGTGCCAAGGCAGATGGTAGGGCCACGGTTTTTGCTTTTCCGGGAAACCCTGCCTCGACCTTCGCCAGTTATCATGTTTATTTTTTGCCATGGCTTCGAAGATCCTTGGGTCTTCCGCTTACTGAGCATAGTGTGGTACTTGGTGAAGCTTTTGAGAATGCCACCGGGCTGACACGTTTTATCCGGGCCGAGGCACATTTGAAAGGTGGTCGATTAAAGGCTACCTTGGTCATGGGCAATGGTTCTGGTGATTTGACCAGCTTGGCCCTATCGAACGGTTTTGTACGTTTCAACCCTGAGACAAACTATAACGAAGGTGATCTAGTGCCTTTTTATCCCACAAAAAGAATACTACAATGACGCATGAACTGAAGAGCATAGTGCACGCCCATGAAGCAGCGAAAAAAAAGGGAATAAAGACCGTATTGGTCACTGTGGTCGCTTTAAAGGGATCTTCATATCGGCGCCCCGGCGTTCGTATGTTATTGCTTGAGAATGGTAAAATGGTCGGGGCCGTAAGCGGGGGCTGTGTAGAAAAAGAGGTGCTTCGACAGGCCGAAAGCGTTTTTGCCACGGGTACGCCAAAAGTAATGACCTACGACGGCCGTTATCGCTTGGGCTGTGAGGGCATTCTGTATATTTTATTGGAACCCTTTTCACCAAGTGCAACTTTTTTGGATGTTTTTTGGAAGACCATCCGTTCTCGAAAACCATTCAAGATCATAAGTGCCTTTCAGAAACAGCATGTTGAGCGAGAGGTGTTCGGTTCTCTTTTTCATTTTGACGATAAAGCGGTCGGGGTTCGAAATGGTTTTGAGAAGTTACCAGAGGGTACCGAGTTTTTTGAACAGGCCATGCAGCCCTGTTTCAAGATAGCCATCATTGGGGCCGAACACGATGCGGTACAACTTTGCTCGTATGCGGCCATGACAGGATGGGAAGTCACCATAGTGGTCGACCCGAGAGAAGAGAAAACCATTTCAGATTTTAAGGGTGCTACTGAATTTATACAAGCAGAGGGCGGGTCATTGCTATTGAATGTAGACCATGAAACGGCGATTGTGCTGATGACCCACAGTTTTGCAAAAGACCTACACTATCTAATGGCCTTGAAAGATGCCGATCCAGCCTATTTCGGATTGTTGGGCCCTGCCGATAGGCGCGAAAAATTATTTGATGCGCTACTTGAACGGCACCCCGATATATCGGACGAGTTTCTGGAAGGTATGCATGGCCCCGCAGGTCTTGACATTGGGGCAGAGACCCCCCAAGAAATAGCCATATCTGTACTTTCAGAGATATTGACGGTCATCAATCAAAAAAAACCCATACGCTTAAAAGAAAAAGAAGGGAAAATCCATACTTGAAGAATATGGGCGACAAAAAAATTATGATATTGCTGTTGGCAGCAGGCGCTTCTTCACGCATGGGTGTGCCCAAACAATTGCTCCCCTGGAAACACGGTACCTTGTTGAACCACGCCGTGGCGCAGGCAAAAAAAGTGTCGAATAGGGTAGTGGTCGTACTGGGGGCGCATGCTAAGGAAATCAAAAAGACACTCCCTGAAACTGTTGAGACCATCATCAATGAGAACTGGGAAAAGGGCCTGGGGTGTTCCATTGCTCATGGCGTGCGATATGTGGTCGACAACTTTGATGTTGACGGACTCTTGATCATGCTGGCCGATCAACCCCTGTTGGGCCATGGGCATCTTATCGAATTGACCACCACCTTTAAAAGAGAAAACAAAACAACGGCCACCCAATATGATAAAGGGCTGGGGGTGCCTGCGGTTTTCCACAACTCGTTGTTTGACCAATTATTGGAATTGAATGCCGATTTCGGGGCAAAAAGAATACTTGAAAAAAATGCTGAACAACTTGAAGTAGTGGCCCCAAAAGGAAAGGCCGTAGATATCGATACCCTTGAAACGTACCATAAATTGTATCACGAACATGGCCAGAAAACATAGACACCCATGATGAGATTTACGAAAGAAGTATGCATAACCCTTTTGTTCTGTGCTTTTTCCGCCATGGCACAAGAAATGGGTTTCGAAGAGTATAATCCGACATCCACTTTAGTGGTGCCCGAACACCCAACGTTGAAAGCAAAATATACTTTTATAGATATACACAGCCACCAATTTCGCATGGCAGAACAGAATCTATCTGAGCTCATTGCGGCCATGGATTCATTGAACATGGGTGTTATGGTAAATCTTAGCGGGGGATCTGGAGAGGAGTTAAAGGCCAAACTACAAAATGTCAATGACCATTACCCGAATCGGTTTGTCATTTTTGCCAATGTGGATTTCAGTAGGGTCGGAAATCCCAATTGGGGCAAAGAGGCTGCCGCACAATTGGAAGCAGATGTCAGAGCGGGGGCAAAGGGATTGAAGATCTATAAAAGCCTTGGACTTCGAAATAGAGATATCAATGGAAACCGAGTTGCCGTTGATGACCCGCGACTTGATCCCATATGGGCAAAGTGTGGTGAATTGGGTATTCCAGTATTGATTCATTCAGCAGACCCAAAATCGTTTTGGAACCCGATGGACAATACCAATGAGCGTTGGCTTGAATTGAAGACGCGACCGCGAAGAAAGCGCTCTGATACCAATCCCGCTCCTTGGCAGCAGATTATTGATGAGCAGCATCGCATGTTCAAAAAACATCCGAATACCAAATTCATCAATGCGCATATGGGCTGGTATGCCAATGATCTGCAAAAGTTGGGAGAGTTGCTTGATGAAATGCCCAATATGTATGTGGGCATTGCGGCCGTTATTGCCGAGTTGGGGCGGCAACCAAGGCAGGCAAAGGCTTTTTTCATCAAATATCAAGAGCGTATTCTTTTTGGCAAGGATGCCTGGAACCCCAGCGAGTTTCCCACCTACTTCAGGGTTTTGGAAACTTCGGATGAATACTTCCCCTATTACAAAAAATACCATGCCTTTTGGGCCATGTATGGGCTAGACCTGCCAGATGACGTGCTCAAGAAAGTGTATTATAAGAATGCGTTGAAACTCATTCCGACCCTTGATAAATCATTGTTCAAAGAATAGCTAAGAACGCTCTTTGCCTAAAGACTTGGTTTTTGGAGTGGTGTGGTCATTATATTCTTGAAAGATTCCACATGAAATCTGTTGTCTCACCAATGATTTTTTCGGCTTTTTCGCCAAGGCTTCGATCTGTTTGTTCAAAAATTGCATACCCATGAAACGCAATAACAGCGTTATTGTTGCAAGATATCGTCAAAAAACCATTGAAGCTTGAAGATCAATCAGCTTAGGTATTTTTTTCAACCGTTGACAGCCGTTTTTCCAAATATTGCAAAACGATCATCCAGTTCATTTTTAAGATCAAAGCGGCTGTCGGAATATTGTCTTCTTCAATGGCCTGAACAATGGCCTCCATTTGGTTGTCAACGTTTTCGTAAACCGAAGCATCCCTGATAAAGGCCTGTTCATAAAATAAGATTCGGTGTTTCAGCTTCCTTAAAAGTTGGATCAAGATACGATTGTTGCAGTGCCCAATGAGCAAATCATGAAACCTATAGCGTGCCTGTAGCCTTGCATTATGGGTGTGCGACTGTTGCAACCTTAAAAGGCTTTTTTTTAGATCGCGAATGGCCTTTTCAGTGAAATGCGAGTCCTCAATGGCCATCACCTCAAGCTGTGATACCGTGGCATAAAGGTCTTTGGCCTCTTTCAATTGCAGTTCGGCCACCACAAAACCACGGTTGGGCACGGCTTTTATTATCTGGGATTCCTCAAGTTGGCTGAGGGCTTCCCTGATGGGGGTGACGCTGATGCCCAATTTACGTGAAAGGGCGGCCAAATTGATGGTCTTTCCAACAGAAAGAGCACCTTTTTGCATTTCCATCAAGATGAAATCCTTGACTTTATCGCGCAGTATGGTGGTTTGAAGCATTTCCGAATCGTATACGATTTTAACGTCTAAGGTATGGATTTATTACAGTATCTTAGGACATTAATAAACCTTACTATCGTGAGATTACAAGTTTTTTCCTTATTCCTGTTTTTGTTCTTGTTGTCTGGTTGCAGGCAAGCCGTAGAAATCAAAAAAATTGACAGTCTTTATGAATCGCAACTGTTCAAAGATGTGCAATTGGCAGCGGTCTATGAAGACTCTAAAACATTTGTTGATTTAGTGCCCAAGGGATCCATTGCCGAATTGGAAATCAAATATCTTGAGGCCAAAAAACAGGCTGATTTTGATCTGGAAGTTTTTGTGAAGGAAAATTTTGAAGATCGTTCCATGAAATCTTTGGAAATCAGAACCGATACGACCAAGACCATGTATGAACATATTGAAAATATGTGGGATAAACTCGCCCGGGGCCCCGATACGCTGATTCCCTATTCAAGCCGTATACCGTTGCCACACCGTTACGTGGTGCCCGGCGGCCGTTTTCAGGAAATCTATTATTGGGACAGCTATTTCACGATAGAGGGGCTATTGGCGGCCAATAAGAAACAGTTGGCAAAGAGCATGGTCGACAATTTTGCTTTTTTATTGGACTCTATCGGTTTTATACCGAATGGTACCCGTGATTACTTCCTGACCCGTTCGCAACCGCCATTTTTTGGCGTTATGGTCAGCACATTGGCCCAAGAAGACAAGAATATGCTGGTGCATTACCTACCCGAAATGGCCAAAGAATATAAATTTTTTATGGCGCATGACAGCATTGAGGGCCCTTATGGTGCCGATCAGCATGTGGTGCTAATGACCGGGGGCGGTTTGCTCAATCGGTATTGGGACAAAGGCAATACGGCCCGCCCAGAGGCCTATAAAGAAGATCTTCACCTCGCTTCAGAAAAAAATACTCAAGCAGAAAAAGAGCGGCTCTATAGAGATTTACGTTCCGCTGCCGAAAGTGGTTGGGATTTCAGCTCAAGATGGTACCTCGAAGAAGATTTTGCCAGTACGGGCACCACCTCCATTGTTCCCGTAGACCTAAATTGTTTGCTCTATCATCTCGAAACGCAATTGGCCGCTGCCAGTCGTTTAAAGGGAGATGAAGAAATCGCAGACCATTTCGCAAAGCTTGCCGGTCAACGAAAAAACCTTATCAGAAAACAGCTGTGGAACGAGGAAAAGGGCTTTTTCATGGATTTCAATTTTGAGACTAAGGCACATACACCCCATTTGACATTGGCAGGGGCCTTTCCCTTGTTTTTTGGCATAGCGGACCAAGAGCAAGCTGAAAAGGTCAAAAATATGCTGATGGAAACATTTTTAAAGGATGGTGGACTGGTCTCTACCCTAAACCATTCTGGCCAGCAGTGGGACGCCCCCAATGGTTGGGCGCCCTTGCAGTGGATGGCCGTAAAAGGTCTTTTGGCCTACGGATACGAAGAGGAAGCGCGTGAGATCATGGAACGATGGCTGGCTTTGAATGAAAAGGTATTCAAGAACACGGGCAAGATGATGGAAAAGTACAATGTTGAAGACTTGAGCCTTCTGTCAGGCGGTGGCGAATATGAGACCCAAGATGGTTTCGGATGGACCAATGGTGTGGCCTTGGGCTTCAAGAGAATTTTGGATGAAATGGAGCAGAACTGATGCTAAATGTCCAAGTCGCTACTGTTCATACCTGATATTTCAGGCTACACACAATTCATACAGACCACTGAGGTCGAGCATAGCCAGCATGTTATTGCAGAATTGCTCGAGGTATTGATAGCTGCCAATACCGAAGAATTGAAATTGGCCGAGGTTGAGGGCGATGCCTTATTTTTTTATAAGGAGAACCAAATCCCTTCCCAAGAAAAGTTATTGGCCCAGATAGAATCGATGTATGCCGCATTTTATAGCCACTTGCAGAAGTTCGAAAAGAATAGGGTCTGCCCGTGCAATGCCTGTGCGACCGCACCCAATTTGAAATTGAAGATAATTGCCCATTCGGGTAGGTTACAGCATATAGAAGTTCAAGGAAATCGAAAACCGTTTGGGCAAGAGGTCATTGAGGTGCATCGACTTTTGAAGAATTCTGTTCAACATGATAACTATGTGTTGATCAGTCGCCCATTGGCGCTTGAAATTCAATTATCCTATACCTATAGCAGCAAGGTGTTTCGCTTTCGGCAAGGCACTGACACCTATGATGGCAAACAGATTGAATATCTCTATGCGCTGATCGATACCGAGAGCTTGAATTTACAAGAGGTTGAAGAGTCTTTTTCGGTTTCATTTGATGCCCCTCCGCAACTGACGGCAACAAAGACTTTTACTATAGCGGCCGCACAACTATATGAATATATCTCGAATTATTCATATCGCCACCATTGGGTGAAAGGGGTCGATTCGTTTGAGTATAACCCCAATGAGGTTACCAGATTGGGCACCGAACACCTTTGCGTGATCAACGGAGCCCAACTTGATTTTGTGACGGTCACCAAACCGGCCCAACACAACCAATTGGTGTACGGAGAGTTCACCAAAAGTCTTCGCCCCGTAGATGAACTATATCAGTTTTATATCGTGGAGCCCATTGATGGAGAAAGCTGTGAGGTAACTGCTGAAACCTATTGGAAGGTCAAGTCACCGATCAAAAAGATTTTAATGGCCATTGCGGTAAAAAAGATCTTTCGTTCCAGACTTGAAAAATCATTGAGGTTACTGGAAGAATTTTTGGTTACAGAGGTCAAAGAACGATCGGATAATGATACAAGTGGCTAGAAATTTTTTGAAGCCTGACTAATCATTCGATTTGACCATTATCTTTCCATATAGCTCCAGACAAAGTTAGGGTGGTGCCCATCCCTTCTGACCATTTTCACCCATAGCAGAGTCATATGTTCTAAATGTAATGATTGGTCTAAAGCTCCCGTATCTTTATACATATAACCTGTTTCTTCAATCAAAGGTTTAAGTTGTTCCTTTGCATTTTGGTCATCGCCCGCGACCAACATCACGGGTTTGTTAGGGTAGTTGGGAAAGGAAGCATCCTGTAAATTTTCATATCCATAAATGGTAAAGGCCTTTACCACTTTGGCCGAGGGCGCCCACGCCTGTATTTTTTCCGACCCGGAGATTTCACTGTTAAGCCCATGTGAAATGCCCTGACCAACCGGATTGGTACAGTCCACCAAAGTTTTTCCCTCAAAATCAATTTCGTTTAGCACCATTTCGACAGCCCCGAACGGAACGGCCAAAAAAACGATTTCTGCCCAGGCAACGGCATCTTGTATCGACTTTGCGGTCATATTTTCATTTTTTTTCAACGCTGATGCGACACTTTTAGAATTTGGGTCGTTGGTGGCAATGGTAATTTCATGGCCTTTTTGTTGTAATGTATGGGCAATGGCAAAGCCCACATTTCCGATTCCGATAAATGCTAGTTTCATCTTGTTGATTTGCTGAGTTGTTCAATTACCATTCTTGCTGCGGCTGTACCTGAATTTTGTTGCTGTCCGGTGATAAGGTTTCCATCGGCAATGGCATACGATGAAAAAGGTGCCGCTACTTTGAAAGTAGTGTTTTTAAGTTTTATGGCCTCGTCTTCAATTCGATAAGGCTGTATCTTCTGACCCACGGCCTGATCGGCAAAGTCTTCTTCAGCATTGGCAAAACCTGTCCATGTTTTATCTGTTACCAACAACTCTCCATTCATTTTTCTAGCTTCTAAAAGTAGGGTAGTGGAGTGGCATACAGCGGCACTGGGCTTCTGGGCTTCAAAAAATGAGACAAATAGTTTTTCCAAATCGGTATTGCCTTTAAACGTATACATGGGTCCTTGACCACCCACCAAAAAAATGGCATCGAATCGATCGGGGTCAATATCGGTCAGCTTTGAAGTGTTTTCGAGTAGTTGATCAAACCAATTTAACTGCATAAAGCCTAGCGAAATCACATCATGGGCCGAATAGCCACTTTCATCGGTCGGATCTGAGAATGCATCCATGACCACTTTTCCCCCTTCGGTCGAGGCCAATTCCACTTCATAACCAGCTTCTTGAAAAACATGAAGGGGGTGTGTCAGTTCTGAGGCCCAAAAGCCAATGGGCCATCCTGTTTGTTTAGAAATGGCCGGACTGCTGAGCACCATAAGTATTCTGCCCTTATGGTCTGCCCCATGAAAGTGTACGTAACTGTTTTCTTCTCTTGGTAAATCCATTTGTTTGTTTTTGACCAAATTTCTTTTAAACCGCTATCTTTATGAAGATACTTACCAAAAAGTATGGTACTTACTTTTTTGAAAGTAATTTGAAAATCAATGAATTATGCCAGAGTTTTTGTACAATAACAAGTTGTATTACAATCCGGTGGAGTTTGCAATGGACCGTATTGGGGGCACTTGGAAGATTCCAATCCTGTGGCGATTGCAAAACAGGGTGATGCGGTACGGTGAGCTGAAAAAAGACATTCCGCATATCACTGATAAGATGCTGACCTCGCAATTAAGGGAATTGGAAAAAGAGGGTTTTGTGCATAGGGAAGTGTATGCCGTAGTACCTCCAAAAGTGGAATATTCGATAACGGCAAAAGGCAAACGAACCATTCCTGTTATTGAGACCATTAGAAACTATGGACTCTCACTGATGACAGAGGAAAACATAATCGAATAGTCAATGCCGGCCGGTTATTCAAAGACACCGCTCTTCAAAAAACTGGGTATCAAATCTGGTTTTACCATCCATCTTAAAAACCAGCCCGAACATTACTGGAAACTTTTCGAGTTAGTGCCATCCGATATTGAGGTAGTGAAAAAGCCCAAACCTGGTTCCATAGATTTTGTGCATCTGTTCTGCACCTCACAAAGCGAATTGAAAAAACGGGCAGGGACCTGCAAAGAGTTGCTCAAAAAAACCGGTATGCTATGGGTAAGCTGGCCAAAGGGTAGTTCTGAAATACCTTCTGATATAAAGCGTGATCACATTCGTGACCATTTGTTGGCCATTGGGTTGGTCGATACCAAGGTGGCGGCCATTGATGGTGATTGGAGCGGACTAAAATTCATGTATCGCCTTAAGGACAGATAGCCCGTATTTTAACAATAATCTTCTTAGAAAAAGAGTTGTTTTTGGTTATCTTCAACCACTTTTTTAATTAAAAACCTATCGATTATGAGACTACGTTTGAAAGGCTTGCTCGCCTTTTTCACCTTATGTACAATTGCAACTGGTATTTCACAGGAAAACGAAAAAAAGGAAGCCGACATCCATGCAGGACTAAAGTTCCGAAATCTGGGGCCAGCACTGACCTCGGGCCGTATTGCCGATATTGCCATCCATCCTGAAAATGAGAATGTTTGGTATGTGGCCGTAGGGTCGGGCGGAGTATGGAAAACGGTCAATGCGGGCACGACCTTCAAACCTATTTTTGATAAGGAAAAGAGTTATTCAATAGGTTGCGTGACCATCGATCCCAATAATCCTTCCACGGTTTGGGTGGGCACCGGTGAAAACGTGGGTGGCCGCCATGTTGGTTTTGGCGACGGCATCTACGTCAGCCATGATGAAGGAAAGACCTGGAAGAACAAGGGGTTAAAAGCTTCAGAGCATATTTCGAAAATTATTATTGATCCTGAGAATTCGAACAAAATATATGTGGCCGTACAGGGTCCGTTATGGAGCAAGGGCGGTGAGCGCGGTCTTTATCTTTCAGAGGATGGTGGAAACACATGGACCAAAACACTTGGTGGCAATGAGTGGACGGGCGTTACCGACATGGAAATGGATCCGAACGATTCCAATGTACTTTATGCGGCCACTTGGGACAGGCACCGGACAGTGGCAGCGTACATGGGTGGTGGTCCTGGCACGGGAATTCATAAAAGTACCGACGGGGGCCAAACATGGACTGAATTGAAACAGGGCATTCCAAAGTCAAACTTGGGAAAAATCGGTTTGGCCATCTCACCCTTCGATAGCGATGTCATCTATGCGGCGATTGAATTGGATAGGAAAAAAGGCGGACTGTTCATTTCTCGAAATGGGGGTGCTTCATGGTCTAAACAATCCGATGCCGTTTCTGGGGGTACGGGCCCACATTATTATCAAGAATTGTATGCCTCGCCGCACCAAGAGGGCCGTTTGTATCTGATGAGCAACTACGTGCAGGTATCCGTTGACCATGGCAAGACCTTCAATTTCATGAACGAAAAAAAGAAGCACGTCGATAGCCATGCGATGGCCTTCAAAAAAGACGATCCCTATTATGTACTGTTCGGTACAGATGGTGGTTTATACGAATCGTATGACCTGACCAAAACTTGGCGTTATTTCGATAATTTACCCATCACCCAGTATTACAAGGTTGCCGTCGATGACTCAGAACCCTTCTATAATATTTATGGGGGCACGCAAGATAACGGTTCACATGGCGGGCCATCGAGAACCACAAGTTCGGCCGGTATTCTCAACCATGATTGGTGGATCACCCTTGGGGCCGATGGGCACCAATCGGCAATCGAACCGGGTAATCCTGATATCACCTATGGCGAGTTTCAACAGGGTTGGTTGTGGCGTATCGACCAAACTACGGGTGAAACGGTATTTATACAACCGCAACCCGCTGAAGGTGATCCCCATGAGCGTTTCAACTGGGACGCACCCATTTTGGTGAGTCCGCACAAGCCCACACGTCTCTATTTTGCTTCCTATCGGGTGTGGAAGTCAGAGAATAGGGGAGATTCGTGGACGGCCATTTCCAATGATTTGACCCGTAATGAAGAACGGTTGACACTCCCCATTATGGGCAAACAGCAAAGCTGGGACAACCCCTGGGATGTCGATGCCATGAGCAACTACAATACGATTACCTCTTTGGCCGAGTCGCCCAAGCAAGAGGGGTTGATCTATGCGGGCACAGATGATGGTATTCTTCAAGTAACCGAAGACGGAGGGGCCAATTGGCGCAAGATTGCGCTGGGTAGCATTAAGGGCGTGTCTGATCGAGCTTTTGTCAACGATGTACGGGCCGATCTTTATGATGCCAACACGGTTTATTTGGTACTCGACAACCACAAAGAGGGTGATTTCAAGCCCTATCTGCTCAAGAGTACCGACAAAGGTCGTACTTGGAGCTTCATGAACGGCAACTTACCCAAGCGCCTATTGACTTGGCGTATTGTTCAAGACCATGAAGACAAAGACCTATTGTTCACCGCCACGGAATTCGGGATATATTTCACTAAGGACGGAGGTAAAAACTGGCAACAATTAAAGGGTGGTCTACCCACTATTTCTTTCAGGGACATTACTATTCAACGAAGGGAAAATGATTTGGTGGCCGCTTCTTTCGGAAGGGGATTTTATGTGCTGGACGATATTTCACCCATTCGTGATTTTGACCCTGCAAAAAAGAATGAAGTACAGTTTTTCAATACCCGACCCGCCTATTGGTATGTGCCCAAAGACGGGGTTTATGGGCAAGGAAACAATGAATATGTGGCCGAAAATCCGCCCTTTGGTGCGGTGTTCACCTACTACCTTCCCAAGAAATATGAGTCTATGAAAGATCAACGGGTCAAAAAAGAAAAAGAGCTGACCAAGCAAAAAGCCAATATCCCTTTTCCTGGTTGGGAAGCCCTGGCGGAAGAAAAACAGCAAGAAAAACCTGGACTGTTCTTAATGATAAAAGATGCAGATGGCAATTTGGTCAATACGGTCAAAGCTACTGCCAAAAAAGGGTTCAACCGTGTTGCATGGGACCTTGCCCATGCCAGTAGAAGTGGGGTGTCACTCAAAGCGCCAAAGCCAAGCGATGATGACAACTTTTTTGGTTCGCCCTACATGGCAACACCCGGCACCTATTCGGTGGCCCTTTATGAAAATATCGATGGTACCCTAAAACAATTGGCAGGCCCCATGAATTTTGAGGTCAAAAAGCTTCGTGATGGAGCGCTACCTGCCAAACCCACATCAGAAATCGATGCCTTTAGGGAAGATTTTCAAGCATACCAACAAGACTTGAAGGCCATCAACACCCATCTTGAAAATGGATTGAAAAAGGTAGATGCCATGAAGCGTGCCTTTAAACAAGCGAAACGTCCTTCAGATCAACTGTATTCAAAAATTCACGATGCTAAAGAAAAATTGCTTGGCATGAAAGCGGTGATGCAGGGCAATACTGCCAAAAATGAGATAGGTGAGCGAAATCCCCCAAGTCCGGGTGACGGTGCCTTTGTGGGCTTTGTGGCCTTGAACAACACCTATGGCCCTACCGAAAACCATAAAAAGGCATTCGCAAGAGCACAAAAACAAATGAATGGTGTCAAATCGAATTTACGCAACATGGTTGATACGACCTTGCCTGCTATTGAAGCTGAATTGAAGGCTTCGGGTGCTCCGTGGATCGAAGGGCAGAGGTTCTAGAAAACCCTTAAACAATGCAAAAAAATGGTCGTTTGGGAAAAGATGAAATGGTTTATTGGAATACTATTTACAATGCTTTTGGGGCATAACGGTCTTTCCCAAACCGACTATACCGCCATGCGTCAGACCATGGTCGAAAGTCAACTGAAGGCACGGGGCATTTTTGACAAGAACACGCTTAAGGCAATGTCTAAGGTGCCCCGTCATCTTTTTGTGCCAGAAAACCAACAAATACATGCGTATAGTGATGGCCCGCTGCCAATAGGTATGAAGCAGACCATTTCCCAACCCTATATGGTGGCTTTTATGACCCAGGCCATTAAACCTTGGAAGAACAAAAAAGTACTTGAAATCGGTACGGGTTCGGGCTATCAAGCGGCTATTTTGGCAGAAATAGTCGATTCTGTCTATACCATTGAGATTATTCCAGAGTTGGGTAAAAGGGCAGAAAAATTGCTACAATCGATGCAATACGAAAATGTAAAGGTCAGGGTGGGGGACGGTTACGATGGCTGGCCCGAACAAGCCCCTTTCGATGCCATCATCGTCACGGCAGGGGCCGAGCAGATTCCCGAGCCATTGGTCGAACAATTGAAAGATGGTGGCCGAATGGTGATTCCTGTAGGTCCCCATCACGGGGTACGCGATTTAATATTGCTGACCAAGAAGAACGACAAAATCAAAAAAAAGAGTTTGATGGCCGTTCGGTTCGTGCCCTTCACAAGAAACGATTGAAGTTTTTGATCTATGAAATCGCTTCGGTCTTCAATGAGGTGGGCAGCTCGTAGATTTCCAGTCCGAAATAAGGTACTGCCGCCAAAATATGATCAAAGATATCGGCCATGATGTACTCATAGTTCTGCCAGCGTTTGTCGCTACTGAACGCATAGACCTCTAGGGGGATGCCCTGCGGGGTCGGTTCTAATTGGCGTGTCATTAGGGTCATGTCTTTGTTGACGGCCGAATGCTTTTCAAGATAGGTTTCGATATACTTTCTAAAAACCCCCAGATTGGTGAGGTTTCTTCCGTTTATGAGCGATGATTTATCGACTTCTTTTAAGGTATTATGAGCCTTTATTTTCTCTTGCCGGTCTGTTAGGTAGGGTCTGACCAATTCAATCTTCTTAAGCGAATCAACTTCTTGGTCCGTCAAAAATTTGATGCTCTGTTGCTTCAAGATTACTGCTCTCTTCATGCGCCTTCCGCCAGAAGACTGCATACCTCTCCAGTTCTTGAAACTATCTGAAATCAGCGCATAGGTGGGTATGGTGGTAATGGTCTTATCAAAGTTCTGCACCTTGACCGTGGCAAGGGTGATTTCGATCACATCACCATCGGCACCGTATTTTTCGAAGGTAATCCAGTCACCGATACGTACCATATCGTTGATGCTGACCTGAATGCTGGCCACGAACCCCAAAATAGTATCCCTGAAAATCAAAAGAATAACCGCCGAGGCGGCACCAAGACCAGTGAAAAATTTCCAAAAACTGATATCGGTAATGATCGCGATAATGGTCATAATGCCCGCGATCCAAGCAAAAATCATGAAGACCTGAATGTAACTGGCAATGGGTTTATCTTTAAATTTTGGTAGTGTTTTCAGATAATCTTTGAGCGTATGCAGAAAACTTCTAATGATTCTGAGGATGACGACTACCCAGAGTATGTAGAGTATTTTCATCGCAATGTTTTCAGCGTACGAAAAGTCATAAAACACGAACGGTGTAAGCTCAAAGGCCAGCAAAAGGGGTATAACATGCGCAAGATGCCTTGGCAGGCGGTTTGCGACCATCATGTCGTCAAAATTGGTCTTTGTACTTCTTGCCACACGGGCCGATAGGGATCGAATACTTTTCCAGGCCACATAATCGATCAACAAAACGAGAGCGATCATGAGAATGAACAAAAGCGTTGTGTTCAGATAAGCGGAATTGACTTCTGAAACACCTTTTTCTACTAGATATTCGTATATAAAATGAAACCACCTGTTCTTTTCCATACCCTTAATATTCGAGTGCAAAATTAATGAATGGGCAGAACTTGAACCTTGATTTATGCCAGATTATTCTTTATTCAATTCCTCCAAGAGCATATCATAATCCTTTATCCAAGTGTACAGGTACCCTCCCAAGTTTATGATCGGATTTTGCAGTGAGTCCAATGGTTTTTCCCTTGCCTGTAATGCATTCGACAAGTATTCTTTTATTTTGGGTTTTTCCGAAAGTCTAATGCTTTTGAATATATAATGGTTTCTATTGAGTTTGTCGATGATCGAATCACATGTTGGGCATGTTTCTGTCACATAAATGGTAATGTGCTTTTTGGGCTGTATCATCTTTGGTGGAATTTCAATCGGGGTATATTCCTTTTTCAGGGCACGTCGAGATAAACTGTCATTGACATCAAGTGTATAGTTGTACTGGGGCTTTTTGTTTCGAAGCAGGATAATGGTCTTCAAATGTACCTTCGAGGCCGATGGTATCCTTATCCAGCGAGGTTTGGCCGCACTTTGTCTGAAATTGGTCCCTTTCACTTTAAAAAGCACGTCAAAATCACGGTGATCTTCATTATAGGCGTAAAAGGCCATACGATTGCCCTTGGCTTCTTCAACCACCTTGACCCTTGGTGACTCCTGCCCGAAAAATGATGTGGTAACCAAAAGGAAGAATAAAAATTTGTGCATTTCTATGTGAATTAGCTTTTTTCAAGATAAGAAATTATAGCTTCCCACAAATTGGCAGGCTGGTTTATTAGCTGTAATATTGATATCGTCAAATAAGAGGAGTGTATGGGCAAACATCCGAATCCCACATTGGTGGTTCTATGCTTTTTCTCAATTTATGTTATTTGGGGATCTACCTATTTATGGAATAAGATAGCAGTGACCGAACTACCACCTTTTATGTTGGCAGGTATGCGTTTTGTCGTGGCCGGCCTTCTCATTTTTTTGATAGTGGCCTTGATGCGCAAAAACGTCGGTGTGACCCTTAGGCAACTACTGAACACCTTCATTGCAGGGTTTCTTTTTCTAAGTATTGGCAACGGTTTCGCCGTTTGGGCCCTGCAGTATATAGATAGCAGTTTTGAAGCTTTGATAATTTCGGCCCAGCCCTTGGTGATATTGTTGATGATGTGGTTACTGCAAGGCAGAAAGATACAATTGATGTCAATGGTGGGCGTGGTGTTGGGCTTTTTGGGTATTTACCTGTTGGTGAGCCAAAAAGCGCTGGTGCAACATGAAAACTTTTTCTTGGGTGTCTTTTTGGTTTTTTTGGCGTTACTGGCTTGGGGCTACGGTAGTCTTTTTGTGGGTAGGGCTGATCTGCCCAAGAATTTTTTTGTCAATACGGGCTATCAGATGTTGTTCGGTGGCCTCACCATGTTATTGATAAGCTTCATCATCAAAGAAGAATGGTCAGGTCCGTGGCAATGGAGCACCAAAGTACAGGGAGTCATGGTGCTCCTGATTGTTTTCGGCAGTATTATAGCGTTTACCTCTTTCAATTACCTGCTCAAACATGTTTCGCCCGAAAAGGTGGCCACCAGCACCTATGTGAATCCTATTGTCGCCATGTTCTTGGGTTGGTATTTCTTGAATGAACAGATTACCCTGCAGTCGATCATCGCGGCCATTGTACTGTTTATGGGAGTGTATTTTATCAATTCAAAGAAAAAATGGCAATTGTTCTCTCGCTTTAAGAAAGTACAGTAGCTTTTAAGGTTACCATTGAGCGTTTTGTTCTTATCCCGACCAAAAAGGACAAAAGTAATTGTATTGTGATTAACAAATCACCTATTTGCTTGAACATTTCGCGGTTATCGTACGCTTTTTTTGTACATTTCAAGATAGATACTACTTAGGATGCTCAGAGTTTTTTTATCCATAGTATGCATTGTTTCTGGGTTGGTTTCTTACTGGTTGTTTAGACCTGAAATTTATGCTTTTGAATTGTTGAATATTTCGAGTTCAGCAATTTTTGAAGATGTCAATCCATTGACCTTTTGGATAAAAAACCATTTGGCGGACACTTTATGGTGTATGGCTGCGTACTTGATGGCAATTGAGTTGAAGGTTCAGCGATACCCGAATTTTTACAGTATGCTCTTATGGGTGCTTCCGGTGACCAGTGAAATGCTTCAGGGTATGGGAATGGTCGGTGGAACGTTCGATTGGATAGATCTTTTTATTTATATCTTTTTAGCATTTATTTTTTTACTAACAACCCAACCTATGAAAAAAGTACAATTACACCTTATCGGCATCACAGTGGTTGCCATTGGAATTTTGGGTGTGATAGGCAGCAAGGCCCCCAAGCCCATTCCTATTGAATACACACAGGCAACCTTCGCACTGCAACCCAAGCAAGATGAAATTTTCACCAAACCTTTATTGGCAAAAACACTGAACAGTGCAGAAAACATATCTGTGGTATTGCGGGTTCCGGCCTCTGAGGAAGATAAGATCACCGAGGCCCAAAAACTCATCAACAACACCATTTACAGTACCATTGAAAAAGAATTTGCCAAAGCCAACTATATTGTTCGTGATAGGGCCATGTTCGCCAAAGTATTGGAAGATGACAATGTTTCCGCTGATTATGCCAAGATACACAACAGTACCAAAACAGACCTTATTCTTGAACTGGTCAGTTATGGTGACATTAAGCACAATACCAACAAGTTCACAGATAAAAACGGTATCGAGCAAACGGCAAACGTAAACTTTGCATTTACGGGCACCTCTGCTGAGTTCAAACTGATAAGCGTTAAAGACAATGACCTAGTGGGCTCTTATACCTTTTATTATACACCCTGTACTCTTGGTTGTACATATAGGATCAATGCGACAAGGGCCTCCAATAAACTATATGCTATCGATACCGATAGAGATGCCCCGTACGAATACGTGGCCCCAGACGTATTGGAGAATTTCTTCAAAGAATGTTCAGTGAGACTTATAAAAGAATTGGAGGCAATTAAATAGCCTTATAGTTCAAATGAAAGGCCCCTATTTTTTTACACTATTGGTTTTTGGAGCGTAATCAAAAGGGTGTAGCTCTTTTCAATGGTGAAAATCTAAAGGGTGGCGTTGTAATGTCTCCTTAGGGTATTTTTTACCAGATGCACATAATCCATTTGTAGTGCAAAACCATATGCTGGTGGGTTTGGGTGGACCCAATGCCCCCCTAATGGAATTTTTCCATAATCAACAGAAGTTCGGGTAGAAAACACCGATGCAGGGTACTTTTGTTGCATTGTGTTCACAGACCATTTTTTGACTTTTGTACACTTCACTACGCTGATTGTCCAATTCACGACATTGCTTTTTTTGATGACCCAAATACTGAGCATATTTGCTTCATCATCAATCAAAAAACGAACAATCAATCAATCATCAACCTGCCTGCTAATCAATTTTTAGCGGGCAGTTTTTAAAAATGAACTGACATGAATCTATTGACAAAATTTCTTGCCTCACTGATCCTCAAAATTTTACTGTTGTTTTTTCTTCTTGCCCCGAGTACTACTGAAGCACAACGAAGAAGTACATCTGTCAACGTAAGTGACAATGGCAAGACCACCATCTCTATCAAAAATGGCTTTGGCAACAACTTCCATATCGAATATAAAGGAGACATCACTTTGTCTGATGACGATACCGATGTAATAGGTATTTCCCGTGGGGGCTATATGGAAATCAAGAAATCTGCCTTTGGTAGTAGACGAAGAATATTTATAGAATCAGATGGTTCGGGAAATCTTATCAAGAAATATTATGTCGGAGGTTCGCAACGAAGTTTTGATGCCGAAGGGCGCAAATGGTTATCGGAAATTCTTCTCGAAGTAGTAAGGAGCACGACTTTGGGGGCCGAAAAAAGAGTTGACCGCATGTATGGAAAGGGAGGGTCGTATGCAGTATTGAAAGAGGTTGACAAGATTGAAAGTAACCATGTAAAGGCCAGATACATAAAACTGTTACTTGAAAAAAAACCTAAGAGCACTGATTTGATTTCAATATTGAATGCTGTGGGCGAAATCGACTCTGACCACCATAAGGCAGATATCTTGAAGCGATATAGCAGCACCTTTTTGACAACCGAAAAAGCTACTAGCGCTTATATCACAACGACGGGTAATATAGACTCCGATCACCACAAAGCAGATGTGCTGAAGAAGTCTATTCGTGATGGCAATATTACCGATACCCAAATGAAAGCCCTTTTTGTTATTGCCGAAGACATCAATTCAGATCATCATAAGGCCAGTGTACTTTTAGAGGCCATGCGCAATCGTCAACTTACCCCCAACAACGTTAAGCTGCTGGTCAATACTTCAAAAGATATTGATTCAGACCATCACAAGGCAACGGTATTACGTGAAGCCTTAAAAACCGAAAAACTATCGCAAAGTGCTTACCATACTTTGTTGAATTCGGTTGAAAATATGAGTTCAGACCACCATATCGCCTCGATTTTTGCCGATATGGCCAAAAATGAGCTCGATGATGAAGCTTTGGGGCATTTGTTGAAACTTGTCGAGGAAAACATGGACTCAGACAGCCATCGGGCCAATGTGCTCAAAAAAGTGGTGTACCACCAAAAACTGAAATCCAGTTCTTTGAACGAATTTCTTGAGGCATTGACAGGGATCAACTCTGACCATCACAAGGCAGAAGTTTTTAAGAACCTTGCCAAGCAGAAATTTACAGAAGAACAGTTGATCACGATTTTACGGGCAACCCATTCTATCAACTCTGACTATCACAAAGCAGAATCGTTGCTCCGGTTTTCATCGGTTGTCAATGAGAGCTCAAGTACCGTTAAAGATGCATATCGGTCTGCCTGTATGGACATAGACTCTGATTCTCATTTGGGCAGGGCGATTAAGGCAGTGAATTAACCAACCATTTTTTTAAAGCACCGAAATACTCAATTATTAATGAGTATTTTGGTGTTATGGAATGGCCAGATTTATACCGACCAAACATGTGGAAACATCTTGCAATTGCCACCGTAGGATTTCTTCTTGGCATTTCACTTCATGGTTTTTTGAGTTTCAATACCGACGAAATACTCTTAGAGCACTACTTGAGCGGCGTTTTGGGTATTTTGATCGGTTATGCCATTTTCTATAGCAATTCATTTTTAAACCGCCTCTGGCCTTGGCGAAAACACCCTGGCCTTCGTCTTTTTGTCGGATTGATCTTTGATTTGCTCCTTTCTTTTTTTCTGGTCTTTCTTTCTATTTGGCTCTATATGGCTATCATGAAATCACCGATGGGAACATTCGATTTTCAAAAACTATTGATCAAGATCGGCATTCTGCTCTTCTGCGTTTCATTGGTTTACAACATTTTCTATTTCGCTTTTTACTCCTATAACCATTATGCCGCCGGACAACTGATGGAGTTGAAATTGGAACGCAGACAGGCAGAGCTGCAGTTGACAACCTTGAAATCGCAATTGAGCCCCCATTTTCTTTTCAATAGCATTAATTCGCTCTCATCATTATTTCAAAAAGACGTTGTCAAGGCCGAGTTGTTCATAAGGGCTTTGGCCAAGTCTTATGATTACGTATTGAAAAACCATCGTGCAAGCTTGGTGACGGTAGGTGATGAGCTTCAATTTGTTGAAGCCTATGCCCAACTTATGAAAACACGCTTTGCAGAGGGGTTTGAACTGCAGGTCGACTTATCAGAAAGTGTTCGTAAAAGCAAGATTCCCCCTTTGACCCTGCAAATTTTGGTAGAGAATGCGCTCAAGCACAATGTTATGGACAGTAATCATTCGTTGTCTGTAAAAATCGATGCGGATAAAAATCACATTCAGGTGAAGAACAACAAGACCAGGCCCAAACAACAGCTTCGGTCTACCAAGATAGGATTAAAGAACATTGCATCTCGATATCGACTATTGAACCAAAATGGAATCGAGGTTTTTGATAAAGAACATTTTACGGTCAAACTGCCGATTCTGATATGAGAAGGTTATTTATACACCACCCTCTATTTCGCTTGCTGAGTCCTCTTTTTAGCGGCACCTTGGTCTATCTATTGATTTTATTGATCCACAATAACATTGAACAGCTCAGGGAAACCTTTTTGGGGCAAGAACTGTATGTCTGTATCGGTCTTGCATATTTGATACAAGAGCTGGTCAGGCTATCACTCTTGCTTTTCAAAAAGATGAATGCGGTCAAATCATTCTTGCTGAGGGCGGCCATTCAAATTTTGGTTTCGGTGGGGGCAACCATATTCTTGGTTTCGACAGCGATGTTTCTTTATTTCAAGCTTGTACTGCTGTACACCCCTAATCTTATGGAACTTTACGTTTTCAACGCCCTCTTTTCGTGTATAGCCCTGGTATATGTGGTACTTTACTTCGGTCATTATTTTCTCTATCGCATCAATACCGAAAAACTTAAAAAAGAAGTCGATGCCAAAAATCAGATCGAGGAAGACTTCATAAGGTTCAAAAAGGGAATTAATCCTGACTTGCTTTTCGAGAGCCTGGAAGCGATGCTTGTGTTGATGAAGAAAGAACCCAATAGGGCCGAGCAGCTTTCAGATCACTTTTCCGCGGTATATCGATATATTTTGTCAAGAGGCAATATAGAATTGGTGCCTTTCACCGAAGAACTCAAGATTTTGGATGAATTGGTGGCCCTTCTCAACCACTTGCCCCATCGAAAAATAGTCTTGAAGAAAACGGTTTCATCTGAAAATTGGGTGGTGCCGGCGAGTTTTTTGACCTTGACCGAACACATTGTCAGAAGCAATATCCCCTCTGAAAATGGGCGACTTGAACTGGCCATAGCCGAAGATGAAAATGATATTCTATTGAAATATCGACCAGAAGAGCGTTTACAGATGACCCTTTCCGAAGAACATTTTGCCGATATTGAGAGAAGCTATTCATTTTATACCGATTCAAAAGTAAGGCTTCATCATGTCGACCAAATAAAAACCATTGCACTGCCAAAACTGAACTACCATGAAAGTAGCCATCATTGAAGACGAGCCCCTGGCTGCAGAAAAACTTCAGCGTTATCTTCAAAAGTTCAATGAAGAGATAGAGGTTCTCTGTACACTTGACTCATTGAAGTCAGCTATTCCATGGGTAGCAAAGAACAAAAATGAAGTCGATTTGTTTTTTATGGATGTACAGCTCAGCGATGGGTTGAGCTTTGAGATCTTTTCCCATGAAGAAATCGACAAACCGGTGATTTTCACGACAGCTTTTGATGAATTTGCTGTCGATGCCTTTAAGGTGAACAGTATTGATTATCTCTTGAAACCTATCACTTTCACAGACCTTTCAAAGGCTTTGAAAAAGCTAAAAAGGCTGCAACAACAATTTTCCAGACCGCAAGAGGTCGCCGCCACGATAGAAAAACTATCAAACAAGTCGTACAAAGACCGTTTTTTGGTCAGTATCGGGAATCATATCCGCTCTATACCCGTAAATGATATCATTGCCTTTCAAGCAGAGGGTAGAGATGTCTCGTTGTTCACTTCTGAAGGAAAAGAATATCTCATCGAATACAAGCTTGAGGCCCTAAAAGAGTTGTTGGATCCAAAACATTTTTTTCGCGTAAACAGAAGTTTCATCGTCGCCCTAAATGCCATTAATGATGTGACCGTGTACTCGAATCGTAGACTGAAACTCATTTTAAAACACAGAATGGACGGGGAAATCGTTGTCAGCCGTGAAAAGGTGGGCGACTTTAAAAAGTGGTTTGCCGGTGGCTAATTGTTTTAGAAATTAATACCTTAAACCAAAATACACATCATGAGAATGACAGCGATTTTGGCCGTGTTTGTTTTATTGGCCTCTTGCCAACCAGAAGTTCAATACGATATAGTGCTCAAAAACGGAATCATTTATGACGGTAATGGAGGTAGTCCCTTTTCCGCTGACATAGGCATCAATGGCGATACTATTGCCACGATTGCCGAAACCGGTGCACTTTCAGGTACCGAGGTGGTCGACGTAAACGGATTGGCCGTTGCACCTGGCTTCATCAACATGCTCAGTTGGGCAAATGTTTCTCTTCTGGAAGATGGCCGCTCTCAAAGCGATATTCGACAGGGCGTAACCTTAGAAGTAATGGGCGAGGGTCGATCGATGGGGCCATTGAGCGCCGATATGAAACAAGAAATGTTGAATAACCAGGGCGATATAAAGTTTGATGTTCCATGGATGACCTTGGGCGAATACCTGCAATATCTAGAGGACAAAGGCGTATCGACCAATGTGACCTCGTTCGTTGGCAACGGCACTTTGCGCAGGCACGTTATCGGTTATGAAAATCGCCCTGCCACTGCTGAAGAACTCGAAAAGATGAAGCAATTGACCGCCCAGGCGATGGAAGAAGGGGCTGTGGGCATCAGTAGTTCACTCTTATATGCCCCGAGTATGTATGCCAGTACCGAAGAATTGATCGAACTGGCAAAGGTGTCCGGCGAACATAATGGAATGTATATTTCACACATTCGCAATGAAGGTGACCAATTGCTTGAAAGCCTTGATGAATTGATTCATATTGGCAAAGAAGCCGATGTCAGGGCCGAGGTGTACCATTTAAAAGCTTCTGCAAAGCACAATTGGAACAAACTCGATGTGGCCATTGAAAAGATTGATTCTGCCCGTAACGCCGGGCTTGATATTACCGCTGACATCTATACCTACAATGCCAGTTCTACAGGCTTGCACGTACAATTGCCCGATTGGGCCAGGGAAGGGGGCATTGCCGCTATGTTGGAACGGCTGGCCGACCCTGCCAATCGAAAAAAAGCCATTGGGGAACTGGAATTTAGAAATGCTCCGGAAACCATTCTGTTGGTGGGATTTAGAACAGGGAAATTGAGGAAATATATCGGCAAATACCTTCCTGAAGTAGCACAAGAATTGGGTAAGTCAGTAGAGGAAACCTTGGTCGATTTGATCGTTGAGGACGGCAGTCGCATTCAAGTGGTTTATTTTTCCATGTCAGAAGACAATATCAAGAAAAAGCTCGCCCAGCCTTGGGTCAGTATTTGTTCAGATGCCGGTTCGTATACCAATGAAGGGGTATTTGTCAAGCAGAGCACACATCCGCGGGCATATGGATCCTTCATTAGGGTACTTGGTAAGTTCGCCCGTGATGAAGGCGTGATTTCTTTAGAGGAAGGCATTCGCCGAATGACCTCCCTTCCCGCAGAAAATTTGAAATTGATAGATCGCGGTAGGTTGGCGGAAGGCTATTTTGCCGATATTGTGGTTTTTGACCCCAAGAAAGTGAACGATAAGGCTACTTTCACCGATCCCCATCAATATGCAGAGGGCGTTGTACACGTATTTGTCAATGGTGGCCACGTGCTGAAAGATGGCGAACATACCGGGGCAACTCCCGGAAGGTTTGTTAAAGGTCCGGGTTATATTGAAAAGAAAAATGATAAACCGTAACTTCAATACAAAAACAAATACGCCCCAAAAATGCATGCTTTCAAGTTTTTGTGCAGCAAGATGTTGTTTGCTGTAGCCCCATTTTTTTTAACAACACCCGCAATCGCCCAAAATGGGTTTCATGGAACCTTCATTGAACAAAATGGGGCGGCAACATTGAAACTGAAGCCCATGGATTCGGAAATTCACGGACTCTTGATTTTAGCTGATGGCATGTATGCCGTAAAAGCCAAAAGTGACCAAAACATACTGGACGGGGTGGTTTTTACCGATACCGGAAATTTCAATTTTTCTGGCAAATCTTTTGAGGGCGGAATAAGCATTCAAGCACAAAACCTGAACTATATCTATTACAAGACTTCAAACGAACATGAGCTGGATTTGGTAGACCTGACCCCATATTTTAAAGAAGGTGCCCAACAAACCGAAGAACAGACTGCCGGCAACAAGAAAGAATACTCGAACAAGCAGCAACAACTTCACGACTACATAGCAGGGGGGCAATTGGCCATCTATCAACGTACCTCTTATCTGAATGATTCTAGGGCAAGCTCATTGACCTTCTATAATTTTTGCCATGATGGCAGATTCAGTTATAACCATGATGGCGGATTCAGTGTTGAAAGTGATTATGGCAATGCCCATGGGGCCTCAAAGGTAAAAAACCATGGTACTTGGACGATTGACATGGTTCAAGGAAAACCCGTAATTACCCTATTGTTCACCGATGGTCATAAAGTGGTGAATCCGATTGACGAAGCAGCACTCTACAAAGGAAAGTATAGGGTAGGCAACACAGAATACGCCTTTGCTCGCAACAAAGTTCAATGTCGGTGATCTTTATGTACAACAGCGATCGACCACTTTGCCCCGCCGTATTTTAGTGAAAAAAAATCTTTGCCAGTTTATAGTAGGTAATCGAGGTCATCAGTGACTTCAGTTTATGGGGATTGATCTATAATAATGATGGTTTCCAAACGTTATTGAACCATAAACCCCAAAAACAAAAAAAGTGAAAAAATTCCATGACTTTTTCAAAAAAGCAATGATATTTACCGCTATGGCTGCCATGGTCGTTGCCTGTAGCGATGATGCCGAAGATGTCCCCACCGATGTGTCGATTACAGAGGCAGAACTTAAAACCGTATTGGAAACAGATCAAGCGGCCGGTGCTGCTGACAATGTACTGGCAGAATTGTTCCAAGATAATGGCAATTCCAACAAAGGTACCGCTAAGAATGACGAGTGTTACAGTGCTGAATATACCGAGAATGGTTTTACCGCCACTTTTAACAATTGTGTGTTGAACGGTACCGATAATGTCAATGGAACCTTGACGGTAGCTTATATGGCAAGTGGAGAATCGGCAGGTTTCACGGCTACTTATACTGATTTTTATGTAGGAAACATCAAGGTCAACGGCACCAGAACCTTTGAAATCAATGGCAATGGCGAGGAAAGTGAATTGTCATTCGAAATAACCAGTAATATTACATTGGAAATGGAGGATGAAAGCATCATTTCTGAGAGTGGAACGAAAACAATGACCTTCACTTTTGGTGAAAATTTTGAAGATTTTGGCTTCACCTTGGCAGGAGAATGGACGGTTCAAGCCGATGGAAATACCTACATGGTCGAAACCGTGACTCCATTGGAAATTAGTTTTTCATGCGAATATTTAAGCAAAGGCAGCATGACCTTGGGCAAAAATGGCTTAGCGGTAACTGTCGATTTTGGCGATGGTACTTGTGATGACAAGGCAACCGTTATCTATCCCGACGGAACAGAAGAAGAGTTCACGCTGTAGTTTTATTGCGCTGTGCAAAACAAAAATGCCCCGTTTCGGGGCATTTTTTTATGCGTTTCACACCGGTGAATCATTGATTTAATTGGTCACTGATTGCAGCACAGTAACCTTTTTTACCGCTATCAGGTCAAAATGGCCTAAATCTATGTTCAAGACATCGTTTTGTGAAGATCCCTGTTGGGCCCGTAAATAGTATTCATCGCCTGACGAGGGATTATGATCGATATATGATATGGTATTGCTACTAGAACGATGTGATGTGGCATGCCGCTGATAGCCTGAGGCGCTACGAGCGACCACAGTGCCATTTTTCAACAACTCAAGTACGGGATTGATACGGGCATAAGTGCCGCTTTGAGGTTGGTCCATATAGGCCATGGCATCAATTTCAACATAGTCTGCGGTATCGTTGAAGGTAGCTCTATTTGAATTTATACTCCAACCTGTGTCCGTTCGCAAAGTCGTCAAGGTCAAAATGGTATTGGGTTGGTTTGAATCTCCTGAGACGCTTGCCTTTGCCATAAAAGACTGGTCAACATCTATAGTTGTTGAGCTGATGGTCGTCATGATATCAGTCTCGGTACCCGTCTCATCGGTATAGGTATAAGAGCCATTGCCGTTATCTTCCAAGGTGCTGGTAGCTTCAAGCGATACCCACGTGCTATTGCTGAAAACATAGATTTGCCCAGTATCAGTGGCATATGCAATGGCCCCTTCCTGGGCATTGGTAATGGCCGTTATATTCGCTAAATCGTCTGAGGGAATACCCATCACGGAATTTGCGTCTATTTGTGAATGGGCCATCATGCATACAAAAAGGAATAGGGTTAAAGAACAAATTGACTTTTTCATTTTATGTAGGGATTACTTGTAAACTTCTATATCAATCAATTCTGAGAGCGCATTTCCATCAACCAATTGTCCAGTAGGGAACCAATTGTTTAACGTATTCAAAGATAGGAGAATTTTGACGGAAAAGGCTTACGGTGCCAATTCACAAGTGATGTTATGCCCAAGCATGTGCCACTTTTTCAAGATGCAAGAATAACATTTCATCAGTGGAAGTGCTTGGCGAACCCACTTATGGCCATACGAAAATATGACCGCGCCCGTTCGGAAGAATTCTTATGTAAAATCATCAAAAAAAGTTAAACTCTTTGTGTTCGTCATGGCTGTTATGTACCTTAAGGAAAAGTAAATAAGGCGTATGAAAACACTTCATGTTTTGATGTCATCACTGTTTTTGGTGCTGATGGCAAGCTGTGCGACCACATCAAAGGTTTCAACGGAAGAAATGCAACAACTTGAGGATTTGGCGCAAAGCAGGGCTTTTAGATTCGAGGCAGAATGGGCGATGCCTTTGGTCACAAACAGTTTAAGCCAAATCAATAGTGCACTGTTGTTGCCGCCGGGAAGCACTGTCAATCAAATCAATCTTAACGGCAATAACAATTACATCAAGATTCAAGGTGATAGTGCCTCGGTCTATTTGCCCTATTTTGGTGAACGACAAATGGGTGGAAGCTATGCACCAAGAAACACGGGCATTCACTTTGAAGGAATCGTTGATGAGATGGAAATGGTCAAAAACGAGAAAAAAAATAGTTATGAGATCAGTTTTGACATGGAAGCCGAAGAAAGCGCCGAAGTGTATCAGGTTTATATATTGGTCTTCCCAAACTTGAGCGCGAACGTGAATATCAATAGCAACCAGCGCTTTCCGATCAGGTATAAGGGCAAGGTTTCAAAGTTTATGGAAGAAGAACTGTGATCTTTCACCGATAGCTTTGAGAAGTTGATGCAAGTCCTATATTCCATCTCTTCTATTTGCGGGAAATCCAATTCGACCATAGTGAACAGCATAAGGCCAAAAGGGCCAATGCTATGGTTAGGGAATTTATTAGGCCATTTTCAGGTAACCAGCCCGTGACTTTTTGTACAAGAAAGGCAATGTAACTCGATGGCAGATCGCGTTCACCCAATTTTTCAAGAATTTCATAGTGCCAGTCGGTCAAAAAACAATAACCCCAACCAAACCAGATGCCCAATAAAAACCATGACCCAAATGTGATCGACAAAGTGATCAGGTTCAGCCTGCGTGTCTTTGGGTGAAGCCACCCGAAAAGGTTGAACAGAATAAGTGCTGTGTGGAAAATGTAAAAAAAATAGTTGGCAAGGTGCAAGAACAAGTCTTTCATGTAGAATTGAAATCTCTTTTAAAAGTAAACAACAATCTATTAATGCGGTATATGCAAAAAGACCAAAAAATAAATGAAGTAATGTACAGTTACCATTCAAAGCTCATGGCCCAACGATGTTTAGATTTTTTCTTTTCCGATTTTCCCCTGCACTCTTCTTGAATCATTGTATTTTAGCCAGCAAACAACTACAATGAAGCGACCCTACTTTAGTATTGGCGTTATCTGTCTTACCCTAGCGGTTATTTCTATTTCATGTAAACAAAAAGTAAAGACCGAATCAGCGCCCCAGAAAGAAGAGACCCAAAAAACTATATCCAGTTTACCGATAGACCGACTTAATCTTCCCGAAGGCTTTAGAATTGAAATCTTTGCTGAAGGCATAGATGATGCACGGTCGATGGCATTGGGAGATAAAGGTACCCTTTTCGTGGGCACAAGAAGGGCCAACAAGCTCTATGCCTTGCAAGATACCGATGGCGACTACAGGGTTGACAAAACCATCGTGCTTGATACCGCCATGCAAATGCCCAATGGTGTCGCTTTTCGAAACGGATCCCTATACGTGGCTGAAGTGAACAGACTTTTAAAATATGATGACATAGAATCACAATTGGACAGCTTACCGGAACCCGAGGTTATTTACGATGATTACCCCACAGAATATCACCACGGTTGGAAATATATAGCCTTTGGCCCCGATGATAAATTATATGTACCGGTGGGTGCCCCTTGCAACATCTGTGACAGCACGGTTTCAGATAAACGATATGCGGCCATTACCCGAATGAATGCCGATGGCAGCAATCGTGAAATCTATGCCCATGGCGTTAGAAACACAGTAGGGTTCACTTGGCATCCTGAGACCCACGAGCTTTGGTTTACAGACAATGGCCGCGATATGATGGGTGATGATATACCCCCTTGCGAATTGAACCGTGCCAGTGAGATGGGGCAACATTTTGGTTATCCTTTTTGCCACGGTGATTCTATCAAAGACCCAGAATTTGGTGACCAAAGGCCCTGTTCAGAATTTGAACCACCCGCTCAGAATCTCGGTGCCCATGTGGCGCCCCTCGCAGTCAAGTTTTATAGAGGAGATATGTTTCCTGAGGAGTACAAAAAATATGCGTTCATTGCAGAACATGGTTCATGGAACCGTTCCAAAAAGGTAGGCTATAGAATTGCCTTGGTGGCGTTGCAAGGCAATGAGGCCGTATCGTACTCCACTTTTATCGATGGTTGGCTCGATGACGAAACACAAGAACAATTTGGCCGCCCCGTGGATATGCTATTTTTGAAAGATGGGTCCATGTTGATTTCAGATGATTATGGAGATGCCATTTATCGGGTCAGTTATGCGAACATGGCAGAGGGCAATGCCCAATAACTAAAATCCCATCAAAATATCAATACTGTGAAAATATATAGCAAGGTTGCCTTGATCATCAGTGTATTCTTGGCCATTGTGATCATCACCACTCTATCGTTCGGCCATACCCAAACAACAGGTCTTTGGGTAATATTGTTTTTTCTCAGTCTTGCGTTGGGTTTTCAAGGAGTCAAAAAATTAAGGGGCTTTTCGTTCACGATTTTGATATTTGCGGCAGTGGCAGCCTCACTGTTCTATCCAAACCTCTTTCTTCAAATAAGGGGCTTTAGTCTGAAAAAGTTGATTGTTCCCTTGTTGATCATCATCATGTTTGGTATGGGTACGGCAATGAGTCTCAAAGATTTTGTCGGGGTGGTGAAAATGCCCAAAGGGGTGCTCATCGGTATCATATGCCAGTTTACCATCATGCCCTTTATTGGCCTCGGATTGGCCTACCTTACCGGGTTGCCACCTGAAATTGCCGCAGGAATCATTTTGGTCGGATGTTCGCCCAGTGGCTTGGCCTCTAATGTGATGGCCTATATTTCCGGTGCCAATTTGGCCCTGTCATTGACGCTAACGGCCGTGGCCACATTATTGGCCCCCATTATGACCCCCTTTTTGATGAAACTATTGGCAGACCAGTTGGTACCCATAGATTTTTTGGGAATGCTTTGGAGCATCTTGAAGATTGTGATATTGCCGATCATTGCAGGGCTAATTTTCAACAGGTATGCCCATGGCCGTTTTTCTTGGTTAGACAAGGCCATGCCCAAAATCTCGATGGCTGGCATTGCCATTATCATCACCATCATTACCGCTGCGGGGCGAGATTCATTATTGCAAATCGGGTTGATGCTCATTGTGGCAGTGGTACTGCACAATACTGCTGGATATTTTCTGGGCTATTGGGGCAGCAGATTGACCGGGTTGGATGAAAAATCTGCCCGAACCGTGGCCTTTGAGGTGGGCATGCAAAATGCTGGGTTGGCATCTGGCATCGCTTTAGAAATGGGTAAGTTAGCGACCATGGGATTGGCCTCCGCGGTTTTCGGACCTTGGATGAACATATCGGGGTCGTCGTTGGCCACTTGGTGGAGGGACAAAAAGTAATCCCTAAGATCATCCAGTGAAATAATGTGGAACTTTTGGGTACTTTAAAAACACCAACTTAAAAGTATCACGGATTTTTTTTCCGTTAGAACGTCCAATTATCTCCAAAATCCGTAAAAGGTATAGACAAAATTTAGTTTTTTTGCCGCATGTTTCGAACTGTAACATCATATCTACTTGTCAAGCAGCTTTTTGTGTTATGTACGCTCATATCCTCCACAGCGGTTTTACGTGGGCAGAACCTGAACTATGAAGGCCCTTACAAGGCGGGCATTTACAAGGGAGATGCCAGCTTTGAATATAATTTGGTCGATGGTGATACCCTCTTGAACGGCAAGTTCACCATGCAACGATCAGATTTGGATTCCCTTTTGGAAGGGGCCGATTACGCCTTTTTCTTTGATGGGGCTTTTGAGAAGGGTTACCCTGAAGGGTTTTGGCGTTTTGAACTGGGCAAATACCGATCTGATGGCGAGACTAGGATAGTCGATGGGCAATATCGCGTAAACGTGAACGGTGTCAAGCGTGAAGCCTATGGGATCATAAGAAAGGGGAGACCTGATGGTCAATGGATTTTTATGGTCAACCAGATAAAAAACTCCGCTTTGGACAAAACCCGGTTCCGAAGTGTATTTTCTTTTGAGGATGGGGTGCCCCAAAAGAGTTTTCGCATAGAAAATGACAGCAGTACCTTGGTCGGTCGGTTCTTGCGAAACGGATTCGCCCATGATGTATGGACCCTCTATTCAAAAATGGATGCGAATACTTCAGAAAATTGGCATTTTATTGAGGGTCGCTTGGCAAAAATAGAGATGGAGACCGATGGTCAGGTCGAGACCATTGCGATTTACGATGGGGGGTCAGACCAGTCCAAGGCCGTCACTTTAGACGCACGCTTTATTGCGCTGGTACAACTACGGCTAAAACGAGAGAATAGTAATGGTTTTGTTGGAGGAATGTCTCGGTTGCTCAACGAGAATACAGAGAATTATCAACAAATAGATACTATTCTTTCCGAACTGGGCAAGTCATCTTTTGTGCCACAACTTAAAGTAACGGCACCATACTTTCCCCTAGACTCTTTGGAAACAGCCCGATTGGATTCCATAGTGAACTGGTTCAAAAAATCAGAGGCGATCACTCGGTCATTGCTGAACGATCCGCAGTTGAACATTTTGAAACGTTCTGACGATGAAGTTGACTTTAAGTATGAGGTGGTCAAGACGATTTCTGAAGAGTTTCTGATGCCATTGAAACAATTGGTTGAATATCGCAGGCAAGGTGTTCTTGAGTTTGCAGCCCGCGATGAATTGCTGGCGGGGTTGTGGCCTGTAGGAAAACCTTCGGCGACCATTGAGGTTGAAATAAATACGACTGGTGAAAAACGAACCTACACGGGGCCAGAAGGCACAGATCTTGATTTCGATGATTACAAGGGGTTGGAATCTGTTCATAAGCTTGCCCAGTACGCTTATCTGAGTCTAGAGTCCATAGCGAGCACACTTAAAGATAAATTGGCCAATGAAAAGCGGCAACAAACCTTTATCGCTTTGGAAAAGCAGATGATCGCCCAGGCCGATTCATTGGGCAAACAAGTTGATTCAGTACAGGATAAGATTGCCAAACCGTCATCAGAAGCATTGGTCGCCATTAAAAAACGTGCTGAAGATGAATTGGCCAACTATTCACAAATAGAAGCAACAGATGCCAAATTGGTTTTCGCACAAAATTTAATCAGTTGTCTAACGGCTTTGAACGACCTGGCGAAATCAATAACGGCCCTGCCCATGCGCAATGAGACCATTCAAGAGGTCTATTCAGATGCGGTTTGGAATCCTTTTACGGCGACCATAATGAACGAAGATGTAAAAAAGCGCATTACCGCTGCTTATCGAGACATACTGGTCCCAGATTTTTTGAATCGGGTACAAACAGCGGTAAGCTGTGATAATGCAAGAGAATTACATCTCCTTTTTGAAAATTCATATCAGCGCATATTGGAACTACGTAACGAGGAAACCTCAAAATTAGAACGTAAACTCAAGAGAGAAAAAAATCCCGAGATCATCATACAACTGTTCAATATACCATCTACAACCGAAGAACATTAGAACATGGGGCATCGCTTTAGCACGTTTTTTTTGGTATTGACTGTTTTAGGTTTGGGCCTTACCTCAATGGCTCAAGAGGGGGAAGTACTTCCAGAAGAATCGGAATTCAAGGATCCAAAGACCAGAATATGGTACAATACGTATGGTATCATACGAATTTCAAATCGACTCTATTGGGATGCACAGACCCATTTTCGTTTCGAAGAGACCGAGAACACACCATTTATAGGACAGATAGGGCAGGTTTATAACCGTCATGCCATAGGCTACATTTATTCAAAATACATCAATTTCAGCCTCGGTGGCGTGTTGCGGGTCAACTTTAATACCAACGAAGATTCAGACGATCGAAATGTTGTGCCCGAATGGCGAATCTGGCATCAATACCAGTTTGCGCAACCTGTTTATAGCGCCATGATTTACCATCGCCTTCGTATTGAACACCGATGGAGCCAAGGGTTTGAAGAAAATAGTGAATATATTTTCAGAAACCGTTGGCGTTATATGTTTCGTGTCAAGGTGCCCTTGAACAGCAACAAGTTGGAACCTGGCACGCTCTATGTCTCACCAGAAGCGGAACTGATCATGCAGAGTGGTAAGGCCGTAGTGGGCAGCGTCATGGAAGACCTTCGTATAACCACTACTTTGGGGTATATTATAAACCCAAGGCTGAAAGTGGCCGGGGGCCTCATGTATTCTCAAGGCCAGACTTTGGAAAATGCCGGGGTATTCAAACAAAATTGGACCATGCGCTTTCATGTCTATTTCTCGCCTGATATTCGAAAGGTAAAAAATAAGCTACCTGCGATCCATTTTACCGATTGATACGTATATCAGACAGAGTTACGCGATTTCAATCATGAAGAAACCACATCTGACCAAGGCTACCTTTCTATTTTTGGCATTTTTCCTAGGGATGGCCAGCTTCTATTTTTTTAAGTCCGAAAACCTAAAAAAAGAACTACGGGAAGCTCAAGCACACCAACAAGAACTGGAAAGTTACATCGAAGCACGGCAAGCGCTGCTGCACATTGACTCGATGTTGGTAGATGGCGACGATTACCCCGGGGCACTCAAGGCATATCGCGCGCAATTGAACGATAAAAGCACGAGTAAAGAACTGCGACTGCGCATTTCACTGACCGAAAAATTGACGAGACTGACCGCAACAAAGCCCCATCAAGATTACGCAAAACTTGAACGGCTAAAAGAGCTTGACTCATTACAGGCACTGGCAACGATCAGGCCCAAAGAACTGCAACAATATGACTCATTGAGTTTTGCTCTTGAAAAGACCAAGGTACAGCTGGTGCGCATGAAACGACAGTTGAAGCAGAAATCTTTTGGCGAGTATTTGACCTTTACCAATGCCAAGGGCAGCCAAATGCATTATGTGGGCCAAGTAAAGAATGGTAAGGCCAATGGTTACGGTGTGGCCCTTTTTAATACCGGCAGTCGTTATGAAGGCCAATGGAAAGACAACCAACGTCATGGAAATGGAACTTTTTATTGGAAAGACGGTGAACGCTATGAAGGCGAGTACCAAAACGACAAAAGAAATGGCCAAGGCACCTATTTTTGGGCCAATGGCGAAAGGTTTGTCGGCCTTTGGAAGGGAGACGAACGTACCGGCGAAGGTATTTTCTATGGAAAAGAGGGTGATGTGGTGGCCAGCGGTGTTTGGGAAGACGACGAATTGGTCCAGGCCGATAAGCTATAACCGTTAAAACCGCACATATAATATCACGGGCCACAAGTTTCTTTTTGATGTGACCGGCCTTTTTGGGCAGACACTCCATACCCATAGAACAAGGGTTTCATTTCTCCCCATATTCAATTCGATACGGTTACCTCACGGTTTCTAGTTAGCGCTTTCCCTATCTTATACCGCACTGTTATACACCTTAGGGAAATATTTTTTTGCAAGGATTACATTTTAGGTTAAATTGTAAGATGGTAAAAAGTCATGTTTTAAGAAGATATGGACTGCTACTTTTACGCCTTTACCAAAGAAAATTCGATTAACAAAAAACCATTGGACGTATGAAAGTGTATGATGACAAACATATAAAGAACATAGTATTTGTGGGCGCCCACAACAGCGGCAAGACCACTTTGGCCGAGACCATGCTCTTTGAGGCCGGTCTAATCAATAGACGTGGTAGTGTCGAAAATGGAAATACGGTATCTGACTATCACGAAATTGAACATCAAAGGGGCACCTCGGTTTTTGCTACGCCACTGCACACCGAATGGCGCAATTACAAAATAAATATCATAGATACCCCGGGCCTCGATGACTTTATCGGTGAGATACTTTCTTCCATTCGGGTGGCCGATACCATTGTTACGGTCATTAATGCACGTCATGGGGTCGAGATAGGCACCGAGATTATTTGGAGCCATATCGACAACTATAACAAACCTACCTTGTTTGTGGTGAATCAGATAGACCATATGAATGCCGATTTTGAACATAGCTTCAACAGCATTAAAGCTTTGGTGGGCAATAACGCCGTCAAGATTCAATACCCCTTAAAGGTTGATGGTGCGCAATGTATCATCGATGTGCTGAAAATGAAGATGTACAAGTTTTCTCCACAGGGCGGAAAGCCAGAAAAATTCCCTATTCCCGACGATCAAAAAGAACTGGCAGACCATTTGCACAATGAATTGGTGGAAAAAGCGGCCGAAAATGATGAAGAACTGATGGAATTGTTTTTTGAAAAAGGTACCCTATCAGAAGACGAAATGCGGCAAGGTATCAAGGCAGGTATGCTCAACCATGAACTTTTTCCCGTTTTCTGTGTATCGGCATTGAACGATATGGGCAGTGGAAGGCTTATGGGCTTCATCGATAACGTGGCCCCGGCGGCGGCAGATTTGAAGCCTGAACAGAGCGTTGAAGACAAGACCATTGTGCGCACCAACGAGGCCCCAACGGTCTTGTTTGTCTTTAAAACGGTACACTTGCCCAATGTGGGCCAGATCACTTTTTTTAAGGTGAAATCGGGTGTGATCAAAGCCAATGATAAATTGGTCAATTCAAGAACCGGTGAGACCGAGACCTTGAACCAATTGTTCATCATGGACGGTAAAAAAAGAGAGTCGGTCTCTAAACTGGTCGTGGGTGATATCGGGGCAACCCTAAAATTGAAATATACCGAGACCAACGATACCCTACATGCAGAAAACAACAAGGTAACGATCAAACCTATTGCTTACCCAGAACCGAGAACAAAAAAATCGATATCGGCGGTAAATAAGAATGAAGACGAGAAGTTGAGCGATGCCCTAAAAAAGATACATAGCCAAGACCCTACGGTGGTCGTTTCTTATTCCAAAGAATTGAAACAACAAATCTTGGGCTGCCAAGGCGAGCTACATTTGGCGACCATCAGCTGGACATTGGAAAATATATACGGCATAAAAGCAGCGTTCATACAACCAAAAATCGCTTACAGGGAAACCATAAAGCGCACTTCAACGGCCAATTACCGCCATAAGAAACAATCAGGTGGCGCAGGCCAGTTCGCACAGGTGCACATGAAGATCGAGCCATGGTACGAGGGCATGGCCGAACCCGAGGGATTCAACATTCGTGGCAAAGAGGAGGTAGAGCTCGCATGGGGCGGAAAACTGATTTTTTACAATTGCATCGTCGGTGGGGTGATCGATCTTCGTTATTTGCCCTCTATAAAAAAAGGGATTCTTGAGGTGATGGAGTCAGGACCCCTTACGGGCTCTTACATCAGGGATGTTAGGGTCATGGTCTACGACGGCAAGATGCATTCAGTAGACTCGAACGATATCGCTTTCAAGATTGCAGGGGCACATGCTTTCAAAGCAGCATTTTTAAACGCCAAACCCAAATTACTTGAACCGATTCGAGAGTTGACCGTAAAGGTGCCCGAAGAAATGATCGGCAATGTGATGACCGATCTACAATCAAGACGTTCCGTTATTTTGGGTATCGACAGCAGTGACCACTATCAGATTTTGAAGTGCGCAACACCCGAAGCAGAGTTGTACGGTTATTCTACCGACTTGCGCTCATTGACACAAGGTAAGGCCACTTTTAATTCGGTGTTTTCCTCTTTTGAAGCGGTTCCTGATAGTATTCAGCAAAATTTGGTGCAGCAAAAAGAATAGCAAATAGGGGGTTGGTTGGTTTTCTATAGTATGCTGAAGGCATAGAAGATGATTTTTGTCATATTAAATGTACCGGGTCATCAATATATTCTGAACGCAAAAACTTGACAGATGAAAGCCAACAAAACGATTTATTACCGTTCAATTATGATCAATACCCTGGCTCTTTTCATTCTAGGGCTTACCAGTGTAGGTGCACAGATAAAGAATGAAATTGAATCAGCATTTCAGAAACCCGAAACCGAAGATCAGATTTTGACCTATTGGGATGTCAAAGCCTTTCGGCCCCAGGCAAAGCTTATCGATATCAAGGCCATTGACAAAGAAGGCAACATGCACGATGTCAAGGCCATTCAAGACTCTGATGATACCAGTGTTCTGAACGTGAAGGCCATTGTGAACGGTGAACAATTGCCCATTAAACTGATAGTAAAGAAAGATGATCGCTTTTATCCTGTAAAGGCCATTGACAACGACGGTTATCTTATAGCCATTAAGGCCGTGACCGAAGAGGGGGAAATACTTGATGTCAAGGGAGTGAGCAAATCTGGCAATGTCGTTCACTTACGGGCGATTACCAAAAACCTGCTGTTCTATAACATCATTGCTATATCGCCAGAAGGTAAGGTCAATGATGTAAAAGGTATAAAAATGCTCAATACTACCGTAGAAACCGTAATAAATGGGGTACAGGTGTACGCACATGTCAAATCGCTGGCGCAACAATAAAAATCCCTTTTGTCAAATATGGGGTATGATTTTTATGGAATTTTGACCAATTGGCTAAACGGAGTTCAATGAAAAAAATACTCATTTTGCAAATGCGGCCCGAAGATGAGGCGGCAGACAGTGAGTTCGAGGCGATATTGCGCGTGGGTAGATTGACCCAAGATGAAGTACACCGCATTCGGTTAGAACAAGGTATTCCCACTATTGATATCAATGATTATTCGGCTATCATTGCCGGTGGAAGCCCCTTTGATGTAAGTGCCGTAGAAGAAAACAAGGGCCAAGCCCAAAAAGACATCGAAGCTTTCTATATTCGACTGTTCGATCAAGTAGTTCCGGCAGATTTTCCATTCTTGGGCGCTTGCTCGGGCAATGGACTTTTGGGCAACTATTGTGGGGCCGTGATATCAAAAAAGTATAATGAGCCCATCGGCAGTGTTGAGGTCACGGTGACCAAAGAAGGAATGAAAGATCCACTTCTGAAGGGCTTACCAAGAACATTTTCTGCGTTGGTGGGCCATAAAGAGGCCTGTGATGATGTGCCGCCCGGTACGGTGCTTTTGGTTTTATCACAACCTTGTCCCGTTCAAATGTTCAGGGTCAAGAAGAACATTTATGCCGTGCAATTTCACCCCGAGGCAGATGCCGACGAATTTGTTCTTCGTATAAAGACCTATAAAAACCACGGTTATTTCGCACCCGAAGAAGCCGATGGCTTGATCAAGGCCGTTCGACAAGCCCAGGCCCCGGTACCCAAAGAAATACTCTGGCGTTTTGTGCAACGCTATAAATAGCTAGCGGTAGCCTAACTTGTGCTGCTTCTTGCCAAAGTGTTTTATCAATTCAGGCTTCTATACTCACTAGGGCTCATTCCTGTTTTGGCCTTAAAGATTTTGGAAAAATGCTGTGAATATTCATAACCCAGGCCATAGGCTATTTCGCTTACCGATTCCGTTGAGCGCAACAAACGGTTTTTGGCCTTGTTCATCAGAAAATCATCGATATGGGCCTTGGCACTTTTACCTGTTTCCTTTTTCAAGAGATCGCTCAAATATTTAGGCGACATATGTAGTTCTTCCCCGCAAAAATCAACCGAGGGAATGCCACCGTTCAATTGGTTTTCGTTGGCGTAATACTCTTTCAGCAAATGCTCAAATTTTGTAAGAACATCTTTGTTGAGGTTGGTTCGGGTATAAAATTGGCGGTCGTAGTACCGCGTACAGTAATCCAACAACAATTCAATATTGGCATTGATCAATTTCTGACTGTGGCGATCGATGTTCTGTTGGTATTCTTTTTCTATTTTGGCCACCAGTCCATTGAGCGTCTGTTTTTCCTCGTCAGAAAGGTGCAGGGCCTCCGTGATGTCGTAAGAGAAAAACGAATAGTTGTCAATGGTGCTGCCCAATTCAGATTTTCTGATTAGATCGGGATGGAACAGCAGGGCCCAACCGGGATCTTCAGCGGTAGATTTATGCCCATCATAGCTGAGCACCTGCCCTGGTTTAATGAATACCATTGAACCCTCTTGAAAATCGTAAGAACTACGACCATACCCCATACTGCCCTCGGTTTCGTTCTTTTGGGTGATACAGTACATGCCAAACGAGCAACGTACGTGATGATATTCTGGCCTGATGTCGGTATCTTTAAATCGAATGACCGAGACCAACGGATGCTTGGGCTTGGTCAGTCCGAAGACATCATGCATATCTGAAATGCTCTCTATATGCACTATTTCTTGCATCCGTTTAGATTTGATAGGAGTAAACATACTATTTTTTTAAATCGTATGCTAGAGTATAAATGGTTGACCGGTAAGCTTTTCCGATAATTGCCAAAGTCTTGTCGCCACATCTTCCCTTTTCGAATAGTCACTTCGCTTGGCGACGCCCACTTTTCCTTTGAACTCGTTAAAACCCTGTGGTCCAAAATATTCACCTCCCTGAACGTCTGTACTCAAGGCAGCGAACAGGGAAGGCTTGGCCGCTGAAGCATTGGAATTTAAAATGAACGGCGACAAAATCTTGAACGTATAGTACTTCACTTTTGACATTTCATCAAAAAGTCCTGAGTCTGAACCCCCTGGATGTACGGCAAGTGCGACCATCTTTTTGCCCGACTGTTTTAGCTGTCGGTTCAGTGCATCGGCAAACATCAAATTGGCCAATTTCGATTGCCCATAGACCGCTTCGGCATCATCAATGTTTTCGCCATTCAGATCGTCAAAGTGAATCTTTGCGGTTTTATGGGCGATGCTGCTCAAGGCCACAATGCGCGAGGCCGCATCATCGGGCATCAGGTCGATCAACAGATTGGTCAACAAAAAGTGGCCCAGGTGATTGGTGGCAAATTGCAATTCTATACCGGCCCCGTTCTTTTTGCCAGAGTATATCAGCACTCCGGCATTGTTGATGAGCACGTTCAATTTAGAGTAGTTGTTTTTGAAGTTTTTGGCGAAGGCCCTTACGCTGTTCAAATCACTCAAGTCTAATTGCAAGATGTCTAGATCTGCATCGGGTGATTTTTGCAAAATAGCTGATTTGGCTTTTTCAGCTTTTGCCATATTGCGGCATGCCATCACGACTTTGAACCCGTATTTTGCCATTGCCAAAGTAGTCTCAAAACCAATGCCGTTGTTGGCGCCGGTAACGATGGCAATTCTGCCCTGTTGTGTTGGAATGTTTTTTAGCTTGAAATCCATGATGCTTTTTTTTGACCTATTATTGATTGAATCTTTGTTCTACCTCTGCCTTTAATTTTCGATTGAATGCCGTGTAGCCCTCGGCATACATTTTAGACAGGTTACCGCCCATCAACCAGGTAATTCCCTTCATGATTTCATCGGACTGGACAAACCTGGTTTTTCCATCGCTGGTCGGTTCAACCCTAAAATGATGGTTGTCCCTAATGCCGCCCGGACCTTTTTCGGCCCAGAAAAATTCCTTTCCGTCCGTTACCGAAATAGTGTGCTCAATGGTAGTGCGTTTTTCTTTTTTAGGATTGGTTTGAAATATCGCCGTGATTTTTTCACCATCCTTGATTTCCCCTTGTATGTCCACCAAGAAAGCGGCCCATTTTTTATAGGAGGCGGTGTCGGTAAGAACCGACCAAACCTGTTCTGGGGTTGCATCGATGATAATATCGGTGTAAATGGTGCGGTACGAAGCACTCAGCCTTTCCACCTTTACGGTTTCGTTTTTGGAAGTTTCCATACGGTGTATTGTTTATGATTCGATAACTACTGCAAATTTCCTCCCTTACCAACAGATTACCGTATAGATTTCTCGCAAGCTTGTATATATTTTCCAGTTATGCGGCGGCAAGGGTAGGGTATGGAAATACTGGGCTAGCAGTATGATAGGATAGCTTTGTTCTCCAAAATCTCAGTGTCTGCACCATTCATGCCAACACGAAACATGGCCGTGGCCAATTCGGTGGACTTAATGCTGCTACTGCTTCCCCCTAAACGAATTAGTGGATAAAGGAACCGCATCATACGGTACATCACATTGGGCTCTTTGCGTGGGGTTACGGGATATATGTATCCTGGGCGAAATGCGTGAAATTTCAAGCCCAGTTCAGAAATCCGGTTTTCTGCCATGCCTTTATACCGGGCAAAGGAGGTACGGCTCTTTTCGGTGCGGTCGGCCCCGGCACCACTGAGCAAACATAATCTGGCATTTGGGTTGCCTACTTTTACGGCTTCTGCAAAGGCGACGGCATAATTAACAGTAATCTCCTTGAATTTGGCATCGGGTACCTGTCCGGTATAGACCCCGATGCAAAAGAAGGCGGTATCCACTTGTTTGAATATATCGGCATGCGCCGAATAATCCCCAAAGTCATCGATGATGACCTCTTTTAATTTGTGGTGTTCGTCACCCGTTTTTTTGCGCACCAATGAAGTCACTTGGGCTATTTCAGAGGAGGCCAAGCAGCACTCCACAATCAAGTTGCCTATCATGCCTGATGCTCCCGCTATAATCACTTTTTTCATAAGCTACTGAAAATGTTTAAATCGCGATTTGGACAGCGATGAGAACATAAGAAATGCCGAATGCACGACATAAGACACTATTTCTACAAGATAGGAAGAAAAACTCCATTGTTCAGACATAAAGTCAAATGTCTCGATGGTGCACAAAACGGCTAGATTTGAAAACAGTAGCACCATGACAAAAGGGGTCCATTTCCATTTTGCCAGATAACCCATTAGAAAAGCACTGCCCGCCAAGGTGATCAGCAGCCAATGTACAAACTGGACTCCGCTCGGATAGGCATCGTTCTGTAATTTTAAAAAAGGCTCGATCCCCGTGAAATACTCGAAGAATCCCGCCACGCCCCAAATCAACATTCCTATTGACATTAAGAGCAAAAGAAACATGTAAATTTTTGATAACAGTCGCATATGATTTTTTCTTTCTGCTAAAGTATTGCGCTACCAAAAAATCACTGTATATATTTTGCTGAAGCTTGTATATGTTTTGCTGTTTGTGCCTTGGTGCGGTTTGCCGTTTCGTTTCAAAATCCAAAACCTTACCACCAAACGCGATTTGGTTTTGGCAGTTCATCGATTACAATGGGTTCTCCGATCTGTGGGGTGACCAAGGGTATTTGTAGCTCTTTGGCTTTTTTGGATACCCGTTCTATGGGGTCTGTCCATGAATGCAGGGCCAATTTAAACGCCCCCCAATGTATGGCCATTAGGGCTTTGGCCTGTACATCGACCCCCGCTTGGGCCGTTTCTTCGGGAAACATGTGAATGTCGGGCCACATTTTGTTGTATTGGCCACATTCCATCATGGCAAAATCAAAAGGGCCATATTGTTCCCCAATCTGTTTGAAATGGGGCCCATAACCGCCATCGCCACTGAAGTAAATCGAGGTGCCGTCAGATTTGATCACCCAAGAACTCCATAAGGTGCTTTGGCCGTTGGTAAACTTCCTGCCCGAAAAATGCTGTGCTGGGGTGCAGGCCAATTGTATGTCTTCGAACATGGTCTCTTCCCACCAGTCCATTTCAGTGATTCTGTCACTGCCCACCCCCCAAGCTTCCAAATGCACACCGACACCCAGTGGTACATAATAGGCTTCGACTTTGTCTTTTAGTTTTTTTATGGACCCATAGTCCAAATGGTCATAATGATCATGTGAAATGACCACGGCATCTATCTTTGGCAGTTTTTCAATTTCAATGGGCAATTCTTTGGTAAAGCGGTTGGCGCCAAACCACGGGTGTGGGGCCGGTACTTTGCCAAACATGGGGTCGATGAGAATGTTCTTTCCATTCATCTGCAAGAGAAAGGCAGAATGCCCAAACCAAACAAGCTGAGTGCCACCCCGATGGCCGGCAAGGGCAATGGAATCTATTTTTTGCACCTCCAATTCCTTTTCGGGCCTGCCGTTTTCAACCTTTTGAAAGAAGAACTTTCGGGCAATGGAAAGCATTTCAGAAAAACTGGCATCTTCGGGAATATCCTCTTTGGTATTGACAAAAGCGCCATCTTTGAATTGTTTTGATGATAGGTACAACGCTTTTCGTTCTTTGGAAACGTCACCCCCGAAAGAGGGATAAAAATTTACAAAGGCCAAATAAATGATTACCAACGAGGCAATGAGTATGACTATGGACAGTAGCATTCGTATGAGTATTTTTTTGATTGTTTTCAAGGCGTCAGAATTCTAAAAGAATATATGGTTTTTAATTTTCTTATTTTGATTTGAGAACAAATTTACGGAGCGATTGGTTCAGATCGATGTAGGCCTGTTGCACCCAGTCGACATTCCAAAAGGGTACTATGATTCCCCTAAAATCTTCATGTAGGGTCACCTTGGTATGGTTTCCAAAAGGCTCCAAGATGTAGCGGTGATCAAAGGTGAATACGCCCAGAACGCCCCCTTTTTGGTTCAACAGTTCAAGAGGTACCGATTGTATTACCTCAAACTCAAATTCAATGGTTTCACCCTTGGGGTTGATCAAATGATAGGGCAAGCTGTTTCCCTGTTCAATTTCACCCGCTACGGGGAATAGCACATGGTTCCATTCTTTGTAGCCCTCCTCATCCATCAGAACGTCCCATATTTGTTGCGGACTTGCCTCGATGACCAGCTCGGTATGCACCGATTTTTGCCCGATCAAGTATAAAAACAGCAGTATGCCGATTACGGCCAGTGCTGCCATTGTCCATTTCGATGTTAAACCTGTCATTATTTCGCCATAGTTATGAATGGTAGTACAAAAATAGCCCACTTCGGTTGGGGTGCCGTATACATTTTGCCAAAGCTCGTATACATTTTACAGGCCTACGGTCTCTGACAATTTGTTTTGTGTTAATTTTAAAAACGGCGTCACAATGACCAAAATGCCGTAATTTTATTTGAGAGGTCAACGGGGTCTCGGCCATTAAATCGCTATTCCATGAAACAACTACGTTTACCCATCTTTACTTCTAAAATAAAGTATTACAATCTGAGGATCATACCTCCAGACCCTATTTTTGATGAAGTCACAGCGCTCAAAAAACAATTTGAATCCTCATACGGCAAGCAACCTCTTTCTGGATCGAAACCCCATATTTCCATTGTAAGTTTCAAAATGAATTCAAAGCACCAAGATTTTCTTATAGAGGTCTTTGAACGGTTATCGCAAAAGGAGGCATTCGAATTGACCTTGGACGGATTCGGTGTTTTCGAGAAGTCAAATACGTTGTACCTGAAGGTCTCAAAAAGCAGCGCTATCGAGGCCATACATAGAGAGATCGAATTCTTGCAAGACAACTATCTTAAGGGAAAGCTGAAATCATTCACTATTGTGGATGATCCGCATATGACCATTTCGAAAACTACCGGAAAGAAAATGCTCTATGATAGTTTACAGTATTTTCAAGAAAACGATTTTTCAAAACAAATCGAAATAAACCAGCTGACCCTTGTTTCAAGATCAAAATATAAGACTTGGGACTGGCAGCATGCCATACGACTCTCTTGAACGGTCAAAACACTTTGTATTGTAAGGGGATAGGCTCCTGATTTTTATCATGGTCAGAGTCAGTATTCTATCATAGATTTGAGACAATATGCAAAAAATGAAAACAGCGAAATACCTCTCAAGCGCTTTAAAAAGTTACGGGTTTTTACTTCTTTTGACGTTGACCTTTCCGGTCACAAATGTACAGTCACAAAGCCGTGCAAAAGAAAATGTGATCTATTGGCATATCAAGGCCGTTCTCCCTGAAGCCAAATTATTGGACGTCAAGGCTATTGATAGTGATGGCAACCATCATGATGTAAAGGCCATACAAGACTCCCATGACATCAGTCTTTTAGGTGTCAAGGCTTTGGTGCACGGGCAAACCATACCCGTAAAAATGGTCGTAAAGAAAAACGACAAGTACTATCCCGTCAAAGCCATTGATGATGATGGTAACATACTTGATGTCAAGGCGATCGGTGAAGACGGTGAATTGCTCGATGTCAAAGGAGTAAGCAGAATGGGCAGTATTATAGAGATTAGGGCCATAGACAAGGAAGAACGGCAGCACAATGTGATTTCCATTTCTCCGCAAGAAGGGGTGAACCATGTCAAAGGGCTAAAAATGTTCAATGAAGAAGTGGAAGCTGTCATTCATGGCATAAAAATAGTTGCCCATGTAAAATCACTTAGACAGTATTGATGATTTTGTGGTTGCCCCATTTTTGTATTCCCCGAAATCGGTTGATTTTCTTTTTTCACTAGGTGTCCGTCTCCCAAAGCTTTTATCGAAGGGTGGGGGTGGGGTGCCTTTTACACTACAAAATACTCAACAACTTTTTGTACTTTTAAAGAACACGCTAAGATTTCAGAAAATGGACACTATCACTGTAAGGGCATACGGGACCGAGGCTGCCGATGCCGATTTGAAGCAATTGAACATCCCTAGAAGAGAGGCGACCGAAAAAGATATCGAGATCGACATTTTGTATTGCGGTGTTTGCCATTCCGATCTGCATTTTGCACGCAATGATTGGGGCATGACGCAATATCCTGTCGTGCCAGGCCATGAAATAGTGGGTAAAGTGACCCGAATAGGTGACGGTGTGACCAAACACAGGGTGGGCGATATCGTGGCAGTGGGTTGTTTGGTAGACTCGTGCAGAACGTGTGATAATTGTAAGAACGATTTAGAACAATATTGTCCCGAATGGGTAGGTACCTACGGGGGGTATGATAAGCATTTAGATACGGATACCCATGGGGGGTATTCCGAAAAAATCGTAGTTGACGAAGCGTTTGTCTTGAGCGTTCCCAAAAACTTGGATTTGGCAGGGATTGCTCCCGTATTGTGTGCCGGAATCACCACATGGTCTCCCTTGCGCCATTGGAATGTGGGCAAAGATTCTAAGGTGGCCGTTGTCGGTTTGGGCGGTCTGGGGCATATGGCGATCAAACTGGCCCATGCATTGGGCGCACATGTTACCCTGTTTTCGCGCTCGACCAATAAAATAGATGATGCCAAGGCATTGGGTGCCCATGAGATCATTATCTCGACCGATGAGGATCAAATGGTAAAAGCCGCGGGACGTTTTGATGTGATTATTGACACGGTTCCCTATGAACACGACCTGAATCCCTATGTCGGAACATTGAACACCAATGGCACCCTAGTGGTCGTTGGGTATTTGGGCCCCCTGGATCCCATGTTGGTAACGGTTCCTATGATCATGGGCCGCAAAAGCGTTGCTGGGTCTCTGATCGGTGGTATTGCCGAAACACAAGAGTTGTTGGATTTTTGCGGCGAGCACAATATCACCTCCGATATTGAGGTCATCGATATACAAGATATCAATGCGGCTTATGAACGCATGCTCAAAAGTGATGTGAAGTATCGATTTGTGATCGATATGAAATCATTGAAGAACTAGACCCTGTTCAACAGCACTTTCATTTGCGGGTATGGTACCAAAACCCATTAGGTACTTAAACGCCCTAGTATGTCAGATTTTAGAAATGGTAAGGCCACGATTCACGATTAAGAGGGTGGTGTTCCTTAATGCTGGGCAATCAATGGCCTGATTCAAGGATGGGTTCGCACTAAATACATAAAACATTTATATGCATTGTATAGATAATATTAATATTGTTTAATATATATTCTCATTTACTTTGCAGCAAAATAAAAATATGAAAGATATCACGGTTGCAAAGGGAGATGGCATCGGCCCTGAAATTATGGATGCCACCCTCAAAATATTGTTTGCCGCAGGTGCAAAAATACGAACCGAAGAAATTGAAATTGGTGAGAACGTTTATAAACGTGGACACACGGCAGGCATAGAGCCAGGGGCATGGCAGTCGCTCAAGCGCACACGGGTTTTTCTAAAGGCCCCGATTACCACTCCCCAGGGCGGTGGTTTCAAAAGCTTGAACGTTACCATCAGAAAATCGCTTGGCCTTTACGCCAACGTGCGCCCATGTATCTCTTACCACCCTTTTGTAAGCACCAAGCATCCCGTGATGGATGTGGTCATTATTCGAGAGAATGAAGAAGATCTATATGCCGGTATCGAGCACCGACAAACACAAGAGGTTACACAGTGTTTGAAGCTGATCACCAAACCGGGAACCGAAAAGATCATTCGGTTTGCCTTCGAATATGCCAAGACTTACGGCAGAAAAAAAGTGACCTGTTTCACCAAGGATAACATAATGAAATTGACCGACGGACTCTTTCATAACACCTTTGATGAAATCGCCAAAGAATATCCAGAAATAGAATCAGAACATTGGATCGTCGATATCGGGGCCGCCAAACTTGCCGATACTCCAGAGAATTTTGATGTAGTGGTGATGCCCAACCTTTATGGGGACATCTTGTCTGATGTGGCCGCCCAGATCACGGGTTCTGTCGGACTCGGGGGGTCTGCCAATGTGGGTAGTGGCTATGCCATGTTCGAGGCCATTCATGGCTCCGCGCCCAGAAGAGCGGGCCAAGATCTGGCAAATCCATCGGGATTGTTGCTCGGGGCCATTCAAATGATGGTCTATATCGGGCAGCCTGAGGTGGCCGAAAGGGTACACAACGCTTGGTTGAAGACTTTAGAAGATGGTATTCATACCTACGATCTATATGACGAGGCCAGCAGTAAACAAAAAGTGGGCACACAAGGCTTTGCAGACGCCGTTATCGAAAGACTGGGCCAAACGCCAACTACGTTGCCCGTGGTTTCGTACGCAACGGCAAGTCAGCCCGCATTGTTCGAGTACGCTCCTGAAAAGCCCTCAAAAAAGGAGTTGGTGGGGGTCGATATCTTTCTTGACTGGGACCAAGAGGGCAGAAATGCCGAGAAACTCGGTGATCGACTTTCAGAACACACCGCAGGGCATCTTTCATTGCAGCTGATCACCAATCGGGGCGTGAAGGTATATCCTGGTGGCATGGAGGAGACCTTCTGTACCGATCACTGGAGGTGTCGATATTCATCCAAGAAAATGGACCAAAGTGCGGCCTACAGCGATGTGGTCGCATTGTCAGCATCCCTAAACGAAGCAGGGTTTGATATCATCAAGACAGAGAATTTATATCGCTTTGACGGAGAGCTAGGGTTTTCCCTTGGTCAAGGGCAATAATAACAGTACACCATATAGCGGATGGCCTCTTTAGGGAGGCCATTTTTTTAGGCATAATCAGGCAAAAATTGGTTCTCTACGTTCAAGATCCGTAAGCACAACTTCTGGCAGAGTACGGCAAGCAGGTTGAAAATAGACAGCTGCATCAGTCCTTTTCCTTCCAACATCTCATCTTCACATTTGATTCCGATCCTAACCTGATTTCCTTTTTCAAGCTGTACCGCAACAGCACAATAGACGCCTACTGTGTCTTCGATCACTTTTATGATGGCCGTTTCGTCCAATGGCCGGTTTCCCGCACCCCAAATGACCGTTGATGCCAACTTGGGGCATCTTGAAGTCTTTTTCGCAGACATCGATACGGTTTTCTGGTGCTCCATGGTCTGTACCATTTGTTTTACCGTGAAATTACTGGAATTCAATCATATATTACCATTTATACTTTATATGTAAAACATAAGGGAATGTTATGATTTTCCCATAACGTACCACATTGTGCCTGTCTTGAGTTTTGTATTGAAAGGCACTATTACGCTTGTTCCAACGTTATGAAATGAACAAACACCTAACCTTATGTCTTTTCGTATCAAGTCTCTTGGTCCATGCGTTATTTCTTTTCTTTTTTTGGTTACGCTTCTTTCTTGTGAAGAAGAGGGGACAGCCGAACAAAATCTTCAAAAAATCGCGCTAAAAATAGAGACCTCAAATGGTAGTTCGGGTGTTGCAGACCTTGTCGTGACCAATCAAAATGGTAGCGCTGTTTACACTAATTCCATTCCTGTTGACACCGTCGAAGAAATTGAACTGGACATAAAAGTAGATGCAACCTATGTACTCGAGGTTGACGACTCCACTTTTGGCCGTATTAAAATGTACGCAACAGGCGAAGCACTCCAAACCCATACTTTAGAAAGTCCATTTATTCTTCAATTTGGGCATTATAAAAATCAACAGGTGGCAACCTTTCAGGTACGGTCAGATAACCAACCCCCTTCCCAACTCAGATTTATTGATTTGGCGCTGTTACAATCAAATGAAGCTTCCCTGTATCACATTGATTGGGGTGATGGTAGCGAGTATGTAGCGCAATCTCCCAACGAAATTCGATCACAAAGCGATAGAATTGAACATCGCTATTCAGCTTCAGGGAATTACACCATCACGATCAGTACTACAAGTTTGGAAGAAGTAGAAGGAATAGAACTTCAAGTAACGGGTAACGGCATAGGCGACCATATTCAAACGCTGCAATTGGAAGACCTTCCAAACTTGAATTACCTCAACCTAGGCGATAATGACCTCACCAATATAGATTCGATCATAGCAAACTACCCAAATCTGAACCATTTAAGTATTCGATTTGGTAATCTGACCGCTATTGATTTATCGCAAAATTCTTTGCTAGAGATCTTGATTGTCTCCGATAACTTTGATACTGAGATCAAAGGGTTATCAACCTTGACCCATTTGAAATTTCTTGGACTAACGGGTATAGTTGAAGATCTAAACCTATCAATCTTTACTGAATTAAGCCATTTATCCTTAAAAGGGCACAAAACGAGCACTCTTGATGTTACTCAAAACACTAAATTGACGAGCTTGCTCTTGCAATTGAATGATTTGGAAGAAATACATCTTGATTCAAATGTAAATCTTGAAACGCTTTACATCACCAATAATAAACTTACCCAACTTGATTTGAGTAACAATCCTGAAATCAAGACCTTAAATTTATATGCCAATTACATTGAAGAATTAGATCTTGGCCAACAAGATAAGTTAGAATACCTTAACCTGTCTTCAGTACATCTAAAACAGGTTACGGCTCCAGAAAGTCTTGATAACATTACTTTTATTGATCTATCCGATTCCCGATTTTTAGATGAAGCGGCATTACTCGATGCGGTTTTCAAAGGGCAGGAAAATAACCTCAAAAAAGACGGACAAATTATTTTTAACGAATTGGCCGTTATATTGGATCGACAAATTGAATTGTTACAAGAAATGGTCGATGACCATAACTGGAACATCAATATCCCGTAAAAAAAGGTAATGTATGGCCTGAAGATTGTCCTGAGCATGACTAGGGATATTTTGTTTTGATATCGAAACGGTACACTTCAATCCAAATAACGAGCTCTCCTTTGAATTTTTCTTCTTAAAAGGCCCAACAAGCAATCTTTCGTGATCTTAGCTTTGGCCACTGGCCAAACCTTAAATACAAAATGTAAGAAAATAGAACACTGTTTTACTGGAAGCAGCAAGGCTGTGTGAGTAAAAGCGTATAAATGGCAGAAAAACCCCAGAAAGTCTAAGGTTTTTATGTAGTGGGTTTATACAATCAATGTCTATATTGAAGTACCCCAATCCATTAGCTTACTTCCTTTTGTTTTATCTATTGAAAAAATACCCGTTTATGGGTATTGCTTGCTTAAATTACTGTTGTCAAATTTGGATACGATTAACTTTTTGATAAATGAATAAACAAGTCATTCTTGCCCTTCTGTTATTATGCAGTATTTGCTTTGGACAAAAACAGAAAAGAATTGTAATAAATCTTGATGTTGATGCTCGTGAGTTCAAGTCTGAGGATTTATCAAAAATTCCGTTTGATCAGCACTTTTTCATTTATGGGAAAACCAAAAATGAAAAAATAAAAACAGTTGAAGTAAGATACAAGTTGATTAATTACAAACCTGGAAAACACTACTTCTTTGTACCAAATGAAGACGAACAAGAAGTCATAGATAGTTTAAAAGCAGTTTATAAAAAGAGAAAGGCTGAGAATAAAGATAAGGATGATAAAAAGGAAATTAATGAGAATTATGATTTATACATAAAGGTAGATTCAGCAATTGTCCATAATGGAAGCTTTAAAATTTTTGCACCAAAACTACATCCAAACGAATATTATTCTTTTGAATTTATTTTTAAAGAGAATATAAATCTTCCAGAAGCTGAGAACAAAAAGCTAAGACTTTCATTGCTGACTACTATAGACGGTGCTGTAAGTTATAAGAACACTAATTTTAAAGAATCTGATATCATAAGACTACGTGAAAACATTAGCCAACAGATAGAACAGGCTACAGGTAATGTTCCTCTTTATGATAAAGATGACAAGGTAATAACTGACCTTAGTAAATTATTGATAAAGGATAAATCTTTAAAGAAATCATTTGATGATCTGGCCAACTACAATAAAAAAATAGTAGAAGCACAGAAAAAATTATTTTTTGTCGATTGGAAAGATAATCAATGGTCCAAATTTGAAATAGCATATAAAATCATCAATGAATTAAGCACCAACAAAGAAAGTGCAGTCAATGCGATAGAGTCAATCTTGGCAAGTACATTTCTGTCCGAAGAATTAGATAAACCGGTAAACTCCGTTTTAGACCCTGAAATTACTTTAAAAGGTATGCTTGAGTTTATCTTAAATGATTATTCAAGAAGTGAATATGGTTTTCAAAGAACTAAAACTTCTTTTCCTACAATGTATTTAGATGATGTCCGGGACAAAAGTCAAAGCTATATTCTAGAAATTTTGACCGGAAATGCTAAGATTAAGGGCAATATCATTGAGCAAACTGCTAAATATGATCAACAAAGTGCACAATTACTGCTAGCTACTTTTATTCGCATACAAAACTTAAAGAAAGAAAACGGAGATTCTTTTGTTCCTGCAAAAAAATTCGAAACATTGAACAGTTATTTCCTAAAATGGTTAGAACAGGTAAGAATTATTGAAAGTTTTCAGGCTGATATTGACGCCGAAAAGGAAGTCAATGTGAATATTTTAAAAGATGTTTATACTTCCTTTTCATTTACGGCCGATACCGACACATTTGTAACTATTGACACAAAAGAAACACCCTATGTAGGAATTGACTTTGGCATATTGGTCGCCCCGGAAATAAGCTCCACATTTCTGTTTGAAGGCCTTAATTTTCATATACGTCCCGTAAATAGAAATGCTAAATTCTCTGATTTACAAGGTCTTGACATGTGGTTGAAGAGAACCAGCATATTCTTTGGAGTTGCCCAAAGGGTGGGCAGTTATGATGACAATTACAAAAATCTAATTGGAGTGGGCTCGCCATTTGTTGGACTGGGCTTTCGCATAAATCGAATGATTAGACTGAATGGTGGATTCTTATTTTACAAAACGGAAGAGACACACCCACTGAGTAATGCCACCAATGTCGAGTCCACATATTTTTTGTCGGCCTCTATTGACATTGAATTGAAAGAGGCGCTGAAAATACTAGGAGGCTTTTTATAGTATAGAGGTATAAAACAACTATGATAACCAAAGACTAAATAGATGAAGAAAAAATATACAATCATACTTGGCCTGATTGCTTTAATAATTGTTGCCGCACTTGTTTATTTTAATCTTAAGGGTGCAAAATATGTGACCCTGACCCAAGCATTTACAAATTATAATCAAATAGAATTTGTTAAAATCGATGTGAGTCCATATAAAAGCAAAAGCAAACTTCAAAAATTGCAGTTGGAGGCGCTGCAAGAATTACCGCCTAAATCATCTATAAAGCTGAAAATTGAAAGTCCTAATGGAGTATATTTTGCGAATAAGACCAAAGAAACCGTCAAGGTTTTAGAGACCGAAATCGCTGCGGATGATTCCCTTCCAGTTATTGAATACGAGTTGATTTCAACATGGGAATTGGATAATTTGATAATGACCCATATTAATATTGAGGTATACTTTGGTACGGACGATGAACCTGTAAATTACAACTATGCTACGAATTTTCTATCTACAGTTATTACTCAATAATGGTAAAATAGGTTATTCTTTCCTTTTATTCAGTTTTTTGCTGGCCATATACGCATGCAATGGAATAGATGAGGAAACTATTCTTACCGAGGATGTTATTACTTTGAAGATTTTAAATAATTCAGGTAATGACATTGAAGAGAGCATAGGTAATGGTAGCGACCTAATCAAATTGCAGGCAGAAATTTTTAGAGAGGCAGATAAGGAATTTAGAGAAGTTACTTTTAGGGCCTCAGATGGTAATTTTGAAGGAGTATCAGAAAATTCGGCAACTGTTTTAGCTGATAATATTGGATTTGCGGAGACGATGTTGAGATTGCCACTAGATTCTGGAGAACTATTTCTTTCCGCAGAGGTCAAGGGAAAAGATGGGATAACATATGTCTCAGAAAAAACAATAAATCTGACTTCAATCGATGCGGTCATAGACCTAGATTTCAAATCAATTGATGGACAAAATTTATCTGATGTTCCAAAAGCTGATGGAAGTACTACAATTTTGATTGAAGGAACTGTCTTGGTAGATGTAGAAAACTTGAATTCCCTAACCTTTACTTCAACCAAAGGTAGATTTCAACAAACTGGTAATGGGTTGATATCTCAAAATAGGGGAGAAGACAGTAGTTTGTCTGCAGTTTATGTTGTGCCCCAAGAGGTTGGTCCTACTTTTTTTACTGTAAAGACCGGAGAATCATCGGAATATTCAAAAGATTCTGTTCTGGTTTTTGAAAGGGCTTTTGCAGATGAAATTTTCTTAGAGCCGACAACATTGAATATGAACGCTACATCTTCGAATCTAATTTCTGCTTTTCTAACGAGAAATTCAGGTAAAGTAAGCAAAGAAACGGAAGTAGACTTTGAAGCTTTCCAGACCGTAGGTGGTCTTGAGGTTAAGGTAGGTCGGTTTACTGGTCTTTCCGTCGCCAATACAGATTTAGATGGCAAAGCTACGGCCACTTTTTATGCTGATACAGGAGATATTGACTTCCTTATTCCAGTTACTATTAGAGTTTCAACTCAAACCGACTCTGGCGGCAATAGCATTACAGATGAGATAGATATTAACGTGACTGAATAGACTTTAAAAACAATGTAGACAGAGGAAAACAATATTCTTCAGACATTTTATTTCAAATGGCTCTTGTAAAATCAAATTTTGTGTTGCATCACTAAAAAATTGTAAAACTGCTGTGACATAATATTGAAGTGTTAGTCGTCGTCCCATAATGTACAGCCTTATGCCTGCCCTGAGCTGCCACACCGAGCCTGTCGAAGTGCTGTCGAAGGGGAGCAGTGGAGGCAAAAGTGCATGAGATGGTGTGCTTGAGAAGTTCTAATGTTTTCCAGTACTTTTTTTAATACTTCAAATAGATTTATGAAAAAGCACGAATATGGTAGATGCTCCTGAATGCTTATTTCATTGTTTCTAAAGGACTTGTGGATAAAGTATTCAATAGTGTATTAACCAATTCTTCAGGTTTGTACGGTTTCGGAATATACGCATCCATACCGGCCTCGTAACATCTGTCTATTTGCTCTTTCAACAAGCTTGCGGTCATTGCGATTATTGCAATTGGTTTTTCGGTAGTATTGTTACCCTCAAGACGCCTTATTTCTTTTGTAGCTTGGTAGCCATTCAATACAGGCATCTGTACATCCATTAATATCAAGTCAAAGTTTTTCTCCTGAAACTTTTCCATCGCTTGTTGGCCGTTGTCAACAATAGTTAGATCCACTTTTGGTATATACCATTCCAGGTCGTCTTTCACAACCATGACATTGAACGCATTATCTTCGGCTATCAAGATTGAAATTCCGGCTAGCGTTGCCGCTTTTGATTTGAGTTGTTCTTCGGTGAATACCGTTGTTCTATATTTGCCCTTTTCAGCTATACGCAGCGGCAGCTCGAAGAAAAATCGACTTCCCATACCTATTTGGCTATCGACATCGATTTTTCCATTCTGCAATTCGATAAGCTGCTTCGAAATGGCCAGTCCAAGGCCGGTTCCTCCTTGTTTGCCTTTAGCGATAGTATCACCCTGTTTGAATGATTCAAAAATTAGAATCGTTTCTTCGGGAGCGATTCCTTGGCCGGAATCTTTCACCTCTATCGTATAGTGATTGTCATCACGGAATACATTTATTTCAACACTGCCTTGATCTGTGAATTTTAGGGCATTGCCCACAAGATTCACCAATATCTGATGCAACCTATTGGGGTCTCCCATAATATATTTGGGGAAGTCTTTTGGGATATTGGAGCATAGTACAAGCCCTTTTTCAACGGCCTTATACTGAAATAAGCTAGTGATTTGTTGAATGACCCCGACAACATTCATCGGTTCATGAACAATATCGAGATTTCCAGATTCAATTTTTGACAAATCGAGAACATCATTAAGCAACACCAGCAGATTGTCTGAACTTGTCTTTATGGCGTCTAAATAAGCGGTCTGGGATGCAGGATGCTTTTGTCTTCGCAGGGCATTGGTCATACCAGAAATGGCATGCATGGGGGTGCGTATTTCATGGCTCATGTTGGCCAAGAACTGTTCTTTATAACGTTCTGATTGCTCTGCCCGTTGTTTTTCCCGTGCGATGATGATATTTTGTTTTCGAATGATTTTGAGGCGATTGAAAATGTAGAACAACCCTAACGCAAAAAGTAGGGCCCCAACAGCCAGCACCCATAAAAGCTTTCGTTGATTGGCCAATTTTTGATTGCTCAGGGCAGCCTGCAATGCCGCTTTTTCTTGCTCCCGTTCTTTATCTATAATTCCTATCTTAAAGGCAGTTTGGTTAGATAATAAGTTCGTATTTATCCTTTGAAATTCAGCTAGATGATATAAAGCTTTTTCAAATGCACCGGTTCGCTGATAGGTATTTCCCAAAGCTTTGTGGGCAAACCATGGCGCTACAAATTCTAGATTGGGAAGTAAAAGTGCCCTTTCGCCATAAAAAATAACGGAATCATTTTTGCTAATCGCGTTGTAATTCGCAGCCTGTATTGCATGCGCTTGTGGGTTGATTGGATCAATGTCAATACTCTTGTTGAGCAGTGAAATAGCGGTGCTATAATCTTTAAGATAGTGAAAGGCCAAACCAGCTTCTATGTATATAGACACAGATATGGACTCTGGGAGGGTAGCATCTGATAGCAGTTCTTTTTCTATTTGCTGATAAAAGGCCTCTGTTCTTTGTTTATCGCCCATTCTGCCGTAGAGTTCCAATAGTCTCCCACTAATGGTATAATAATCTTCCTTGTATTTTTCTTTGTGCTTTTTAGCCAATTCATGACCCTTTTTCAAATAGGCCTCACTTTCTTCATATTTTTCTTGATAGTTGAGCAAAAAACCGATGGTGTGATAAAAAGCTAAGGTTTCAGGTGTCTCCTTAAATTTTGGATATTCGTTTAACCTTGCCTCCAATTCCAATAGATCTAAATAGCTCAATTCAACACTTCCTAAGATGAAAAGCTTATGTTGGGCTATTTCCAATCTTGCTTTAAGTTCCTCTGCCACATCATTTGTGGCGATGGCCCTTGTGAGTTGACTTTGAAATTTGGTGAATTGAACTGTGTTATGTTTGGCGATCAGTTTGTCAAAATTCTTCCGATAATGACCAACTTTTTTTAAACTGTCCAGCCGAACGTATGCTTGAATCAAAATCACATGGGAATTCAATTTGACACCCGTATCATAAGCTCTTGAAAGATGTACACTTCTTTTACTATGTTGCAAGGCCGCTACAGGTTGGTCCATTTTTAAATATAGAAGAGAGAGATTATTGACAAGTTGATTTAAGCGACGTTTTCTAAGGTTTTTTGAAATGGCTTTTTTGGCATATATAATGGACTTTTCATTATTCCCTTGTATTCTGTATTGAAATGCAATTGCCGAATATAATCTCGGTAGGGCATTGTATGCCTTATTTTGTTTTATTTCATCTTCTAGCTTTAAGAACTGCTCTATTATTTCTTTGGCTGAATATCCTTTCAGATTACTATCGCGAAATATTTTTGCACGGTAGTACACATACCAATTCTTATCTTCCTTTGCCAATTTTTCGGCTTTTTCAAAATGGGCGACCGCTTTTTTGATCATACCCATGTCTTGAATGCCTTCAATAACATTCTTAGCGAACCGTTGGTTGATGATATGTGTGCCAAGCATGTCATAAAAACCCGCTCTAATTTTTAGAGTTACAGTATTATTGGGGTACTGTTCAATCAGTGCCTCCAAAAGGGCAACTTCTTTATATTCATCATAACGTAGAAGGTTGCCAAAGTCAAAAACCTTAGCGTCCAAGATTTTATAAAGCCCCAACATTTCTGTATCAACATCCTTTTGTTTACGGGCCGTGCCCACTTGTTGTTGCCATTTGTCAATGGAATCCAGTTTTGCTTGTGCTTCGGTATATATGGCAACAGAATCAAGCCAGGCTTCCTGGCCAAAAGAAATAAGACTGCTACAAAAGAGTAGTGCTACGATTGCTTTATTGATCATGGTGGGTTGATTTGTACCATTCCTTAAAGGCATCTTTCTTTCGTCTTGACACGGGAACAGTGGTTTGATTGGAAAGGCTCACGCTAAGTGCTTTTGGTTCGGAAACAATATGCAGTTTGTTTACCAAATGTGATTTATGGCATCTAAAAAAGTCTTTGTCTGCCAAAAGTTCTTCTAAAGTGCTCAAGGTTTTTGAAACCAGTTCACTTCTATTTTGCGTCAGATGGATGCGGCTATAATTACGGTCACCTTCTACACTGATAATGTTTTTTAGGGGCAAGTACAGTTCTCCCTCCTGGGTACGCAGCACAAGGGTCTGGTCTGCACTATTTTTAGACTTTAGATTGGCAAGGGCTCTCTGTATCGTATTGTTGGCCGAATCTTGTCGCTGACTTTCCTTAAAGCGGCGTACCGCATTTTTCAATTCGCCAAGGTCAAAAGGCTTTAAGAGGTAGTCCAGTGCATTGAACCTGATGGCCTTTATGGCATAATGTTTATACGAGGTGATAAAAATGACCTTAAAATCAATTTTCGGCAGTTGTGACAACATTTCAAAGCCTGTCATATCGGTCATCTCCACATCGAGAAAAACAAGATTGGGCTTTAGTTCGGCGATCTTAGCGATTCCTTCTTGGCCATTGTTGCCCACACCCATCACTTCAATTTCATGAAAGTGTTGTTGCAGTTTATCTTGGAGCAATTCTTGTATGAATGGATCGTCATCGATGATTATGCAGGAGATTGGATTGGTCATTCACCAAGTTATTTAGTGTAGGTCGTAATTAATTGGGAAACTTCAGCGAGGGCTTTTTCTAAGATAGCCATAATTTGAACTACATGGTCGTTCAAGTCCTTTATTGGAATTGTTTCATATTCCAATTCCAATTGTTGTACAAGGGGAACAATACTCGAAATGCCGAAAAACTGAATTTGCGGACCCATCTGATGTACTATTTGTCGAATCTTAAGTCGGTTTTGATTGTCAATGGCTCTTTGTAGTTCTATCATGCGTTCGGGTATTAACTGATTGAACTGATCAAGGTATTTCAATATTCGTTCATCATCTCCTCTAGAGATGGATAATACATTACTTAAATCAACATATTTTGTTTTCTGTTTCACTGTAATTCAAGCTTTGAACTAAAGATAGGTCATTATGCTTCAGTATGTTAAAAAAGTAATCCTACGGTCTATCCAATGGGGTCTTGCCGTTAGATCAACCGTTTGATAAGTAGGGAGGCAATAGGGTAAAAGAAGCTGTTCTCGCCAATAAACTTCCTTTATTATTGAACCAAGAACGAACAATTAACATAGAAATCATGAATGCTAGTACACACCAATTGAAGCGCATTGCAAATAAGGGGGCCATTCTCATTACCTGTATTTTCCAGATCACCTTAAGTTGCACTAAACCTGAAGAAGAAGTTGACTTTCTTCTTGATGATCCAAGTCCGCACCTCTATTCCCAATTAATCGATGCCGACTCAAATGAGCGTCATAGCATTTATTCGGACAGTATTTTGCCTAAAAAAAGTGCTCTGAGTCAAAAAAATAATTTGCCGATGCCATGGTTCAAGAATTCCACAAAATGGGCTACTACCGATAGTACTCATGCTACGGATTATGATTTTATTGACCCGGACTATTATCGGTCTCGAAAAATGCAGCATCTTTTAGCCCCTCTTGAGCCTTATCTAAAAAGCCTTAATTCTGGGCTGGCATAAATTGACCATATAAAGTAGCATAGTTGCACAGAAATTCTATTATAACATTATCTGAGTAAAACAAAACACACCCTGAAATTCAGGTCCATCTAAAGATTACCTTTGCAGGAAAGTTGAATTGAAAATTATAATCAAACGTTTTTCCTTTTTTGAAGCCTGACTATCTTGTAGTACGCGGTTCGAATTTTTATATATCAATTTAAGATGAAAATGAACACAAAAAAATTGCTGTTGCCGATTCTGAGCACTGTTGTTTTAATCAGTGGGCAATCAAATGCACAACAAGTCTTTACCCCCGCCGACCCTGAGTATTACGCTATGGACAGAGAGGACATATCGTTTGACGATGAACAGGTTCTTTTGTTCAATCACAGAGGGTTTATATCTCCTCGACAGTACAGTGTGACCCAGTTCACCAACGTATGGTTTTTACCTTTTGGAGCGCCCCGTTATGAATTCAACCTGAACTTTTTCGACAAAGGAACGGGACGTCTTATAGAAGATGATGTGCCCACCAAATGGAAGTCGTGGATAGATGATGGCGAGAGCTACGATCCGCTGGGTTCAAATTTCCGTCCGAATTCTCCATCAATAATGGTGACACAAGATGAAAGATGGCAGCCCAACCAGTATACAAGAACGGCCACCTTTCATAAAGAATATAATGAAAAATGGGTTAGTTTTTCTGCAAAGAGTTGGACCAATGTGTCTTACTATGACGATGAAGTTTTTATAAAACTTACGCTCGCCAATCGAAATTCCAAAAATTTGGAAATGACCATTATTCCAAATCAGGTTGCTGAGATCTTAGAGCGTTATACCAAGAAGGGGGCAGCGGAAGGTTCTAATAAGGCAAAGGCAATAGACACATTTACATTGGGAAGTGATATGGTTCACGTACGTGTATCCTCCTCCATCGAAAAAACAAGTGATGAAGGATTCGAAATCAATATAGGTGCGGGTGCTTCGGAAACCTATTACTTCGCTGTGAAGTTTTACAATCCTGAGGATACTCCTCCGGCAATTACCCAGACCGACATCCAGGAGAGAATGCAAAATGCGGATGAAAAGACACGGAGTATGCTGTCTTGGGCCTATGAAAGACTCCCAAAGTTCTCAAGCAGCAATAAGCAAATGGAAGCATACTATTATCGTTGTATGCTGTCTGTTTTGATGAGTCGTTATGAGAACCCAAGTTACATTTCAGAAGTCTTTTGGGCCGTGGGTACATGGCCCTATACGATAAGCTGGGACACTTCATATGCTTCAGACATCATAGGAATGTTGGATGCAGAGAGCCTTAAGGGCGCCATTTTAACAAATTTTGAGCAAGTACAACTGAAAAAAACCTATGTCGGCTGGAACGGGGCACATTGGGAGATTTTGTATATACAAGAACCTTTTGCACTTCAGATTATGATCGAGGCTTACCTCAGGCATACGGGAGATCATTCCCTTTTTGATGAGAAAGTGGCAGGCGCAACTGTTTGGGAGTGGATGCAGCGCTGGGTAGATGAACTACAGGATAATTACACAAATGAGCTGGGGCTTATAGACGTGGGGTACAACACAGAAAAGATCATCGAAATTCGTACAGATGGTTATAATCATGCCGTTCCCATCACCAATACCTTGACCATAGATTTGTTGTATACCATGTCTGATTGGGCCACCAGACGAGATGAAAAAAAATTGGGCCAGACCTATTACAAAGACGCAGAGAAGCTTAAAGGATTGGTAAATAAATACCTGTGGAATGAAGCATTGGGATGGTTTGACAATTATTATCCAGATGGTACCAAGGGCACGATTTGGACCTATCACTTGTTCGATCTGTTGGGAGCGGATTTTCTTTCATATCATCAAGCTTATAAATTGGTAAGCCACCTGCAAGAAGGTGAGTTTTTGGGTAAATATGGTGTCTATTCCATTGCACGTAGAGATACGGTTCATTGGGATCTGATAGATTCAGACTGGGGTGGTGGAGGCCAGTTTACCGGTATGCCCGGTCGTATTTCACGCAATCTGTACCAAAGGGGTTTTGCAGGTAAGGGCTGGGATGTGCTCAAGCGCAATATGCGGTATGTTGACCACTTTCCTTACCTACCTCAAAATCCACGTATTGATGTGGCAGAGCAGGATCGTTCTTCAATGCCCCTGCAAATTTCAGCAGGTTCAGGGTGGGAGGCCATTGTTTTTGGAACTTTTGGTGTAAAAATGGAAGAAGACAAACTCATCATTAAGCCTTTCAACCATGAAGATATTGGGGAAGCAACATTGAAGGATATTCAATGGAAGGGAAGAAATTTTGGTATCGAACTGACCCGAAAGACCTTTTCTGTGTATGAAGGTGATGAACTTCTTGCCCAAAAATTTTATGGAGAAGCCGTAACCATCAAATGACAGCTGTTGACAACAAATTTAAGGGTAAAGGTCTACTGCTTCTTAAAAGTAAAAACGCAATAAAAAATTGGGGGTGAAACCCAATGACAATTGTTCTAATTGGTCAATTTCTTGCAATCCTGTCTGGGGATTGTCATCTACACGGTAAAAAACAGAGAGCGGTACCTGCCGCGCATATAAGTTTTGCAATGACAGGCCAAATACACCCCGATAGTTTTTTCGGGATGCTAATTTAAATCGGTATTGTGCAGAGGCATCCAGACGATGGTAATTGGGCAATCGTTGACTATTTATTGCCCCAAAAGTTATATCGCCCTCAACGGCATCGAACCCGGTTACTGGAGTAAAGGGTGCGCCCGTTCTAAAATTCCAGCCCAATGAAAAACGCCAATTACCCTTTTCATAGGTATTTGAAAGGGTAAAATTGTGGGTGATATCATTATTGCCCGGAAACTTGGCATTGGCCAATTCATCAAACCGATAGTCTACTGAATTATATGTGTATCCTAGCCAAATGCGATAGTCGGCCCATTGCTTTTTGACCAAAAGATCCACTCCAAGAACATCGCTGGCGCCCTGTGAATATTCTTCAGAAGCGCTGGTGAACCCATTGGTAAAAGATGTGAGTCCGTCAATCTTTTTAATATAACCATCCAAATCAATGGTCCACCCTTTAGAATCCAACAAAATTCCCGCAGAGAACTGTTCACTCTCCAACAATGGAAATTCATCGTTATCGGTCAACGTCCATGTTCCACTTTGAAGGCGCAAACGGGTATCATCAAATTCAACCAGTTGGCTAAGGGTCTGGTATCTTTTTTCACCGGTCAACTTGAGCCGTATTGACTTGCTGACTGGGTATTCGATATTTGCACGAGGTTCAAAATACCATCCATTTAATATAGAATATGTTGTCGCCCGAATTCCAAGGCTGAGTAGACCTTTGCTTTTTGTTCGATAGTAAAAAGTGGCATACAGTGAATTGGAGTCGTTTTTTCTGTCTGTGACTTCATTGAAGTCACGCTCATCGGCTGATTCGATGCCTTCTTCATCACTGTCATCGGGTTCTATGTCTTCCGTTCCCAATTCGTCACGAAAGAGCTGGTAGAAAACTTCGTTTCTTGAGATTTGATACCCCAGTTTCAATGTATTCTCATTGTTGAGATCATAGGCGATGTTCACATCGAGTCCATAATCAGTCACCGAGTTTCTCCGTAGGTTTTCCTCAGTCACATCCTGTCCATCCAAAAACTGATTTCGATACCGACTGTCATAGTTGGAATAATACCCACTAATGCCGTAATGCCACCTATATGCTTTTAACCCACTCCAATTAAAGCTCAAACCTTGGTTTTCAGTGGTCAGGGCATCTTGAGATTGATTCTCATCATCAAGTAGGCGAAAGTCAAGATCATTATTGGTGAGCAATCCGCTCACATAGATACTGTCGTTTTCAGAGGGTTTTACTATGAGCTTTAGATTTGTATCATAAAAAGAGAAGATTTCCTCACCCTCAACCAGGGTTTCTTCATCTTCTTCATCGTCGATCACCTGACCCATTGCATCACTCACAACTATGGTATTTTGAAATACCTTTTCAGAAATGGCCTCAAAGGTAGGTGTGCCCAATCCTTCAATATCTGCATATGAGCGTCGCCCCGAAATAACCAAACCTACAGATTCGGTTAATCTGGCCTTTACAAAGGCGTCGGCCTGGGTGCCATTAACCCCCAAGCCCCCAGTTGTTTTTTGAGGCACCTGGTTTTCTCCCTGAATATCAATGACCCCAGAGATACGGTCTCCATATTCGGCACCGGCACCGCCCTTAAAAATGGTTGCGCCAGTGGTGATATTAGGATTGAATATGGAAATCATACCAAAGAAATGGCCGGTATTGTACATTTTAATGCCATCATACAAAATAAGGTTTTGATCTGCCGAACCACCTCTAATCTGTATATCGGAAACTGTTTCGTTTATGCTTGTGATTCCCGGCACCCACTGTGAAGATTGAAAAATATCCGATTCGACCAGACCGGGCAGTATACCTTGTTTGCTTGAGTTCAGGGCCAAAGACCCATCTGCGTTTTTGTCGATGCCTTCTATTAAATAAGACCTTACCACGACCTCCCTGAGCGATTCGGCCCTAGGATTCAAAAAGAAATTCAGACAACTATTTTTGTCGAAGTCGGTAGGAAACAGTAATTCGCTGGCATACCCAATATATTGTAACAAGACTCCGTTTGTCAAGTTTTCATTTTCTATAGCGAAATATCCGTTTTCGTCGGAGGTAAACCCCTTGGTCGTGCCTTTGATGATAATGGTGGCATAGGGGAGGGCTTTTTTGGTGATCCTATCGAACAAATAGCCGCAAACCGAGATACGATTGTCGGGCAGACTTATGATAACCTGATTCTCTCCAATACGCTCAAAGCTGAGCAAGGTAGTCTTGCCCAAAAAAGAAAGCAGTTCGTTGACCTCGATGGATTTCGCTTTTTTCGTAATCGATTTATCGGCTACCAGTTCATCTGAAAATGAAAAGAGCAATCCGGTCTTTTGTTCCAAATCGAGCAGTACCGATTTTAGCGGTGTGTCTCGATAATCCACCTCGACGGTCTGTTGGGCTGATACTGTGACCAAGAAGAATAACGGGAAAAATAAGGAAAGAAGCCTACTGCCGTTCGCTGACATTAAGAAAAACGGTTTTTTTGTCTTTGCTGAGCTCATATTCAATACCCATGGGAACGAAAACAGATTTAAGGGCAATTTCCAAATTATCATGTACAAAGTTTCCGGTGAAATGACCTTGAATCATATCGGGCGTGAAATCAAACGAAATGTCATAGTACATGCCCAATTCTTTCATGACGATCAGAAGTTCCGTATTGGAAAATCGACTCATACCGCTCTGCCACGCTGGTCGGGTATCCTCATGTTTAAATGCCAACAAAATCTTTCCCTTTAATTGAACGACATCGCCAGCGTTTAAGTATGCTTCTTGCTGTTCAGGTTCATTTTCATAGCGTACCCGGCCTTCATAGCAATACAATTCAAATGATGAGGGCCTCGCCTTGACATTGAATTCAGTACCAAGCACGTCAATGGTTCCAGATTCGGTGTTGACACTGAAGTCATCACCTTTGGTTACTTTAAAAAAGCCCTCTCCGTTCAGGTTGACCACTTTATTTTCCATCCAAAAGAAGCGCTTATGGGATAATGTCGATTGTGCATTTAAATCTATTTCGGTGCCATCCGGTAAAGAAACCGTTATTTTTTCCCCCGTAGCGGTAGAGTAGGTCACTTTGCTGAAAAAGAGACCAAAAAGTACCAAGATTGAAGCCGCAATACCTACAGTATAGTATAATGGTCTTAACCGAATTACGTTGACGGGTTTTTGATTTCCAATTTCCCTCCAAGTGCGTTCACGGAGTGCTTCTTTGTCAAAATCAGGCTTTTGAAAGGCCTTGAGGCCCATCGCCAAGCGTTGATATTCTTCATACTCAGATGATGCCTCGAACTCGGCACGCTCAGCTTCAGTCAACTCACCTGAGAGCCAACGGGCCATTATGGTATCATCTTTTTCCTCGAACATAATTGTGTTACATATATCAAGGGAACAGGTTACTCTTTTTTTACCCTACCCCCATATCATCAAATATTCTTCACGACCTTTCGCAATTTGACCAAGGCCTTGTGCATACGTTTTTCCACTGCCTTTTGGGACACTCCCAAAAACTCGGCAATTTCCTTATAAGTCATTTGGTCCATTCGGTTCAACAAAAAAACCTCCCGCTGCCCTTCAGGCAAATTTGCTATGGCATTTTGCAATCGCTCCAGAAACTCTTTTTCCTCCAATTGAAATTCAGGAGTTTCGGTATTGGAGTTTTTCTGGGGCCTTTTGGCATACTTCAACATCACTTTTTGGTGGTCTACTTGATTGTAAAATGCATTTTTGGCCACTTTAAAAAGAAAACCCCTGGCTTTTTCAAATAAAATCTTTTTGCAGTTCTTCCACAATTTAATGAATGCGTCCTGTACCAAATCCTCAGCCTGCTGTAAGTCACCGCACTGATAGTAAAGGTAATTGCGAAGAGACTCTGAGTTCAAATCGAACAGCTCATTAAAAACCTTTTTGTCACAAACAGACTTTTCGCTTTGGCTCATGAAAAGATTTTTTTGCTAAGGGGGTGGGGTGAATTCAAAGTATCCTGTTCTACTATCAAAACTAAAAAAATCTTGGTTATGAATGTCCCAAAGCAATTTAAGTTCATCCTTGTTGGGTTAAGTCTATTGGCGCTGGTTTCCATTTTGTACAAAACAAATTTGTTGTCTAAACATGAAAATTCCTTTAAGGCCGATGAAAGCTACCACATTACCTATCGGTATTTTTTTAAGACCGATACGGGAAGCACCTTTATTAAAGCCTATCTTCCTAAAAACAATGTCAGACAACAAATTAAGGGGCAAAAGAACATAATGCCCAAGCATGTACGGTTTACAACGTTGGCCGAGGGGCCGAACCTAAGGGGCAACTGGTTGACCAAAGTTGAAAACACGTATGAAAGTGTCAGTTATTCCTTTTTGTTCAAGGGCAAGGGTCAAATTTTTGGATTGCCCGAAAACTTCAAACCCTATACGAGCGGAATGGAATATTATTTGATGGCCACCAAAAATATTCAGGCTGCTGCGCCCCGAATTAAGCGACTGGCAAGAAATTTGAAAAAGGGCACCGCTTCAGACAGGGAAACGATTCAGGCATTGTTCGATTATGTTCACCATATTCCCTCTGCACCTATCATTACACTTACCGATGCCCTGAGTGCTTTAGAACGCAATGAGGCCTCCTGCAATGGCAAAAGTCGTTTACTGGTAGCTTTGGCCAGAAGTTTGGGATATCCGGCCCGTATAAAAGGGGGTATCATCTTAAAAGAATCGAATAAGCGCACTTCACATGCATGGACGGAGCTTTTCATCAATGGTGTTTGGGTGCCTTTTGATGCCTTGAACGGACATTTTGCCTACTTGCCCGCCAATTACCTGGAACTGTACGAAGGTGATGCTTTTTTGGTTACCCACAGCCCAGGAATCCAGTTTGATTATTCCTACGAAATCAATAGACAGGAATCATTGTCAATGCTTAACGAAGAAGCTGAGGAGGTGAAAAAAGTCACAACTTTTTCGTTGTGGGGTTTGGTCAAAAATAAATCCATTTCAAAAAAGAACCTGTTTTTATTGCTGATGCTTCCATTGGGCGGGTTGATCGTTGCCATATTACGAAATATTGTGGGCATACGCACTTTTGGGGTGTTCTTGCCCGTTCTAATTGCCTTTTCCGTATTCGAGACCGGTTTTATGACAGGGATGGCGCTCTTTCTGTTCTTGATTTTGTTCGTTGGGCTGATTACCCGCCCCTTTGACAACTTGGGTTTATTGCATACACCAAAATTGGTCATTTCATTGACCTTGATGGTCTTGGTGATGGCGCTGGGGAATTATTTGGGAACTTCATTTGGGGTCGCGTGGTTGAGTTCGTTGACGCTTTTCCCGACCATCATCTTGACCATATCGGCAGAACGGTTTTCAAAGCTGATCGTCGAAGACGGATTTCAAAAGGCTACCGGCACTTTACTGCAGACATTGGTAGCGGTCAGTGTTTGCTTTTTGCTCTTTTCGATAAAGGGATTGGACATTATTTTGATTCTATTCCCTGAACTTTTGCTGTTGGTTATCGCCGCTTGCATGCTATTGGGTCGATATGTGGGCCTCAGATGGACCGAACTTTTCAGATTTCAACCCTTGTTGAACCCCAAATTTGCCTAGAGATGTTAAAGAAGATATTCCAAATCAACAATCCCAAAGGGGTGATTGGCCTCAATCGTCGCAATATTGAGTTTATCTACCCCCATAACGAACGCAAACACTACACTTTGGCCGATGACAAGGTGAAGACCAAAATGATATTGCATGAAAATAACATTGCTTGCGCCCATACCTATGCCGTCATTGAACGAATCAGCCAAATCAAGACCAAATGGGAAGGCCTGCAAGGCCATGAAGCTCTGGTTATCAAGCCTGCTAAGGGCTGTGGTGGTGGCGGTATCAAGATTTTGAAAAAAAATGAGAACGGCCAATGGCAGAGCAGCGGGAAAAGCATGACCGACGCCCAGATTTTTCAACACATCACAAGTATTATTTCTGGCCTGTTTTCGATGGCCTCCAATGATGTGTGCTTGATTGAGGAATGTATTGTGCCACATCCTTTTTTTGCTGAGATCTATGATGAGGGCGTACCTGATTTTCGGATCATCACTTTAAAAGAAAGGCCCTTGATGGCCATGTTGCGCATGCCGACCTCAAAGTCTGATGGCAAGGCCAACCTACACCAAAAAGGAGTTGGCATCGGGGTCGATATGAAAAAGGGCACCCTGACACAGGTGTACGATGGCAGAACCTATTCAAATCACCATCCTGATAATGAAAATAGGGTAAATGGCATGAAAATACCCTTTTGGTTCACCATGCTGCAACTCGCCAAAAAAACGGCCCAAGCCTTTCCCTTAGAGTACCTGGGTATTGATTTGGTCATCGATAGGGCCAAAGGGCCGCAAATCATGGAGGTCAATGTGCGCCCGGGCTTGGGCATTCAACTTGTCAATAAATGTGGCTTACAGTCCACCTTACAACAAAATCCTTTTTAAAAAATACTCATGAGAAATAGACTTTTTACCATCTTGATTTTGATAAGTGCATTGTGCCATTCACAAGAACGGCACCGATTTGAAGCAGGCAGTCAAACCGGATACGAATACAATTATTTCAAGAGCCCTGAGCAATTGGTGGTCGATGGTTCGCTTTTGAATGAAAACGATTTGATCGCCAGTAGCGGTTACCTTGATGTGTTCGCTGATTACGATTATCGCTATAAGTGGAAAGGCCACCGTCTTCGTGCGTCGGTATCGCCTTACGCACGTTTGTTTCAAGAAAATAGATCGGACAGTTATTGGAGCTTAAATGCGACCCTGAAATATGATTACAAGCTTTCTAAAAAAACCAAGTTTTTGGCCGAGATCAATTTTCAGCGTATGAACCGTGAAGGATTGGATGGCGCACAGGACATATTGGTGAATCCATTGGGCTACACCAATTATGGAGGGGCAGTGGGCTTGTCATTTGTGCCCATTCAAAAGAACAAAACCACCATTGAGGGCTTTTATAATTTTAAGAATTTTGACGCTTATGGGGTGCGCGACCTTCAATTTAATGAATTTGGATTACGGTTGGCCACCAAACAAAAATTTCGCCCCGGGCGTTATGAACATGCCTTTGGCTTTTCAGCATACTACAAAAAGCGATTGTACGATACCTTCAATGCCGAAGACACCCTCCAAAATGGGCAGCGTGATTGGGACTATGCCAAAGTAACGGCCTTTTACGAATTGCCCGTGGGCAACAATTTCGAGCTTGAACCACAATTGACGTATTATGGGCGCTTTGACCGACTCGAAAATCGCTCTGGTTTCAATCAATATGGCCCGGGACTGCGTTTGCGGTTTGATAATGACAAGACCAAGATCAGTGCAGCTGCCAAGTATTTGGTACGGGACTATGATGTTCTCTCTGCGCCTGGTTCAAATGGAGAAAATCTACGATACCGGTATATGGACGTATCCTTGAAGTTTGAACACCAGTTGCCCATCAAGGGATTGTTCTTTACAGGAATAGCTTATAGTCGTTTTAGGGAAACCAATACGGTTGACCTGTCTTCACGATCATTCCGCGGTTATGCAAACCAATATGCGGGAATAGGGCTATTATGGCGATTGTGAAAGGTTTGCAATGGTCAATATTGCCAAAGCAAGCATAGCTGCACATAAATTTGAGGTTTTATGCAAATAAGCGTATTTACACCATAATGTACCGCGCTCGCCTGAATGAAATGAATGCATTCATTTCGGGCAGGTTATGCCTGCCCTGAGAGGAGCTGAAGGATAGAAGGGGAGGGTAATGCCTGCCTGCATACCAAAGGTATGTAAACCGGCAGGTGTGTGGAATGGTTAGTTTTTTAAGGGAATTGAAATAAATCACTGAATATCCAATAATTAGCCTCACCTTTGCACCTTAATATTTAAAGACGTAAAATGAGTAAAGGAACAGTAAAGTTCTTCAACAGCACCAAAGGATTTGGCTTTATCAATGAAGAAGGTGTTGAAAAAGAACATTTTGTGCATGTTTCTGGATTAATCGACGAAATTCGCGAAGGTGACCAAGTTGAGTTTGATTTAGAGCAGGGAAAAAAGGGAATGAATGCAGTAAACGTAAAGGTCATCTAACTTCATACTATCAATTTTTCAAGCCCGTCAGATTTTGATGGGCTTTTTTATTTCCAAAAACCCCAAGTTGGAAAATAAATAAACTACCTTACCAGCATAAACCAATAAATGGCAAAGTCACAACAAACCTTTAGCAAAAGAGAAAAGGAAAAGAAAAGGCAGAAAAAGCGAGAAGAAAAACTAAAGAAAAAAGAGGCAAGAAAAGCAGAAGCCAAAGAAGGTGATGGGGGCATACCCTTTGCCTATGTTGATAAATTTGGCAACCTTACCGATGCTCCTCCCGAACCATCAGATAAAGATGAAATAGATGCTTCTGAAATCGTTTTGGGCATTCCCCAAAAAGTTGAAGAAGAATTTGACCCTATACGCAATGGCAAAGTGGCGTTCTTTGACCACTCAAAAGGGTTTGGTTTTATTATGGATATTGAAACCCAAGAAAAACACTTTGTGCACGTGTCTGGTCTTAATGATGAAATCAATGAGAATGACAAAGTCACTTTTGAACTTGAAAAAGGTCAAAAAGGCATGAATGCTGTTCGTGTGAATCTTCAGAAATAACTTTTCATTGTTTTGTAAGGTTTTTGATTTTAAAAGCGATAACCGAAGCAATTTTGTATAATGACTGATCATGATTGCATTCTAAATGTATCATGACCATTGACTGCATTTTTCTGTGTTCTCGATTGAAATAAGACCAAAAAATACCCAGACATGGGGATATCTCTGTAACCGAATTTCGTTTAAAATTGGAAATGAATTAAAACGGAACTATGGAAGCAAAGGGAATAACCCAGGTACTGGTTTTTTTGTTTTTTGTAATTAATTGCTACCAAGGTCAAGCACAGACTAGAGAGATATGTCACCCAGGCACGGTCCCATCAGGATGGGTAGTAATCGATACCGAGACCTGTAATGGAAACGATTGCTGTGGAGCCAAGGGAAAATATGAGGTTGGGCGCAAAATGATCATTCAAAAAATTGCAAATGAACCCATAGGAACACAAGTTGTCATTTGTCCGGGTGAGACCATTAGAAATAGCTACCCGCTTCCAAGCGGTTGGGTAAAGGTGGACGTACTGCGATTTAAGAAAGAGTGCTGTGGTTTCACATTGGGGCTTAAAGACAACCCAAGAGTAGGCTTACAAAAATGGGTGATAGAACGGATTGATTGATTTTTTTTTGGTCATTAAAGGTTGATCTTATCATTCTCTTCTAAAACAGTCAATTGCTGGCGACGAACTGCGGACAATCAAAAGATATCTGAGTTCTAGGGATGACAGTTTACCTTGGCTGTTTGTCAATGAAAGAGGACTTTCGTTGACTAGGCAGGCTGTGAATTATATAGTCAATAGAGTAGGGGAGAAAACCAATATACCAAATTTGCATCCTCATACTTTGAGACATTCCTGTTGTTTTTATTTGGCCAATAGGGGATATGACCTCCGATTGATTCAGGATTATCTGGGACACCGGGATCCAAAGCATACTGCTCACTATACTAGGGTAGCCAGCAAACGTTTTGAAAAACTTTGGGAGTAGCAATACAATTGATAAAGTTTATTTAGTGTAATAAAAAATTTAATATACTTGCTTTATATTTAAGTTTTACTTAAATTTGTATATTATATACTGTTTTTGACATGAATTTATTAAGCTTTATAGGTAAAATTTTTGAAAGGGCGTTCGAGCCGAGATTAACTCCCGTTTCAAAAAATGATATTGGTTGGGTCTCCTCTTCACCAGTGGGTTATTCACAGTTCGTTGAATCAAAAAACTCTGATTTTTTTGGCATTTCTCATTCTCTTAGAAATTTATTCATTCGTAAGACTCGTGAGGAAATAGAATATGAAAGACGTCGAAAAATGTTTGAGGCCAAAGTAATTAATGCTTTGGAAGCTTATTGTATGTATGATATTCATGATATCGACCTTTCTGTTATGTCTGACAGGGAGTTAATGAACATCCTTGCACATGTCTCTAATAATAATAATGACTATTATAGCCTAGTCCAGGATTATCATGCCTTGAATAGGAGTTCAAGACTATTGAATGCCATTAACAGAAGTATAAAACATCTGTTAAACAATTCAAAGAAGTTTTTTAGGAACCTTAAACGAATCTTTCATCGACATCATAGTTTCCATTTTAAAAATTTAGACGATTACCACTCATACAGCCTAGTTAACATAGAAGCGTTAGCTAGGGCTTAGCAAGTTATTAAGCTCTAGTATTTATTAATTCTCAAAATATTAGAGTACAATGAAAAAAAATAATTTAATTGAAAAAATAGACGAAGCATTAGCTTCTAAAAATACCTCAGAATCTGACAAGCAATTACTAAATGAGATTAGGCAAGAGTTAATAAATGCAAGCAGCAAAGAAGAAATCATTGCAGTTGTGTTTAAACTTATTGAACTATTTGGAATCTTTATTAGCAGTACGATGGGGTCAGGATAATATATTTATGGAAATAGGGAAAGTGATTAACGTTTTGATTAAAAAAAAGGGATTAACTCAGGCTGAAGTTGCAAATAAAATTGGAAAAAGCACTACCGCTTTATCTCAAATAATAAACGGTGCCTATAATCCCAACCCGGACACTTTAGATAAAATATGCAAGGTATTAGGCGTCCCACAACCTATATTATACTTTCTTACAATTTCTGAGGATGATATACCAGCTGAAAAAATTGAGCTTTATAGAATGCTGGCGCCGTCTATCAAAGATTTCCTTTTGAGGATTTTTGGAGAAGAAAAAAATGAATTATTCAACCAAGTTGAATTGAACTGATTTATTGTCAGCTGGACGTCGAAAGGGTTGCATAGGTTTTGTATCCCAAGTATTGCGCAGTTTTGCCCATATAAGCATTTGTACTATAATGTACCGCGTTATGTAACTTGAGCTTTGGTAAAAGCGAAAGTTGTGACCATCTTCAATAATTTTTTTCTTTCTGAAATGTAGGTAATGGAATACTCTTTTTGCCAAGAGGGTAGAGGAGTGGAGCAAAATGTGTGTGGAATGGGATTATTCTTTCGAATTTTCAGATAATTACGGAATTACGTAAATATTTGCTTGTTAATATTTTTTATATTTAAACTCTCCCTATTTACTGATTACTAGTAGTTTGTTTTAACATAGTAATTTATAGTTGCTATAAATTGGCTTATTAAAATTTATGAGTAAATATTCAGCGAATGATAATTTAATTATGACTTTAATCGTCAATGGTTATCATTTTAAAGACTTTATTAGAGTATCCCCAGATCATAGTGTAGTTATTTTTTACAAATATGACCAGTTTGGTGCAGAAATGTGGTATTCAGTTTTGGTTAGTGAAAAGTTACCTTCAACTAGCGTAATAGAAACACTCAAAAGAACATCAGACAGGAACAATAGTAAACCCTTTATTATCTGTGATAATGAGTTAAATGTTAATTATGACTCCTACACATTTGATGAATTCTATGAAAAAATCGGAGGAGTTGTAAATACAGGATTAATATTGAACCCAAATTTATCTGAAATAATGACGGATTTAGGTCAAAATAGACTGCCAAAGGGATTAGAAGGAAAACCCGATGATCTATTAGAAATCTACTCTAAAGAGTGCTTTCAATTTTTAATTAAAACTCCTGTGAGAAGATACGGAAAGGATAGATCCTTTGAAAGTCTTCCGGATGGTATTGTTTTGGGTAAAGATTCGACCGCCTTTTTATTTGATTCCAAAGCATATAAAGATGGGTTTGAGTTTTCAAGTGATGACATCAATAGGTTCGAGAAGTATGTCAATGATTTTAAAGATAGATATGGACGACTATTTGAAATAAAAAGTTTCTTGGTGATTTCTGGAAAATTTAATGATTCCAGTACATCTATCCAAGGCAGATCACTTGAACTTATGTCTAGAGTACAAGTGCCAATATCATGTATTTCTACTGAGGATTTGGCAAAAATGGTAAATATTATACATAATAATTCAGGATTTCAACAGTCAATTAATTGGAATAGAATATTTGTGAATCCAATGATAAGATCGACAGATTTAAATACCCAGATAAATAAGTTAAAAAAAGATAATATCATTCAATAATGGGAACATCAATAAGCCATCCTTCTCCAAATAACAACAATTGGAAACCAGTGAAGATTGGATATAAGAATAAAAAAATTCCTCTGGATAGAGTTATTAAAGAAATATGGAGAGCTTCTGAAAACCAAGATAAGCCTTTATCTAAGGAAATTAATTCTGAAATTATTTTTAAATGCCATCAACTTGTAAGTCAATCTCCAAATGCGAGGGAGGCTCTAAAGAGCTTTAGGCAAGAACTCATATCATCAAAACAAAATTCCATTGTCGCTGAGTTTGCAAAAAGGGCTATCCCGGCGGCGTACCTGTCCGACAATGCTCCCAAACAATGGAGAAGTGCATTCTTTTCAGAATTAACAGGATACATTGTTAGTAGAGATGCTTCTGGATATGTAGGTAAGGAGTATCGCAATAAATCGGTAACTGAATTGAACGCCTTTAAGAATGAAATTAGGCTAGAAGCTTCCCGAATAATTGACAGTATAAGTGTCGAGCCGAAAAACATAAACGATTGGAAATCATTTGTTAGTAGCGCAATTAGTAGTTCTAAATCTTATCGAAAATGAAAATAAATGTAATCGATAAGGTCAATTCGAACACCATAGACTTGATTTCCGGTGAAAATTTATTCAACGGAGAGAATGCCTTCAATGATCATTTTGGAGAGACTACTAGTTTAGAGATAGATTTACTAAATGTTGCCTCCGGGATTTTTGCCGCAGACTTAGGCATAAAAAGAAATGAACTTGAAGATTATATCAGAACAATTGAAATAAGCATTGAAGTAGTTAATGTTCATGCTTTCGAAAGAATTAAGGATTTACTGGAAGAGGCATTGTTCGTTTTAAGTAGTGACAATTGGACCATTAAGTTTGTTCCCGTTGACGGGAAACCTGAAGAAAGTAAAAGCTGGCCTGATAAGAAAGGAACAGTACTTTTGTTTTCAGGTGGTTTGGATTCATTGAGCGGAGTTGTACATTATAAAAAACAAAATTCGGATTTAGCCCTTGTAAGTCATATTAATCAAAATAGGGTTGTTAAAGACTCCCAAAGTGGTGTGTTGGAGTTATTAAACAGATTCTATAAAACAGATTTGGACTATTATCCATATCGTGTTTTTGGTAGGAATAAAGGTGAGTTTCTCTTTCCTACTGACGTTGAAAGGGAAAATACTCAAAGAACTAGATCTTTTTTGTTTTTGTCCCTGGCAGCATTAACAGCGAGGCGTATTGGTTTCAGAAAAATAATAAGTATTGCAGAAAATGGTCAATTCGCAATCCATTTACCATTGAATCCATCTCGTGTTGGACCTTTTTCAACTCACACTGCAAACCCGAAATTTATTGATTTAGCCAAGGAGATTTTCATGAAATTGTTGTCTCTGGATGGCTTAGAGATTGTGAACCCTTTCTTATATAAAACTAAGGGTGAAGTAGTGGGCATCTTAGATGAAGAAATTGCCAATAACGCAAATAAATCGATTAGTTGTTGGAAAGCTTCCAGAGTGTCGGCCAAAAACCATTGTGGCGAATGCATACCTTGCCTATCACGCAGAATTTCTCTAGAATATAATGGTGTTTACTTGGATGAATATAGTAGGGATTTATTAAAAGAAAATATCTCGAGTTTACCTCCAGATGACAATGGAAAAAGGAACTTAATTGATTTTCTAGAATTCATTTCAAAATTTAAGGGATATAAGGATTCAGATTTAGAAAACCTGCTAATACATTTTCCGGATCTATATAATGAGTCTATAGATGAAAAAGAAGCATTAAGAATGTATAGCAGACTATCTAAACAAGCCTATGATGTTTTTGATAAATACCCAGAAGTAAAAAAGGTGATGTAATGAGAATATCGCACAGTAAGTTAGAGGAAGTAAGGCAAGATCCAAAGAAGTATAAAAAATCATTGGAAGGCGAATCCGGTTTTCAAGGAAGGCCTGGTAGGTATAGATATTGGCAATTTGCAACCCGAAAATATCATTATGAAGGTATTGAATCGGCCGAAAAGCATCTAGTAAAATTATTTAGGAATTTTGCGGTGAACAGTAAGAGCGATAGATTACTTGAAGATCATATTTCTTATTTGCACCAATATGTGAACGATTTTATAGAATTGGGAAATGAAGTTATCAAGGTTGGAGATAAGATAAACCTAGAGATTAACTATAATAATTTTCTAGGCGGAGAAGTTCAAAGACTGGATTTTTCCATAGACGGAGGTTATGAAGTGTACCTGATGATCAAAGAGGATTACATTTGGGAAAGTGAATTAAGATTCCCGTTAATCCAACATTACTATGCAAAAGAATTGGGCTGTGGTTATGAAGATATCAGTGTTGGGGTTTATTGTTTTTCTAGAGGAGAACACGTTATTGAAAAATATACAGAGGAAGAAATTAAAAAAGCACTTAAAGAAGTCGACTATATCTCAAATATTATAAAGTGAAGTTTGTGGATAAATATAACTGCTCAAAAGGTTGGAAGCGATGGCCAGAAGAAAATGCCTGCCGAAAAGGCAGTACAGACAGGTTTGTGATTGAAACAAAAAGCCATTGCCCTCGGCTTTGTGTTGGGGTCAATTAAAATAGAGTAGGGGGGCTAGAACCAAAAAAGGCCAACGCATTCTGGCACATATAATTCCAAAGAGATCAGGTTTTCAATATTGTACGGAAAAAAAACGTACAAATAATTGATTAGTACGGAAATTGTACGTACATTTGAAAAAAATAATCATGGATACCAAAGCGACTAACGAAGAGAAAGCGCGTTTTGACACTAGACTACCAAAGAAGCAAAAGATCTTTTTTGAAAGAGCAGCTAGTTTAGGAGGCTTTCGCAGTCTAACCGATTTTGTTATATCTGCTGCTCAGGAAAAAGCAAAGTCAATTGTCAGCGATTGGGAAAAAGTCATTGAAAGTCAAAAAGATAGTGAGATTTTCTTTGATGCTATCGTAAATGCAGATAAGCCTAATGAAAGTTTAATTGAAGCTGCTAAACACTACAACGAAGCAGTTTCTAAATGAGTTTTCAAACAGAAACTTTAGATAGTTCCCATGTTAAAAACGAGTTTTCTTGTGGAAAAGAAATGCTCGACAATTATATTCAAAAGCAAGCAAGCCAAGATGTTAAAAGAAAATTATCGGCTTGCTTTGTTTTCGTCGAAGAAGATAAAGTTGTACAAGGATATTTTACCTTGTCAAATAATGGTATTCCTCTTGAGCAGGTCCCGGAAAGCTTTAAGAAAAAACTTCCCAAGTCATACACTTCAATCCCAACTACTTTATTAGGAAGATTGGCAGTTGATACAAAGTTTAAAGGAAAAGGTCTTGGAAAACTACTTCTAATTGAGGCACTTAAAAGAAGTTGTTTGATTTCTAAAAAGATTGGTTCATTTGCGGTAATCGTAGATCCAATTGATAAAGACGCAGAAAACTTTTACACAAAATATGGTTTCATAAAGCTTCCTGACAGTGGTAAAATGTTTTTACCTATGAAGACTATTCAACAACTATTTTAATGTTAAAATTCAAAATACTGTGTTGCCTTGTAGTGCAAATTTCTTTTTACATAATGCAGTTAGTTATAACTGAAGGATGTACATAATTCCAAATTCCCTTGTCATAATCATGAACGTTATACTGCCAAAGGCACTACAACTTGATTAGGTCAAATAGCTTTTCCCTGTAGCACATATTTTTTTATATAATTCGTGACGTTATAAAACAGCAAAGCTGTTGGTTATAACTGAACAATGTCGAATAGCTTTTCCCTGTAGCACAAATTTCTTTTTACATAATTCTTGACGTTATAAAACAGCACAGCTGTTGGTTATAACTGAAAGATGTATATTATTCCAAATTCCCTTGTCATAATCATGAACGTTATACTGCTTAGGCACTATAACTTGATTAGGTCAAATAGCTTTTCCCCGTATCACAAATTTCTTTTTACATAATTCTTGACGTTATAAAACAGCGAGCTGTTGTGATAACTGAATTATGTAAAGCAGCATAGCTGCACAGAAATTTGTTGATTTGTGCAAGTATACACATCTGCACTATAATGTACCGCGTTATGTAACTTGAGCTTAGGTAAAAGCGAAAGTTTGTACTGCGTTTCCTTAAAAATTTCTTTTCAAAGTCTTCTTAAAAAAGGTAATGGAACACTTTTTACACGACCCGAGGTAGGAGGGGAGGGTAATGTGTGTGGAATGGAATATTTGACCTCGACTTATTTAATTGTTTTCGGCTTAAACCGCGGCCCTTGGGGTAGGCTGGGAATTAATCCACCACCTTGATTTATAGGCATTGAGCAACCACAATCCAATACTGTAGTACCCTCAGGACACATTATTTGGTTACTACAATTACGAAGACCTCCAAATCCAAAGTATGAGTTCCCATAGTTTGTGCAATTACAAGGATCATCATCCGTATCAGAGCACATCAATATTGGACTACAAGAGTTTACATTTTGATCATAGGTTTGCAGACATTCTGCAATGGCATTTAATTGGTCAAGAAATTCATTGTTTATAGGTTCTTCTTCGTTTGGGTTTATTAATGGAGATAAATCCGTAGAGAATAACTCTTGTTCTGGCTCCAAAATTTGTTCACAGGGAGTAAGAGGACCATCTGGACCAGGATTTATTAGTGGTGGGTCTAAATCATTTTCTTCTGGATCAATTTTCCCCTCGTTATCCTTGATTGCATTTTCGAATTCTTCCTGATTACTAGGATTTGAACTATTATTTTCTTCATGTAAATAACTGGTGTTGCTTTCCTCATTTGTCTCGGTATTTACAGTAGTCTTCTTTATCCATGTTTCTCCAGTAACATCGTTTCTTATTGACAAGGTAATTTCTCGATAGTCCCCATCTTGTTTAAATGATACCGTTTCTACAATACCATTGCCATGAGTGACAACCGTACTCCCTTGCAACAAATTTTCATTTATTCTTGCACCTTCTGTTGTCCCATTCCATGTATTAACTTCTCTCGTAATAACATCACTAAAAGAACCAGAAATATTTTTGGTTACGGTAATTGTATTATTTTCATAATCAACTTCCGTCCAAATCCAAGGATCTCTGGTAGCTATATAGTAATTCGAATCACCTTTACTATTTAGCTGTCCTGTTTCTTGGTTAACATTCCTATATTTTTGTTTACATATCACATCATTAAAGCAACTTTCTTCCCAATTGTTAGAACCTGAAGAGTTATTACTTACCAGGGATGGGTCAAAATTAAAAATATCATCGTTGCTACCAGTATATCTTTGTTCATAGTAATTGTGCAAACAGTTCATATAGTCATTTACGGTTGAAATGTTTTCGCTAACTCCACTATGATCTATGCCTGAAAGATTAGTATCCTCATTGATACAATTTTTGTTGTTATAGGCTAAAAAACCACTACCTGGTTTAATAGCTTGACAAATAGAGGTGAAAAAGTTTGAACTATTCCTTTCATTTAATCCACGTGCCATAATACTATTGAACAACTCGCAGGGCTCAACATTTTCATAAGAGTTTTGCATCTTTATTACTTCAAATAAGTTAGATCTAATAGGTTTGAAAAGTTTTTGTTTAAAATCACTGCGATACGTAATAAAAGGTAAAATATTTGGAATATCCGTTTCGCCTATTTCTGGTGAATCTAGTAAACATTCATTACACGAAAATGACATCTCTATTAACTCAAAAAATTCATTAATATTAATATTGCCCTTTTGTGTTATCACCTTGCCTAAATTTGAAAATAAAATGGAAGAAAAAGCAATTCCTATATCGTCAGAATAAGTAAGAGAGTTGTTTATGACGCCACCACGATTATAGTCCTTAATAAGTATTACTTTCTGTCCCGTAGGTTCTATTTTAATTCTAGAAATTTTTTCAGCCAAATCATTAAATTTTTCTAGGGTTCTATCCGTTTTAAGTCTGACCAAACGTCTTCCCATATCGATACAAATTGATATCAGTTTTGGGTAATTTTCCTTTGTTAGTCTTGAAAGGAGTTTTTTTGCATATGATTCATAAAGAGTAATTGGGATGTTATTGGAATATTCTAGATATTCCAGATTTGCTGATTTAATTTCTTTCTGATTTTTAGTCTCATTGGCTAGCAATATTTTATCTATCAGCAAATCGAGATTGAACTCCAGGTTTGCCTTCTCTTCCTCAGTAAAATATGAGAAAGGATTGGATACTATCATTGTTCTTGTCTGTTCACAAGAACTAAACACAAATGCAAATACTAAAGCACATATGAATACTGTCCTTTTCATGATAAATTGAATATTTATTGTTTAATCTCTAAGAATCGCGGGGGAGATACTTAAATATAAGAAATAATCAATATGTTTTATTAAAACAATTAAATTATAGAGAGTTACACTTAAGTATTTTCTAAGGATTCAACTTTAACGTGGCATGGAAGACTTATTAAGAAACTCAAAAGCAGAGAAGGGGTTCGATTCCCTTAGGAAAAACAACTACCTATTTATTAGGAGTCAACATACTTAAGTAACAATGTCTTATCATCACTCTTTTTACTCTTCTTACCTGGTGTCAGTATTCTTAAAAAATATGGCAGTAAAAAACTGACAAAGAGTCATTTAAAATTAATCTATCTAAGGAATTTTCCCCTTTTTCAATTTGGGTATGGTTTATGTTCAATAAAAAGCATTATGGCTGGGACAAGACCAGCAGATACGTTTTATGCTAAGTGCACATTTGTGTTCCACGCGCAGAATTTCGGCTGACGCGTGAAGTGTGATTCCAATTTCACAAATCTGCAACCATGTTCTTACAAGTTTCATGGCCAGTAGAATAGTGAAGGGAGTTACCTTAAGTTCAACTTCTGTTATTGCTGTCATATTGCACGGTTCTATCAAAGTTACGAACTTCATTCTATCAAAGAGTGGCGTTGTGTATTGCGAAAGCAAGAAGCAACATCAGGATTGTATCTGCCAATTAAGGTAAGCCACGACCAGCCATATTTTTTTACTATGGTTGAAGATTGGTTGAAATTTAAAAAATATCCCCACATTGGACGTCCCTTAACAAAAAGGAGGGACAGTGGTTGGATAATTAATTATGTTACCAATCCAGACAAAATCACCAATCATAAATTTGTACCTCTCCTTCACAGAACATTAAATCAACGCAAGTATAGACCTGCTAAAAATGCTTTAAAAAACGAATATGGCAAGAGGCAGCGGACGGTAGGTGAAAAAAAGCAACGTCACATATTTTTTTCATCTCATTTGGATTCCATTATTTATAGTTACTACAGTCATTTGCTTACCATTGCCTATGAAGATTACTTAAAAGACAAACCTTACTCTTCTGTTGCTGTCGCATACCGAAAAATCCCTATTAAAAATGGAAAAAGTGGAAATAAGTCCAACATAGAATTTGCATTCGAAGCTCTAAATTTTATTGAAGAAAATAAACACCGAAAGCTTTCTATAATCGTGGCGGATGTCACTTCCTTTTTTGACAATTTAGACCATCGCTTATTACACGCTCAATGGAAGCGAGTTTTAAGAGTCAATAATATGCCGGAAGATCATTATGCAGTTTATAAAAATTTGATTGCAAAGAATTATGTCAATGAAAACGAACTTTTTAATCGTTTCCAGCACAAACTAATGATAGAACGATTTAAGCCACATGATACTTCACAAACAGAACTAAAAAGAAAAAAGGTCAGCAAAATCTACAACATGCGGCACGAAAAAGTGGTTGCATTCTGCACTACTGAAGAATTTTTTGATGAAGCCACTGATCTTATTCGCTATGACAAGCCTCTAAGTTCTAGAAGTAGGAGTGAACTCGGAAAAACTAAACTCAAAGGTATTCCACAAGGTACTCCAATAAGTGCTACTTTGGCTAACATCTACATGTTAGATTTTGACGAAAAGGTTAATAACGCCGTAATTGACTCTTCAAAAAAAGCTTACTACCAAAGGTACAGTGATGATCTTATCATAATTTGTAATCGAGAGGATGAAGAATACTTTTACAGTTTGATACAAAATGAAATTGAAGTTAAAGCGAAGCTCGACATTCAACGTAAAAAGACCAACATATACCATTATGAGTTAAATGAGACTGGCGAATTTATGGGCGGGATAGTTGAAAACGGAAAATTGAACCAAAACAAGCAATTGGAATATTTGGGTTTCAGCTATGATGGAGAAAAAGTCAGGGTTAAAACCGCTGGTTTTTCTAAATTTTATCGCACAATGAAAAGGTCTTTTAGACGTGGTGCTCATTTTGCCAAAAAAGCCCATATTCCATCAAATTCATTATTTGAAACACGTTTGTATAAAAGATTTACCCATGTCGGTTCAAAACGTCGTCTAAAGTGGATGCCTGATCCCGGTAGTCCTACAGGATATAGCCGTTCTGTACATTATGACTGGGGTAATTTCATCAGTTATTTAAGTAAAGCAAACGAAGTAATGAAAGAAATCAATGGAGATGATACAATTAAAAGGCAATTCCGCAAAGTATGGTCGAAATTCCATGAGGTAAAGGAAAATACTTATCAAGAATTGGGTAAAGTCAAGGTTTCGAAAAAGCAGGACAGAAGAAAATGCCAACCTACACTGCCTATGGCAGTTTCGGCAGGTAAACGGGCCGGTTGGGGAGTGAACCTGCCTGCCGCTGGCAGGTTTGTGGTTAACACGGCAGCACCATTGCCCTGGGCTTTGTGTTAGGGCGTGAAACGCTCAAATAGCGAAGCTATTAAGACACAAAGGCACGAGAAATAGTAATTAGCCGGTGGCTGATTACTATTTTCGGTGAGATGGAGCGGAGGAGAAGCATGGCCATACACCAGCTGGCCCCTCACTAAAAAGGTCTACCAGACCTTTTATTAACGTTCGGCCCTCTTCTTGATTTTAATGGGAGGGAGGCTCTTTTTACGCAGTATAGGCGAAGTTTTTGTTAATAATTTTCGAAGCCTTGGAGAAAATTTAGAAAACTGAGACGGTTTTAGCTGCGCTAAAAATACCTCGTAAAAAGGGTCTTTTCTTTTGGTTCGTTTTCTTTGGACAAGCAAAGAAAATGAACAACCTTAACCATTAAACTTAAAAGAAAAAACAACACGTAGGTTTCAATCCTATTTGACATAATATTTATAGGATTCGAAATATAAAGCTTCTATCAGGAGAGTATGTGAGCAAGTGCTTAGAAATTTGCTCGCTTTTCCAACGTACTATTAGAAATACTACCATAAGGTTTTGCGACAAGCGGACGAGAAGTTGCTAATAATTTTTTTCAGCTCGATGATTTTATTTGATAACTAGGTTGTGATAGTTGTAGGATGTACATAATTCCAAATTCCCTTGTCATAATCATGAACGTTATACTGCCAAGGCACTATAACTTGATTATGTCAAATAGCGATAAAACCGCTATTACAGGAATTTGGAGAATTGCTCCATAATTTATATTATGTAAAATAGATAATTAAGGGGTTAGTGAATGCCGACTGAAAATGGCCCCTATGCCACTACCTCTCTTTTTGTTTTGTCAGTGGTTGTAATATGCAGTGGTACTTCACATTGATGGGCAAGCTCGGCAATGCGCAATACTTTTGATTCCGATCCCACAAAGAAATCGCTTTTGACGGTACACTGACCTTCATCATCAACGATCAGCACATTGGTATGCTGTTTGGATAGCCATTGGGTCAAGCCGTCGCCCATGAACGGAAATTGATTGCCCTTGCGCAACCCCAATACGATCAGTGCGGGTCGTGATTCTTTGATCTTCTCCTGCACGATGTTTTTGATATGGCCATACCGCACCTCTACCGAACAATTGTTCTTGGGCAATACGCCCGTCAGTTCTTCCATTTGCCTCGTCGTTGTTCGGTAATCTTCATAAAGGGCCCGTTTGGCACTGAATTGGTTGTCGCCGGCCACTACCTTCGATGGTTTTTTCACGTGCATTATTTCAAGTGCCGCATTCAAGTTATGGGCCAGTTTGTGTGCATTGATCAAGTTTTTTTGTGCTGTGTTTTTGAGGTCGTGCAAGAAGAGCACCCGATGTGATACCATAGCAGTTCTATTTTCTTTGGGGCAAATATAACGGCCAAAACGGGTATTGAGGGCGATACGCCCATTTATAATAGTAATGCTTTATATAAACAGAATTTATATATTTATGATTTACCTTAAATAATACCTAATGAAATTAGCGGACCTGTATCAGTAATAGCTGTTGGTGTCCAGCAAATAAGCCTCCATTTCCGCTTGTAGTTCTTGAAAGCGGTTCAAGCAAGCCGTTATTTGCCCTTGTAGTTTTTGTTTGGCGATTTTGCGGGCGTTCAAAATGAGGTCTTGTTGCTCGGCGGCCAATTCCTTAAAGCCATGTTTTAATTGTCCGACTTTGACAAAACATCTATAGTCGGTGGGTTCGCAACGGTATGAGTTCAACTTTTTCAAAAATTTGAACACAATACTTTGGTTGCGCTCGACCTTCATCAAAAGGTGGTCCACATTCGTATATTTCTTAAAGGTTGAGCCTTCCATGGCGACCATAATTTTGTTTACGTCTCTATTTCGTATTTAAATTACGGATTTTTCTTATTCCACAGATTATGACAGCTGTCATCTTTTATAACTTTAACATTATTTAAATTTACTTTGATACAATCTTAATCTAGTGATTCGTAGTTTTCTCCAAGAATATAAATAATCGTAAAATAACGTTTGATATGGATATCATTTTTGAGTACGACAACGTAAAATCAAGTACCCGTTTAGAAGAATTGGCCACTGAAAAGTTAAACAAACTGGGTGAAAAGTATGAGTTTATAGTAAGGGCCTCTATCTTTTTCCGCACAGAAAACAGCTCCTCTTCCGAGACCGGAAAAATTTGTGGTATCCGTATCAGTGTGCCCGGACCCCAATTGTTTGCGCAGTCAAACAGTGAGTCGTTTGAGAGTTCCCTTAAAAAAACCCTTCAAGAATTGGAGCATCAATTGGCAAAGAAGAAAACAAAATTGAAAGCGCATCGATGAACGGCAGTTACGGGCATACATAATACCCCCTAGCGTCACTACAATCGTCACAACCCTGATCCACGCTCCATCTTTCGGCTTCGTAAGTGACCAGACCTGTGCTGGCCTTGAAAGAGATACGTGATGGGCAAATCTGGTTTTGCTGCACGGTCGGCGGCCAACCTGTACAACACTCAATGCACACTTTGTCGCCATTGTTGAAGTAGCGACCCGCTTCGGGCGTCGCTTTTGTAATCTTGTATTGGCAATAGGTCTGGCCCGTCACATGTTGGGAGACCGTCAATCGCCCCAAGTCTTGCCGCTCTTGCGCTGCGAACATGAAAAAAAACGCAAGCAGCATGATCAAGGTGCCCAAAATAATTAAAATCGTTTTTCTGCTCATGGGACATCAAAATTTATAGTATTGAATATGAGATAATTACATGAAATCTGCAAGCTTGTATGTACAAACGGTGGCCAGCACTGTACAAATGGTCGTTCGTAAAATGTGAAGTAAAAAGTATCGACTGCCCAGTGCAGTGGGTTCATGAGCTAGTGGTACATTATTCATGCGCTGTGGTAGCCACCACCCTGAGCACTTTTTCTGAAAAAGGATTTTTTTGAAGCATCGATAACAGTCTTTGTTTTCGTTTTTCTGAAATGTCCAACGTATCCAAAGCCTGTGTTATGGCCATAATACGGGCTTTGTGCTTCTGTTTTAGACTATCCCTTGCTTCTTCTGATAAGTCGATGGCCCATTCGAACTGGGCGACCTGGGTACGGGGTACCCCATCGCTGTACTTTTTTATTTCCTTTTGTGCATTTTGCCCAAACGAAAGTTGTGCAAAAAGCAGAAACAGGCCAAACCATAAAAGAGGGTGGTTCCGCTTCATTATACTAGTGTTCGTCGGGCGACAAGGTATTGATTTTGGTTGAATTGTGCTTGATTTTTGGATATTCGGTAAGTTTTATCGGTATTTTTGAACCAATTGGCCGTATGGCATTCATTTTGCCCCTATCTCAATACCATGAATCATTTTTTTCACGCTTTTCTGATCATTGCCCTTCTGCTCCCCCATAAAGGTTTGGCGCAGCAAGAGGTCCGTATCGCATCCGCTGCCATCACCTTTGAGTTTCCCTCAAAAAAGGTAAAAGGCAGTATCGAAGGCTTCCAATCCAATGCAATCATCGACCGACAGCAGCCCGGTAACTCTGTCTTTGAGGGCTCGGTGGCCGTCAAAACGTTAGATACCGGCATCGGTTTTAGGAATTGGGTCTTGAGGGGTAGAAAGTACTTTGATGAAGATAACCACCCCCAAATACACTTCAAGAGCAACGAGGTGGTCGAACAGAACGGAGCATTTATCGTAAAAGGCACTTTGACCCTCAAAGGAATTTCAAAACCCCTTACCATTACTTTTAACGAACAAGGAAACCGATTGGTGGGCAACGCCTCCCTCTACTCCATCGACCACGACATTAAGATCAAGAAAAAGCGTGAAGACAATCTGGTAAACATAAACTTCGTGTTTGTCTTGGCGGAATAGACCGATTCAGAACAATCGGATTTACCTTTTTTTGAACAGTGCCGTGTAGATTCGCCCTACGGCCCAATTGCCCAAGGGAAAATAAAGGGCAAAAAACAAGGCCATCGCCAAACTAAAATTACGTTCGGTAAAAAACTGGTCCACCAAGTTATTGGGATAGGCATAGGAAGTGCCCAGGGCATAGCCCCCGAACTCTAACAGTCCCATGGCAATGAGGCCGTAGGCGTATTGCTGATGAAATGGTAGTCCACGCAACAATAGTGAAATGGGCACCATATAGAGAATATAGCAGGTAATGACCTGCCACCAAAAGGTAAAACGTGCAATTTCCATCTCGGTACCGAACCAGTTCATGCCCAGGCCCCAAAGGAAATAGACCACACAGTATATCAGCAGCAATCGACGGTCGACGTCTAGCTTTTGTTTGGCCCATTTGATAAAAGCTTCCATTATTTTTCCACTATTTTTTTATCGATAATGGCCAGGGCGTCCTGTACGGTCTGCATGCCATCCATATCATCATTTTCGAGCATGATGTCAAAAGCGTCCTCCACATCCAATACGATATCGACCAGATTGGCCGAGTTGATGTTCAGTTCACTGGTAAAATTGCTCTCAGGTCTGATCTCGTCGACCGAGACGTCGTCGGGCAGGTAGGTCTTGACAATCTCCTTGAGCTTGTCGTACCGATTTTCTTTTTCCATAGTTGTTTTAGTAGTCGCTAAACCTGCTAAAAATAACACAGGTGTTCACATCGCCAAAACCAAAACTGGCTTTTGCCACAATTTTTGGGGAAATGTTGATCGTTTTCTTCGGAATTTTGGATTCCCCTACCCTTTTGGCAATCTCAGGATGCACATCTTCACCATTCACATTACCATAAATGGTACCGTGGTGCAGCTGTAACACGGCCCCTACCGACTCAATACTGCCCGCAGCCGCCAAACAGTGCCCCACATGCCCCTTAAACGAATTCACATAGGGGAAATCTTCGCCATGGCGGTCCAAGGCCTGGCACCAGTTCTCGATCTCGATCGGGTCTTTGGCCGTTGCGGTCAAGTGGCCGTTGATGGTATCGATGGCCGAGCTTGATACCTTGGTGTTTTCAAGGGCCATTTTGACGCACCGTTGTACCGCTTCGCTGTTAGGTGCGGTCATACTGCCGCCATTTCGTTGCCCGCCGCTGTTCACGGCACCCCCAAGCAGCTCTGCATAAATGGTGGCCCCACGTTGTTGCGCGCTTTCAAGTGATTCCAATACCAAGGCCCCTGCCCCACTTCCGGGCACGAACCCCGCTGCCGAGGCACTCATGGGCCTACTGGCCTTTTCAGGGGTATCGTTAAAATTTCTGGGAAGAATGCGCATGGCGTCAAATCCGCCCCATACATACGGACCACTATCACTGCAACTGCCCACCAACATTTTGCTTGCCTGCCCTGAAGCAATGCGTTCAAAGCCCATTAGAAGAGCCTCGGTGCCCGTGCTACAGGCCGAAGAGTTGGTCGTCACCTGATTGCCTGCCCCGATCATACCGCCCAAAAAGGCACTGATGCCACTGGCCATGGTCTGCACCACCGCTGTACTGCCTAAGCGACGTACGTTGCCCTCATCGACCAGATAGATCGAATCGCGAAATTTGTCGACCCCGAGTATTCCCGTACCAAAGATGACACCTGTTTCCCAATCTGTGTTGTTAGATGCATCTAATCGTGCATCGCGCCAGGCATCCATGCCGGCCATCACCCCATAGACAAGTCCGCTGGCATTCAATCCCTTTAGCTGAACATTGGTAAAGTATTGGTTCAAGTCAATGTGGTCAATAAATGGTTTTCCAGCAATTTGACATCCAAATTTTAGTTTTTCCAATTCTGGGAAGAAGGTAATGCCGCTTTTTCCTTCAGAAAGCATTTTTTCAAACTGCCTGAGTCCGACCCCACCGGGCGCACAGACTCCCAAACCCGTGACCACTACCCTATTCTGCATCCATTCTTTTTATTAACATGCCCGATAGCGTACCGCGACAGACCAATTCGTTTTTTTCATTGAACATCTTGACCTTGCACTTCAATTTCTGGAAACGGTAATATACCTTTTCGGAGACCACGGTCACCGTCTCGTTGGGAAATACCGGTAACAAGAATTCCATTTCACTGCTTGAAAGGGCGATTTGTAGCCTTTCGGCTATTGTAGCACTGCTTTCCTGCCCCAAAAGATAGCTGCCCAAGCACACCAGGCCAATCTGTGCGCAGCATTCGGTCAACAATACGCCCGGCGTAACGGGATGGTCTTTGAAATGCCCTTTGTAGCAGTCCATTTCTTGTGAAAAGGTAAATAGTCCCTTGGCACCGTTTTCGTCGACATAAAGTAGTTCATCTACAAATAGAAACGGTTTTGCATAGGGCAGGTTCTGTAAAATTTCCTCTGGTTTCATAGTATTGCTTATACCTGACATCAATCACCTCAGACTTTCGCCCCCATCCACTTTTATGACCGTTCCGGTAATCCATTGTGCTTCTGGCAGGGTCAACAGATATACTGCATCGGCCACATCTTCGGGGGTGGTCAAGCGATTATTGGGATTTCGCTTCAATGCATTTTTTATCAAGGCCCCACTATTGGGGATCATTCGAAACGATGGGGTGTCGGTCAGTCCGGCCTGAATGCAATTTGCTTTTATACCAAGCGGTGCAAATTCCAAAGCCATATTGCGAACAATGGCCTCAAGACTGGCCTTGGCCGCTGAAACGGCTCCATAGCCCTGCAAGGCCTTTACATTGCCCTCACTGGTAAAGGCAATGATTCGGGTATCACTGGCAAATAGTCCTTGTTTGACCAGATCGCCGGTCCACTCATACAGACTGGTGGCCATGGCATTGATGGTCAACGCAAAATCTTGCCCCCGCAAGACGGCTTCGGTGTTGGAATGCATGGGCTTTAAGTTGCCCTTGGCGATACTGTGCACAAGTACCTTTATTTTCTGATCATGCAAAAGTTCAGAAATGGCCAAGATCAACGCTTTGCGTTTCGCTTCATTGGTCGCATCTTCATTGAAGCTATGCAACGCTTGACCATGCTCCCTGATTTTTTGAAAGTGTCGGTCGATACTGTTCTGATCGGTCTTTCGGTCACGATGCACAACGATAAGGCCATACCCTTCTTTTGCCAGTCTTTGGGCCGTTGCAAGGCCCAAGCCACTGCTTCCGCCCAATATCAGAGCCCATTTCTCATTTTCTAAAATCATATACGATTTTTTCTATCGTCAATTTCCGATCTCGTTTCCAATTACCACTCCAACAGCACCCTTTGGGCCGAAAAACCGGGTCCAAAACTCAATATAAGGCCCTGCTCTCCCCTTTTCAGTTGTTTTTCCATAAACCGCTCGAGTACATACAGCACGGTAACACTGCTCATATTGCCATAGGCACGCAGTACTTCTCGGGTCTCTTCAATCGACTTCCCCAATTTACCAAACAATTCATCAACGGTCTGTACGATCTTACGCCCGCCCGGATGAAAAATCAGGTGGTCTACTTTTTCAATGGAGGTACCGTGCTTTTTCAAGAAAGGATGCACGATGGCCTCAAAGTGTGCCGCGATTACCTCGGGCACAGCGGGATCTAAAATCATTTTGAGTCCCGTATTGGTCAAATCGAAGCCCATCATATGGGTCGCCTCGTAAAAATGGTACATTTCTTCACCGATGATGGCCGGGCCTTCTATATTTTCTTCTGATGACAGTAGCACACAGGCCGCCCCATCACCAAAAATAGCGGCACTGACCATATTGGCCATCGAGAAATCTTGGAGTTGAAAAGTAGCGGTCGGACTCTCAACGGCCACAACAGCGGCTCTTTTGCCCGAAGCGCCCCGTAAGAAGTTTGCCGCATAGATCAATCCAGATACCCCGGCCGCGCAGCCCATTTCGGTCACAGGGAGCCTGACCACATCTTGTCGTAGCCCCAAATCGTTGACGAGATAGGCATCGAGTGACGGAATCATGATGCCCGTACAACTGACGGTGATGATATAATCTAACGAATCAGCGCTCCACCCTTGGTTTTCCAATGCCTTTTTTAAGACATTTTTGCCCAAGCGTTTCATTTCTCGTACATAAATGGCGTTTTTTTCTTCGAATGAGGTGGCCGTGAAGACCTCGTCGATGTCCATGATGCCATAGCGGCAGTCTACCCCTGCCCCTTCAAATATTTTGAGCACTTTTCGACGAAAACGTTCTTCTTGATCGGCCAACCAATGTTGCACGTACGGCAATATCGCCTGTGTATCGCGGCTGAAAGGGGGCAGTTCTTTGGCTACATTGACAATTCGGGCCATGGTCATGATCAAATGGGTCGTTTGGTTCGCAAGGTCCATACAAATCGAAAGGCCCATTGCCATTTGATTGTATGGTTTGCATTGGTGACTTGTTCGGACAGTGCATCCAGTTCCGCTTTTTTGAAACCACGCCGTATGGAGACCAGTCCGTCATTTCTGGCAATGGCAGTTTTTAGAAAAAGGAAGCCAAAAAGCATAAAAAGATAGTAGGCGAAGCGATGGCGGTGCAGGTCGTTGATGACCACGCCGATTTTGGCCAGTCTCGAAAAGTTGTTCAGCAACCCTGGAAGCCGTTCATCACCAAAATGATGAAGGGTCAACGTGCAGAGCACTATATCACAAGCATGTTTTTCGTCATTCAGGTGCAAAATATCTCCCTGAACATATTCTATTTCGGGAAAATCCCTTGAAGAGCTGCGGGCGATCATGGCCACATCTTCCCGCAACTCTAACCCTATCAATTTGGCCTGAATCCCTTTTTTTCTTAGGGAAATGGCGAGTTCACGAAGCATTTGGCCATCACCGCAACCTAAGTCCAAAATCGTATACGATTTTTTTTGCACTGTTTTGATGAGCTCGTGCACCGCTTTTATCGTAATACGGTTGCCGCCCAGCCATGCGTTGGCACGATTGATGTCTCGAAAGACCTTTTCAAGGGTGAATAGCTCCAAATCTGGAGCATCCATCCATTCTGTTTCATGACTTCTCAGCGCTAAATCCATCAATTCAAAATTGGTTTCCCATGGGTTCTTGAAATAAGGGTCTGCACTATTTTCTGTGATCGCGCCACCGTACCAATGGCCAATTCAGAAAAGGTCTTATGGAGCAAGATGTGCTGTAGGTACCTTCCCATCACTATTCGTTGTTGAAAATGGTGTTGCCAAAGCGAGGCGTATCGTTTTTCTAAACTTGAAATGGGTGCATGGGGATTTTTCAGGTGCCCCAATACGCTCTCCACAGCGATCTTGGCGCTATGTATAGCCATGGCCATGCCGTTTCCGCACAGTGGATGGAGCATTCCCGCACTATCGCCCAATAGCAATATATGGTTCTCGATCGGGGATTTTCTTCGGAACGAAATTTGGGCAATGGTCAATGGTTTTTCAAAAAGCGGGGTCGCTTTTTCGAGAAAACTTCCTAAAAACGGATTGCTTCCCACTACATTATTGGTAAAAGCGTTCAGGTCTTTTTCCTTTTTGAAACTTTTATATGAGGCCAGGTAGCAGAAATTGACACTGCCTTTCTCGGTTTTTGAAAGTCCGGCATATCCCCCGGTAAAGCTATGCAATCCCACCAAGTGACTAGGATGCCCATCGTACTCGTAATGACATTTGACCCCCAACCAAGGTGAGTTTTTTTTGATGAATGCACGATTCAGTTGCGCATCGAGGTTGCTGCGTTTTCCGAAGGCCCCCAGAACCACTTGTGCGGTTAGGGTACCATTATTTTGCGTGGTGATGGTGAAGATGCCATTTCTATGGACCACGTCGCTCGCCGTATCAAAAAGAAAATCTGCCCCTGCAGCCTGGGCGCAGTCATATAGGTGTTTGTCAAAAGCATAACGGCTTAGGCCGAAGCCACCCAGTGGTAAAGGCGTCTGGATTGATTTACCGGTCTGTGTGCTGAGCTGCAAGGCAGCTATTTCAGCCGGTCTCAAAACATTGATATCGACCCCCAATTGCGACAAGTAGGGCCTTACTTCGTTCGAGACATATTCGCCACAGACCTTGTGCTTGGGATAGCGGTATTTTTCAATGACCAATACCTTTTTTTCTGCCTTGGCCAAATGCAGCACGGCCGTCAGGCCTGCCAGTCCCCCTCCCAAAATAATCACCTCATAGTCGTACACGATATGAAGATAGGCCATAAAAAGAAAAATCCCGACCTCTGAGCCGGGATTCACATAATTTTCACAGCAACAGCTTATCCCTTGGTCTCGCGATATGCTTCTTGTTTAAGTTCATCACTGGCGACAATGGCCAACTCTACCCTTCTGTTTTGGGCTTTGCCCTCAGCGGTATCGTTCGTTGCCTTGGGCTGGGTCTCACCGTACCATTTTGTGGAAAAACGACCGTTTTCGATACCCTTTGCCACCAAGTAATTGGTCACCGATTCGGCTCTACGCTGTGAGAGGTCCCAGTTATAATCTTCTGGCCCTGCACTATCGGTATGGCCTTCGACCAAGATATTGGTCTTGGGGTATTCTTTCAATATATTGGCCAGTTTGTCGAGTGTCTCGGCAGAAGTGCCCTTGACATTCGACTTGTTGGTATCGAAATACACTCCGGCATCTTCATTGAAGGTAACGTTGATGCCCTCACCTACCCTGGTGACCTCTGCACCCGGAATCTCTTCTTCGATACGTTCAGCCTGCCTGTCCATACGGTCGCCGATATAACCACCTGCTGCACCGCCGACCACGGCGCCTATAATCGCACCGAGGGCGGTATTGCCCTTGCCCACGTTGTTTCCGATCACGCCGCCGATCACGGCACCGCCCGCTGCGCCGATGACGGCCCCTTTCTGTTTGTTATTGGCGTTCTTAACGGTACTGCACCCTACGAATAGGCTAAAAACGACCAATAACGCTGTACTTTTTATTACATATCCCTTCATGTCTGATTATTTTTTTGAAAATTCATAAACAATGGTCACAAGCTCGCCATCTACCGTAACATTCGACTTCAGGGTCATCTGCTGTTCGGTCAGGTTGGCAATATCTAGACGGTATCCGGTTCCACCCGAAATATCCTTCCGGTTTTCATCGATATACTTGAACTGTAACTGGCTTAAACGATTGGCCGGCTCTACCACTGACCATCTGAAAAAGCGATCACCTCCTTGACAAAGGCTTCCGCCCTTTATAGTGTACCGACCGGTACTGTTGTTGTCCCTAAAAAACCAGTCACTTCCCTCAAAGCATATATCGCGTGAGTCACCAAAAATGACGGACTGAAAGTTACCGCTGTTGTTTTCGTAGGAAATATTGTCTAACGACCAGCTACCGCTGAATAAATTTCGCTGTGTTCTTGCCGATTTGCTGACAGAGCAACCCGTTGCAAGAAATCCGGCCGCCAATACCACCAAAAATACTTTTTTTACCATATGATTTTATTTAGTTCTGAACTATATACGGTTAAGACACATAAAATGCCTTTGAAGGTCGTTAAGGTAATGTTAAAATAGACAAAATGAAGAATGCTCTCGATTCCCATCTGCACTATAGTTCTAATAATCAAGTAATTCGAGCAAAGCTGTTTCAAAACGTTTTTTTGGCAGGAAATGCTCTTCAAGGTTTTTGGCAAAAGGTACCGGGGTCTCTAAGCTGCCGACACGCCTTATGGGTCCGTCGAGATGTTCGAAGCAGTTTTCGGTGACCAGGGCAGAAATATCGCTGGCAATACCGCTGAACAATGTGTCTTCATGCAGTATGATAAGTTTGCCCGTCTTTTTTACCGAGCTGAAAATACTTTCGGTATCCAATGGCTGCAACGTACGAAGGTCTAAAAGGTCTGCCTCGATCTCGGGATATTTGTCAAGGGTCTGTAGCGCCCAATGTACGCCCGCACCATAACTGACGATGGTGATCTGACCGCCCTCACGTAGCAGGTTTGCCTTGCCGAACGGAAGCGTATAGTACCCCGTGGGCACATCACCATATATGCTTCGGTACAGCCCTTTGTGTTCAAAGAACAGTACGGGATTGGGATCGTTGATGGCGGTGGCCAATAGCCCCTTCGCATCTGCCGGAAAAGCGGGGTACACCACTTTCAATCCCGGAGTCTTGGTAAACCATGCCTCGTTGGTCTGCGAATGGAAGGGTCCGGCTCCCACTCCGCCTCCACAGGGCATTCTTATGACCACATCGGCATTTTGGCCCCAACGATAATGCACCTTCGCCAAATAATTCACGATCGGATTGAAACCAGAGCTCACGAAATCGGCAAACTGCATCTCGACCACCGATTTCATGCCATTGATGGAAAGCCCCATAGCAGCTGAAACGATGCCCGATTCACAAATGGGGGTGTTACGCACTCTTTTACGGCCAAATTCTTTTACAAATCCCTCCGTGATCTTGAAGACGCCCCCGTATTCTGCAATATCCTGCCCCATGATGATCAGCTCTTCGTGTTGTTGCATCGATTGACGGAGCCCTTCTGAAATGGCATCGACCAAGCGAATATTGTTTACTTTATTGTTAGGACTAATTTCTTGATAATTATACTCTTTATATACATCATTTAATTCTTTTGTTTCATTAAAAGATGTCGGTGTTTCATCGAAGGCCAGTTTGAGGTTATCGTCTATTTCGTGAATGATTTTCTTTTTGATGGCTACCTCTCTTTCTTCGGTCAGAAGGTTTTCGTTGCGAAGAAATTCCAAATAATTTTCCAAGGGGTCTTTGGCGGCCCATTTTTCCATAAGATCGCGGGGCACGTATTTGGTGCCACTGGCCTCTTCGTGACCGCGCATTCGAAAGGTTTTGAACTCGAGCAATACTGGCCTGGGGCGTCTTCTCATGGCCTTGCACAATTCATTGACCTTGGTGTAGACCTCCAAAATGTTGTTGCCATCGATAATTCGCGACTCCATGCCATAGCCCTTGGCCTTATCGGCCAAATGTTCACAATTGTACTGTTCGTCGGTCGGGGTCGAAAGACCATAGCCATTGTTCTCGATACAGAAAAGCACAGGAAGGTTCCATACAGAGGCCACATTCAGCGCCTCGTGAAAATCACCCTCACTGGTGGCCCCTTCACCTGTGAAAACAGCCGTTACCCGTTTCTTTTTGCGTAGCTTATCGGCCAAGGCGATACCATCGGCCACGCCCAATTGTGGGCCCAAATGTGAGATCATGCCCACTATTTTATGCTCTTGGGCGCCGAAATGAAAGCTGCGGTCACGGCCATTGGTAAAACCGTTGGGCTTGCCCTGCCATTGCGAGAACAGGCGGTTCAACGGAACGTTTCGTGTAGTGAAAACCCCTAGGTTTCGATGCATGGGCAAAATATACTCTTGGTCTTTCAGGGCACTGGTCACGCCAACAGAAATGGCTTCTTGTCCGATGCCGCTGAACCACTTTGAAATTTTGCCCTGACGAAGCAAGATCAGCATTTTTTCTTCTATCATTCGGGGTTTCAGCATCTTGGTGTAAAGCGAAACCAAGGTTTCCGGATCTAGATGGCCAATGTGGTATCTCATGTGGTCTGATAAGCGGATGTAAAAGTAGTAAAAACGGCACTACTAAGAGCAGCAAAAGGTTATGCAAGATTATGTACCTTTGAGCGAACAAAAATGCAAGCCATGAGTGCCATTCCCAGTGTAGATTTACGTGATTTTGTGTCGGGCGACCCCCAACGCAAAGAAAAATTCATCAAAGAAATCGGTGCTGCATTCGAAGAAATCGGATTTGTCGCCCTTGGCGGACATTTTCTTTCAGATGAACTGGTCGATAAACTGTATGCCGAGATCAAAAAGTTCTTTGCCCTGCCCCAAGAGGTGAAAGACAAGTATGAAATTGAGGGTATCGGTGGGCAAAGGGGCTATACTTCCTTTGGAAAAGAATCGGCCAAGGGCCGAAAAGTAGGTGACCTGAAAGAGTTCTGGCATTTTGGGCAATATGTGCAGAACAATCCCAAACTGGAAGCGGAGTATCCTGACAATGTACATGTCGAAGAGCTGCCCAATTTCAATGAGGTCGGCAAAGAAACCTACCAAATGCTCGAAAAAACCGCCCAGTATGTACTTCGTGCCTTGGCCCTTCATCTCGATCTCGATGAGAATTATTTTGACGAGTACATAAAGAATGGAAATTCTATCTTACGCCCCATCCATTATCCACCCATTACGGAGGAGCCCAAAAATGCGGTACGGGCGGCGGCCCATGGTGATATTAACCTTATCACCTTGCTGATGGGAGCCCATGGCAAGGGGCTGCAGGTACAGAACCATGAGGGCGAATGGGTCGATGCCATAGCGAAGCCCGACCAGTTGATGATCAATGTGGGCGATATGCTCTCACGGTTGAGCAACAACAGATTGAAATCGACCATACACCAAGTGGTGAATCCACCGCGGGAGCTTTGGGGCACTTCGCGTTATTCGATTCCTTTCTTTATGCACCCGATCAGTGAAATGCCATTGAATTGTTTGGAGAACTGTATCGATGGCGACCATCCAAAACTGTTCCCTGACACGACAGCAGGTGAGTTCTTGCATGAGCGCTTGATCGAACTGGGATTGATCAAAAAATAGCGTATATGGACCTTCAAGACCAGCTAAGGAATCTTTTCCCCGACCACGTTCCAGAAGAAAATCCCTCTGAAACTCCCCAAAAATCAGAATTTTGGTTACAAGACGACCCGATCATCTGCAAGTATGAAAAACGAAAGGGCAAACCGGTGACCATTTTGGAAGGTTACAACGGGGCCGATGACGATTTCAAGAAATTGGCAAGGGCCCTGAAGTCTTATTTAAGCGTTGGGGGCAGTCACAAAAATGAGAAAATCATCATTCAGGGCGATTACCGAGATAAGATCATGGCCTTTTTGACCGAGCACGGTTTTAAGGTAAAACGCGTCGGCGGTTGAGGGTTTGTGATACCTTCAATTCAAGAAGGTTGCGTGCGATAGTGTTAAATTATGGACTGAGCATCAATGTTTTAGAAAAATTATTTTCATTTTTTTTCCGTAAACACTACATTTATCAATTCTAACCAACGAAAACTACTACCGAAAATGAAATCGCTGTTGCACATTACCAACGGAGACAGTTTCACAAGTAGATTACAATCCCTACCCCTGAAGGGAGACATCATCACCTGGCGCGAGATGCTTTGCGAGGGTAAGACCCTGAGCAATGTGGGAAGTGAATCTTTTTGGAAAACCCGTTTCGAATTTTTGAACAAGAACTACAAGATCTCAAAGTCTTGGTTTGTAGAAAAGACGCTGAAAGAATACCGTTCTCTCTGTAACCACAAACAACAAGATAAGATTGTGCTTTGGTTTGAGTACGATCTTTTCTGTCAAATCAATATGTTGGCCGTGCTAAGTTGGTTAAAGACGCACCGTCGACATGCCGAGATATCTTTGGTCTGCAGCGGAAAAGTCGAAGGATCGGATGAGTTGCACGGACTCGGTGAACTGAGCGATGACCAACTGATGGAGCTTTATGAAAGTAGGATAGAGTTGACCCAAGACGATATCGAGTATGCAGACTATGTCTGGCAACTATACTGTAGCGACAACCCGATCAGGCTTGAAAACCTTTTGGATTTTGATGACGATTTTCAGTTCGACTATCTGCCCGACGCCATCAGGGCGCACCTTAAACGTTTCCCTGCCATTAAAAATGGGCTCAACGCACTGGAAAACAAAGTGCTCGATACGGCCCATAATGGTAAGTTCTCCACTCGCCGTGAGCTGCTTGGGGGGGTGCTGCAACAAAATGATATGTACGGTTATGGCGATACCCAATATGACCGTATCATTACTTCGTTGCGACCGCTTTTTTCGTCTTTCAATCCTGTAAAACTGACCAAAAAAGGCAAAGAAGTACTGCAGGCACAAACCAATTTTTATGCCCAATTGCGCAACAATGACGCCTATCTCGGCGGGGCCCTTAAATACAGTTTTCTTTACAACACCGCAAACGACCGTATTCTAAAATTATAATATGGCGTTCAGCCCTTCTGAGTTGATACTGAATGCCGATGGCAGCATTTATCACTTAAACCTACATCCTGAAGACATTGCCGAGACCATTTTCGTCGTTGGCGACCCCAATAGGGTTCCGGCCATTTCAAAATACTTTGATACCCTAGAGGTTCAAAAGACCAAACGTGAATTCGTCACCCATACCGGTTACTTGGGCGGAAAACGCTTTAGCGTGCTTTCAACGGGAATAGGCACCGGCAATATCGATATTGTCATGAATGAATTGGACGCCCTGGCCAATATTGATTTGAGCACCAGTGAGGTCAAAGAAGCCAAAAAGGCGCTGAACATCATTAGAATCGGTACCTGTGGAGGGCTTCAAAAAGACATACCCGTAGATACCATCTTGTTGAGCGAAACGGGTATCGGTCTGGACGGACTGTTGCATTTTTACGATTCTGGTCATGTGCAAAATTTGGAATTGAGAGATCAACTCGAAGCGAAATTTGATTTCGGCACCGGAGGTATACGTCCGTATGCGTTCGATGCAAGCGAAAATTTGATGAAAAGGTTTGATAAAAATCGTATACGATTTGGAACGACCCTTACCAACATCGGATTTTACGGTCCGCAGGGCAGAAATCTTCGAATACCGCCCCGGTTTCAAGACTTGATCAAATCACTGGCCCAACTCGACTTAGACGGACGAAAGATCACGAATCTTGAGATGGAAACCGCAGCCATTTATGGTCTGGCCCTTTTACTTGGCCACAACGCCCTTTCGTTGAACGTGGTTTTGGCCAACCGAACAAGGGGCGAGTTTTCAAGCAACCCACAACAGTCGATTGATACGCTCATCAAATACGGTCTGGAACATTTAACGGCATCGTAAATGAAACACGTGCGTATCGTTGGTGTGCCCGAGCACTTCAATCTGCCATGGCATTTAGCCATTGAGGAAGGAGCCTTTGAAGAAAGGGGAATTGTATTGGAATGGACCGACATTCCCGAGGGTACGGGGCGTATGGCACAACTATTGGCCGACCACGAGACCGACTTGGCCATTATCTTGACCGAGGGCATCGTAAAGAGCATTTCGGAAGGCAATCCGTCCATGATCGTACAAGAGTATGTGGGTTCTCCCCTGCTTTGGGGCATCCATGTTGCCTCACAGCGCCATTTTAAGAGCGTTTCAGAGCTTAAAAACACAAAGGCGGCAATCAGTAGGTTTGGCAGTGGAAGTCATCTCATGGCCTTCGTAAACGCGCAAAAAGAGGGTTGGGATACTTCCCGACTGCAATTTGAGGTCATCGATAATTTAGAGGGTGCCGTAGCGGCCCTTGCCCATGGCACTGCCGATTATTTCATGTGGGAGCATTTTACAACGAAGCCTTTGGTCGACAGTGGTGTTTTTAGACGTTTGGGTGACTGCCCTACCCCATGGCCCTGTTTTGTCATAGCGGCCAATAAGCACTTTTTGGCGAGAAATGAAAACGTGCTTCGACATGTTTTGCAGTGCATCAACCTGTACACCAAAGAATTCAAGTCCATTCCCAGTATCAACCGTACCTTGGCCAATCGTTACGAACAAAAATTGGAAGATATCGATACATGGCTGTCACTGACGGAATGGAGCCAGAAACAGCTTACCGAAGAAACATTCAAATCGGTTCAGCAAACCCTTTTGAACCTTCATCTCGTGGCGACGGAAAAGAACTTCACCGATATGGTTTGGGGGTAGTTTCAATCAACACTTACATGTTCTAAAAAACCCGGGAAATGTCTATTGATCACCTTTTGAAAATGCGCGTCGGAAAGCGGCTTTGCCAACACCTCGGTCACCGAGGGATATTGGGCCGCCCTTTTCGCGATCTCATCATTGCTATGGATTGACAGTACGGCCACCGTGACCTTGCTTCTTTGGGCCTCACTGAATTCTTCTTCATAGGCCCTCAAAAATTGCCAACCGTCCATAATCGGCATTTCGATGTCGAGTACCAATAGGCAATGCCCAAATTCAGGGTCATCGAGATGCGCCCTAAGAAAATCAAGGGCCTCTTCCCCATTTTCAGCGGTATTGATCTCAAGTTCAGGGGTCAGGTTTTGCAAAAAAAGTTTATTCAAGAAGATGGTAGTTTCGTCATCGTCTACCATCAAAGCGGAGTTTAATGTAGTTTCGGCCATAATCATTCAGTCATTTCTAAAACAAACGTAGTTATTTTCTGAATATTTTGTAGTACTACCAAATGATTATTTCTTTTTCCATCTGTTCGAGCAATTTGTTGGTCTTGCTGAAGTGTTGGTTGCCGAACCAAAGTCCTCGATTGGCACTTAGTGGTGATGGGTGGCCAGAGGTGAGTATGTGATGTTTGTTTCGGTCGATGAGGCTTGCCTTTTTCTTGGCAAATCCGCCCCAGAGCAAAAACACCAGCCCATCAAGCTTGTTGGAAATCGTTCTGATGACGGCGTCCGTAAAAATTTCCCAACCTTTGTTCTGGTGGCTCCCCGCTTGATAGGCCCGCACCGTCAGTGTGGCGTTGAGCAATAGCACCCCTTGATCGGCCCAGCGTTCTAGGTTGCCACTTTTTGGGTAGGGCACGCCCATATCTACCTTGATCTCTTTGAAAATGTTGACCAGTGAAGGCGGGTGCGGAATGCCATCCTTCACCGAAAAACAGAGTCCGTTCGCTTGATTGGGACCATGATAGGGATCTTGCCCGATGACAACGACTTTGGTTTCTTGAAAGGGGCAATGGTCAAAGGCCGAAAAGATGTCCCTTCCCTTCGGATAGCAGGTGTGGTTCCCATATTCCTGCTTTACGAAGGTGACGAGTTCTTGAAAATAGGGTTGTTCGAATTCGGCTTGCAAATGGGGTTTCCAAGTAGGATGTATGCTTACTTCCATGATAAATTTTACGGTTACTTCTTTTTGCCCATTTTGTAGATCAGGTAAATGAAACCCACTATGAAATGCAATAGCACAATGCCTGCAATTAGGTATATAAAGGTGTTGTCATCTCTCAAGGCCCAAAAATTGTTCGAATTACGAAAATTATACTATCCAAATTTAACAATACCACCTATATTTACCACGCCTAACCATCTTAATTTGCTATGGAAATCGAATATCGAATTGTTTATCTCAAAAAACTGTTTCCGCTTCGGATAAGCCGTGGTGTTCGTGACGGTCAGTACAATCTGTTTGTTTCCGTTAGCGATGGCGGCCATACGGGTTGGGGTGAAACCTCCCCCGGTGCCAGTGAGGGTGCCGAGACGGCTGAAGAGGCCAAGTCACAGCTGGAAACCTTTTTGAAAGAGGACATCAACCTGCAATCGGTCTTTGAAACCCATGATGCCGCACTGAGGGCCAATGTCGCCCCCTGTGCTTTGGCCGCTTTAGATATGGCCCTTTGGGACCTAAAGGCAAAAAAGGCATCCATGCCACTGTACCGTATACTGGGGTTTCCAAAACCTTCGAAACCCACTTCGATCACCTTGGGCATCATGCCCCCCGAAGAGGCTAGGGAACGCCTTCCCTTGATTTTGGAAAAAAAGGGCATCAAGACCCTAAAGGTGAAATTGGGCAGTAATGAAGGGCTTGAGGCCGACAAGGCCATGTACCATGAAGTGTTGGAATACAGCAAAAGGTACCCTATATCGATTCGGGTCGATGCCAATGGGGGATGGAATGTCGATGAGGCCCTGCACATGATGAAATGGTTGGCCGATCGCGACTGCGGATATGTAGAACAACCCCTTGAAGAAGGGCGTGAGGAAGAATTATCCATTTTATTTAAAAACAGACCTTTACCTATTTTTGTGGATGAATCGTGCCGCTTTGCGACCGATATTCCGAAATGGGCCGGCAATGTCGATGGGGTAAACATGAAATTGATGAAATGTGGGGGCCTAACGGGGGCATTGCGCATCATTGCCACTGCCCATTCGTTCGGACTCAAAACGATGATCGGCTGCATGGGAGAAACCTCCATATCGATTGCGGCAGGGGCAGCTGTCTCAGGGGCACTTGACCATATCGATCTCGATTCGCACTATAATTTGAATCCGGATCCTTGCGAGGGCGCTCCCTTGATCGACGAGATCACCATGCCACTCGATGTGCCCGGACATGGCGGAAAATTTAAAACCGAAGCCTAAATGTTCGATTCCAGCCAAAAAATATGTATTTACATGGAGGGTGCCCTTGACAACGATTCGGGCAAAATGGGTTTTGGGCTGATGCGTTTCTCAAAACACCCGATCGTGTGCGTGATCGACTCCAATTATGCGGGCAAAACGGTTCAAGAAGCAGTGGGATTATCGTATACGATTCCAGTTGTACAAACTGTAGATGAGGCAATTACGTTGCAAGCTGAAATTTTGGTGCTGGGCATCGCCCCCAGCGGTGGCCGTTTTCCGGCCGAATGGGATGCGCCCATTGCCCACGCCCTAAAAAACGGTCTTTCGTTGATCAATGGACTGCACGACGACCTGAATTCACGCTTCGGGCACTTGCTCAAAAGCAATATGATCTGGGACGTTCGCAAACCCCAGCACTCTTACCCCATCGCCACGGGCAAGGCGGCACAATTGAACAACAAGCGCATTCTGATGGTGGGTACCGACATGGCCTCGGGTAAAATGACCGCGGGCCTCGAGCTCTATGCCGCCCTCAAAAAGCAAGGCGTAAAAGTGGGTTTTGTGCCCACGGGGCAGATTGGCATCACCCTAATGGGCAATGGCATTCCCTTAGATGCCGTAAAGGTTGACCAAGCGGCCGGCGCCGTTGAACAGGCCGTGTTGGAACAGGGCGACAACGATATCATCATCATCGAAGGCCAAGGGTCTTTGGCCCACCCCGGCAGTACCGCTACCCTGCCCCTGATTCGTGGCTCACAGGCCACCCACTTTATACTTTGCCATAAGGCTTTCCATGACCATCTGCGCTATCCGGTATCGCATGTGCCGGTTCCCCCGCTCGATAAATTTATTGCGCTCAATGAGGCCGTGGCCCATGCCTGTGGGTCGTTGCAATCTGCCAAGACCATTGGCATTGCCCTGAACACCTATGGTATGGAAGAGACTACTGCCCAGGCCAAAATTCAAGAGACCCAAAGTGTGACCGGACTGCCTACCACCGATGTGGTACGGTACGGGGTCGATGTACTGGTCAAAGCGGTATTCGGGAATTGAATGCCTTGAATAAATTTTGCGGCTTGCCATATTTCCTTCTATTTCGATTGGTTGTGAAGAATTTGTCTTTTTATAAAAGAATGTTCCAATGGCCCGTTTTAACAGCCCCTCTTTACCATTTTAAGGTTTCGTTTGATTATCTTCATGGCTTATCTAGATTCTAACGATGAAATACTAATGAAAGTTGGTCCATTGCTTTTTTCGGTTCTTTTTTTGGTTGCTTGTTCGCAATCAGATGGGGAATCTCCCCCAGAAATTGAACTTCCACCGACCGAGGAGGTCGAGAAGTCTGTATTATTTGATCCCGAATTTAGCGACTTGCATAATTTGCCTGCCGATCAAGGTGGTGAGCATAGATCGTATCCTTTGACGCTTGATTCTGACTTTCGTCGTCTTGGTTATTTTGCCTACATCCCTGGTGGATATGATGATAATGAATATGAATATCCTTTGCTTTTGTTTCTACACGGTTCTGGTCAAAAGGGCAATAGTCTCGGCTTTCCTCCTGGCCAACTTGACCGTGTTCTGGAGCACGGCCCTCCCAAACTGATTGAATCTGGTGATTGGAACCCTCCTTTTCCATTTTTGGTGGTTTCCCCACAGACAGAGGGGGATTGGTTTCCCGATACGGTTCATCGTTTCATAGAGTTCTTGATTGAAGAGTATAGGGTCAATACCAAAAGAATATACTTGACAGGCCTTAGTATGGGCGGGCGGGGGTGTTGGTTTTATGAGGGAACAAAAGGTAGTGAAAGTTATGCTGCGGCATTGGTGCCCATTTGCGGCAGGGGGCCTACACCAAAAGAAAATCTTATTCACGCGCCTATTTGGGCCTTTCATGGCGAAGAAGACAATGTTGTTCCGGCATTTGAAAACAATGGTTCGGTTCAGATGGTCACCCAGTTGAATGCGAACGATCCTAGACCCAAGTTCGATGCAAAATTGACCCTTTTTCCAAATGTAGGCCATGATTCTTGGGAAAGAACTTATGATGATTCGGGTATGGGAACAGAAAATTCGGAGTATGATGCATTTGATATATCCATTTACGATTGGATGCTTCAATACAGAATCGAATGATCCTTTTTATTCATTTGAGAAACCTCATCAATGAACCTCCCTTTATTCCTCCTTTATTTTAAAGCTTGATCAAGTATAAGTTTTCAAACTTATATTCGTTATATATAAGCTTTAAGGCTTATAATTATTATTTATAAGTTTTTAAACTTATATTTTATATATTTGTATCATGAACTATGCGGTCATATCTGGTGATGTAGTGGCGTTTACCAGCCTTTCGAACCCCCAAAAGGAGGCGTTAGAGGCCCGTTTACGGGCCCTGAACATTACCTTGGCCATGCAATTCGACACCTATTCAAGGCTGGTCAAGGGCGATTACTGGGAGTGTGTGGTGCCCCAGCCCGCTGATGCCCTTACCGTGGCGCTATTGGCCAAAAGCTGGGTAAAGGCCTTTACCGTGAATCCTGAAAGAAACCAGGCACGTCTAAAGAGTTTTGAGACCTATGGCATTCGCCTTGCCATTGGGTACGGTACCTTGCAGCGTTTAGATCCCGAGCGGGGCATCATCGATGGTGAGGCCATTTACCTTTCAGGTCGTAAAATGGGTGAAGAGAGCACCCATGGCAAAGAACGTGTGGTCATCAAAAACACCTTGTTCTTCATATCGGGCAACCCCCTACTCGACCAAGCGCTGGAACCGTTGATGGCCCTGATCGACCATACCATTAACAAGGCCACCGAAAAACAGAGCCTTATTCTCTATCACAAACTGCTGGGCAAGAGCGAGAACGAAATCGCCGACGAACTGGGCATTTCACAATCGTCTGTCAACCAACATTCGACCAGTCTGGGGTGGAACGCCATCGAAAAAGCCGTAACTTACTTCCGTCAAAAAATGAAGTCCCCATAAAATGAGCTTTGTACAACTATTGCTACTGCAACTGCTGGCACACATCTTGACCGATTTTACCTTTCAGTCGTACAAACAGGCCAAAGACAAGAACGAAAAGGGTTTTAAGAGCAAATTCTTGAAGTGGCACATCTTGATTATGTTTTTGAGTTCGTGGGTGCTGTCTTTACAATGGCAATTTGTATTTGCCTCGCTCTTCATCGCCCTGACCCACTGGTTGGTCGATGGCTTTAAGCCCTATTTGAACCAGAGCAAATGGGTGGGCAGGTATGCCTTTTTCATCGACCAGGGCCTACATCTTTTCTTTTTGTTGATTGCCGTGGTGGTGTATTCGAATTGGTTTTCGATGGATGTCATCATCGATATGCCCCTTTCCGAAAAATGGCTGGCCATACTATTGGCCTTTGTCTTCTGTGGCAAAGCGGTCAATATTTTCATCAAGGAAATCTTTCGATTTTTTGATATCAGAGTCGGCAACACTGAAGACCTGCCGAATGCCGGGCGCTTGATCGGCCTGACGGAACGCTATCTGATATTGGTCTTTGTCTTCGTCAATCAGTTCGCCGCTGTGGGCTTTCTATTGGCTTCAAAGTCCATTCTCCGGTATAAGAGCGAGCAAGAAGAAGGTTTCAACAAAACCGAATATGTGCTTATCGGCACATTGTTGAGCTTTGGCTTTGCCATTGGATCAGCGATTTTGGTGCAGTTGATTTTTATGGGCGAAGCGGCCTAATACTTACCTTTGCAGCATCTTTTCGATAAGTAATGTCGCAAATACATCAAAAAACACTTCAAGATCTTGAGTTTCCAGCGGTATTGGCCCAACTGTCGGCGCGATGCAATACCGATCTGGGCAAAGAGACCGTCATCACCATAAAGCCTTATACCGACAAAGAGGCACTTTTAACCATCTTGGGGCAGACCTCTGAATACCTTTCTTCGTTCACCAACGAAAACCGAATACCGAATCATGGTTTTGATGCCATCAATGGCGAATTGAAATTGTTGAATATTGAAAATACCCTTCTTGAGGTCTCTGGGTTTAGGCGGATAGTTTCCCTGTGTGATACGGTGCTTGTTCACAAGAAATTCCTGAAAAAGTTCAAAGAATACTATCCCTTGCTTTTTGAGCTATCGGATACCCTTGAGGAGAACAAATCCATTTCCATGGAAATCGGTACCATCATTGACAAGTTTGGGGAAATCAAAGATGACGCCTCAGCTGAATTGAAACACATCCGCCAGCAAATCAATGAGGTGCGGACCAAAATCAACTCCAGTTTCAATGGTGCCCTGCAACGGTGCCAGACTGCCGATTTTTTAGATGAGATCCGTGAGTCTGTCGTTGAGAACCGACGGGTGTTGGCGGTCAAGGCCATGCACCGCAAAAAGGTGAAGGGTACCGTGATGGGCCATTCGAAAACGGGAAGCATTGTGTATATCATTCCCGAAGCCACCTTAGGCCATACCCGGGCGCTGAACAATCTCGAATATGACGAAAAGGAAGAGATTCAGCGTATTCTCCGTTCACTGACGGATTTCATAAGGCCGTTTTCCGGATTGCTTGTCGAATATCAAGATTACCTGATCCATATCGATATCACGGCGGCCAAGGCAAAATATGCCGATGAGATGAATGCCACCCTTCCTAAAATCAACAAAGAAAGAGCGTTATATCTGCGCAATGCCTACCATCCCCTGCTCTATTTGACGAACAAAAGAAAGAAAGAAAAGACATGGCCACAGACCATTGAATTGCATGCAGAGAACCGTATCATAGTGATTTCGGGACCCAATGCTGGAGGAAAAAGTATCACCCTTAAGACCGTAGGCTTACTTCAAGTAATGCTTCAATCAGGACTTCTAATTCCCGTTCATGAAAGAAGTTCGGTTTGTTTTTTTGATAAGATATTGACCGATATCGGTGACAACCAGAGTATCGAAAACCATTTGAGCACCTATAGTTATCGACTAAAGAATATGCAGCGGTTTTTGAAGAAATGTGATAGCAAGACCCTATTCTTGATCGATGAGTTCGGCACAGGCTCAGACCCTGAATTGGGGGGTGCCCTCGCCGAGGCTTTTCTAGAGGTCTTTTATGAGCGTGGTTCATATGGGGCCATTACCACCCACTATGCCAATCTGAAACTGTTGGCCAATGAGCTACCCCATATGACCAATGCCAACATGCAGTTCGACAACCATACCTTAGAGCCCATTTTCAAATTGGTCATGGGCGAGGCCGGCAGTTCGTTCACCTTTGAGGTGGCCCAAAAGAACGGCATTCCCTATAACCTCATCAATAAGGCGAAGAAAAAAATAGACCGTGGCAAGGTGCGGTTCGATGCCACGATATCAAAATTGCAGAAACAGCGCAATCAAATGGAGCGAACGGGCTCACGACTTCAAGAAGAGGAAAGCAAGGCCCGTGAAGAAGCCCAGCGATTGGAAAAACTGAATGCCAAGATCAAGTCGAAACTTGAAAACTATCAAGAACTGTACGACCACAACCAGCGAATGATCTATTTGGGCAACAAAGTCAACGATGCTGCGGAGCGCTATTTTTTAGACAATAAGAAACGGCCGTTAATCTCTGAACTGCTGCGCATCGTCGAAACCGAAAATAGCAAGCGGAAGAAAACCAGCGCCAAAGAGGCCAAGACAAAAAGGGTCGAAAAAAAACAGCTCTCACAAGAATTGCAACAGAAAATCGTCAAGGTCAGGGAGCAGAAAAAAGTGGCCAAGAAGAAAGCTGCCGAGAAAGAAAGGAACAAGCCCAAACCTGTCTTCAAAATTGGAGACCGTGTTCGATTGCACGATGGTAAAGCGGTGGGCAGCATCGACATTCTTGAAAAAGGAAAAGCCGTGGTGAACTACGGCCTGTTCACCACCAATGTGAGTGTGGACCAATTGGAGTTGGTCGAAGCAAAAAAATGACAGTGGCACCAAGTTGTTGGATTCATGACCTGGGCGGCCGACCTTGAACCCTAAATTGCAAATCAATCAATGAAACCATTTGAATCTTTAAATACGTCTAGAACCAGAATTCGAAAATTTCTTCCCAAAGACAGGGATAGGCTTATCGAGTTGCTCTGCGATAGGTCGGTAACCCAGCATATGGCTTTTCCTGAAGAAATGTTGACGGAAAAAGGTGTTTCAGGCCTGCTTGAAACCACTATCGCTTTTTATGAATCGGAAACGCCCCTATTATCTTATGCCATCACCCACAAGAAAGATGATTGCCTTATAGGGGTGACCGGTTATACAATACTGACGAATAATGAAATTGAGGTGTTCTATGCCTTGCTGCCAGCGTATTGGGGAAAAGGACTTGCCACAGAGATATTGGTGACACTTACCGATCATGTATTTTCAAGTGAAGACTTTGATGCGGTCGTAGCACCGATCACAAAAGCCAACAAAGCTTCGATCAGGGTTGCTGAGAAAGCAGGTTTTACCAATCACGGTCTGCAAGAACATCCAGACTATAACGATTTGGTGTTCATGCTCAAAAAAGAAAAATTATCAAGTATATGACCGCGTTCAACACTGATGTTTCTACAAGACCGCGAACGGAACCCGAAGGTTTAGTGAACTAGGCTTTCACCTCTGGGGTTCGTATCTTTGTACCGTGAAAGAGGAAAAAAAAATAATCCTGTTTGATGGCGTTTGCAACCTTTGCAATGGCGCCATTCAATTTATCATCAAAAGGGACAAAAAGGATGTTTTTCGATATGCCGCCCTGCAAAGTGATCTGGGGGCACAGTTGGTCAAAGAACGGGGAATAGACACGTCGACGGTAGATTCGTTCGTGCTCATTGAACCCGGAATGGCCTACTACATCAAGTCAGACGCCGCATTAGAGATTGCTAGAAGCTTTGGCGGTGTTTGGAAGTTATTACAAATCTTTAAATGGATACCCTCTTCTTTTAGAAACGTCATCTATGACTTTGTGGCCCGGAACCGCTACCGCTGGTTTGGCAAAAAAGACCAATGCATGGTGCCCACCCCTGAGTTGCAGGCCAAGTTTTTGGGCTGACCCTAAAGGTGGTTGGCCATTCACCCCAAACGCTCTTAAATCATTTCAGTTTTTGTCAATAAAAAACACGAAAATGCTTAATTTACCAAGCAAAACTTAGGCAATGAAACGCATTTTTTTCTTTTTCTTCTTATTGGGCGCTATTGTCGGCAACGCCCAAGGTTATGAATTTACAACGGTGATCGACCTGCAGGCTTCACCAGTGATCAGTCAGGGCAGAACGGGCACCTGCTGGAGTTTCAGCAGCACGTCCTTTTTGGAATCGGAAATCATTCGCCTCACCGGCAAGGATATCGATTTGTCTGAACTGTACACCGTCAAAAAAACGTATCCCGCTAAAATGGAAAACTATATCATGCGGCAAGGCAAGGCGCAATTGAGTGAAGGTGGTCTTGCCCATGATGTGCTGAATGCCGTTAGACTACATGGGTTGGTACCTACCGAGGCCTATTCGGGTCTGGTCGATGTTGGTACCGATCGACATGACCATAGCGAGTTGATAGCGGTGCTCAGATCGGTGGCCGAAACCTATGTCGATAACCCCTCTGGACGCTTGAGCCAGAAATGGAGACAAGTGACCGGAAAGATACTTGATGTCTACCTAGGCGAAGATGTGCCCGAGTTCACCTACAATGGTGAATCGTACACCCCGCAATCATTTTTAAAGATGACCCAAATCAATCCGGATGATTATGTGAATTTGACCTCTTTTGCACATCAGCCCTTTTATGCAAACTTCATCTTGAACATACCCGACAACTGGAGCAACGGCAGTTTTTACAACATTCCGTTGGATGAATTTGTCGCGGTGATCAATGGCGCCCTCGACAAAGGTTTTACGGTAGAACTGGACTGTGATGTGAGTGAGAAGACCTTTTCGAGTAAACACGGCGTCGCCGTAGTGCCAAAATCAAAAGAAGATACCAAGAAATCATTGTCAGAACCTGTACCTGAAAAGGCCATTGACCAAGCGTATAGGCAGCAAGAGTTTGAAAGCTATGCCACCACTGACGATCATTTGATGCATATAACGGGCACTTTGAAAGACCAAAATGGAAAAACCTATTACAAGGTAAAGAACAGTTGGGGCACTGACAAAAGGCGTACCACTTATGATGGTTACGTGTACTTCAGCGAAAGTTACCTGCGTTTGAAATCGATAAGCATAACCGTGCACAAGGATGCCCTTTCAAAAGAGCTGGGCAAAAAATTGGGCCTGTAAAAGAGAAAGACTGTTTTTGGTTTGAACAGAGATTCTATTTCAGGTTGTTCAAAATAAAGTCCAACGTACTGTTGGTATTGTTCTTCTGATCGAAAGAGCGGCTTTTGTGGGTGATTTTTTGCACCAATCCCAGTTGTTTTAAGTATTTGATGTTCTCGAGATCATCCAATGAGACCTTTCCCATGAAAAGGACCTCCATATTTTCTTCCCGTTTGTAACGCTTGAAGATTTTTCGGAGTCCGCTGAGATATAATCGGTCTTTGGTGAACCCTCCACCCCTATGCGCCCGCAATGTAATGGAAAAAGCTTCTTCGCGATCCAATTTGTACTTATTGTGGATCAGGTCAAAGGTGTCGGCAAAACTATAGCCCTTTATCAAACTATCAGATGCCATTACCCTATGTGCCAATTCTTTTAGGCGCTTAAGGGTAAGTGCCCCACCCATATATTCACTTAAAACGGCGAGTCCTTCTTGGGTCTCGACATTTTTGGGCATTCCGTTCGAGAATATCTTCAAGGGCTGTTCGAGTCCGTTGTAAGTGGTAACCAAATGCACGCCAATCTCATGATTGGCCAAGGTCAACAATTGGTTTTTGCTGAATTTTGTATTCTTTTTGATGATCAAGGTCTTCGCACTATTACTCACCATGGCATCGGCAGCAATATGGGTAGAAAAGCGTACCTCTAAGGGAAAATCATACTGTTTTGAAAACTCCATGAAGTACTCCTCGGCTTCGAAAGGTGTGAATATCTTCTCCATATCCATTGAAGACGGTTCGTCTTCATAGTGCAAGATAAACTGTGCATTCTGTACATCTTTTTCTGTTGGCGTACCGTACACGCTCAGGGAATTGTAATAGAAGTGTTTTCCCTTGCCAATGGTCTCAATGCATTGGATCATGTTTGAATAGTAGTTGATGACATCGGTGTACATCTTTCTGATGGTGTCATCTTGTATCCGTTCTAATCGTTGGGCAAAGAAAAGTCGTTGTAGTTTAAAGGGATTGAACTTGACCTTGGGATACTTGAATTCAGGCTCAATGCTATATTTAGAGGCAAAGAATCTGTGCTTTTCTTTTTCAATGTTCTGCGGATTCACATAATTCAGCAGTTCGATACGCTTGATCAACCGGTCAAGATTGGCGTCGATTTCGAAAAGGTCAGCATATTTTTGTTGCAGCTCTTGTCGCTTTTTTTCTTCTATCATGGGGTGTTCATGAATTCTTTAGCCTGCAAAGGTATCAAATCTCTCAAATGGTTCTCAACAGATCGTACCACTTCAGGATAAATGGTGCCAGAGAGCTCATCGCAGTATACCTTGCTGATCTCAGTGGCAAATACCAAGGTGTTGGCAAAGGTCTTGGTGATGTACTTGAGAAAGTGGCCGTTGCCCTGAAAAGTGTCGTTGATGCCCGTGGTCGGCCTGATGCCATTGGGCAATGCCATGGACCCTAATTTTTCGCGCCAACTATCGACCATGTGCCCAAACCGTTCGTTGTCTATATTGCTGGTGCCCAAATTCCAGGTGGGTACTTCCCTATCCCATCGTCTCCAATTGTAACTGTGCATATCAAAGACCAATACTTTCGGGTGCAGGGCTTCCAATTTGGCCATTAGGGCATGGGTGATACTATAAAAATTAGTATGTTTTTGAAGACTGTGCTGCCTTTCTTTTTCCTTAAGTGGTTTTCTCCAGAGTTGTTTTCCCCAGGCGGTATCAAAAATTGCGGTCTCGGGCGGGCGGTTCAGATCATATTCAAAACGGCTGTCACAACCCGCGATGACAATCGGATGTGATTGTACCATCTGCTTGGTGCAGGGGTCTTCTTCGTACCAACGTTCGTATTCGGTATGCAGACAGTTTTCCCAAAGAGATTTCCTGAATTGATGTCCGTCATGCACGGCCCCACAGACATAGGGAACATAGTCATCGATTTTTATGGTAAGGGAATAATTTTCAGCTACTGCCTCGAAAACCACTCCATTATTGATGTTCGAAATGATTTCTGCTATGGAAAGCCTATGCATCTTGCACCTCTTTTCGCAAGCGTGAGCGCCTGTCAAATGCTTGTAGCTTATCCAACACCTTGCTCTCGATAAAATCAATGACCTGGCATTGGATCTTTGTTTTATAGACCTTGTTCATATAGGTAACGCCACCGGGCGACATCACGTTCACTTCGACCAATTTACCACCGATGACATCGATGCCCACAAAATAGAGTCCGTCTTTCACCAATTTGGGTCCGATTTGCTTGCAAAGGGCCTTTTCATGTTTTGTCAAAGTGTGTTTGGCCACCGAACCGCCTGCAGAGACATTTGAACGATGGTCATCGCTACCGGGCACACGTCTCATGGCACCAATGGGCTCCCCGTTCAATAAAAGTATGCGCACATCGCCTTGGTCAGCACCTTCAATGTATTCTTGAAGTATGACATAGTTAGATGTTCCGTCTGAATTGGTTACATAAAAATCCAACAACGATTTTATATTGCTCATCGCAGATTTTTCAATAAGGATGACCCCTGAGCCCCCAAAACCGTTCAACGGCTTCAAAATCATCTTGTCAGCTGTTGATTCTTTGATTTGCTGTACCAAATATTTCTTGTTTTTTGAAACATGGGTCACAGGAATGATATTGCTGTGGCTATCACCGAAAGCAGCTGTATAAAGCTTGTTGTTGGCTTCCCTAAGTCCTTGAAGGGAGTTCACGATGAACACATCATCTTTCACTGAATCCAAAAAATTCAACATCAGGGGATCCAATGGTGGATTGGCCCTCATAAAAATGACATCGAACCCGGCCAAAGGCAGCATTTCTTCCCGTATGGATGCCTGCTTGTAGAATGATTTCAGGCTACTGGGCACTTTTTCCATTTTGTTGACCACCGTGCAGAACGCAGAGGTCACGCTATTTCGAATGGTCAAATTTGCCGGAGTGCAAATGGCGACTCCGTGCTTTCGCTTTACACACTCTTGAATCAACGCTAGACTGGTATCGTTCTCAGCATCGATTTCTTCCCATGGGTACATTAAAAAACAGATGTTCATTTTGGGTTCAGAGTTTAGTTGTTTATACGCTTATTGTTTTTGCACCTTAAAAAGTTACGGCAAATACTTTAAATTTCAACGAGGCATAAAAAAGGTTTTTCTCGATCTTAATTTATGCTGGTGCCGATAGCCAAGAACACCAAACCCATAAACCCTACTTCACCTCATCGTAATGGTCATCCCACTCTTTTACCTTCGGCTCACCCAATTTGCCCACAGATTTGGCCACCATCATCGATACGGTGGCATCTCCTGTTACATTGACAACGGTACGGCACATATCCAAAGGTCTATCAACCGCAAAAATCAAGGCCAGGCCAATGGCGAGCTTATCGGGCGGGAACCCTATCGACTCCAATACGATGACCAACATCACCATACCGGCCCCAGGTACGGCAGCAGACCCGATAGAAGCCAGTAAAGCGGTCAACACAATGGTCAACTGCCCTGAGAAATCCAACGGAAAACCCAATGCCTGCGCGATAAAAACCGCCGCTACCCCTTGATAGAGACTGGTGCCGTCCATATTGATCGTGGCACCCACAGGAAGCACAAAACTGGAGACCTCTTTGTCAACGCCAATGTGTTCTTCTACCCTTTCCATGGTCACAGGTAGGGTCGCCGCGCTCGAACTGGTCGAAAAGGCCAACAATTGCGCCGGACTTATCTTGCTCAAAAATGCAAAGGGGTTATAGCCGGTAAAGGTCGAAACGACAATGCTGTAGAAAACGATCATCAAGAGAAGCCCCAAGACAACCACACCAGAGTACTTCAGCAAGGCCAACAATAGTTCGGGGTCACTTGAGGAGACGACCACGCCCGCTAGCAGTGCAAAAACTGCATAAGGTGCCGTCAGCATAATAAGATCGACCATTTTTAGCACCACCTCGTTCAGGGAATCGAAGAAATTCTTTAGGGGCTTGGCATCTTTTTCACCTATCAACAGCATCGAGATGCCCAAGAAAATGGCAAAGAATATGACCTGGAGCATCAAACTGTTTTCTGACATGGCGTTCAAGGCATTGTCGGGCACCATATCGACCAAAAACTGCAAAGGGCCACTTTCCTTTTGCCGAGAGGCTTCCTCTAGTTTTGAGGTGACACCTGCATCAGAAGCGTATGTGGAAGTGAGTTTATCAATAGTATCTTGTGAGATGCCCTTTCCGGGAACAAGGGTGTTGACCAACAATAGTCCGACCGTGATGGCCACCACTGTTGTACAGACATAGATGATAATGGTTCGCACCCCAATGTTCCTGAATTTTGAAATATCCTTCAAATCGGAAATGCCCTTGACGAGCGATGCCAAGATCAACGGAATGGCAATCAGTTTCAACAGTTTCACAAATATGGTCCCGAAGGGATTGATCCAATCTGCAACAAAGTCACGACCCCAATCTGGATAGGTCATTACAAATCCGAAGAGAATGCCGAGTAGCATTCCGATAAGAATTTTCCAATGCAATTGCAGTTTTCGCATAGTCTATATTTTGATGGGTAAGATACCATTTTAAGTAGGAAGTACGAAATGGGAAGTGTGAAGTGCGAGGTGTGAAGTAAGAAGTAGGAAGTACGAAATGCGAAGTGGGAAGTGGGAAGTGTGAAGTAAGAAGTAGGAAGTACGAAATGCGAAATGCGAAGTGGGAAGTGGGAAGTGTGAAGTAAGAAGTAGGAAGTACGAAATGCGAAGTAGGAAGTACGAAATGCGAAGTGTGAGGTAAGAAGTGAAAAGTGCGAAATGCGAGCTGTTAAGTAAGAAATAGGAAGTACGAAATAGGAAGTGTGAAGTAAGAAGTGGGAAATACGAAATGCGAGGTGTGAAGGAAGAAGTGGGGAATGAGAAGTGGGAAGTGCGAAATACGAAGTGGGAGGTGTGAAGTAAGAAGTGGGGAATGAGAAGTGGGAAGTACGAAATACGAAGTGGGAGGTGTGAAGTAAGAAGTACGAAGTGTGAAGTACGAAATGTGAAGTGTGAAGTTAAAAGAAGAGCATGTAATTTTAAACATTCAACAGGCAATGTGCCCCTTCACCTTGGCAACAGCGTCACAATTTATTGGTCCGCGCCAACAACCAGTGATCGGCCAGCACCAAGGCGGTCATGGCTTCTACAATAGGCACGGCTCGTGGTACCACACAAGGGTCATGGCGACCTTTTCCTTGGGCCGCTACCTTTTCACCCTTTTTGTTGATCGTATCGTAACCTTGCAGTATGGTGGCCACGGGCTTAAAGGCCACATTGAAATAGATGTCCATTCCGTTGCTGATACCACCTTGAATACCACCGCTGCGGTTTGTTTTCGTGGTGCCATCTTCATTGTACTGGTCGTTATGTTCGCTACCCTTCATGGTCACACCTGAAAATCCGCTGCCATATTCAAATCCCTTGACGGCATTTATCGAAAGCATGGCCTTGCCCAGATCGGCATGCAACTTGTCGAAAACAGGTTCGCCCAAGCCGACCGGTACATTTTGGGCCACGCAGGTAATGACCCCACCGATGGTGTCGCCCTGTTTTTTTATGGATTTGATGTATTCTTCCATTTTCGATGCCATTTCAGGGTCTGGGCAACGTACCGGATTCTCTTCTATGTTTGAGAAATCGAGTTCTTGATAGGCCTTGTTGAGTTTCATTTCCCCTACCTGCGATACGAAGGCGGTTACCCGTACTTCTTTCAACAATTGTTTGGCAATGGCACCGGCCACTACCCTACTGGCTGTTTCGCGGGCCGAGCTTCGGCCGCCACCGCGATAATCACGCAATCCATATTTCTGGTCATAAACGTAATCGGCATGTGACGGGCGGTACGAATCTTTGATATGGGAGTAGTCTTTTGATTTCTGGTTGGTATTGTGAATGGCGAACCCAATTGGGGTTCCCGTGGTCTTCCCTTCAAAGATTCCGGAGTAGAACTCAACGGTGTCTGGCTCTTTTCGTTGGGTCACAATGGCCGATTGCCCTGGTCTGCGCCTGTCCAAGTCGTTTTGTACGGCATCTAGATCCAATTCCAATCCTGCAGGGCATCCATCAATAATGCCACCAATGGCTTTGCCGTGCGATTCGCCAAAGGTGGTCAATTTGAAAAGGTTGCCAAAGGTGTTTCCTGCCATTGAATTGCGAATAAGAAAACCAAAGGTACTTTTTAAAAATCTTATACAAAAACTTGAACTTCCTTAATGTTTACCTAACATACAAAGCGCCCACATCACAATAGTTTAACACTTTTCTGATAGATACTTGATATGAATTTGATTATCAGTTCATGGCCGCATCGTTACTTTGCAGCTAAACTATCTTTGTATTGAAAAAAAGAAAACTGGAATTGGCCGTAATTTCTGACGTTCATTTGGGTACATATGGTTGTCATGCAGATGAACTGATAGCGTATCTCAATAGCATTGATCCCAAAAAGTTGATATTGAACGGCGATATCATCGATATATGGCAGTTCAGCAAACGATATTTTCCAGCCTCACACCTTAAAGTCTTAAAAAAACTGATCGGTATGGCCGCCAAAGGCACTGAGGTCATTTATATTACCGGCAACCATGATGAAATGCTCCGTAAGTTTGCCGATACCACTATGGGCAATGTCACCATTACCAACAAATTGGTTTTGAACCTTGATGGTAAAAAAGCGTGGATTTTTCATGGTGATGTTTTTGACATCTCGATACAAAATGCCAAGTGGCTGGCCAAACTAGGTGGGTATGGATATGATATGCTCATTCTTCTGAACCGTTCGGCGAACTGGTTTTTGAAGGGGATGGGAAAAGAAAAATACTCCCTCTCAAAGCGCATAAAAAATAGTGTCAAGAGTGCTGTCAAGTACATCAATAATTTCGAAAAAACAGCCGGCGACCTCGCTATCGAGAATGGCTATGATTATGTTGTATGTGGGCACATCCACCAGCCCAAAAAAGAGAGGTACGAGAACAAAATAGGTCGCTGTACCTATCTTAATTCAGGTGATTGGGTCGAAAATCTGACGGCTCTGGAATATTCATTCAAAAGGTGGAAAGTCTACTACTACAGCCAAGATAAGCTGTCGCCATTCTTTGTCGATGATGATGTCAAGGAAATGGATATCAATCAACTTATCGCCTCGATCACTTCTGCACAGGCCGAAAAGACCAAAAAGGAAAAAGAACCGATTGCAGGGGCAGATGATGACATTTTAGACGATCAGGGCTTCCCGCAAGATGGTGACGGGGTGTAGCGCCGTTCTGCCCGTACCGTCCATTATTTGATGACGGCAACTGGTGCCATTGGCCGCTATGAGGGTATCTGAACCACTTTTTCTTACGGATGGAAAAAGCTTGAGCTCACCTATTGCCATACTGGTATTGTAATGTTCTTTCTCGTAACCGAAAGAGCCCGCCATACCACAACAGCCCGAAGTGATTATGGAAACCTCATAGTTTTTGGGAAGATTGAGAATGTCAAAAGTCACTTTTTGGTTTGAAAGCGCTTTTTGATGGCAGTGATTGTGGATTTTCACCTTTTTTTGGGCATCGGTGAACCGCTCGGCACCGATGACACCATTGGTCACCTCATTGGCAAGAAATTCTTCGATCAAAAATGACTGCGCACCCAAACGTTCAACCTGCTCTTGGTCATCGACCAGTCTTTTATACTCATCGCGGAAGGTCAAAATGGCCGAAGGTTCCAAGCCGACAATGGGGGTGCCCGATTCAAGTATAGGTTTGATTTGTGAAAGGTTTTCCTTTGCCAATTGTTGGGCTTGTCTCAAGAACCCCTTTGAAAGGTAGGTCCTTCCGCTCTCTGCATATAGCAGCTCGACATCGTACCCCAAACGGGTCAAAAGTTCGATGGCATCCTTACCTACTTCAATATCGAGGTAGCGGGTAAACTCATCAATGTACAAAACAACTTTTGAAGAATGTCTATTATATTGATTTTTAAAATGTTGTAAGTACTTATCGAAATTTTCACTATAGACTTTTGGAAAAGTTCTTTCTACCGCTACCCCGACCGATTTCTTCAGGGTATTCGACAACAACCGAGAGCTGTATACCCAATTGGTAAGTCCACTGATCTTACTGGCCAAACGATTTATTTTGGTGTTGTGAGCGAATAGCTTGCTACGCAATGAATACCCATTGGCCTCTTGGTATTGATACTGGAATTCGGCCTTGAGGGCCGCCACATCCACATTACTGGGGCATTCACTTGAACAAGCCTTGCAGCTGAGGCACAGGTCAAAGACTTCTTTCAACTCTTTGTGGTCAAAACGATTGCTTTTTTCTGTATTGGTCAAAAATTCCCGTAACGCATTTGCCCTGCCACGTGTGGTATCCTTCTCATTCTTGGTGGCATGGTAGCTGGGGCACATAGCACCCGACACATGGTGCGTCTTGCGGCAGTCCCCACTGCCGTTGCACTTTTCAGCGGCGCGCAAAATTCCTTGGCTATCTGAAAAGTCCATAAGGGTTTTTATTTCGGGCTCTTCCCTGTTGATTTTGTAGCGCAATGAAGCATCCATGGGGTAGGCTTCCACTATTTTTCCCGGATTCAAAATGCCTTCGGGGTCGAAGTAGCTTTTGATTCGTCTTAATAGTTCATAGTTCTTTTGCCCGATCATCATGGGAATGAACTCTGCGCGTACAATGCCATCGCCATGTTCGCCACTAAAGCTTCCCCTATATTTTTTGGTCAATTGCGCCACATTTGTAGTAATCTGGCGAAAGAGTGCGACATCATTACTTTTTTTAAGGTTTAGAATAGGCCGTAAATGTAGTTCCCCTGCCCCGGCATGGGCATAGTACACCGCTTCTTGGCCATAACCCTTCATGATTTCAGTAAACTCGAGAATGAAATCTTTCAAATCTTCCAAGGCCACCGCTGTATCTTCTATACAGGCCACTGCTTTGCGGTCGCCCACCATGTTGCCCAGCAGCCCAAGGCCGGCTTTTCTAAGTTCAATTGCCTTATTAATATCATTGCCCCGAAGTGTGGGGGCCGCATAGCTCAAACCTGATCTTTTGATGGTCTGCTGCAGTGCGCTGAGCTGTTCTTGCAACTCCTTCTCGGTATGTGCCCTGAGCTCGAGCATCAGAATCGCGGCCGGATCCCGCTCTACAAAAAAGCGGTTTGCCAATTGTTGACGATTGTTCTTCGTGCAGTCGAGAATCACCTTATCCATCATCTCACAGGTGAACAGGTTGTGGGCCATTACCGGCGCTACATCACCAAGACAATCTTCGAGTGTCTCATAATGGGTGGCCACCATTGCAGAAAGTGGTGGTGGCAAGTCATCTAATTGTAAGGTGATTTCAGTGGTAAAGGCCAAGGTACCCTCGCTACCGCAAAGCAATTTGCAGAAGTTGAATGTTCGATCATTAGTGCCGAAAAGATTGTTCTTGAGCAGTTCATCAACTGCATAGCCCGTATTTCTGCGGTGTATCTCCGGTTTGGGGAATTCTTTGATGATTTCTTTTTGGATGACCGGATCTGACAGTTCGTTCGCAACGGCCGCATACAGATTTCCCTCGAAACTATTCTCCTTGGCTTTTTTATGATATTCTTCTTTCTCGACCGACCCAAAAACGGCAATGCTGCCATCAGAGAGAACAGTATTGAGCGACACTACTTTATCTCGGGTAACGCCATATTGGATCGATGTGGTGCCTGAGGAGTTGTTCCCTACCATCCCCCCTATCATACAGCGGTTCGAGGTTGAGGTATTCGGACCAAAAAACAGTCCGTAAGACTTTAGATATTGATTGAGCTCATCACGAATTACCCCTGGCTCAACCCTGACCTGTTTCTTTTCTTGGTCGAGGTGGAGAATTTTTGTAAAATGCTTCGAAGTATCGACGATTATGCCATCGCCCACACATTGCCCGGCCAACGAAGTACCTGCTGTACGGGGTACCAATCCGATTTTGTTTTTTCTAGCAAAGTGCACCAAAACCTGAATGTCCCTTTCGGATTTGGGGTAGGCCACGGCCGCAGGAAGCTTGCGATATACAGAGGCATCCGTGGCATATAGTGCCTTGGTCAGTTCATCGGTGTGCAAAGTGCCTTCAAGTTGTGTAGAAAGTGGATCCAGCAAAGATTTATTCAATTCGGAACAATTTTTGAGCAACAAAACGAGTTATAGCAAACAGTTGAACAAAGCTATCCTTAATTTTTTAACTAAAAGAGAAACTTATGAAGATTACCACAATTTTTATGGTGCTATTTGCATTTGCAACGGTATCGCTGCAGGCGCAGAGCATTTCTGACCACGCCTTGGGGCTTCGCCTTGGCGATAGTGACGGGTTTGGTGCCGAAATCTCGTACCAAAAGTCAATCGGGCGTTTCAATCGCGCAGAATTCAACTTGGGCTGGCGTGACAGTCGCAACTTTGATGCGTTCAAGTTGGCCGGGGTCTATCAATGGGTACATAACCTAGATGGTGGTTTCAATTGGTACTATGGTGTTGGTGGTGGACTTGGAAGTGTAGATTTTGCCCCTGTGCCCGATGGTGACGATGATGACGGACTCTTTGTCTTTGCCGCAGGAAATATCGGTGTCGAATACGATTTTGACATACCATTGTTGCTGTCGCTTGATTTTCGCCCCGAAATAGGAATTTTGGGCTACGATGGCTTTAGCGACAATTTTGATTTCGATATAGCCCTGGGCATACGCTACCAATTCTGACCACAAAAAGATTATCGATCATGCTTTAGCCCTTAACCTGATGTTAAGGGCTTTTTTTATACCCATGGTATTCAATACCTTTGCGGTTCAAAATTTTATTTATGAAGAAAACAGTATTTGCCCTATCAATAACCTTATTGTTTATTGCCTGCAATATTGAAAAGACCGGTTATGCCCTTAAAGCCACTGTCGATGGTGAGGTTGAAGACAGCACAAAAGTATATTTGAGAACGACCGACAGCCTGAACCAATTGGTCGAAATCGATACAGCTCAGATCACTGAAGGAAGTTTTGAGTTCGAAGGAAACCAAGAAATACCACAACTACATTATATTTTCATAGAGGGACTTATGGGAAATGTGCCCGTGATTTTGGAAAACGGTTCCATAAGCGTGAAATTTCAAAGAGACAGTCTTTCTTTTGCCAAAGTTGGTGGTACCCCACAGAACGAGTTTTTTGCGGATTTCATGGAAGGCTCACGTTCGTTCATTGAGATGGGCCGTTCTTTTAACGATGATATGCGCAAGGCCGCTGCTGCAAGAGATACAGCAATGATAGAGTCTTTAAGGGAAGAGTCCCTTGAGCTTCAAGAAAAGATGAAGAACTTCAACATTGATTTCATTAAAGAAAATCCAAATGCATTGGTCTCTGCCCTCATACTTGAGAATCTGATGAGAACACGGATATTGCAAACAAAAGAAGTCGATTCATTGTTCCAGAATTTTACTCCAGAAATCAAGGCGACAAAACCTGGCAAAAATCTTGAAAAACAGTTAGAAAGAACCAAAGCTACCGATATAGGTGAAGTGGCGCCTGATTTTTCGGGTCCTACACCTGATGGTACTGTTTTGGCCTTGAATGAAGTAACGGTAAAGGGAAAGGTGACCTTGATAGACTTTTGGGCCGCTTGGTGCCGCCCCTGCCGTGTTGAAAACCCAAATATTGTCAACGTTTACAATAAATACAAAGATAAGGGACTGAACATTGTGGGTGTTTCATTGGATGCTCGGGAAGAGCAATGGAAGCAGGCCATTGCGCAAGACGGACTTGAGTGGCACCATGTGTCACACCTTAAGCGCTTTCAAGACCCTGTGGCACAGCTCTACAATGTGAATGCCATACCCGCTGCCTTTCTGTTGGATGAAAATGGGGTCATCGTGGCCAAAAATCTTCGCGGTCCGGCGTTGGAGAAAAAAGTGGCAGAATTACTGAACTAGATACTTTAAAAAGAAAAAGCCCCGATTGTTCATCGGGGCTTTTTTTGTTGATCGTTTGCTTGTTAGAATTTGTTCTGTATGTCTTCAAAGTCACCGGTAACGGTGGCATTCTCATCGATCTCAACATCTCCCAAAATATTAACTCTTGAACCACTGCCCAAGAACTCAAGTGTAGCGCCTTCTTCAAGGATCAAGTCGCCATAGACCGTTAAGTCACCCTCTACCCTAAAAGTGGCGCCTTCGTCTACGGTAAGATTCCTTCTTCTGTTGTTTCGGGCCACAATAAATGTGCCCCTCATTTCAAAAAGACCGTTTTCCTCAATGTCCACTGCCTCTCTTACCGTCCAAGTGCCACAAAGCAAGAGTGACCCTGAAATATTTATTTCCCTAAAACGTCTCGATCCGCTAAAGGCCAATTCTTGATCGGCCCCAACATTTAGCCTTGAGCTGCCATTGTAACTTGGTGAATCGGCGCATCTGGCCTCTAGACTCGCTGAGGGTTTATTCATTTTGATGATCTGCAGCCCTGATTTTCCCGAGGCGGCAAAAATGTAATCCCCTTTCGACTCCACATAGTTTATAGATCCGTTCAATTCGATGATGCCCACGACATTGGCTCCTTTTGAAACGTCTTCGGAAAGACACAGTCCCGCACCGCCATTGGCCATCAACAGCACATCTTCGTTCATGGTAACGGCATTGGTAACAATATCTGATTGTGCCACCCCATCAGGATCGATAATGATTGGAACGTGCTCTAGAAAGTTGCCCGAGGCATAGTCGTAAATTCCGGCCCCGGCCTCTCCTTCGGCGACCACAATTTTATCAGATGAAAAATCAAGGGTACGTTTATCGGCAATCCTGAAATCGGCATCGATGGCAATGCCATTGATCTGTGCAAGGTTTTGATCTAGAATACGTACGCCAAAGTCGGCATCCAATACCCCTATATTATCATTTTTCATCCTTACAGATCGTAAATCTGAGAATGGGGTATCGTCAAAAGCCTCAAGAGTGTTCTTGTTGTACAATGTCACATAGCCCTCTTTTCCACTGGTTACGATGACCGAATTGGCATTGGTCTCAACATCGGTGGCCACGAAGCCTTCTTGAAATCCGTAGAGAATTCCTGCATTGAGGTTAAAACGGCCGTTATCTACCTTTATCTTGGCCACGAAAGAGTTAGCGGTGGCCCGCACAGATTTCTCTGAATCCACCCCACCGGCGGCATATACATAACCATTGTCATATTTTACCGAACTGATATCTGCATTGATATAATAAAGTCTCGAGGTTATTCTCGGATTGTTGGGATCGGCCACATACACGATATCGATTCCGCCAACATAAGGCTCACCAACGGTATTGTAGCCCACATAGGCATAATTGCCCTCAACATGCACATGTGAAGCGGTCAGGTTATCACCACCGCTGAATTTGGGCGGTGCGATCTGTGCCACCAAGGTAAGGGGGTAATTGCCGGCCTGTTCGTCTGCAAATCTCGAGAGTTTACCGGTTAGCTGATCTTCACTGAAGATATCGAGCACCCCGGCCTCATCGAGTGAGACACTATTCTTTAAAACTGTCTCGCTTGTTTCAAGAGATACGGCATCTTGTTGGTCTTCAAAGATGGTCGTTTCGTCAGAGCAAGATAAAACCAATAATAGGGAAGCAGCTAGATAGGGTATCGTTTTTCTCATAGAGTAGGTGGTTTGTTTTGGTGACCTACTAACGGACCTATGCTGCTTTATTGTACGAAATACACTGTTTTTTCGATGAAATGCACAGTTGGGATCATCATCATTTCAAATAAATAAGAATATTCTTACAGCTTATTAAATTTTGCCCATTTTTTCGAGAACAAAAAGAATGATAATGGGTATGGCCAGCAAGAAAACCATTAGCGTTTCAGTGACCAAAAGACTGGGCATGAAGATGAGCGTCATGGCATAACCCCCTATGGCACCCCCAAAATGTGCCGTGTGCCCAATGTTTCCCAGTCGACTTTTCATACCGTAAATAGAGTAAAGGAGGTAGGCGATTCCCAGAACATAGGCCGGCAACGGTATTGGAATGAACATAATGCCCAATTGCATGTCTGGCTGCAGCAAAATGGCCGCATACAGCACACCGGTCACGGCGCCACTTGCCCCCACGGCACTGTAATAGGGTTCATTTTTATGGAAGAACAGGGCCAAAAGACTGCCCGCCAACAAACTCACCGCATAAATGATCAAAAATTTGAGGGCCCCGAACCAAACAATGACCACATTGGCAAAAAAGAAAAGGGTGAACATATTGAAAAAGAGATGGGCAATATCGACATGAAGAAAGCCTGAAGTGATGGCACGTTCTCGCTGACCGCCCTGAATGGCAGCGATGTTGAACTTATACCGCTCAAAAAACGCTTGATCGTTAAACCCTCTTAACGTTACCAAAATGTTGACGATAATGATGCCAACGGTTGCCAAGTGCAAATCGTACATGGGCGATAATTTTTGGGATCAAATATAGCTATATTTGTACACACTATTTTTGTATGCAGTTCATCGTTTTTGTTATTGCCTACCCCCTGCTCTGGTTGGTTTCACGGCTTCCTTTTCGACTTCTCTACGGCCTCTCGAACATTGTATATCAGTTGGTCTACCATGTGTTTGGCTACCGCAAGAAAGTAGTGCGTAAAAACTTGCGATTGGTATTTCCCGATAAATCAGAAAATGAGATCATCACCATAGAGAAAGCCTTTTATCGCCATATGTGTGATATGTTTTTGGAAATGGTCAAGACCTTGGGCATTTCGAACGAGCAGTTACAGAAACGTTTCACCTTCACCAATCTAGAGGTACTGCATGGGTTGGAGAACAAGAATAAGAGCATCATGTTACTATTTCCACACTACGGTAGTTGGGAATGGGTCATTGCCCTTGATGCGCACATCAAATCAAAAGGCTATGCCATCTATCAAAAAATCAACAACAGATATTTTGATAAATTGATTCGAGATATCAGGGAAAAATTTGGTACCACCCTTATTTCTACCAAAGAGACCAAAGAAATTGTCGCCAAGAACCGTCGTGAGGGCAGGTTGAGCATGTACGGCATCTTGAGCGACCAATCGCCCATGGTCAGCAAGGCCCAATATTGGGCCCCCTTCATGGATATTGTGGTGCCAGTACATGTGGGTGCAGAGGGACTTTGCAAAAATCTCGATCTGCCCGCGGTTTACCTAAAGGTCAGAAAATTGAAAAGGGGACATTACGAAGGATCGTTCAAGGTATTGGCTGAAAACCCCAAAGAATTTGTGAACTATCAAATCACCGATGCCTTTTTACGGGAAGTTGAAAAATCGATTCGGGAAGCCCCACAATATTATTTCTGGACCCATAAACGGTGGAAACACCGCGGTAAAGCACCTAAGGAGACCTAGCGGCATATGATATGACAATGCAAACGATGACATGCCATCATGTGAGGTTTGAAATTATGGCAAGGGCATTACCCCTTGATTTCAATTGCAAGGGAATGTCATCTTGATCTTGTTGCCACCAACACACCCGACAGCACTTGTGATAATTGATTATGAGGGTATTGCCGATGTAGGTTTCTAAACTTTTAATCGTAAAAAGACTGTTAAAACAGTTCGACTTAGTTTACTTTTTTTGTAATTTGTTGGGAAAATTGCTACCGATGATGTTACAACGTTTTTCGCTTCATTTTCTTGTTGCCCTTATTTTTTCGACCTCCATTTTTGCACAACTACCTAGAGAAAAGGTATATCTCCATTTCAATAAAAACTCATATCATGTTGGGGAAACCGTGCAGTTTAGCACCTATTTGATAGATGCCGTTACGCAAATGCCAGAAACCCCGAGCAATGTGGTATATGTCGATTTGATCGCCCCAAATGACAGCATTCTGTCATCTACGACACTGTTGGTGGATCGCCCCGGGGCCAGTGGAAGTTTTCTCTTGCCCAAAGATACGACAGTACCGGGCCACTATAGTGTTCGTGCCTATACCCACTACATGCGCAATTTTGATGCTTCGCTATTTTACCAGAAAGATATTCAAGTCAAGCATCCTGATAAGTCGCATATTTCTTCTGTTGATGATTTACAGGTGACCTTTCAACCAGAAAGTGGCGAGCTGTTGGCCAACCATCTCAACCGGGTCGGTGTTCGGGTGCTCGATGCCCATGGCGACCCCATAGCGGTTTCAGGTGAGATCTATGATACATCGGGCAACCAGGTGACCACTTTTACCACGTATTTTCACGGCACCGGCATCATACAGTTCATACCGGAAATAGGAAAACAATATAGGGCGGTCTTGAACCTTCAAGAAGGCAGGCAGACCTATGAATTGCCCTTGGTGAGGGTAGAGGGCTTTTTGATGCAATTGAATGAGTGGCCCGACCACTATCGTATATCGTTAAGATCGAACTCATCACAAAAACTGAACGGATATACCTTGTCGGCGTATCAACGCAGTGGCATGGCCTATCGTGCAAAACTTCTACAAAACAACGATGGGATATTGGTGAAAATACCAAAAGACGCTTTTGAAACAGGGCCTATTCAATGGCTGTTCGCCGATGAAAAAGGGCAAGTTTTGGCAAGTAGGGCGAATTTTCATGGCAACATCAATGACAGTCAGGGCATTTACCTTGATGCTTTTCGAAAAGGCGACGATGCGCAACTCTCCATAAAGGCCGATAGAATACAAAAGGGCCATTATTCGCTTTCAATTAGGGAAAGTACCCATGTTCAAAGGGGTTGGCAAGGAATCTTCCCTTATCTGCAATTGCAGTCTGATTATCGTGAAGCGGAAAATATATTATCGCATTTTCCCCATTATTCAAATCCAAACTGGAAACGCGATTTAAACTATTTGATGTTGTCATTGGATGCCCAGAAGCTGGTATACCATATTTCGTCTATGTCTGACCGAGGCAATATTCAGATTACCTATCAGCCTGAAAAAGGGCTGTCGCTCTATGGTACCGTATTTGGGCCTGATGGCCAAGGCGTAGTGGCCCAGGTATCTTTGGCCTATAAAAATGAAAATGAAGTAGGCCAAATAACCGAACAGACCGATGCTTCGGGCCGTTTCGTGTTTAGAGATTGTGATTTTGTAGGTTTGACAGATGTCGTGCTTACCGCCAAAAGTTTGAATGGCGATATCAAATCGTCAGAATTACGGTTGCAAACAGAGCCTTACGCTTTACCTGAAATTTCTAATTTAACCCCGGTAAAAGCGAAAAAAGTCAACACCCTGGGCAGTGCAAGTGCCACTTATGTCACCAGAAAAACAGCCTACGATTCAAACATCTCGGAATATGACGAAACCAAAGAGCTTCAAGAGGTGACCGTGACCGGCCAAAAACTTATGAGCAGTGAAGAAAGAATCAAAAGAATTGAAATGGCAAAGAGAAAACGGCGAATGCTCTATAAGACCCCTACCCGTCATCTTGATTTTGCCGAGACGACCATCAACCCCAATGAAAATATATTGCAGGCTTTGGTCGCAAGGGTTCCCGGTATTCAGAGCAAACTTGGTGACAGTGGTATCACCTTGGTCATCAGGGGCAATAACTCCTTTAATGGCGATAGCGACCCCTTGGTCTTGTTGAACAACACCCCTGTAAGCATGAGTGCCATTTCACAGATTCTTCCTGAAGAAGTAGATTTCATCGATGTTCTCATCGGCCCCAAAGCAGCCATCTATGGTGCACGGGCTGGTAATGGAATAGTTGCGGTATATACCAAAACCGGCCCTTCAAGATCGAAGAAATCGTATGAAGTCACCAACACCATAAATTTTGTACATCCGGGCTTTATTACTTCCACTGAAGATGTTGTCATTGAGCATACTGCTACCGAAATTCCCTATTGGGATCCAAATCTGAGAATCCCCTCTAAGGCAAAGGTTGATATCCCTCTTGAGAACTTGAATAAGTCCAAGACCTATAGGGCATCTTTAATAGGGATTTCTTCAAATGGGCAAATCGTTGAAAAGGATGTTCTTTTCAAGATCTAATAAACCGCTGGCTGTTTCAATTGCTTAGCGTAAGGAAATATTAGATCCCTGCAATTTCCTTTATTTCCCCGATAATCCTGTCTGCAAGGGTATCGGCTTCTGCTTGGCTCTTGGCTTCTGTATATATGCGTATAATGGGTTCGGTGTTTGACTTTCTCAAATGGACCCAGTTTTCAGGAAAATCGATTTTGACCCCATCAATTGTCGATACCTCTTCATTTTGATATTTTTTGTGCATGGCATCCAACAGGGCATCCACATTCAAATCGGGTGTCAATTGTATTTTCTTTTTGCTCATGAAATAAGCCGGATAACTTGTCCTGAGCCCAGATACGGTTCCTCCCCTTTCTGCCATCAACATCAAGAACAAGGCGGTACCGACCAAGGCATCACGGCCATAATGGCTTTCAGGATAGATGATGCCACCATTGCCCTCACCTCCGATGATGGCATTGTTGGCCTTCATTTTGATCACCACGTTCACCTCGCCCACCGCAGCGGCTTCATAGGTGCCCCCATGCTTTTCGGTTACATCGCGCAAAGCACGGGATGAAGATAGGTTTGAAACGGTATTGCCCTTGGTCTTGCCCAACACATAATCGGCACAGGCCACCAAGGTATATTCTTCACCGAACATCTCACCATCTTCGCTGATAAAGGCGAGACGGTCAACATCGGGATCCACCACAATACCAAAATCGGCTTTCTCCTCCACTACCCTTTTACAGATGTCGCCCAAATGCTCTTTTAAAGGTTCGGGATTATGGGGAAAATGTCCCGTTGGTTCACAATAGAGTTCGACTACTTCAACACCCAATGCTCTCAACAATCTTGGAATGGCTATTCCTCCGGTCGAGTTCACCCCGTCAACCACAACTTTGAACTTTCTTTTCCTAATGATCGCTGCATCTACCAATCGCAAGTCCAAAACTTGTTCAATATGTCTATCGATAAAGGTTTCATTTTTGGTGATGGTACCCAAATCATCTACCTGGGCAAAATCAAAATCTTCTTTCTCGGCAAGATCCAAAATCTTGGCACCTTCCACTGCATCCAAAAATTCGCCTTTTTCGTTCAACAGTTTCAGGGCATTCCACTGCTTCGGATTATGACTGGCGGTCATAATGATGCCACCATCGGCGTTCTTTAAGGGCACGGCAATCTCTACCGTCGGCGTGGTAGAAAGTCCCAAGTCAACCACGTCTATTCCTAGTCCAACCAAAGTAGAAACCACCAAATTCTGGATCATCTCACCTGATAAACGGGCATCACGCCCTATGACAACGGTCAAATTTTCCTTTTTCGAATAGTCTTTAAGCCATGTACCATAGGCAGCGGCAAACTTTACGGCATCTATGGGAGTCAGGTTGTCTCCGGTGCTTCCGCCAATGGTTCCGCGAATACCTGAAATCGATTTGATGAGTGTCATACAAAAATTTTGTGCAAATATATGAGGATGGATGGGATTGCATGTTTCGAATTTGTAAATTCAGACCATCAATACTTGTTAAAATGAAATCATCGTTTACACTCAGGGTACTTTGTGCATTGCTTTTCTCTTTAACATTGAACGGGTTCGGTCAAGAACAAGATCCCGACAATCTTTACATAAAATACAGCCACGCCTATAAGGCCTTGAATGCAGATTCGTTGGCAGATTGCTATGTAGAAGGTGCTGTTCTATTGAGCCTATATGACGGTAGCGATCCGATTTCAATAAAGGGTTACGAAAAAATCAAGGCCTATTTTGATTCCTTTTTTCAACAATTTAGGGATAATGGGCACCAACTTGACCTCTCTTTCAAAATAACCGACCGACAAAAAATTGGGGAAACGGTGTATGATAATGGCTACTATAAATTATCGATTTTGTCTGAGGGCAACCCGGTACATATCGGGTACGGTAAACTATCGGCGTTGATCGTAATGGACGATGTCAATTGGAAGTTCAGCATAGATGCCAATACCAATACCGACGAAGCCGAGTTCGCCAAGGTAGACGCTGTTTCAATTCCACAGTCAAACCGATAGATGAACTTTTTGGCCCACATCTATCTTTCATTCGATGACCCTGAAATTACATTGGGTAATTTTTTTGCCGATCAGGTAAGGGGCAACAAGTACAAAGAATACCCCGAAAAAGTACAAAAGGGCATTTTGCTTCACCGTGCCATTGATACGTTTACCGATGCACACCCTATTCCAAGAAAAAGCAGCAAGCGTTTGCACGCCAACTATAGCCATTATAGCCGGGTCATCGTTGACATCTTCTATGACCATTTCTTGGCCAAAAATTGGTCAGATTACTCTGCCATACCGCTCAAAAGGTATACTGAAGATTTTTATGACCTATTGGAAGACAACTATAAATTGCTACCGTTGGGTACCCAACGGATGCTGCCTTATATGATCGCTGACAACTGGCTCTATAACTATGCTGGGCTAGAAGGGATTGCCAGGGTATTGAACGGAATGAACCGCCGAACACAGAACCGCTCAAAGATGAACTTTGCCATTGTCGAGCTTAAGGCGCATTACCATGATTTTGAAGAAGAGTTTACAGCCTTTTTCACGGAATTGATTACCTTTTCGAAACAAAAATTCATATCCTTATGCGAAGACTGATACTTCTGCTGCCCCTACTTTTTTTATTATCAAATTGTAGACAGCAGCCCGCTCCGCCTACCGGACTGGTCACTGAAAGGGCAATGGTAGTTTCGGCTCGCGAAGAAGCATCAAAGATCGGGGTGGCCATCATGCGGAAAGGCGGCAATGCCTTTGATGCCATGGTGGCTACCGAATTGGCTTTGGCGGTGGCTTACCCATTTGCGGGAAACCTAGGTGGCGGGGGTTTTATGGTCTATCGAAAAAACAACGGTGATGTCGGCGGGCTGGACTATCGAGAAAAAGCACCCCTAAGTGCGCATAAAGATGTATATCTCGATTCATTGGGAAACGTTATACCCGATATGAGCACCGTGGGCGCAACCGCTGTTGGTGTGCCGGGTACTGTGGCCGGAGTTTTTGAAGTACATGAAAAATTTGGCTCCCTCCCTATTGAAGCTATTATGAAACCGGTCATTGCTCTTGCCGAACGCGGTGTAGTGGTGACCGAAAAGCAGGCCAAACGTATCGAAAGCTATCGTGAGCGCTTTATTGATGTCAATGGTGATAGCACCAAGTTTGCCCAAGGTTTTCAGCCCGGTGATACCATAAAATATGCAGAACTGGCCCTAACGCTGCAAAAGATAATGGCCAACGGCAAAGATGGTTTTTATAAAGGGGAAGTGGCCCAAAAATTGTCGGGTTTCATTCAAGAACGAGGTGGATTTATCACCGAAGAAGATTTGGCAAAATATGAGGCCAAATGGCGGCAACCCATTATTTTCAAGTATAAAGACCTGCGCATTATTTCTATGTGTCCGCCAAGTAGTGGCGGGGTGACCATCAACCAAATGTTCAAAATGATGGAACCCTACGACATTGGTGATTATGGTCATAATTCTACCAAGGCCATTCAACTGTTCACCGAAACTGCCCGTAGGGCCTATGCAGACCGCAATTTCTTTTTGGGCGATCCTGATTTTGTGGAAATTCCGCTAGATGTGCTATTGAGCGATGAATACCTGCAGGTTCGTATGCAAGATTTCTCTTTTGAAAAAGCCACCCCTTCCTCTGTGGTGGCCCATGGTCAAGTCGAAATTTTAGAGCATGCCGAAACCACCCACTATTCGATCGTCGACACAGAGGGCAATGCCATTTCGGCCACTACTACCTTGAACGGCGGGTTTGGTTCAAAGCTCTATGTGCCTGAATTGGGTTTCTTTTTGAACAACGAGATGGACGATTTCAGCTCCAAACCCGGTGTACCCAATATGTTTGGCCTTATCGGTGCAGAAGCGAACAGTATTGCCCCTGAGAAACGGATGCTCAGTAGCATGACGCCTACCATTGTTGAGAGGGAGGGGAAGCTCTATATGGTCGTGGGTACCCCTGGTGGCTCAACCATCATCACGGCGGTAGCCCAGACGATTTTGAATGTACACGAATTCAACTTAAGTATGCAAGATGCGGTAAATGCGCCCCGTTTTCACCATCAATGGATGCCCGACCGTATCAAATTTGAAGAAGAGGGATTTTCAGAAGAGCTGAAAACCGAATTGAGATCAAAAGGATACCAGATACAGGAAGGTCGCTCCCCTATCATCGGCAAGGTAGATGCCATTCGGGTGCTATCAGATGGAAGATTGGAAGGTGGTGCCGATAGGCGCGGTGATGACAAAGCGGTGGGATTCTGATGAAAAAAGCCATAAAACTTATTGGAATCATTTTGGGATCACTGCTTTTGGGATCACTCATTTTGCTATGGATAAAACATGAACCGCTGCCCAAAGCCCATACGGGCGCAGATGCAGATGCACTGGCCAAAAAAATGCTCAGTGCCCTGAACTACGAAGCGTACCAAAACACCCGGTTTTTGGAGTGGTCATACCGTGGTGGTCGAAACCAGTATATATGGGACAAACGGGCGGGAACGGTAAATGTGGAGTGGAAAGATTATAAGGTCGAATTAGATTTGGTACATCTAAATCAAAGCAGAGCGCTAAAAAGCGGAGAGCCCCTTACCGGTGAAAAAGAAGAGAAAATAATTCAAAAGGCGGTAACTAGTTTCAACAACGATTCTTTTTGGTTGGTGGCACCTTATAAACTGTTTGACAAGGGTACCATAAGAAGCATTGTCAAATTGGACAATGGTTCAAAAGGTTTGTTGGTGACCTATACTTCTGGAGGTTCAACACCCGGTGATAGCTATCTTTGGTTGCTTGATGAAAATGGTTTCCCAAATGCTTATAAAATGTGGGTAGATATTATTCCTGTCGGTGGACTCAAAGCTTCATGGGATGATTGGATAGTCACCGAAAGTGGAGCCTTTTTGCCCAAATCACATAAGCTTGGCCCAATGGTCTTGAGTATGGGAAATGTCAAAGCATATAATTGAAATTATGGAAATATTGGTAATAGGTGGGCACGGTACCATAGGCAAACGTGTGGTGAAAATCTTAATGGAAAAGGCCAAGGTCATCATCGGTGGGCGTACACAAGGAGACGTCGTTGTCGATATGGCCGATAGTACGTCCATCAAAAACATGTTTGAAGAAATCGGTATGGTTGATGCAGTTGTCTGCATAGCTGGTGAAGCAAAATGGGGTCATTTCGAAGACCTAACGGAAGAAGACTATTACATCGGGCTAAAAAGCAAATTAATGGGGCAAGTGAATGTGGTGCGCGTGGGGCAGCAATATGTAAAAGAGGGCGGTTCGTTTACCCTGACCACGGGTATTTTGGCCGATGACCCAGTGGTCAGAACAGCCAGTGCGGCCATGGTCAATGGGGGTATCCATAGTTTTGTGAAGGCGGCATCCCTCGAACTAAAAAAAGGGCATCGCCTTAATGCGGTGACGGCGGGTATGGTCGAGGATGCCTATGAAAAGTATAAGGACTATTTTCCGGGGCATAACCCAATTCCCATGAAAAAAGTGGTCAATGGCTACATTCGAAGCATCTTTGGAAAAGGCAATGGGGAAATCATTCGCATTTATGATTGAACATGATCATCATCACTGCCATTGAAATTCGCCATTTTTAAAAGACCAGTCATTACCAAAAAAGCCGGCACATTTTACGGCATCGGTACCGTATTGCATCGTGCCACTACTAAAGAGCAGTAAATCGGGAAAGGTAGTACCGTTCAATAAATAATGGTTTGGGTAAATGGCTTTCATGCCTTCTTTTCCGGTTGCCGAGACCACACCGACGCTCGCGTTATCGCTATCAGGTCTGGGAACGATAAAATAAAGCCCCCATTGTTTGCCCTGCACTTCCCTACCACCAAGCATGGCCTTGCCATTGCCCACTTGAACCGGAGCGTTCTTCAAAAGCTTTTTCCAAGCCGCATTATTAGTACTGTTGCCATAGATCACAACGTTTCGATCACTATACTCTTTTGGGTTAAAATCTTTATCGGGCACTAGTTCAACAGACCCATTGGCACGGTAATAGAAGGCTTCTGCGTCAGACAATGCTTTGTTGTAATACCATCTGTTTTCTGTTTGGTCGCCTTGTGTGGCATAAACGAAAACCACATTATTGTTGAATGCATCCTTGAAACCACCATTTCTGTGTGGACCTTTTTCCTTTAAGGAAGGTTTTTCAGAGAATTGCCATGAACCGTTATTCTTCTTGAAAAAGATTTCACCTTTTTTGGGTATGGCAAAAGACACCCCATCCAAGACCAAGGTATCATTTTCTTTGGCGATTTGGTCAACCTTTATGGCCATGGTCTCTACATTTTCGGTGTTGATCGAAAGGCCTTCCTCTGTTGAAAAATCTACGGTACTAATTTCAAGAGGTCTTTGTTGTTGGTAAACTGAGACGAACCGAGATTTGGCAGAAACACCTGGGGAGGCCGTATAAAATTCCATTTTGTCGATCAAAGAATCGTGCTTGATCGTGCGTTGTTTGAACATATCAAATATTGGGGGCCAATCCATGCTATGGTCACCATACCAATGTGTTCCTCCCGGATACTCGTAATAAGTGAAGTCATTGTGAAACTTTCCGAGCTCTTCACGCATTTCACGGGCAATGAAGGTCGGCACCACATTGTCTTTTTCGCCATGTAGTATGTAAACGCCCTGCTGCAGGTAATTACGTCTCAGTTTCATGGTGCGGCTCGGATTGCCAGCTCTTTTGATCATATGGTCCATATCGGTCAATTGGGGCTTCTCTGCCATTTTCTTGAGTGTTTCTTCCGTGATCCCCCACTTTTTCAGTTGCTCCGGACTGGCCTTTAGGGCCCTTTTTACAAAGCTGTCCCTATAACCCAAAAGATCGGGATACCCTGCGCATGGTGCAATGGCCGCAAACTTGTCTGGATAGGTGGCCCCGAGGTACCAGGTTCCGTGCCCTCCCATCGAATGTCCTGTCAGGTAAATTTTGGTGGGATCGGGATCATAGATTCGCTTTCCTTCGGCAAGTACTTCCAACGCATCTAAACGGCCCCAGTCTTCCCAGGCAAATCCGAAAGGTCTTCGATTCGTAGGGGCCACGACATGGCCCCAATCTTTTTGCTTGTAGGCATTGGCCTGGTTAACCGCTTCGACAGATGCCCCGTGTACTGACAGAAACAAGGCCCCGTTTTTCAAATCTTTTACAGAAGAGGGAGCCACACTAAAATACTGTACACTGCCATCTATTTTGCTGATGAAAGTGCGCTTATGTTTGCCATACTTCGATTTTATATCGATATCGATTTCTTGTGAGTCCATTACGACGTCCCTGCTGTTTTGCAGTTCGAGCCCCAATTGCGATTTTCCCAACTTTGAATCTTTCCAGACCACCGGAATGTCAAACGGTACCTTACGGACACTCATGGGGGGCAATGTCAATACTTTTGAAACGAGGTCTTTACCAGCATGGTAAGCCCGAATCTTATAATTTCTTATCCAATTTTCAGAAGCGTTGACGACCCGTACGGCCCCTTTGTAAGCAATGCTTTCCTCTATCAAAAGATCGGGTAGGGTCATGTCTCTTTTTGTGAAGATAATGGGAGCCCTAGGTGTGATCAATCGGGCGCGGATACGGGGAAACCTACCTCCTTTGAGCACAAATATATTGGTGCCCCTTTTCAATTTGATGGGAATCAAACTATAGCCAAAATCATAATGGTCGCCCTCATGTGGAAGACCATTTATAAGGACCTTTGTATGGCCCGACGCTTCAAAAAGCACCACTTTTTCGTCGTCAGATCGATACGTCAGGTACATATAGCCCCCTCTTAGCGCCGGGGTTTCGAATGTACTCTTGTCATTTACCTGAACGCTTGTCCACTTTTGTGGATTACCGGAAGGATCGATGTAGGCCACCTCACCTTCTGAAACCGTTTTATGTGTCATCAAAAAATCTTTAAAGACGACATCGGTCGGAAAAGAAACTGAATTTAAAGATGATGTCCCCGTTGACAGTACAAGTCCTTTTTTGAAGGTAAATGCCACTTTGCCCTCTTGAACATCATTGATTTTTTCCTTGCCGAAATATTCAACAATATTTTGTGCGGGCAGTGCCGTACAAAAGAAGACAATGATCAAGAAACTGGACCACCTACCGAAACTATGTTTTTGCATCATTCAAACTTTTCTGAGAAGATCGAAGATATTGGCTGCGATGGTTTCCTTAAAAAAAAATAGCTTAATGACTTTTTTGCTTAGCTAGAGGTAGAGAAATGCGATATCAAAATTCAGAAAGTCCGAACTCGGCCAATATAACTTCCCATTCTTGGCTCTCGATGATTTCCAAAATTCGTTGTGAAATGGCCTGTTCTAATTCAATGGCGTCTTTTTTGATTCCGAATGCATAGAACTGTGCATCGAACTTCAAGGGCAGCACTTCAAGTTTTTGCATACTTGAATCTTTTCTGATTCGGTATTTCATGATTGGGGCATCATAAATAAAGGCATCGATCTGATGTTTTTGTAGGTCTTGAAGCCCGGGCACTACCCCAATATATTCGCGAACATCTTTGAAAAAATGGGCTTTTAAAAAATCATCGGTCTCTGAGCTTTTTACGGTGCCCACCCTACGTTCCTTAAAATCTTCAAAATCGGTAGTTTCATTGCTTAACCGGTTGACGGTGAGGCTTGAGGCTATACTTGCGGTAAGACCAGAGACAAAAAGGAGTCCGCAGAACATCAAACCGAGGGCGGTAATCTTTCCCATTCTTGTTTTCGGTGATTTGTCGCCATAACCCACCGTGGTCAAGGTGACCACCGACCACCACAGTCCGTCCCACAGCCCTTTGTGGCCAGGGCGAAAATCTTGGGGATTTTTCCTTCTTTCAAAAAGCCAGGCCAAGATTCCGAAGAAAATGAGAATGACCAGCAAAAGCAGAAATCCCCTTAAAAAGTTTACTTGAAAAAATGAGGTGATGAACTGTTTGATCTTCTGAAGAGATGATTTCTTTGCTACCGCAATGGTCGAGTGCGATGCATAGAACGAATCGGTAAACTCCATTTCTTTACTGCGGCCACTGGTGATGGTAAGGGGATTGATACTTACATCGATATGCCCCGCCTTAAGCGAATCGAGCATTTCTGAAAAATTCATGGGAACCAATCGATAGTCTAAACCCAGGTCTTCGGCCACGCGGTTCCACAACCAAATATTGACGCCCTCTAGCCGACCATCATCTTCAATGACAAAAGGTGCCGCAGAGGTATAGCCCACCAGTAATGTGTCTTTATCTCCCTGAGGAAAAGCAAAAACAGTGAATAGGCACAGTAAAAGAAAGAGGGGGTTTTTCATAAAAGGAAAAATCGGTTGATGTTCTAAATATAGCGCAAAACGGTCAAATACTTTGGCCCAAATCTTTCAACAATGACCAATATCATTGTAGTGGCGAAACCTTCGCAATACCTTTGCGATCGCTAAATTGAAAAGAATGGGGTCAACATTAAAAATGCTTGTTCTTGCCAGCATGTTGGCAGCAATTACAGGCTATGCCCAAAAGGGCATCGGGGAACCAAATGGAGTGACTGAAGAAGCGCTTCCGGTCGCGTTAATTGAACTGAATGGTACTGTTGAAGAGGTAAAGGAAGGACCATGCACCTACACAGTTGGAGAATCGACTTCTGGGATACACCTATTGGTCATGACTGAAAATGAAGAAGTGGCAAATGTACACTTGGGACCTACGTGGGCCATTTCAATCTGGGTCGAAGGCATGGAAAAAGGCCAAAATGTCAGCATGGTCGTCTTTCGCACCAGTAACTTACCAAACAACCACTATATCGCCAAGGAATTGGAATGGGATGGACAAAAGGCCCAAATTCGTGACGGATACTTAAAACCATTTTGGGCCGCAGGTCGATATGGTAAAGAGATTTGGTAGCGTAAAGGCAGGTATTTCGGGTAAAACAACAGCGCTCAGCTTCAAAAATCAATTCTTTACTTGACCTACCTGCTTTTTTAATTCTTCCATTGATTCTTGCAATTGTTTCAGCAGACCGCGTTCGGTCGTTGCATTCACATCAAAGGTAAGCTTGCTGCTGACCTCCCATATCTCTTGTATCTGAAAGGGTTTAATGTTGTAAGGAGGATAGGCCTCGTTCAACGACACCAAGGTCACATTGTTTGAATTGGGCCTCTTTTCGATTTTCTTCACCATCACCGAGTCTTGCAAGACGACCACATACATTTTATTGGCACTGACATGATCGATATGTTCAATGGCACGGGCCAGTACCCAATCGCCGGGCTTTAGGTTGGGCAGCATACTGTCTCCCTCGACCTGAAAACCACGATAGGTGGCGTTGCGAAACTCCGGTATCGGCAAATCAAACGCGGGCAATTGTCTATAAAAGCTGGTATCGGAGATATTCTGTGGATAACCTGCAGCAGCTTTGGCATTGACCAATACCATATTGTCATGTTCTGCGCTATCGACGGTCACCACTTTGGGAATAACGCTTACCCTAGAGGTGTCTAAATACTGTTGATCACTTTCACCGAACAACCAAAGCGGATTGACCTTGAACTGTCGCAACAATTCGGTCACCACTTTGCCCGATAGTTTCGTACGGCCACGCTCGATATCGGCAGTCGTATTCGATACGCCCAGTTTCTCGGCAAACTCGGCTTGGGTAAAGCCCAATTCACGGCGAATATCAACAAAGCGTTTTATAGTGGTTTCGTTTTCCATACAATTACTTTAATGCCCAGCGGGGCGCAGTTGAGACCTGTTAAAATAGGTAAGTGTTTAAAAACCTCTTGACAGCGCTCGAGGTGGCATGATCAATCAAATATAGCATGATTTGGATTATTTCCAAAAAATATTTTGGATTATTTCCATTTATTGGAATATTTCCATATTTTTGATTGGAATATTTCCAAGAACATGAACTACGAACGCATTAAGGAAAAGCTCAATATTCTCGCTGACGCTGCCAAATATGATGTTTCTTGTGCCAGCAGCGGTAGCGATAGGGCCAACAAGAACAATGGTCTGGGCAATGCCGCACGTATGGGCATCTGCCACAGCTTTACCGAAGACGGCCGTTGTGTTTCGCTATTGAAAATACTTTTGACCAACCACTGCATTTATGACTGCGCCTATTGTGTGACACGTCGTAGCAATGATGTGAAACGGGCGGCTTTCAAGATTCAGGAAGTGGTCGATCTGACCATCAATTTTTATCGGCGAAACTATATCGAGGGGCTTTTTCTAAGCTCGGGTATTTTCAAGAGTCCCGACCATACCATGGAGCGTTTGGTGGCCGTGGCCAAAAAACTACGTGACGAAGAGAATTTCAATGGTTACATCCATCTAAAATCCATTCCAGGGGCCAGTGATGAACTTATGTATGCCGCCGGATTGTATGCAGACCGTCTGTCGGTAAATATAGAAGTCCCCACCACTTCAGGCCTTAAATTATTGGCCCCCGATAAAAAACAGGAAGATTTCACCAAACCGATGCTAAAGGTGAAAAACGAAATCGTTCGCTATAGAAATGAACGCAAGATTATCAGAAGTACCCCAAAATATGCACCAGCAGGGCAGAGCACCCAAATGATCGTAGGTGCCACGGGCGAAACCGATAAAGACATCATGTATTCGGCCACCTATTATTACAAGATCTACAACATGAAACGGGTATATTATTCGGGTTATGTACCAATGGTCGAAGATAGCCGCCTGCCCTCTATTCGGTCGCAGGTGCCGATGCTTCGCGAAAACCGATTGTACCAAACCGATTGGCTCTTACGGTTTTATGGTTTTGCGGTGAATGAACTCTTGAATGACACGCATCCCAATTTAGATGCGGATGTAGATCCCAAACTATCATGGGCCCTGCGAAATCTACACCATTTCCCTATGGATGTGAACAAGGTCGATAAACGTATGCTGGCCCGTGTACCGGGCTTTGGCATGCAATCGGTAGGTAAGATTTTACAGGCCCGAAAATTTCGAAGACTGAACTGGGACCACCTCAAAAAAATTGGGGTGGCCCTCAACCGTGCCAAATATTTCATCGTCTGTGACTCCTGTAATTGGGAACATCGTGATTTGGAAGCGGAGAAGATAAAAGGACTGATTTTACAGAACTCCACCAGCAAGTTTCGGCGGCAGTACAGCAATCAGTTGTCATTGTTTAATTAGTGTTCATCGTCACACTGAGCTTGTTGAAGTGTGGTTAAAATAGAAGCAAGATGTATCTCAAGCTTTGACAAGCTCAACCTGACAAAAAGAAAAATGTCATGAACCTTTCAAAAACCCTCATCTACGACGGAAGCTTCAACGGCTTTCTCACTGCGGTCTTCATCGCCTTTGACGAAAGAATCAATGTAGCCGATATTCAAAAGAACGATAAAGGCCAAAACGTACTCTTCTCAGAGACCGAGACCATTTTTACAAATGTTGAAAAGGCCAAACGTGTCTGGAACGGTATTCGTAACAAGAACTATAACGCCATCACCAACATTTACTTTGCCTTTTTGAGCGAAGAAGACGGTGTCGAACTACTGCTCTACACTTACATTCAAAAGCTGATGGCCACCCATAAGGGCCGGTCGGTCGACTATTCTGATGGTGTGACCCTGCGCATCAGCCAATTGTCTCGCTCGGTGGGGCGTGAAAAACACCGTATGGAAGCCTTTGTACGCTTTCAACTCACAAAAGACAATATCTATTTTGCCAATATCGAACCCGATTTTGATGTATTGCCCTTGATAAGCAAGCACTTTCGCAACCGCTATGCCGACCAGCAATGGTTAATCTATGATGTAAAGCGCAGGTATGGTATTTACTATGATTTACAGGGGGTTGAAATTGTCTCGCTCGACTTGAACGAGATTCACTTTAACCGCAACCGAAAGAGCAAGGTGTTCGCCGAAGGTGAATACGACTACCAAGAACTTTGGAACAACTATTTCAAGAGCACCCATATTAAATCGCGCATCAATCGAAAGCTGCACCGGCAGCATGTGCCCAAAAGGTATTGGAAGTATCTTAGCGAAAAAAAGGAAGCGGTTTAAAAAATGGCCTATAAACAATTGAAGTTATGGTTTGATAAAGACTTGGCGGTATTATTGGCCGATAAGCTTCTAATGAGCGGTATTCCATTTGACAAAACCGCTTTTGTGCATATTGCCACCCAAGGGCTGGAAGACATGGAACTCAAGGCCCGTGTAGCGTATATGGCCGATGCCCTTTACCAGCATTTGCCATTTGACTATCCAGAAACCGTTTCAAAACTGCTTGCCATCCTTGGACCCGAAAACGAAAAGGAAACAGGCATGTTCAAAGAATATTATTGGATAATGCCCATTGCGAAATGTGTGGAGAAATATGGTCTGGCCGACTTTGATACTTCCATGGAAGCCATTTACGAAATTACCAAACGCAATACAGGCGAATATACCATTCGTCCCTTTTTGAAGAAATACCCTGAAAAGACCTTGGCCATACTATTGCAATGGTCAAAAGACCCCAACAAACATGTACGCCGTTTGGCCAGTGAAGGGGTACGGCCCCGGTTGCCATGGGCACCCAAACTCGACCAGTTCATTGAACACCCCTCCCCCATTTTGCCCATTCTTGAAAATCTAAAAGATGACCCCAGCAAGTACGTACAAAAGTCGGTGGCAAACTGCATCAATGATATTTTAAAGGACAATCCCAAGACGGGAAAAAAATTGATTCAAAGCTGGACACCCCATGCCACCAAACAACGAAAATGGATCATCAAACATGCGCTACGGAATTTGGTGAAATCGGAAGATGAATGGGCAATGACAATTGTTATGTAGCATGTGCACAAATGGTACTTGGAATATTTGTCAGAAAAGAAAGAAGAGGTTTAATGACAAGGTGAACAGTTTATCCACTGGGGATGGTAGTAAGGGATGAGCTCTATAGCGTGCATCAATCTCATTCAACAGCCGGCAAAATGTACTTTTTTATGATTTTGAATTGTCTTACCCTTGAGTTGTAGTTGCCTCCTGTTGACACAAAAACCATGTCGTATTCTGGGATAACAACTATTTTCTGTCCTCCCCATCCCAACGCATGGTGTAGATTAATCGATTTGCCGTTTACAGAGAATGAATCTACCCACCAAGAATATGAGTAACCACTTTTACCTAAGTCCTCCCCTGGAATTTCGATTCCAGTGTTATTACGAAATTGAGCGCTAGACTTTTTAATCCAATCATCAGAAACAACCTGTTTTTTGCCCCAGCTTCCATCGTTCAAAAAAGTCAGTCCGATCTTTGCCATTGCACGAGGGGTAAGTTCTAAACTTCCCGCAGCTTCATAGATATCATTTTTATATTTGATAGACCAATTGGCGTTTTCAATTCCCAAAGGTTTGAATAAATATTGTTTTGCAAACACCTCAATACTCATTGACGTGGCATTTTTTAAGATTTCTCCAAGTAATACATGTGAGCCTCCAAAATAACTAAACTTGGTTCCTGGTGTTGATAGCATTGGGGCTTCCAATATATAGGTAATTGGATTTTTCTCTGAAAACCAAATGCCTATCATTGGGTTATCCTTACTGCTGTAAGGTGCCTCCCACTCGTTCCATGCCAGACCGGAAGTCATTGTAAGTAAATGTTCAATTGTTATTTTTTCTTTCTTTTCAGTTTTAAGATGCTGGTGCTTTGGAAGGAAATCAAAAATTGATTGATGCACACTTTTAATAAAACCCTTTTCTATTGCAATACCAATACAGAGGGCTGTTATGCTTTTGGTCACTGATTTGGTATCGTGTAACATGGTACCATCCCAAACTATTGATTCGCCAAGATAATCTGGAGCGTCCCATTGATACTTATGGCCCTCAAAATATTCTTCGAATACCAACTTATTATTTTTGATAAGTAGCAAAGAATGAATCTCGCCAAAGCTACCTTTTTGTATTTTTCTGGTAACTTCAGAAATTAAGATTGAGTCCAATCCGACTTCCTCTAAGCTACCGACCGTCAAACCATCAGACAACTCCTCTGGAGGTCGATAATGAAATTGACTCGAAGTTTTTGAGATACAACCAATCTGTATCATGGCCAGAAAAAACAGGAATACAATATTCTTGAATTGTAGAAGATGTATAAAATTTAGCATTTTGACCTAGTATAGACCTTATAAAAATAATACCATCACAGATTTGCAAGAATGATACTTGTCAATATTGTGCTAACACAAAAATCCCTTTTAAGAGGTGAGTTAAGTATTTAGCAACTTGGGTCCACAGGTTTTCTTAGTGGCTATACAATGGCTAGTGCCATTTCGGCCATGGCCGTAAAGGAAGATTCCCGGGCCTCATGGCTTAACTGCTCACGGGTGACCAATGAATCTGAAATGGTCAAAATACTCAATGCTTCAATACCGTGTTTGGCCGCAAGGGTATAAATGCCTGCTGACTCCATCTCTACACAGAGTACACCATAGTTCGCCCATTGCTTATAATACTCGCTATCATCATCATAAAAAATATCAGAAGAGAGTATATTGCCCGCTTTTATCTCAATACTTTGTTTTTTTGCATGGTCAACGGCCTTCATGAGCAATTCAAAACTTGCCGTGGGGGCATAATGCGCACTTTGAAAAAGGGAGGCATTGATGGCAGAATCTGTAGAAGCAGATAGGGCCAAGACTATATCTCCGAGTCGCACATCTTTTTGATACGACCCTGCAGAACCTACCCGAATGATCTGTTGCACTCCATATTCGGCCACCAACTCATGGCAATAGATCATGGTAGAGGGTATGCCCATGCCCCCACCCTGTACAGATATTCTTTTGCCTTTGTAATCGCCGGTATAACCCAACATGCCACGCACTTGATTATAGCAGGTCACATCTTTCAAAAAAGTCTCGGCAATCCATTTGGCACGTAGTGGGTCGCCAGGCAGTAAAACCGATGGCGCAATATCGCCTTTTTTTGCATTGATGTGTATGGCCATACTATCGTATCTATGTTTTGACCAAAACTGGTCCTGAAGAGGTGCCGATCCTGGAAACACCCTGCTTGATATATTTTAGCGCGGTCTCGCGGTCTCGAATGCCCCCTGAGGCCTTTATCAAGGCCTTTTCGCCCACAACCTCTTTCATCAATTGAACATCTTCAAGGGTTGCCCCTCCGGTACCAAAGCCCGTCGAGGTTTTCACAAAGTCTGCTGAGGCGGCCACAGCTAAAGAACAGGCCCTTCTCTTCTCGTCTTCCGTAAGATAACACGTTTCTAGAATGACTTTGAGAACCTTGTTGCCGATTGCCTTTTTGATTTGGGCAATCTCATTTTCTACCCGGTCGTCAAACCCCGATTTTAACCATCCTATGTTCAACACCATGTCCACCTCATCGGCTCCTTTTGCAATGGCATCCTTGGCCTCAAAGACTTTGGCTTCCGTTGACATTGCACCCAGCGGAAAACCGATCACCATAGCTATTTTAACAGGATGGCCCTTTAGTTCTTCTGCTACCAACGCTAAATGGCAACCGTTGACGCAGACCGCCTTGAATCGATGTTCTTTGGCTTCACTGCACAACTTTTTGATGTCTGAAACAGTTGCGGTGGGTTTTAAAAGCGTATGGTCGATGTAATCGGTTAGGTCAAGCAAGGATTGAAATCTTAGTATTGGCCAAAGGTAATGAAATAAGTAGTTTTATCTATTTGCTCCGCTCCCCTACAAATTGGTCGCTCTTGTTTTTGAAAAGCACGTTAAAACTGGTAAGCGAACCGTATATACGGGTGATGTACTGTTGAAGATCCACCTTTTCTTGATCATCGAGATTCTTGCTGCTGTTGATTTTTTGCTCCATTACCCTAAGGCGATCGCGTACCATGACAATTTTATGGAAAAAGGTATCGATGGGCATTTCTTTATTGGCCAGGTCATCACCGGGTTCCAATATGAGGTTCCCTCCCTTCCATTTATCGGCCAGGGCCACTTTCTCATGGGTATCGCCCCATTTCTGAAGAATGCTGACCAATGAACGTTCCACATCGAAATAACTGACCGTATCGACCTCGTCTTCCGCCGCTTCAATGACCTCAAATTCGGTATCTAGATCAATGGTCTCAAGGCCCCCCTCGATAAAAGTGACCCAATAATGTCTTGAAGATACGTTGGTGATCACCCCTTTGCCGTGTTCAGGGTGGTCAATACGTGAACCGATGCCGAGTAGTTTCATATGATAACTTTTTTTTCAGGCTGAACTTACCAAGTGTTGACATGCAGTACATGCCCCGACAAGCCCAACATGAGAATTATTGATCTGCCAAAAATAAACCAAGAATTCACAAAAACGAAACATAATCTGGCTTCCTTTTTAATTGGCAAATTGGTAACTTAGCAGCTTGTGCTATGATCAACTACGAAGAAAATATTGAAGTACGCGGCGCACGTGTCCATAATCTAAAAAATATCGATGTTACCATACCCCGAGAAAAACTGGTGGTCATCACCGGGCTGTCGGGTAGCGGTAAGTCGTCATTGGCGTTTGATACCATCTATGCAGAGGGCCAGCGTCGTTATATAGAGACATTTTCAGCCTATGCCCGTCAATTTTTGGGAGGACTCGAACGGCCCGATGTCGATAAAATCGATGGGCTTTCGCCCGTAATTGCCATTGAGCAGAAAACGACCTCAAAATCACCTCGCTCGACCGTAGGCACGATTACAGAGGTCTACGATTTTTTACGGTTGCTCTACGCCCGTGCAGCAGATGCCTATAGCTACAATACGGGTGAAAAAATGGTAAGCTACAGCGATGAACAAATCAAGAACTTGATTATCGAGGCCTATCAAAACAAGAAAATAAACGTTCTGGCTCCAGTAATCAAGTCTAGAAAAGGGCATTATCGAGAGTTGTTTGAACAGATAGCCAAACAAGGTTTTGTCAAGGTCAGGGTCGATGGTGAGATCACCGATATTGTAAAGGGCATGAAGGTTGACCGCTACAAGACCCATGATATCGAAATTGTCATCGACCGCTTAAAGGTCACCGATGGCGAAGAATTGGACAAGCGCTTGGGCGAAACCATCAATACGGCCATGTACAGTGGCAACAATGTGCTCATGGTGTTGGAAGAGGGCGAAACCGTACCACGCTATTTCAGTAGGGACCTGATGTGCCCCTCAACGGGCATCTCCTATCCTACCCCCGAGCCGAATACCTTTTCATTCAATTCACCTAAGGGCATGTGCCCCAGCTGCAACGGACTGGGGCATGTATACGAAGTGAATGTGCAAAAGATTTTTCCAAACAAGAAACTTTCCATAAAAGCAGGAGGTATCGCCCCTTTGGGAGAATACAAAAAGTCATGGGCCTTTAAACAATTGGAGACCATTGCCCAACGCTATGGATTTGAGTTGACCACGCCCATCGAAAAGATTCCGGCAGAGGCCATCGATGTCATTCTGAATGGGGGAAAGGAGAGTTTTTCGGTAGACTCGAAAACGTTGGGCGTCAAACGCAGCTATACAATCGACTATGAGGGTATCTCAAATTTCATAAAGACCCAGTTTGAGGAATCGAATTCAACCTCTATCCGTAGGTGGGCCAAAGAATATATGGACAAAATCAAGTGCCCTTCATGCGACGGTTCACGCTTACGAAAAGAGTCACTTTACTTTAAGGTTGGCGGTAAGAACATTGCCGAGTTGGCCAGTATGGACATTGCCGAGTTGGCGGCATTTTTCAATAATTTGGAAGAAATGCTCGAAGGCAACCAACAAAAGATAGCGGAAGAAATCTTGAAGGAGATAAAAGCCCGCATTGGCTTTTTGTTGGATGTAGGCCTCGATTATCTTTCTTTGAACCGTAGCTCAAAATCGTTATCAGGTGGGGAGGCACAACGTATTCGGCTTGCCACACAAATCGGTTCGCAACTGGTAGGTGTGCTCTATATTTTAGATGAGCCCAGCATCGGCCTGCACCAACGCGACAATGCAAGGCTTATTCATTCATTGGAGTCACTTCGTGATATCGGTAATTCGGTCATTGTGGTCGAACATGACCGAGATATGATCGAGCATGCCGATCATGTTATTGACATTGGGCCAAGGGCTGGCCGACATGGCGGTGAAATCATCTCAGAGGGTCCGCCCTCAGAATTGGATAGGTACCATACGCTCACTGCCGATTATATTACGGGCGATAAGGAAATTCCCATCCCAGAAAAGCGAAGAAAAGGCAACGGAAAGAAAATTGTGCTCTCTGGCTGCACGGGCAATAATCTTAAAAATGTGACCGTAGAATTTCCCTTGGGGAAAATGATCGGGGTTACCGGTGTTTCAGGAAGCGGCAAGTCTACCTTGATCAACGAGACCCTCTACCCTATTATGAACGCCCATTATTTCAATGGTGTCAAAAAACCGATGCCCTACAAAAAAATAATAGGATTACAGCATATAGACAAGGTGATTGATATCAACCAATCCCCGATTGGGCGTACACCAAGATCAAATCCTGCCACGTACACGGGCGTTTTCAGTGAAATACGCTCCCTGTTCTCCAAGACCACCGAGGCGACCATACGTGGTTACAAACCGGGAAGGTTCAGCTTTAACGTGCAGGGTGGCCGTTGCGAGACCTGTCAAGGTGGTGGGCTCAAAGTAATCGAAATGAATTTCCTTCCTGACGTATATGTTGAATGCGAGACCTGTAATGGCAAACGATTTAATCGCGAAACACTTGAAATTCGCTACAAAGGAAAGTCCATTGCCGATGTGCTCGATATGACCATCGACGATGCCGTCGATTTTTTTGAGAACATCCCAAAAATCCACAGAAAACTGAAAACCATTAAAGACGTGGGTCTAGGCTATATTCATTTAGGGCAGCAGTCCACTACCCTTTCAGGTGGTGAGGCACAGCGGGTAAAGTTGGCGACCGAACTCTCAAAAAGAGATACCGGCAATACGTTCTACATACTCGATGAGCCGACCACGGGCCTTCACTTTGAAGATATCAGGGTATTGATGGAGGTGTTGAATCGGCTCGTTGACAAGGGCAATACCGTTTTGGTCATTGAGCACAACATGGATGTCATTAAAATGATGGACCACATCATCGACATCGGTTACGAGGGCGGTCGTGGAGGTGGAATGATTGTTGCACATGGTACCCCTGAGCAGGTTGCCAAAGACAATAAAAGTTATACGGCGAAGTTCTTGAAGAAAGAGCTTGAGACCCCGAACAAGCCTGTCGCAAAAGCAGTCTAAAGTAAGCGTAATACTATGAGAAAAGAACAACATCATAAGGGTTGGAACGAAATCAAGACCAACGATTCTTGGGCCATTTTCAAAATCATGGGAGAATTTGTCAACGGTTTTGAAAAGATGAGTGCCATTGGCCCTTGTGTGTCCATTTTTGGTTCAGCACGCACGAAAGAATCGCATGAGTACTATGATCTTGCGATCGAAATTTCGAAAAAACTCGCCACGGCCGGTTATGGTATCATTACAGGTGGTGGCCCAGGAATCATGGAGGCTGGTAATCGCGGCGCCCACCAGGCAGGTGGTATTTCGGTAGGTCTCAACATTGATCTGCCTTTTGAGCAGCATGATAACCCATATATCGATGAAGACAAAAGTTTGGATTTTGACTATTTCTTTGTCAGAAAGGTGATGTTTGTCAAGTATTCACAAGGGTTTGTCGTGTTGCCGGGCGGTTTTGGCACATTAGATGAACTTTTTGAGGCAATGACACTCATTCAAACCCAGAAAATCGGGAAATTCCCCATTGTTATGGTAGGCACTGATTTTTGGAGCGGACTTGTAGATTGGTTGCGCAGCCAATTACTAAAGGCTAAGAATATCAGCCCTTCGGATCTTGACCTGTTCAAATTGGTGGATACCGCCGACGAGGTAGTCGAAATTATTGATGCTTTCTATAAAGAGCGAACATTGAGTCCGAATTTTTAATAGTATTACTCAATTGAACAAGTCACTACTTCTCTTTTCATCATGCTGCTTTCTGTTGGTCGGCCAGCTAAGTTTGGCACAACATCTCAACAAACTCAAGGTGACCATTGATGCGACGACGAATGAGATACATGTCAAGCAACAACTCACGTATCACAACGATTCAGAACACGGACTTTCTTCTATTTATTTCAACGATTGGAACCATGCTTATTCGAACAAAAAAACAGCGTTGGCAACACGTTTTGCCGATGAGTTTAACCGAAGTCTTTATTTCGCAAAAGATGAAGAAAGAGGTCGTACCACCATCAACAGCGTAGTCGATGAGAATTATACAGGTTTGAAATGGGAGAGGCTAGCTCAAAGGGATATTGTTAAAATTCATTTAGATAAACCCCTGCCGCCCCATGAATCGACACAGCTCTTTATTACCTATACGCTTAAGCTACCAAATAGTAGGTTTACCGATTATGGATACTATCCTGATGGCAGTTTCTATTTGAAAGACTGGTACTTATCACCAGCTGTATTTGATGGTGAATGGAGGCTGTATTCAGATAAGGACCTCGGGGATCTATATACCGATCCTGCCGAGACTACCATTGATTTGATATATCCTAAAGGCCTGAACCTGGTCTCTAATTTTGATAGTAGCAGCAATTCCATATTTCCAGGTGGGCAACAAATAGTCTTAAAGGGCAGCAATCGCAAAAACTGCGAGATAGTTTTGACCCGGGAAAGGACCTTCACCAACCACATAACGCTCTACCTAACACTTATTACCGATATTGAAGCAGAAAAATATACTGAGATAGACCAAGGCATTTCCATCAACAAAATAGCGGAGTTTTTGCACGAAAATCTTGGGGATTATCCACATACCAATTTACTTGTCAGTAATATACAGTATAATGACAACCCACTGTATGGCCTAAATCAGCTTCCTTCGTTCATTCGCCCATACGGAGAAAAATTCCAGTTTGAAATGAAAGTGCTGAAAACAGCGCTTGAGAGTTATTTGAGCGAGACGTTATTTTTTGATAAAAGGAAAGACCGTTGGGTCAATGATGCCATTGCCAATTATCTGATGATCAAGTTTGTCGAAAAATATTACCCAAACCAAAAACTTATTGGCAAGTTGGCGAATATTTGGGGGGTAAGAAGCTTTCATTTGGCCGATATGGGTTTCAATGAGCAATATGCCTTCTTCAGTATGTTGGCGGCCCGAAAAAATATCGATCAGGCATTGAGCACGCCCAACGATTCATTGATCAGATTCAACCAAAAAATCGCAAATCGATATAAGGCAGGCCTAGGTTTGGCCTACTTGGCAGAGTATGTGGGTGAAGAACGTATTGATAGTACCATTCTCGATTTTTTCAATGTTCACAAGCTTTCACCCAATATCAAGGTGGCCGATTTCAAGAATGTTCTTGAACAATGTTCTGATAACGAATTGGATTGGTTCTTTGAAGAATATGTGAAAACCCGAAAAAAGATTGACTATAAAATCAAGAAGATCAGCAAGACTGATGACTCCATTACTTTTGTCCTCAAAAACAAAAGGGGCACAAATGTGCCGATTTCCCTTTTCGGGCTGAAAAAAGATTCGGTCGTATCAAAGTACTGGTTCAAGGATATTGATACCTCAAAAACATTTACCATTCCCCGAAATGGTGAAGACCGCCTCGTGCTCAACTACGACCAAAAGATCCCTGAATTCAACCAACGCGACAATTGGAAGACCTTGAATGGTTTTTTTTCCAGCAATAAACCTTTAAAATTTCAGTTTTTCAAAGACACCGAAGACCCTTACTACAATCAGGTTTTCTATGTGCCTGTGGCCAATTTCAACATCTATGACGGTGTCACTCCCGGTCTGAGAATCTACAACAAAACTTTTCTCGAAAGACCTTTTCAGTTTGATATAGCGCCTACATATTCCTTTTTGGAAAAAACATTGGTCGGAAAAGCCAGTCTTCGGTACCGACAGTACCACGGTAAAAGTGGACTTTACCTATCAAGTTACCAACTATCAGGTTCAACGTCACATTTTCAGGTCAATTCACGGTTCACCACACTAACCCCTTCCGTATTGTTTGGTTGGCGACCTGATGACCTAATCTCGAACAGGAGACAATTCTTGTTAGCAAGACATAGAAGTGTATTCAGAAATATTGACGGGGCCATAGCCGATGAGATTGACACAGACCCCGATTATAGTGTGTTCAACGTACGTTTTCAAGATATCGACAACCATATCATCAATTACAAATCATGGTGGCTCGATGCGCAACATTCGGCCGACTTCACAAAATTGGCCTTTGAATTGGAATACCGATGGCTCTATGAAAACAACCGTCAGTTCAACATTAGGCTTTTCGCAGGGAAATTTCTTCGAAACAAGACAGATTCTGATTTTTTCAGTTTTGCCCTAGACAGGCCCACGGATTATCTTTTCGATTTGGATTATTTGGGGCGTTCTGAAGATTCAGGAATATACAGCCAACAAATTATCATTGCAGAGGGCGGGTTCAAATCACAGTTGCCCGATCCGTTTGCAAACGATTGGATGGCCACTGCAAATGCCAGTGTGAATATTTGGCGGTGGATCGAACTGTACGGTGATATAGGTTACCTTAAAAATAAAGGTGAAAATGCCCGCTTTGTTTACGATTCTGGAGTGCGGTTAAACCTAGTGACCGATTACTTTGAATTATATTTTCCACTTCATTCCAATAACGGATGGGAAATTGCCCAACCCAATTATAATGAACGCATACGGTTTTTGGTGACTATCAGCCCACGTACTTTGATAGGGCTCTTCACACGAAAATGGTTTTAGAAAACATTGCGATATTGTCAAAATAGACTTCCTTTACCATATGTGTTTTGACAAATTCTTTATATTTTGTTGTTTTTTTGACATTTTATGAAAGAATTAGTGTTTTTTTTGATTGATAAATTCATGCTTTTTTGTTAATTTCGCGACGAACTTCTAGAGACCCGAAATGAAGCCCAATCACGAGACCAGTAATGAATTATCCTTTGTTGATTTTAAAGAACAGATTCTAAAGGATTATAAGATTGCTGTTACAAGCCGTGAATGTAGTTTGTTGGGCAGGCGTGAGGTTTTGACCGGAAAGGCAAAATTTGGCATATTCGGAGACGGAAAAGAATTGCCACAATTGGCCATGGCCAGAGCCTTCCAGAATGGAGATTTCAGAAGTGGTTATTATCGTGATCAGACCTTTATGATGGCCTTGGGCCATTTAAATGCCGTCGAGTTTTTTCATGGCCTGTACGCTACTACCGATATTAATTTAGACCCCATGAGCGCTGGTCGTCAGATGGGAGGGCATTTTGGCACGCATAGCCTGAACGAAGATGGTAATTGGAGAGACCTTACCAAGCAAAAGAACAGCAGCTCTGATATTTCATGTACGGCAGGGCAAATGCCCAGACTTTTAGGTTTGGCCCAAGCATCTAAGATCTACCGCCATGTTGACGGTATCGACCAAACCAAGTTTTCAGACAACGGAAACGAGGTAGCTTGGGGAACGATCGGCAATGCCAGCACAAGTGAGGGGCACTTCTTCGAAACATTGAATGCCGCAGGTGTTATGCAGGTACCTATGGTGATCAGCGTTTGGGATGACGATTACGGCATTTCAGTGCCGGTAGAATTTCATACGACCAAAGGAGACATTTCAGAAGCGCTGAAAGGCTTACAGCGTGATGAAGAAAATGATGGTTTCGAAATTCTTAAAGTATCTGGCTGGGATTACACGGCATTGATACACGCCTTTGAAAATGCAAGTGATATCGCGCGTGAAGAACATGTGCCCGTACTTGTACATGTGACCGAGCTTACCCAACCACAGGGGCATTCAACCTCGGGATCGCACGAGCGCTATAAATCCGATGAGCGCCTTCAATGGGAAAAAGACTTTGATTGCAACAAAAAGTTTCGCGATTGGATACTCGGCAACAATATCGCCACTGAAGAAGAATTGCAGGTACTTGAAAAAGATATCAAACTGCATGTACGTAATGCCAAAAAGGAAGCTTGGACCGAGTTTTTAAGGCCCAATATTCAAAACAGGGCAAAACTGGTAAAACTCTTATCGGCCATGGCCGAAAAAAGTCCGAACAAGGCCTTCATTACCAAAGTGAAGAATGATCTGGCATCTGTGAACGAGCCTTTGAAAAAAGACCTGTCATCCCATGCCAGAAAAGCCTTGAAATATGTTTTGGGTGAAGCAACACAAGAAAAAAAGGTTTTACAGCAGTGGATAGATACTTACCTAAGAAACATAGAACCCAAGTTCAGTTCCCATCTCTATAGTGAATTGCCCACAAAGGCCACAAGTGTTAAAGGCGTTGCCCCTTCTTATGCGAATAATGATGATGTGGTAGATGGCAGAATTGTGCTGCGCGATAATTTTGATGCCCTTTTTGCGAAATATCCCAATGCACTCGTTTTTGGTGAGGATACTGGAAAAATAGGTGATGTCAACCAGGGCCTTGAGGGATTACAAAAGAAATATGGTGCACTTCGCATTGCCGATACCGGTATTCGCGAGGCCAGCATCATCGGACAAGGTATTGGACTTGCCATGCGTGGATTGCGCCCAATAGCCGAAATTCAATACCTTGACTACGTTTTATATGGATTGCAGACCTTGAGTGATGACCTTGCCACTTTGCTTTACAGAACTGTCGGCAAACAAAAAGCACCGTTGATCGTACGAACACGGGGGCATCGTCTTGAAGGTATTTGGCATTCGGGCTCACCTATGGGGGGGTTGGTTCATCTACTCAGGGGAATGTACATTCTTGCGCCTAGAAACATGACCCAAGCAGCTGGTTTTTACAATACGTTGATGAAAAGTGACGAACCCGCCCTGGTCATCGAAAGTCTTAACGGATATCGTTTAAAAGAGAAAATGCCTTCTAACCTCGGGGAGTTCTGTACCCCGATTGGCAAAGTAGAAACCTTGCGGCAAGGTAACGACATCACCCTTTTGTCATATGGATCGACTTTGCGTATCGTTGAAGCGGTAGCCAAAGATCTATTGGAAGTCGGTATCGATGCCGAAGTGATCGATGCCCAGACGCTGTTGCCCTTTGATCTTGACCATGAAGTGTTGGAAAGTGTGAAAAAGACGAACAGATTGCTTATTATAGATGAAGATGTGCCGGGTGGTTGTACGGCTTACCTAATGCAAGAAATCATTGAAAAACAAGGGGCCTATAAATATCTAGACAGTGCTCCCCAAACCTTGGCGGCCAAAGCGCACAGGCCTGCCTATGCCTCAGACGGAGATTATTTTTCAAAGCCCAATGCCGAGGACATTTTTGAAAAAGCCTATGCCATAATGCATGAGGCCGATCCGACTTCCTATCCTGAACTTCGTTAAATTATATAGGGCTATGGGGCATAAGACTCAAAGACCTATATTTGCAAAACTGAAAATCCCCCGACCCAATGAAAAATAGTGCAGTTACCCATATTGCCCTGGCACTTTTGCGTATCGTGCCATCGGCCCTTATGCTGACCCATGGAATTCCAAAATTTCAAAAGCTCATTTCAGGAAACATTGAATTCATCAACCCTTTGGGCATAGGTGAGGCGCCCACACTATTTTTAGCTGTTTTAGGCGAGTTTGTGGCACCCATTCTGGTAATCATTGGGCTTAAGACGAAATGGGCGACCATACCGACCATACTGACAATGGCCGCCGCCGCATTTATCGTTCATGCTCCAGATCCAATCGGAAAAAGAGAACTGGCCCTTCTATATTTGACCATTTTCGTGCTCATATTTCTGCTGGGGCCCGGCAAATACAGTATAGACAAGAAGTAATTACATTACGTTCACGAGCAGTTCTTTGAGCAAATCGGCCTGCGAATTGTTGTAGGCCCCTACCCCTTTGCCCTTCATATCCAATTTTCTGAGCTCAGAAATGATATGGCTGACTTGTTTCATCGGATAATTCTTTGCCGCTACTTGATATTCGCCCACGAAATAAGGATTGATGCCCAAGACCGATGAAACATTCTTTGACGAATGATCATTAAGCCCGTGATACTGTAATAACTGGGTGAAAAAGGTATTCAGCAATGTTATGGTGACCACAAATGGATTGTCTTTCGGGTTTTGGGCGAAATACGTAATGATGCGCGTGGCCTTCTTGACATTACGCTCGCCAATGGCCTTTTTCAACTCAAAATTGTTGAAATCTTTGCTAATACCGATATGCTTTTCAATAAGGTCAGGGGTGATTTCTTCATTTTTTTTTATGACCAGCAACAACTTTTCGAGTTCATTGTTGATCTTGCTCAAATCGGTACCCAAGAACTCTACCAATAGCGCACTGGCCTTGTGTGATATTTTGAGGCCTTTGCCGGCCAGTAATCTCCTGATCCAATCCGCCACTTGATTCTCATACAGTTTCTTACTTTCGAATAGCAGACTATCTTTCTGTAGTGTTTTATATAGTTTTTTGCGCTTGTCAAGCTTTTTGTACTTATAGCAAATCACCAAGATGGTCGTAGGTTGCGGGTTTTCTGCATACCCAACAAGGTTTTCAATGGTTCTTGACAAATGCTGTGCCTCTTTGACAATGACCACTTGGTATTCGGCCATCATCGGATAGCGTTTGGCATTCGAGACTATTTCGTCAACCGAGGTATCCTTGCCATAAAGAACCATTTGATTAAAACCCTTTTCCTCTTCGTTTAGCACATTATCAGCAATGTAGCCAGAGATCTTATCGATATAATAGGGCTCATCCCCCATCAAAAAATAGACGGGATGAAAGCTTCTGTTATTAATATTTTCAACGATTTTTTTTATTTCTTCCATTCTAAGGCCATCAACCATATCGATGGCCTAAATTAAGTACTTTATACATCATGGCAATGCCATCAAAATCTTTATTGTCCATGCCCTTTTACTTTGTTTGGCCTTTGGGCGGGGTTGTTGGTCTAAATTTATCGGTGTCTTGGCAAAATATGGCAATCTTCATAACTGATACCAAACAATTATTAACATGTTCAAGAACTTTCTTCTGGGTGTTTTCGTCATGCTGCTGCTACAGTCGTGTGTACAGAAAACGATTCAAATGGCTGAAAACGGAAGCACAGAATATACCATTGTCATCGACAAAAGTTTAAAAAACGACGCAACAATTTCAAAAGTGGCTGTCGAACTTCAGAAATATTTCAATGAAATCACCGGGGCGAACTTACCCATTGCCCATGAAGAAGATTTTTTGGCGGCAACCCCTAAAATCTTTTTGGGATTGGCACAAGGGAAAAACATGCCCGAGCAAAAAATAGCGTTACAGACCATGGGAAACGATTTGATGATCACCGGTGGTTCGCCCATTGCCGTTCAGAACGCGGTATATGAATTCTTGGAAAGTCATTTAGGGTGCCGGTGGTATGCCCCTGGTGCAGAAGAAATTCCAGATATAAAAAAACTTAAAATTCCAGAAATCCACTATCAATACTTGCCCGATATCACCACACGAACGGTACATTCAAGACTTTTTTATGAAAATGCCGACTTTGCCGACAAACATAAAGTGACCCACACCGCCTTTCCAAAATATGTGCCCGAGGCCCGGGTACACACTTTTCATAGGTTTTTACCAGAAGAGACCTTTTATGAAGAGTTTCCCGAATACTATGCGCTACGTGGCGACCAAAGATTGCCCACCCAGTTGTGCCTAACCAATGAAACTGTATTGGAAATTGTAAAAGATTCTGTGGCCGCACTGTTGGCCAGAAATCCAGAAGCATCGGTCGTATCAGTAAGCCAAGACGACAACCAACAGCACTGTCTCTGCGCAGATTGTAAAAAAATTGATGAAGAAGAAGGGAGTCCGGCGGGCACCATGATCCACTTTGTCAACAAAGTGGCCGAGGCCTTCCCTGAAAAAACCATCTCTACACTGGCCTATCAATATACCAGAAAACCACCAAAGACGGCACCTAGAGAGAATGTACTCGTCACCCTATGTTCCATTGAGTGTGACCGTAGCGCGCCAATAGCCGAAAAGTGCATCGACTTCAGCAACGACCTAAAAGGTTGGGGCACCTTGACCAAAAACATTAGAATTTGGGACTATACCACCCAATTCACCAATTTTCTTGCCCCTTTCCCAAATCTGCATACACTTCAACCGAATGTGCAACTGTTTCGTAACAATAATGCCCGATGGATTTTCGAGCAACACAGCAACCACCCCAGTGAGTTGTTCGAGCTTCGATCATACTTGACCGCAAAACTATTGTGGAATCCTGATTTGGATGTGGATGCACTCATTGAAGAATTTACGGATGGATACTATGAACAAGCAGGAAAGTATATAAGGCAATACATCGATTTAATCCATTCTGAGCTTGAAAAGGATGACGCCTTTTTTCTCTTCTTGTATGGCGACCCCTCTGAAGCCTTCACTTCATTTTTAAGCCCTGAGCTTCTGAATGGCTATGTACAACTTTTTGATCAAGCAGAAGCTGCCGTGGCCGATAGACCAGAAATCGTCAACAGGGTCAAAATGGCACGAATGAGTATTGACTATGCCGTATTGGAGGCATCCAGAAAAGGTATTTCCGATGATTACCGCCTACTGGTCGATGAAAACGGGAAAAAAAAGGTGAACCCGATTTTGGCGCCAATTCTTGACAGTTTCATGGCCACCAGTCAAAAAAACAATATCACATTGATGAATGAAATGGGTTATACGGTCGCCGAGTACGGTGCCAACTATCTTTCAGCCTTAGAGGTTTCGAAGAAACCAAATATTGCCACTGGCAAAAAAGTGATTTCATTGACAAAGCCAAAAAAGTATGCCAATGAAAATCCGATGGTGTTGACCGATGGTGCCCTGGGGGGCAGTAGTTTTTATGCAAATTGGCTAGGTTATGAAGGAGACGACATGGAAGTCATCATCGATTTGGGAACGCCACAAACCATCAGTACCGCCTCATTGGCCTTTTTGCAGGTGACCAATCATGTGGTATTCTTTCCGACATCGGTCGCTTATTATGGCTCCAACGACAAACAAGAGTATACTTTGCTGGCAAGGTTACAGAACCCGAATCCGCTTGAGAAGACCAGTAAAGTCAACGACATCCACTATTTTGACGCACAGTTCAAGCCCCAGAATGTACGCTATGTCAAGATAGTCGCCAAAAACACCGAAACACCCTACTGGCATCATGCGGCAGGACTGCCTTCATGGGTATTCGCAGACGAGATTATCTTAAATTGAATGTTGCTCAAATTGCTTGCGGTTCTTTCAAAAAAATCATCAACTTTGCTTGATGCAGGCATTGAATTTTCCGAAGTATCAATTTCGTTTCAAACATTCAGAACAAGGCATCAAGATTTTTGATATCATCAGAAAAAAATTTGTGGTGCTACAGCCCGAAGAATGGGTGCGTCAGCATGTCATACATTTTCTTGTCAGCACAAAGAGCTATCCCAAATCGCTGATGAACGTTGAAAAATTATTGGTGGTAAACAATCTCACGAAGCGATACGATATTGTGGTCTATAATGCCGATGGCAGTATTCATTTGTTGGTCGAATGCAAAGCTCCCAACATCGCCATTACCCAACAGGCATTTGACCAGATTGCCATATACAATCAAAGTTTGGGGGCTACATATCTTATGGTGACCAATGGTCTTGACCATTATTATTGTCAAATGGACTATAATAGGGAAAAATATATGTTTTTAAAGGAAATTCCTGATTTTAGCCGTTAATTTGCCCTCGCTTTGAAGATAGCCATCATCATATTGAATTGGAACGGGGCGACATTGCTCGAGAAGTACCTACCATCGGTTGTGGAATTCTCAACGGGGGCTTCCATTTATGTAATCGATAATGCGAGTACCGATGGCTCAATAGCATTTCTACAAAAAGAATATCCCCAGATCACCATTGTCAAGAACGACTCAAATGGTGGTTTTGCCAAAGGTTACAATGATGGTCTGAAGCATATCGATGCTGATATTTATTGTTTGTTGAATTCAGATGTGGAGGTCACCAAGAATTGGTTGGAGCCAATAGAAACAGCTTTTAACGAGCATTCAGATGTGGCCATCGTACAGCCCAAGATCCTAGATCTAAAAGATAAAAGTTACTTTGAATATGCAGGGGCCGCAGGTGGTTTTATTGACCAATTGGGGTACCCCTTTTGCCGTGGTCGTATTTTTCAGGCACTCGAAAAAGACGAAGGCCAATATGATGACATCCACGATATTTTTTGGGCAACAGGTGCCTGTATGTTCATCAAGAGCAAGGTCTTCAAACAATTGGGAGGGTTTGATGAAGATTACTTCGCCCATCAAGAAGAGATTGATTTGTGCTGGAGGGCCCACAATGTTGGGCACCGTGTTCTATATGTCGGGCATAGTACCGTATATCATTTGGGAGGATCGACTTTAAGTAACATGAACCCAAAAAAAACATATCTAAATTTTAGGAACTCTCTGTTCACCATCACCAAAAACCTGCCTAGACGTAAGGCCGCCCTTATTGTCTTTTCACGTTTATTGTTGGATGGGGTCGCGGCCATTCGATTCGTTTTTCAACTGAAGCCCCTCCATAGTTGGGCCATTTTAAGGGCCCACTTGAGTTTTTACCGACAGTTGCCCAAAATGCTTCGCAAGCGGGAGAAAGCTAATTTTATATTAAATTACTATGCAACGAAATCCGTAGTATGGTCACATTTCGTACATCAAGTGAAGAATTTTAACATTTTAGTAAAAGATTAACGAAGCCCTATTATAGATCGACCACATTTTCTATAATTTTGGGGCGATTTCAAAAGGGTAACTGATTAACCACATAAATACATAGATAACATTATGAAAAAATTGTTTTTAGGGACACTTGGAATTGCACTATTGCTTTCTTCGTGCGTTTCACAAAAAAAATATGCTGAACTTGAAGCCAAGCAAAAAGAGACCCAGGATCTTTTGAACTCGGCCACAGTAAAATTGAATACTTGTCTTGAAGAAAAGGCAACCGCCGATTCACGACTTAAGACCCTCGAAGATCAAAATGCCTTTTTGAAGGCCAACAACCAAGAGTTGATCAATAACATGGGAAATTTGACCACTCTTACCGCCAAGGGTGCTGAAAACCTTGAAAAATCGTTGGAAAGTCTTCGTGAGAAAGATTTGACCATCAGAAAACTGCAAGATGCCGTAACCAGACGCGACTCTGTAAATTTAGCTCTGGTACAAAGCCTAAAAGGGGTGTTGGGCAACCTTGATGATGAAGACATTGAAGTCAGTGTAGAGAAAGGCGTGGTCTTTGTCTCGATTTCAGATAAACTGTTGTTCAGAAGCGGTAGCTATAATGTAACCAATGCCGCGAAGGAAGTCTTGGGCAAAGTGGCCAAAGTGGTCAACAACAAACCCGATTTCGAGTTTATGGTCGAAGGCCATACCGATAACGTACCCTATAGAAGTGGCGTATTGCTCGATAACTGGGATTTGAGTGCCAAGCGCGCCACCTCAATCGTGAGAATTTTGCAAAATGATTTCGGTGTAGATCCAAAACGCATGACAGCAGCAGGCAGAAGCTACTATATACCATTGGCAGAGAATAATACTGCAGCGAGCAGGGCCAAGAACAGAAGAACCCGAATTGTGGTATTGCCAAAACTAGATCAGTTCTACTCTATGATCGAAGAAGGAATGAAAGATCCCGCTATCGGCGGAGGCGGAAGATAATCTATAAGGATTTAAAGTGTACAAAAAGACGGTCCAAGAAATTGGGCCGTTTTTTATAGGATGCCTAAGCTTCCTTTTCCTTCCCTTACAATCACTGGTGCACCATCAGAAAGGTCAATTACCGTTGAGGCCACGTTATCACCATATCCGCCATCAATGACGACATCGACCAGGTTTTCCCATTTTTCCAATATCAACTCAGGGTCTGTGGTATATTCAATGACATCATCTTCATCGTATATCGAAGTTGAAACGATCGGATTGCCCAATTCTTTCACCAATGTTCTGGCAATAAGGTTATCGGGTATTCGAATGCCAACGGTCTTCTTCTTTTTGAAATCTCTCGGAAGGTTATTGTTTCCTGGAAGAATAAAGGTATATGGCCCAGGCAATGCCCTCTTTAGAATCTTAAAGGTCGAGGTGTTGATTTGTCTGACATAATCGGAAAGATTGCTCAAATCGGCACAGACAAACGACCAGTTCGCTTTGGCCAATTTTATGCCTTTGATTCTAGCAATCTTTTCCAAAGCTTTTGAATTGGTAATATCGCATCCAAGTCCATAGACGGTATCGGTCGGATAAATGACCAACCCGCCGTTGCGAAGCACCTCCACTACCCTTTTGATTCGTCTAGGGTTCGGATTCTCCTCATATAATTTGATAAATTCGGCCATCGTTATCGGGTAACCTTTAGACTAAGTCAGCACTTCGAGCTTGGCAAAGCGCAAGAGCAATTTTTTGACATTTCCCGTGTCAAACTGAATCTCGGCTTTTTTATCGTTGCCTACCCCTTCGATTTTCAAGATCTTTCCCTTGCCAAAACGGGTATGGTTGACCAATGAGCCCTCCACCAAATTGGGATCGATGGTGACCGTATTGCCCACAGGCTTTGAAAGTTCGGGTTTTATTTTACGTAATCGTCGCAACTGGTTTTCATTGGGGCCCATTACTTTTGGGGGTGTACCATTTTTGGGTTTTGTCTGCCGTAGTTTGCTTTTGTCAACGTCACCAAAAATATCGGCATCTATCATTGATTTATAGCGATAACCATCATGTATCGGGGTAAGATTTTCGACATATTGCTCTTCAATTTCCTCTAAAAAGCGACTGGGCTCCGCATCGATAAGCTTCCCCCAACGATAGCGGTTTTGGGTATAGGTAAGGTACGCTTGCTTCTCGGCACGGGTAAGGGCAACATAGAACAATCTTCGCTCTTCTTCAAGTTCACTACGGGTGTTCATACTCATGGCCGAGGGAAACAGGTCTTCTTCCATCCCAACAATATACACATATGGAAACTCCAGCCCCTTCGCCAAGTGTATCGTCATCAGGGCAACACGGTCATCATCGCCTATTTCTTTGTCCATATCGGTGGCAAGGGCCACATCTTCCAAAAACTCAGTCAAATCACCTTTGGCATCGACGATTTCTTTTTGCCCCTCGACAAAATCTTTGATACCGTTGAGCAACTCTTCAATGTTTTCCATACGCCCGATACCTTCAGGGGTACCATCTTTTTTGAACTCCATCAACAGGCCTGACTTTTTGGCCACATGCTCAGCAAGAGTAAAGGCATCGGTCTCTTGGTTCATGATCTGAAAACTCTTGATCATCGTTACAAAATTCTGCAGCTTGGTCTTGGTTCCAGTGGTTATGTTGAGGGCCAACTTATCTAGATTTTCGATTACTTCGAAGATAGAGCGGTCATAATGGTTGGCGGCGACGACCAATTTGTCGATCGTGGTCTGGCCGATACCCCTTGTGGGGAAGTTGATGACCCTTTTGAGGGCTTCCTCATCTTTTGGGTTGATGACCAACCTGAGATAGGCCAACACATCTTTGATTTCCTTTCGTTGGTAAAAAGAAAGCCCCCCATAAATGCGATAGGGAATATCCCGTTTCCGTAAGGCATCCTCGATTGCCCGTGACTGTGAATTGGTTCGATACAGCACGGCAAAATCACCATTCTGTAATTGTTGTTGCATTTTTTGCTCAAAGATCGAACTGGCCACATAACGACCTTCTTCGGCATCGGTGATACTTCGGTGTACTTTGATTTTGTTTCCCTCATCATTGGCCGTCCACACTACCTTCTGCAATTGGTTTTTGTTCTTCGCAATGATGGAGTTTGCGGCATTGACGATATTTTTGGTCGAGCGATAGTTCTGCTCTAAACGATATACGCCGACATCGTCATAGTCACGTTGAAAATTCAGAATATTGCTGATGTTTGCGCCCCTGAACGAATAGATGCTCTGGGCATCATCGCCCACTACACAGATATTTTGGTAACGATCGGCCAAAGCCCTGACAATCAGATATTGTGAATGGTTGGTGTCTTGGTACTCATCGACCAAAATATACTTGAACCGCTCTTGATATTTCATCAACACCTCAGGGAAACGAGTCAGCAATTCGTTGGTGCGCAGCAAAAGATCATCAAAGTCCATTGCGCCGGCTTTAAAGCAACGATCTACATAGTTTTGATAGATCTCTCCCAATCGTGGTCGCTTGGCCATTGCATCGGCCTCCATTAATTCGGGGTTTTGAAAATAGGCCTTCACGGTGATGAGACTGTTTTTATACGATGAAATACGGTGCTGTACCTGTTTGTACTTGTAAATATCTTTGTCCAATCCCATTTCCTTGATAATGGAAGCGATCAATCGTTGCGAATCTTGCGTATCATAAATGGTAAAATTACTGGGGAAACCCAGCTTGTCCCCATCATAGCGAAGTAAGCGGGCGAATATGGAATGAAAGGTGCCCATCCAAAGATTCTTGGCCTCAGATTCCCCAACAATACCGGCAATACGCTTCTTCATCTCACGGGCCGCCTTATTGGTAAAGGTCAATGCCAAAATGTTGAACGGGTCTACACCTTCTTGCATCAAATGGGCAATGCGATAGGTAAGCACACGGGTCTTGCCCGATCCAGCACCGGCAATTACCATCAGTGCACCTTCTTTATGGAGCACGGGCGCCTTTTGGGCATCGTTCAGTTCATTTAAATAACTCATCAATTCGCTTAGCTCTGCAAATAAAGGTGAAATTAGCCAATCTTGGGGTTATCGAGAAACCGTTTCCGCAATACTTTTGAACAGCCCGCCTTCTTCAAACCATTTTGAATATATTTAGGGGCATGGAAAGAAATTTCATTTTCGTATTGTCATTTGTATTCCCTATAGCCATAGCATTTGCCCAAGAAAAGAATCCTGGCCCCATTATCGCTGATTATGGTGCTGTTTGGGAGGTTCCCGATACCGATTACGAAACGAGGACCAATGGTGACCTTAAGGTGGTCTTCGATATCATGAACAGCCCCAATGGCCTTGGTGAACCAAACAAAAGTATCGAAACAGCGGCCCGTTTTTTGAACATGCACGCCAAGAGCGGCATCAAACCTGGGCAGATGAAAGTTATTCTAGTGGTTCATAATAAGGCATCAAAAGATATTTTGACCAACGAAGGGTACCAAAAAAGGTTCGGTATGAACAATCCTAATGCTGAAATGATCCGGCAATTACTGGATGTCGGTGTTCAGTTTGTTTTTTGCGGTCAATCATCCCTATCACGAAATATACCCATTGAGGAAACCATATCTGGCGTACAATTGGCCCTTTCGGCCATGACCGCGCTCATACAATCACAAAACGATGGTTACCGACTAATTAAATTTTAGATTATCAAACATGAAATCATTAAACACTTTACTGCTTTTGTTGTTATGCTTTTCGCTGTTTGCCCAAGGCCCAAATCTTGAAAAAGATTATGAGGCCATTGAGGGCAAGGTGATCGAATGGCGGCGTGACATCCATCAAAATCCCGAATTGAGCAATCGTGAATTCAAAACCGCTAAAAAAATTGCCGACCACTTAATAGCGTTGGGCATTGAAGTTCAAACCGGGGTGGCCCATACCGGTGTGGTTGGGGTTTTAAAAGGTGACAAGCCCGGTAAGGTGGTAGCACTTCGTGCCGATATTGATGCCCTACCGGTAACCGAGCGCAATGACCTATCGTTTAAATCAACCGTTACTTCAGAGTTTCTTGGAGAAAAAGTGGGTGTAATGCACGCTTGTGGCCATGACGCGCATACAGCTATTTTGATGGGCGTCGCCGAGATTTTGGCCAGCAACAAAGATAAAATCAACGGCACGGTCAAGTTTATCTTCCAGCCCGCGGAAGAAGGTCCGCCCCCAGGTGAAGAAGGCGGTGCCCTGCTCATGGTCAAAGAGGGCGTGTTGAAAAACCCTGATGTCGATGCCATCTTTGGGTTACATATCAATTCTCAGACACCCGTGGGTATGATTCGCTTTAAAATTGGGGGCACCCTGGCCGCAGCGCAAAGCTTTACGATCAAAGTCAAGGGAAAACAGAGCCATGGCTCACAACCTTGGGCCGGTGTTGACCCGATATTGATCAGCGCCAAGATCATCGATGGCCTACAGACCATCATCAGCCGAGAGGCGAACTTGACCAATGAAGCGGCCGTCATTACCGTAGGCAAGATTAAAAGTGGGGTGCGTTTTAACATCATTCCCGAATCCGCTGAAATGATCGGCACCATTAGAACGCTTGATTATGGTATGAAAGACCATATCAACAAGCGTATGAAAGAAATGGTCGCCACCATTGCAAAGGCCTATGGAGGCGAAGCGACCTGTGAAATCAAAGATGCCACTGACATTACCTTTAACGATCCCAATTTGACCACTGAGATGTTGCCGACACTGAAAAGGGTTGCTGGCGATGAACGGGTAATCGCTCAAAAGGCCGTCACCGGTGCTGAAGATTTCTCTTATTATCAACGGGAGGTACCCGGTTTCTTTTTCTTTTTGGGAGGAATGACCCCTGGCAACAAAACACCTTACCCACACCATACCCCCGATTTTTTGATTGATGACAGTGGTTTGCTATTGGGTGTAAAGGCCATGACTGAACTGGCATTGGACTATCTCGGCCAAGCACCCTAAAAAGAGGGGTGAAACCCAAAGTTGGCATACCAATTACCAATCGATTTAACATTTGCCAAACCGAAATCATGATTACATTTGCACCTATAAAGAATATTTCACTTAATGTTATAAAAGTCAGTGATTTATGAGAAAAACTACTTTACTGATTCTTTTCCTCTGTCTAACAGCATTGGCCCATGGCCAACGAAAGAGCGAACTGCTCGAGCAGATCGATACGTTGAAATCTGAATTGCGAAGCGCAAAAGATTCTCTTGCAAAGCTACAACGTGTGGCTTCGGCAAATAAGGCTAAAGCAACCACCCTTGAGAGCCAGAACGCCGGGTTGCGTGATGCCAATGCCACCTTGCTCAAAAACCTTAACGGCTTTGCTGAAATATCAAATAAGAATACTGAGACCGTAAATAAGGCATTGGCAAGTCTCAAGGAAAAAGAGCAGCAGCAAAAGTTTATCACCGATACCTTTTCCCAAAATGATTCCACTGCTATTGTATTGTTGACAAAGGGTAAACAAACATTGGGCAAAGATGCAAAATTGGGTGTCAGTAATGGGGCCATTGTCATTGCCAATAGTCTATCGTCATTATTCGGAAGCGATGTTGGGGTTTCGGTAGGCACTGATGCCGACGAATGGTTGACACGCGTGGCCCAACTTTTGAATGAGGCACCCGAACGGAATGTAATCATCGAGGGGCTTAACATCACCGGTGAATTTGATCTTACCTTGCAACAGGTCGCTGCCGTTGCCGCTGCATTGATCAAAAATCACGGGGTGGCGCCAGAACGAATACGAACCTTGGTGAAAGATGGCAATTTTAAAGAAGGAATCAATATTCGGTTAGCGCCAAGCCATCGGGGATTTTATGACAAAGTGAAAGAAAACTTCAAAGGGTAGGCCATACTTTTTGAAGAAATAGTGCGTTGTACAGACAACAAAACCAAACTGCCCAGACATGACAGGAGACGATATCCTACAACTTTTTGCCTTTTTATTACCAGCGGTTGTCACCGGCGCCGTTGCCTTTTACTTTTTTAGATTGCATACAAGAAATGAAGAAGGGCGCAGGCGCTTCTTGTTACAAAAAGATACCCAAAAACAGGCCTTGCCCATACGATTGCAGGCCTATGAGCGTATGGCCCTTTTCTTAGAGCGTATTTCCATTCCGAGTTTAGTGGTAAGAGTGGCCCCAAAATCAAAAAACAAGGCCGATTACGAAAATCTACTTATCAAACAGATAGAAACAGAATTTGACCATAATCTCTCACAACAAATATACATGAGTGATGAGTGCTGGAATATCATCAAGGCCGCTAAAAGTGCCACTATTCAGATCATACGTTCTGCCGGTATGAGTGAAAGTGATTCTTCTGATAAGCTTAGGGAAGATATTTTGAACGAAACCATGGAAAAACAATCCCCATCGGCAACTGCCTTGGCTTTTGTTAAGAGAGAGATCTCTGAGTTGTGGTAACTAGCTGTTGATGGTCGTTAGCCTATTGATTACGCCAGTCCTTACCCCTAGACCACCCATTCTTCAGCTTAGGACTTAGCCAACAGGGTAGATTATCAAAACGAACCATGAACTTTTTTGTACACGCCATTCAATACTAACGAATAACTATTGACTGCCAACTACTTCATCACTCTTGCACATCGGGATCGATCGGCATACTCTCGACATTCTTGTTCTTGGCATAGAGATACCCTTTTTTCCACCATAAGGTCATACGCTCTTTATTGAAAATCAATGAATTTGTGGTAAGAACCGTAGGTGTGTAGTAGAAATTGATGATGGCATCGTGTTGGCTGGCCACCAATTTTCCAATTCTTACATTTTGATTTTCAATACGATCTAGCATAAAGGAAAAAATGGTGGTAATCAACTCAAACGGATTCCGGGAAGGCATCCGGTTCAAATAATTTACCTCGGTATGTAGTACGACCACATCAACTTCTGTCGCTCCTCTTTTGATGGCCTCTTCGATGGGCACCAAACTGCCCAGTCCCCCATCGGCATATTCGCAACCATTTTTTCTGACCAAACTCATAAAAGGGGTATAATTCGATGAAATCCAGATCCAATCACAATACTCATCGTAGGTACAATCATTTATCGACTTATATTCTACTTGGTTGAGCGATAGGTTAGAAACCGTAATCACCACATCTTTCGAACTGTTCTTTAGTGCATTGAATTCTTCGATGGTGATACTACTTCGTATCAATTGCCGAAGACTCTCGCTTTCACCAAAGGTCTTATGGCCTTTCATAAAATTTTTGAGCACATTCCAATGGTTGATGGCGATTAACTCTAGACCATGTTTTCGACGAATGATAAAGGGGCAGCTGCTGAAGATACTATCTTGATCTACCGAAGAATATATTTCCTTGATTTTATCAATTTTGTTAAGGGCCAAGTGAGAGATGAGCAAGCTTCCTGTCGAGGTGCCCACAAAAAGCTCGTAACCATGTTTGGCCTCTTCTATCAAAAATTGGGCTACCCCGCCCGCAAAGGCTCCTTTACTCCCTCCACCTGATATGACCAATGCCCTCATTTGTTGTTCAGTTTATCAAGTATTTTTTTGTTCTCTTTGGTTAGGGTTTCGTAAACAGTGTTCAATCGTTTCTCAAATAGCTCATCTGTCATCAATTCACGCAATAAATTTCTTGAGAACTTCTTGAATTGCCAAACATGATGGTCAGCGGCCTCGACCAGATTTGCAAGTGCTTCATTGTTCAATGCATTGATGTGGTTGAGATACTCGAAAGCCAACTGGCGTACCTCAAAATGATGATTGGGCGCAGTATAGCCGTTTAGTTCTTCGTAATAGCCTTTCTTTTTTTCAGGATGGATTTCAGGGGTCACCAAGGCCAAGGTCAACCATAAAAGACGAATGTTCTTATTTGGAAGGCCCATCACATTGTTGGTTTGTGACAAAAAGTTCTCTCTTTCAGAAGGGAAACTGGTCCATAGTTTGAACAACGCCAATTCTTGGGTAACATAGCTTTCATCTTCAAGCAGGGAAGCAAACACTTCTTTCAATTCTTGCGGAACACTTTCAATAACCTGTGCCACGGCCTGTCTTGTTTTTAAGTCCTTTTCTTTTTGTAGGATGCTTTCCAATCCTTTTACCGGGGTCTTCAATCCGTAGGTCAATATGAGCTGTCTTTTGAGTGCAGCGGAAGTGGTACCGGAGTACCAATCCATTTTTTTGATTGTCGCCCCATCGGCTTTCTTTAGTTCAAAATATTCTTTAATACTGTTGGCGTGCCGTACCAAATAGGCTTTGGTCGATTCCCACGGAAATTCCTCACCTTCTAACCACTCTTTCCGAAAACCAGTGAGGTCTTTACCACTTGCGGATTCGACTTCAGAAAGAAAATCGGCAATGGTCACATTTTTAAAGGCAAATTTTTCGAGATAGTTGCGAATTCCTTTTTTAAAGGCCTCTTCACCTGCTATTTCACGTAGCATGACCAAGGCCCATGCACCCTTTTCATAAAAGGTCAGACTGTTTGCATTCGGATTCGTCAGGGCTTCCCCATCGCCATTTTCTGAAAGTATGTTCAAGGTTTTAGCCGTGTCATATAATCGCCAATAATAATGGTCATCGCCAAAAAGCTCTTTTTCGGTAAGATAGGCGTAATAGGTCGCAAAACCTTCATGTAACCAATGGTGCTCACCACTTTTTTCGGTGACCAAGTTACCAAACCATTGGTGGGCCAGCTCATGGGCATTGACATTCACGTAATTCTTATCGATAAAGGCCATGGAATCAATTACGTAAGTATTCGAGAAAATGGTGAGCGTCGTGTTTTCCATTCCCGCATAAAGAAAATCCTGTGCGGGCACCTGTTTATAGTTTTGCCATGGATAGGGTACTTCGATTTCCTCCTCCAAAAAGTCAAAAATCTCTTTCATATAGCGAAAGGTGGGCTCGACCTTTAGGCTGTCTTTGGGCTCATAATACAGTTCGATGGGCACACCAGAAGCAGACTTCAGGGTTTTCTTGTCAAAATCACCAATGGCAAAAGCCGCAAGATAACTGCTCATCGGTTTTTCCATGTTGAATCTCCACGCATTTAGCGAGTCTTTATCAACTACTTCAAGAAGTTCCCCGTTAGCGATTGCATCATATTCTTTCGGTGCCATTATTTGAAAATCAAATTCAATTTTTTCGCTCATATCATCAAAACTGGGCAGCCAATGGCTGGTGTACTTACCTTGGCCTTGAGTCCATATTTGCTCGTTCCCATTAATTTGATCGTCCCAACCAAAAAAATAAACGGTCTGCTTGGGTTTCGAGGTAAACCATAGCGTCAATAGGTGTTCTCCCATGTTCTTGGGGGCCTGAAATGCAATTTGTTTTCCATTGTTGGAATAGGGAACTTCTTTACCGTTCAAGGCTACTTTTTGAAAACCCATATCAATGGCATCAAGAAAAATGGAATCTGTGTTTGCCGACATTTCAAATGCATAGGAAACACTCCCCTTAATCGATTTTTCAATGGTATCAGGAGTAATGGAGACATCACCAGAGACAAAATCCACTGCAGGGAAATCTTGTCCGAAAATCATTATGGGAACCAAAAAGAAAAGCAGGTAGAATTGTCTCATAGCCTCGGAGCAGCAAAAGTCAATCCAAATTACATAAATTCGTGCGATGAAGCCCAATTTTCTACAAACTCCAATCGCTTATCTCAAAGGTGTGGGCCCGAATCGGGCAGAGACCTTGCAAACAGAATTGGGCATTCAGACCTACCACGATCTCTTACACCTCTACCCCAACCGCTATTTAGACAAAACCCAATATTACAAAATCAATCAGTTAAAAGATAGTGGGGCCGACGTACAGATCATGGGCAAAATTGTTCACCTCAAAACGGTAGAACAGAAACGCGGCAAAAGGCTCGTGGCCACTTTTATGGATGATACGGGAGAAATGGAGCTGGTTTGGTTCAGGGCCCAAAAATGGATGCGTGAAAACCTGAGGCTCAATGAACCCTACGTGGTTTTTGGCCGCATAAACCGATACGGAAGTACTTTTTCAATGCCCCACCCAGAAATGGAATTGCTCAAAGAGCACCAAGCAGGACTAAAGATCGCCATGCAGCCCATCTACCCCTCTACCGAAAAATTGAGCGCCAAGGGCATCACCAATAGGGTCATCAGCAAACTGCAACAGCAACTTTTGCTCGAATCAAAAGGCCAGTTTCAAGAAACGGTCTCGGGGGCAATTCTAGAAGAACTGAAACTATTTTCAAGAGCTGATGCTTTGTTGAACGTTCATTTTCCCAAAAATCAAGAGCTGCTGGCCAAAGCTAGGTTCCGTCTCAAATTTGAAGAGCTGTTCTACATACAGTTGCAACTGATTTCAAAGAAGATTATCCGAAAACAAAAAATAAAGGGCTTTCCCTTTGAAAAGGTAGGTCACAATTTCAACACCTTCTTTGAAAAGCATTTGCCTTTTGAGCTTACAGCAGCCCAAAAAAGGGTCATCAAAGAAATTCGGGCCGATTTAGGAAGCAACGCCCAAATGAACCGCTTGTTACAGGGCGATGTGGGTTCTGGCAAGACCATAGTGGCGCTGATGAGCATGCTGTTGGCCATTGATAACGGTTTTCAGGCCTGTTTGATGGCCCCTACAGAAATTTTGGCCAATCAACACTACAACGGATTAAAGGAATTATTGGGTAAAATGGAAATAACCCTCGAACTGCTCACGGGCTCTACAAAAAAATCGGAACGAAGAACCATCCACGAGCGGTTGCAAAACGGGTCGCTCCATATTTTAGTGGGCACCCATGCCGTTTTGGAAGAGAAAGTGCAATTTCACAATCTTGGTCTCGCCATTGTTGATGAGCAGCATCGTTTTGGGGTAGCACAGCGTTCAAAACTTTGGCATAAGGGGGGCTCACCCCCGGGGGAGGTTGGAGGGGTTTCCATTCCGCCCCATGTGCTGGTCATGACCGCTACGCCCATTCCGCGTACCCTGGCCATGAGCCTATATGGAGATCTCGATATTTCGGTCATCGATGAACTGCCCCCTGGGCGCAAACCTGTCAAAACGGTGCACCGTTATGATTCGAATCGCCTAAAGGTCTTTCACTTCATTAAGCAAGAAATCAAAAAAGGAAGACAGGTCTATATCGTGTACCCCCTGATACAAGAATCGGAAGCCGTAGACTATAAAGACCTGATGGATGGCTATGAAAGCATTTCACGGGAGTTTCCCCTGCCCGATTACCAAATATCCATTGTACATGGCCGTATGAAGAGTCAGGACAAAGACTATGAGATGGCGCGTTTTGTAAAGGGCGAGACCCAACTTATGGTGGCCACTACGGTCATCGAAGTGGGGGTCAATGTACCCAATGCCTCGGTGATGATCATCGAAAGTGCAGAGCGATTCGGACTCTCACAATTGCACCAACTACGTGGCCGTGTCGGAAGGGGGGCTGAACAGAGCTATTGCATTCTGATGACGGGCAGTAAACTCTCTGAAGATGCCCGTACCCGCTTACAGACCATGACACGTACCAACGACGGTTTTGAAATTGCCGAAGTGGACTTGAGATTACGTGGTCCTGGCGACTTGATGGGCACTCAACAAAGCGGATTGTTGAACTTAAAGATTGCCGATATTGTCAAGGACAACCAAATTTTGAACACCGCCCGTTACTATGCGGTAAACTTACTAAAAGAAGATCCACGATTGGAAAAACCTGAAAACCTGCCCATTCGAAAGCAATTTGCCAAAATGGTCAAGGATAAGGCAATTTGGGGGTATATAAGCTAAGAACGCCCAGCTTCACTGGGCGTTCACACTTGGTATATAATTGTAGCTAGTTGATACCTTCTCCCTTTTCTGCTTTGTCGATATTGGCCTGTACCCTGTCACGGTTTACCTGTGCGGGTGCATTCTGCAAAGCAATTTTTAGGTGCTTGAGTGTCGATTTATGATCGCCTTTCGCAGAGTAGCCCCGAGCAAGTCCATAGTGTACGGGCCAAGTATCTTTGTGATTTTTGGCGTTCCATTGAAAAATCTCCAAGGCTTTATCGGTCTGCCCTTGGGCGATCAACTGTCGCCCATACCCATGAACTTGAAAAACCGTACCCATGGGCAATGCTTCTTGCATGATGGCCTCAGCCTCGGCAGTCTTGCCCTGTTTGGCCAAGATCTGCGCCTTGATACTTAGGTTATTGAATGTTTTTTGGCTGAAAAACTGTCCATCGATAGCGGCATCGACCCACCCCATGGCCTCATCAAGGTCGCCTCCATTGTTCAATGCAAAATTAGCGGCCTGCTCCCATGATTGACGGCTAAACCCTGGGGTGTCTTGTAATTTTTGTCGAATATCCGCCAAAACGATATCGGTAACGCCCACTTCGATCTTAAAGGGGATCTGTTTCTTTTCCCAGTTCAAGGAAGCAACACCTGATGTGGCATCCACCTCATTGAATTCGAATTTCAACTGTTCAACATGGGAAATCTCTTTGGCGGTCACATCGACCCGCAATACATCTTCTGCAGGGTCATAAAAATAACTGCCCCAGGCCCCATGATTTTTAGAAAAAATTATCGTGGCCGTATCATCTTCGTTGACGACCATGTGAAGACCGTATTTACCAGCGGGCAAATCCTTCCCTTCTATCTTGATGGCATCGCTGGCTTTAAAAATGGTGTTCTCATTTGCTCCGGCCCGCCAGGGTGATTCAGCTGCTGTTCCAAAACCGAGATTGTTCATTCCATAAGGTACCAACTGCCCCCATATTTCACGGTCATTGACACTGGGTCGTGAATAGACAATCGTAATATCGGTAATACCGATACGCTGTGAGACTTTTGCTTTTTGACTCCCCCTCGGCAAGTCAAGTTGTGCGAGGGCTTCTGTCGAAAAACACAAGACCGCGAGCAACAATAGAATTGAAATTTTTGTGTCGCTTTTTTTCATTGGTTTGTTGTTTACTGTTAATGAATAAATTAGGTCATTCCGAAAATACTCATGAACCGTTGTCCTTTTCGTTACCATTGTGTTAATCTGCCATTCGAATATGTTAAACTCCGTACTCTTGAGTGGGGACTTTTTTGTTGACCAGACGGGCAAGTGAAACTAATATGAAAAGGCCTAAACGATTGGGCATCGTAATTTTAAACGGATATTATTTCAACTGCGCTGTTGTCTTTTGTAAGTTTGAAGCTTGATTTTGATCGAGAAAACAGGGTATTTCACGCATCGAAAAATAAGAATACCCGTTAATTTGAAATGAAAATGAAAACACTGTTCGATAAGGTTTGGGACTCACATGTTGTTCGAAAAATCGAAGGTGGACCAGATGTATTCTTCATCGACCGCCATTTCATCCATGAAGTGACCAGTCCCGTGGCGTTTTTGGGCTTGAAAAATCGTGGTAATTCAGTGCTGTATCCGCAGCGCACATTTGCCACTGCCGATCATAACACGCCAACATTGAACCAGCACCTACCGGTCGGTGACCCACTATCGGCCAATCAGTTGAAAGCTTTACAAGAGAATACCGCTGAGTGGAACATCGTGCATTGGGGGCTTGGCCACCGCAAAAACGGAATCGTACATGTGGTAGGTCCGGAAAATGGCATCACCTTGCCAGGGGCGACCATTGTCTGTGGTGATTCACATACATCCACACATGGGGCCTTTGGGGCCATTGCCTTCGGTATAGGCACTTCAGAAGTTGAAATGGTACTCTCTACCCAGTGTATCATGCAGCCCAAACCGAAAAAGATGCGCATCAGTGTCAACGGTACCCTTGGTTTTGGGGTCACACCAAAAGATGTTGCCCTTTTCATCATCGCCAAACTGACCACTTCTGGTGCTACAGGGCATTTTGTTGAATATGCTGGCGATGTTTTCAAAGACATGAGCATGGAAGGCCGTATGACCGTCTGCAATATGAGCATTGAGATGGGTGCCCGCGGCGGAATGGTCGCACCTGATGAAAAAACGTTTGAATACATCAAAGGAAGGGAATATACCCCAAAAGGAGCTGAATGGGACAAGGCCATGGAATATTGGAATACCCTCAAGACCGATGATGGGGCCGAATTTGACAAGGAATTTAGTTTCGATGCCGCAGAAATCGAACCGATGGTCACTTACGGTACCAATCCCGGTATGGGAGTGGGCATCACCAAGAATATTCCCAGTGCGTCTGATATTCAGGCCAGTGAGGTGACCTTTAAAAAATCGTTGGATTATATGGGATTTACCGAGGGTGAGCCCATGATGGGAAAAAAGGTCGATTATGTATTTCTCGGAAGCTGTACCAATGCCCGTATTGAAGATTTTAGGGCCTTTGCCTCTGTCATAAAAGGAAGGAAAAAGGCCGATGGCCTAACCGTTTGGTTGGTGCCCGGAAGCCATGTTGTAGAAGAAAAAATAAAGGAAGAAGGAATTTTGGATATGCTGACCGAAGCAGGATTCTCACTACGCGAACCCGGTTGTTCGGCTTGCTTGGCGATGAATGATGACAAGATTCCCGCCGGCAAATTGGCCGTCAGCACCTCAAATCGAAATTTTGAGGGCCGACAAGGTCCCGGGGCACGAACCATTTTGGCGAGCCCTTTGGTGGCAGCGGCAACAGCTGTGACTGGTAAGGTCACCGATCCACGCGAATTACTAAAACCTGAATTGGTCTAAAATCTCAACCATGGCTTACGATAAATTCAACATACTCAACAGTACAGCGGTACCACTGCCCATCGAAAATGTAGATACCGACCAAATCATTCCTGCCCGTTTCTTAAAGGCTACGGAACGTAAGGGATTTGGTGATAACCTTTTTCGAGATTGGCGTTACCATAGCGATGGTGCCCCAAAAGAAAATTTTGTGCTGAACAATCCGATTTACGGTGGCAAGATCTTGGTGGGTGGAAAAAATTTCGGCTCGGGTTCTTCACGAGAGCATGCGGCCTGGGCGGTGTACGACTATGGTTTTCGCTGCGTCATCTCCAGTTTTTTTGCGGATATCTTCCGCAATAATTGCCTGAACATAGGCGTACTTCCCGTGCAAGTGAGTGCCGATTTTTTAGACAAAATATTCAAAGCCTTGGAAACGGACCCCAAAACGGAATTTGAAGTGAACCTTCCAGAGCAGACCGTAACCATTCTGAGTACCGGGGAGCAAGAATCTTTTGATATCAATAGCTATAAAAAGAGCAATATGATGAACGGCTACGATGATATCGATTATCTGGTGGCCATGAAAAAAGAGATTGAAGAATTTGCAGCAAAACGCCCCTTCTGACCCACTCGCAAACAAGCGCTTTATGAAGAGATGTGTTGAAATAATGGATACTACCCTCAGAGATGGGGAACAGACCTCTGGCGTTTCCTTTACGGCATCTGAAAAATTGACCTTGGCAAAACTATTGCTCGAAGAACTGAAGGTAGACCGTATAGAGGTAGCCTCGGCACGGGTGTCCGATGGAGAGTTCGAAGCGGTTAAGAACATAATGGAATGGGCGGCGGAAGAAGGCCGTATCGATCAAGTCGAGGTATTGACATTTGTCGATGGTGGCGCTTCCATTGAATGGATGAAAAAGGCCGGGGCAAAAGTGCAGAATTTATTGACCAAGGGATCATTGAACCACTTGACCCATCAGCTCAAAAAAACACCGGAACAGCATTTCAGTGGTATTGCAGAGGTAATTGCTTTAGGGCAAGAAGCAGGCATTGCGACCAATGTGTATTTAGAAGATTGGAGCAATGGCATGCGCAATTCACAAGAGTACGTCTTTCAGTTTCTCGATTTTTTGACCGAACAGCCCGTCAAGAGAATTTTATTGCCCGACACACTCGGGGTATTGACCCCATCAGAAACCTTTACATATATCGAGAAGATCATAAAACGATATCCAAGCACCCACTTTGATTTTCACGGGCACAATGACTATGATCTGAGCGTATCGAACGTTATGGAGGCCTTAAAGGCGGGGGCTTATGGATTGCACCTTACCGTGAACGGCATGGGCGAGCGGGCCGGTAATGCCCCTTTGGCAAGTACCATTGCCGTTATCAATGATTTTTTACCTGAGATCGAGACCAAGGTGGTAGAATCTTCTTTATATAAAGTAAGCAAACTGGTTTCTACATTTACCGGTTTCGGCATACCTGCCAACAAACCCATTGTAGGTGATAACGTTTTTACACAAACTGCTGGTATTCATGCAGATGGTGACAATAAACATAATCTTTACTTTAATAGTCTAATGCCTGAGCGTTTTGGCAGAAAGCGCAAATACGCCTTGGGCAAAACGTCAGGTAAGGCCAATATCTTAAAAAACCTTCAAGAATTGGGATTGACCCTCAATGATGAGGAGGTCAAAAAAGTGACCGAGCGTATCATAGAACTCGGCGACAAAAAAGAAAAAGTCACCAAAGAAGATCTTCCCTATATTATTTCCGATGTATTGGACAGTAGTGCTTATAAACAAAAGGTCTTCATTCAATCGTATGTGCTTACACATTCAAAGGGACTGATGCCCTCCACTACCCTGTCGATTGACGTTGAGGGAAAGGTGTATGAAGAACATGCACAGGGCGATGGCCAATTTGATGCCTTCATGAATGCACTGCACAAAGTATATACAAAGCTTGACGTGGCGCTTCCCAAACTCATCGATTATGCCGTTCGTATTCCTCCCGGAAGCAGCTCCGATGCCCTATGTGAAACCATGATCACCTGGAAAACCCCCAAACATGATTTTGTCACCACGGGACTGGACTCTGACCAAACCGTATCGGCCATAAAGGCCACTGAAAAGATGTTGAATTTAATTTAGACGATAGACGCTAGAAGTTAGATGTTAGAGTTTTTAGCATTCATTTTTGTTGGCTACCTCCTTGAGAGAACTTTACGGGTGTTTCACCGAATGCCCAAAAACCTAATTAATAAAGATTTCCTTTTTTGCGGGAACGAAAATAACCAGATAATCCATGAAACTTACAATAGCCCTATTGGCCGGTGATGGTATCGGTCCAGAAGTAATCGACCAAGCCGTGAAGGTATCAGATGCCGTAGCAAAGAAATTCAACCATGAAATCGAGTGGCAATCCGCTTTGACGGGTGCTGCGGCCATCGATGCGGTTGGTGAGCCCTACCCCGATGAGACCCATGAGGTTTGTGCAAATGCAGATGCCGTATTGTTCGGGGCCATCGGGCACCCCAAGTTCGACAATGACCCATCGGCAAAGGTACGCCCTGAGCAGGGACTCCTGAAAATGCGGCAAAAACTGGGACTGTTCGCCAATGTGCGTCCGACCTTTACCTTTCCATCATTGATCGATAAATCGCCTTTGAAACGCGAACGCATCGAGGGTACCGACTTGGTCTTCTTTCGTGAGCTGACAGGGGGTATCTACTTCGGAAAGCGGGGCCGCGAAGATAATGGCGATACCGCCTATGATACCTGTACCTATACCCGTGCCGAAGTACAACGCATCGCCAAAAAAGGGTTTGAGGCTGCCATGAAGCGTTCAAAACGCTTGTGCTGCGTTGATAAGGCCAATGTTCTTGAATCATCACGACTGTGGCGTGAGACCGTTCAACAAATGGAAAAGGACTATCCAGAAGTGGAGGTCTCCTATGAGTTTGTCGATGCCGTGGCCATGCGATTGGTACAATGGCCCAAAGAATATGACGTACTGATCACTGAAAACATGTTTGGCGACATTTTGACCGATGAAGCTTCGGTCATTTCGGGTTCTATGGGCCTTATGCCCTCGGCCTCGGTGGGCAGCAAGGTATCGCTGTACGAACCAATTCACGGATCGTATCCACAGGCGGCGGGTAAAGATATCGCCAACCCCTTGGCGACCGTGCTTTCAGCTGCCATGATGTTCGATGATCTTGGGCTGGCCCAAGAAGCGCAGACCATTCGTGATGTAGTGAACAAATCATTGGCCGAAGGTATGGTGACCGAAGATCTAGCCGATGGTGGCAAAGCCTATAAAACCTCTGAAGTGGGCGATTGGCTTGCCAAGAATATTTAGCTATCATCTACGATTTCCTACAATACTCAAAGCCCAGTAAACTGGGCTTTTTTAATGTTGGCATAAGTGGTAAATTGTTCCTAATATAGAAGCTATATAGATCATTGGTGATCTATATTCTTACGTTGGCAAACATCGAATGTTCAAAACAAAGTAGCTCCTATGCAAAAAATTACAACACGACATGTCTTTTTAACCATACTAGGGTTCCTTGGGCTAGGAGCTATTGGCGGTGGATTGGTACTGATAATTTCTCCCATGGGAGAGATGTTGGGACTACCAATAACCGAGTTTAAAAATATGCCTTTTCAAAATTTTGTGATACCGGGAATTATCTTGTTTATTCTTCTTGGCACGATACCGTTATTACTCATACCAGCATTAATTAAGAAGCCGGATTCTAAATTGGCGGATATGTTTAATGTATTCGGGGACATGCATTGGTCGTGGACTTACAGCATTTATGTTGCTTTTACACTCATTAGTTGGATACAAATACAATTGATCTTTCTTCAAAGTTCAGTACACTGGTTGCATACGTTTTATAGCTTTTATGCGCTGCTAATCATTCTGATTGCTCTTTTACCCCAGATGCGAACAACATATCGAAAGAAAAGTGAAAAGAAACATTAAAACGTTTGCCAACAAAACCTATAATGCCCTATGGGACACTGCGTATAGCCAAACCATTGTGTAGAATTTGAAAAACTGAATCCAAACTCAACTATACTTATGAGAAAACTTAGACCATTAATATTGACTTTTGTCCTAATTCTCATTGGCACTGTTATTTCAGCCCAAGAAATAATAGCTGATTTGAGTTATTTTCCAAAAAAAGAATTCAATGATAGAATTGTTGAAAGTAATACCGCTGATAATGGTAATACATTTGAAAAAATAGTTATAGATGGGTTCGATTCCAAAATTCCTTTTTATAGCATAAAACCTAAAGATAGAAAGGAAGATAAATATGTTATACTTCTTCACGGTTTAACTGGGAGCAAAGACAATTGGGTTAATCCTATAACCAGTCTATCAGAAAAATACGTAGAACTCAAAGATTCATTATTAACATTAGGCTATTCTGTACTAATCCCTGATGCTAAATATCACGGAGAAAGAACCTATCAAGGAAATTTTGCTTCGCCTCTAACATTTTTTTCATCACAAGATGTTCAAAAAATATATAACCTATATACGTCTTCTGTCAAAGATATCCGAATCATAATGGACTATATAGAACGTAAATCAACCTCAAAAACACAAACTTTTGATGTTATAGGCTATAGTATGGGCGGACAGATGACAATTCTTTTAAATTCCATTGATGATAGACTAAATCGTGTAGTCATTTGCGTAGCACCATTAGATTTTAAAACAGGTGTGCGACTTGGAATGAGCGAAGAAAACACTAAAAAGATTGATTATATGTCACCAAAAAATTGTGCGACACTGCAAAAGTCGCCTGTTACCTTACTAATGGGAACAAAAGATGGCTGGTATACCAAAGAAGAAGCCCAAGATTTTTTTGATAAAATAACAATAAAAGATAAATCATTGAAATTCTATGAATCTGGACATTACTTGCCCGATGAATTTATTTCAGATACAATTGAAAATATAAATAAGAAATAAAAACGCTACACAACAAGGGCTATAATCCAGGGCTCCCCTCCTGCCCAAAAGAATATTTGATACCTTGGATAAAAAGGGAATGATTCCGTCCCGCAGCACGGCTCTAAGGAAAATGCCATCAGCCGCAACGAAATCATACATAAGACCGTTGTATGCCATAGGATTAAACCTTTTACATTTCGAAAAGTCTAAAAGCAAATACTTGAACCAAATAAAATGCAAAGATTCTTTTTGATTCTGCTTCTTATTAGTCTTTTTTCCTGCGAAACTCCTGATGAAAATAGTCAAATCACTGACGTAGAACGTGTTGTAAGAAAAATGAATTTAGCACTTGCAAATCATGATCATTTCCAACTACTTGCGTGCTATTCTGATGAAATGGACTGGGAAAACTCATTTGGGTGGACAATAAGAAATAAAGACACTTTAAATACATATTTCAAAGACTGGTTATTTACCAGATACCCAAAATTAGATAGCCATAGACTTAGTCTGAAGTTCAATATTAAATTCATCAGCAAGCAAACTGCTTGGGTCGATGTACTTCAAGAAATCAATTCTGAAGACATGAATTCAGTGGTTAGAACCTATAGGCAAACCCATTTACTTATAAAAAGAAGTGATGGCTGGTTAATCAAGAAAACAAGGCTGTGGGCGCCAACTCCCAATGACAATCCGCCAATCGAGTTTTTGTCTTCCCCAAGTTTTTTTGAATAAAATTGATTTTTGATCATTTATATCTGACTACAAACGGCGCACAACAGCTGCTATACTTCACCAGCCCGACAGAGTTCTGGTAGGTTGCGACTTTATTGCTAACTTTAAACCCATTAACCATTATCCCAATAGCCATCGGGAGGGTGGATTTATCAATTATAAATGACATGAATAATAGTATACATATACATGAAGTTATTTTTTTGATCGAGAAAAATAATGAACAATGGACACCCAGTGAACTAATAGAAGCTATCGGTACTACTTGGGGCGAAGATGTTCACTTTGGTTCATGCTCTGGAAATGCCTTTCCCAAAGAAAATGCACTCGACTTTCTAGTCAATCGCCAAAAAGTAGTCCTATCTAAAGAAGGAAAAGTAGCACTTCATCCTTCCATACAAATATGTGAGGGACACAAGGGATTCAACAAATGAGCAAGTCTTACCGGAATATATAAACATCGTCTAACCATGGGTATGGGCCATGCCTCCTACTTTACCCTAAAATTAATTACCTTCCAAATGAATTAATTTCCGTGTAACCTGGCGTTACGAAAAACCGGCACAGGCCATTCACGAGACCGTTAGGCACCATACAAAATGAAGAAGTTCTTTCGTTACGTTACTCCTTTAAGAATATGTACTGTTTATTTAATAGTTCAAACTATCGTTTGGTATATCGGGATTCATAAATCAATTGAGAATGGCCATAATCCTGAATTGGGTGGATTAGCGCCGTATGTCTTTGGTGGAATTGCAATAATTTCCTTTCTATTGGATTTAGTCCTTTCTCTAATTCTTAAACCAAAAACTAATTGGATCGTACAGTTTCCATTGATATTCGCAGGAATCCTTGTATTCCTATTTAACTCGTAACAAAAAAGGAATAAAAAACTGTATCTAACAACATCTCTAATTAAGTGCTTCTTTGCCATGATCTGGCAACTTTTCCTACATTTATTGAATAATTGACCAGGCGTAACGATTTGCTACTTGTAACCTTCACACGCAAAACCTATCTCGACGACTAAATCGCGTGTTTTGGTTACCAAGTCATACCAAATCATAGCCAGGATTGTTCTACATAATTTGAAAAAAACAGTCAGAATATTGATAATTGGACTTTTGCTAGTTATTTCATGTCGGGAAAAACCGAAAGCGATAATAGAAAAACCTATTTCGGATTTTAATCTTAATACGGACCTTGTAGAATTCAAGGAAAGAATGACCGAATTGGACACTATTCGAGTTTCCTTTGACCATTCGATTTGTGAGTATCAAGGTTATGAACGACTTGAAATAACAAAGTTTGGGGATTCAATTCGAGTAAGGTCTGAATATCAAAATCATGACGAAAAAAATGCTGAATGGAAAACTCTTTATGAAGAGCATATAGTACTCAGGGACACCACATGGGGTTTTGGAAGTTTTATTGCCCGCAATGACAGTCTTATAGACAGTATTCCTAGCAAATATTCAAGAATGGTCATTTCAGATGGAAAGGGATTAATATCTTACTCCACTAAGGGACTATCCCAAGCTTTGGCTTTCCTTCGAGATTATCACCTTACAATGAAAGAATTAAACGACCCCAAAGGATTTATTTATGGTTATTCAGAGGAAGAAATGGAGGAGTTCAGGAAAAATTTCAAGCAATAAAAACTGCATAGACCAGTGGTCATCATTAGCAAGCAAGATAAATTTTGAAGAAAATAATTTACATAGTTCTAACTAGCCTTTGTTGCGTTGGTTGTATCAAAACAAAAAATTCTTCAGCAGTGGATGTTGAATACAATGTTCAATCAAAACTGAAAGAAACCACTCCTGTTTTGGAAGTGGAATTCAATTATTCGAGCGATAAAGATGGTTTGGTAAGATTGCGCTATGAAAATGAATCATGGGGAGATAGCAATATTTTTGATTGTATCAAGAGCTTTCAGGTTGTTCCAAAAGCCAAAAGAATTGAATTTTTTAGGGATAGCAGTCAAATAATTATTGAAACCGACCCAAATATTATCAATGTTATTCGCTATCAAATCAGTCAAGATTATGAGGGTTTGCCCTTAAATGAGAAAAGGTACAGACCGATGATCGACTCGCGTTTCTTTCACATTTTGGGCATGAGATTGTTTATGGTTCCAGAGCGTGTTTTTGCTGCAGATTCTACCCGTGCGAATATCAAAATTAATTATCAGGCAGAAGGAGCCAATAGTCTATACCACAGTAGTTTTGGAAAAGACAACGTTCAAAATATAAGTGTAGACAGAGAAGATTTGTATGCTTCTTTCTTTATAGGAGGAGATTTTAGAAGGTATTCTTTTCCGCTAGAAAAAGACACCGTATATTTTTTGACCAGAGGCAATTGGAAACCATTTACGGATCACGATATATATCAGTTATTAAAGGAAACCATCAAGTCTCAAAATGAATTTTGGAACGATCCAAGAAAGGGCAATTTTTCGGTTTCACTTGTACCTACATATGAAGAATGGTATTCAGTCGGGGGTAGTGGCTTTTCATCATCTTTCATTTCTTTTGCTTCCAACAATGACAAAGTTTCCCTAAAACACATGAGGTGGTTGTATAACCATGAATTGTTGCACAAATGGATCGGAAGAACCATTCTTAATGAAAATGAAGTAGAGCAATATTGGTTTAGTGAAGGCTTTACCGACTACTATTCATATAAGTTACAGCTAAAAGCCAACCAATTGAATGTGGCTGAGTATGTAGAAATTTTGAATAGTGAAGTTATTATTCCCCATTACCAAGACCCTGTTAAAAACACCCCCAATTCCAAGTTAACACTTCAGGAATATTGGGGCAATTATGCAAAATACCAAAAGCTCCCATACAGAAGAGGTCTTTTATATGCTTTTCTTATCGACAATCAGATAAAAAAAGAATCTAACTACACAAAGAGCCTCGATGATTTAATGCATGAATTATTAGCCTTGTCGTTAAAAGATAGAACAACGAGAATAAATCAGTCGCTATTTTTGAGGACACTATCTAAATACCTGAACCACTCAAGTGTTGCGTTGCAATTTGAAAAATACATTGTTAACGGAGAGCTGATCAATTTTCAAGATCAAGTGCCAAATGGGCTCTCGATTGATTATACAGACGATATCCCGGTTTTCAAAATAGACGCTACCAGTAAAAAAGAGCTTGAAAGGAAACTTAGTTTGTAATAACTACAGCCAACAATGTCTATAACCAATACCGGATTAAAGTGATAAGCAAAAGCATAAAACCACGGTCAGTGCAAAACCAAAAAGTGATTGAGTAGAAACCCGCTACCTCTCATATATGAAGCCATTTTAGGGCATTTAAAAACACGAATAAAATGGCATGTTCTGATAATCAAGAAACTTAAATGGATATAAACGAAATAATTAAAAAAGTAACAAAACCAAACCTTTACGAAAAAGGAACTTCGTTTATGTGGACCGACCCATATATCTCAAAGCAGTTACTTCAAGTGCACCTAAATCCAGATATTGACATCGGTAGTCGCAAGAAATCCACAATTGAAAAAACAGCCCAGTGGATTTTAGAGAGCCATGATTCAAGCGGAGAACTGAAGATTTTGGACTTGGGTTGTGGTCCGGGTTTGTATGCTGAGATTTTTGCGAAAAGCGGACATGAAGTAGCGGGTATAGACATTTCTAAAAGTTCAATAGATTATGCGATTAGATCCGCAAAAGAAAAAGGATTAAACATTGCGTATAAAAATGGAAGTTATTTGGATATTGATCTAGGAAAAGAACAATATGATGTAATAGTTCTCATTTATACTGATTTTGGCGTATTGGTACCAACAGAAAGGGAACAGCTCTTAGAAAATATTTTCTTTGCTTTAAAGAAAGGGGGCATTTTCATTTTCGACGTTTTAAAAGACACGGATTTGAACGAAAAACTATCCCCCAGAACTTGGGAAGTATGTGAGGTGGGGTTTTGGCGAGAAACACCATATTTGGCATTGTCGGAATCATTCCTGTACGAAAAGGAAAAAGTAATTATGTTTCAGCATACAATTATTGAAAACAGCGGAAATCTTAATAACTACCGTTTTTGGACGCATTTCTTCTCCCAAAAAGATATATCCACAATGCTGAAACAGCAGAATTTTAGAAACATTGAATTTCGAGCAGATATTTTGCCTGAAAGTGATCTATGGAATGGAGACAATGTACTATTTACAAAATGTGAAAAATGAAAAATATGGGAAAACGTCCCGTAACAATGTGTATACGTAATATGGGCTATGCCCATAAGCCATTGATGGCCATAAATGCTGCACTTTGCTGAACCGTAACATATCCCCATCACTAAAAAGATGATCGTAAAAAATTTATCGAATACATCATTTGACGAGTTGCTAAACTGTTTTTTGTTGGCCTTTAACGACTATTTCGTACCCGTGCCCACCGAAAAGAGCTATTACGAAAACCGGTGGAAAGCGGCCAAGGTCGATTTTAATTGCTCATACGGCATGTTCGACAACGAAAAATTGGTCGGTTTTATCATTCACGCCATAGATAAAAGAAATGGAACATTAGTGGCTTTTAATACAGGAACCGGCGTTATTCCAGAATACAGGGGAAGAAGAATAGTCAAGGCCATCTACGAACATGCCCTTAGGGATTTCGTGAAAAAAGGGGTTGAAAAAAGTACCTTGGAAGTGATCACCAAAAATGATATCGCCATTCGTTTGTACAAGGGTGTCGGTTTCGAAACATGCAAAAAGTACAAATGCTTCAAAGGAAAGCTAAAAATCGACCCGTCTGTTCAAGTTGAAATAAGGGAGATGGATGTAAAGCACATTGATTGGACAAGCTTGCCCAATCAGCAACTATATTCTTGGGACAACCAGAAAGAATCGATAGTGGAAGGAAACTACAGGTTTTTTCATGTACTACATGACAACCAACCGGAATCTTTTTTCATCATTGACCCCGACCAAGGCTATTTGCCGCAGTTCGATTTGTTGAGTACCGAAAAAAATGGATGGAAAAGACTTTTTTCGGGAATCAAACAGGTGGCCGCGACCATAAAAATTAACAATGTTGATGAACGACTGAAAGAAAAACTTGATAATTTAAGGCTTGTCGGACTGAACAATAGTATCGATCAATTCGAAATGGAAATGACGTTAACAACCGGCAACGATAAGCTATCGGATTAACTATAATGTATCAATGACCCATAGAAAATTTTATGAAGCGATTTAGCCTATTGACGATATCTTTGATTTTTCTATTAACATCGAATATCAAGGCCCAAACCAGACAAGACTCTTTAGCTATAAAGCAAGCTGCGTTAGATTATATCGAAGCCCAGCATAATGTGCGACCCGACCAGTTTGAACGTTCAGCGCATCCAAGAATGGTCAAAAGAACGTTTTGGAAAGACAAAGAAACAAACAAGGAATATTTGAGGGAAACCTTTACCGACGCCATGGTTCTGTTATCAGAAACTTATAATGAAAATGGTGATGGGTTTCCCCAAAACCCAAAAAAGGAAGTCGTTATTCTCGACGTATTCGACAAAACGGCTTCAGTGAAACTAATAGCGGATGAATGGATCGATTATATGCACATTGTCAAACTGAACGGCAAATGGCAAATTGTGAATGTGCTTTGGCAGTTTAATGATTCCGCCCAACATTGATGAGAAAAACAACACACTATATCCCTATCAAATGAAAACAAAAATCACTCTCTTGCTCTTCGGCGCCGCTATATTGCTCATGGGCTTTCAACAGACCCGGTCAGCCGATACCCCAAAAATTGAAAACGGAATGGTCAAAGTGACGATTCTATATCCGAACGGTGAAGGCAAAACCTTTGACATGGACTACTACTCCACCAAACACATGCCCATGGCAGCAAGTCTGTTCGGTGATGCCATGAAGGCCATGGCAATCGACAAGGGAATAGCCGGTAGAACACCCGATGAGCCCATTCCGTACCTGGCCATCGGCTATTTTTACTTTGACACGCTTGCAGACTATCAAAATGCTTTCGGGCCAAATGCGGAAAAAATCGTAGGTGACATTCCGAACTACACCAATATTCAACCGGTCGTTCAAATTAGTGAAGTAATTCAATAAAGCTCTTCGTAGTACTGTTTGGCCATACGTTCGCTGGTGAATTCAGGAACCACGTCATCTAAAGCCTTAAAAATCATCTGTTGCCACTTTTCAGGTCTGTCATAATACGTGGGAATTACTTTTTTCTCTAGAATATCGTAAAGATTGGCGCAATCTTCCCTATCCTGTTCTTCAACGGGCAATGTGTGGTCTAAGGCCGGCAACACAAAACTGTTCTTGCCATTCTTCCGAAATTCAGGAATCCAACCATCATCGGTAGAGACGTTCAACGACCCATTAAAAGCGGCAGACATACCACTGGTGCCCGATGCTTCACGGGTTATTCTAGGGGTGTTCAACCAAACGTCTGAGCCTTGCTTCAATTTTCTTGAGAGCTCCATTTCATATCCGGTCAATACCGCCAGATTTTTTGAGTATTTGGTAGTATGTACCAACTTGTTGAAAATATCGATGGCATACCAGTCCATCGGGTAAGGCTTGCCCGCCCAAATGATCTGCACGGGGTACTTGGTATTGTTCACCAATTTTTCGAACCGCCCATAGTCGTAAAGCAGCATATCGGCCCTCTTGTAACCGGCAAACCTACGGGCCCAGACAATGGTCAGTACGTTCGGGTCGAATATTTTTCCCGTTTGGTCCAATACCGTTTCAAACAGTTCTTTTTTGAGCACAAGCTTTCGCTTTGAGAAAGCGTTTTCCTTTTTGTTTTTCCAGGCCTTTTTCAATTCAGGGTCTTGCCAATACCCTAGGTTCTGGGCATTCGTAATGGGAATAATGGCACCATTGTTCGCATAGGGCTTCCACATTTCTTTGGAAACCTTACCGTGCAGTTTTGAGACCGCATTGGTCTTTTTTGCCATTTTTAGGGCACTCACGGTATAGCTGAGCATCCCTCCGGCTACCATTTCCTCATTCAATTCCTCTTCGGCCAATGTTTTACCAAAAAATCCGAATTGGTTCAAATAATTGATATCACGCTCTGCATTGCCGGCCTTTTCTGGGGTATGGGTAGTAAAGACAAGTTGTTCGGTTTTCACTCCATTATCTTTCAGGTAGTAAAAAGCGGGAAGGGCATGGCCCTCGTTCAGGTGGTAAATATCCGCACCACCCAGGGCCTCGACCACTTTTGCGCCACCAACTCCCAAAACAATGCTCTGCGATATACGGGTGGCCTCATTGGCATCGTAGAGATAGTTCGTAATGGTTCTTGAAAGATGGTCGTTGCCCTCTACGTCGGTCGACAACAAATAAAGGGGCACCGTACCAAAAACCTCGGGTTTGAGCACATAGGCCCTGACATTTACATCAGGGTTGTCGTGTATCTTGACTTTCACCTGAATTCCGGTATCCTCAAGAAAATTATGGGTTTTTTCTACAAATTCGGGTTTCAAGGTCTGGTCTTGGTTGCGTGATTGGTCATAATAACCATATTTCCACAACATACCGACCCCGATCATATTCTGTTTCAACTCAAAAGCCGATCGCATATGGGATCCTGCCAAAAATCCAAGTCCGCCCGAGTAAATCTTCAAAGCTTGATCTATGGCAAACTCCATACTGAAATAGGCCACTCGTTTATTGTACTTTTTTGATGGATTATATGGATGTTTCCAAGTGGAGTATTCGTGGGACATAAGGTTGGTTTTAGCGCCAAAAATAGCGCAACATTACAAAAGAAATGGTGCGCTCTAAAAAATATTCACGATTTAGCATTATTTTTTTCAAATCCTCAATTTCAATGTTTTTTTACCAAACATTTTGAAATAAAATATTGGGATACAGATGAGACATCTGCAATTGATGAAAACTAAACCACTACGGACTGAACGTCCATAGGTTTTGATGCGCAATGAAATTGCTTTTTGTCAAATGTTAATGGGTAACAGTGCCACCACTATAAACCATTCACCAATAACGAATAACTTTTTGAATGATAAAAATCTATAGAAACTGAAAGTAACCGCAATCAATCCCGATGCTAACGGGAGCTGGGTTTTAACCTTTGACTGACCAATAAAAGGCTTTGTGGTTTTATTGCAATGCAAAGACTTTCTGCAACAAGGCCGTGGTGCGTGCACTCACTGAATTTCTAATTTCCGTCTCCTTATCCCCCACTTTCACAAAAAGTCCCTTGATGGCCTCTTCGGTCACGTATTCGGTGAGATTCGGGTTTACGGGCTTTATCAGGGGAATGGTGTTGTATCTATTGATGATATCTTTCCAAATTTTGTCGGCACCCACATTGCCCAAAGAAGCCTTGATCTTGGGTGAAAAGGCAGTTTGTAGTTGTGAGGTCGTCTTTTGTTGTAAGTATTGTGTGGCTGCCAAATCGTTCTCTGAGACCAATAGTTGTTTGGCATCTTCAAATGTAAAGCCCTTTATTGTATTGATAAAGATAGGTTTGGCTTCGCTAACGGCGTCTTCTGCCGCCCTGTTCAAAACCTTTAATCCTTCATCGGCCAATGAAGACAGGCCAATTTTTCGCAGTGCCTCATCTACTTTTTTAAGCTCTTCGGGCAATAAGATCTTTACTGCTTGATCTTTAAAATAGCCATCTTCTTTGCTCAAAAGGTCAACCCCCTCGCCTACACCAAACTCCAAGGCCTGTTTGAGTCCGAGGATAATGTCGTTTTGCGAAACCGGTTCGCCGGTCGGCAGATTGTTGACCACTTGCTGTAATTCGGCACAACCGAGAAAGAAAAACAGTGAAACCAGTGTCGTAGCATTGCGCAACTTTTTCATAGACATGGATTGAGGTTAAAGTTAGCGTCAAAGATACTCTATCTCACAAGATATAATCGGTACTCAAAAAGTTGCTGGCCTTGGCCTCTAACAGTTGCTCGACCGTTTCATTGTTCAATTCGTTGTCTTTGAACGCCACAAAGGTTCTGATCGAGAACGAACGCAGGGCATCGTGAACACTCAAGGTCGATTGGGCAGAGTCTTTTCTGCCCGTAAACGGATATACATCTGGCCCCCGTTGGCATGAGCTGTTCAGGTTCACGCGGCAAACCAAGTTGGCCAGGGTGTCTATCAAAGGTGATAGGGTGTACACATCCTTACCGAACAAACTCACTTGCTGGCCATAGTTCGACTCGGCCATATCATGTAGCGGTTCTTCTATATCGCTGAACGAAAGCACGGGAATAATCGGCCCGAACTGCTCTTCTTCATATACCTGCATGTTTTTGGTCACAGGATGCACTACGGCGGGCCATATGAAATTTTCAAAGCGCTCCCCGCCTTTTTTGTTGATGATTTTGGCCCCTTTTTCTATGGCATCGTCGAGCAATTCTTGAATGTATCCGGGTTTGCCAGGTTCGGGCAGGGGCGTCAAATGTACCCCCTCATCCCAAGGGTTACCAAATTTGAGACTATCGACCCGCTCTGCATAACGTTTCAAAAATTCATCTGTAACATCTTCATGTACATAAATGACTTTTAAGGCTGTACAGCGCTGCCCATTATACGAAAGGGTTCCCGAGATGACCTCGTTTACGGTCAAATCTAAATCGGCATCAGGTAATATGATCGCCGGGTTTTTGGCCTCCAATCCCAATACCAATCGTAAACGATTGCTTTTTGGGTGCTGATCTTGCAATGCATTGGCCGATTTGCTGTTGCCGATCAAGGCCAACACATCTATCTTTCCTGTTTTCATAATGGGTCCCGCAATGGCCCTGCCCCTTCCGAAAAGAACATTGATCACCCCCTTGGGAAAGCTGCTTTGAAAGGCTTCCAGCAATGGGGCTATCAATAGTACCCCGTGCTTGGCCGGTTTGAAAATAGTGGTGTTGCCCATGATGATCGCGGGAATCAACAACGTAAAGGTCTCGTTGAGCGGATAGTTGTAAGGCCCCAGACAGAGTATCACTCCCAATGGTCCACGACGAATATGGGCATATACCCCATCGTGTTTATGAAATTTGGCCGAATCGCGATCTAATTGTTTGTACTCTTCAAGGGTATCATAGATGTACTCTACGGTGCGGTCAAATTCTTTATAGGAATCGGGCATTGATTTTCCGATTTCCCACATCAACAGTTTGACCACTTCCTCACGTTTTTGCTCCATCTTTTTCACGAACGCCTCCATGCACGCTATGCGGTCTTTCACCTTCATGGTCGGCCACACGCCCTGACCACGGTCATAGGCTTTCATAGCGGCATCTAGCGCATCAAGTGCCTCGGGTTCGGCCATATTGGGAATACTGCCCAACACGGTCGGCCGGTATTCTTGAGTGGAGGAAATGGTTGAGATCACTTCTGAGGTCGCACCGTTCCACTCTCGCAGTTCACCGTTGACCAAATAGGTTCTTTGGTGTATCTGCTCTTTTATTTGGAAATTATCAGGAATCAATGTTGTGGCTGTTTCCATAATTTTCACAATTTCTGAATGTCGAATTGGTCGATTCTTGGCCAATTCTTGCTAGTATGTTATATGGGTTTCATGGCGGTCATTGAAGCCCTTAGACGTGCTCCGACAACTTCTACATCATGCTCACGAATGGCTTTGTTGACGATAATCAATTTCACATTGTCCACTCCATTGTCACGCCCTTCACCAAAAGTCTTGCCGATGACATCGACATCTATTTTTTTCATGAAATCGCCCAACAGGGGCTTACAGGCATGGTCAAAGAGATAGCAACCATATTCTGCCGTGTCGGAGATGACGCGGTTCATCTCAAACAGTTTTTTTCGGGCTATGGTATTTGCGATCAAGGGGGTTTCGTGCAGTGACTCGTAGTATGCCGATTCACCGATAATGCCCGATTCGGTCATGGTCTCGTACGCCAGTTCTACCCCTGCTTTCACAAAAGCGACCATGAGTACGCCATTGTCATAATATTCTTGCTCTGAAATGGCCTCACCGCCCGCAGGCGTCTTCTCAAAGGCCGTTTCACCTGTTGCGGCCCGCCATGTCAATAGGTTTTTGTCATCATTGGCCCAGTCTTCCATCATGGTCGTCGAAAAATGGCCGCTCATGATATCGTCCATGTGCTTTTCAAAGAGTGGTCGCATGATTTCCTTCAACTCCTCGGCCAAATCAAAGGCCTTTATTTTCGCAGGATTTGAGAGTCGGTCCATCATGTTGGTGATACCCCCGTGCTTCAAACCTTCGGTGATGGTTTCCCATCCGTATTGAATCAATTTGGAGGCATAGCCCGCATCAAGGCCCTTTTCGATCATTTTGTCAAAACAAAGGATGGAACCCGTTTGCAGCAATCCGCAGAGAATGGTCTGCTCACCCATCAAATCTGATTTTACTTCGGCGACAAAAGAAGATTCCAACACCCCGGCTTTGTGGCCGCCTGTGGCAGCAGCATACGCTTTGGCCTGTTCCAGGCCTTTGCCCTCCGGGTCATTTTCAGGGTGCACGGCGATCAGTGTGGGTACGCCGAAACCTCTTTTGTACTCTTCGCGTACCTCAGATCCCGGACTTTTGGGCGCAACCATGATTACCGTAATGTCTTCACGGATCTGCATGCCTTCTTCCACAATGTTGAATCCATGAGAATACGATAAGGTCGCGCCCTTTTTCATCAAGGGCATGACCGCACTGACCACATTGGTGTGCTGTTTATCGGGCGTCAGATTAATGACCAAATCGGCCTTTGGAATCAACTCTTCATAACCGGCCGCAGTGAAATTGTTCTCTGTGGCATTTTTGTAAGACTGCCTTTTCTCTTTGATGGCCGCTTCACGAAGCGCATACGAAATATCAAGACCAGAATCGCGCATGTTGAGCCCTTGGTTCAAACCTTGGGCGCCACAACCGACGATTACGATTTTTTTTCCCTTTAAGGCGGTCACACCATCGGCAAACTCAGAAGATTCCATGAACCGGCATTTACCCAGTTGCAATAGTTGTTCTCGAAGCGATAGTGTGTTGAAGTAATTTGTCATTTTCTATGTTCTATTTGTTTTTTAATCGGTCAAATTAAATTCTTCTAGTATTTCTGTAATGGGCATTTTGGTCTTGGTCACCGTAATTCTGCCCGAACGTACAAACTGCATAATGCCAAAAGGCTCCAAATCGTCGTGCATTTCATCGATTTCATGTCTTCTTCCGGTTTTGGCCAACACGAAAAATTCTCTATTGACCGTGACAATGGTCGATTTGCTCTCTTTGATCACATTTTGGATCTGCGGTTCATCGAACAACAATCCCGAGGCGATCTTGAACAAGGCCGATTCTTGATAAATCGTTTCTTCATCGGTATGGTAAAATGCCTTGATGACCTCGATTTGTTTTTCGATCTGTTGTACAATTTTTCGTGTCCAGTCCTCCGTCGTAAAAACGACGATCGTGAATTTTGACACGTGTTCGATTTCGGATTTTGACACGTTCAAACTTTCGATGTTGATGTGCCGTTTCAAGAAAATGCCCGAAATTCTGTTCAAAAGGCCCACGCTGTTCTCAGAATAGACCGATATGGTAAACCATTGTTTTTCCATGTGGAATGCGAATTATTTTAATCGAATGTCAGATACGGAAGCCCCAGAGGGAATCATCGGAAACACGTTGTCTTCTTTCTCGACCCGAACCTCTAAAAAGTATGGATGCTTCGAGGCCATCATTTCATTGACGGCATCTTTGAGGTCTTCGCGTTTTTCTACCCTTTTGGCCTGAATATGGTATCCTTCGGCAATTTTCACAAAATCAGGATTTGTCATGACCGTTGACGCATAACGGCTTTCAAAGAACAGTTCTTGCCATTGCCGTACCATGCCCAAGTGGTCATTGTTCAAAACCACGATTTTCACAGGAACATCATGCTGAAAAATAACACCCAATTCTTGAATGGTCATTTGGTAACCGCCATCGCCGATTATGGCGACCACTTCCCTATCCATGGCCCCCATCTTGGCCCCAATGGCCGCAGGAAGGGCAAAGCCCATGGTACCCAGACCCCCTGAGGTAATATTGCTCTTGGTCTGTTTGAACTTGGCATAGCGGCACGCGATCATTTGATGCTGGCCCACATCGGTCACGATGACCGCTTCATGGTTTGAGGCCTTGTTGATTTGCTCTATTACCTCACCCATGGTAAGACCGGGTTTTGTAGGATGGATATCTTTTTCGATCACCGTGGCAAATTCTTCTTCATACTTTTTATCAAATTCTGCCCGCCAAGCCCTGTGCTCGTTTTGGTTTACCAAAGGAAGTAACAATTGTAATGTTTTTTTGGCATCGCCCAATACCGCAATGTCAGCTTTAACGTTTTTGTTGATCTCGGCAGGGTCGATCTCAAAGTGGATGACCTTTGCCTGTTTGGCATAGGTGTCTAAATTTCCTGTTACACGGTCATCGAAACGCATGCCAATGGCAATCAGTACATCACACTCATTGGTCAACACATTGGGGCCGTAGTTACCATGCATGCCCACCATACCGACATTTAAGGGATGATCGGTATCCATGGCAGATAGGCCTAAGATTGTCCAAGCTGCAGGAGTACCTGTTTTTTCGACCAGTTCTTTGAGCTGCTCTTCGGCCTCTCCCAAAATTACCCCTTGACCAAAAATGATGTACGGTTTTTTGGCTTTGTTGATCAATTCTGCCGCTTGTTCGATTGCGTTTAAATCTGGCTTGGGTGCGGGCTTGTAACTTCTGACGCCGGTACATTTTTCATAATGGAAATCCAGTTCGTCAAACTGGGCGTTCTTGGTGATATCTATCAATACTGGGCCTGGTCTTCCTGATTTGGCAATGTAAAAGGCCTTGGCTAAGATTTCGGGAATCTCGGAAGCCTTTGTGATCTGGTAGTTCCATTTTGTGACGGGAGTGGAAATACCTACGATATCTGTTTCTTGAAAGGCATCAGAACCCAATAGATGTCGAGGCACCTGACCTGTAATACATACTATGGGAGTCGAATCGATCTGTGCATCTGCAAGACCTGTGACCAGGTTCGTGGCACCAGGACCCGAAGTGGCCATGGCGACCCCTACCCTGCCGCTGACCCGTGCATAACCTTGAGCGGAGTGTGTGGCCCCTTGCTCATGGCGTGTAAGTACATGGGTCAATTTATCCTGAAACTTATAGAGCTCGTCGTAAACGGGCATTATGGCACCCCCAGGATAGCCATAAATCAAATCGACACCTTCGGCCAACAGGCAATGAATAATGGCTTCGGCACCGCTTATTCTATTGGCCTTTTTTTCTTCAGCTTTCTTCTTTTGTGCTTTCAATGTTTCCATATCCCCAAGATTATAATGCATCGGTCACACAGCCCTCTGAGGCTGATGAGACGGTCTTGGCATATTTGTATAAACTTCCTTTTCTAACTTTTAAATCTGGTTGTTTCCAGTTTGCTTTTCTTTTACCGAGTTCTTCACTGGTCAAATCGACCGAAATGGTATTGCTCTCGGCATCAATGGTAATAATATCGCCATCTTTGACCAGACCAATGGCACCGCCTTCCTGTGCTTCGGGAGCAATATGCCCGACCACAAAACCGTGCGTTCCGCCAGAAAATCTGCCATCTGTTATCAAGGCCACTTCTTTGCCCAAGCCCGCACCCATAATGGCTGCGGTCGGTTTCAACATTTCTGGCATTCCTGGACCCCCTTTTGGACCTTCGTAGCGGATCACGACCACGTCGCCTTTTTTCACCTTTCCGTTTTTGATGCCATCATTGGCTTCAAATTCGCCGTCGAATACTTTTGCGGGACCTGAGAAATGGAGTCCTTCCTTGCCCGTAATCTTTGCTACGGAACCTTTTTCGGCAAGGTTTCCATATAAAATTCTTAGGTGGCCCGTTTTTTTGATGGGATTGTCCACTTTTCTGACCACATCTTGATTTTCCGATAGGTCTGGAGCTTCCTCCAAATTTTCGGCCAGCGTCTTACCGGTCACTGTAAGGCAGTCACCATGTAGCATTCCCTCTTCCAACATAAATTTCATCACTGCCGGAATACCACCAATACGGTGCACGTCTTCCATCAAATATTTTCCGCTTGGCTTCAAATCGGCCAAAAACGGTGTGGTATCGCTGATTCGCTGAAAATCATCCAACCCGAAGTCGATTTCAGCGGCTTTTGCAATGGCCAAAAAGTGCAACACAGCATTGGTCGAACCGCCAAGAACGGTTATCAGTCGTACCGCATTTTCCAATGACTTTTTAGAAATGATGTCACTTGGTTTTATGTCTTTTTCCAATAGGTGCCGCAAGGCCCTGCCCGAAGCGATACAGTCATTTTTCTTTTCTTGCCCAATAGCGGGATTGGATGAGTTATAGGGCATTGCCATGCCCAATGCCTCAATGGCCGAGGCCATGGTATTGGCCGTGTACATGCCTCCACAGGCACCAGCCCCCGGGCATGCGTTTTGGATGACCGCCCTATATTCTTCTTCGTTCATGGTACCGGCCACTTTTTCGCCCCAGGCTTCAAACGCAGAGACCACATCCAGTTTTTTATTATTGAGACAACCCGAAGCTATGGTACCCCCATAGACCAATACCGAAGGACGATTTAAGCGAATCATCGCCATCAAGGCGCCCGGCATGTTCTTATCACAGCCCACCACGGTGACAAGTCCATCATAGTTCATGGCCTGTACCACGGTTTCCATCGAATCGGCGATAATATCACGCGAAGGTAGCGAGTAGCGCATTCCATACGTGCCCATCGAGATTCCATCACTGACCCCAATGGTATTGAAAATCAATCCGACCAAATCCCCTTCTTGGATACCCTGCTTCACATAGGTTGAAAGTTCATTCAGGTGCATATTGCAGGGGTTACCTTCATAACCTGTGCTACCAATGCCTATCAATGGTTTTTTGAGGTCGTCTTGAGTAAGCCCAATGGCATGCAACATTGCTTGTGCTGCAGGCTGGGTAGGGTCTTGGGTAACATTTTTACTGTATTTGTTCAATTCCATTAAAAGATGTTCTAGAAATCGCTGTGCAACCTATTTTTTTATATAGTTTTCAAAGATAGATGTTTCACATATCGAATAATTTTAACAAATTACGACAGTACAGGCTCATTTAAAAAAAATGGTATTTATACCCTTGTTTTTCAATATATTAAGAGGCAAATAAATATCATATCCAAAAACCGTTCTATTATTGATATAGCAGTTGGTCATCCCTATAATTTCCACGCAAAGGTTTTTGACGCTGAATGGATTCCTCATATTAATTGGGCCTGATTGCCGGTTCAAGATCAATTTTCACCATACCTTTGTGGGCTATGGAAAAAACCGTTACCGAGGCCATTATTCACAGACGTTCTGTGCGACTTTTCGACCCCAATGCCGAATTGGATACCAATGCGGTTCGCCGGTGTATTGAAAATGCCATCTTGGCACCAAACAGCAGCAACCTACAGTTATGGGAGTTTCACCATGTTATCTCCAAAGACAAGATGAAAGAACTGTCAGCGGCTTGTTTTGACCAGCCTGCGGCCAAGACGGCCAAACAACTTTTGGTGGTCGTTACCAGAAAAGACCTATGGCCAAAAAGGGCCAAGGCCAATATTGCTTTCTTGAAAAGTGCTTTTGGCAATAAACCAGACCATGAATACACCAAAAGGGAAAAATTTGCCTTGGGGTACTACAAAAAGTTAATCCCAACCGTATATTTTGATTTTCTGGGGATTCTAGGCTGGCTCAAGTACCTGTTCTTTCAGGTGGCCGGACTTTTCAAGCCTGTCTACCGTCAGGTGAGAAATTCAGATATGCGCATTGTAGCCCACAAAAGTGCCGCACTTGCCGCACAGAACTTCATGATGGGGATGGCCGCCATAGGCTATGACACCTGTCCTATGGAGGGGAGTGATACGCTAAGAATCAAGAAAATACTAAACCTGTCGAGAGGTGCAGAGATCAATATGGTCATCAGCTGTGGCATCAGGGATGAAAAAGGAGTGTACGGCCAACGTTTTCGGGTTCCATTCAAAGAGACCTATTTTGAGCATTAGTCAGACCGACTCGAAGTGAACGGGGTCACCAAATCTTTTTTGTGCCAACACGGCCATCGATTTCTTGGTCAATTGCAAAATTCTTGGATACCCCCCTGTTGTTTGCCCATCTTTCATTAAAATGATTAGCCTGCCCGATGGTGTCAACTGTACCGTACCCTGAAGCGTTGCCGATGTCAACATGCTGATATTGTGCTGTTCAATGGTTTCTGCCAGTTGATAGGCCATACGGTCGTTCTCTTTTGCAATCGAAAAAGCAGAGGAAAATATTTGGTTCATTTGTTCATCGGTCAACAAATCAAATTCAGGACCTTTGTGCACATACAAAGAATCTTCATCTAAATGACCATCAAATTTTGCTTCTGATATCTTGGGCGAAAAATCCGTTGTTTCTTCGTAGGGTACCGTTTCGTGTTGGGCAAGGCACCGTTGTTTGGTAACGGGATGGTAATACGAACGGCTTCCCAATACCTTTTCGGTTTTGAATCCGCCCTTTACGCCCAGATAGGCCCTGAACCCCTTTTTCAGTTTACCAAAAGAAAGTATGTCGCCTTCTTTCACCTGCACGACCCGGCAATTTGCAACGGCATTATCGTTCAAGGTTGCCGACAGCAACGCCCCTGCCACACAGATATAGGTACTTTTTTCAAATTGTAAGGAAGGGCCTGTCATGGTGATTTCCATTACGGCTGCCATGGCCCCGTTCTCTAACAGCGTATTCACACGTGAGGCCGAAACATCGTCCATCGCACCAGAAATGGGCACCCCTTTGTTTCGAAAGCCAAAACGCCCTTCGTCCTGTACAGTGGTAAAAAAACCGGGTTTCAATACCTTAAGCATGCAACGTTGTTTTTTTTAGATTGAAAATACCTATTTCGCCCTCGATTTTGTGAAGGTTGTACTCGTCACGGGTTATGGATTGAAACCGTATTTTGTCACCCACCTTGATTTTGCACGGTTCATCTGCCCCTGGATCGAACATTGGAATTGGGCAGTTGCCGATAATGTTCCACCCCCCGGGAGACTCTTGGGGGTATATGCCGGTCTGCTTACCCGCCAAACCCACCGAACCCTTGACCACTTTCATTCGAGGCTCTGTTCTTCTGGCGATTTCCAAACTCTTTGGAAGTCCGCCCAAGTACATAAAACCGGGTAAAAACCCAATACCAAATACCGTATATTCTTGACCGGTATGCTTCGCAATCAATTCATCGACGGTCAAGTTCAAGTGGTCGGCCACCATCTTCAGATCTAAACCAAACTCGGCATCATAACAAACAGGCAGTGTCCACAAGTATTGCTCAAGGATAAAGGCCCCATCTTTATTCGAATGGTATAAATCATTCACTTTAGCTCTTAAATCATGTGTAGATATAGCATCACCATTTGAAATGATTGTCAGAGAATTATATGCAGGTACGGTTTCTAAATCGGGCCATTCTGTCCGCAACTGCTTCTCGAATGCTAAGATATCTTTGAGGATGTGCTCATCCACTTCTTTTGGCCATTCGATGAGTAGGGCATATTCTCCAAAGGGCTTGGTCTTTATGGGGTAGCTTTTCACTTTTTCAAATATACTTGGTGCCTTGGCAATTCCTCAGAAAGATACGTCAATATTTTTAATGCCGTGGGGGTGTCACCGTGCACACAAAACGTGTCTGCCCTAATAGGTATTTTTTTTCCGCTGACCGTTTTGACCAATTGTTCCCTTACCATTTGCAAAAGATGTCGAGCCACCCTTTCTGGGTCTTGAATCAAGGCATTCGGCAGCTTTCGGGAAACCAAACTAAGATCTTCATTATAGTTTCTATCGGCAAAGGCTTCGTATTTTATTCTAAAACCCCTTCTATCTGCCTCATCGGCTATTTGGGAAGCCGGAGGCACATACAGTATGGCCTCTGCCCTATATTTCTCGATGGCATCTAAAAAAAATCCTGCCAAGTGCCTGTTTTTCGCAAGGGTATTGTATAATGCACCATGGGGCTTGATATGGTGCATGCGTATGTTTTCTTTCACCAGTACATTGATGAAAGCATCCATTTGTGCCATGATGGCCTCTTTCAATTCCCTGTCGGAAATGTCCATGACCACACGACCAAAATTTTCCCTATCTGGATAGGATGGATGTGCACCCACCTTAATTTGGTGTCTCTCGGCCAATCGGGCAATTTCACGTATGCTATGTGCATCACCGGCATGGCCACCACAGGCAATATTGCAAGAACTGATATGGTTGAACAGTTGAACCTCGTTGCCCACGCCTTCGCCCACATCACAGTTGATATCGATTAAAATGGTTTCCATCTATACTATTCCGAGTACCTTAATGATGCTTTTTGCTCCCAATACTATGGAAAGCGCTATAATAAGAAATCCAAAAACATTTTGGATCAGGTTATTTCGATAGTTGCCCATGACGCCTTTTTTGTTGACCATCCAGACCAAAAGTATGGCAATGGCCGGAAGCAAGATACCATTGGCGATCTGCGCAAACTTGATGACTTCGATAGGTTTGATATCAAATGAGAGAAAAAACACCCCCAAGAACAAAATCGTTATCCAAACAATGCGAAAGCGCTTGTCTTTTAGATCAGCGTTCCACCCGAAACAGCTATTGGCCACATAAGCGGCCGCCAAGGGTGCTGTTATTGATGAAGTGATTCCTGCAGCAAATAGGCCGATACCCATACAATATAGGGCGGCATCGCCGAACAAGGGTTCAAGACCAAGGGCCAGATCCATGGCACCCGTTACCTCTCTTGAGGGAATTGCCGCAGCGGCAATAATGATGGACATAGAGACAAATCCACCCAACCCAATGGACAATATGGTATCCCAGCGAGCCGTTTTCAAGTCGTTCTTGCTTTTCCATTTTTCATTGACCAGAGAGGCATGTAAAAACAGATTATAGGGTACTACCGTAGTACCCACAAGGGCGATTATCATTAGTAAACTTTCGTCTGGAAATGCGGGAACCAAAAGTCCTTTCAAGACTTCCCATATATTGGGCTTGGTCAAAATTGCGGTGATCACAAATGACACGCTCATTAAAAATATGAGCACTATAAAGGCCTTCTCCAAAGCTTTATAGCTGCCCATCCAAAGCAAAATAAAGGCCAATAAGCCAATGATCATGGGGTAATAAGAGCCATAGGTCTTTCCGAACAATGCCTCCATGCCCAAGGTGGCCCCACCTATGTTACCGGCCTCATAAGCGGCATTGCCCACTAAAATGGCTCCTAAAATAATGGTGATGACCAGCGTTCTGACCCATTTTGAGTTCAGTTCTGTCTTGATGACATCGGCCAATCCCCTTTGGGTAACGATACCCAATCGTGCGGCCATTTCTTGCAGCACCATGGTCGCCAAAACAGAAAACAGCATCGCCCAAAGCAGTGCATGACCGAAACCCACCCCGGCCAAGGTACATGCCGTAATCGTGCCCGGCCCGACAAAAGCCGCGGCCACCAATACTCCCGGGCCTATTTTTTTAAGCATATCGGTATGGGGTTGTTTGGCCCACAAATTAGAGGGTTTGTGGTTAAAAATGATGCATTTCGTCTAAAAATTTGCATTTCGTCTAAAAGTGGGTTGTCATACATCGATGTTTTATACGAATCGGCCAATGTCAAAGTTATAATAGTCCCAAATCTTAGAAGACCAACTAAACGAACCTACTTGCATGACCTGTAAAGAATGTAACAAAGATATCGGCTACATGGCCCATAAAGAATCTATGGATTCATTGGGGGTAGAACTCTGCCCACGCCATACCCGATTGATCAAGAAAGTTATTTTAGAACATGGCACCTCAGTTGAGGCGATACAGCTTTTCTATGCCTTGAAAGAGGCCGGGGCCAAACCCATGCTTGAATGGTGGGACGGTAAAAAAACGGTCGATATCGCCATTTCACGGGTCAAACTCAATATCGAAATCGATACCGAGTACAAAATGGTCACCCACGAACAGGCCATAAAAGACCTTGAAGAGGCCATGCACTATTTTAAAAATGGCTTTACGACCATCAAAATACCCCATGTGGTGATCAAATATTACCTTCAAGATACCGTGAACAATATTTTGGGCATTGTCGAAGGGCTGAGGGAGAATATACGTGTCATAAAGTAGTCACTACCCCAACCACCCCTCACGATCCAAACTGCGATATTGGATGGCTTCTGAAATATGGTTGCCGTTGATGTCGGCTTTACCTTCTAAATCTGAAATGCTACGGGCGACCTTTAGAATTCGGTCGTAAGCCCTAGCAGATAGGTTCAATCGTTCCATAGCATTTTTCAGCAGCTCCAACGAGGTTTTGTCCAACTTACAGAACTCCCTGATTTGTTTAGTGTTCATTTGGGCGTTATAGTGCACCTTATCTAACCCATCAAAGCGTTTGGTCTGTATTTCCCTTGCCGCAATGACCCGTTTTCGTATTTCGACACTGCCCTCCCCTTTTCGGTCTTCCGATAGTTTTTCGAAAGGTACTGGAGTCACTTCAATATGAATATCTATCCTGTCTAAAAGGGGGCCTGAAATCTTGCCCAAATACCGTTGCATTTCTGCAGGTGAAGAGGTTACGGGAGAATCAGGGTCGTTGAAATAACCGCCCGGACTTGGATTCATACTGGCGACCAGCATAAAACTACTCGGGTAGGTCACCGTGAACTTGGCCCTTGAAATGGTGACTTCCCTATCTTCCAATGGCTGTCGCATGACCTCTAATACCTTGCGCTCGAACTCGGGCAACTCATCTAAAAACAACACACCATTATGGGCGAGTGATATCTCTCCCGGCTGTGGGTAGCTGCCCCCGCCCACCAAGGCTACGGCACTACTGGTATGGTGTGGACTGCGAAAAGGACGTTGGCTCATCAACCCCATATCCTTTATTTTTCCGACAACACTGTGTATTTTGGTGGTTTCCAATGCTTCATGCAACGTCATGGGCGGTAAAATCGAAGGAAGTCTTTTGGCCAACATGGTCTTGCCCGCCCCGGGTGGTCCGATCAAGATGATATTATGTCCGCCCGCAGCAGCAATTTCCATACAGCGCTTAATGCTCTCTTGCCCTTTGACATCTGAAAAATCAAATTCGGGAAAATCAAGTTGCCTATAAAATTCGGCACGGGTATCGACAATGGTCTGTTCCAAAGGCTTTCCTGTATCAAAAAAGTCAATGACCTCTTTGATATTTTCTACGCCAAAAACCTTTAAGTCACCCACTATTGCCGCCTCTTTGGCATTTTCTTTAGGAAGGATAAACCCCTTGAAACCTTCTTCTTGTGCTTTAATGGCGATGGGCAGGGCACCCTTGATGGGATGTAGGCTTCCATCTAAAGAAAGCTCGCCCATGATCAGGTACTTTTCAATATCAACTGACTGTATTTGTGCCGAAGCGGCCAATATGCCCAGTGCCAATGTCAAATCATAGGCCGAACCTTCTTTGCGCAAATCGGCGGGTGCCATATTGATCGTGATCTTCTTACCGGGAATTTTATATCCGTTGTTCTTCAGTGCAGCAGCTATTCGATAATTACTTTCTTTGATGGCATTATCGGGCAATCCCACCAAATGGTAGCCAACGCCATGGTCAACATTGACCTCAACGGTTATGGTTTGGGCCTCAACGCCAAAAACGGCGCTGCCAAAAACTTTTATGAGCATGGTTAGTGTTTGGCCCTAAAATATGTCTTTTTGGGTTCTACTGCGAATTTAGCAGGAAATTTTGTCTAAAAAAGTACGAACAGTTCAAAAAAATGGCCGTACATCATGTGCTTTACGTTGGTGCTGCGTCAAGTTCTATAGTGGTCTTTAGACACGAATTACGAATGCAGAATTAAGAATTTGAAATTTGTGATTTGTGATTTGTGATTTGTGATTTAAAACTTAATCATTTCAGCTTCACTGCTTTTTTGGCTTGAAAACCAGTAGGTCATCAGAACCGCTCTTTATTTCTTCTTCATTCATCATCATCTTTCTGAACTCGCCATTGACAAACATTTCGGCCTGGTCGTCATAGTGTTTGCTCAACGGATTTCCTGATTGCCCTGTGGGAAGTATGCTGATACTGTTCTCTATATCGGAAAAATCAACGATTCGACGGGTCGATGGGCCTGAATTGACCTTGTAGTACAGTGTACTGTCATAGAGAAAAGACATATTGTTGATGACCTCCCTTGTTCCTGATACTGGAAATGGCCCAACGTTGAAATATTTTCGCAGGGCCTTTACCTGCCCGATAGGATGACCATGTTCAACGGTATGTACGTTTTGCCACTGCCATTGGGTTACATCTGAACCGAAATCTTCTTGTAGTGACTGCCATGCCTGCTGAAAAGACTTGAGTATGATATCGTATCGTGTCTCGGTTTTATCTTGGGTGTTGATGTCATCCCACCAAATGCCCTCCTCCAAACGGGCACCGGGTGCAATATGTCGCTTCATGAAATGTGTCGACAAAAACTGTTTGAACCGCTCTGGGCCAAGCTCATCTTCAAAGGTATTCTTCAATACGAAATATTCAGAACGGTGATAGAAGGTTCCCGCTACGGATTCCAATGAATAGTCACCTTCCCAGTTTTTCAGTTGATCGAGCAATTTGATCTGCTCATCGTTCAATTCACTCACTTCCATGTGCTTGATCAAATCTGCAACGATACCAGGGTTGACACTCGAAGTAACATCCAATACCATTTCGCTGGTCGAGGCCTTGTCCCAGTCATCTTTATCCTCTAAGAGCTGCACAATACGTTTTGCCCTGTTTTCGGGCAGGTAATATCCTGGGTACAACATTCCAGCAATGGAATCAGGTTGATTGTTGGCCGAATATACATAGTGCCAAGGTGGGTTGATAGCTTGGGGATTATCTGAAAAGTCAAGAAACCCTAACCGTTCCTGGGTGCCCGAAGTGCCATCCAAAACCAATTTTGTGGAAAGGCTGTCTGGCATTTGGTACAATCTTGCCGAAGCCCACCACGCCACATTGCCTTTGGCATCTCCATACATCACATTCAGTCCCGGGGCATGTATTTTTGGTAAGGCCAATTTGAATTCCTCAATATCGGTGGCCATCGTAATACCGTAGAGGGCCTCTAATATTTCATTATCGACCTGTGCGTAAATCCACGACATGGCAATGGGCCGTTCACCCGGTATCTGATTGGCGATACCGTTTAAAACAGGGCCATGTCTTGTCTTCTTATAGGTGAAAGATACTTCTTCAGCATCTTTGACCTTGATGTTTTTGGTAACGTACACATAGTCACCATAACCGTCTTCTGTCTTATATTTTGTACTGTCTGACGGATGGTTTTGCTCATAGTAAAAATCAATATCGTCGTTCTCGAACATCGTCATGCCGTATGCCAGGTCTCTATTGTGCCCCAATAACGGAAAAGGGACCCCTGCCAAGTGATAGCCATATTTTTCATAGGTGGGTGTGCTGATATGTGCCTCATACCAGACCGATGGTTGCGCAAAACCAATGTGTGGGTCATTTGCCAAGATCACTTTGCCATTTTTGGTCTTTTCAGGGGCAAGTACCCAACTGTTGCTCCCCTCAAATTGTGGAAGGGGCAGTTTTTTCAAAGCTTCGTTGGCCATCGCCGTGATGTTTAAAGGAATGGTATCGGTTTCTTTCAGATTGTAATTCTTGATCCAAACCGTAGAAGTATCAGAGGCAATGAACAGGTCATTGAGATATTCTTCGCCCAATTGATTCTTGATATCGGTCAATAGTGGATCGGTCTTATGAGCCATGGCAAAGCTAAAGGCCATGTAACCCACGGCATTGTACACGTCATCTAAAGCGAACGATGTTTTATCCAGTCCGGTCAAATAGAATTCAACGGGCGTAGGGCCCTCTTCGATAAATTGGTTGACACCATCTAAATAAGCTTCAGCAAGCCTTACCTCTCTACTATCACGATTCAAACTTGCGATTGTTTCCTTGGTATTTTCATCAATACCAAGGGAAAGAAAAAACTTATCGGTCTTCACCAAATCTTTTCCAAATACTTCAGACAATCCGCCTTTTGCCACACGCCTGAGCAATTCCATCTGCCACAGACGGTCTTGGGCATGTACATAGCCCAATGCTCGAAAGGCGTCTTCATCTTTGGAAGCATAGATATGGGGAATGCCATACGTATCAAAATAAACCTCGACAGGTTGTTCAAGTCGTGACAGTTCTTTTTCACCTTCATAGGTGGGGGTAAGCGTATTCATAAAAATCATACCCCCTAGTAATATGATAACGATAAGAGCCAATAGAACCCAAAGCACTTTTTTGAGTAGCCGCATTTTGGTAGAGTCAAGTTGTTTAGACTAAAAGTACTGCTATTTTAGGGGAAGGAAAAACGTTTTACAAAATTATCGTCGCAAGGCAACGCCATAATTGCCCAAGCCCGATCTTAACCATTCTTCATACGCTTCAACGTCTGTGTACTGCACCGCCGGGGCCAACACCTGCAACTCTGGGGAAAGCAATACATAATAGGGCTGGGAAGCCACATTGAAATTCACGGTCTGAAAGGTACCCCACTTCTGCCCTATCGTTTTGATGGATTTGATACGGCCCGTCTCATATTGAAATTCAAATTGTTCGTTTTTCGAAAGCTCTTTTCGATCGTCGACATATAATGAAATCAAGATATAGTCATCGCGCAGCATAGGATAGATGCTGGGGTCGCTCCATACATTTTCTTCCATCCGGCGACAATTTTCGCACCCCCACCCTGTAAAATCGAGCAAAATAGGCTTGTTCTGGGCCTTGGCCGCTACCAAACCCTGCTCAAAATCTTTATAGCACTCCAAACCGAGAGGGCAATCGTTTTCCTTTTCATAAACACTGTAGAATTCAGGAGGAAGTATACCGCTCAGAAGTCCTAAACGGCTATGCTCGGTATTGGTCAACCCAGGAATAAGATAGACCATAAAGGCCAATGTCAATATGGCGAAGGATAGTCTGCCCAGACCCAGTTTTTTGGGAATGATATCGTTCGGAAACTTGATCTTTCCGAATAGGTAGAGCGCTTGCAACAAAAAAATCAAAATCCAGACAGCGACAAAAATCTCGCGTTTGAGCCATCCCCAATTGCCTACCAGATCTGATTTGCTCAAAAACTTGAACGCCAAGGCCAACTCTAAAAAACCGAGTACCACTTTTACCGTGGTCATCCAGCCACCAGATTTTGGCAACGAATTGAGCCAAGCCGGAAACAGTGCAAAGAGAGCGAATGGCAGCGCCAACGCGAGACCAAAACCTGTCATGGCGGAAGAAAGGTTGGTCGCCACACTGCCCTGTGCCAACGTGGTACTGCCCAAAAGTCCGCCTAGAATGGGACCCGTACACGAAAAAGAGACAATCGCCAAGGTAAGCGCCATGAAAAAGACACCAAAGCCCCCGCCGACCTTATTCGAAATACTGTCCATTTTATTGGCCCAAGAATTGGGCAACGTCAGTTCATAATACCCAAAAAACGAAAAGGCAAAGAACACGAAAATGGCAAAGAAGAACAGGTTGAGCCAGACATTGGTCGAAATGGTATTCAAGATCTGCGAATCTACCGAATCAAAAAGGTGAAAGGGCAGGCTCAACAGAAAGTATATCAATACGATGAAAAAACCATAGAGCAATGCATTTTTAATACCTTTTGAGCGATTGCCCGTATGCTTGGTGAAAAATGATACCGTCAATGGTATCAGCGGAAACACGCAAGGGGTCAGCAAGGCAATGAGACCGCCCAAAAAACCTAGGCCAAAGACCATCCAAATGGCATTGCTGCCCGACGAAGTATTCAAAGCACCCTGCGTCAACAGTTCTTTGTCTTTTAAGTCGAGGTACAAGTTGGCAGCCATGGCCCGGCTGCGATCGTCAAGTTCTTGGCTTGTCTTGGTGATCGCGCTGCCGTCCAAAGAAATCTGGAACAGTTCATCTTTCGGGATACAGACCTCTTTGCAAACCTGATAGAACAGGTTTACCGTAATCTGGTTGACTTCAGGTCTCAACAGTTTGATATGTTGGGTGAAAACAGCTTCTTTCTTGAAAAAAGTTTCATCGACCTCGAAAATATCGCTGTACTCGGTAATGGTCTCACTCTCTTCGGTCTTTCCGACCAATTCATAGTCCTCGCCTGTTTTTTCAAAGGAAAACTCGCTTGGCAATGACCCGCCTTCAGCCGTATATTGTGAATACACGTGCCAACCTTCAGCTATCTTGCCCCTGAAGACCAATTTGTATTCGGTATCGGAAATTTTATCAACTTCGTGGCTCCACAACACGGGTTCTTTGTCAGATTGGGCAAAAGCCACCGACCAGACCAAGGTCAAAAACCAAAATGCCAATAACGATCGCTTCATAGAAGGGTAAACTTTATAATATTCTTTGTTCTACCGGTAACCTTGAACCGTTCATCAGCCCTTTTACCGATAATCCAGACAATTTCTTGTCCAGAACACAACAGCCATTGCTTTTGTTTGGCAAGGATGTCGATTTTTTCATCCTTAAAAAATTTGCCGACCTTTTTTTTGCCTTTCATTCCGAACGGATAAAAATAGTCGCCTTTTTGCCACTTTCTTATCAATAACGGATAGTTTAACGTTTCCTTATCAACATAGAGCATATTCGGTGCTGTTTCCCCTACTTCGGCCACTTTTTCAATTCGCATGGCAAAAGGGGTGCGAATATGATTTTGTGTTTCCGAAATCTGGTAGGCTTCTGCCTTGTCTTCATCAAACTTTTGTAGCAACAGGGTTTTTCTGTCTTTGACCAACCTATGGGTAGCTGAGCGGATCTCTTTTCCGCTCGAGGTGTTCAACAAATCTTCCAAAGCACTCCAATCTGTAAATCCAAAGTCATTGAATAACAAATGTATATGGTCTTTTATTGGATGTAAAGCTTCTAGTTTTTCAATATCGATTTCCACCCTATCTTTCCGTACCTTGAAAAGTGCCGAGTGCAGTTGCTTTTTATAGACCTGCAATAATTGTGATGAGGATTGCAAGTGTTTTTGGGTCATTTGAAAGTTTTCCAAAAATGTGGGATGCAGTTCTTTCAGTTCTGGAACAATGTCATGCCGAATCTTGTTTCGCAGGTATTTGGTCTCGGCATTGCTACTGTCTTCACGCCAACCGATATTATTCTCATCGGCATACTTAAAAATCTCATTACGGAAAAAGGGAAGTAGTGGTCGTACAATGCTTTCATTTTGTGCTGGGATTCCTTTTAGTCCCACAATGCCCGTACCGCGAGAAAGGTTAATGAGAAAGGTTTCCAAATCATCGTCTGCCTGGTGTGCCGTGAACAGATAGTCATAGCCTTCACTTTTGAGCAATTTTCGAAACCACGAGTACCGTAGTTCACGTGCGGCCATTTGAACCGACCCCCCTTCTGTATCCATATATCCTAGGGTGTCAAAGGCCCTTGTGAAAACCTTGCGCCCAAGTCTTTCGCCCAAGTTCTCGACAAATTGCTGGTCGTCATCACTTTCTGTACCACGCAATTTAAAATTGCAATGTGCCAAAGCAAAGTCCATTTTCAATTCATGGCAAAGATGTGCCAAAACAACACTATCGATCCCCCCACTACAACCCAATAAGATACTTGAGCCTTTGAGGTAAGGGAAGTTTTGCTCGATATGTTTCTTGAACCGTTTGAACACCGTGCAAAATTAGCAATATTAATTGCCTTCCAACACGCTGCGCATGGCCTTGGCCTTCAACAAGCACTCTTGGTATTCTTTTTCAGGGTTTGACTTTGCGGTAATGGCGCTGCCCACCGAATATGAAACGTATTTTTTGGCCTGGTTATAAAGAATACTACGAATGACCACGTTGAAGTCAAAATCACCATCAGGAGTGAAATAGCCTACCGCACCGCTGTATAGACCGCGCTTGGTCTCTTCCAACGACTCGATGATCTTCATGGCAGAAATCTTGGGTGCGCCAGTCATACTGCCCATCGGAAAGGTATCCATAATCAAGTCAACAGGTTTTGTGCCCGCCACTACTCGACAAGATATCGTTGAAATCATTTGGTGCACTTGTTCAAATGAATATACGTGGCACAGTTCTTCAACTTCAACCGATCCTTTCAGTGCACTTCTTGAAAGATCGTTCCGCACCAAATCGGTTATCATGATGTTTTCGGCACGTTCTTTCGTATCGTTCTGCAAGTTGGTCTTATAGGCAGCATCTTTTTCACTGTCTTCTGAACGTGGTGCCGTGCCCTTAATGGGCTGCGATATGACTTTATCGCCCATTTTTTTGAGGTACCTTTCAGGTGATGCGCACATGAGATAGCGATGGCCCAGCTTCATAAAACCGGCAAAAGGTGGCCGCGAGATGGCATTCAGCTGCAAATAGGTCTCCATGGGCTGTAGCTCGGTATCCTCAGCATAAAACTCTTGACAGAAGTTTGCTTCATAGATATCGCCACGGTGTATATGGTTCAGGAGCTTTTGGATTTTTTCAAAATAGGCATCCCTATGGATACGGAGCTTTATCTTGATTTCAGTCGAGGCTTCTATCGGTACTTCTTCGGTTGAATGCAATGTGACCGAGGCAAAATCCTTTTCAATTTCTGAGGCCAACTTTGAACGGTACAGAAATTCCACACGGTTTTCCCTTATCAAGATTAGCTTATCAGGACAAAAAAAGTGCAGTTCATCAAACCCCAGCCCATCGTGATTGTTAGAGTCCAAGTTTTCTATTCGATTCTTGAAATCATAGGAAAAGTAGCCAAAGAGCCAGTCATTTTTATCGTTCACATACTCATCTAAGGATGCAATATCAGAAAATGAAACAGCTCTTGAACTACCGACGGCCAATAGGGTTTCAAAAGATGAATAACGGTCTTCGTGCCCATTGCCATCAAGCCATATGACTTTCTCATACTGTTGTGCCCAACGCAATAGCCCTTTTTTAAACCTCTCGATTTTTGAAACTTGGAACAAACGCTCTTTCCTCACGAAAACTAATATTGGGTTCTGCTGCGAATTTAGTGGAAGATTCGGTTCAATAAAGTACAAACGGTTCAAACGATGGCCCCAGGCTATGCGCTTTAGGCGGATTGTGGAACAACAAATGTAGTTTGACGCCGAGCGATGGGCAAATTGCTCTGGTAGCAGAGTTCGTTTTAATACGATTCATTCTATTCTTAAACTCCATTGAAATTGTGTAGAACCTGATATTAGAACGATGAAAGAAAGGTCATAAGGGCCCTCTCGTGTTCGTCTTTAAGATTGGGGTCGACAATGCCTTTACCAGCTTCAAAATTTTCATTGAACGAAGGGAGTGAAAAGGTGGCCAGTATATCTCCGCCAAATCTCGACAGCATGGCCTTTGAAACTTCAAGGGAGCCAAAACCGCCCCGTTTTCCTTGTGAGGTCGACATGAGCAATACCTTGGTATCTACTAGAAATTTTCGCTCAATGCGAGAGAGCCAATCCACCAGATTTTTGAAATATGCCGAAGGGTAGCTGTTATGCTCATTGACCGAAAGGATAACCCCATCGGCTTTTTGGATTTCGTTCTTCAGCTCGATGAGCGAGTTTGAATATCCTTCCTTTTTTTCAAGATCAACACTGAACAAAGGAAATGGATAATTGGCCATGTTCAATTCATTCATTTCATGACCATTGACCAAAGAAGTGGTGTATTTTACCAGTTTATAGTTGATGGATGTGGAAGAATTACTTCCTGCAAACGCCAAAATTCGGGCCATAGAGCGATTTTTTTTAATGATTTCGCTAAAATACCCCAAAAGCCCTACAATTGCCTGAATTTTATCTAATTTTGCACCGCTTGACATCCAAAGGGGTTGTAAAACAAGTATATAGGGTAATCGATTGCCTATGACCAGTTCAACACGATTGTACTTTATTGACACCATGAGGGCTTGGGCCATCTTGATGATGCTTCAAGGACATTTCATCGATGGACTGCTAGACCCGGTTTTACGAAATGCTGAAAGTTCGGCCTACACTATTTGGCTCTACTTTAGGGGTATCACCGCCCCCGTGTTCTTCACGGTCTCTGGCTTCATCTTCACATTTTTATTGGTTCGTGTGCCCCAAGTGGGCTGGGATAATCCGCGGGTCAAAAAGGGTATTCGGCGGGGGCTGCAGCTGTTGCTCATCGGCTACCTGCTTAGATTGAATCTTTTCGGACTTTTTAAAGGGCAGTTGTATGACAGTTTCTTTTTGGTCGATGTACTGCACTGTATAGGCCTTTCCATTTTGGCCATCATCGGTGTCTACCTATTGGGGGCCACAAGAAAAAAACACCTCTTCCCGTTGCTCTTGCTAGGCCTGACACTTGTACTGTTCTTATTTGAACCGCTTTACAAGCAATGGTCGTTTGCCTTTATGCCCGAGGCATTGGCAAATTATTTCACAAAGGCCAATGGTTCGGTTTTCACCATTATTCCATGGTTGGGTTACACGGCCTTCGGTGGTTTTTTGTCCTTGCTCTTTACCCGGTATAAAGAAAACAAGTATTTATATCCTATAGCCATTGTAACCGCATTGATAGTGGGCCAGCTATTGATACGTTATTCATCGAGTGCCTTTATGGCCTTACATAAATCCACAGGGGTTGAGCTGTTCAAGCTTATTTACTCAAACAATTACCTCTTCATTCGATTGGGCGATGTAGTGGTGGTATTTGCCATTTTTATGCTCATTCGCAAATTTCTTACCCAAAAGGCCTTTATAAAGATCGGGCAAAACACCTTGGGCATTTATGTGGTGCACTTTATCATTCTATATGGCAGCTTTACGGGATTGGGCCTATATAAATTCTTTCACCATGAATTGACCCCTACGGTAGCTATTGTTGGGGCGCTGGCCTTTATGGTCGTCTGTACTGCATTGGCCTTATGGTATGACAAGCACGAAGCTTCTATCAAAAGTCGCATTACCAACGTTGTACAGACCACCAAATCACAGGCAATTGCTACCTATCTAATATTTTTGCCTCTTCTGAGAGACTTGGCCTATCGCGCCAAAGGGTTTTTTTTCAGGGTCTTTGGAATAGTGAGAAACTAAAAAAGACGGCCTAAACCGTCTTCTTGATAGTCTTCTAAGCGGAACTCTAAGTGTTATCTTCCACCCCCGCGTCTGGGGCGTTTTTCTTCACAGACTCAATACCGTTTTCCATACCTGAGGTATCGGCGTACATTTGACTGCTTCCGATGACCTGTCCGTTGCTGGCCTTGAGATTAAAATAGTGTTTACCGTTCTTGGCTTCTTTACGTTCAAAACGGGCATCATCTTGTGAGTTCTTTTTAACGGATTCCATTCCATTTTCACAAGCTGACTTGGTAGTGTAGCCTTCGCTACTCAAAATTACCTGACCGTTGGCAGCTTTCAAATTAAATCTAAACTCACCGGATTTGTCTGTATTGACTTCAAATTTTCCCATTGTAATAGTATAGTTTTGTGTTTTGCTAAAGGTATCAATTATCTCAAAAACTGAAATGATATTGATCTAATTTTTTCAACAATATGATCAAATGTGCAAAGCCCTATCATCGGTCGCGGCCAAAGCCGCTTCTTTCACTGCCTCTGCATAGGTAGGATGTGCATGGCTCATTCTTGCCATATCTTCGGCAGACGCCCTGAACTCCATCGCCGTTACCGCTTCAGTTATCAAATCTGCGCATCGAGCCCCGATCATATGTACCCCTAAGACTTCATCGGTGTTCTTATCGGCCAAAATTTTGACAAAACCATCGATATCCATACTGGCTCGGGCACGGCCCAAAGCCCGCATAGGAAACTGCCCCACTTTATACTCTACACCAGCCTCTTTTAACTCTTCTTCGGTTTTGCCTACCGCGGCCACTTCTGGCCAAGTGTACACGACCCCGGGAATCAAGTTATAGTCAATATGTGGCTTTTGGCCCGCCAACAGCTCAGCGACCATGGTTCCTTCTTCTTCGGCTTTGTGGGCCAACATGGCCCCTCTGACCACATCGCCAATAGCGTATATATTCGGTACGTTGGTCTGTAAATGTCCATTGACCTCTACCCTGCCCCTATCGTCTAATTTGACACCTGCCGCATCAGCATTCAGCCCGTTGGTATAGGGGCGTCTTCCTACGGAAACCAAACAATAATCTCCCTTGAAAACCACTTCTTCCCCTTTTTTGTTATCAGCTTTGACAACGATCTCATCACCGTTTCTTTCCACTGATTTCACTTTATGGGAAAGGTTGAACTTCACCTTTTGTTTTTTCATCACTTTCATCAGCTCTTTGGAAAGTGCTCCATCCATCCCAGGAATGATCCTATCCATAAACTCGACAACGGTCACCTCTGAACCCAGGCGTTTATATACCTGACCCAATTCAAGGCCAATGACACCACCGCCAATGACGATCATATGCTTTGGAATCTCTTTGAGTGAAAGGGCCTCGGTAGAGGTAATAATCCGCTCTTTGTCAATTTTGATGAATGGCAATGTGGCCGGTTTTGAACCTGTGGCGATAATCGAGTACTTGGCTTCAATGGTCTCGGGCTTGCCCTTATCTTTTTTGATTTCGATATGGGTGGCATCTTTAAAACTGCCAAGCCCGTGGTACACATCGATTTTATTTTTGTCCATCAAAAAGTCTATGCCCTTGGTGGTCTGCTCGACCACAGCATTTTTTCTGGCGATCATTTTTTCGAGATTGACCTTGACATCACCGGGAATTTCAATACCATGCGCTTCAAAGTGTTTTACGGCATCTTCATAGTGGTGCGAAGAATCCAATAAGGCTTTCGAGGGAATACACCCCACGTTCAGGCAGGTACCGCCCAAGGTATCGTACTTTTCAATGATCGCGGTTTTCATTCCCAACTGTGCGCAACGGATTGCCGCTACGTAACCGCCAGGTCCAGAGCCAATGATGGCTACATCGTATTGTGACATAGTGTTGATTTCAGATTTTTAGCATTGATGAAATGCGTTCAAGAAGCACAAAAATACAAATGTTTTTGCTTTAAATAAGCATCATGAAACGGGTGCCAACGGAAATCTGTCAGCGGCCAAACGGCCAAGCCAAAGTGCTGATAAGAGGGCCACGCCCAAAGAGGTTTCGTACCAAAGCGGACCACTCAGGGTATCACAGACCACGACAAAGCAAAGTTTGCCCAAAACGAAGATCGACATTAAAATGTGCGGTAGGTAATTGCTGCGAACCACTATCAATGAGGCCATGAAACCGGCCACAAGGCCAGCGCCAAAAATACCCATGGTGCCCATGACCAATTCTGTTCGTGTTGAAGAGCAATAGCTCAATCCGTCGATCAATACCTCTTGTACCAAGGTGGTGTAGAGCCATAAAGACAAAATGCCAACACATGATGCCAAAAAGGTGATAAAGACTTTGGTTCGCCGTTCCATACGCTATGCGGCACCATGTTTTCTAGATTCTCTGAACCACCCCAAGAAGAAAAGGAATCCAGAAAACAATGACCGCTCATTTTTTGATTGATCTTCAAATTACCACCTTTACCTTGGCCAAGTGTTCACTTTAACACCGCATTAGGTTAAAGTTTCTTAAATGTGCACTGCGGTCGTGTGTTTGACCTCACTTATAACGAAAGCGCTTTGTGTACTGCCAATATGGGGGATGGCGGTCAATTTATTGACCATAAATTCTCGATATGCCTCCATATTCTCTACATGAATCTTAAGTATATAGTCATGGCTGCCACTCGTATGAAAACATTCGACAACCTCTTCCAATTTTTGGATTTCCCTTTCAAAATGCAGTACATTTTCTTTGATGTGTTGGTCTAGGGCAACATGGCATAAAACCGAAAATTGTCTATTGACTTTCTTCTTATCGACCAAGGCCACATATTTTGAAATCACCCCATTGCGTTCCAATCGCTTGATGCGTTCATAGACAGCCGTGTTTGATAGCTCTAGTGCATCAGCATATTGTTTGGTGGTTTTTTTGGCATCTTCTTGCAGTAGCCGCACCAATCTTAAGTCTATTTCATCCAAAATCATTTCGAATTTTTTTCTAAGTAAGTAATGATTCTAAACACTTTAAAGTTATTTTTTCTCCAATATAATAAATTAATAGTTTTATTTTCTATTTATAACAGTGTATATTGATTTTTATTCCATTATACTCTAATTTTGTTGCAATAAATATCATATTTGTCATGGATTATAAAGCAGCTAGTTCTATTCAAGATTTACAGTATTTTGGGGAGTTCGGTGGTGTGAATCCTTCCATTTCTGACTCTTCTACCTATACTTTTCTATCGGCCAAGACCATGTTCGATACTTTTGAGGGCAATACTGAAGGCTGTTATCTCTACAGCCGGCATTCATCGCCATCAAATCTTTACCTCGGCGAGGCCATGGCCGCTCTAGAAGGAACCGAAACCGCCAATGTGTATGCCAGTGGCATGGGGGCCATCAGTGCGGTAATCTTTCAACTTTGCGACAGCGACGATCATATTGTGAGCAGCCGTACCATTTACGGTGGCACTTATGCCTTCATGAAAAACTTCTTGAAAAAGTTCGATATCGGAACTTCATTTGTCGACATAACCAATTTAGAGACCGTAGAAAAAAGCATCACCAAGAAGACCAAGATGATCTATTGCGAAGCGGTCAGCAATCCGCTTTTAGAAGTCGCCGATATCAAGGCCTTGTCAAAACTGGCCAAAAAACATGGTATTCCGTTGGTGGTCGACAATACCTTTTCGCCCTTGAGCATCAGTGCTGCACGACTGGGCGCCGATATAGTGGTGCATAGCCTCACCAAATTCATCAATGGTAGCAGTGATTGTGTTGCAGGGGCCGTTTGTGCCTCCAAAGATTTCTGCCTGAAATTGAAGGATGTCAATGACGGTGCAGGTATGCTCTTGGGCAGTACACTAGACAGTCTTCGGGCCGCATCCATCCTCAAAAACATGAGAACGCTGCACATTCGAATAAAAAAGCATAGTGAAAATGCCCTGTACCTTGCACAGCAGTTTGAAAAAGACGGACTAAGGGTGGTATATCCCGGTCTGGCATCACACCCCGGCCATGAGGCCGTGAAAAAACAAATGGCACATGAATATGGGTTCGGTGGACTGTTGACCATCGATGTGGGCACTCTTGAAAAGGCCAATATGCTGATGGAATCGATGCAAAAAGAAAACCTAGGTTATCTTGCGGTCAGTCTTGGCTTTTATAAGACCTTGTTCAGTGCCCCGGGCACTTCTACATCTTCAGAAATTCCCGAAGATGAGCAAACTCAAATGGGACTTTCTGAAGGGCTTATCCGTTTTTCCATAGGATTGGACAATAACATTGAGAGAACTTATCTCGCCATGCGCAGCTGTATGGAAAAACTGAACATTCTCGATTCAAAAATGGTTTCGTTTTAGTACATAATTTTTTCTGGTTTGCAGAACAGGGTCCAAAATCGTAATATTACCCTTGGACAAAAAATAACTGAATGCCGAACCAAAAAAAGAAAGCCAAGTACAGGGAGAACGAAGCAATCATTGAAAATAAAGAACTGAACATTTGGGAAGCATTGATCCCAGTGTTTGCCCTTGTGGGCATGTTGGCTTACAACGTATATGTATTTGGAGACGATGCGCTGAGCGGATCTAACCAGTTCATTCTGCTATTGGGTGGTGCGGTTGCCGCCGTTGTCGGGTTTTTCAACAAAGTGTCATACAAACAAATGCTGGGCGAAGTGGCAGAAAATGTCAGATCGACCACAGGAGCCTTGTTGATTCTTTTAATGGTGGGGGCCCTTTCAGGCACATGGCTGGTCAGTGGCATCATACCTGCGATGATCTATTATGGGCTACAGATTCTGAACCCGACCATATTCTTAGGCGCCTGTGTCATTATTTGCGCCATTATCTCGATTGCCACTGGAAGTAGTTGGACCACGGCGGCCACTGTAGGTATTGCGCTGGTAGGCATTGGTGAGGCCTTGGGCATTTCGTTGGGCATGACGGCTGGAGCAGTATTGTCTGGGGCTTATTTTGGCGATAAGATGTCTCCCTTGAGCGACACCACCAACCTGGCCCCTGCAATGGCCGGCGGCGAACTCTTCTCACATATTCGGTATATGGCCATGACCACCATCCCTACCGTCTCGATTACGCTTTTGGTCTTTATTATCATCGGGTTTACCCTTGATACCTCGGGAGTGGCCGATACCGATGCCATTTTGAATACCATTGGTGAAACCTTCAACATCAACGGTTGGCTTTTCATAGTGCCCTTGGTGGTCATCTTGATGATCGTCAAAAAGGCCCCTCCCCTTTTGGCATTGTTGATCGGCACACTGTTGGGTGGGGTTTTTGCCCTTATTTTTCAGCCCGATATCGTGGCCAAGATCGGTGGTGGAAATATATTGGATTTCAGTACGGGCTACAAGGGTATACTCAATTCCATAACGGTGAGCACGGCCATCGAAACACCAGACCCCGCATTGAACGAGCTGTTTTCTTCTGGGGGAATGGCAGGCATGCTTGGCACCATATGGCTTATCGTCTGCGCCATGGTGTTTGGGGGCGTTATGGACGGTATCGGGGCTTTGGAGCGCATTACCAAATCGTTATTGAACCTGGCCAAGACCACATTTGGACTCTTTGCGAGCACGGTAGGAAGCTGCCTTGCACTAAATGTTACCGCATCAGATCAATATCTCGCTTTGGTCGTACCCGGTAAGATGTTTTCAAAAGCCTATGAAGAACGTGGCCTGGCCCCAGAGAACCTTAGCCGCACACTCGAAGATTCAGGAACCGTCACCTCTGTATTGGTACCTTGGAACACGTGTGGTGCCTATCATAGCGGCGTTTTGGGTGTGGCCGTGGGCGATTACTTCTTCTATGCGATATTCAATTGGCTGAGTCCGTTTATGACCCTCTTTTTCGCTGCGGCCAAAATAAAGATCAAACAATTGGCAACGCCCATAAAAGCATAACCATTTCTTTATTGGTTTTGCACTGTAGCTTTAGTAACTTCGCAGCAACTAAAATTATCATCGCCATGGCAACAGTAACCTTAAAAGGAAATCAAATCAATACATTGGGCAATCTACCCAATATAGGTGCCCAAGCCCCTGATTTTGTATTGACCACAAACGACCTCTCTTCAGTTTCGCTAGCTGATTACAAAGGCCACAGATTGGTCTTGAATGTTTTTCCGAGTGTAGATACGGGCACTTGTGCCCAATCGGTCAGGCAGTTCAATGAAGAAGCTGCAGAACTTGACAATACCATAGTGCTCTGCATCTCTAAAGACCTGCCCTTTGCACAAGCCCGCTTTTGTGGGGCCGAGGGTATTGAAAACGTTGAAATGCTTTCAGATTTCAGGGATGGCAATTTCGGAAAAAACTATCAGGTAACGTTCACAGATGGCCCATTGAAGACTTTGCTCTCAAGATCGGTTGTCGTTCTTGATGAAAATGGCAAGGTGCTCTATACTGAACAAGTTGCTGAAACAGTTGATGAACCTAATTACAAAGCAGCTCTTGAAGCATTGATGGATGCCTAGGGAATCGTTCTTCAAAAACCGTTGGCGAAGTATCGGTTTTGCCTTCAAGGGGTTGTTCTTGTTGATAAGAACCGAGGCCAGTATCAAAATCCAGTTTTTTATTGCTCTGGTGATGACCGCCTTAGGATTTTATCTTGATATTTCGCTTACGGAATGGTGCTTACAATTCTTGGCCATTGGCTTGGTAATGGGCGTTGAAGGGTTGAACACCTCAGTTGAAAAATTGGCTGATTACGTGCAGCCAGAGTACGATACGAAAATAGGTTTGATCAAAGACATTTCGGCAGGTGCCGTTATGGTTGTCTCCATAGCCGGTGCAATTGTAGGCTTACTGATCTACCTGCCCAAAATATTTTAAAAGGTAAAGCCAAGGCTCGCCTTTCTCGAAATTTGTAATTTTAGCCCCCAGAACAGAACTATTTATGGCAAAGAAGCGAAGAAAGTCCAAACCTACTTCGTCTAAAAAGCGTTTTTCGCTAAGGCTTTCCAAACAGAACAAGGTCATCTTGGGCAGTTTGTTGATCGTGCTCAGTATTGCCCTGTTCTTCTCTTTCATTTCGTTCTATTTCACTTGGCAAGAAGACCAAAGTGCCTTATCACAATTTGCCGATAGAAATGCAGAAGCCAAAAACCTTTTGAAAAAATTCGGGGCATCGGTCAGCCATTTTTTCATGTACAAAGGGTTTGGGTTGGCAGCATTTATGTTTCCCGTGCTATTGGCGATAACCGGTCTCTATCTCTTTCTGGGTTTGCAGGGAAAACGTTTGATCAGCAAATGGATATGGGGGCTACTCAGTGTTATCTGGGTTTCAACCGCACTTGGGTTCTTCGCTATTGAACTGCCTTTGCTCGGTGGTCTCGTCGGATTTGAAATGAACGATTTTCTTCAAGACTATATTGGAAGAATAGGCATATTTCTGTTGCTATTGTTCATACTTGTCGTTATCATGGTACGCCTTTTCAATTTTTCTCCTGAGGACATCGGCAATTATTTTAGGGAAAAACGAACGCTCTTTAAAAAAGAAAGTACCCCAAGGGCCGAAACCGTGCTGGCATCAGATGGAGAAAACTCGATTGAACTGACCATGCCAGAAAAAGAAGTTGAACAAAAAATAGATACCTATACCCATAAAAAAGACATCCCTCCCCTAAATCAAGAAGCAGGGTTAGATGTCAACCTGCCCCAAGAAGAAGAGGTCGATATCGATTTAGACGTTCAAAAAGTCACTATAGAAAAGGAAGAAAGTGACATCAAAGCCGAGAAATTGGTAAAAGATTTTGGTGAATTTGACCCCAAACTTGAACTGGGCAATTACAAGTTTCCTCCTCTCGATCTATTGGATGACCATGGCGGCAGTGGGGGTATTACCATTAACCAAGAAGAGCTTGAAGAGAACAAGAACCGTATTGTCGGAACGCTCAAAAATTATAAGATCGGCATTGCCCAGATCAAGGCGACCATAGGCCCGACGGTAACGTTATATGAAATTGTGCCAGAGGCCGGTGTGCGTATTTCCAGAATCAAGAACCTAGAAGATGATATCGCCCTTTCCCTGGCTGCCTTGGGCATTCGCATCATCGCGCCTATTCCCGGTAAGGGCACCATCGGTATCGAAGTGCCGAACAAAAAAGCCACTATAGTATCGATGCGTTCTGTAATCGCTTCCAAAAAATTCCAGAATGCAGAAATGCAACTGCCCATCGCATTCGGAAAGACAATAAGCAATGAAACGTTCGTGGTCGATTTGGTCAAAATGCCGCATTTATTGATGGCCGGGGCCACAGGCCAGGGTAAGTCCGTAGGGTTGAACGCAGTGATAACATCACTCCTTTACAAAAAACACCCCGCAGAGGTCAAATTTGTATTGGTCGACCCCAAGAAAGTCGAATTGACACTTTACAATAAAATTGAGCGCCATTTCTTGGCCAAATTGCCCGACTCTGAGGAAGCCATAATCACCGACAACACCAAGGTCATCAACACCCTGAACTCTTTGTGCATCGAGATGGACAACCGTTACGAACTGTTGAAATTGGCCATGGTGCGCAATATCAAAGAGTACAATGTCAAGTTCAAGTCGAGAAAACTGAACCCGAATGACGGACATAAATTCTTGCCCTACATCGTGCTCATCATCGATGAGTTTGCCGATTTGATCATGACAGCGGGCAAAGAAGTTGAGACCCCTATCGCTAGATTGGCACAGTTGGCAAGGGCTACCGGTATTCATTTGATCATTGCGACACAGCGACCGTCCGTGAATGTCATAACAGGGATCATCAAGGCAAACTTCCCTGCCCGTATCGCTTTTAGGGTGACCTCAAAAATCGATTCAAGAACCATATTGGATTCCCATGGCGCCGATCAGTTGATCGGTCGGGGTGACATGTTGTTCACACAGGGCAATGATGTGACCCGGCTGCAATGCGCCTTTGTAGACACTCCCGAGGTGGCTAAGATCACAGAGTACATCGGCTCGCAACGTGCATACCCTGATGCGCATTTGCTTCCCGAATATATGGGCGAAGATTCTGGCACGGGTATTGATTATGATATCGCGGATCGTGATTCAATGTTCAGAGAGGCCGCAGAGGTCATTGTAACGGCCCAGCAGGGATCGGCATCGCTCATTCAACGAAAATTGAAATTGGGCTATAACCGTGCAGGACGCATCATTGACCAGCTAGAGGCAGCAGGCATAGTAGGTCCATTTGAGGGCAGTAAGGCCCGACAGGTATTGGTGCCCGACATTCACTCGTTGGATCAATTATTACAGAATGAAACAAAATAAGATTATGAAGCAGTATAAAACGCTGACCGTGCTTTTTTTTGCAATGGCATGCACAGTTTTTGCCCAAGATTCTCAAAAGGCCAAAAACTTGTTGGATGAAGTGTACAACAATGTAAATGGCTATGACAACATTTACGTTGATTTCAAATACGTCTTGGAAAACGACGAGGCGAACATCAAACAAGAAACCCGTGGCGACGTTACCTTAGAAGGTGAGAAATACGTATTTAACTATTTAGGGTCAAAACAAATCTTCGATGGCAACAAGGTCTATACCATCGTACCTGAAAATGAAGAAGTGACCATTGAAGACCGAACTGAAGACGATAATGCGGTGACCCCTTCAAAAATGTTGACCTTTTATAAGAGTGGGCACAACTACGCGTGGGACATACTACAGAATGTGCAAGGCCGAAAAATACAATATGTCAAATTAGTGCCCATTGACACCAATAGCGAAGCGGATTATAGATTATTGGGTGTCGACGCCGAGACCAAACATATTTACAGGCTCATAGAGGTTGGCAAGAATGGAACCAAGACCACAATTACCGTTAATTCTTTCAAAACCAACCAACCCCTGTCAAAAAGCTTATTTACCTTTGATGAGGCCAAGTACAAAAGCGATGGCTATTATATCATAAGAAATTAAACCCATACCTTGAAGATACTCGACCGTTATATACTATCACGGTTTCTTTATAATTTTTTCAGTTCGTTTGCAATATTGATGTTCATCTTCATATTTCAGACGATTTGGCTTTTTATTGACGATCTGGCCGGAAAAGACCTTGATCTGTGGATCATAGGCAAGTTTCTTTTTTATTATATGCCCACCCTCATAGACAAGGTGTTGCCACTGACGGTATTGCTATCTTCAATATTGACCTTTGGCACATTTGCTGAAAATTATGAGTTTGCCGCCATGAAGGCCTCGGGCATCTCGCTACAACGGGCCATGGTGAGCATCATCATCTTTGTGGTGGTATTAGGCGGGTTTACCTTTTTTTTGGCGAACAACGTTATTCCCGCTTCAGAACAGAAAATCTACAATATGCGTCGAAACATCGCCAAGGTTAAGCCTGCGGCGGTTATTGTAGAGGGGGTGTTCAGTGATATTGAAGGGTCTAATATGAACATCAAGGTCGAAAAAAAATATGGTGAAAAAGATCGTTTTCTAGAGGATGTCATTATTCACCAAAAATCAAAAAATGGCATAAACCGTACAGTAATACGAGCCAAGACCGGAGAGCTGATCAGTGATGAAGAATCCGATATCATACAACTTGTCTTGAATGATGGCCATTACTACGAAGAAGTAGATTCAAAATCACGAGATGACAAAAAGAAACATCCCTTTGCCAAATCTGAATTTGAAACATACATCAAGAACATTGACATTTCATCTTTGAATGATCTTGATGTTGAAAAAGAATCTGACATCACCACCGATAAAATGAAAAACGTTGTCCGCTTACGAAAAGATATTGATTCGCTGCGTGACAACAATGTCAGACAAGTACGTGCATTTTCAAAGAACATCGTGGCCCGAATGGGGGCTTTTCCTGTTCCACAACCGGGTGACAGTCTTATCAAAGAGTCAAAAGAAATCCCTTCGAAAATACAAGGAGAGTTAAGAACGCCCACAGACTCGGTAACGACCATTGCCCAGCTTCTTGAACGTTATCCTGAATGGCAGCGTTTACAATTGCTGACCAATGCCAAAAATCAAGTTTCGAGCCTCTTGACCACGATCCGTGCCAAAAAAGATGAGCTTCGCAACAGATTCAAGTTTTACAATAGCCATGTGCTATCATTGCATAAAAAGTTCGCGCTGGCCTTTTCGTGCATCATTCTGTTTTTCGTGGGCGCCCCGTTAGGCGCCATTATTCGAAAGGGCGGACTGGGACTGCCCATGGTCATCGCCATTATTTTATTTTTGGCTTATTATTTCATTGGGGTCTTTGCGGGCAATTATGCCAAAGAAGGTAATATCCATCCCATGTTGGGTGCATGGCTTTCTGTGTTGATAATGTTACCTTTGAGCATTATTCTGACCCAACGCGCCACCGCTGACCGCGGCTTAATGGGCGATGGAAATTTAGTACAGCGCATCACCGATTTCTTCAAGAAAAAGAAAAAAGACACGGCGGAATGATACATACTATGGAGGATAAGATACAACTCAACACAATCGAAGAAGCTATTGACGACATTCGAAAAGGCAAGGTCATTATAGTGGTCGACGATGAAAATCGCGAGAATGAAGGAGACTTCATCGCTGCAGCGGAAATGGCGAGTCCGGAGATCATCAACTTTATGGCCACCCATGGCCGTGGACTGATTTGTGCCCCTTTGACCGAAGAACGTTGTAACGAGCTGGGGCTTCCGATGATGGTAGAAAACAATACCGTGCTGCACCATACCCAGTTCACCGTATCTGTCGATCTCATTGGCCATGGATGCACTACCGGTATTTCTGCCCATGATAGAGCAAAAACGGTAAAGGCCCTGGTCGACAAAAACATCAAGCCCAATGATTTGGGAAGACCTGGTCATATTTTTCCTTTGCGCGCGAAAGAAGGCGGGGTACTGCGCCGCACGGGCCATACCGAGGCGGCCATCGATTTTGCGCGTTTAGCGGGGCTACAGCCTGCCGGACTATTGGTCGAGATCTTGAACGAAGATGGTAGTATGGCCCGTTTGCCGCAACTCGTAGAAGTTTCCAAAAAATTTGACCTCAAAATCGTTTCGATCGAAGATCTGATCGCCTATCGGATGGAACATGATAGCCTTATCGAGAAAAAGGAAGACTTCATGGTACAGACACGTTTTGGCGAGTTTCGGCTCCGCGCTTATGCGCAAACCACAAATGACCAGATACACATCGCTTTGACCAAAGGTGATTGGCACAAGGGAGAACACGTGTTGACCCGTATCAACTCTACTTTGGTCAACAACGATATTTTGGGTACCCTAACCAACAGTCCGGATCAGAAATTACAAGACATGTTCGCAGCCATCGATAGAGAACAAAAAGGTGCCTTTGTCTTCATCAACCAAGAACCGAAATCGATGAACCTGATCAATCGATTGCAACAATTGAGAGATTTACAGAAAAAGGGTGAACTGAAAGCCCCCCCTATCGAGATGGATGCGAGGGATTTTGGTATTGGCGCCCAAATATTGCACGATCTCGACATCTCTAAAATCAGGTTGCTGACCAATTCAAAACAGGCCAAACGGGTCGGTATGGTCGGCTATGGATTGGAGATTGTTGAGTATGTGGGGTATTAGTTTAAAAGTCCAGGGTTTATGGGTTCAATTCAGCAACACCATACTTATAAACTCCTAAACCTATAAACTTTTTAAAATACGGACCATGGTATCAGCCCGTTCGCTAACTTCATTTTCGGTCCAACCCAATTTTATCAGACAAGAAATGTTCCTTCCTACCCAGTGATCTGAGACTGAAAAATCAACTTTGTTAAAATCTTGAAGTCCGTGCAGCACCTCTTGGGAAAGTTTGCCCAGCGTTTTTTGGTTGGTCAGATGTTCCCATTTACGGTAATAGTGCCAGTTATTGTCGTACCAATAAAAACAGCTGTCGACACCTGCATCTAAAAGTGCCTTATGTGTTCTTCTCGCCATTTCTTCGGTAGGGAGAAAAAAATTGAGAAAGGAGTAGTTCTCCACTCCCCCATCAGGTACCCGCCTAAAGGTAACCCGTTCAACCGATGAGAGTGCTTCTCGAAGCATGTTATAGTTTTTCTCTTGAATGCCCAAAAACTCATCTAACCGCTGTATTTGGGCACAGCCAACAGCGGCGTTCAATTCTGAAATGCGAAAATTGTATCCTAAAAAAGGATGTGATTCCGCTCCCCTATCGTTTCCAATATGATCATGCCCGTGATCGGAATATTTTTGGGCATTCTCATAATATTCCCCATTGTCGGTGATCAGCGCCCCCCCTTCACCACAGGTGACCGTTTTTACATAATCGAAAGAAAAGCATCCCAGATTCCCAATGCTTCCCAATGGTTTGCCCTTATAACTTCCACCAATGGCCTGACAGGCATCTTCAAGTAATAATAATCCATGTTTTTTGCAAATTTGCTGCAGTGCATCCAAATCGGCCATGGAACCGCACATATGTACGGGCATCACGACCTTGGTCTTCGGTGTGATAGCATTCTCGACCGCATTTGGATTCAAGGTCAAGGTATCATCGACATCAACCAAAATGGGCACGGCGCCCAATGCCAAAATCGACTCGAAACTCGCCACAAAGGTAAACGTGGGCATAATGACCTCATCACCGGCCCCTACCCCAGCACTGGCCAAGGCAATCGTCAACGCTGCGGTTCCACTACTGACCACGTGGGCATGGTTGACCTGCATGCGTTGGCTCAGGGCTTCTTCAAGTTCTTTGGCTTTCCAGTGGCCATCGCGCATACCGTCAAAGCCATAGCGCATCAAAACACCGGTGTCCAATACTTTTTCGACCTGTTGTCGCTCTTCTTTACCAAATAATTCAAATCCGGGCATGGGAGTAGTTAATAGTTAGTAGTCAATAGTCAATAGTTAGTAGGTGGTTGATGGTTGATGGTTGATGAAATGTACAAAACTATCAGAGATTTAGAAAAACCAGAGTTTAATGGCCATTGCGATGACCATAATGACCAAAAAGGTCTTGATAAAGCCGTCTCCCTTTTTTACTGATACCCGGCTAGAAAACCAAGCGCCGAGGCCATTGCCCGCCGCAAGTATGAAGCCGACTTTCCAATTGACCTTGTCATTGAGAATAAAGACTGCCAATGCTGCCATGGTATAGATGAACACCACAGAGACTTTGGTCGCATTTACCTTGACCAAGCCCATTCGGTTCACGTAATGCAAAAAGAGGATAATGACAAAACCAATACCCGCATTGATAAATCCGCCATAGATACCGATAAAGAAAAATGCCAACATTGAAAGCCATCGGTATTTGCCTGTCAGGCGCTCGGGCAGATCCTCGATTTTGATCCGGGGCTTAAAAACAATCAGGCAAACCACCACGATCATAATAATGGCAAGGATCCGATTAAAGGTCTCACCTTTGATATCGACCGCAATTTGGGCCCCGATAATAGCGCCCAGCAATGCTGCAAATCCCAAATATAGATTGAACGGAAAATTGGAAACGCCCTTGCTCTTAAAGCCTGCGGTCGCCATGGCGGTCTGTACGGCTATGGCCACTCGATTGGTGCCGTTGGCCACCGCTGGGGGAAGTCCTAAGAATATCAAAGTAGGCAATGAGATAAGGGATGCACCCCCTGCAATGGTATTGATGAAGCCTACTACAAAGCCCACTACGATCAACAAAGGATAGTGCCACCATTCGGTCATGCCGACAAAAGTACAATCTTCGGGGCGAACACCGAGAGGAAACAAAATTTAAGTTTTGAAGATTAAAATTTTCAAAAAGCTATGTATATTTGCACCCGCCTAGGCCGAAGGCTTCGGCGGGCAAGCCCGCTCACCGATAAAAGGTGGGCATATTATGGAGGAATGGCAGAATGGTCGTCCCGATAGTTATCGGGAGCGGCAGTCTCGAAAACCAGACCTCTTCTTTTTACTGGAGGAATGGCAGAGTGGTCGAATGCGGCAGTCTTGAAAACTGTTGAGGGTCACACCTCCGGGGGTTCGAATCCCTCTTCCTCCGCTTAAAGCAAAGCTCGTTTTTGATGAAAAAGCGGGCTTTTGTTTTTAGAGTGGCGCAACTTTGGTTGCTTGAACGAACAAAAACAAAAGGACGGTATTGCGGAGCAATATGGGCTTTATTTTCAGGTGCGTTGGTCAAGGGAACACAAAGTGAATCCCTCTTCCTCCGCTTAAAGCAAAGCTCGTTTTTGATGAAAAAGCGGGCTTTTGTTTTTAGGGTGGCGCAACCTTAGTTTCTTGAACGAACAAAAACAAAAGAACCGTATTGCGAAGCAATAAGCGCTTTATTTTCAGTTGCGTTGGTCATATTTGACCAAAACCCTCCAAATTTCACTGATTCATAAAATCTAAAGAAAATCAGATCGTTAGAAATAAAACATATATCTGTTTAGCATTAATTGAAATCAAATGCTATAAAAAACTGAATATGGACATCGTACTGTCCCATAAAAAGTGAATTAACGAAACTACTAAACTAAAAGAGACCACATTTGGGACTTTGTAGATAAAAGGTTACCGCATCAAATAAAAAGACCTTTAAAACGGCGGTTTAAAGCACTACTCCGTCCGTAAGCTTTTTACGGGGTTGGCCATGGCAGCCTTGACTGCCTGAAAACTAACCGTCAATAGAGCGATGCAAATGGCAGTCAAACCGGCAACAGCAAAAACCACCCAATTGATTTCAATTCTATAGGCAAAACCTTCGAGCCAATTTTGCATCATCCACCAAGCAATGGGGCCAGCAATCAAGAGTGCAAAAAATACCAAGCGCATAAAATCTTTTGACAACAACTTCACAATTCCCCTAATACTAGACCCTAAAACCTTACGCACACCTATTTCCCTTTTACGTTGTTCGGCCGTGTATGTCGCTAGACCGAAGAGGCCCATGCAGGATATCATAATGGCAATCAGCGCAAAAATTTGGGAAAGGTTTCCTATAAGTTTTTCACTTTTGAATCTAGCATCGAAAGCATCATCCACAAATTGATATTCAAAAGGAAAAGCGGGATTGTGCTTTCTCATTACATTTTCCATAGCGGCCAAAGTTTCGGTCATCATCACACCTGATTTGGACTTTACATATAGATATTGGGCATCACCGTGATAATTAAAAAACATCACTGGATCGCTTGCGCCATACATATCGCCATACAAATAGTCTTTGACCACACCGATAACGGTATAGGTGTCCCCATCGCGTCTAACAGTTCTGCCGATGGCACTTCCTTCACCCATTAATTTGGCAAAAGTCTCCGTAATCAAGATATTATTACTGGAATTGTCTAACCCATCATTGAAACCTCTACCTTGGACGATTTCCATTCCAGCCGTTTCAAAAAAACCAGAACTTATATATCTCTTAGAAATCACGATATCCTCGGTATCTGTAGCTCCTTGCCATTCGAACCCCCATCCATTATTGCCCCCCGAAAGGATTGCTGAATTATTTAGGCCCACATTTTCGATTTTTCCAGAGCCGATCATATCTTGTTGAATGGGATTGAAATTTTTAATGACATCCCCGTTTACCGGAAGTCTGATCAGGTTTTCCCTATCGAATCCTAGGTCGCGGCTTTTTACATGGTTTACTTGCTGATATACAATGATGGTGCTAATGATGAATATGATGGAAACCGTAAACTGAATGACTACCAATCCTTTTCGAATCATTGTGGCACTCTCTCTTTTGCTTCTGATTCCCTTGAGAACCGTAACGGGTTTAAATGAGGATAGATAGAATGCCGGATACCACCCTGCAAGAAGACCACAAATCAAGGTGATTCCCAAAAGTGAAAACATATGTGTGATATCGTAAAATCGAAGTTCCAGCTGTTTCTCTATCAACGTGTTGAATTGAGGTATTATAACCACCAACAGTATTATACTTATGGTTGCCGCACCCATTGCAATTATCAGGGCCTCGGCCATGAACTGTGAAATCAAGGAGCCTTTACTTGACCCTAGTACTTTTCGAACACCCACTTCGTTGGCTCTTTTCTCACTCCTGGCAGTAGAAAGGTTTATGAAATTGATACAGGCAATCAAGAGGATGATAATTGCAATGATTGCGAATAAACGTACATAAATAATTTGCCCCCCTACTTTTTTGCCACCTTCGAAGTTCGATCTTAAATACCAATCTTTCATTGAATGCAGAAAGGCAATGACATCTTCATCACCTCTTTTTGCCGGAAGTAGTTCACGAACCTTGGCATCAACTGTTTCAAAATCAGCTTCTGGAGATAGTTCTACAAAAGTATCGGAGAAAAAGCTTCCATATTCTGACATCCATGGCTTATCTGCCGCAAAACCTTCAAATTGTGCGACCCAATCGAATGAATAGCTAATATTGGAAGGTAAATTTTCGAAAACTCCGGTTATCGTATAGTCGATATCATTGTTTACTGTAACCACTTTACCTAGAGCCGATTTACCTTTCCCATAGAGATGGGTCGCGGTCTCTTTGGAAATTACAATAGCATCAGGTTTATCAAGAGCTTTTTCAATGTTTCCTTCGACAAAAGTGAGGCTGAATATGTCTAAAAAATCAGGGTCGGCGTGCCTTCCGTATCTATTAATCGAATTATCGCTAACCTTAAAAAGAACATCTGAACCTATCGAACGTGAACTCTTGACAACCCCTGGAACTTCATCTTTCATTACTTGTGCCAAGGGACCAGGTGTTGACTGAAAAACCGTGCGCCATTCCCCTTCGAACTTTTGGTTGGTCGGCACATAATACACGAAATCCTTTTTGGGGAAAGTACTATCGAAACTTAATTCATCCTCGACCCAAAGCAATATCAAACTGGCACAAGTAATGCCAATTGCCAGACCAAAGATATTAAGAGAACTATACCCTTTATTCTTCCAGAGGTTCCTCCAAGCGATTTTTAGATAGTTTTTGATCATGATTTATTTTTGACAGATGATATGGGATATCTGCCTTGGAACACAGATATCTCAAAGATGTTGAATTTCACCCAATAACTATTCCAATTTATTAATATTCTTTAAGTCAATTAGTTATGACTGGAATTTTAAAAAAGTCTCATTTAAGTGTAAAGAAAATTGACAAAAAATGTCAATTAATTGTACAACGGCCAATAGATGCGGAAACACATTTCCTAAGATGAAATTCAAAAAATGCAATGTCACCTTAAACCAACGTTTTTTAGAACTCTTCAATTCGGCTTAAACTGCGACGTTTTGATTCACTATCAAACAATAAGTAAAACGAGTACAATTGTTAAAGTTTGGTTAAACAAGCGGCCCTTTTTTCTTGAACGAATAAAAACAAAAGAGCGGTACTGCGAAGCAATAAGCGCTTTATTTTCAAGCGCATTGGTCGTATTTGAGCAAAACCCTCCAAATTTCATTGATTCCCATGGTTTAAAGAAAATGTGATTATTAGAAACATAGCACAGCCCTGTTTAACATTAATTGAAATCAATATGCTATAAGAAACTGAATATGAGTATAGAACTGTCCAATAAAAGCAGAATAGGCGAACCAATGAAAAACAGAAAAACAAGTCAATTTCAAAACGTCTTTTGACCATTCGAGAAATGATTTCTCAAAATGGTTTTTTGGCACTTCTTCTTTTAACTAATTCAATATCCTTTAATGTTTATTTTTGTAGTACTTGCAAAGCGAATAAAGTCCAAATGCACTTTATCTCCTTAGTGTCTAGGCATAAATGAACTAAACATGAGAACATCATTATTGTTATTTGCGATGTTTTTTATGGTTTGCATTAATGCGTTTGCACAGGAAAGGAATTTTGATTTCCCGGAATTAAGTGGACCTTACTTAGGTCAAAAACCACCTGGTTTAAGCGCCGAAGTCTTTAGTTCCGAAATTATTTCAACAGTTGAAGGAAGAGAAATGTGTTCTGCGTTCACAGAGAATGCCAAAGAATTTTACTTTAACGCCATCTATGATGGGACATTTTCCATTTTCGTTACCAAAGAAATTGATGGGAAATGGACAAAACCCCTACCCCTGCATTTTTCTTCTGCATTTATTGATCGTGATTTTACCATATCACCGGATGGAAGAAGAATTTTTTTTGGTTCAAACAGACCTCGCAACAAAGGAGAAAGTAGCTTAGAGTCATTGGACATTTTTTTTATTCAAAGAAAAGAGTCGGGAGAATGGTCAAATCCAGTTAATCTCGGTCCTCCTGTGAATAGTGACTTTGGTGAGAATTATCCCTCGGTAGCAGCTAACGGAAACCTATATTTTTTCTCATGCAGGCAAGATGGCTGGGGCGGATGTGATCTTTATTTGGCTCCATATGAACATAAGAACTATCAAGAACCTATTCTTTTGAATGGGAACATCAATAGTAAAATGCATGACTGGGATGGTTACATCGCTCCCGATGAGAGTTATCTTATTTTTAGTTCAAAAGATCGATCGGATACGCTTGGCACGCAAGATTTGTATGTTTCCTTTAAAAAGGAAGATAATAGCTGGACAAAGGCCAAAAATCTTGGGATTGCAGTAAATTCAGCTTATGATGAGATTTGTCCCAGTATAACTTTAGATGGAAAGTATTTGTTTTTTACGAGCAGGCGTAGGGGAAAAGAAGACATATATTGGGTATCCTCAAAGGTTATAGAAGAGTTGAAACCCTCAGAATTACTAAGTAAAGACTAAATATGACAAAACCATTACTCTCCTTTTTGGTACCAATGGTAATGCTTTGCCATCTACACTCGCAAGTAAAAAAAGACAACTATTTTGGTCAAAAACCTCCAGGACTTAAAGCAGAGTTATTTCATGATGGAAAATTGGTACTACATCCAAAAGGGGAAAATAGGAGCTTCAATGTTTCTTTTTCGCCTGATGGCAAGGAAATGTTTTTTTCCTACTACAAAGCCACAGAGAAAAACCCGGACCCTACCTATGAAATAAAAACGTTCAAACTGGTCAATGGTAAATGGATAGGCCCTGTAACCGCTTCATTTTCTGGTAAATATTCCGATGTGGACATTAATTTCTCGCCTGATGGCAATTATGTATTCTTTGCTTCTGATAGACCACAACCAAATTCAGCCGGACTCGACATATACTATGCCATAAAAACAGAAGGCGGTTGGTCTGAGCCAATGTACGCAGGTACTGACATCAACACAAATGAAGGAGAGGTATATCCTTCTGTCTCAAAGAATAGAAACGTTTTTTTTCGTTCAACACGTCCAGGCGGCTATGGTGATGATGATCTATATCGAGCCGAATGGGTCAATGGTAATTTTATAAATGTGAAAAATCTAGGCCCGAATGTGAATTCTGTATATGGAGAAAGCAATTCGGTAATTGCGCCAGATGAGAGCTATATACTTTTCTGCACTTCGCGACCTGAAAATGACAACATTCAGCAGATTTACATTTCTTTTCAAATAGGTGAAAATATCTGGACCAAGGCCACTCCAGTCGGAGCTGAAGTGAATACCAAAGCAGGTTCCAGTGCCCCAACGCTGACAGCCGATGGCAAGTATCTTTTTTTTAAGAAAGTGAAAGAGCCTTATCGTGGCATTTATTGGATAAGCACTGAAATTTTTGAAAAATTGAGACCTCTAAATAAACAGTGAACATAATAGATTGGTAACAATCCATTATAAAGAAACTGGGATTGAAAGTGTTGAATTTAAGGGCTGCTGTACGCTGCAGCCTTCTAGATACTTATAACTGAAAATCACTCTTAAAAATCGCAATCCCTTCAAAGGTCAACCGCCGCACCCTTGCCCCATTGGATTTACTTTCTAAGTTTGGGCAAATTAATTGGAATAACAACACGCACCAATCGAACCATCAAACGCGATATACTAAGCCCAAAGGTTTTCGATTGTATCGATACCCTCGATTTTCATCAAGTTTTCCAGGGGTTCGTCCAATACCTTGGCTATTTTCAGCAGGGAAAAAAATGTCAGGTTCCGTTCACCCTTTTCAATGAGGTTGTACCCACTACGGGAAAAACCGCAACGGTCGGCAACGAGTTTCTGTTTCATCTTTTTACTTAGCCGTATGGCACGTAGATGCTCTCCGAGCATGCGTTGCACCACTGTCTTTAACTTTCTTTCTTCTGGGGTAAGATTGACCAAGAGGGTATTGGATTTATACAAAGTTAGCGTACACAATTTAAAAATAAAGGGTTCTGCTGCAATACGTTCAAAACATCCATGAACTGCAGGTTTTTATCCATAAAGAACAACCTTTGACACACGCATATGTACCATACGCAAAATGTTGGAAAAGCAATGTGAATCAAATTACGGACGTTCAGTGTTCTTGCCACGGCCTTTCACCTATTGGCCAAGCTATCTGCAACCCTTGATATTATTTTTTCAAAGCCTACGGAAAGAAAAATATTTATACTAATTGTTGTATATAGAAATTTTTTGTTTATTTGCTCTCAACTTTTTGTAGGAATATTTTCACATCAGTATTAATGAACCACGGGAAATAATAATTGGAACGGTATCAAACAATCAAATTGAATATCGAAAGCAGATAAGAAATGAAAACAAAAAACGTACTTCCATTACCATTATTTATGTCTTTCTTTTTTTTGAACTCCTGTTCTAATGGAGGTATAAATTTTGAAGAAAAGAAAGATAGTATCTCAAACATACTGGACAAACAAAGTGTTCAAAATGCCCCGCTTAAAGATAAATTGACTTACAAAGAGTTTCATCTCACCTCCCTTATGGCCGAAGTAATTAAGGTTAATCCTGATTTTGATAAAATATCAGAGTTTAAAACTAGTAAAGGGGAAAGACCTGCCGTCTACATTAAAAGCTTATTACTAGAGAATGATTTGGGGTCAAAAGATGATGTAGACCCCTCTGTTGATGCATTTACTGATTTAGAAGGTGAAACATGGCATCCCGTACTGACACTCATAAATCAAGGTGTCGGTGGAGCTGATAATGCCACATTTGCCGTCAGTAGTTATAATGAAGATACTGGAGTAGAATTTGTTAAAGCCTATCAACTAAACGAAGTCGGAGAACTTGAATTGGTCGATGAAGATTATACCGAAGATGAATTCTCTAAGACGACCAGTAGTAAAGGTAACTTGTCAGTATATTCCTTATCACTGGTAGAATGCGGTCAACAACCCGCCGCAATTAAGAAAATAGCTTATCAAAATTGCGGTAGAAGTGTCGGAACCATCGGAATCGGAGGTGGAACTAGTGGAATTTCAAAGACTAGTTTAAAAATCACAAAAATGAAGATAAAGGATAAAAAAGAGTCCTGGTTAGAGAAAGCCGATGTCCAGATTTATGGCTGGTTTTTTCCATTTAGATCTTCCAACTGTGAAGATACCGCGAATGTTTGTCCACAAGGAAGCCGTGACTACACTGAAGCGATAGATATATGGTATCCTAATAATAAAAAAGGAATCAATCGACTAAATTTGCCAGAATATCGCTTGAGCAAGTATAGCAATAGGGATGTTAGAAAAGAAAGAAATAAAACAATAAATAAACACCTCATGTATGATGACAATCGCCCTGAAAGGGAAAGCGGAGTATATTTAGCGTATGTTATTTATGAATATGACGGGTGGCCAGCCCCACGAAAGTATATTTCATTTAACAATCATAACCGCTTTGTTGACGGCCTACCCTATCGATCCTACAATCAAAAATATCATTTTCAAATTGTTCGTGCCAATCGGGCATTTAAATGGGCCCCCGCTTTTAACGCCGTCAGACCTTTTGGTACAAGAGTAAATAATAGCGTTATCGAGTATACCTATTCTCCAGAACAATAAAGAGTAATATCGACAAATTAAATACAAAAGAGGATTCATTACTTAAGTCTTTTAACATGAAACCTCTATGTTTATAAACTAATTAAATAATTGTCTTATTAGAATTATTTTATGGATTCAACGAAAGAATGCATTCATAAAAAGAACTCTTTTTTTAGGCTTTTTTCGTTCATTGTGATTGCAATACCAATAATCTGTTTTTCTCAAGACTTAGAAAGAAAAGGAAAGTTTTTTTTCAGTTTAGGGCCGGAATATAGAATAACCCCTGTGTACAAACTCAACAATATCAGCCGGGAAGCCCTATTCACTAACCCTGACATGCAAAACTCTGGTATTTCGTTGAATATTGGGGTTAGCTATTACATTACAGAAAGGTTAAGTGTCGGATTTAATAACTCTTTTCGTTACGACTTAATCGTAAATGAATCGGATGGTATGGGGAATAATACAGGTGTTTCCAATGCAAAAAACGACATAATCTTTGGATATCATTTTAGTCTGGGTTATCATTTTCCCGTTTTTAAGAATGGGGACCTGTTCGCCAATGTAGGAGTCTCTCTACTTAACCGAAACACGGGGTTTTCTATTACTGAACCGGTTTTTAATGGCAATGGCGATATAGTTGGCTCAATAACGTCCCAGATGGACTTCGGCTACGGTGCGAATAGAATATCAATAGGGTATGCAAAAGGCAAGTCTAAAGTTATGATAGGAACTTACGTCTCAACGAACACGGGCTATTTTCAGGAGACTACTACATTTTGGGTTCCCTTTATAAATTATAGCTATGATTTTGGAAAGCTATAAATAAAACGAAAGCATTGGCAGTGAATCGGACCTCAGGTAATTCGAAAAAAGGCCATAACCATGAAACTCAACCGGAAATTGTCAATCCGAAAATTAGAAGAATGACATATACCGTTTGATATTATGTCAAAAAGCACTCCTTGCGGCACCAGTAAAATTTTATCGCTTCAGAAAGCCCTGAAACCGCCAGTTTTTCCAATTCATAAAAGGCCTTCTTCTCTTTAAAAGGAAAAACGGTATCAATTCAAGTCTGAATAATTTTCAAAATAAAGGTTCTTAATATCTTCTTAGTTCATCAAATGAAATAACAAAAATAAAATTGTTGTATATAGAAATATTTTTGTTTATTTGCCTTCAATTATATGTAAGAATATTTTTACAGATTTTTGATAAACTACGGAAGATAATAATTGGGACAGTACCAAATAATCAAACTGAACATCGAAAGCAGATAAGAAATAAAAAGACAAAACGAACTATTTCAAACTAGCCATTAACATTAAAATACAACATAAGATGAAACACTTCTACAAAGGGCCATTAGTACGGACACTCATTGCTTTGGCGATTGTCTCTTGTGAGTCTACGTCAATCGAGGGCATTGAGAATATAGAAACTGATGAATCATTGGGTGAGCGAAAAGAATTTATGAAAGAAACCTCCTTATTGATGGGCAGAGTGCTAGCAGATAGGGATGTAAGAAACGAAGTGGTATCAAAAATGGCAGAAATCGATAGCTATGGCGAATTGGCAAGCTTTTCATACTTACTGGGTGAGCGCAATGTACTGCGCAAGAACGAAGTTAAATTATTGAACACCGACAAAGCTTCGTTTTCAAAAGGAAAATCGTTGTTTAGACAGAAACTGATCGATGAAGTTGTCAATAATATTGAAGAGTATGATTACATTTCTTCTCAATTGACCGATCGAAACGTTGATGTCGGTTCCATAAGTTCAAAGTCCAATCAAGATGAAATTGGCCAAGAACTGGCCCAAATATTGGTCAACGAAGAATTGCAGATTTACTTGCCCTATGAAGACAAAATTATTGCGGGCAAGGGTTCTGAGGATGTTTTCTATGTAACCTACGACCCTTTAGAATATACAAAGACCAACGAAGCATTCAAGTACGACCCATCAATCTCTTCCGGTATGGGGCCAACCTTGCAGCCCATTGGGCCTGTTGACGACGATTTTCTAGATGACCATCAGGTCTTTGTCCTATCACCTATAGATAGTTGTGATATTGATGGCAGGAAGTGCAGCTATGAAGAGCTGTTCCCGGTTAGGGATGAAGAGCGAAACGATATTCACCCACCTTTTGCCAAGGGACCCAAATTATTGACCTATAATGTCAATCATAAGGATATAGAAGAAGATGATATTATCAGTACCGTAATGCCGCGTTTTCGGGTAAAGGGCAAAGATTGGTTAGGTTTTGCAGCCACTCACCAAAGAATAGAGGTGTTTCGAGGTTCACCAGATGGAAAAATTTCAGTACGCGGAGGTGCTATTACCGCTGAATCAAATGTGTACAAAATCGGTTATTTCAGGTTTCGTAAAAAAGGTGTGAAGAAAGGTTGGTGGCACAAGGTCAACAGAGAGTTCGATGCTGACTGGAATATGTCGGAAAACGAACAGGTGATCACAATTTTCTCTAAGCACAGGCTAAGGGGTGAAGTAGCTGCGGAACTGAACACCAAGGCTGGGCTCAAACTTGTCAACGGAAAGGTTATGCCCGTGGCCGAAGCGACGATTTCTTCTAAAGTAAAAATTTCTGTTGGAGGGGCCAAACTAAGGGGCAAGGTCCCGCTAACAAGAAGACAGGTACTTTCAACAATAATAGGAAATGGCATTACCAACGAGACCTATACTGATGGTGGCGTAAAGTACAATGTCAAGAAAGTTGGTATTTTCTCTTACTATCTCAAGCATTATTACACTAACCTTTAATAATTGACCCCAAGGCCGATTTGGTCTTGGGGTTTACAGCTATAAGTTATAGCCAACCTTACTTGCTTTGTCCATTGTATCCATACAGTACTGTCTCTGCATCATTATAATCACAATTGACAATCAATGATGTAGCCTCATGAATACAGGTAAGCTCTTTGATTCGCTCCTTTAACTTCTGTTCGGCCATATACACCCGTACAACGTTCTATACTTCTAAATTTTCCATTTTCGTTAGCGCGACCTATCCATCTCGGAATTGACTTTTATCATATCTTTGATAAGATATCGACCCTATTTTTATCGTATATATTGAAAAAACAAAACTTTCACCTCGATAAAGTTTAATCTCAAAGTATGAAAAAACTATTGTATTGTCTTATACTGACTTTCTTAATGACTTTGTTCGCATGTGAAAATAACGATGACATCTCCTCTCCAGACCCAAATCTATTTCTAGGAACCTGGCAGCTGGTAAGCTCAACAATTGATAATGACAATATTGTTTTGGATGAGTGTAGTGAAAACAGCAAATTGATTTTATATTGGTTCAGTGAACAGGATCCCGTAAATAATGCTCAACTCTATGACTATATACTGGATGAGAACGAAGAATGCGTAATAATTGAAAATATAAATGACGCGAGTTGGGCTCCTGCGCTAAACATAGATGCTTCAGGCAACATCACCCCAACTGTGGGTTTAAGGTTCGTATCAAAGGAAAAGGATACAGTGCTACTGGAACTGGACCGTAAAGATGAGCTACTGACCTTGAGTGGGCAATTATCAGTGGGCGGTGAATCGGTTTCCATACGGAGAGAGTACCGTAAACTATTACAACAAATTTAGTATTGACAAAAAAGTTTGGGTTTAGCTGTTAGCTGTGCTTGTCGAAAACATCTCAAAACGCCTGTAGATCTCTTGCTTCCTAGAGCCAATGTTTTAACAGAAAAGAAAAAACAGTTAGAATTCGTATTTAGTTAATTTTTAAATATGGGCTTTTGATATCTTGTTGACCTATTGTTCTTCTCTTCCCTCAGAAATTTAATTCAATTGGCAGCAGTCGCGACTAAAATTTCAATTTTTCATCTTTATCCCAAAGCCCCCAAAAAGCCCCTACGTCACCTTCGGCCCCAACTTTCCAAGATTCATCGAATGATGAAAAATAGAAAATCTCAATAGCTTCTTCTTTTGACCATTTCTGGGTATTTATGAAATACTTTATGAAATTGACCAGAGACGGATGTGCCCCATCTAGATTGGTGCCTTGACTTGGCCATCCCGTTTCTGAAATAATTACTTTTTTGCCACCCCCCGCTCGTTCAGCTTGCCTGAACATATCTTTCATGTACAAAAGGGAATAATCTAGATCACAACCTTCCCAAAACGGATAGCAATTGGCCAAAATAACATCACAAACTTCCGTTATTCTAGGCCGTTCCCGAAATTCGTAGTAGGCATCGACATAACCGACGGGCACATGTGTTATTGCCTCTTTGCCCCTTTTGATAAAGTCCAACAATTCATCCTCGCTCAAATCGCCCCTGTACATGACCTCATTGCCTATGGCCGCAATATCTACAAAACCTTCATTAGCCAATTTTATCAGACCTTCCAACTCTCGATTGTTGATATCGGGGTCGTCGCCCAACCATGCCCCAACAAGGGTTTTGATACCATATTCTTTGGCAATGCGCGGTATGGCCTCATTGCCTTCTGTACAAGAAAATGACCGGATCCAATTTGTATAAGGCTTGATAATCTCCATTCGTCGATGGATCTGATCTTCAGAAATCTGGTCCCCAGGCTGTTGATTTTCCACATATGGGCTAAAACACAGGCCATGCATGCCCTCGTCGAGCACCTCTCGGCAAAGTAGTTTCAGCTCTTTTTCACTTTTACCAGCATAATCCAATGAGGCTAGACTAAGAAATCGTTCTGCTTTGTACGACATTGCTTTCTACTATTTTTGTTAGTTCCTTTCTATTTTAAAACAACAAATTTAAACCGTAATGGCCTTTCTTTTTTCAAGTTCTGCACGTATTTCATTGGCACGCTTTTCAGATACATCATACTTTCGCATGACAAGCATCGCGAAAATTGTACCGGCCATGGGGAAAAAGCAAAAGAACGCCAGTAATCCATCCACCGCAGACTGTTGCCCGGTCGTGGCCAGGTCTGGGTTAAAGCCCACTATTGCAATTATGAGACCACTGAGCGCACCGGCTATGGCAAAACCTACTTTGACCATCCACCAGTAAATTGCACCGAAAATACCTTCTCTACGTTTACCTGAATTGAGTTCATCAATATCTATTACATCTGCGGTCATTGACATCATAATGGTAAACAAACTGCCTATGCCGAAAGAAAAGAAGGGTAGGCCGATGATATACATCCAAGGTTTGCCCGGCACAAAAAGAAAGTACAACATGATGTAACCCACAACTGAAATACCCTGAGACACCATGAAGGCTTTTTTCTTGCCCATAGCCTTGGCCATCCAGGTTACGGTCGGAATCACAATAAAGGTAGTGCCCAGTGCCCCTAAACAACCAAACAAAGATACCCAGATGCCCGAAGCGTCGGCGTCACCGTTGAACAATTTGTATACGACCACGAAAAATGTGAGTGCCGCAACAGTATTGAATGCATTGAAAATCAAGAACGTGGCAATACATATTTTTCTAAACTGACTGATCATGAAGGCCTCTTTAAAACTCTTGATTATCTTTTTCACACTATTGCCAATATTAGCGGAATTCAAAGGCTCATAATTTTCATTAAGCGTCGATTTACTTTTGATAAAAATTGCTGGGACCAAAGCACATATCGCACATGGAATAGCAACCCAAATTGCCAGTTCACGAACGGCCACATCTGCCGAGGGAAACCAATCTTGGTCGTACATGATCACCCAAAACCACGGAGCAATGACCCAGGCCCATTGGCCTATCCATTGGGCAATGGCCATGATATCGGTACGTTCATGAAAATCGTCACTCATCTCATAGCCCATTGCCACATAAGGGACGCTAAAAAAGGTCAGGCCCAGATAAAAAATGATCGACCAGAGAAAGAAATACCAAAAGTTGTATTGCAATGTATCCTCTGCATAGAGCTGCCACATGAATATAAAGGCTATACCCATAATAAGCCCACCAATCAAGACATACTGTTTTCTCCTTCCCCATTTAGATTTGGTATTGTCTGAGATAAAGCCCATAATGGGATCGGTAATCGAATCGAAGATTCTGGGGAAAAAATAGATGAGTGACCACATCCAACCCGGAAATCCCAAATCTTCTACAAGCACCACCATGAAAATTCCGAGAATGGCCGGGAACATTTGGTTGGCAAACATTCCAATTCCAAAAGCCAGCTTTTGACCAAATGGAACACTATCTTTATGTTCAGTACGCATCGGTGAGCTGTGGCATCTTGTTAATTTTTAACGGATTCATCTTTGGCGTGGTTTTCCACTAAAAAACTCCTCTACAGTTTTTTCTGGTATAAATCACAATGCGCTCTACTTCCTTAGCTCCGGCAGGCATTTCTTCCAATTGTAACCCTGGGTAATCATCAGCCTCCTTCCATTTTGCTATGGTAGCGCTGAAAAATGATGAGGCAGCGGAATCTGCTTCATAAACAATCAAATCATAGGCCTCTCCCTTGTCTCCGCCGAAACGGGTCACAACCTGCCATTCACCATCTCTTTTATAAGAAGTATTGGTATGGTCTGATTGCGGATAATACCTGTCATCAGTAGGTCTGATAATGACCCAAATATCTTTTTCATGGCGTTCGGGATAAACGCCCATTGTCAGAATACGACAGTCTACGGAGTCTTTATCGATTGGAGAAACGACTTTCACGGCATTTACCGGCCCGCTGATCTTTAACTTATTGCCTATGGAAACCTGTTCCATTTGGGTATTGTAATTGACCAAATCTGATGAATAGCTGCCATATATCATCAATAAAATACCCGTTATTCCGAACAGTACCGCAAGTTTGGTGTTGAGCAACCTTTTGCCCGAGTTTCCTTTTATACTGCCAAGGATCGCCACCAATGCAAGTAGAACCCCTATTGATATGATTATTATTTTTGTTGACATCTTTCTTTTTTAACTTTTGTTACCTATTTAACCATTCAACACGATTACAATACGCCCCTTCTTTCTTCGAGTAGGGCTTTGATCTCTTTTGCACGCTCTTCAGACAGGCTGTATTTCCACATCACCCAAATAGCCAAGGCTGCTGTTACTACAGGAATAATGATATCCGCGATTCGTAGTTTGGTCAAAGTATCGACCGTTTGTGTGGCCGCATTACCATCAAATCCGATTAATTTCAATACCAGACCTCCTAAAACGAGCGCCAAGCCTTGCCCCAGTTTTACGACCCACCAGTATAATGCCCCAAAGGTACCCTCTTTCCTTGGCATGCCATTGTTGAGCTCATCTAGATCACAGACATCGGCGGTCATACTCATCATCAAGGTGAACAAACTACCCAAACCAAATGACATTAATGGTATTGGAATAAAAGAAAGCCAAACATTATCGGGAGTAAACGCCCACCACTTCAAAGCGTATCCAACTATAGAAAGGGCCGTTGAAATAATAAACGCCTTCTTTTTTCCCCATTTCGTGGCCATTGCCGATACAATCGGAATCACTAAAAATGCCGAGACCAATGCACCTATGGAGCTAAACCAGGCCGGCCATGTCGCGGTGGCTTCATAGCTTCCGTTAAAAATGTAAAAAACGAAAATAAAGAAGCTGAAAGACGCTACGATTTGGTAACCATTAAATACCAAGAAAGTAGCACCACATAGTTTCATAAATGGCTTATTCTTTACGGCCTCTCCTATACTGACAAATAGGTCTTTTAAATTACTGAATATAGAGGAAAAGGTCAATTTTTTTCTATTTCCCATTTGGGCCGAATCCATGCCCCTACAAAAAATAGCCGGCAAAAGCCCGAGTAGCAAACAAGCTACCCCAACATAAATTGCCATGGTTCTTACGCCTTCGGCTTGGTTGCTAAAAATATCTGGATCGGCAATGATCACCCAAAACCAAGGTACAATTACCCAAGCTATTAGACCGACTGTTTGTGAAAATGCCATTAAACGGGTTCGCTCGTTATAATCTGAGGTCATTTCATAGCCCAAGCCGACCAAGGGTGTAGCGAACATGGTATTGCCAATAAGAAAAACCATTGACATAATGAGGAAGTACCAGAAGTTATAGTCTGAAGAATTGTTTTCATTAAGCTGCCAAAGAAAAACAAAGGTAACGGCACTCAGTATGCCCCCAACCAAAATGTAGGGCCTTCTTCTACCCCACTTTGAGCTTGTATTATCAGAAATAAACCCCATAATCGGATCGGTGATCGCATCAAAAAAACGGGGTAATCCACCCAACAAACCTGCCAAAAATGGATCCATACCGAAGGCTGTCAATAAGAAGAACATAAAGAAACCCAGGGCTCCCGGATAAAGGTTCAAAACCAAATGGCCCGCTCCGAAGGCCGCTTTTTGCCCTAAGGGGACTATATCTTTTGCAGCAGTTTTACTTTCAGACATCGTGTTATATTTATCGGTTCTTAAATTTGGTTAGCTATTCTCTGGTATAGTTTCAACCATTATTGTCTGTATGGCCTGTCCGCTTATTTGAACAGCCGTGGAACGCTCTCCCAAAACAAGGGAAAAGTTTCTAGGTTCGGCCTCTTGATTTAAAATGACCACGGCGACCGATCCATCAAGATTTTCAACAGCAGTGACCTGTAATACATCATCTCGGTTTTCAAAGCCTATTCTTATCGCACCGGGCCTGATATAACGACTAAAGTGTACCAATGTATGATATAGGGGTGTGAAGTACACCTCATCAGTTTTGGGATCCACAATGACCGATGCCACACACCAGTTCTTGAACCAATTGGGGCCACCCTGTTTATTCAACACCATGTTCCAGTCGATCCAACCGTCGACCCAATTGTTAAGGCAACCGATAATGTCTCGTGCATACCGGTATACCGGCACATATTTGGGGTGTAGGTGTTTGTCTTCTTCAGGTGCCCAGTCCCAACCCCAATCTGTCGCTTCTTTAGACCAGTACCATGAATCGTCTTGCCATTTGGGCACCTCTGCATCTACACAGGCCTCTGATTGGATCAGATACTTGTCAGGTGCCTTTTTATGGGCGTATTGCAAAGCATCTGGAAATACTTCATACGTGCTGGCGTACCAATGTACCGCGGTACCATCATAATATTTTGAGGTGGCCTCGTTCTTGTACATCTCATCGACCCATTCTTTCAAATGCTCACGGTTTTGGTCGTATCCCAAAATCTTGACTTCGGCTTTGCCATCGGCTTCCAATTTGGGCCCCAAATGGTTCTGTACAAATTGTGTCATTTCCTCAGGGGAATAGTGCATACTTTCCCAGTTATTTCCGTTACCAAGCGGCTCATTTTCCACCGTTAGTCCCCAAATGTCAATACCTTCATTTTTGTATGCGTCAATATACTTGGAAAAAAACAACGCCCAGGTATCATAATATTTTGGCAATAACTTTCCCCCAACATAGTCATTGTTGTCTTTCATCCAGGGTGGGGCGGTCCATGGTGATGCCAAAATCTTGAACCCATCTTTTGATATCGCCATCGCCTCTTTAATAATGGGGATGATGTCATCACGGTCTTCATCAATGGAAAAATGTTCCAGTTCTGTATCGCCCTCGACAGGTGCATAAGAATAATTGTTCAAAGAGAAATCACAAGAGTTCATGTGCGTGCGCGTCAATGAATACCTTGCCCCGTCCTCACCAAAATAGGCTTCCAAAATTTTATGGCGGTTTTGTTTGCCCAGCTGGTTCAACAAATGTGCCGATGCTTCGGTAAACGACCCTCCAAACCCTGTTATGGTCTGAAACTTTTGATCGGGCAACAGTTTTATGGTTGCCGTATTCCCATCGGAAGAAACCGCCGTTATTCTTTCTAGCTTATTGCCATTGGCCGAGGTTTCGTACACCGTCACGTGCAAAGACCGCTGTTTTTCGCTACACCCCAGCATACCCATGGTCAATACGATAAAAATATAATGTTTCGGTGTTCCCATTCCCCGATATCTTACCATTCATTTTTAATGATGAGCGTTGATTTCACTTGCCGTAGGGGGTACCAATACTTCACTCAGCAATGCCTCTTTATCACCATTATAGGTTTTTGTTATGGGGTTGCCATTTCTGGTCAATCCTTCAAACATACCTTTGTCCACCTCGTCCCAAAGCGCATATTTGGCCTTGCCATCAACCGTAAACAGGCCAAAGTGCTTTTCAGAATTTCCTGGATTGTTACCACCTTTCCATGGCTCATCAAAACCTTCGAAATAAAAGCATGACATTTTGGCTTCGTTTGTCCAGTCACGCATGTGTTGATAGTACAATGCTTCTTTGTACTCGTCACAGGCTTTAGAGCCCTTTGGCCCATAATAACCATCAGAAAAACTTGCCCACCCCGTTTCACCGATATGAATGGACTTGCTGATCCCCAGACTTTCCATATAATCCTTTACGGCTTGGTATTGGGCCATGGCATAATGTTTTGCCCTTAGCATGGCCACATCAACTATTTCCAAATGGGTCATGTCTGTATGTCCTTCAATCGGTTTTTGCCAAAATTCTGGCTGGTAGTGCGTGTCGTGCATTGGGTAGGTATGAATGGAAAGGAAATCTACCGCTTCTATTAATTTATTCAAATCCTCGACATGGTATTCGTCTCCACCGCCACCCCATGACGCAAAATTATCGGAGCTTGTAACCCATAAATCCTTTGAAAGCTTTCCTTCTTTTTTAAGGTCTTGTAAATGGTTGACCCATTTTAAGATTACGTCGGGTTGCACATAGTAGTCAGCTGCCCATTTGACCATGGCCTCATTGCCAACGGCCAGCACCTTTACGATGTCAGGATACTTGTTGGCAAGCCTGACGGCTTCCTCAACCTGTGGTTTGTTGTCTGCACTTTCTTGGTTGTGATCCGGTTCCATACCCGTCCAGGCATTAAGACAATCAATCCATATACCCAGCATAACATACATTTCCAATTCAGGGTCTTCTTTTTTCAGCTCAGTGATGGCCTGTAGCAAGTTAGCTGCTTGTGGTTTATGTACTTTATAGGTACGAAGCACTTTAATGCCCATTGCGGCCAATATTTTTACATCCTCCTTAAGCTCGTCCATTGTTGGCTCAATGTTATGGTCGGCATATCGGTACCCTCCGTATGACATGGCCAAATATTCAGGGTGTCCTAAAATGTCCTTTGCGCTTAGACTCAATTCTTTCGTCACGGTTTCGGTTTTGCTTTCTGTTTTTGAATTGTTTTTGCATGAAAATATGAATACTGGCAACAACAAGTACATCATTATTCTTATATGGTGCTTCATCTGTATCATGCCTATTTCTATTTTTTGAAGGATACGATTATTTTCTCGATTGCTCCAGTTCTATTCAAAACTTTGGCACTTGTTTCAGCATCGAGTTCAAGGCTGTCGAATTCAAGCGTCGTATTTTCATGGAAATCTACTTTTATGCCCTCCCTTTCTCCCAATTCATAAACAATCGGCACTTGACAATAGGTAAAACAAAGAGCGTCTTTTTCCAATTCAATTTTTTGCACTTCTTTTTTAACGTTAGTGTATTTGAAGGTCTTAGCGTGCTGTAAATACTCTTCTTTTCGTAACAAGTGCGGACTGAAAATCAATCTGCCGCCCTTTACAAAAACGCCCAGTTCACCGAAGCGACTAAGGATATCTTCTTTTACCTGACCTGTCATTCCCGGTTGTTGGGCTCCCTTTCCTGCAGGGGTATGGGAATAGGGATCCGTAGGAAAAGCACCATATAATTCAGGCGACTTATGCACCCCTATGCCTTCATTGATTTCATAATAATGTTCTAGCAACCGACCTATGATCTCCTCATTTTCCTTTTCATCAATCGCCCTCAAACAGGTTTCTTGAACAGCAAGAAGTAACTTAGAAACCATGTGCCAGTAGATCGAGCCCAGCCCTTCATAGCCAAAGAACGTTCCCGATCGCCCTGTAAAGGCCTTGTGGTTAAAAACTTCCTCGAAAGCTTGCAATAGCAATGGGGCATCCTTTTTTACGAGATCTCCATATTTTTCAGGTAATTGTGCCAAGGCCTCTTTTAAGCTATTGGCATTGTTGAAATTTCCATTGAAATGATAACCCCCATCAATATCTTTCTCTATTATTTCTGTATTCCCATCTTCTAGAAGCCGATTTGCCAAATCTGATTCTGCAATATTGGCCGATGGTATGTTGTTCTTTCGCGAAAAACGGGGAAGTTCTTTATTGGGATATAGAATATAGCTATACTGATCATGCCTAAAAAGTGTACTGTTCTTGAGTGCATCCAAGACTTCGAGAGAAGCTTTGCCCGACAGATATTTGGCGCTAAGTACCGCCACCTGACCTTCCAACATCTCTGATAGATATGAAATGGAAACTTCCGTATCATTCTCGACCGTCATCAAATTATAGGCGTGATATAGGTTGTCAGGGCGTTTGTTGGCATCTATACTATGCTCTAAGTATTGCCGGGTAACCTGAACAAATTTCAGCACATCTGTCTTTGTAATGGTTGTTTTATTGGCACTAAAACCCTTTTTATAAATTGTGTTTCTGTACTGGCTACCAGCATTTCCCAATCCATCCACCACAGTTTTTCTATCCGTGTCAGAAACCTTACCGGAAAGAATTGATTGGTTTTTGATAAGTACATCGGTTACATTATTGAAAAATAAGATGAGTTCTTCTGAAAGATAATAGCCATCATTTGGTATTGTTTCAACCAAATCTTCAAAGAACTTTAAAAACCTTCTCAGATAGTACAAGGTGACCATAGAGATACCATTGCCCACCAAGGCATTATTGGCATCGTTCCATTCGGGTCTTTGGGTGTTCATCCAAATACCTCCCTCGGGTATCAAATTGGACACTTTCGCCAAAACCGTGGCCAGTAATTTTTCAAGCAGGTTTACATGATGGATCGATTGATGGGCATCTTTCAACAAGGCTGCATCGGCACCTATTTGTCCTCTTTCCCTATTGATCTCATCATCGAGTTCAGCATCAAAGAGAATAGTGTCTTTTGGGTCTTTAAGAATATCCCCGTAGTCTTTTATTTTATAGGGCACATTGGCGTACACAAAAATATTTTCATTGAAATATGTCGCCAATTTGCTGGGGTAATGGTCTTCAATAAATTCTAAAAATTTTAGGAGATAAATAATTTGATGGTCTCCCCAATAACCGATGTATGACCAAGGGTCATCGGGTTCTATGGTTTCCCAATCAAAACCGCCCTTGGTCACCCGATATGGGTTATAGCCATCAAAAGTGGTCGCGTTGACAAACTTGAAGATCATGCTCTCAATAAAGACTGGATAAGAGTGCGCCAAGGCTTCCCAATTTTGAAAAATATCGCGCCAATTGCCCTCATAATCCAAAATCTTTTTGCCGTCATCTGTTTCGGTATTGATCGAGAACTTATTCCATGGACGGCTTGGATCGCCATGTCTTCTGCTAAATTTCAAGGGCATGTATTCACAAGCCAGTCTTTTGAAATCGGCATCTTGGCTATCTTCAGTACATTTTTTCAAAAAACTGCACGAAAATTTGTCGGGAAGTTCTTCTATGGCCGTCTTCTTGCGCTGATAAACTTTTTTATTTGCCTTTTCAATATAGTTGCGAAAATCTGTTCTTTCAATTTCATAGCCGTTATCAAAAATACCTCCACGCATGATATTGAAGAGTACGTTTGAAAAATGCCGTGTATCCCTCATTTTATCTGCTGTCAGTTGTATGGCATCTGCAGCAGTATTCAACCTTAACAATTCTTCAGAGCCTTTTTGAATATCCTTTTCGATAAGACCAAAAAGGTTCTTTTCTGTTTTGATCAAATGGGAAATCTCGGCCATATCAACTTTTGACTGATTTACCTCGGCGATCAACATCCAGTGCTTTTCGGCATTTGGTTTTAAACTGACATCCGCATTTACGAAATAAGCTCCCTTTTCGGCTTTGATGTCCACTTCTTGCTCAATTGCCCGTCCACCCCTAAAAGCATCCAACTGCATGGAAGAAAGCAAGTGTTTTGCTTTTTCCAAACCTGTTGACCAAACCGTGGTCGCTTTCAACGCTTCACTGGGCTCTGCCCTATCAACGATGATTGCACTGAGGGCATAAATGCCCAAACCTATATCGGTTTCAAGCTCGTTTTTCTTATAGGCATCTACAAGATTGCTACTTGCATTTTGCAATGCCGAAGCCACACCATAGGTCATGATATTCTGAATTCCATCCAGAACCGCTATTTTGACCTCATCTTCGCCGTTATTGACAAGGGTCGATTTCTTTACAAAACCAAATCTGCTGCTAGCGTTCCAATGGTAGCGAAAGGTCAGGCCCAAATCTTCATTTATTTCTTCAAAGACAATTTTGTTGCCATAGCTGTTTTTGTAAAGATTTCTATGGATTTCATAGATACCTGGATATGTATCTGAAAAAGGCTCCCACAAGAAGACTTTTCCCTTGGCCTGTACCTTAAGTATGGTCTTGCTGCCTGTTATATCGGCTGATTCTGTTATTTTATCATCTGTATAGTACGGAAACAAAGCCGACTCAGCGTTTTGTCTACCGGCCGATAATCCGCCATTGCTCGAGATGAACATCCAATGATTTGAATGGCTCACAATGCTCATGAAGAAAGGGCGCATGGCATCATAGTTTGAGATCTTGTAATAGTCTTCTTCTTCAAACTGAACCTGTTGGCCCTTGATTTCCTTTTTAGCCGTCTCGATTTTTGAGTTGCCTATATAAATATCCTTTCCAGACATTGATTTGATTCGATTCGATTTGAACAATGATTAAAGCAATGAAGGGTCGCTACACAAATATGCATCGACCCTTTATTAAACCTTATTTTCAATTCGCCGTAATGGCGAAGTCATCTACATAAAAGGTCACGTCTGCCGGTGTATTGCCTCCGTCAATATTACCAGGTTTAACGACTAACATGGTGTATACGGTTTCGTCCATGCTGTTTGGAAATGCATTGGCAGATAAATCAAAAGACATTTCTACCCACTCATTGGCCGAAGTCAGGGTCTGGTTATACGGCGCTGGATTACCAATCATACCACCATCATTGGGTATAGCGACAATCTCCAATCGTATTTCTTGATTGGGCAATGTACTATATATTTTAAAGGTAATGGTAGAATTGTTGGTAAATGTACCCGTAGCAAATACATTCTGAAAACCACCAAATCCGTCGGCACCACTAGGCTTTGTAAATTGATATACTTTGTCAGAGGTATTGATACCACCAGAAACGGGATTGTCAACAATTTCCTTAGTCTGCAATGAACCAAAAGATTCATTGAACCCTTCACAGTTTTCAAAGTCTACCGGAAAGGCGGTAACATCCATAGTGGGGCCACCGGAGCATCCACCTCCTCCAGAACTTCCGTTGCTGCACAGCCTTATGTTGTCGAACTGTATGGTCCAGTCAGCGCTGCCGTCGCCCGCCGTGCCGTTGTCCATGATGAGCGTGATGGCGGTGACGGCGCCCATATTGCCCGCCACGGCGCTAAAGTCATAGGTGATGGTCTCCCAGCCCGTTCCGGACGTTGGAACGATCACCTCGATGTTCAGCCCCTCCAACTTGAACAGGAGCTGCCTCACGGCTACCGAGTACACGTCTATCGAGAACACGCCCGAGTCGAAATCGATGTCAGGGTCGACCTCAATGGTGATGCCCCCGAAGACCTCGCCCGCATTCTTGACATACTGCCCCACTTTGGCGCTCATGTTCACCGAAGTGTCGGGATTGTCGATGATTGTACCGACCCCGCCGCCAAAATTGCTGAAGATGCTGTCGTCAGACGCTTCGAAGTCGTTCACCAGTTCACCACCGGCACAGGCCTCTAGTGTATTGCCCCCGCCCGAGCTTTCGTTGCTGCACAGCCTTATGTTGTCGAACTGTATGGTCCAGTCAGCGCTGCCGTCGCCCGCAGTGCCGTTGTCCATGATGAGCGTGATGGCGGTGACGGCGCCCATATTGCCCGCCACGGCGCTAAAGTCATAGGTGATGGTCTCCCAGCCCGTTCCGGACGTTGGAACGATCACCTCGATGTTCAGCCCCTCCAACTTGAACAGGAGCTGCCTCACGGCTACCGAGTACACGTCTATTGAGAACACGCCCGAGTCGAAATCGATGTCAGGGTCGACCTCAATGGTGATGCCCCCGAAGACCTCGCCCGCATTCTTGACATACTGCCCCACTTTGGCGCTCATGTTCACCGAAGTGTCGGGATTGTCGATGATCGTACCGACCCCGCCGCCAAAATTGCTGAAGATGCTGTCGTCGGACGCTTCGAAGTCGTTCACCAGTTCACCGCCGGCACAGGCCTCAATGGAACCGCCCATATTACCGCCCGATGTGGTTTCTACTTGCTCAACATCATCAATGTAGAAAGTACCTGCCGTGGTACCTGGGCCATCAACAAATAAGGTCAGTCTAGAAAAACTGTCAGAAGAAGTGAAATCAAAGGAAATCATCTCCCAGCCGGTTCCGCCATGACTTGCCGTAACTTCTGTATCGGTACCGGTTCCCTCTTCCAATTTCAACAACACATCTATGGGTGCATCTGACCAAAAATTCATGGTGACGGTCTTGTCATCCGTTAAATCCAAAGGCATTCCCAAATTGAAAAAGATGCCTTCAAACTCGGCCCCAATATTGGTAATGGCCCCTACTTGCGATGCAACATCGTTGGACCCCCCAGGTGCTGGATTGGCCACAATTTCAAAAGCCGCCCCACCAAACGTACCCACATCGTAATTTACATTCGAATCGTCAAAGGTAATCGGTGTGGTAATCGATTCTGGAACCACAATGACCAATTGGTCTTCAAAAGTACTGGAAGCCCCCGCGTTGTTTGAAGCAGTGAGCGTAACCGTGTAGGTACCCGTTTCATAGGTTTTTACCGGGTCGATTTCAGTCGATGTGGTTCCATCCCCAAAATTCCATTCAAATGAATCTGCATTTTCTGACAGATTGATAAATGTTACGGTACCCGAGTCTTCAATGAACGTTTGCGTAAATCTAGCTATGATCTCAGGAAGTTTATTGGCATCGTCATCGTCTTCACATCCTAAAAAGGACATGGCCAAAATCATGACGAAAAGAATTCTGGCTTTAATTGGTACTAGTCTCATTTTTTATAGAAGTTAGTTTAGTTTATTATCAAATACTCTCTCATATTCATATACTCTCACATAGTCCACTATCATGGTTTGTGGAAACTCGGTCTCTTCATTGGGCATACCTACAAAAGTGCCCCCTACCGCAAGATTCACCAGAATAAAGAAAGGCTTGTCAAAAACCCAAGGACCTGTTACATCTTCTGGGGTAATTTGATTGTACAGTACATCATCAACATAGAAGTTTACAAATTCAGGACCCCACTCAATACCAAAAATGTGGAACCCCGTATCAAAGCGGTCGTTTTCAAGGGTAAACTCTTTAGAAATCGCCTCTCCGGCCGAGTATCCCGGACCATGAACGCTTCCAATCAGTACAGAAGGTTCTTGGCCCCTATATTCCATGATATCAATTTCTCCGGCTCCTGGCCATGGGTTTTCATCAATATCTGCGCCCAACATCCAAAATGCGGGCCAAATACCTTGACCCCAAGGCAAACGAATTCGAGCTTCAAACCTTCCATATTTTTGCTCAAACAAGTCTTTGGTCAACAATCTTGCAGAGGTAAATTGGGCTCCTTCAAAAGATTCTTCACGGGCGGTAATCAGCAATACTCCATTTTCTACAATTACGTTTTCAGAACGATCTGTATAATATTGTAGCTCTTGATTGCCCCAGCCATCACCATCGGGCCCTCTACCAATATCGTAGGCCCAAAGACTTTGATCGGGTGCGCCGTCAGAATCAAATTCGTCAGCTAAAACTAGGGTGGTCAACGTAGTTACCATCTGCTCATCATCGGTCTCACAGCCTAAAAAAACCACTGTGACCACAAATAATGCTGAACAAAAAAGAGATGTTCCAATTCTTTTATAATTCGATGTCTTATTCATATTTGCATTTTTTTGTCCCTACTCTCTGTAGAGGTATATGTTGTCAACTGATATATTTGAAATAGTACTTGAAACGAAGCTTACCTGTGCAAGGTTACTGGTACTGGTCAAGCCTGTAAATCCTCCACCCGTTCCATTGGAAAAGCCGGTAAGCGGTATGTCTATACCGACCCATTCACCACTTGCCAATTGTGAATCGTCAATGGGCGTTGCTGCACCGACCGAATCATCAGAGTTCAAACCGTTGGCGACCCCATTGGCGCCAAAATCAGCCAGCTCGATGGTCAACGCATCGCCCGCATCAAGGGCCTCATCAATTTTTACATCAACATGAATATGGGTCATTTGGGTGGCGTCTACGGTTGGATTGGAAAACTCTACCGACACAAAGTTTAGATTGGTATAGCGAATAACGCTTTGGTCGGCAACCGCTATTGCCCCGCCAAGGGTCGTGGAACCACCAAAAAATCCATTAAAAAAGTCAACATTTATATTGTTGTACGAATCGCTAAATATCGAAATCACGTCTTCAGGGTTTCGTGCTGGCGGAATGGGCGCAAAGTCAAAGGGCCCCAATACGTTCAACTGCAAAGAACCAGCAGCGGCAACATTTGCCAAAGTAGCCGTGATATTGGCCTCACCAATCGCCAATACTGATACGACCCCCAACTCATTTACAGTGGCAACCGCATTGTCTGAAGATTCAAAATCAAAATAAGAAGGTTTTACCAATACCGTTACATTGTCTCCTGAGCCCACATTGAACGTCTGGGTGAGACCGGTCAATGTAATCGGGATATCCAAGAAGGCTTCTTGTGCTACATCGGCACCGTTCAAAATAGCAGGTCTAGCCTGAGCCACCGTACCTAATTTTTCAAATTTGATTTCATCGAACCAAAGAACGTATCCGCTTTCATCGTCTTCATTCTCTGCACCTTCGGCCAACCAGAACAAGCCTGTTAGGTTATTTAACTTTGAGGCATCCGGTATCGGAATCACATATTTCTCCCATCGGGTACTGACCAGCAAATTTTGCATCGTCACCTGAAATTTATTGTTGGTACTACCATCGATACCAAATCCTATTTCATTAATGTCTGCCGCTTTGGATGCCTTGGCATAAAATGTTAACGCATCAAAACCAGAGACATCTCTATTAGCCGTTGTATTAAAAGCAGCACCTACAAAACCATTGCCAAAAGCGGGCACATCAAATCGCATTGATGCGCTGCCCGCAAAAGCCTCGTCGGTATCTACGCTAAAAGCTTCAGGGTCAGCACCACCGTCCACAAAGGGAAAATAGTCCAATCCTGCAGAAAAAGTATCGATGAAGACATCGCCATTCGGCGGGAAGGTGGCAAACTCCACATCATCTGAAAAGTCTCTTTCACAGCTTGAAAAAGCAATGAGCGTCAAGCCAAAAAGAAGTACAAAACGTGTATTGATATATTTAGAATTTTTCATTTTTCAATCTTTTTATTTCCCAATATTGATGTGTATATAGGTCATGATTTCCCATTCGTTGCCGTTGTCAAACCCGACCGGACTTATCGTGGGCTCATTTGAAGATCCTTCCCCGGCATTTGGTAAATATCTCGGTGAGAATTCATTCAGCGATCGCCATATGCCACGTATGCCCACCTGTGTACTTGGCAAAATGAACCAATCGGGCTTGCCCAAGGTGGTCGATATATCCAACATCAATTGTACCGGGTAGGTCAAGTTGAAGTCTCGATGGTAGTCAAATGGACCCCAATCATTGATTTTTTGTTCGTAGCGCAGCTTGAAGTTTTTGTAGATCATTCGAACGTCTCCGCCAAAACGATTGATCAATCGTTGTGAATCTCCATTTCCTTGTCCGTTACCGTAGTAAAAATTACCGATAATGCCTAGGTCCGGGCCAATTTTTGAGACCATTCTAGAATGAACCTCCCAAAGGTCTTGCGCTGGTGCTGAATTGGGAAAGGCGAAGAACGTACGATCGGCCTGGAAACCGATATGGGCATCCATGGTCGTGGGCAGGTGACGGTATACAAAGCCCAGATTCATGGCGAACTTGGCATCTTCGGCCCTGTCATTGTCCCATTCATACATCCAAGTACCTGGTGTAGGGTCATAGGTGAAAAGTATCTCCCCAGCTGTGGTTTCACGGTTCGCCCGAACGGAGAAAGGATCATCAATAATATTCCGCAATCGCCCAGGGCCTTGAACATCTTGTGGCATGGCCTCAACCAGTGGTTTTTGCCACATAAAATTGGGCGCGATCTGAAAATTTCCCGCAGCAAAAGTAAATCCTGAGAACACACTGGTAACATTACCGCTTCCGGTATCTCTCAGTTTCCAACCCGTAAAGGTGAGTGTTTGGTCGGCACCGCCATTTGCAATTAGGCCCATTGCCGACGCCTGGCCATACCAATTGAATTTTCCACCCTCATAGGTAATCTTTGCCTTTCCTCCCCAATTATCGCTTGACTGGATTCTATCTTCAAAAACCACATAATCACCCGGGGTTCCGGTGACGTCTTGAAAGGCGATGCCATTCAATGGGCTACCTGCCCAAACACCGCCCAATGTGATGCCAAACTTGCCAAACTCACGTTCGATGGCGATAGAGGCCCTTTCAGTGGGCCAAGGTGGAATGACACCACTACGTACTTGGTTGACATCTAAAACACGGCGGCCGTTTTCATCTAAAACGACATCGGTTTCAAAGTCCCTGTGATAGATACCGGTAATATCAAACTTGCCAATATGCCTTTTGTACTTGAAGAGCATGGTCGGATTGGCCCCCCACCACAACTGCGGCCCCACAGCTACTTTCAAGCCTTTCAACACACCTTTGCCGTCAAGTTCCGCTCCTAGTATTTCTCCATTATAGATATCGAGGTTCGGACCATAATTGGCTTCAGGATAAAAGCCAAAAAAGTCTCCTTCATACCCCCAGTGGTAATGCCCGGTTCTATAAAAGCCCCTTATATCGAACTCTTTTGCATTCCATTCAAATTCAGCTTGGTACACCCGTACCCTATTTACATCTGAAACAACCACATCTCCCTGATCGGTACTCACATCGATCGGACGGGCATTGTTCTCATAAAAAATCTCATTGATGGGGTTTTGTGCCACGTTTCCGACAACGTTGACATTAACCTCTGCCCGCATGTTCGGGGCCGGATTTCCTTCCACTCCAACGAAGTACGACTGCAAATGGTCAAATCCCAATTGATTGGGGAACGTATTCGGGTCGTCTGGATTTGGGGTATCGGGAGTTGTTATAAGACTGCCGCCGGTACTAAAGGTGGCAAACTTGGCCTGAAGGTTGCTAATTCTAAGCAAGTTACTTTGCTCTCCCTGCAAAGCCGCTTTGTCACCCCGAGCCTTCAATACGGCATCCATCAATTCGATGTTATCAAAGTGGTTCTGTACAAAATTTAGGTCCACCCCTTCACCGTAAGGATCCACTTGATGGGCCTCTTTCAGTGCATAGTAGGCGGCACGGGGATATAGGTCATAAAGCCCCCTTGGATTTGTAGCGCCCTTGGCACAGATACCGAACCATTCTTCGTTCATGTTATTGGCTCCCACTTTTGCCAGATCACGTGCGTAGCCACCATTAGACCATGAAGCATTGTTGTCATGCACATCGGCATTTTTTCTATCGTCAAAACCAAATTTCCACCAACCATCACTGAACTGAAAAGTAAACCCTCCAATGGAATTGCCTGCTTTGCCAAGGCCAGCAGCATTCTCATATATTTCTTTCCAATTGCCCACCATGTAATAGGCCTGTGACAACTGGTCTTCCTTGTTCTCAATGGCATTGAATGCATCGGCTCCGAACTCAGTGAACATAACGGGCTTGTTCAATTTGTCTTTGACCACTTGAAACATATCACCGAATGAAACCCCGCGATAGGTGTTGGTTCCATAGATATCCACATCTTCACATTCATCTGCAACGATGTCTATGAACAAGACGTCTCCGTTACAAATGGCCACGGGGTGGTTGGCGTCCAGTTCTTTCATCTTTTTGGCCGCCTCGTTCATTAATCTGTACATAGGCCGTCCCCTGCTCTCCCCTATAAATTGTATTCTACCTTCATCATCGGGAAAATCTTCGGTTTCGGCCCCGGCCCAGAACAACCCATAGTTATTTTCGTTGCCCAACAGATACATCAGAAGCCCAGGCGTATTTTTGTAGCCTTGTACCAAATTTTCGATTTCCGTCATTAAAAACTCTGCGGTTTTGGGGTCATCATAAATAGTGACCGGTGTCCAAACACCATCCAAGGTCAAGCCATATCGACCAAAGGAGTGATTGAGCATTGTGTAGATCCCGTAATTCTCATAGATGTATTTGATCCATTTTGCCGGAACACCTGTATATTGGCGAATAACATTGACCCCCATATTTTTTAACAGGGACATTTCGGTATCAAGACCGGCTTTGATGACATCATCTGACTTTTCCCAAAATTTGGCATTCACGGTATTGGTGCCAATGGGTATGTAATCCCAGTTCATACCATTGATCATGAAATCCTTACCGTTGACCACCAACTTTTGGCCTTCTCCTTCGTCTACCACGACCACCTTGTCTGTCTGGGCATAGATTCCGGCCACAAACAAAAAGAGAAGTAATCTCAGCAAATTTTTTTTCATAATAGTTTGAGTTAAAGTTTGTTGTTCGATAAAGGAAAGCATCGTGCCCATTTTTGAGATGTGAAAAAGACACCAACGTCTTCCCCTTTTTCGCATCTCTAAACATATCTTAAAAAAATATCAACCCCATAAAAAACACCTCAACAAAAAATATACATGGCAAAAAAAAGAGCGGTTTGTTGACACATTGGCAAGGAACCGATTTATACAGGAGTTTTCAGACCATGGAGCTGCTCGCTTTTTGTCGAAAAATTAGATTTGTATAGGTATTGTTGAGGTATTGGCTGAAGAATGTACAGAATCTACAGTTTAAGGATGTAGTTCACAAGATTGGCATCATGCGATAAGTTCATTTTTTTTCGAAGTCTGTACCGTTTTATCTCAACACTGCGTGCAGATATATTGAACAATGGCGCTATTTCTTTAGAGGATAGGTTCAACCGCAGATAGGCACATAACCGTATGTCATTGGGAGACAAGTTCGGGTGTGCTTTTTTTAACTTTTTCAAGAATTTTCTGTCTGCATTGTTGAATGCTTCTTTGAACAGTTCCCAGTCATCATTCTGGTTGAGACTTTTATCAATAATATTGATGATGGGCTTCACTGAATCTTTATCCTCTGCATACGATAAAAGTTGTTCTTTGGCTTTTGAGAGCAATTCGTTCTTTCTTATGATACTCAAGGTAGAAGCGGCCAATTCGCTGCTCTTGTTCTTAAAATCTGTTTTGAGCTGCTCATTTTTTATTTTGATGATTTCCTTTTCATTTTGGGCCTTGGCCAATTCCATCTCACGCTTATTGCGCTCAATCAATTTTTGTTGCCGTTTATGGTAATGCCGTTTATATGAATAGTGAATCATGATCGAACCCAATATGGCCCCCAATGCATAAAGGGAAATCATCAAGGTGGAAAGATACCAGGGCTTTGCCACCTTAAAGGAATATGAAGCTGTGTTATCTGATAGGGCGTTGCCTATTTTTCCTTTCACTTGAAACTCATAATCACCAAATGGCAAATTCTCATACAATACGGTTGCTTTTTCTGACCAATCACTCCAGTCATCGTACATTCCCTCTAACCGATATTGGTATTGGGTATTGATGTATTTGTTGTATTCAGGGGCGTAAAAAGAGAACTCTAGATTATTTTCATCGTTGTCAAAACTGCCCTCTAGCTTCTTATCGAAAAAGCTCTTATTGGTATTAATGGCCCAATTGCTTACCTCACTGATATGAACATGAAATTTCTTGGGTTTTACCTCATTGGTGTTCATAATGAAATACCCTGAGGTCTTTCCGAGCAAATAATTTCCCCTATCATCGAGTTTCATGATATTTTCATAACCCAAAATACCATTTCTCACTTCTTTGGTCAGGGGCACACTTCTAATCTTCAATGTATTGGTCAACCCTACTGGGGATACATAATTTATATTTGATTTGCTGAAAACCCACAGTCTGTTATCGTTTTCATCGACAAGCAATTTGCCCGATTCATATTCATGTTCGTCGTAGATGTTACTTAAGAGACTGTCCCTAACAAATTTCTCATCATCATAGGTAAAGATTCCATCTTTATAGGCATACAACAAATCACCATTATACATCGCAAGGCCTGAATTGGAACCTTTTATCGAGGTATCGATGGTGACCTTCCCCGCTTTGGAAAAAGTGTCATCGACCACTACTTCAAAAACACCATTGTACTCATGGTTCACAAAGATTTTATTGCCGAGCGTCTCAAAATACCTTGATGAATTAGCAAACCCTTCTATCTTATTTCTAAGTTTCCAAGAACCATTCGACTTTTCTAGAACATACAATCCATCATAATTGCCCTGCAGCAACAAGTTTGGTCTATCTGCCAGCTTAGCTATCTGCCAAGTACCCTGTACGGACGCTATTTTTTGGGCCTTATTATCCCTGATCAAAAATGTACCGGTATTATGCCCACAAAACAAGGTACCATCGATTTCTTCCAAACACCAAACCTGCCCTTGGGTACCTGATATCAAGCGATAATCATCTGAACCATCAAATGGCTTATAAAACAGCCCTTGATTTGTTCCCAAATACAGATTGTCATTATGAATTGCCGATACATATACACTGCCCAGAATACCATTGGTATCATCAAATACCCGATAGGGCGCATCTAAATTCACATAGCTTATACCATAGTCAAGCCCTAGCCATATGTTACTATCGGCATCTTCAAAAACAGAGAGAACGGTATTGTTCGACAACCCTGTATTCTGGTCTATTTGAAAGAGCAGTTCCCCTTCTTTGCTTAGATGGATCATACCATTGGATATGGAACCCAAGACATAACTTTCATCCTTTAATTGAATACCGTCATATAGACTGAGATTTGACAATAGGTCATTGGGGAAATTCTTTGACTGAACCAAAGAACCATCGCTCAGTCTATAAAAACCATTCTGTTTTGTGAGGACCATTACGTCTTTTTCATTTCCAAACAACTGAATGACTTCGTCTTTTTTGACAATCTCATCGTCAAAAACCAAAATGTCTCTACCTGACTCAATTTTAAACACGCCCTCACCCATTCTTTGAAAATAGATGCCTTGACCAATTTTGAACATTTTAGTAATCGTGCTTTTCGAATCTATCGTACTTACAGAACCATCTCGTACATCATAGATATAAATTCGTTTCAACGATTGAAAAACGATGTATTCATCTACCGCTATTATGTTCCAGAATTCTTCATCTTCCAATAGGTCTATACCTATTTTCTTTGATAAAGAAGTATACTTTAGAATGCCCAGATCATTTTTTTCCCAATAGCCAAATTCCATAAAACAACCCGTATAGATTCGGTCATCAATGACATTGACCGAACGCATAATGGTCTCATTTATAGATGGATATAATTTGAAGCTGGCGCCATTGAATTCTATCAACCCTTTGCTGTTGGCTACATAGATCAGCTTTTCTGAAGACTGCGAAATCGCCCAGTTCTGATTTTCTCCATTATAATCGTAGGGATAAAAAACCTGTATCGGGGGTAACTCTTGAGCAATCAGACTCAATGGAACAAAAAACAATAAGATAATATAGAACCTCAAAAAATGATTGTTTTTAAGAGCTATCTAAAATTAAGCTATTTCATGGAACTGATATAATTAAAAAAGGATGGTAAGCGCTTTATGGGGCCAAGTATATTTCGGTTTTTCATGAATTGCTGAAACATCGATTGTTCACCAACAAAGACAATTCTTGAGTGTACGATCTGATTTAGGGCAACTTTTTATTCCCCATAGTTTTCAATGATCAAGGCGTCGGTCTCCTCTTGTGTTTTAAATACCTCAAAAGTTCTTCCCTGTGTTCTCAGGGCCCCCAAAGCGTTGGCATACTTAGCCGCCCTAATGTAGTTGGTAGGTTCTTCCAACAATCCGAAACCCAACCCACCGGCAAAAGAATCACCGCAACCTGTGGTATCGATGACATGTTCTACCTTGACCGACTTTACCATTTCATGACGAATTTTGCCATCTTCCTTAAAAAAGACGGCTCCTCCCTCGGCATCCAGGGTCACGATGAGCGATTCCACTCCCCTATCCAAGACATGTTCGGCCAGTTTCGGCAAATGGTCCGTTGAATGGGTCTCGAACTCAGTAAGGTCTTCAACATTATATTCCTTTTCAAACCAACAGCACATAGACTCTTCTAAATTCATTTTGAGCACATCGATATACGGAAGCCACTGATCGCGATCCACCCAAAAACGAATCAGGCGATCACCGGTAATGGTCAGTGTATTGGTCGGGCCATGAGCATCGAAAATAATTTTACCGTTGCTGTTTTCTTTGATATACTTCAACGTTTCAAGTGGTACCTCATAATCGGTAATGGGCACGCATACGAACACCTCACAATGCATGAGGTCTTTGACATCTTCTGGGATGATGGGGTTCATGAACCCTGTCTGCTTCTCTAAACGTTTGTTTTGATCTACGAAACGCAACTTGATGACATCGCCTTGATCGGCATCTGAAGTAATATGGTCAACGTTCAAATTCGAGTATGGGGCCAATAACTGTTTCACCGCATCCTCATCACGTTTTCGTACATGTGAAACAAGATGTACCGAGCCCTTATCACCCAAAAGCTTTGAAATGCCTATGGCAGTATGGGTGGCACAGCCATATTTTTCAATGACTTCGCCATGGTGGGTGGTAATATGATCTCTTGGTATTGGGCCAAGAACGGCTACATTATATTTGAGCATTTCTAAGATGGTGTTTTAAAAAAAGAAAATACAAAAAAACCTTGGTCTGTCATTACGTTTGACTTCAGAATGTTGGTCAACTGTCAAAAAAAAGCAATTCTTCAAATATAAATCCGTGCAGAAAAGAAGAAATTTTCGATGAATTTCATCGGTAAAGTGCAATTTTCATCGATAAAAGTCAAAAACCTATGAAAAATTCATAAGTATTGAAGGCGGTGGGTTCTGCATCTTTGTATCATAGTAACGCCCTAAATCTTAACTTATGATACGTTCAATTACCTACAGGCTGTGTCTTATTTTTTCCTTTTTCCTATTTGTGCACCATATAGGGGCACAGCATACCGACCATTTCTCGACGAATCACAAAAACCAAGAAACCAACAAAAGGGTAGGCGACTATCTTGATTTGTTACAACAGGGATTTTCTGAGAATGAAATCTTTCAAGATCTCGGCAATGCCAATTTGTTGGCCGAAAATTATGAAGCCGCCGTTTTTTGGTATGAAAAATTGTTGCGTCTTGACAGCAACAGCAGCTTCAATGACAATTACCAAGAACGCTATCGTTATGCTTTGGGCCAGTTGCAGAAAAAAGCATTGCGGCAGCCCGTAGCGAAAAAAAATTGGGAAACCTATGTAAAAGCTGATTACATCGATGAGGGCAGTAGATTTAAAAAATTGCTCCAAACCGATGTGGAAAGGCCCCAAACCATCACTGCTTCGATTCAACCAAAAATGGAAGGCAGCTTTTCGACACTACAAGGCTATGTGCCTTCTATGGCCACTACCAAAGATGGACGTATCGGCTATTTCAGCAAGGCCGTCTATAAAAAACCGTTGACAGGTATTTTTTCAAAGCGCCAGCTCATACACGAGATTTATCGTGCGGAAAACATAAACGGAGAATGGAAAAATGTTGAGAAAGTCACTGTTTGCCCTGAGTACTTTTCAGCAAAGCACCCCACCATTTCTGAGGACGGCGCAAGGTTGTTCTTTGCTTCGGATATGCCGGGAAGCTATGGCAAATACGATATTTATGTCGCCGATATAAAGGCAGATGGCAGCTTTGGTATCGCCAAAAATCTAGGCCCAAAGGTGAACACCAAAAAAGATGAAGGGTACCCCAATCTTTTTAATGAGACCCTTCTTTTCTTTGCTTCTGAAGGACGGGAAGGCTACGGTGGACTCGATCTTTACGCCGCCCAGGTAGCCCAGAACACGCTCACCACATCTGTCAACTTGGGCAGTCACATCAATAGTAGCCATGATGAGTACACCATTGCACTGAATCCTGAAAAGGGAATGGGCTATGTGGTCTCGAATCGTGGAGACAACAACTCAATTGAGCAATATGCCATCTCTTATGGTGATAATACCGACAATACGCTTATGGCCAATAGGGAAGAAAAGTTGATGAACCTTTTGAACAACGATGACTCAAAAATGGAATACTCGAATACCGTATTTGAGAACGAATAAGATAATCTTGGACACCATAAGACTACTATCGGTCAGATACCATAGGGGTTAAATCTGGTTTTTATTCGATTGCCACAGTTTTCATAAGTCGTTGGCCATTGGCCAAAATATCTGGCAGTTATTATAGGGAAAACGGGTTGTATTATTTCAATCTGGCCGATTTTACAAGACCTTGCGGATCATTGAGCTGCAAGGTCTTCTTTTATTTTGCACTGGCTTCCACTCCCAATTCAAAAAATGATAGACGAAAAAATCTTAACAAATAGTGCATTTGAACGAAAATGACTACAAAAAACACGTTGTCTTTTTAAAAAAATATATATTGGAAAGTAAATAATACAACCCTAATTCGAAAAATCCCCTAAATCTTACGCTTATGGAAACGTATTGCTACACTCAGACCCAATTGAATGGTTCAAGCTATAAACCACGTATAGTGGCCTTGCGACGGTAGCGAACCTTCCCTACATCATTTTATCTCTTTTTTACCCCAACCGGTCATGCCAAGCTAATGGCAGTTGCCATTACGTAAGCCTTTTGTAGCGTTCTTGCCTTGGCATGCCCCTGGCGCAGAGACCCGAACGGGCATTCTTGCCCTTTGGCATAGGGCCTTGCGGTAGAGAGGCCGTAGGCAATTGTATGCTTTTTTAAAACCAGTTAACCCAAATCTATATTAGTATGAAAACTTGTGCAATCAGGGTCGTCATTATTGACAATGACCCACAACTCCATCAACTTTATCGGTGCTATTTTGAGACTGTGACCGAGTATGAGCTCATGGGCATTTATTCGAGAGTGTCAGAAGTGCTATCAAACTTTGGTCGGTTGGCGCCCGATATTGTCATTTCTGAAGTTTCCCTTGGTGGGATTTCAGGATTGGAAGGCATAGAGCTCCTCAAAAAAAGGAAAGCCCCGATCAAAATTCTCATCATGAGCAATCAAAATGATTTTGAAATCATCAAAAAAGCCTTTAGAAAAGGTGCGAATGGCTATTTGACAAAACCTGTGACCAGTAACCGTTTGTTTCATGCCCTAGATGCCATCAAACAGCATGGTGCCGCCTTGGGGCACGATGTCGCCAAAAAAATCATCGGCTCGTTTCAGCAAAGACCCTTGGAAGCCTTTTCAAAAAGAGAGAACCAAATTATTGAGCATCTCGGGCAAGGCGCCACTTATAAAGTCATTGCCGACAAATTATATGTGACCCCCAGCACGGTAAACTTCCATATCCAGAACATTTACCTCAAGCTCAATGTGAACTCAAAATCAGAGGCGCTCGAAAAACTGAGATTGCTGCAAATGAAAGAATTGAATTTTGGATGAAGAAGAGTTGTTCAGCACGACAAAGCCCGCACCAGTGCGGGTTTTTTGATGTCAAAAACGCTTGACAAGATGCAGCCCCATTGCTCCATCGCTATATGAGGGCAACAACGTAAAGTCATTTTTCTTTTTGAAAGGATTCCATCGAAAGAGATAGTCAAAATGATAGACCAGCTTGGTCACTATAATGCCCACGGCCGCCCCTGCAAAAATGTCTGAAAGCCAATGTTTGTTGTTCATGACCCGCAATGCGCCGGTGGCCGTGGCAAAGCCATATCCGCTATAGGCCAGCAAGGCACTGCTATCTTTAAATTCTTCGTATAATACCGTTGCATTGGCAAAGGCATTCGAAGTATGCCCTGATGGAAATGCCTCGGCATTGAACGCATTGGGCCTTTCTTTATAAATGGCCTTTTTCATGCCAGCCGTGATCAATTGTGTAATGGCCGCCGAAAGCACAAGGTTTTTGGTCTGGTCGAACCAGTGGTTCTTTGCTTTGACACCGGCCAGGTCGGCAATGTACATCTGGGCAATGGGGGCATAACGAATGTAGTCATCCAAAGAAGTGTTGAAGTCATTACCCAACTCATCTTGGAGACCCGCCTGAAAATTTCTTTCAAAATCACTATCTGACAGCAGTAATCCGACCAAGAACAATGACCCCGGAAGAATGGCTTTTTTTGCAAGTGACTTTTCGGTAGGCCTTTCTAAAGAGAGGTTTTCAAATTGTCCGAAACCCAAGGTAACGGTCAACATAGAGGCCAAAAAGCTGTATATGAAAGATTTGGTCGACACTATAACTTGATCTGATCGTCATAGTAGTAACTTCAAATACGGCCAAATTATTGTTGTAGGGTACCTGCTTTCATGGCGTACCACTTTTTATGTACTGCCCAAACAAAATAAAAAACCCCAGCAGTTTTGCTGGGGTCCATACAATGAATTAAAAGACTTTACTTCACTTCCTCAAAGTCTACATCTTCTACATTGTCGCCTTCTGCAGAGTCGCTTTTGGCACCATCATCAGCACCTGCTGAAGTTCCGTCACCATTGGCTTGGGCTGCTTCTGCCTGTGCCTTGTACATTTCTTCGGAAGCTACTTTCCAGGCTTCGTTGATTTTTGTCAAAGCGGGCTCGATTACGGCCACATCTTTGGTCTCGTAGGCTTTCTTCAATTCTTCCAAGGCCTCTTCGATCGGTTTTTTCTTGTCATCTGACAGTTTATCACCGAACTCGTTCAATTGTTTATCGGTCTGGAAAATCATGGCATCGGCCTCGTTTAATTTGTCAGCCTTTTCTTTTGCTTGCTTGTCGGCCTCCGCATTGGCTTCCGCTTCGGCCTTCATTTTTTGGATCTCCTCCTCGGTCAAGCCCGATGAAGCTTCGATACGAATGTCTTGTGACTTGCCGGTGGCCTTATCGGTAGCCGATACTTTGATAATACCGTTCGCATCGATATCAAAGGTCACCTCAATCTGTGGAGTGCCCCTTGGTGCAGGTGGAATGCCGTCTAAATGAAACCTACCGATAGTCTTGTTATCGGCGGCCATGGGCCTTTCACCTTGCAGTACATGAATCTCCACCGAAGGCTGATTGTCTGCCGCAGTCGAGAATATCTGTGATTTTTTTGTGGGAATGGTGGTATTCGCCTCTATCAATTTGGTGAACACACTGCCCATGGTCTCGATACCCAATGAAAGCGGGGTCACATCAAGCAACAGTACATCTTTTACGTCACCTGTCAATACACCACCTTGAATGGCCGCACCAATGGCAACCACTTCGTCAGGGTTCACCCCTTTAGATGGTTTCTTGCCAAAGAATTTCTCAACGGCCTCTTGTACCGCTGGTATTCGGGTCGAACCGCCCACTAAAATGATTTCGTCGATGTCGCTTTTTGAAAGATTGGCTGCTTTCAATGCAGTCTCACAGGGCTCGATGGTACGCTTGACCAAATCTTCGATCATCTGCTCAAACTTGGATCGTGACAAGGTTTTTACCAAGTGCTTGGGCCCAGAGGCCGTAGCGGTGATGTACGGCAAATTGATCTCGGTCTGGGTCGAAGATGAAAGTTCGATCTTCGCCTTTTCGGCAGCTTCCTTAAGGCGCTGTAGTGCTATCGAATCTTCGCGAAGGTCCATGCTCTCTTCCTTCTTGAACTCTTCTGCCAGCCAATCGATGATCTTTTGGTCCACATCATCACCTCCCAAGTGGGTATCACCATCGGTGGCCAATACTTCAAATACGCCATCGCCCAGTTCCAAAATGGAAACATCGTGGGTACCCCCACCAAAGTCAAATACCACAATTTTTTGGTCGGTGTCTTTTTTATCAAGTCCGTATGCCAATGAAGCGGCAGTAGGCTCATTGATGATCCGCTCTACGGTCAATCCGGCAATCTCACCGGCCTCTTTGGTGGCCTGTCGCTGCGAGTCATTGAAGTAGGCAGGTACGGTGACCACTGCACGGGTAACATCTTGGCCCAGATAATCTTCGGCTGTCTTCTTCATCTTTTGAAGAATCATCGCCGAAAGCTCTTGGGGCGTGTACATGCGGCCATCGATATCGACACGGGGGGTGTCATTGTCGCCTTTTATCACTTTATAAGGTACTCTATTCGCTTCCCTTTGAGATTCAGAGTATTTGTTGCCCATAAACCGCTTGATCGAATATATGGTCTTATTCGGGTTGGTCACCGCTTGCCGTTTGGCCGGGTCACCTACCTTTATTTCGCCACCCTCGACGAAGGCAATCACCGAAGGGGTCGTTCTTTTTCCTTCCGCATTGGGTATGACCACTGGTTCGTTTCCTTCCATTACCGAAACGCACGAGTTGGTAGTTCCCAAGTCTATACCGATAATCTTACTCATATTTTATAGTTCTAGTGTTGAAATTTCATATTCTGTTCGACCAGTAAATGTCAATGATCGTGCCATCAACAGAAATATGACAAGGTGGCAGTTTTGTATTGGCCCGCTGCGTATCTTTGAACAAACACACCGTGTAAATGGAATGCATCAGCATTTTTGATATGCTCAAGATCGGCATAGGCCCTTCGAGTTCGCATACTTTGGGACCTTGGCGGGCGGCAGAGCGCTGGATTTCTGAACTTGTCGAGAAGGGTAACTTTGACAAGGTCAAAAAAATTCAGACGCAACTCTTTGGCTCCCTTTCATTGACGGGAAAGGGCCATGCCACCGATCTGGCCGTGGTGCTCGGTCTGTCAGGAGCCGATCCAGTGACCATTGCCATTGCCCATATCGACCGTATTATCGAGGGTGTGAAAACAAACGGCACGCTCATGTTCAACGGCCAGACCGCTTTGCCCTTTGCTATTGAAACGGACATTGTTTACGAAAAGGAATTCTTGCCCTTTCACGCCAACGGCATACGGTTTACGGCCTTACTCGAATCTGGGGCGGCCATCAGTGAAACCTATTACTCTATCGGTGGCGGATTTGTAGTAAAGGAAGAACGCACCAATTCTAAAAAGAACAAAGAAACTTTCAAGACCTTTCCCTTTCCCGTTCAACGGGGCGAACAACTGCTGCAACATTGTCACAATGAGAACAAGAGCATCTCGGCAATCGTGCTCTTGAACGAGCTTTCGCTCAGAACCGAGGCCGAGATCGATGAAAGTCTTGAGCACATCTGGCAGACCATGCTCGAATGCATGTACCTGGGCTGTCATACAGAAGGTAAATTGCCCGGTGGACTCGATGTAAGGCGCAGGGCATTTGAAATGCACCGTAAGCTGAAAGGAGACCTCCCCTACACTACCCCGAATGAGTGGCTACAGGTGATACGTCAAACAGAAGTAAAATTCCGCAGTATCTTGAAATGGGTAAGTTGCTTTGCCCTGGCCGTCAACGAGGTGAACGCCTCTTTGGGCAGGGTGGTCACGGCACCGACCAATGGCAGTGCCGGGGTCATACCCGCCGTATTGATGTACTATTTGGTCATCGAAAACCACAAGGCCGGTTTTGACCATATCAAAACGTTTTTGCTGGTGGCGGGTGAGATCGGCAGTATTTTCAAGAAGGGCGCCACCATTTCGGCCGCTATGGGTGGTTGTCAGGCTGAAATCGGAGTGTCATCGGCCATGGCGGCAGGGGCATTGACCGAATTGTTGGGCGGCACACCAGAACAGGTGTTGACCGCTGCCGAAATTGCCATGGAACACCATTTGGGACTCACCTGTGATCCCATTGCCGGTCTGGTTCAAGTACCCTGTATCGAACGCAATTCAATGGGGGCCATCAAGGCCATCAATGCAGCTGAACTGGCTTTGGAGACCAACCCGGCAGAAACCAAGGTGCCTTTTGACATGGTGGTCAATACCATGTGGGAAACCGCCCAAGACATGAACAGCAAGTACAAAGAAACCTCAGAGGGCGGCCTTGCCGTTGGGGTGAACATAAGCGATTGTTGAGAAAACATGAAAAAAAGAAGATCATTGGTCATGGTTATCTTGGTATTGGTCGTATCGGCTTCAATAGCCGGGGGCCTCTATTACAAACGAGTCACGGGTTCTGAAAGCACCGATGACATCATATATATCGAGCCTGAGACAGCATATCGCACCTTCGCTGATATCTTGGCACATGAAACCTTTAAGAACAAGGTGGTGTACGTCGATTTTTGGTTCACGGCCTGCCCGTACTGTGCCAAAGAGTTCAAGGCCATGCCCGCCCTGAAAGAACATTTCAAAGCTGAAAAAGATCTGGTATTTCTATATCTGGGTAAAGACAGGCGCATACCCGGTGAAAAATTTCGGTGGAAAAAGATGATAGCCAATAAGAACTTGACCGGGGCACATTATTTTATGAGTATCGACCAATACCGTAGCATTTGGGAAGAAACCGTAAAAGATCCAACCGTCACCCCGGGCTTTCCCCATTTTTTGATCGTGAACCGCGAAGGAACCATTATCGATGACGATGCCCCATGGCCCAGTGATCCTGAACTTATCACCGTGTTGAAAGGGGTGTTGGCATCACCCTGATGGTCCTTGATCAATATTGTTCGAAAACACTTCTGCCATTTGGGAGACCACATCGGCCTTTGTATTTAAAAGCATTGGTTTTTTAACCAATTTTCGCCATTTTTAGACAATTGCGTATATACCCTTGTTACCCAGCCTTAAAAGAAACAATGTAAATGCCAACAAAGCATCCACCGATTTCAAGTGAAGTATCAGAAAACATATGTCGAGTAATAGCTGCAATTTCACTAATTTCAAATCTATAAACCATTATCCCGATAGCTATCGGGAGGCCAGATTTTACGCGGAAAATCTCAGAAGGACTTTTCCACAGTGAAATCATGGACAAGACTGAAGTGTGCCATCATGCCCAACAAGAAATACATCTTAATGATTAATGTTCTCATGTTAGTCTGTACATTTTCTTTGGGAATTTATGGGCAGTCCACAGAAGCAAAACTTATCCTATTGGACAATTCTGAATTTGAGGGATATGGAAAAATCACTAAAGGCAATAAAATACTGTTTCGAATGGATTTGGAGGGTAAACCTGATAAATGGGACGGAACTCAAGTGAAAAGAATTGAATTTGACCACGGTTTTAAAATTGTTGCCTATGAATATGTGAAAATTGGAAAATACAAACCTACGCTTTACAGGGTCATCGAGCCAGGCTTTATGACCCTCTATGCTTACGATGAATCTTATTGGACGCCAAATCGTCCTATAGGCAACGATTTAATGGGCGGAAGTCAAAAAGTTTCTACAACTAGTTATTATATCAAGAGAGAGGACAAAGAATTTTTATGTACCGTAGTCCGAAATAAAAATGCGTGGAAAAAAAGACTGATCAATTGTTTTGAAGACTGCCCTGAAATAATGGAGATCATTAATAGTCAGAATGTTAGGGATTATGAAATTGAAGACTTAGTTTGGAATTTCAATGAGTACTGCGGAGGTATTAAAAATTGAAAAGTCTGCTGCAAACAGTGGCTATAGTCTACTAGGTTCTGGAGGGTTACTGTATTAGATTAACTTCAAACCTATGAACCATCAACGACTCAATTTGCCAAAACCATTGACACCAACTAAAAGAACAATATGAAAGTAACTGCCGAACATAATGAGCGAATGGCAAAACTGACTTTTGCCTCAGTGTATCCGCACTACCTTACGAAAGTGGAAAAAAAAGGCCGGACAAAAGAAGAGCTTCACCAAGTGATAACCTGGTTGACAGGCTTTGATGATGATAGAGTACAAGAATTGATCGATCAAAAAGCAACTTTTAAAACCTTCTTTCAACAAGCAACCTTACACCCAAACGCCCACCTGATAAAAGGGGTGATTTGTGGGTACCGAATTGAAGAAATAGACAATACGCTGACCCGACAGGTACGATATTTGGACAAGCTGGTGGATGAATTGGCAAAAGGCCGAAAAATGGAGAAGATCTTAAGGGTAGAAAAGCAATAAGCTTAAACGAAAATGAATTTTATAGTTTTAAGATGCAAATCAAGCTGAAAAGTCAGTGGCGAAAAGTCCACTACTATTCTTATGACAGACCGTTATGCAATTTGAGCAATGACCGATAAACAAAATACTATTGAAATTGAATTTTTAGACCACGTTGCGATTCGAGTCGCCGATATGGAAGCTTCTGCAAAATGGTATGAAAATGTGTTAGGGCTTAAAAGATATCGACTGTCTGAATGGGGAGACTTTCCAATATTTTTACTTTCTGGAAAGTCAGGAATTGCTTTGTTTCCTGCTGAACTTGACCATACCGAATTAGACCCGGCTTCAAAAAATGTGAAAATTGACCACTTCGCCTTTAATGTGACCAATGAAAATTTTGAAAAGGCCAAAAAGAGATATATCGAATTGAATTTGGAATTTAATATCCAAGACCATCATTACTTTGAATCAATATACACTAAAGACCTTGATGGGCATACGGTTGAACTGACCACGATCAAAGTAAATGAACGAGAGTTTTATAAATAAGAACAACAGGTATGGCCGATTAGATTATCCCTCGACTACACTCTTGGACATATAAGTAATCAAAACAAAAAATGAAACAGATAAAATGGTTCGATAGAAAATTCGATTTCGCCTTTGAGCAGAACATTTTTCCCAGTATCATCGAGAGACTTGGGGGTACATCTATTCGACTCAACCACAAAATCGGCCAAATGGCAACCGAACACTTGACCGCAAAGCTCGACGGCCGTTGGTCCATTCAAGAGAATATCGGCCACTTGATCGATCTCGAGCCCCTTTGGCAAGGCAGGCTTGAAGATATATTGAACGGCGTGGAATATATGCGGGCCGCGGATCTGGAAAATAGGAAAACCGATCAAGCAAACCACAACGAAAAGGAGATAGATCATTTACTGAATGAGTTTGCAACACTTAGGCAAACCACCATGAACAGTCTGACCGCGCTAAGTGAACCGCAGGTATATGAATATGCGTTGCATCCGAGATTAAAGAAGCCCATGCGGGTAATGGACCTGTTTCTTTTCGTTGCCGAACACGATGACCATCATTTAGCGAGAATAAGTGAGTTGAACGCATGGCTTACCACTAAGGCCAAAAACGATTGAAAAGGGTCTTGGTCAGACCACAGGGCGCCATAAACCAGAAAACGACCATCAAATGGGCTATTATATCGATTTGAGCAAGATTGACCTTGACCAGTATCTGACAAAACTTAAATCTGCAGATCTACTGCCCAGTAGAATGGTTCTAAAAGAAGAGATCGAAAACAACTTTGAGTCCATTAAGGGGCAAGGAATTTTTACCGTCGAAACACTGTTGCGGTCCATTGACACAAAGAAAAAGGTTCAAGGTTTTTCGAAGCAAAGTCACATAGACGAAAACTATTTGACCATACTGGCAAGAGAGTTGAAGAGCTATCGACAACCACCAAATAAGATCAGGGACTTTCCAGAACTCTCCCCAGAGGTCACCAAAAAGCTCGAAGAGGCAGGAATAAAGAACACCCAGCAGTTATATGATAAAATATTGACCTTTGAAGACAGGGCAAAACTTTCAAAAGAATTGGCAGTACATGGGAATGACGTTTTGAAACTTGCCAAACTGACCGACCTCTCAAGAATTCGGTGGGTCAACCATACATTTGCCCATGTTTTGATGGAAGCCGGTTATGATACGGCCAAAAAGGTCGCAAATGCCAACTATGAAAAATTATATGAGACCGTAAGGCAATTAAATGAAGAAAGAAAAATTTACAGGGCACATATTGGCCTGCACGATATGAAACTATGCGTGGAAGCAGCAAGGGAGTTAAGCCTTGAAATTGAATATTGAACCATGCGAATGTACGACCAGATGGCCAACAGCGTAATTCACAACCTTACTCAGTATAGCCTTCAATAAAGGTCTCGAACCTACCGGGTGTCAATGTTTCCCATACCGAAGCGATGGTCCAACCCACTGACATATGTGAATTCAAATACCCTTTTCCATTGGCCCCATAATCCCAAGTGGTGTGCTGCACAATTTCGGGCATATAGCCTTCTTTGCCGACACCGACCATATGGCCTTCATACGGTAACATTTGGTCCTTAATGGAAGAGATGATGACTTCTGACATTTTGATGAATCGCTCTTCACCGGTTTCTTTTCCCAGCCATTGCAAGACATGCGGAAAATCAAAGGCCCAAACGTCTATATGGTTATTCTCTGTGGATACATTGCCCCAACCGCGGGTCTTAAAATCGTTTTGGGCCAATAAGCTGTTGCTCTTGAAGGGAACGTCGTACAGGTAGTACCAACTCAGCCCGAAATAGGCTGCCTTTTTGGCCAATGACAGGTATTTTTCCCGTTGCGCCCCATCGGTCGCCTGTGCCAAGTGTGAGAACGAGATTGACGCTATTGCGGCCGCTTCCTTGTCCTCACAATCAGAATCTAAGGTTGATGAAAAATAATCGGCCTTATCAATGATGTTTTTCTCAGCGTATTCTCCCGCTTTGATGGCCACTTGCAAAAACTGTGGTTCGTCGAAATAGTATGAAGCCATGATCATGGGGGTGATGATACTTTGGGTGCTTCCCTTAGAACTATCGACAATTTCATAATCGATATCAAATTTGCGCGGTATGCTTCCATCTTCATGCTGCATCTCCGCAATCTTATGCAACAATGAAAAGACCTTCTTTTCGATTTCAGGACTTGATTTTTTCTGCCGCTTGTCAAAATCGAGCAACAAAAGAAGGTTCTTTATGCCCTCGCTCTGTTTTCTGAGGGTATAGACGTCTTCGGCATTGTCACCATAGATCAATTCGCGTATGAGGCCTGTTTCGGTAAATCCGTTTTGATAGTACGAACCCTGTACTTTTCTGGCCAAAGCGATATGGTCATGGTCTTGCAGGTCATGTCCGTACTCCAATAGGTTGTACGTATTGGCCAAGAGTTGTCCGCAAAAGCCCACTGACAGCACCCCGGTGGTCTCACAGGTCTTTGTATTGAACCAAAGTCCTGAAAACCCCTTTAGGTTCTTGGTCTCGGCATAACTTTCATAGAAATAGTTACTCAATATTTCCTTGATTTCAACGTCTTGTTTTTTGTTTGCAACAGGCGCTGGATCGTAGCTGTCAAAGGCATCTTGCCAGCTTTTTGCGACCACTGTTGTAAAATCGTTGGCCGTACCATAACTGATCTTCCAGATCAACTGTATCGTCTCGCCTTTCTCCATTGGGTAAAAGGCCTTGCTGGGCGGATTCAACTTCAATTTTGATTGATATGATTTGGGAATCTCCTCAAAGGGAAAACCGGCGTTGAGCTGTACCTTGTCAGCTTCCCATTTCCCTATTCCGAGGCTTCCTATCTGGGTCTTGATGGTGAGATTCCCAGAAATCGAATCTGGCGTTTCATCGAAGAGCAAAGAATCAGCCCTTGCCAATCTTACCCAGTTTTTTGAATCTTCATCGAATAGCACGGCAATGGGAAAACTCATTCTGTCCTCCCTAAAAGACCACAGATCTGCTGTTTTGAACGAAGGGGCATTTTCGGGCGAGCGAAGATTTCGCTTATACCAGAATCCCGGAAGCAAAAACTGGGCTTTTTCAAACGATGAGTTGATCGACCAAACTTTGTGCAGGCGTATGTTCTGTGCTTTCAGTGCATGCAGGGTGTACGTATATGAGACGTCTCCGTTTTCTTCTACCCTTGTCTTTTTGTCAATGGTAAGTCCTTCGTCCGCGCCATTGTTCAAATACGTGTCAATGGCCTTGGTCTGTTCGGAGCTATTGGAATGCAAGATCGTAATCGCCAATGGTTGGTCGATAATGTTGTCTGGCAGCATGCGCTCTTTCTTACATGAGGCGAGTATCAAGATCAAGAGGCATAGCGTCAAAATGGTGCTTGGTTTGTTCATGAACAGATAGTATACGGTAAAAACATCAAAAAGTATGGTCTATCTGAAATAATATCGACGAAGGCCAAACATGGGGCGACCAACACAAACGATCGCTTCATTTTTTAAAAGGCGCTTCACAAGACAGGTGACCAGTAGAGACTAGTGGTGGTTTTGCTAATCGGCATCTTTTTTGGTGCCCATATACCCATCAAATTTCAGTTTTGAAAAATTTCCCTCACTATCTGGTAAAAACTCCAAACGTGACCAGTATTGTCTGTTGATGAATTTGATGATCTGACCCTCTGCATCTACTGCTGGTATCATGGATGCACCATCTGAAAGCAACATGCCCTCTTCATAGCTTATTGCCACGGTACCATTGGGAGTGTAAAAATTTTCGTCGAATTGATAGGTGCCAACTAATTTTTGCGCCAAGTCATTTGTCACAGATGTTGGGCTGACCAGATTTAATTGTTCATAGGGTTCCCCAAAAACAATCGAGGCTATCTTGGGTACGTTGAAGTAGGGTACAAATATTTGGATATTTGACAACATGATCACCGTCAGATCTTCGTCGGGATAAACCGCAAAATAGCTTGAAAAACCTGGTGAGCCCCCACTTCGATAATAGCGCATGTGATTTCCTTGACTTCTATTGGATATACCGTAACCTAAACTGGTTCCATAATACGGACCTGTCATTTTTTTCCAAGAATCTGCTGACAACAACTTGTTTTGCATCAAGGCATGCGCAAACTTATCAAGATCTTCTGCGGTGGCGTAAATCGAAGCATGGCCAATTTTTGAAGACCAGTGTATCCGCTGGGCACGTTCCAATTCTGCAACACCTTGCTGCTTATACCCAATAGCTAGATCAGGAACGTCACCATATTCCATTTCATGGGCATAGTGGCCAGTATTGGTCATTCCCAAAGGAAGAAAAACTCGGTGCTTGAGATATTCGCCAAAAGATTGCCCAGATACCGTTTCCAAAACCTTGGCCAAGAGTATATACGAAGATCCCGAATGTATGTACTTTGTTCCAGGTTCGGCTTTGGGCTTCAATTTTTTTATGTAATCTACCAATTCATCCAGTGTATGGGCCGACTTGACCATTTCGTCGTACAAACCCTCTGCCTGTGAAACAAACCTTGGTAAACCAGATCTTTCGGTAAGTAAATGGTGAAGGGTTATGTTATCTCCATTTGGAAATTCTGGAATGAACTTAGAGAGTTTATCGTTTAGGTTTATTTTTCCCTCTTCAACAAGCAATAGAATACCTGCTGCCGTGAACATTGCGGAAACCGACCCTATAAAAAACTTGGATTCCGCTGTATTTTTCAATTGACTTTCCCTATCGGAATGGCCGTACGATTTCGCTATTATGGTAGTGCCGTTTTTTTTGACCAGAACGCTGCCACTGAAGTTATTTGAATCGGAAATCGGAAGGATCAACTCGTCTATTTTATCGGCAAGATGACCGTCGATACTATGGGAAGCAGGAGAATCTTGACCATGGGCCATGTGACCAATACTTACGAAAATTGCCAATAGGGCTAGGAGTTTTTGTTTCATGATCATTTTTGAACCATTTTAGTAAAGACTGGGGATTTCATTTTTGGTTACAAAAATTCTATGGTCGATTGGCTTATACCATTTGCCCATAAAAATGAAAACAAGTGTCAGACCTAATCAAGGCACCCGGCCCTACCCCTGGTATCGATAAGATATATGATTTTCCAGTCCCCATCAAAATTGATGAGCTGAAACGAGTTGATACCGCAATGGCTAAAATCACCGTTCAGCCAAAATTCATACCCTACCCATGCATTGGCCATGGTTCTATCTACCTGTATCGACCACGTGGTGAGCTTTTCCTCAAACGAAACGCTGTCAGGTATGTTGACAATCGATTCATACAACTTCTCAATACCTTGGCTTCGAAACATTGTTTTGCCCTCTTTGTTGCGTCCCGTCGTCTGCAACAGCACATTGTCGCCCACAACGCTTTTCATCAAGATGGAATCTTGTTTGTGGAAACCCTCAAAGAAAGTTTCGATAGTTTTTTTAACGGCATCTTGCTCTGTTTTCTGCGTATTGGTCTTTTGACCCATGGCCAAGACAAAAAAGCAAAATGATATTGCCGTAAAATAAAATTTAGTCATTGTTTTCATGAATTTCAAACCTACAAGATAATGAAAATGGATTCCCGCTTCCACCAAAATGGCGGGTAAGTTCGCATGAATGGGAAAAATCTCTTTACTTTAGCTGCAAAACCAAACCATAATGTCCATAGCCAAAAAAGAATATAAAAGGGTCACGGTCAAATCTCTCTACGAGATGAAGCAGAACGGCGAGAAGATATCCATGCTCACCGCTTACGACTATTCAATGGCCAAAATAATCGATTCGGCCAATGTAGATGTGATTCTGGTGGGTGATTCGGCCAGCAATGTTATGGCAGGCCACGAGACCACACTGCCCATTACGCTCGATCAAATGATCTACCATGCCTCTTCAGTAATCAGGGCCGTGAACCGTGCCTTGGTCGTGGTCGATATTCCCTTCGGACGCTATCAAAGCGACCCCAAAGAAGCGTTGCGCTCTGCCATTCGTATCATGAAGGAAAGCGGTGCCCATGGCATAAAAATTGAGGGGGGAATGGAAATCAAAGAATCAGCCAAACGTATCTTGAATGCCGGCATACCGGTCATGGGACACTTGGGACTTACCCCTCAGTCAATCTATAAATTTGGCACCTACACCGTACGGGCCAAAGAAGAAGAGGAAGCCGAAAAATTGATGGAAGATGCCAAGTTATTGGAAAAAATAGGATGTTTTGCCATTGTGTTGGAAAAGATTCCCGCAAAATTGGCCAAAAAAGTGGCTGAAAATGTTTCGATACCCATTATCGGAATCGGCGCTGGCGGTGGTGTTGACGGACAGGTCTTGGTCGTTCATGACCTTTTGGGCATGACCCACGAGTTCAATCCACGGTTCTTGCGTCGCTATATGAACCTTTATGAAGATATGGGCAATGCGATTTCGAACTATGTGGCCGACGTGAAGAGCGAAGACTTTCCGAACGAGGGGGAGCAGTATTGATTTTGATGTTTGGATAATTGGATCCTTCGAGTATTCGAAATCGCAATCAATCTGACATTCAATGATCGAATAAAATGACCTCTAAGTTTAAATCAACCTTAAAGTAATCATTTTGGACTTCCAAGAATCCAATAATCGAACAGTCCAAAAATCCAACTCAAAAAACCTTCAGGTCTTGTATGAGGACAATCACCTGATCGTGGTCAACAAACGCCCCGGTGATATTGTACAAGGCGACAAAACAGGTGATACGCCACTATCAGAAATAACAAAACAATACCTTAAAACCAAATACCAAAAACCTGGCAATGTGTATCTGGGGGTGGTGCATAGGCTCGACAGGCCAACATCGGGCATTATCGTCTTTGCCAAAACCTCAAAGGCCTTGCCCCGGCTGAACAAGCTCTTTGCAGCAGGAGAAGCACAGAAGACCTATTGGGCCGTGGTAAAAAATGCGCCACCTACCGAAAGTGACACCTTGGTCCATTGGTTGGTGCGCAATGCCAAACAAAACAAATCGTATGCGCATGCAAAGGAAGTGCCCGACAGCAAAAAAGCAGTACTGACCTACCACCGTGCCAAAAAATTGACCCATTATTTTTTGCTGGAAATCGACTTAAAAACAGGGCGTCACCATCAAATTCGTGCCCAGCTCGCGGCCATCGGCTGTGCCATCAAAGGAGATTTGAAATATGGCGCCGAGAGAAGCAACAAAGATGGCAGTATTCATCTGCATGCCCGAAAACTGTCATTGGTTCATCCTGTAAAAAAAGAGAAAATAGTATTCACTGCCCCTCCTCCATATGACCCGATCTGGAATGCCTGTTTATGATTTTTTGCTACTTTTAGAAAAACACTGAACCATGAAAAAAGTCTTTTTGAATTTGGCAGGTTTTCTGCTTTTTTCCTGTGGAAGCTATAACTCCATTGACAGTTTTTACGAGGCCCATAAAAACGATGCCCAGGTAACCGCTATTCGTGTACCACGCTTCATGTTCTCATTGGCCAGCGAGATTTCCCCTGAAATGAAATCTTTGGTGGGCAATACCAAAGATTTGCGCTACATGCAGTTTCCGAGCACCACAGAATCCCAGACCCGATTCTTGAACGATCAGATGAATTCTTTTGCAGGCGGCTCATTCATTGAAGTGTTCAGAAAAAATGACGAGCTAAAGCGCAATGTGGTATCTATTCGTGAGAAGCGTGATGTGGTCAAAGAAATTTTGATCTACAACAATGACAATGTAAATGGCTCTTTTCTTTATTTCAATGGTAATTTTGACCCCATGAAAGTACGTGAACTTGCCAAAAACAATGAGTTTCAGAATTTTTCAAACGGACTCTTGCCGCAGTTCAACTTACAGACCCCGGGGGTGGTCAACGAGTAGCGGCCAACGCCTTTTCACGAATGATTTCGGCCACGGGCCTGTTCTGCAGATGGCTTTCGAGCCATGAGAGAATATCCAAATACAAAAAGGCCCGTTTTTCATAGGGGTGATCTTCATATTTCTTCAATTCGTCATAGAGCTTTTGAAACTCGCTTCGAAGTTCATTGGGGTAGATATCGCCAAGACCCCTCAAAAACTTGATCATCTCTTTTTGAACAGCATGTAGATCGTTCATTTTCAGCAGAAACTTGTAGGTACTCTTGAGCTGTACCTCAAGATGATAGTCCATGCCCGCTTCATAATGGGCCACCAAACTTAGAACGCGGGCAAAGCACATCAGGTCTTCGCGCATTTTCAATTGCTTGTTGGTGATGATACGCTTTAAATACGCAATGCAGTTCTTGTGGTCGCCTACACCGAAATAGAGACAGGCAACCTTATAGTACAACAGCATCACATGATGTTGGTCGATGCGGTCACGGTGTTTTTTGATTCCATATTCGATAATGTTCACCAAATACAGTCCTCTTTCGAAGGTCCCTTCCAAAAAGTGTAGGTTCAATTTGTTGGAGTTGATGTACAGAAAAGACAATGAAGCGATGTTGTCGTTCTTTGGAAAGGCCTGACTGTTGACCATGGCCTCTAATTTTTCAAGGGTATCCTTGAATTGGGAAGCATACTTTACGAAGAACAGCGACTCCAATAAATAATGGTTTCCCTTTAGATAGAACACCGGGTTCAGGTAGATCATCTCTTTGTTTTCATAAAAGAGATCCACCCATTTGCTAGCGTATTTGTAAGATGACAAAAAGTCTTGGGTCAGCAGGCTATACCAGAGATGAGCCTTATACAGCCAGAGTTTCTCACGAAAGTCCAGTTCTTCGATCTTGAATTTGGGAAGATGTTTTTGAAAATAATCCTGTACCCGTTCAAGATCTTCATCATTTCGTGCATAGCCCACCTTCAGAATCATTCCATAGAGCTGCAATGACAGGTTTGATAGCTTGCTCGTCATTACATTTTGCTCAGATAACTGCTTTGCCTGTAGGGCCAATTCATCTGCTCGATCTGGAATACTTCGGGTGATGTACTGGGTCTCGATGATCTTTTCGAGCTCTACGATCTCATAGGCCACATTTTTCTCTTCATGTGCAATGGCCACTTGCTTGGCCTTGTCCAATAGTTTTAAACTCTGCTTGTAGAGTCCTTTTTGATAAAGAATAGTGGCAAAATCGAGCTGTTCCCTTATCTGTACCCTAATGTTTTGGTTTACCGGGTTTAACCGCAAACTGACCAGTATCTGTTTATATAGATGTGCCTTTAGGTTTGACAACTGTGTTTTTTTGACAATACCGCTTTTCAAAATGACGGCCTCATCATACTCACGCATCTTGTCGAGTAGGTTGAACAGGGCCAAAAATTTCGCATCGGCATTGACCCCCAATCGACCCACGTACAGCTTGAACTGTCGCTTCTCAGATTTTGAAAGGGATTTCACCAATACGAAAAGTGTATCTTTTTGGGTATTTGTCATCGTAAAAAATATCGCTTAAATAGCTGTTTTACAGCGTATTGAAACAAGCAAAAAACAGTTTAACATTGTAATGGATTTTACCACTCCATCTCTTCGGAAAAATACAAGGTTATCTTCGTATGTTCTATAGAAAACCTTCTGAAAACATGGGTAAAGATAAGGTACAAATTTTTGACACCACACTGAGAGATGGCGAACAAGTGCCGGGCTGCAAATTGGACACAGGACAGAAGTTGGTCATCGCCGAACGACTTGATGATTTGGGGGTAGATGTCATCGAGGCCGGTTTCCCGATTTCGAGTCCCGGTGATTTCAAATCAGTGAACGAAATTGCCAAGCTTGTCAAAAACGCTACTGTGTGTGGCCTGACACGCTCTGTCAAAAAAGATATCGAAGTAGCGGCAGAGGCCATTAAAGATGCGAAGAAACCAAGAATCCATACAGGAATCGGTACTTCTGATTCGCATATCAAGTTTAAGTTCAATTCAACTCGTGAAGATATACTTGAGCGTGCCGTCGCCGCAGTCAAATATGCCAAATCTTTTGTCGAGGATGTTGAGTTCTATGCCGAGGATGCCGGAAGAACCGACAACGATTATCTTGCAAGGGTCTGCGAGGCCGTTATCAAGGCCGGAGCCACCGTCTTGAACATTCCCGATACCACAGGATACTGTTTGCCCGAAGAATATGGCGCCAAAATGAAATACCTTAAAGAGAATGTCAAGGGTATCGAAAAAGCAATTCTTTCATGCCACTGCCATAATGATCTAGGTCTGGCCACGGCAAACTCCATTTCAGGGGTCATCAATGGGGCACGGCAGATAGAATGTACCATCAATGGTATCGGTGAACGTGCCGGCAACACTTCTTTAGAGGAAGTCGTGATGATTTTGAAACAGCACCCCTATTTGAATTTAGATACGGGCATCAATACCCGATTGTTGTACGATACCAGTCAGATGGTGTCTGAAAAAATGGGCATGCCCGTACAACCCAATAAAGCTATTGTCGGCACCAATGCATTTGCGCACAGTTCGGGCATTCACCAAGATGGGGTCATCAAAAAAAGGGAAACCTATGAAATCATCGATCCAAAAGATGTGGGCGTAAGCGAATCATCTATTGTATTGACCGCCAGAAGCGGTAGAGCGGCATTGGCCTACCGTGCAAAAAAGGTGGGCTATGAGTTGACCAAATTGCAATTGGATGCCGTTTATGAAAGATTTCTTCAATTCGCTGATCGAAAAAAAGAAATTATCGATGAAGACATTCACCAAATTGTCGAGACCAGCAACATCGATGTCAAAAGTTTGGCCTGATGCCGTTGCTATCATTCTGAAAGTAGGTCGCTCACTGTCTCTTCGAAATCTATTTTGAACGCTTCATACTTTTCACCCGTGGCCGGCCCGTTGAACCCCGTATGTATCTTTCGAACCTTTCCTTTCTTATCGATATAAATGGTCGTCGGATATGATAGTACATGATTGAGCATCGGCAGTTTCTCATTTGCCTTTAACTTGCTCGAAGTGCCAAATTGTGCCAGTAAAATCGGATATGGCACCCCTACCCTATCTTTTAATCTTTTGATGCCCTCAAAGGCTTTTTCCTTTGTCTTGGCATACTCAAAGGCCAATGCGATCATTTTCAGGTCGGGGTGTGGATTCTTTTTCAGGTAATCAACATAAAACTTGGTCTCATCGAGGCAATTGGGACACCAAGTGCCCATGATCTGTACCAACACCACCTTTTGTTTGAATGCTTCATCACCCATGCCCACCACGTTTCCATTGACATCTGGAAAGGAAAAATCAAAACGTTCAAAGTCTTTCCTCAAAAATGTGAGACTATTGGCATCGGGCAGCTCATAACCTTCATTGCGCCTCGCCATGAATTTTTCAACAGAATGATTTCCCGAGTAAAAGTGTCCATCAAGGGTACTATCGGTAGCATTGGCCACAAAAAGAAAGGCATGTGCGCCATCGAAGGTCGAGAGCTTAAGACTATCGCCATCGACCACACCCTCTAAATATCGATAATCTCCCGTAGTGGTACGAAAGGTGCCCGTTACTTTTTCATCATTTTGCACAAAAATTCCCTTGGCCATATAGGGGTTACCGGTATCATAATCGAATACTGTCTCCCATATACCTGAAATGTTCGTCAAAGGGGGCTTTGAGCTGTCGAACCTTGGTCGCTCACCAAATGTTGCGGTGAAGGGTACAACGCGGTCTAAGCTTTCCTTAATAAAATCCCCTATGATTTCGGTATCTGAAAAAGTACCCGCGATATATCCTTCAAAAACGGGCATTTTTATTATGATAGAGTCACCGTTAATGGCTATCTCATCAACAGAAACCCGTTCTTCACCATTTTTTACCTTAAAAACATAGTGGCCGTTATTTTTTGTTACATCTAGGTTAAAGGGCAGTATTTCATTTTCTGAAACCTGCATTTTTGCCCACCAAGAGCCCTCTTTCAATTGAACACTTTTTTTCTCTTGGCATGAACATACCAGAAGCATGACAAGGATAGATAATCGAAGTCTTTTCATATTCGCCAATTTATCAATTAAATCTCAAATATAAAGCCGTTTTCAAGAGCATATATACAAGGCGTAGATGTATTGAATGTAGCCCCAATGTTATATCTTTGCCGCTTAAATCGAGTGGATGAAAATTTCGTACAACTGGTTAAAGCAGTTTTTGAAATTAGACTGGGAGGCTGACCGAACAGCTGAACTACTTACCAACTTGGGACTTGAAGTTGAGGGGGTCACTTCTTTTGAGTCGGTCAAAGGCGGGTTAAAAGGTGTGGTTGTAGGCCATGTACTGGGTTGTGAAAAGCATCCGAATGCCGATCGTCTAAAACTCGCCATGGTCGATATCGGCCAAAACGTGCCTGTACAGATTGTGTGCGGTGCGCCCAATGTCGAAACAGGTCAAAAAGTAGCGGTCGCGACCATCGGAACCACTTTGTATTCACAAGAAGGTGAGCTTTGGCAGATCAAAAAGGGAAAAATACGTGGTGAAGAAAGCCATGGTATGATTTGCGCCGAAGACGAACTTGGCCTGGGTACCAATCATGATGGAATTATGGTGCTCAGTGAAGTGTTGACACCCGGAACCCCGTGCAGTAAGGTCTTTGAGGTCGAGCATGACGAGGTCTTCGAAATTGGCCTCACTCCCAATAGGTCAGATGCCATGAGTCACTATGGCGTCGCAAGAGACCTAAAGGCTGGGTTAGAGCGACTCGAACTAAAAAAAGAACTGATCACCCCTTCGACCAGCAATTTCTCGATTGACAACCGATCGCTCAAAATTGGTGTTGATGTTGAAAACAGCGAACTGGCACCAAGGTACTGTGGGGTGACCATCAACAATATTTTGGTGCAAGAATCACCCACATGGCTCAAAAATCGATTGAAGGCCATTGGTCTCACCCCAAAGAACAATGTGGTCGATGTCACCAATTATGTGCTACATGAGCTGGGGCAACCGCTGCATGCCTTCGATGCTGCGAAAATAAAGGGCGGTAAAATCGAAGTGAAGACCCTACCAAAAGGTTCAAAATTTGTTACGCTCGATGGTGAAGAAAGAGAACTGCACGAAGAAGATCTGATGATTTGCGATGCCGAAAAGCCTATGTGTATCGCCGGTGTTTTTGGCGGCATACATTCAGGTGTTACTGAAGACACCACCTCAATCTTTTTAGAGAGTGCTTATTTTGACCCTATTTCAATTAGAAAAACGGCCAAAAGGCATGGGTTGAATACCGATGCCTCATTTCGTTTTGAAAGGGGCGTCGATATTGATTTCACGGAGTATGCACTTAAACGGGCCGCTGTTTTGATCAAAGAGATTGCCGGGGGAGATATCAGCTCTGCAGTGGTCGATCTATACCCCAATAAGAAAAAAGACCACCAAGTTTTCTTGAGTTTCAAAAAAATCGACAACCTGATCGGAGAGGAAATTCCGCGTGATACCATCAAATCGATTTTGGCTTCTTTGGAAATCAAGGTAAGCAATGTTACCGAAGCCGGACTCGGACTCACCATACCCTCTTATCGAACCGATGTTGAACGTGAAGTGGATGTTATTGAGGAAATTCTTCGCGTGTATGGGTACAACAATATCGATTCAAAAGAAAAGCTTACGTCATCGATCATCAAAACTTCAAAGTATGACAACCATCGACTTCAGAATATTGTGGCCGATACATTGATCAGCTTGGGTTTCTACGAAATCATGACTAACAGTTTAATGCCCGCAGAAACCGCTGAATTTTTAAAGGCGGAAAAACCTGTTTCGATGCTGAATCCGTTAAGTTCAGATCTTTCGGTCTTGAGAACGACCATGATCCATTCTGGATTGCAGGCCATCGCCTACAACAGCAACAGACAGAAACAAAATCTTAAATTTTTTGAATTTGGAAAGACCTACCGCAAGAAAGTGGACGGTCATGACGAAAAGCAACATTTGGCACTTTATACCGTTGGAAACCGATTTGACAATACTTGGACCCAACCCATGGGAAAAACCGATTTCTACTACTTAAAGGGAATTGTGAAAGCGGTTCTTGACAGGTTGGGCCTTACATCACTTGAAGTAAACACAGAAATAGGCGAAAATCTTGTAGAGGGACTTTCCTACGTTCATGGCAAATTGAAAGTTGTTGAGTTCGGTATTCTCAACAAAACCGTTGTGACCCATTTTCATATCAAGCAAGAGGTATTGCACGCTGATTTCAATTGGGATGCCATATTGCAATTAATGCCGAAAGAGAAAGTATCGTTCAAGAGCATTCCAAAATTCCCTGAAGTAAAGCGAGACTTGGCATTGCTCATCGATGAGCAAACACAGTTCAAGGATATTCATGCCACTGCGCTGAAAACCGAAAAAAGCCTGCTCAAAGAAATCTCCCTTTTTGATGTTTACACCGGAAAGAACATTCCAAAAGGCAAGAAGTCGTATGCGTTGAGTTTTACCCTTTTAGATGAAAAGAAGACACTTACCGACAAGCATATCGATAAAATAATGGGTAAGTTGCAAGAAACCTTTAAGAGGGAGTTCGGAGCAGAAATACGATAATCTTGAGATCCCTATCCTTAAATCTTAACAGGCACGATCACATTGTCTATGACATGAATAACGCCGTTTCGCTGTTGTGAATCTGCTTTGACAATTTGGGCACGGTTGCCAAATTCATCTGTCAATATAATGTCAGAGCCCTCAATGGTAGCGAATATCTTTTTGCCCTGAACAGTGGTAAAAGAAGCTTCTCCCTCTCCCCTACAAAGCGATAGTAAAATTTTTGAGGCGCTGATCTCTCCGGCTACGATATGATATTTCAAAAGCGATCTCAAAGCCTTTTTGTCCTCAGATTTCAATAGATGCTCCATTTTGTCTTCAGGTAGGCAGGTGAACGCCTCATCCGAAGGGGCAAATAAGGTAAATGGACCTTGACTGTGAAGAATTTCCTCTAGATCGGCAGCTTTTAGGGCAGCGGCCAAAACACGATGGTCTTCAGAACCAAGGGTGGTCTCTGAAATGGATTTTTCATTAAAGGTATATACCGGAACCGCTACGGAAGATAGGCTTTTTACCTGTGAAAACAATGATGATGGCAAAAGGATGCCAAGCAAAACAAGGGCAAGAAATGGGACTCTCATAAGGGGTACGGGGCTATAATGTTCTTCAAATTCAACTTTCGGAATGACACATTCACCGATGCCTAATCGATGAAATGCACGAAACATCGACAAGATAACATTTTGAAGGAATTACTGGCATTAAAACTCTTGCAGTTCATAGAAATTAACAAAATGTTAACATTTCTTTTCGTCAACGTATCTTTACAACCACGGGTTCATTCTTTAATTTTGGGAAAAGCTATGAAAAAACATGTTCTTGAAAAAAACCAACATTGAAGATAAGTTGCGGCGACTTGCCCAAAAAAATGTCGTGGGCGACCAAATACTGGAAGAGGTGTATCAAATAATTAAAGAAGATGCGCTATCAACAGTACGAATTGAAAACGAATTGGCCAATTCGCCCAAAGCAACGGTGAACCAATTTGTATTCGATTTATTGGACACCGAAAATATATTCCACATCGATCAAATCAAAAAAATCTGTATTGACTATCGCCTTCGTTTTTTAGACACCAAATACTTCAAAGGAAAGTTTCCGCCCAGTGCGGTTTCAAAAATCAAAAAACTTGAAAGAGACCACGGCACACAACTCAAGGGTTTTAAAATCATGGCACCTTCAAGACTCTTCAAATTAGAGGACAAAGATGATCCCCTGTTATTTGCACCGCTTGGCAATGGCTATTATTACTTGGTTCATAAGTGGGGCAACGATTTACACCCTCTTCGAAAACTTTTGGTCTGGCCGTTTAAGGGCATCGGCAACCTGATCATCTTGGTATTGCTCATAAGCTATATCTCAACCTTGCTGATACCCAATGGATTGTTTTCTAAATCAAGCTCATCGTCAGAGTTTTGGATCATTTTCTTTTTTGTGTTCAAGTGCATCGCCTCAATAGTGATTTTCTATGGCTTTGCCTTGGGCAAGAATTTTAATCCCGCTATTTGGAACAGCAAATACTTCAATGCTTGATCAGACGGCTGGTACTGCGTACATTTTTTCACGTTGCGCCCGAATCGATTTGTCTGACATATACTCATCAAAGGTCAAGTAACGGTCAATGACGCCTTTGGGTGTCAATTCAATGATTCTGTTGGCCACGGTCTGCACGAATGCATGGTCATGGGTGGTCAACAAAACCGTGCCCTTGAACTTTTTTAGCGAGTTGTTGAAAGCGGTGATACTCTCAAGGTCTAAATGGTTGGTAGGCTCATCAAGCATCAGCACATTGGCCCTAAGCATCATCATGCGACTCAACATGCAACGAACTTTTTCGCCTCCTGATAGCACGGTGCTTTTTTTGAGGGCCTCTTCACCACTAAAAAGCATTTTTCCCAGAAAACCACGAATATAGACCTCTTCCCGCTCCTCTTCTGTCTTGGCCCATTGTCTCAGCCAATCGACAAGATTGATGTCCTCATCGAAAAAACTGGAGTTATCGGCCGGCAAATATGACTGCGTGGTCGTGACCCCCCACCTGAACGAGCCAGAGCCAGGTTTCATATTGCCGTTCAAAATTTCATAAAAGGCCGATGTGGCGCGAGAATCCCTTGAAATGATGGCCACCTTATCTCCTTTGGCCAAATTGATGTCGGCGTTTTGAAAAAGCAGCTCACCATCTTCTGAAGAAGCGGTCAGTTTTTCAACATTCAAAATCTGATCGCCCGCTTCACGCTCCCTGTCAAAGATGATGGCAGGGTATCGACGGCTAGAGGGTTTTATGTCTTCAACTTTAAGTTTTTCAAGCATCTTCTTGCGAGAGGTCGCTTGTTTGCTCTTGGCGACATTGGCGCTGAAACGCTGTATGAACTCTTGAAGTTCTTTGGCCTTTTCTTCAGCCTTTTTATTTTGCTGTGCGCGCTGTCTCGCCGCCAATTGGCTACTTTCATACCAGAAAGTATAGTTGCCTGAAAAGAGATTGATCTTGCCAAAATCAATATCGGCAATGTGTGTACAGACCGCATCTAAAAAGTGTCGATCGTGTGATACCACAATCACCGTATTTTCATAATTGGCCAAAAAGTTTTCGAGCCAGTTGATCGTGTCATAGTCGAGATCATTGGTCGGCTCGTCCATGACCAGTACATCAGGATTGCCGAAAAGGGCCTGCGCCAACAAAACCCGAACTTTCAACTTTGAATCGATATCGCCCATTGCGCTATAGTGCATGACTTCGGCTATGCCCAAATTTGATAAGAGGGCAGCGGCATCACTCTCAGCGTTCCAACCATCCATTTCTTCAAATTGCACCTGCAGTTCACCTATCTTCTCTGCGTTCTCATCAGAGTAATCGGCATAGAGGGCATCGATCTGTTGTTTGAGCTGGTGAAGAGGTTTGTTGCCCATGACCACGGTTTCCAAGACCTGAAAGTCGTCATAGGCATTATGGTTTTGCTCAAGAATCGACATCCGTTTTCCTGGTTCGAGATGTACACTGCCTGAAGTAGGTTCATTCTGCTTGGCCAACAATTTCAAGAAGGTAGACTTGCCTGCCCCGTTGGCACCAATAATGCCATAACAGTTACCCTGTGTGAATGTTGCGTTCACCTCGTCAAACAAGACTCTTTTTCCAAACTGTACGGATAGATTTGATACCGATAACATAGCGTTTCAAAATTTTTTGCAAAAATAGCCAAATTTATGGCTTGGCAACAATTTAAATCATACATCTGAAACCACTAGAAAACAGCGTTTTACAACATTTAACCAACCGTTAACAACCATGGTTTCATACGATTGTTAGTTTTGTTGGTCGAAAGTATACTGATTATATGGTTAGAGTTTTACTCGGTATCTCTTTGTTGGTGGTGCTTGGCTGTTCAGAAAAAACCAATGAAAGCGCCAAAGTGTATTTTGCTGGAGAGATTGTCAACCCTACCAGTGATTACGTTGTTCTGTTCAAGGATGACAGTGTCATAGATTCCGCACAACTTGATGATAACAATCGATTTTCATTTTCCCTTTCAGGCATGGAGGAAGGCCTTTACCATTTCGACCATTCGCCTGAGCTGCAGTACGTCTATTTCACGGAAGGAGATAGTATACTCATTCGTTTGAACACCGTTGAGTTTGACGAGTCCCTCGTATTTTCTGGCAAAGGAAGCGAAATCAATAATCTTCTGATTGAACTTTATTTGACACATGAAGAAGAAAAGCCTCTGGTCTACTCTTATTATAAGCTCGAACCAGAAGTGTTCACAAGTAATATGGATTCGCTCAGACAGGCAAAACTTGATTTGTTGGGCAGCCTACATGAAGAGTACGAAATCGGTGATAATGCCTACAAAATGGCAAATGCGTCCATCGATTACAATAACTACATTTATCGTGAAGAATATCCGTTCTACCATAGAAAAAAGACCCAAGAAGACAAAATACATGAATTCGGTGAAGAGTTTTACGGTTACAGACAGCATTTAGACCTTAACAATAAAGACCTTGCCTACTTCACCCCCTATTACCGTTACCTGAAGAATTATTTTAGCAACTTGGCTTATATGACCTGTTCTGAAGGCTGTGGTATGGAGATGCTCAAAACAAAAAACCACCTTCACTACAACAAGCACAAACTCTATTTGATCGACAGTTTGATACATGAAGAAGAACTGCGCAACAACTTATTTCGAAACGTGGCCATGGACTATCTTTTGAAAGAGCATAAGTGGAATGAAGACTGTGACAAGTTCATTGCCAAGTTCAGCAAGCTTTCAACCAATGAAAAGCACGTTGAGGAAATCAATGATCTATATAAGGGCATTCAACGTTTGCAACCCTCGAGCAATGTTCCTGAATTGACACTCATCAACAATACAGGAGAAAAAGTGAGTTTAAGGGATATCACCAAAGAAAAGAAAACTGCATTCTATTTTTGGTCGGGCACCCAAAAAGGGCACTTGCGAAATATTAGTAAGCATGTTGCCAAACTGAAAGATAAGCATCGTGAATATAATTTTGTGGGCATAAACCTGAGAACTTCACATGATCAATGGCTCAATCTCTTGAATGAATATAATTTAGATACCCAATATCAATATCGAAGTGATGACTTTGAGGCCATACAGAAAGGTCTCATTCTCGACAATCTCAATAAATGCGTCATTACAAACGATTCTTTGGTCATCGACGCATTCGCCAACGTTTATTATTCTTTCAAAAAATAAACCCCGCGAACAAACTTGAGTGCGAGGGGTCTGGATGCTTTATAAAAAGTAGTCTTTACGAATTTCCTTTTTTGTAATCTGCCAAAAACTTTTCAAGTCCGATGTCTGTCAATGGGTGCTTAAGCAGCCCCAAAATGGCGGAAAGCGGGCCGGTCATTACATCAGCACCAATTTTGGCACAGTCAATGACATGCATCGTATGGCGTATGGATGCCGCAAGAATCTCGGTCTGAAAATCGTAGTTGTCGTAAATATGCCTGATTTCAGAAATAAGGTTCAATCCATCGGTAGAGACATCATCTAAACGGCCGATAAATGGAGAAACATAATTCGCCCCTGCCTTGGCGGCCAATATAGCTTGCCCTGGTGAAAAGACCAAGGTGCAATTGGTTCGAATGCCCTTATCGGAAAAATATTTTAAGGCCTTCACTCCGTCTTTGATCATGGGCACCTTCACCACTATCTGTTCATGTAGATCGGCCAACTCTTCCCCTTCTTTCACCATACCGTTGAAATCTGTGGCCACCACCTCTGCCGATACATCTCCCTCAACTATGTTACAGATGTCGACATAATGCTTCATGATATTGTTTTTACCCGTGATGCCCTCTTTGGCCATTAGGGAGGGATTGGTGGTCACACCATCTAACACACCCAATTGTTGGGCTTCCTCGATTTGATCAAGATTTGCGGTATCTATAAAAAATTTCATGCTTTTTATGAGGTTTTAAGTTCTGCTAAAATTCACTGCGAATTTACAACAATAAAAAGTCGAATTTTTATATTCTTGGGTAAAAAATATGGATTGGAAAGTTTCAGTCGATCACTTGAATGGTAAACTCCCTAAAGACAGAATCTGCGCATGTAGGGCTACCATCGTATCCATCGATATCATAGGCTTCAACAAATAATTCAACTTCAAACCTATAAGTGCCCTCTTCTTCGGGAACACCAAAAAACTCGATTGATCTTCGGTTGATATCGTAGAAAATTCCTGGTGGCAATTCTCCATAAACATCAAAATTGTAGAAGTAGTCGTTGTCGTTGACCTCGTTGCGTATCTCAGCGGTGACAAGGCCATAATACTCTTCACCCACAAGACCAAGCTCCAATGGCCTATCATGAATTTCTGGATCGATATTAAAAATGCACTCGTAAATTTCATCACAGCCCTGAAGAAGAAGTAGGCCAGCCAGAAAACAGAACCCCAGAAGTCTTTTACCTTTTTCCATGTTTTTTGAAAATCAAAAAACGTGCCATCACTTCATAATTTATAGTGATTGAGCAAAAGTCTTTCATAAACCTTGCCGGGTAAAATTTTCTTTAGCACAATAGAGAGTTTTTGCATGAATGCGCCAACCAGATAATGAACTCTCGGATTTTTTTTCTGAATTACGCGATAGACCATTTTGGCCACTTGTTGCGGGTCTGCTCCGGTATTTACATGTTCATTGATCAAACTCAGGGTTCTACCATATTCTTGCTCATAGGCCGAACCACTGGTTACCGGGGCATGATATCTTCCGGCGGCGATATTGGTGGCAAAATCGCCCGGTGCGATGTTGGTGATGGAAACTCCAAACTTTTTGGTCTCCATTCTCAATGCCTCAGTAATCAATCCCAAGGCACCTTTGCTGGCCGAATAATACCCTCGAAACGGCAGGCCCATATAGCCGGCTATCGATGTTGTGTTTATGATCAGGCCCCCACCCTGTCTTCGCATTTGGGGCAGCACGGCCTTCATCATATGTATCGGGCCATGAAAATTGGTGTCGAAAACATTCAAGATTTCCTCATGTGGGGTTTCCTCAATAGGGCCTGTAATGCCAACACCGGCATTGTTGATCAACACGTCTAATCGCCCTTCCTTTGAAGTCACCTCTTCTACGGCCGATTTGGCGCTTTCGGGCGATTTCACCTGTAATTGAATGAGTTCAAAAGCATTGAAGTCAGAATGGTTTTTTAGATTTCTAGTGGTTCCATAAACCTTGTACCCCTTTTCTGAAAGATAGATCCCTATTGATTTTCCGATCCCAGAAGAGCCACCCGTTATCAACACGACCTTTTTTTCCATAGAAATGTCCTTTCCCTACAAAGAAAAGCATAAATATGTAATGGATGGAAGAGATTACGGCACCGTATGTTTTGGGTACAAAAAAAGGCAAGCTACCTACATCGCACCGCTACGACCACATACCCTTGCTGCGTTCCCGCCCTGGGGGATTCTGCAGGAGCTGGTCGTGTAGGACTTGCCTATGCAAATATACGACCTTTTAAATTTGTGGCAATCGCCGCACATTCTTAATTTCGGGGAGAATTCTGTTGAAGTTATACCTCTTTATATGCTTACCCGTATGCTCAAAATACTACATTCTTCAATCATTTTACTGTTCTTTTTGGCCTGTGGCGGAGAAAAAGACCCGGCCAAACTTTTTGATATACAACTTGAAGGAAACAAAAAGAAATTTCAGAAGAACCAAACCGTTGCCGTGGTACTGAAAAACAAGAAAGACCTGCCCGTTGAAAAAGTTGAATATTCAATTGACGGAAAGACGCTTGCACTGCACGATGATAAGATCACTTTTGATATAGAGAAACTCGGCAACAAACAACTTATGGCAAATGTGAGCTACGAAGATCGATCGGTGATCATCTCAAAGAAAATCAAGGTGCTGGCCGAAACAGGCCCTGAAGTGTATACCTACGAAATCATAAATACCTATGCCCATGACCCTTTGGCATACACCCAAGGTCTTGAGTTCAAAGGTGACACGCTTTTCGAGGGAACAGGTAAAAAGGGAAGCTCGACCCTACGAAAACTGGATTACAAAACCGGAAAGATCTTACAACAAGTCGATCTAGACGAATCGGTTTTCGGTGAGGGCATTACCATTTTGAACGATAAGCTGTACCAACTGACCTGGCAGAGCGGCATTGGCTACATCTACAATGTGAACACTTTGCAAAGACAGGCCACTTTCAACTATGGCAAAAGCAAGGTGGGCTGGGGGCTCTGCAATGACGGAAACCAGCTGTACAAAAGTGACGGCACAGAAAAAATCTGGTTACTGGATCCCGATACGCTTCAAGAAGAAAGCTATATCGAGACCGTTACCAACAAGTCTATTTTCAACAAGGCCAATGAACTGGAATATGTCGATGGAAAAATCTACGCCAATGTCTATCAGAAAGAGAGCATGATGATTATCGATGCCCGATCGGGCGCCATCGAAGGGGTGGTGAATTTCGGTGGACTCAAAAGCAAAGTGACCCGAGGCAAAGGGTGGGATGACCTAAATTCTGTATTGAACGGTGTGGCATATCATAAAGAACGCGGCACTTTTTTTGTCACGGGAAAAAACTGGGACAAACTCTTTGAGGTAAAAATCGTCAAAAAATAGTATGCGCCGGTATGCTGAAACGCGAAAGGTCGTTCATGGTGATCTAGACGAACTCGATCATGTGAACAACATTCGCTATATACATTGGATACAGGAAATATCAAAGGCACATTGGCTATCGGCCACAAATGCAACCCTTCAAAAATTGGGCATTTGGGTAGTTAGAAAACACGACATCACCTATTTCAAGTCGGCGCAATTGAACGATGAGCTATGTTTGGTCACCCATGTGCAACAAATGAAAGGCCCTATTTCAACAAGGGTGGTTGAAATATCGGACAATAAAACAGGGGTTTTATTGGTTAGAGCTATAACCGATTGGTGCTTTTTAGATACACAATTGCTTAGACCAAAACGAATACCCGAAACAGTGAACAAGCTTTTTCAGTAAACGGGCAGACCCATGCGTAATTTTGTGCTTATACTTGTTGCCGCCATACTTTGCATAAGTGCCGGATCTTGTCGAAAAGATTTTGATTTCGAACCTAGTGAAGGTAATCTCGAATTTTCAAAAGACACCGTTTTTTTAGATACCATTTTCACCAACATCGGCAGTGCCACCTATACGCTCAAAGTGTATAACCGTTCAAACAAAGACGTACAGTTGCCCTTTGTTGGCCTTGAGGGTGGTGAAGAAAGTGATTACCGTATAAATGTCGATGGCCTATCGGGCAAGACCTTTAGCGATATTCCCCTATTGGCAAAAGACAGTTTGTTCGTGTTCATCGAGACAACATTTGATATCTCAAGTGTGGGCGAAAACGAATTTTTATATACAGATGCCCTACTTTTTGGGGCCGGTGATCAACAACAACGTGTTGAACTGGTCACCTTGGTCAGGGATGCCATATTTCTGTACCCCAGAACACTTTCTGATGGCACCAAAGAAACACTGTTGCTCGGTCTTGATGAGGAAGGAGATGAAATACGTATTGAAGGATTTTTTCTTGAAGATGATGAGCTGCGCTTCACTGACGAAAAACCATATGTCATTTATGGATATGCGGCCGTTGACGAAGGAAATACATTGACAGTCGATGCCGGCGCACGTGTCCATTTTCACCAAAATTCGGGCATTCTGGTCACTTCGGGCGCTTCAATACAAATCAACGGCGCGCTGAGTGAAGATGGTGAACTACTCGAAAACGAGGTGATTTTTGAGGGAGATCGATTAGAACCTGGCTACGCCGACCTATCTGGCCAATGGGGCACTATTTGGTTGGCCGAAGGAAGCATTTCAAATCACATCGAATATTTGACCTTAAAAAATGCCACGGTCGGTTTGTTGGTAGAGGGTAATGCCGAATCAAGTGAAGCAAAGCTCATTCTAAAAAGCACACAGATTTTCAATAGTTCAAGTATAAACCTGTGGGCACGTAACTCATATATCAATGCCGAGAATTTAGTACTTGGCAATGCCGGACAGAGCGCACTTTATTGCAGCCTTGGCGGAAGATATGATTTTGCGCATGCGACCATTGCCAATTATTGGAATACGGGTTTTAGAAATAGCCCTGCCGTGTTGATCGATAATTTTGAAGAAACCCCGACACAAACGTTAGGTGGTGACTTGAATTCGACAAAATTCTCAAACTGTATCATAGATGGCAACAGGGATATTGAGCTGTTATTGAACAGAGACGATAGATATGGTTTTGAATTTGCCTTCGAAAACTGCTTGATCAAGTTCAATGATGTGAATGAAATATATACGAACAACCCCTTGTTCAATTTTGAAGACACGTCTAACTATCGAGACATCCTCTTAAATGGCAATACCCTTTTTGTGGGCCCCAATGAAAATGATTTTCGTATCACCGTAGATTCTGGGGCCATCGATTTTGGTGACGCCAATACGGCACTGCTGGTCCCCTTTGACATCATGGGCAATGATCGCACACCTACCCCCGATGCAGGAGCCTACGAATATGTTCTCGGGCAATAGGCGACGAAAATTCTTGTTAAAAAATTGAAAATCAGGTTTTTTTGCAGGAAAACCACAGTTTTTTTAAGGTAAAAATGCAATCGTTATTTTTTGGTACTTAGTAACTTGCGGCTAGCGAAGATGCTATGGACTATACGTACGCCATAATCGATTCTGACGCTGCCACTCACCTACAACTGCAATTGCAATTGCAAGAATATGGTGATTTCAGCTGTACGGCCACGGCCCAAAATATCAATGAAGGCTTGAACGCCATCTTGAAGTTTTTGCCCGATGTGGTAATCGTAAACCTGAGCAATGAAACTACCGATTGTCTGCAGATGGTCGCCGAACTGCACCAATTTCTGAAAAAGATTCCACTGATGATTGGTTATGCCAAAGACAAAGACCATGCCTATGATGCGCTGAAAAGTGGTTTTTTTGATTATTGGCTGTTGCCGCATAGCGAATTTGATATACGCAAGACCATTTTTAGAATTCGCAAAGAGGTACCTGCCGATAGCGTACCCACAACCATCTGCCTAAAGTCATATCGTGATTACCATTATTTGAACACCGATGACATTCTTTATCTCAAGGCAGACAACAATACCACTGATTTTATCATGAGGGATGGTAGCACGGTAAGCGCTTATAAGACACTCAAGACCTTCGAAAAAAAGCTACCGACAAACTTTATTCGCGTTCACCAAAGCTACATTTTGAACGGTAAGTATGTGGCGCGTATCAATTATGGCAAGTCGATCTGTACGCTGAAGAACGACAAAAGTCAGCTACCTTTTTCTAAGTCGTACCTCGATAAAATCGATGCCTTGAAGAACATGCTCTCCAAAAACAGCATCAAGGCATCTGAATAATCAAATTCTAGCAAATCGTTAACATTTACTAACAGACCTGGTGTATTTGCTCATACATTCAAATACGGTTGGTGTTAAAACCAAGTAATTTCTTAGTTTGTAAGAAATTACTTAACAATCTAATTTTTAACACTTTAAACGAGACACGAAAATGAGAAAGACACTTGGTATTTTGGCCCTATTGGTATTTGGGCTGGGGACGATTGCTTGTGAAGCCGAAACCAATTTGGAGGAGACTGAAGCCCTGTTTGAGAATTTAGATGATACGGCCTGCGATGGATGTGGAAGTTCCTCTAGTGATAGAGATGGCCAGTAACTGAACAATAATAAATTTCGAAGAAAAAGCCCCATGCTGGTTTCAGTATTGGGGCTTTTTTTTATCTTGTAGGTAGTGTTAGCCAGACGAATGAGGGAAATTACTACAAAAACCAACCTTTTCTTTAGTGCCGCCCTAATTCTTTTCATCTGGGGATGTGAACAAAAAAAGGATTACGATCCAAAAAATCATAACGTATCAAAAGATAGCGTGGCCCTATGGATAACGGAGGCACGAAATAATGATGCGCTATTGTCAAATCAAAAAAAGGGATTGCTCGACAAAGCATTCGAATATGCAGAGGCAAACTATTCTGACAGTGTAAAGACGAGGGCCTATTCAAAAATATCCCTGGCATTTAAAAGTCTTGGTGATACCTTGCGGTTCAAAAAAATAAATGCCGACCTGATGGTCTTGGCCCGTAAGATTGAAGACTACCAATCGTTGGGTGAGGCCCATTGGGATTTAGGAGCAATGTATAAGTTAATCAAACCCGACAGTGCCTATTACCACTATAAAGAAGCATACCAGCTTTTTTTGGAAGCGGACCTAGAGGAATCAGCAGAATACTATCCTGGCTGGATGCTATATGCCATGGCCCAAGTGAAGAATAACAACAAAGATTATATAGGAGCCGAAAAAGATATTGTAAAAGCCATCTCCTTTTTTAAAGAAAACGAAATTGAAAATAGACTATTTGATGCCTATAATCTCTTGGGGAATATTCAAATAAGACTAAACAGTTTTGATAAATCACTAGAGTATCATCTTACTGCAAAAGATTATTTAAAAGAAAATGCCACAAATTGGTTTGGCAAATTTATTTTCCACAAAAACAATGTTGCTTTCACCTACCTGCAAAAGAAAGATTATGAGAGGGCAAAAACGCTCTATGATGAGCTGATCGCTATTGATAGTTTTCAGGCCAAAGAACCAAGGTCATATGCTAGGGCCCTAAGCAGTCTTGCCTATGCCAAGTTCAAAAATGGTGATAAGAATACCGACAGTATCAAACAGTTGCTTCGCCAATCACATAAAATTTTAGATAGTTTGGGAGACATTTATACCAAAGCCCGTAACCATGAGTTCATGGCCGAGGTACTGGCCCATGAAAGAGATACCGCCAAGGCCATACAAGAAGCATTGGCCTCTAAAACAATTGCCCAAGAGACCAACAATAATGACCGTTTGTTGAGCACTTTTGAGCTATTGACCAAAATCGATGGAAAAAACAGTGCCGCCCATGCCACAGCCTATTTCAACCTGAACGAAGAATTGCAGGCCCAAGAGCGGAGCATTCGCGATAAGTTTGCCCGAATACAGATGGAGACCGATGAGGTCATCGAACAGAATGAGGCACTGTCAAGGCAAAAAAGAATCTGGGTCAGCGTGGCCGTGGGGCTATTGTTACTGGCCATTGCCGTTTATGTGATAATCAACCAAAGGGCAAAAAATCAAAAACTGAAGTTTCAACAAAAGCAACAAGAAAACAACCAAGAAATCTACAACCTCATGCTGGCCCAACAAGGCAAGTTTCAAGAAGGTAAACAGTTAGAACAAAAACGAATATCAGAAGAATTACATGATGGCATATTGGGTCAAATGCTGGGTATACGGCTTATTCTTACTGGCTTGAACGAGCGTGAAGATGAGGCATCGGTCAACCAAAGGGCCGAGCTTATAGAAAAATTGCGAGAACTTGAAGAAGAGATCAGAACCATTTCGCATGAACTCAATGCCGCTTCCTACCAAAAAATTCATAACTTTATATTGGCCATTGATGATTTGGTCAAGTCAATAGGTGAATCTGCAAAAATTAATTGCTCTTTTACCTATGATGATGAAATGGATTGGGACAAGCTTTCTGGAAATCTCAAGATCAATATGTACCGAATTGTACAAGAATCGTTGCAGAACTGTGTAAAGCACGCGAAATGCGATAATGTCTTGGTCAATTTTGAAGCACTTGACGACAACCAATTGAAAGTGACGATCAATGATGATGGCAAAGGGTTTGACATCAATAAGGGCAAGAGGGGCATCGGTTTAAAAAATGTGATTTCCCGTGTTGAAAAAATAAATGGCGTGTTGAGCATTAATAGCAAAATAGGCAAAGGCACATCGGTCACCGTAACCTTTGACAAAATATACAATACCGATATGCCCACCGGTGAACTATTGGGATCGACCTTCGCGCAACAAACATAAAATGTGATTAGTATTGAAAACACTACGAATATTAGCGATAGACGACCATGAAATGACCATGCTTGGTTATAAGTTCATCTTAGAGCGCTTGGTCTTTGATGATACCAACATCATAGTCGATACGGCAAACACCTTTGATACTGGAAAGGCCAGAATCGAAGAATCGGTGAATTCATTCAAGTATGATATTATATTTTTGGATGTTCAACTGTTTCCACCCGATGAAGACCAGCCCCATAACGGTGAAGACCTAGGTGTTTTGGCCCGTAAACTAGTGCCCGAGTCAAAGATTGTCTTTATGTCATCGTTCAGTGACAACTATAGGATCAACAGTATATTAAAGTCTGTCGACCCTGATGGCTATCTTGTAAAGACCGATATTGACCCTAAAACACTTGAAGATGCCATAAAGACCATTATTGATGGTACCCCTTACTACTCTGCAAAGGTATTGTCGGCCATTCGCAAAAAAATGTCGAACGACATCATTTTAGATGAAAAGGACAAGAAAATATTATACCACCTCTCTATTGGCACCAAAACCAAAGATCTTGAGAACCATGTCCAATTATCATCCTCTTCCATAGAGAATAGAAAGAGACACCTAAAGTCACTTTTCGGCACTGAAAACAAAAACGACCTTGCTCTTATCTTAGAAGCCAAAAAGCGAGGATTTATCTAAATTCTCTTCACGAAAAAGAAGTAGCAGCTTTACTTTTATCGATTTTAACTTTTTTTTAACAATCCGTTTTTTACAAAGTCACAAAAACCCCAGAATTTTTAAGGTTTTTACCGCGTCTATAGAATTATGATTATTCTAATTTAGAATGTGCCAGTGAGGTACATTGTTTTTGAATCAGCCAAAATAGAAGCACATGGGGGGAAGATTATTGCGGAATAAATTTCATGACAAACAAATAACCGGTCTAGAGTGCTTCAGAAAAAAACTGGAAAGGCATTTCTTTTCAGATGTTTTCGTTCAGCAGATTCTTGACAAAAATGGAGTGCCGAAGATGGTGCTGAATTTTTATGCCAATTATACCCTTGCACACTGTCTTTATCATTTCAACAATGGAGATTGGGGCAATTTTGACCAAGAACAGTGCAATGTACCTGAACATAAGACAGGACTAGGGAACTTGGTAAGTGAGTTGCAAGAACAAAATCCGTTCAAGGTAGATATAGCAGAGTTGTCACTACATTTAAAAGACGTTTCGATCGTCATTTCAAAAATACATGAAGATAGCATTACCAAAGAATTTGGCAACATCATGTCGGCCATAAGTGAAAATTTCGTCTATTTCACCAAAAGCCTTTCTGAAATGCCCTATGAGATTTTTATTCCCATATTCACCGAATTTACCTTGGTACCGCCAAACCCAACCGATAGCTTTGACCCATTCAAAAAAGATATTGGGTACTTTGACTATTGGGCACTCTACTTTGACTCAAATGAGAACAGCGATGCGTCAATTTATGATTTGAAGAACAAAGAGATTACTTTTGGTGATTTCTTGCTACTGGGCTAAGGCTTGAACAACGGCCTATCATGCATCATCGCATTGACCTTTTCACTTACTGAGGCTATTGTCTTTTCATCATCATGATGGATAATTACCTCGTCGATATAATCAACGATAATTTCCATATCACTTTCTACCAACCCCCTCGTGGTAATGGCGGCAGTACCCAAACGGATACCCGAAGTGATGAATGGTGAGCGATCATCAAAGGGCACCATATTCTTGTTGGCCGTGATATCGGCATTTTCGAGTGCCGCTTCGGCATCTTTTCCCGTTATTCCCTTGTTGCGCAAGTCGATGAGCATCATGTGGTTATCGGTGCCACCAGAAATCACTTTATAATCTTTATCGACAAAGGCCTTGGCCATGGCCGCGGCATTTTTCTTCACCTGTATGATATAGTGCAAAAAATCATCGGTCAGTGCCTCTCCAAAGGCCACTGCCTTGGCGGCTATGATATGCTCAAGAGGTCCGCCTTGATTTCCTGGAAATACGGCCAGATCCAACAATCCTGACATTTTTCTGAGATTACCGTTTTTCAGGCGAATGCCAAACGGATTTTCAAAGTTCTCGCCCATCAAGATCAATCCGCCCCTTGGGCCACGCAATGTCTTGTGCGTGGTAGTGGTCACGATATGGCAATGCGGAATGGGATCGTTCATAATGCCTTTGGCAATAAGCCCGGCAGGGTGAGAAATATCAGCAAGCAATAGGGCATTGACCCCATCTGCTATCTCGCGAAACCGCTTGAAGTCCATATCACGTGAATAAGCAGAGGCCCCGGCAATAATGAGCTTGGGCTTTTCTTTGTCGGCCACTTCTTGGATCTTATCATAATCGAGCATGCCCGTTTCTTCATCTACTCCATAGAAAACAGGATTGTACAGCTTTCCTGAGAAATTTACGGGAGATCCATGGGTCAAATGCCCGCCATGGGCCAAATCAAAACCCAAGATGGTGTCGCCGGGCTTCAGGCATGCATGATAGACAGAGGCATTGGCCTGCGAGCCCGAATGGGGCTGAACATTGGCATATACCGCCCCGAATAGTTCTTTTGCCCTGTCAATGGCCAATTGTTCGACTTCATCGACCACCTCGCAGCCGCCATAATATCGCTTACCGGGATAGCCCTCGGCATATTTGTTGGTCAGTACCGAACCTGCCGCCTCCATCACTTGCGGACTGGTAAAATTTTCTGACGCGATCAATTCAATTCCATTGGTCTGTCTTTCTCTTTCTTTTTCGATCAGGTCAAAAATCTGGTGGTCTCTTTGCATTTTGCCTTGAAGATTTTTAGGTGCTAAAAATACAACTAAATCCCATTTTCCTACCCGAATAATTTCCTTTTTAAAGAAAGAGTTATCCAATAAAAATGAACAATCCACAAAACAGTCCAATCCCAATAAAATCAGGTATTTCATCCAAAATATACTACCACTTGACGATTTTCGTTATCACTAAGTAAGATTTTGGCACGGCGGTTGAATGCTGTCTACCAAACCATAAAATCAAAAAGCCATGAAAAAACTATTACTCTTAATCGTATTGGTCATGCTTGTTGCCTGTGGCGGTGTGAAGAAGACCCAAGAGGCCCTGAACAGTGGCAATTATGCCACAGCCATGTCAAAGGCTATTACCGAACTTTCTGAAAACAAAACCAAAAAAGGGCACCAAGACTATGTCTTGTTGCTAGAATCTGCATTTCAGAAATATTCAAAAAGAGAGCTAGAGAGAATTACCTTCTTGAAAAAAGATGGAAACCCTGCCAACTATGAGGCTATTTACAAAGGTTATGTACAATTGAAGAATTGGCAAGAAAGAATTGAACCGCTATTGCCTTTGCCCATATATGATGAAAACCGAGATGCTGTTTTTTCCTTTAGAAACTACAACAACGATATTATTGCCAGTAAGAATGCACTATCAGAATATCTTTATGCCAATGCCGGACAATTGCTTGAAAGTGCCAATAGTAAAGCTGATTTCAGGCAGGCCTATAATGAACTGGCCTATTTGGAAGAGATAAATCCAGGGTATGGAGACACGGCCCCAAAAATGGAGGAAGCATATCAAAAGGGACTGGATTTCGTCAAAGTGGAAATCAACAATGATACCGAACAGGTCATTCCTAGACGTCTGGAAGAAGAACTATTGGATTTCAATGCTTACGGGCTTAACAACTTTTGGACCCAATACCACGCCAGACCTCTGAAGTCGGTGGCCTATGACTATGCGATGAACGTTGACTTCAAAGAGATCAACATCTCGCCCGAACAGGTAAATGAAAGGCAAATCACCAAAGAAAGGCAGGTCAAAGATGGTTATGAATACCTTTATGACCAAGAGGGCAATATAGTGAAAGACAGTCTGGGCAATAAAATCAAAATTGACCGAATGGTAACGGTTCGATGTGATTTTTACCAATTCACCCAATTTAAGAGTGCACAAATAGGTGCAAAGGTCAGTTTTACAGACTTGCACAACGGGCAGGTCATTAATTCGTACCCCTTGTCAAGTGAATTTATCTTTGAGCACATTTACGCGAATTTTGATGGTGATAGACGCGCACTTGACAATGACTTGGTAAGGTTGTTAAATTTGGGCGCAGTACCCTTTCCGACCAACGAACAAATGGTCTATGATGCCGGTGAAGACCTCAAATTAAGACTTAAAGATGTAATAAGGCGGAATAGCTTTAACTAAATCATAACCCTGGTCGGTCGACCGGGGTTTTTTATACCACACTGTTCAGATCAGTATCGGCTATGGCGCCATGCGAGGTGTGAAAAGTGACCGTGCCATTTTTGACCACCAATAGCTGAGGGGATTGATGCAACACACCGAACATTTCCGAAACCTTATTTGAAACATCTCTGTGAGCGTGCAAATCCAAAAAATAGAGGTCGGCTTGCTCTCCATTGAGTGGATAACCCTGCTCAAACATATTCAAGACCATTCTGCTGATGCCGCAGGTGGTGGAGTGCTTGAATATGAGCTGTGGCCTTTCTTTTGATTTGTCTTTTATTTCTTCTATCTGTTCAATGGAAGAAAGAACGATCCAAGGTAGATCATCAACTTTTTTCCCTGAGCTGTTCTTGCTTCCAAAAAGGTTTCCCAATAATCCCATACTGCAAATTTAGAATTTCAGTCGTGCTTATTGAAAAAGCTTACAAACTGACGAAATGTCTTTGTTTTTTAGGGTTTTCGCGACAATTTGACTGGTCTTGCCCTCTGGTAAGGTTGTTGACCTCCATAGGTAAAACTGTAGAAAATGAACTTTAATAATTTCACCATAAAATCTCAAGAGGCTGTACAGCAGGCCCAGCAATTGGCACAGGCATACGGCCATCAGCAAATTGAAAATGAGCACTTGTTCAAGGCCATCGGTGAGGTCGACGAGAATGTGCTTCCCTTTTTGCTAAAAAAACTGAATGTCAACAATGCACTTGTCGCACAGATCTTAGACAAAGAACTGCAACGTTTTTCGAAGGTCTCGGGAGCAGACATCATGCTTTCGCGTGAAGCCGGAAAGAGCTTGAACGAAGCCAGCATCATTGCCAATAAGATGGGCGATGAATATGTATCCATCGAGCATATGATCTTGGCCATTTTTAAATCAAAGAGCAAGATTGCCCAAATCTTGAAAGACCAAGGGGTCAATGAAAAAGACCTGAAGACGGCAATCGAAGAACTTCGCAAAGGTGGCAAAGTCACCTCTCAAAGTGCCGAGGATACCTACAATGCCCTGAACAAGTATGCCCGCAATCTGAACCAAGAGGCCGATAGTGGCAAGTTAGATCCCGTCATTGGGCGCGATGAAGAAATAAGGCGCGTGCTTCAGATACTTTCTCGAAGAACCAAGAACAACCCTATGTTGGTCGGTGAGCCGGGGGTTGGTAAAACGGCCATTGCCGAAGGTTTGGCCCATCGAATCGTACAGGGCGATGTACCCGAAAACCTAAAAGAAAAGACCATCTATTCTTTGGATATGGGCGCACTGATCGCAGGAGCAAAATACAAGGGTGAGTTCGAAGAGCGCTTGAAGGCCGTTATCAAAGAGGTCACCACTTCTGATGGCGACATTGTACTCTTTATTGACGAGATCCACACGCTAGTGGGTGCAGGCGGTGGTCAAGGCGCCATGGATGCCGCTAACATTTTGAAACCTGCCCTAGCGAGAGGTGAGCTGCGCGCCATTGGGGCCACCACTTTGGATGAATACCAAAAATATTTTGAAAAGGATAAAGCTTTGGAGCGTCGCTTTCAAAAAGTAATGGTCAATGAGCCCGATACTGAAAGTGCCATATCCATTTTGAGGGGTATCAAAGAAAAATATGAGACCCACCACAAAGTACGCATCAAAGATGAGGCCGTGATAGCAGCCGTTGAATTGTCACAACGCTATATCACCGATAGATTTTTGCCGGACAAAGCCATTGACTTGATGGACGAGGCCGCTTCTAAACTTCGGATGGAAATAAACTCAAAACCTGAAGAACTAGATGCCCTTGACCGTAAGATCATGCAGTTGGAAATCGAGATCGAGGCCATTAAAAGGGAAAAAGATGAAGATAAACTCAAGTCGCTGAACCTTGAATTGGCCAACCTAAAAGAAGAGAGAAATGAAATCTTTGCCCAATGGGAAAGTGAGAAATCAGTGGTTGACAGTATTCAAAAAACGAAGCAAAGCATCGAAAACTTCAAGCTAGAGGCCGAGCGTGCCGAACGAAACGGTGATTACGGCAAAGTCGCCGAGCTTCGCTACGGTAAGATCAAGGAAGCCCAAGAGCGGTTGGAAAAACTACAACAAGAACTTCAAGAACAACAAAATTCAGGTACCCTTATCAAAGAAGAAGTGACCAATGAAGACATCGCAGAGGTGGTTGCAAAATGGACAGGCATACCCGTGACCAAAATGTTACAGAGCGAGCGTGAAAAGCTATTGAGCCTCGAAAAGGTATTGCACAAACGTGTAGTGGGCCAAGATGAGGCCATAGAAGCGGTTTCTGATGCCATCAGACGTAGCCGAACAGGCCTGCAAGATGCCAAGAAGCCCATAGGGTCATTTATGTTCTTGGGCACCACAGGTGTGGGCAAGACCGAACTTGCCAAAACTCTTGCTGAATATCTGTTCGATGATGAGAACGCTTTGACGCGAATCGATATGAGCGAGTACCAAGAAAGACATGCGGTAAGTCGATTGGTCGGAGCCCCTCCCGGATATGTCGGTTATGACGAAGGTGGTCAATTGACCGAAGCGGTGCGAAGAAGACCCTATTCCGTCATCTTATTGGATGAGATCGAAAAGGCACATCCTGACACATTCAATATTTTATTGCAAGTGCTTGACGAGGGCAGGTTGACCGATAATAAAGGCTGTGTGGCAGATTTCAAGAACTGTATCATTATCATGACCAGCAATATGGGCAGCCATATCATTCAAGAGAAGTTCGAGAACAATGATGATCTGCACAGCGCCACTGAAGCGGCAAGAATTGAGGTTTTGGGATTATTGCGAAAAACCATACGCCCTGAATTCTTGAACCGAATCGATGACATCATCATGTTCACACCGTTGAACAGGGCTGACATCAAGAAGATTGTCGAACTACAATTAGATCTGCTAAAAAAGTTGCTTGAGGCACAGAACATCACCATCGATGCAACCAATGAAGCCATTGAGTACTTGTCAGAAAAGGGCTTTGACCCCCAATACGGTGCACGGCCCATCAAAAGATTGATACAAAAAGAAGTACTCAATAAACTGTCTAAAGAAATGCTGGCAGGCAAAGTGAAGACCGATAGTATCGTGTTGATCGACTCTTTTGATAACGAACTGGTCTTTAGAAATCAAAGTGAGCTAGTGGAATAATTAAGCTTTCAAGGCTTTTAAAATCCTTTTCCGGTTTTTTTCGGAAAAGGATTTTTTTGTTTCCGATCCCCAAAATATCAACGGTAAAAATAATTGCCACAACTACAAATAAGGTCCGAGGGCAGATTTTTCCATTTGAATCTTTATTTTAGCAGCTCTCATAACCTAGACCATGCCGATCGTAATTGCCCTTTTGGGCATCCTGCTACTTTTTTTGTTGATTGCCCGGGTAAAACTCAATGCCTTTCTCGCCTTCATCATTGTCTGCCTCTTTGTCGGAATCTTTCAGGGAATGGATTTACAACTGCTCGTCAAATCAATTCAAAATGGTATCGGCAATACCTTGGGCTTTTTGGTGTTGATTCTCGGTTTGGGGGCCATGCTGGGCAAATTGGTCGCCGATAGCGGGGCAGCCCAGCGCATTACCACCAAACTGGTCGATAAATTTGGAATCAGAAACGTGCAATGGGCCATGGTCGTCACGGGTTTTATCGTGGGTATCCCCATGTTTTATTCTGTGGGTTTTGTCATTTTGATCCCTTTGGTCTTCACCATTGCCATGTCAACGGGGCTTCCATTGATTTATGTGGGTCTACCGATGTTGACCTCATTGTCTGTGACACATGGCTATCTTCCGCCCCACCCTGCCCCGACCGCCATCGCTGCCATGTTCAACGCCGATATTGGCAAAACGTTGTTATATGGGATCGTTATCGCCATTCCGGCCATTTTGGTAGCGGGTCCGTTATTTGCCAGAACCATCAAAAATATCGAAGCGAAGCCATTGAAAGAATTTTACAATCCGGTATTGATTCCAGAAGAAGAATTGCCTTCAACGACCAACAGTATTTTGAGTGCCCTTTTGCCCATCATTTTAATAGCATTGGCCATAGCGGCAGAACAACTTCTTGCCGATGGGCTCTTGAAAGAGGTGCTTATTTTTATAGGAAACCCGGTCATCGCATTATTGCTATCAGTTTTGGTCGCGGTCTATACCCTGGGCATTGCACGGGGAAAGAAAATGAAAACGGTCATGAAATCACTTTCGGCCTCTGTGGCAAGCATCACCATGATTTTATTGATCATCGCAGGTGCAGGGGCGTTGAAAGAAGTGTTGGTCGACAGCAAGGTAAGCGAATATATTGCCTCGACCCTCGAAGGTTCAAGTATCTCCCCATTGATCTTGGCATGGCTCATTGCCACGGCAATACGTGTCAGTGTAGGTTCGGCAACCGTTGCCGGGTTGACGGCCGCGGGCATCGTACTGCCCTTGGCTTCTGGAACCGGGGTAAGCACAGAATTAATGGTCTTGGCCATTGGGTCCGGTAGTCTGATGCTCTCGCATGTGAACGATACGGGCTTTTGGATGTTCAAAGAATATTTCAATCTTACGGTAAAGGAAACACTCTCAACATGGACCGTCATGGAAACCCTAGTGGGTATTATGGGGCTATTGGGGGTCTTGACATTGAACATGATAATTTGATTACACCATGAAAAAATCTCCTTCAGAACGAATTAAGGAATTGGGCTTGCAATTTCCCCCGGCACCAAAGCCGTTGGGCGTTTATAAACCCATTTTGGTCGTCGACAACCATCTGTATGTATCGGGCCAAGGCACGGTCAATTTTGACGGCTCTTTGATGAAAGGCCGAGCTGGTGACGATCTCGATAAGGATCAAGCCAAAATAGCGGCCAGACAGGTGGGCCTTACCATGCTATCGACTATCATGACCCATTTTGGAAATCTCGATAAGATCAAAAGGGTCGTCAAGGTATTGGGCATGGTAAACTGTACTCCCGACTTTGGGCAACACCCCTATGTCATCAATGGTTTCAGTGAATTGATGGTCGAGGTATTTGGTGAAGAAAATGGTGTGGGGGTACGCAGTGCCGTGGGCATGATGCTACCCGATAACATTCCCGTTGAGATCGAGGCCATGTTTGAATTACATGGGTAGCATGCGACAAAAGTGGTATGAAATAACAAGTGATGAGCACTTCATTACCCCTTCTTTGGTAGTGCATCCTGACCGTATCCAAAGAAATATCGAGACCATGATACGAATGGCCGGTGGCCATGAATCACTAAGACCACATGTCAAGACCTACAAAATGGCCGAAGTTATTGAGATGCAGCTACGCATGGGTATTGACAAGTTCAAATGCGCAACGATCGCCGAGGCAGAACTGTTGGCCTCATGTGGAGCAAAAGACGTGCTTTTGGCCATGCAGCCTGTCGGGGCTTCCATTCCACGGCTTTTCAAATTGATCGATACCTTTCAAAATACGACCTTTTCAACCCTTGTCGACAATATCGATACCCTTGGTGCTCTCGAGAGATCTGCGATGAAAGAAAATGTGGTTTTGGATGTTTGGCTCGATATAAACAACGGCATGAACCGTACCGGAATCTTACCCGATGATTCGGCCATTGCCTGTTATCGGGCCCTATACGGTTCAGGGCATCTTAAGGCAAAGGGGTTTCATGTCTATGACGGCCATATCAGGAATGTACATTTCGAGGAACGTAAAAAGCGGTGCAATGAGGCTTTCGAACAGGTTGAAGTGCTGAAAGAAAACATTGAAAACTTAGGAATGGAGGTCGGGAATATTGTGGCCGGTGGTTCTCCCACCTTTCCAGTACATTGCCTAAGGGAAGGTGTACAAAAATCGCCGGGCACCGTATTGCTTTGGGATCAGGGCTATAGCGATATCTTACCTGAATCTGACTTTCTTTGTGCAGCGGTTTTGACGACCCGAATCATCAGCAAACCAGCTTCTGGTCTTATTTGTCTCGATCTCGGGCATAAGTCAGTGGCACCTGAAATGCCCTTCCCAAGGGTAAAATTTCAAAACCTTGATGATGCATGTCAGCAAATCAAGCATAGCGAAGAACATTTGGTCATCGCTTGTGAAAATCCAAAAAAATACAAGATAGGTGACTTGTTTTATGCGATTCCCTATCACATTTGTCCGACAGTGGCCAAATACGATGAGGTGTATATGGCAAAGAACCATAAAATTGCAGCTCGTTGGAAAGTAGCCGCTAGAGGCAACAAAATCTCTATTTGATCCATGTTCATATTCGATGCCCACCTAGATCTTGCCATGAATGCCATAGAGTGGAACCGCGATCTTCGGTTATCTGTTGAAGAAATCAGGGAGGTTGAAAAAGGCCTGACCGACAAACCCGATAGAGCCAAGAACACGGTTTCGTTGCAGGCTATGCGTAATGGCAATATCGGCTTGTGCGTGGCCACACAGATCGCACGGTACTCACCAGAAGGAAATCCGTTGCCCGGTTGGAATTCTCAGCAGCAGGCATGGGCGCAGACCCAAGGCCAACTCGCATGGTACAAGGCCATGGAAGATGCAGGTGAAATGGTGCAAATTACCAATGTTCAAGAACTGCACACCCATCTCGAAATCTGGAAAAATGATGCTCCCAACAAACCCATCGGCTACATCTTGAGCCTTGAGGGAGCAGATTCCATCATAAGCATGGAATATTTGGAAAAGTCATACGAATCAGGACTTAGGGCCATAGGTCCTGCCCACTATGGTCCGGGAGTTTATGCGCACGGTACCGATTCTGACGGTGGTATTGGTGCAAAAGGCCGTGAGCTGCTCAAAAAAATTGGAGAATTAAACCTCATTCTTGATGTGACCCATTTGTGCGATACCAGTTTTTGGGAAACCATAGACCTATACAACGGTCCGCTTTGGGCCAGTCACAGCAATTGTAGAAAGCTGGTAGATCACAATCGACAATTTTCAGATGAACAGTTGAAAGAACTGGTTCAACGTGAAGCGGTAGTCGGTATTCCCTTAGATGCGTGGATGATGGTACCCGGTTGGATTAGGGGCAAATCCACTCCCGAACAAACAGGAGTAACCCTTGAAACGATGGTTGGCCATATGGATCATATCTGTCAGCTTGCCGGTAATTCGTTGCATGTTGGCATTGGCACTGATTTGGATGGTGCCTTTGGCAAAGAACAATGCCCTGCAGACCTTGATACTATAGCCGATTTACAGAAAGTACCCAATTTATTGGGAAAAAGGGGGTATTCACAAACCGACATCGAGAATATCATGCACCGAAATTTCATTCGCTTCATACAGAATGTTTGGAGTTAACAGAAAGAAGCATTCCATAAATGCATACCAAACAGTATATATATTTTTATATATTAGTCTAAAATTACCAAGCGCCAACTACACACTACATGTCAACCAAAGCCGAACGTACCACCGCCTATATCATTGAGACTGTCGCCCCCATTTTCAACAAATTTGGATATGTGGGTACCAGTATGAGCGATTTGACCGAAGCCACTGGCTTGACCAAGGGCGCCATTTATGGAAACTTTGAAAACAAAGAGGCTTTGGCCCTCTCTGCTTTTGAATATAACCGAAATCAACTACTGGAGACCATTGATGAGAAATTGTCAGTTGAGGGTTCATCCATGAAAAAAGTATTTTCCCTGATCAGCTTTTATCGGCAATATGATGTTTTCGCACTGCCCATGGGAGGGTGTCCGATCTTAAATGTTGGGGTCGATGCACAACACAACAACAAGCTTCTGATTGCCGCGGTGGTAGAAACCATAAAAGAAATAGAGGGTAAGATTGCATTGGTGCTTGAGAATGGTGTCAACAGCAGAGAACTGCATCTTCCCGTGACACCCTTACAATTTGCCAAACAGCTCTATACCATGCTTCAAGGTGCTGTTGCCATGTCTACCATGACCCGAGACCGAAAATATCTGATGAATACCTGTGCCTATCTTGAGCAGTTGGTGATGCAAGAAATCAAAAAGTAGTTTTTTAGCGTTTCACCCTGAAAATCCAAGTTTTATCCGGGTATTTGCCATAATACTTGCTATCTCTGGCTTTTCTGGCTTCTTCGATGGTATTGAAACGTTTCAGATAGACGTAATTATAGCCGTTTAGCTCCCTGTAGAATGATTTGGGCTCAAGTCCCTTTTCATTCAAGGTCTTCATGAAGTTTTCAAAGTACTTTTTGGTTCCGAACACATTGGCAATAAGATAGAACCCCGGTTGAAGTCCGTCTGCAGTCAGTACTTCCTCATATTTTTCACCTGGTTTTATTTCAACCTTTTCTTCACTGATTTTAGCAATACTGTCTTTTTTGCGTTGGTCAGCCAATAATTGCCGTTCTAGCCTTTGGGCGGTAGCGATTGAATCTTGCGCTCTTTTCAATTGTGCTGCTGCTAAATCGGCTTTTGCAATGGAGTCTTGTTCCATCCTCAACCTCTTGGCAGCCTCTTCTACCCGTACGATGGAATCACTGATCTTTTTGGCCCGTTCGACCATGGCAATCGAATCTTGCTCCCTTTTCAATTGTGCGGCCACCAAATTGGCCTTCGCAATGGAGTCTTGTGCTATCCTCAACCTCTTGGCGGCCTCTTCTGCCCGTACGATGGAGTCATTGATCTTTTTGGCCCGTTCGACAATGGCAATCGAATCTTGAACCTTTCTATTGTACTCTGCCCTAGCAATCGAATCTTGAATTTGTTGCGCTCTGGCCAACTCGGCTTCCCGTTGTCTCAGTTTTTCATCCTCAGCACCAGTGTCAAGAACCTCTTGCTGTTCATCTTTCTGTGGTTTTGTCTCGTCTGCCACCAAGTCTTCCTCTTCAACTTCTACCACTTCTCTTCTAGAATTGGCATTACCAAAATGATAAGATGCCACTAATTCAAAAGTGGAATTCTCGTCGCTCAATGCAGAATCAGTGGCGAACTCGAACAAACCGCCGATAGAAAACTTTTTGAAAAGGGTCACCCCTGCCCCACCAGACAGACCATAAAAGCTGTTATAACCGCCCTGTGCCCAAAAAATGGAAGTCGCCAACAGGGCATTGATGCCGATCTGGGTATCGGCATCGGGCACCGACCGAAGATAGAGCATAGGTCTTACATACGATTCGCCCGCAGCAGCGAAAAGCTGAACTGGCAAATCATAGCTCAACAATCCTGAAAAAATAGTACCTGTACTCTCCCTATCATTGTTGCTCAAATTAACTTCCAAGGCATTTTCTAAAGCCATGGCAATGGCAAAATCTCCTGATTGCAGACGCACGCCCGGTGTCATTTGCAAAACAAAACTATCAGAGGTTTCCAATTGGGGCAGGTCGAGCTCATCATCTGACAAAAAACGATCATCGGCCAATTCTTGTTGAAAAGCCAATACATTGGCCCCTACGGTAAGTCTGGTACCATTGCCCACATCAAACGAATGGGCATAATTGCCAATACCACCGGTATTCAAAAAAATACCTGTATTATGCTGTAAAAATCCAATGCCAAAAGTAGATTCGGGTGTAATCGCCCCTGAATAATCAAAAAAAAGTGTCGTGGGGTTGCCATCTATGGTCTGCCATTGCCAGCGTGTCCAAGTAGAAAGAGCATTCGGATTGTTCCAATCCAATGAAAAAGTCGGATTGAACAAACTGGCGTTGAACCTGGTCAAATTGTGCTGTCGCAAATCTTCGGGCAATGAGACCTCTTGGGCCACGATTGTTGCTGATATACAGAGTAACACGCAAAATCCGAAGACATTTCGCATAAGAATGTGAAAATTAATACTATTTTTAACTAAATCTTAAAGTAGGAAAACGGACATGACAAGTACCATAAAACTAAAAAATTTATTTAAGGTTTTTATTTTTTCTTTCTCATTTCTTCTATTTTTTTCGTGCAAGGATTCCGCTGACAAGAGAAACCTCAATACAGAACCCGTCATCACCACTTTCTATTTGATAAGGCATGCTGAAAAAGATAGGGAAGACCCAAATAACCCAGATCCTGAACTCAACCAAGATGGATTGACCAGGGCCCTAAAATGGGCCGAAGTCTTTAACCCTATAATGCTTGATGCCATTTATTCGACCAACTATGAGAGAACCTCAATGACCGCTGCACCTACTTCGGTAAAGAAAGATATCAATATTCAATACCATGACCCCAGTACCTTGGATATCGAGGAGTTCAAATTACAAAACCAAGGGTTGAATGTATTGATCGTGGGCCACAGCAATACCACGCCGATGTTGGTCAACCGGTTATTGGGCATCGAAAAGTACAATCAGATGGATGACGCCGATAACAGTAGTATGTATATCGTGAGAATCATCGATGGCGAGGCCACTGATATCTTATTGAATATGCACTAATCAATTTTAGTGGCCTTGACATCTTTAAGTTCAATTTTCGAAAGCAGTTCAAGCGCCCCTGACAAAAACAGGCTGTCGATTTTATAGATATCTGCAGTTTTCTCTTTGGGCTTGTAATTATTGTAATCGACAAATCGAATACCGTTTACATAACGTTCGTTGAAGGCTTCCCGAAATCTGATGCCCCCGCCATTGACATGAAACTCGTAGGCTAAATAGTCGGGCTTAAAGGTTTCTTTGTCAAACCAGTAGATATAGATATCTTCAAAATCATCGCCCCCATTTTCCCTATCAAAGGTAATCTGTACTTTGTAATAGTCTTTTTCTTTTAAGGTGGACTCGCCCAACAGTTTCTTATTGACCGCCTTATCATTCAAACCATACGGAAGCCTCACGAAATAATGCACTGAGTTTACAGAATTGGCATAGCGGTTCGCCACGCTATCGGGCAGTTGAATCAAACTATCGTTGAAAAATCGCTGTAACTTTCCTTTAGCCAACACATCGGTGATCGTTACAGAGTCCGTTTCAAAAATTCGCTTAAGCACTTTTTTGCCCTCGTTTTGGCCAGATACGTAAGCCTTGTCCCTAAAAACAAAAAAAACGTCATGGGAATCGAACAATTTTCCTCCTGATGCTTCTATTGATTTATCGATGATTTGCTGTGCGTTCAGCCTTTCTTTTGTGGCATCATGGCAAGAAACAAAAAACAAAAGTGTTGCAATGGCAAGATATTTCATTTGATTGTTTTATACAGGGAGTTCGTAAAAAACCCCAAAACATTACAAATCTGTTTATTTTTGTGCCCCATGCAGAAAAACATCAATATAAAGAACAAAAGGGCGCGTTTCGACTACGAAATCCTTGACAAATATACAGCGGGTATCGTATTATCGGGCACAGAGATCAAATCGATTCGTCTGGGCAAGGCCTCTTTGTCTCAAAGTTTCTGTGAATTCAATGATAAGGGCGAATTGTTCGTCATCAATATGCAGATCGATGAGTATAGCCATGGCACCCATTACAACCACCGGCCCAAAGCCGAGAGAAAACTCTTGCTCAACAAAGGGGAGCTCAAGAAATTACAAAAAGAAGTAACGACTTCTGGCCTTACCATCATACCCTTGAATCTTTTCATAAATGATAGAGGGTTGGCCAAAGTGAATATTGGGCTTGCACGCGGTAAAAAGCTTTATGACAAGCGTGAGACCATCAAGGAAAGGGAAAACAAACGAAACCTGTCGCGTATCAAGAAGAACTACAACGGTTGATTTTAGTTTTTATCTTCAAGAAGTGGAACAAAACGAAAGGCGCCCAATTCTTTTTTCTCGAACTTTTTTTCAGATTTGCGTTCAAAGAGCACCATGGTCTGTTCTTCCACACCAACGGGTATGACCAACCTACCCCCTACTTTCAACTGTGATAGCAATGTCTTTGGCACCTTGGGTGCACCTGCCGTTACTATTATTCCATCAAAAGGAGCATCTTCGGGCAAACCTTTATACCCATCGCCAAAAACCAGTTTTTTAGGCCTGTAGCCCATTTTCTCGAAAAAGAGCTTCGTCTTTTTAAATAGTTCTTGTTGGCGTTCAATGGTGTACACTTTCGCGTTTAGTTTCAATAAAACGGCTGTCTGGTAACCGCTACCCGTGCCAATTTCAAGAATTTTGTTCCCTGGCCTTACCTGCAGAAGCTCTGTTTGATAGGCTACGGTATAGGGTTGCGAAATAGTTTGGTCAGCACCGATCGGGAATGCCTTATCTTGATAGGCATGGTCTTCAAAACCACTATCTAAAAAAAGGTGTCGGGGCACGGTTTTGATGGCCTCCAAGACTTTTTGATCTTTAATGCCCTTGCTGGCCACCACTTCGGCCAACTGGTTGCGCATGCCCTTATGCTTATGTGTGTCTCTCACTTTGTTGGTTTGGTCAAGCGAATTTAAAAAGTTCTGTTAGAACTTTGACACCCATGGTTTCGATTTAAGTGTATAGATATGTATTTTTGACGAAAATGGATATTATGCTGAAAGCAGGTGTGCTCGGCGCGGGCCATTTAGGAAAAATACATCTTCGTTTGCTCAACGAGTCGCAGCACTATGAATTGGTAGGTTTTTACGACCCTGACGAGATCAATGCCAAAAAAGTGGCCGATGAATTTGGGTACAAACATTTTGACAACATCAATGCTCTCATCGATGCCGTTGATATGGTAGATATCGTCACCCCGACCCTTTCGCATTATGACTGTGCGAAAAAAGCCATTGAAAAAGGCAAGCACATCTTCATTGAAAAACCGGTGACCAATACGCTTGAAGAAGCCGAAGAGCTCATCAAACTCAAAAATAAAAAGGGCATTAAGGCCCAGGTCGGGCATGTCGAAAGGTTCAATCCGGCCTTTTTGGCCGTAAAAGATGAGATTGCAGATCCTATGTTCATCGAGACGCACCGTTTGGCAGAGTTCAACCCCAGGGGCACCGATGTGCCCGTGGTACTCGATTTGATGATACATGACATCGATGCCATTTTGAGCGTGGTCAATGCCGATGTAAAAGAAATCAATGCCAGTGGGGTATCGGTGATCAGTGACTCGCCCGATATAGCCAACGCCCGTATTGCCTTTGAAAATGGCTGCGTGGCCAATCTTACCGCTAGCCGCATTTCGTTGAAGAACATGCGCAAGTCTAGGTTCTTTCAACGAGATGCCTACATTTCCGTAGACTTTTTGGAGAAGAAAGTAGAGGTCGTCAAAATGAAGGATGCCCCTGAAAACCCAGGTGATTTTGACATGATCCTGCAAAATGCCGAAGGCGAGAAAAAACAGATATATTTTGAGAATCCTGATATACGGCCCAATAATGCCATTATGCAAGAGCTCGAAACCTTCGCGGTGGCCATACAAGACAATACGGAACCCATCGTGACTTTAGAGCAAGGCGCCAATGCACTTCGTGTGGCGTTACAGGTAATCAACTCATTCAACAGAGAATAATGAAAAACATTGCAGTCATCGGGGCAGGCACCATGGGCAACGGCATTGCCCATGTATTCGCCCAAAACGGCCATCAGGTAAACCTTATCGATATTTCTGAAGATTCCCTAGAAAAAGGTCTGGCCACCATCAATAAAAACTTAGACCGGATGTTGGCCAAGGAAGCCATTTCTGAGGAAACCAAAAAGCTGACAATCCAGAACATATCAACCCATACGGTGCTGAATGATGGGGTCAAGAATGTAGATTTGGTCATCGAAGCCGCGACAGAGAACATTGAGATAAAACTTGGCATTTTCAGGGAACTGGATGCAATCTGTGCTGCGTCCACTATTTTGGCCACCAATACCTCTTCCATCTCTATCACACAGATCGCCGCAGCTACGAAAAGGCCCGAAAAAGTCATTGGAATGCATTTTATGAATCCGGTGCCCATCATGAAATTGGTCGAGATCATCAGGGGCTACAGCACCTCAGATGAAGTGACCAAAACGATTATGGAACTTTCAAAAGAACTGGGGAAAACGCCCACTGAGGTGAATGACTACCCTGGTTTTGTGGCCAATCGAATCTTGATGCCCATGATCAACGAAGCGATCGAGACATTGTACAACGGCGTAGCAGGTGTCAAAGAGATCGATACAGTGATGAAGTTGGGCATGGCCCACCCTATGGGACCTTTGCAATTGGCAGATTTCATCGGACTCGATGTTTGTCTCTCGATTTTGAATGTGATGTTCGAGGGGTTCAAAAATTCGAAATATGCCCCTTGCCCCCTTTTGGTCAATATGGTCATGGCCGACAAATTGGGCATAAAATCAGGAGAAGGCTTTTACGATTATTCTGAATCGCGAAAGGCAGAAAAAGTAGCACCCCAATTCAGCTAGATGGCCATCGTTAGACCTTTCAAGGCCATACGACCTGTGCGGGACAAAGCTCCCTTTGTGGCCTCTCGCTCATACGAAGAATATAGCGCCGATGAACTACGATCGGTAATGAGGTATAATCCCTTTTCGTTTTTGCATATCATCAATCCGGGATACAAATTCAATAAATCGATAAGGGGATCTGAACGGTTCAAATTGGTGCGCAACCGATATCTTGAGTTTTTGGAGAACAATATTTTCATAAAAGATGAATCGACCTGTTTCTACCTCTACCAGATCGGTAAGGAAAATTTCAAAAGTCTGGGCCTTTTCTGTGCCACCAGCGTGGTCGATTATCAAAAAGGTATTATCAAAAAGCATGAAGATACCATCCTTAAACGGGAAAAGCTCTTTGCAGATTACCTCGAAACCGTTGGTTTCAATGCTGAACCAGTGCTGATGACCTATCCTGACAATGAGACCATCTCTTCCATCTTAAAAAAAGAGATGCAGCAATTACCAGAATACGACTTCACCACTACAGATAAGATCAGCCATCGCCTTTGGAAAATCGATGACCGGAACACCATCGAGACCTTACAGGGAATTTTTTCTGAAATGGATAGTCTGTACATCGCTGACGGCCATCACAGAATTGCCTCATCTGCTCTTTTCGCCAAGAGAAAAAAGGCTAAAAATGAGGCACATACCGGCAAAGAAGCCTATAATTTTTTTATGAGCTACCTGATTCCCGAGTCGGAGATCAAGATTTATGAGTTCAACCGTATGGTGAAAGATTTGAACGGACTTTCGAAAAAGGAGTTTTTGATACAGCTTGATGAACATTTTAGAATCGAAGAACATAAAGACAATCTTTACCGGCCTTCCAAGAAACATCATTTCAGTATGTACCTAGAGGGGGTGTTTTACTCTTTGTACTTAAGAAAGAGGCTATATCAGTTCACCGATGCCCTCAATAGGTTAGATACCCAAATTCTGTACAAGACCATACTAGAGCCCATTTTAGGCATTCAAGACTTGCGAAATGACAAACGTATCGCCTACGGATATGGCAAGTACAACCTCATCAAAATGAAAGATAGCATCGACAGGGGTGATTTTGCGGTAGGGTTCAGCCTTTTGCCCATAACCTTTCAAGAGATAAAGGATATTGCCGATGCAGGTTTGGTGATGCCCCCCAAAAGCACGTATATTGAACCCAAATTACGAAGTGGGTTGACGATTTATGAGCTTTGAACAATGTCGATAAAAGCAAATATTCTACACATCAAAAATAGTTTGTCAGATCATGCGGCCCTGGTCGCGGTCACAAAGACAAAATCAACCGTAGAAATTCTCGAGGCCTACGATACCGGGCATCGTGTTTTTGGTGAAAACCGAATTCAGGAAATGACCGAAAAATGGAAAGCCTTGCCAAAAGACATCGAATGGCATATGATCGGCCACGTACAACGCAACAAGGTAAAATACATGGCTGAATACGTGTCATTGGTACATGGGGTCGACAGTTTCAGGTTGTTGAAGGAGATTGACAAACAGGCCAAGAAATATGACCGTGTGATTGCTTGCTTGTTTCAGATGCACATTGCTGAAGAAGATACCAAGTTCGGACTTGATGAGGAAGAGCTCCATGAAATTTTATCTTCGGCAGAATTCAAATCCCTTGAAAATGTCAACATCAAGGGACTAATGGGGATGGCCACCTTTACCAACGATGAGAACCAAGTCAGAAAAGAATTCCGATATTTAAAAACTATTTTCGACAACGTAAAAGAGCGACTTACCGATTGTACCATTCTATCGATGGGCATGAGCGGTGATTACAAAATCGCCATTGAAGAGGGCAGCAATATGGTGCGCATCGGAAGTAGTATTTTTGGGACCAGAAACTATTAGACCGTATGTACGCCATACTGGACATCGAAAGTACCGGAGGAAAATACAACGAAGAGGGCATCATAGAGATAGCCATATACCGTTTCGATGGTCATGAGGTCGTTGATAGGTTCATCAGTTTGGTGAACCCTGAGCGTGAGATACAGCCCTATGTTGCCAACCTTACGGGAATCAAAAACAAAATGCTGCGCACAGCGCCCAAATTTCATCAGGTGGCCAAACGCATCGTTGAGATTACGGAAAATACTGTTTTGGTGGCCCATAACGCCCAGTTCGATTACCGGATACTCAGAACCGAATTCAGAAGGCTGGGCTATGATTTTCAAAGAAAAACCCTCTGCACAGTTGACCTATCGAAAAAACTGCTTCCCGAGGCCGAATCACATAGTCTCGGCAAGTTGGTACGTTCATTGGGCATTGCGGTCAGCGACCGTCACCGGGCAAACGGTGATGCCACCGCCACCTTGAAGCTTTTTAAATTACTGTTGGCCAAAGACACCGACAAATCGATTTTAAAAGATTTGGTGCGGGCAGAATCTTTAGGGGAACTGTCGCCCAGACAATTGGATATGGTCGAAGAGATGCCATCTGAGACCGGTGTCTACTATCTGCACAACAAAGAAGGGGAAATCATTTTCATCGGAAAGTCAAAAAACATCAAAAAGCGGGTAAACCAACATTTTACCAATGTCGGAAAGCTGGCCAGAGCCCTGCAAAAAGAGACCAAAAAAGTTTCTTACGAAAAAACCGGAAGCGAATTGGCCGCTTTGTTGAAAGAGTACCATGAGGTGAAAAAGAACATTCCCCAGTACAACAAAAAATACGTCTATAACGGTTATTCCCATGGAGTATATATCAACACAGACGCTAAGGGCTTTTTGAACTTCACCGCAGCAAGGGCCAATGGTCAGGTGGCCAGATTGAGCAGTTTTGGCTCAATGAAGGCTTCCAAAAACTTTCTGGTGCAACTCAATGAAAAATATCAGCTAACCGAAAGAAATTCACAAGAAGAACACAATAAAAAGGTTCAAGGCATCTTAAAAAAGTACAGCACCGAAAACAGAGATCTCATATTGATCGATAGAGGGAGGCAAACGGGCGAACGAAGTGTGTTTCTTATCAAAAAGGGCATGTTCAAAGGCTTTACCTTTGTTGATTTGAACCATCAAATCAATAATATTCATATCTTAGAATCGTTGATTACCCCGATGCAAGGCGATGCCCATACCACACATGTCATTGAATCGTACCTGAGAAAAGAAAAGGCCTTAAAGATTGTTGAACTGAATCAGTAATCACTAAAAGTGGAAAAATCAAACAAAAGCTGGAGAGCAAAACTTCATGAGGTGATTTATGGCACCCATACCCCAGCGGGCAAAATGTTTGATATCATCTTATTGATAGTGATCCTCTACAGTATCATTGTGGTAATGCTAGAGAGCGTGCCACGTTTTGACATCAAATACCATAGGTTTCTTGATATCTCAGAATGGATCGTAACCATACTTTTTACCGTAGAGTATATTTTGAGAATCATCTGCATCAAAAAGCCCAGCAAGTACATTTTCAGCTTTTTCGGGGTCGTTGATTTTCTTTCGACCATTCCCAAATACCTATCTTTTTTCTTGGTAGGTTCACAGTACATTACCGCTTTTCGTGCTTTACGATTATTACGGGTCTTTAGAATTCTGAAGCTCGTGCGCTTCGTCGGAGAATCGAACAACCTGCTTAGGGCCCTTAGGGCGAGTAGGGCAAAGATTTTCATTTTTGTATTCTTTGTTTTGATTGTTTCGGTGCTTTTGGGTACGGTCATGTATTTGGTCGAAGGTCCCGAACACGGCTTTAACAGCATTCCGCATAGTATTTATTGGACGATTGTCACACTCACCACGGTCGGCTATGGCGATATTTCACCTGAAACGGGTTTCGGGCAATTTCTTGCTACACTTATCATGATCATTGGCTATGGAATCATCGCAGTGCCCACGGGAATTGTATCAGCAGAATATACCCGATCTACTAAAAAGCGGGATGTTGAAAGCAATGGCAGAAGCTGCTCAGACTGCGGGTGTGAAATTCAACGTGATGATGCCAAATTTTGCAGAAAATGTGGCCATAAATTAGATGATTGATGTATGGAAGGAAAAGTCCTTGTGTGCGTCGTCGGCCCCACGGCCATAGGCAAGACCAGGTTGGCCATTGCCTTGGCGCTACATTTTGAGACCGAAATTATCTCGGCCGATTCGCGTCAGTTCTATAGGGAAATGACCATAGGCACCGCAGTGCCGTCAGAAGAGGAGCTGCATGCGGTGCCCCATCATTTCATACAGCACAAAAGTATTTTTGAACCCTATTCCGTCGGTGATTTCGAACAAGATGCCCTCGCCCTATTAAAAAAATTGTTCCAGACAAAAGATGTTGTCATTATGGTCGGGGGCAGTGGTCTTTATGTGGATGCAGTGGTCAAAGGCCTTGACGACTTTCCTGAAATTGACCCAAGTGTACGTCGATCATTGGTCTCTGCATTGAAGGAAAAAGGCATAGGGTATCTACAAGAAGAGCTGAAACAACATGACCCCGAACATTACAAAAACGTAGATCTTCAAAACCCGCATCGCCTAATTCGTGCCCTTGAGGTTTGCTTGGTCTCTAAAAAACCGTATTCCTCTTTTCTCAAAAAAAGGAAAGCAAAACGATTCTTTAAAACCATATATACGGGATTACATGCAGATAGACCGGTCATTTATGACCGCATCGACCGAAGGGTAGACCTGATGCTCGCCAATGGATTGGTAGAAGAAGCCAAATCACTATTTGAACACAAAGCGCTGAATGCATTGCAAACCGTTGGCTATAAAGAGTTGTTTGCACATTTCGGGGGGCATGGGTCTTATGAAGAAGCTGTTTCAGAAATCAAGAAGAACACCAGAAGGTTTGCCAAACGGCAATTGACATGGTATCGAAAGAACGAGAACATTCTCTGGGTCAATTACGACCAGACCACTGAAAAAATTGTAAAAAAGCTTGAAAGTCGAATCAAAGCGCTGTGCGATGACTGACTCAAAACGAATCTTCTTTGTCATGGGCGTCTCTGGAACGGGAAAAACTACCGTGGGAAAGCTGTTGGCACAAACACTATCCATCTCCTTTTTTGATGGAGATGATTACCATCCGAAAGAAAACATTGAAAAGATGGCCTCTGGTGTGCCCCTCAACGATGATGATCGGGCCGGATGGCTGAAAAGTCTAAACGATTTGGCCAAAGAACAAGTGTCCAACGGGTGTGTAATCGCTTGTTCTGCACTGAAAAAAAAGTATCGAGACATTCTTTCAGAGGGCATTGGTCAGTTTGTACGTTTCGTTTATCTGAAAGGGTCGATATCTGAGATACGGGAAAGGTTAGAAAACAGAAAAGGGCATTTCATGCCCAAAACCCTTCTACAATCGCAATTTGATGCCCTAGAACCCCCAGAAGGTGGTATTACCGCCTTGATCAGCGCTTCGCCAGAAGAAATTGTCAGACAGGTGCTTGAGAAAATAAAAAGCTGACGACGAAGAATGCTTTGAGCTTTTTCAAAAAAGAAAAACCGTCCTCTAAGAAGACGGTTCTTTTGGTCAAAGACCTATTGTTCTTTATTTCTCCTTTTCAGATTTTACGACCAATCTGAAACCTTCTCCGTGAATGTTCAAGATTTCGACCACATCATCACGCTTTAGATATTTTCTGAGTTTGGCAATATACACATCCATGCTTCTTGATGTGAAGTAATTGTCATCTCTCCAAATCTTGGTAAGTGCCAATTCTCTGGGCATCAAATCATTTTCATGCAAGGCCAAAAGCCTCAAAAGCTCATTTTCTTTTGGTGACAGTTTAATGGGGTCCTCATCTTTATACTTTAAGAACCTCAATTTCGAATTCAAATGAAAATTGCCTATCTGAAACTCAAATTGCTTGCTGTCTGCCAAAGTGTTCGATGCCTTTCTTTGAAGTATAGCTTTAAGTTTCATCAACAGTACCTCTGAATCAAAAGGCTTGTTGAGATAATCATCGGCACCAGCTTTGTAACCCTTCAGCACATCTTCTTTCATGGTTTTGGCGGTCAGAAAGATTATGGGCACGTTTTCATTCTTTTCACGAATTTCCTTTGCTAGTGTAAAGCCGTCTTTATAGGGCATCATGACATCTAATATGCAGACATCAAAATTGTCTTTTTTGAATTTCTCAAATCCCTCCATGCCGTTTTTGGCTAAAACAACGTCAAATTTGTTCATAGAAAGATAATCTTTCAACACAATGCCAAAATTGGGATCATCTTCAACTAAAAGTATTTTTTTGTTCTCTGTTTCCATAGTTTTTATATTAGTGGAAGTTTGATGTAGAAAGTACTGCCTTTTCCTTTCTCGCTTTCTGCATAAACCTCTCCCTGATGGTCTTCTATAATTTTCTTTACGTAGGCCAGGCCGAGGCCATGTCCCTTAACGTTATGTATGTCACCGGTATGTTCTCGGTAGAATTTCTCAAAAACCTTTTTTAGCACTACCTTGCTCATACCTGCCCCCTGATCTTGAACTTTTATGATCAGATGGTTCTTTACAACTTCAGTGTACACATCAATTTTAGGGGCATCTGGTGAGTACTTCACCGCGTTGTCCAAAATATTGACCATAACATTGGTCATATGCATTTCGTTGGCCAAAATTTCTGCCCTAGGGGCTTCTAGATTTGTTTTGACATAGCCTCCCCTATCTTTTACGATCAATTCGACATGCGCCACCGCATCACCAATAATGTCGTGGGCATCTACCCTATCCTTACTGATATCCAATTGGTTTTTCTCCAATTTTGATATTCTGAGAACATTCTCGACCTGGGCATGCATACGCTTGTTTTCATCTTTTATCATACCCAGATAGCGGAGTACCTTGTCTTTATCCTCAATTGACTGCGGATTTCGAATGGCCTCCACTGCCAAATTGATGGTAGCTATCGGCGTCTTGAACTCATGGGTCATGTTGTTTATAAAATCAGACTTTATTTCTGATATCTGCTTTTGCTTGATTAACTGATAAATAGCACTTGAATAGGCAATTACAATGACCAGTGTAAAAATCAAAGACAATGCCGCCATACCCATTATCGATTCCAACAAAAACTTTTTCTTCTTTGGAAAAGTAAGCAGCAATGAAAAGTTGGTCTTGCCCTCACTATCTTTAAGAATGGGTGCCTTATATAGTGTTGATTCTGAAAATTTGAATTTTCTAGATTTAATCTTTGTCGGATAACCGCTACTGTACACCCCATATTCATAGTCGATGTCAATGCCCCTATTGTTTAGCTCACGGCCGAGCAACAACTCAAGTTCATGCTTTGAAACCCGCTTATGAATAGGCACTTTTTTGGCTTCTTCCATAAAGACATCTTCGAATTGGGCTTTTTCCATATTGCTCAGCCCGCCCAATTTTTCCAATTTTTGAATGGGGGTCAACTTATAACGCTTTCCATCCAGGCCGTAATCTTCTTTTAGGACGATCTTGGTACGCTTACTGGTATAATTTTTAATCGTAGTGGTGTCTTCGCTACTGAAATTGTCAAAGAACGTTGATGTTATGCCATAGTCTTCTTCGAGGATGCCGTGGGAATAAAAGAGAATCTCATTGGAGTTCAAATCCCTATCAACAAAGAAGAAATTCTTAAGCTGGGTAGCCTTTGGATTTCCAATACTGTCAATCAAGGTTGCCAACCTATCAAAATACTCCTTCCTCTCTCTGCTCTCAACTTTGTTGGCCACCTTGTCCAACACATCGGCCACAGCATTTGAGAATTGCTCCTCCTTATCCTCTACCGAGGTTTTGATCCAATAACCTTGGACAAAAATTATCCCAATAAGGGACAAACTCATAAGAATGACGAGAAGAACAAACAGCTTCTTGTTCATTGCCGTAAAATTAGAAATTTAACATTCAGGCCCTTTTCCGTTTAACCTAACCTTAACAAAAATGTTAAATTTTTCGTTCTTGAAAGATTTTCAAAAGTTCTGAATGAATACGTCCGACCTTTTTCTTGGTGGTTTCAAGGTCATTGTTTTCAATCACAAAATCTGAACACTCGATTTTCGATTTATCGTCCAATTGATTTTTAATCCTTGCCATGACCTCTTCTTCAGAAACCCCATCCCGGTCAGTGACCCGCTTGATTCGTGCCGTCTTGGGGGCAGTGACCAAAATAATCTTGTCGTAGCGGTCTTGCATCTCATTTTCAAAAATGAGTGCGGTCTCTTGAATGACATAGGGGGCGTCTTGCACTGACATCCAATCAAAAAAATGATCTTTGACCGCAGGGTGCACAATTTGGTTGAGCTGAGCGAGCAATTGTTTGTCACCAAACACTCTTTCAGCTATTAATTTGCGGTTCAGTCGACCTTTTGTATAGGCTAGCTCTCCAAAAAGTTCAATAATCGCGTTACGCACGGTCTTTGAAGAGTGCATCAATTTTTTGGCCTCTTCATCCGATTCATATACAGGCACACCCAATTGCCTGAACATTTCTGCGACCGTAGTCTTACCACTACCTATGCCCCCTGTTAGACCAACCAACATTATTTTGTCTTTTCAAGAATAAATTGAACTTGATTCTCTCGTAGCTTTACATCATAAACATTTTCTGGCTTTTTATCAAGTTTCAACAACATGTGGCTAGACGCCCTTGCATTTTCATAATCGGCGATGACCTCAAAATCTTTGTCGGTCAAATCGCGTAAACGGTCCACTGCCGCCTTACATACCACTGCTACCGTGTTAGGAAAAATCTTGATGTCAAACTGCTCAGGTAGATTGACCACTTTGATGGGTATATCAAATACTTTCTCGGAAAATCGTACGATTTTACCGGCAATTCTAACCTTGGTATGTGATAATTCGCTATTCTGTATTTGTTCTGGCATTGACAACCTGAGTTCTTGTGAAAAATCGGAAGAAAGCTCTTTCAGTTCCAAATCTACCGTTGAAATCTCTGTTACCCCATCGATTTCTACTCCCGGACCCTTTAAGATAACGGTATCGGGCTCAATTTGTAACGGTCCCTCCAAGAAATAGTTTTGACTTAACTGCAACGAGACTCTTGGTTTTACAGGTACTTTTTTGGCAGCCACCTTATAGAGGTCGATATAGAGTAAATTGTGCTCTACCTCTATCAAAGAAGTACTTTTGGCCAATTGCGTCTCCAAGCTTTTTTTTAGTTGCAGTGCGTCCACAAAATATTTTGAGTCGTTCTCTTGTACTGTCGATAAATCAAGGGTAATGCCCTTTAGGTTTAAGTTATAGTACAAAAACTGAAAACCATTTGCCTTTAGCTTTGCGGTAATCGTATTGTTTGCATCTTTTGTGAGTAAAAGCGTATCGGGCAGATTGGAATAGTTCACATTGAAAGTAACCCTCGACTCATAGGGCTCAGACAACTTGCTGATAAGCCATATGACAAACGAACAGGCCAAGAAGATAAGAAATACCTTGACCTTACGTCTGTTCAGATTGCTGAATATTTCTTTTAGCACGGGCTCGAATTCTTAAAAAACAACTTTGGAAACAACTCTTCGGGCTGTTTACCACTAAAGTTAACCAAGATCGTGGACTTGACGAAACCCCATCCATAACCTATAAACTGGATCAAGGTGGCATAAATGGACAAAAAACCTACAATGAGGCTTCCATTTTTTATACTGGAATGAATAAAAACCAACGAAAAATATAGCAGGTATAATGCCAATGGTTCATAGAAACCTTTAATCGTTATCGCAACAGAAAACAGTAACCCTATAACAAAAACAGTGGGAAACCAATAGGTCAATTTCACTGTGGTCGGGTGCCATTTGTTCAGAATGGGGCGAACCATTCCGAACTTGTTGACCTGCTTGTAAAACTTGGCCCAATCAATGCGCCGCTTGTGAAAAACGTAGGCATTTTCGAGTAGCCGTGACCCATAGCCCAATCGCCAGACCCGAAAGGTGAGGTCTGGATCCTCGCCCGGATGAATGTTACCAAAACCATTGGTTTTTTGGAAGACTTCCTTTGAAAGTCCCATGTTGAAACTTCTGGGTTGAAATTTGTCAATGGCCGTTTTGTTTCCGCGAATTCCTCCCGTGGTCAACGTAGAGGTCATGGCATAGTTGATGGCTTTTTGGGTTACGGTGAATGATTTATGGGCAGTATCTGGCCCGCCAAAGCAATGCACAAAATCTTTATGAAGTTCCCTATTCACTTCACCCAGATAGTGCGGTGGCAATAGGCAATCAGAATCCAAAATGATAAAATAGTCACCCTTGGCATGTTTCATACCATAGTTTCTCGAGTCTCCTGGACCTGTATTCTCTTTTTGAAAATAGGCAATGGTAAGTCGCCCACGGTATTTTTCTATGACATCTGTCGCAGTCTCAGTGGAACCATCTTCGACAATGACCACTTCAAAATCTTCATCAAAATCTTGATCGACAAGGCTTTGCAACAGCTCATCTACCTCTATGGGTCGATTGAACACAGGAATGATTATCGAAAAATATAGCTCCATCAAAAACAGAAAAGCCATCCGCCTTGGGCAGATGGCCGAATGAAATTTTGTAGTTGCCCGTTACTTTGAAAACTCATCAATGACTTCTTGGCTAACCCCTGTATTTGAAAAACCCCCGTCATGAAAAAGGTTCTGCATGGTCACTTTCTTCGTCAAATCTGAAAACAGGGTAACGGTATAGTTGGCGCAATCCAATGCCGAGGCATTGCCCAAGGGCGACATTTTTTCGGCATAGTTGATAAAACCATCAAATCCTTTTACGCCCTGGCCTGCAGTTGTGGGCGTAGGCGATTGTGAAATGGTGTTCACACGTACCTTTTTCTCCTTTCCGAAGAAATAGCCGAAACTACGGGCCACAGACTCTAAATAGGCCTTGTTGTCGGCCATATCGTTGTAATCAGGAAAGGTTCGCTGCGCGGCCATATAGGTCAACGCCACAATACTGCCCCATTCATTCATGGCATCGGCCTTGTACAGCGCTTGCATCACTTTATGGAAAGAAAGCGCCGAGACATCCCAGCCCTTCGCGGTGAAGCCATAGTTTTCGTCAGTATATGCCCTACCCTTGCGAACATTTACAGACATGCCGATGGAGTGCAGTACAAAATCCAATTTACCGCCCAGAATCTCCATTGCCCTTGAAACCAAATTGACAAGGTCTTCTTCGTTGGTTGCATCTGCAGGAATGATTTCTGAACCGGTTTTCTTCGCCAGCTCATTGATTTGGCCCATGCGCATGGCGATGGGTGCATTGGTCAGCACAAATTCACCACCTTCTTCATGAACACGTTCAGCGGTTTTCCATGCGATGGAGTTTTCATCCAACGCACCAAAAATAATCCCTTTCTTTCCTTTGAGTAAATTATGTACCATATCGTAAATCGGTTTGGTGTGGGCAAAGATAGCAAGTTTAACGGGTTTCTCTTGCTTCTTGTTTCCATTGTTTATGAACCCGTTGTGAGCTCAATACCCCTCAAGGAACTTGCAACAATTGTTTGGCATGTGCCAAAGCGGAATCTGACATGTTCTTGCCCCCCAACATCTCGGCCAATTCAACCACCCGTTCATCTTCGGTAAGCTTCTTGATTCGTGTCATGGTCTTGCCGTCAAACTCTTCTTTGAAGACCTTGAACTGGGTCTCTCCCTTTGAGGCGACCTGTGGTAAGTGTGTGATCGAAAAGACCTGCATAGAACGGCTCATCTGTTCCATTATATTGGCCATGGTATTCGATATTTCTCCCGATACACCAGTATCTATTTCATCGAAAATCATGGTGGGCAGGCGTTCATATTTGGCCAAAATCGATTTGATGGTCAACATAATGCGGGAGAGCTCGCCTCCAGAGGCTACTTTTTTCAATTCCCCGTAGTCTGATCCCTTGTTCGCCGAAAATTGAAAAATCAGGTCATCTCTACCGTTCAATCTAAAATTGTCACTGGCTTCCAACACAATCTTGAACGTGGCCGAGGGCATCCCCAAATGAGATAGTTTATCTTGAAGCATGTTCTTCAGTTTCGGAATCACGGCATTTCTATTTTCCCGAAGGGAAACTGCCAGTTTGTGCAATACGGCTTCTTTGTCCTCGACAGCTTTTTGTGCCGATGTAATCTGCGCTTCAAGATTTTCGACCTTACCGACTTTTTCTGACAGTGCTTCTCGAATCGCTATAAGTTCTTGAATATTGGCTGCTTGATGCTTTTTCTGTAAATCGTACAACATTTGTAGCTGGGTGTTGACCTCTTGCAACCTTTGGGGGTTCACCTCTACCCCGCCCCTCAATATGTCCATTTCTGATGAAAGGTCATCCAGTTCAATCATTACCGACTGTATTCGCCCATACAGAGATTCAAAATTGTTTCCATACCCTGAGATGTTTTGAACCGCCCGCTTTAGCTCTTCCAATCTGGTAAGAATGCCCAGCTGCTCGTCATTTAGCAGCTGATCGCTCTGCGATAATGTCTCTAGAATTGATTCGACATTGCTCAACTGTTCGTATTCTTCTTCGAGTTCAATTTGCAAACCTTCCCTCAAGTCGGTCGATTGGAGCTCATGCAATAAAAAACTGTTGTAATCGTGTTCTTTTATTGCTTGCGATTGAAAATCCAATAGCGATCGTAGGTCACGTTGCGCCGCTTTATACCCGTCAAGAACTTGTCGGTAATCATCTAAAAGGTTATCGTTGTTGGCCAAGGCATCGACCACTTTCAACTGAAATTCGTTTTCGGTCAGTCGCAAGGTCTGATGTTGCGAATGCACATCCACCAAACTATTTCCCAGCGAAGAAAGTATGTCAAGTGTAACAGGTGAATCGTTAATGAAGGCGCGTGATTTTCCGCTCGGATGTATTTCCCTTCTTAAAATGGTCTGTCTATCATAATCAAGATCGTTTTCCTTAAAAAATGGTTGCAGGCCATAGTTGTCAATTTCAAACTCGGCCTCGACAATACATTTTTGTTCTTTGTTTCGTAAAGAAGACAGGTCGGCACGTTTACCCAATACCAAAGAGAGGGCTCCCAAGAGAATGGACTTGCCCGCCCCTGTCTCGCCCGTAATAGTAACAAAACCAGTAGGAAACGACACATTTAGGTCGTCAATCAGCGCATAGTTTTTTATGGAAAGGTTTGTCAGCACCTATTTTTACGTAATAGGCGTAAAGATAAAGGTCTTTATAGAAAATGGCTAGTAATTTATCGCATTCCAAGTACTGGAATAAAACGGGGCCACCTTGTTCAGGGTTTCTTTCAGCTTCACGATATCGACCTTGGGGCCGTCGGAGAAGATGTTCTGAATTTCTTCAGCCTTTGCATCAAAAAAAGTCTGTAGCAGAAAGGCGTTTGGCCGACGCTTGATAAGGGTTTCGAAAAGCCTCAGGCTTCCGGCGATGACCTGTTTGCCCGTACTATTGTTATCTGCCAAGATATCAAGGCCCTTTCGATGATAGTTGTACATGGCAATTCGATATTCCCTAAAAGAGTTTGACAACAGGTCGTCAACCAGTTCAAATCGTGTACGTTCGCCGGTCTCTTGGCCCCATCCTGAAAAATTGGTGCCCTGCGCCTGGGTAACGATGTTCTGTGCGTTGCGAAAAAACTCATCGCCTCCTTCGAGAGAAAAGGTATCGGCATCCAACCCTAAAATCATATACACATAATATGAAATCACCCCCACCAAATTGGAGTCAAATGAATTGGGGTTATAGACCAAGGGCTCAAACTCTTGGTAAATAAAATTAAAGGCATTGTCTTTATAGTTGAACACCGGGCTCTCATACGAAGAGTTGAAAACAGGTCGGCTGGACTGTATTTGGATGTTTGCCTCAAACTGATCTGATTCATATCGTGTGACCGTGATGAATATTCGGGCACTGACCCGTTCATTTTCTTTATAGACCCGGTCTGTCCACTTGGTTTTATTGATAAAATCGGTCAGTGAGCGCTCCAGCGTCTTGAAAATCTGCTGATTGGTCTGCCCCACTTGGTCAGAGTTGACCGTAACCGCACAATCCAATTCTTGCGCATTTACGAATTGAAGCGCAAAAACACCAAAAAAAAGGAGCAACAGCCTATGCATTGATTCTAACGATGATTTCTTTCCAAATATCGGAAGCCACTTCAGACTTCGTCTTTACTTCAAACGGTTTAACCGTCAGATTCTTGTCCATGAACGTAATTTTGTTGGTGCCTTGGCCAAAACCGGCTCCCTCGTCATTTAAGGAATTCAAGACAATGGCATCTAAATTCTTCCGTTGAAGTTTGCCCTTCGCATTCTCTAGTTCATTTTCGGTCTCTAATGCAAAGCCCACTAAATATTGCCGTTTTTTCTTTTCACCCATTGAGCGAAGAATATCTTTATTGCGCACCAATGTAAGGCCCAAGTCACCCGCTTCTTTTTTGATTTTTTGTTCAGAAACATCTTTTGGACGGTAATCGGCCACCGCGGCGGCGGCAATGGCCACATCGACATTCTCAAAATGTTCGTGTACTTTTTGGTACATCTCTTCTGCAGTGGTGACCCGAACTACTTCGATGTTCGAATGCTCAGCAGACAAACTGGTGGGCCCGGATACCAAAACGACGGTCGCGCCCAAATCGGCAGCTTTCTTGGCCAATTCAAAGCCCATGGTACCCGAAGAGCGGTTGCCCAAGAACCGTACAGGATCAATGGGCTCGTGGGTCGGACCTGCGGTTATCAATACTTTTTTGTTGCTTAGGGGTAGCCCAGAGCGAAGAAAATCTTCCAAAAAATGTACAATGGCCTCTGGTTCGGCCATACGGCCTTCGCCAAAGAGTCCGCTCGCAAGCTCGCCCGATTCTGCCGGGATCATTACATTGCCGAACGATTGCAATTTTTTAAATGTTTCCTTTGTGGATGGATGTTGGTACATATCCAAGTCCATGGCCGGAGCGAAGAATACAGGGCATTTCGCCGAAAGATAGGTCGCCAACAATAGGTTGTCACAAGTACCATGGGCCATTTTAGACAGCGTGTTCGCCGTAGCCGGTGCAATAAGCATCATATCGGCCCAAAGGCCCAACTCTACATGGTTGTTCCACGAAAGGCTTCCATCTTCCTCATTGATAAAATCCATCAAAACAGGATTCTTCGAAAGCGTTGAAAGTGTCAGGGGCGAAACAAAAGAGCTGGCACTTTGGGTCATTGTAATCTTGACCGCTGCACCAGCTTTTATGAGTAATCTCGTAAGAAAGGTGGTCTTGTAAGCGGCGATTCCTCCGGTAATGCCCAAGAGAATGTTTTTACCGCGCAACATACCTATTCTTCGTTATCTTCCTTTTCGGTATTTCGATGATAAATCTTGTCTTCAAGCCATTCTTGAACGGCCAATGCATGGGGCTTGGGAAGCTTTTCATAGAATTTGGAAACCTCAATCTGCTCTTTGTTCTCAAAGACTTCCTCAAGACTATCGCTATACGTCGCGAATTCTTCCAGTTTTTCCAACAATTCTTTTTTAATCTCAGAATTTATCTGAATGGCCCTTTTCGACACGATGGAGATAGCCTCGTAGATGTTGTCCGTTTTTTCATCGAACACATTCTTGTTATAAGTGAGGGTGGTCACTGGTGCTTTGGTATTTTTTAAATCGTTCATATTATTGATAAACTTATTATTTCGAAAAATCTTGCATCTCGTTCATGAGCTTTTTGTAGAGATCGTCAGCCTCTTTGGCATATTTGGTCTCAGGGTATGATCGCTTTAAGGCGTTGTAGGCGGCGACAGCATCATCTAACCGCTCTTTTTTCCTGTTAGGGGTACTGTTCAATGCCAAATTCGTAGATGACTTCAATTTATAATAAAAAGCGTCTTCACGATAAATAGAACCCGGATTCTCGGTGATGAAATTGTCCAATGCCGTTATGGCCGAAATGAGCACATAAAAATCAAACTCGCCCAATTTATCAAATTGCTTTGCAATCTCGAATTGTTTCCGCTCTTTTTTGGTGGTCAGTTCAGCGGCCATTTTATTGGCCTCATCAAAATACTCTGAATCAGGATAGGTATTGATAAATGCCTGTAATTTTGAAAGGGCCTTGTCGGTATCGGTTTGATCCAAAGAGTACCGTGGCGAAAGCTCATAATAACTCTTTGCTCCCAAAAAAGAGGCTTGTTGTATTTTATCACTATTCGGATATGACTTCACAAAACGCTCAAATTGGTAGCCAGACAAATAATAATCGCCTATCTGAAAATATGAATCGGCGAAAAAGAACATCACCCGCTCACCCTGTGGCTTACCGGCATATTTGGGAGCTATTTGCTCAAAAAGTCGATTTGCCCTCTTAAAATCACCCTCATTATATTTTCTCTCGGCCAGGTCATACTTCACTTTGACATCTTCACTCTTGAGCACCTTTTGGTATTCATTGCATGAAGAAAAAAGAAGAATAATGGCAACAAGGGGCAGCAATAACCTCATCTTGAAAAAAATATTTTGCAAAATTAATGATAATGAATGGATATTAAAAATACCACTGCCATCAAAAGTATATTGAAAACTGGATGTCGCTCGCTTTTTTAGGGAAGATTTAACGCAATCAAACTTCCTCCTTTTGCGTGGACTTCAAAAATGCCTTGATTTTTTGTTTAAGATAGGGAGTAGCCTCAACCAAAGGTAATCGGACCTTTGCGGTCGAAAGCCCCAAAAATTCAAAAATGGTCTTGATCCCTGCAGGATTTCCTTCCTCAAAAATCAACTGCATACCGTTCAACAGGGCATGGTGAACCTCATATGCCTCATCAGATTTGTTCTGAAGTGCCAAATCGACCATTCTTGAGAATTCTGAAGGAAGTCCCTGGCCCAATACGGAAATGACCCCTGCCCCACCGGCCAGAATGGTAGGCAAGGCTGTAAAATCATCGCCCGAAATCACCAAAAAATCCTCAGGTTTGCGCTTTATGATGGTATTGATCTGTACCATATCACCACATGCTTCCTTGATGGCCACAATGTTTCTGACATCGTGTGCAAGCCGTAAAGTGGTCTCTGGCAACATATTGCTGCCCGTTCGCGAAGGCACATTGTACAATATCACCGGCACTGGCGATGCCTTTGCAATCGCTTTAAAGTGTTGAAATATGCCCTCTTGGGTAGGTTTGTTATAATAGGGTGATACTGAAAGGATAGCAGAGAACTCAGAGAAATCGTACGTCTGCAAATCGTCGATCACGGCCTGGGTGTTGTTGCCGCCCATACCGACCACCAAGGGTACGCGCCCAGCATTCACCTTTGCGATGGTCTGCATCACCAGCCTTCGTTCTTCAGACGATAAGGTGACCGATTCAGCCGTCGTTCCCAAGGCCACCAAGTAATCGACCCCTCCTGAAAGGCAGTGTTCCACTATGGCTCCCAAAGCCTTATAATCTACAGAAAAGTCATTTTTGAACGGTGTTACCAAAGCAACTCCTGTGCCCATCAACTGTTCCATCATTTCACTTCTTTCATTACTTTCAAATACTTGTGCAGTTCGGTTTTAAAAGCCTTGAAATCATTAAAGGGTGTATGTAAGATCAAATCGTTCAGTTTAGTATCCACTTCGCCGAAACCGACCCGTAACCGTGCCGGGGTCTTTACCGTCAACAATTTCATCATCAGGTTGTCATCGGTGTAATAATTGATCAGCAAATCATATTCCCTTCCCAAGAACTCCAAAACATAACCATTTTCAATCTCTCCTTTCCAACCCAGATCCTTGTCTGAAAACATCGGAATCGCATAAGGGGAGTTCTTATCATACTCCCGCTTATACCCGATGACCTTGACCGCATTGGGCCTCAATGAGAGTTCATTGGTCAACTCATAAAAAACTTCGGCCCTGTCAAAACGGTCAACATCAACGATACAGGCAATACGGGATATACCTTGGCTACGCGAAACCGCTACAGTGGGATTTTCAAGCTCTTCGTCTAGAAACTTCTGCCCAGATTTAACCTTAAATTTATCCCGAAAAGCCTTGAATACCATATATTTTTTCCATTTTTACAAATGTAAAGAATATACGAACATCTGGGGGTAAAGATAAGCCGAGTGAACATTTTAAAAATGAAACATTTTGTTGTTTTTATAACAATTGTATGTTTCGCTTCCTGTAATGAAAATCCTGTAACGGTACAAAGAATAAAGGGTGAACAGATTGCCATCAACGAATCGTTACAAGCAGTTGATTCAATTGAGAACACCATACAGCCCTACCGAAACCGGTTGACAGCTGTAATGGACAGTGTACTCACTTTCGCTCCCAATACGTACACAAAACAAGATGGGGAACTGAACACTTCGGCCGGCAATTTATTGGCCGATCTTATTTTGGAACAATCCAACAAAGTCTTCAAGCTACGTACCGGAAAAGAAGTTGATTTTGTGGTACTTAACCATGGCGGCATACGTTCGATTATTTCAAAGGGTAATGTAACCGTTCGTAACGCCTTTGAAGTAATGCCTTTTGAGAATTACATCGCAGTGGTAGAAATACAGGGCAGGGCAGTCAGAAATCTGATATCATTTTTGATCGAATCGAATCGGGCCCACCCCATCGCTGGTCTTCAAATCAAAATTGATAATGAAAAAAAATTGGTCGGGGTGACCATAGATGGAGAACCTTTCGATGAAAACCGAAAATATTATGTGGCCACTTCAGATTATTTGGTGCAAGGGGGTGATGACATGGGGTTTTTCAAAAATGCAGATACAGCGATCGTAATCGACTATCTCGTTCGAAATGCCATGATTGATTATTTTGGAAAAGTAGACACCCTCAATGCCCATGTCGATGATCGATTTATACAGTTGAGATGAACAGACGAAACTTTTTATCAAGAACGGCAGCAGCTACGGCCTTCACAGGTTTGGGCGGGTTGGCACTGAATGGTTGCAAGCAGTTCGGGCAAAAACACATCACCATTTTGCATACCAATGATGTGCATAGCCATATTGACCCTTTTCCAAGTGACCATTCGCGCCATCCGAACCTGGGCGGTATTTCAAGACGTGCCGGTTTGATTTCCGAGATTCGTGATGACAACCCCCATACGTTGCTTTTCGATGCCGGGGATATTTTTCAGGGAACGCCCTATTTCAACTTCTATGGGGGAGAATTGGAGTTCAAACTCATGAGCATGCTCAAATACGATGCGGCCACCATCGGAAACCATGATTTTGATAATGGTGTTGACGGACTCTTGGCGCAACTGCCAAATGCGAAATTTGAGCTGCTGTCAGCCAATTACGACTTCTCAAATACGGTATTGGACAGCTTTGTGAAACCCTATCAGATCTATGTTCGTGATGAAATTAAAATTGGGGTATACGGACTCGGCATCAAACTCGAGGGACTTGTTACCAAAAAACTCTATAAAGAGACCAAACACCTCAATCCATACGAAATTGCCTTAGACACCGAACGGAAACTTAAAGAAGAGGAAAACTGCGACCTTATCATCTGCCTTTCGCATTTAGGGTACGATTATAAGGGCAACCCTGACCGTGCAGATGACCTGACCCTAGCAGTAAAGACCGGGCACACCCATTTGATCATTGGGGGGCATACCCATACATTTCTTGATAAACCAACTGTGCGCACCAATAAAAATGGAAATCCCGTATTGGTGAACCAAGTCGGTTGCTATGGTATCAATCTAGGTCGAATAGACTTTTATTTTGATGATGCAAAAGAAGTTTCTGCAGAAGGCATCAGTATTTCGGTCTAAAACTGTAACGATCGATTTTTGTCGTTGTCTTTAGCCAAACCATCAATCAAAAAACACATGCAAACCCTCATCAAAATGACGATGCTGCTTTTTTGTGGCGTCGTCATTACTTTCTCTGTACGCGCACAATCAGAAACTGTTTTCAATGATGTGCATTTTTATGAATCCCTTGCCATGGTCAAAGAAAAGATCGGTCCTGATGTAGTATCGCACACGGTGGTACAAATCGATGACCCGAGCTTTCCACTTGCCGAAAAAAGTGAATCACATTTGTTGTGCACCAACTTAAAGACCAAAAACGGAACCATTGCCCAAGTGGTATTCACCTTTGCCGATGACCGATTGCACTATATTGAGGCCAGGGGCAATGCCATTACCAATTTGCTAGAATCAAGAAAAGATACCGCAGATAGCTATATGCACTATAAAGTGCATTTTAAAGATGGCCTTTTCGCCGATGTCGAAAAAGACATTGTTTGGCTATTGACTGATGAGGCCATGCATCCGAATTTGAATACTTGGGAAAACCCGTATTTGTCACAAGGCAAAGCCATCGATTTGGGCTATCTACAATCAGGAAAGGTTCCTGAATTTATTGAAATGGGTGCGGATTTAGAAAGCCTGCGGCCAAAGCTTGAAGCCAATAGCCATTTCGTGCACGAGCAGAAACTAGATGGCTCTGACCCCAACGCACAATTACAACTGAACTGTTTTGGGGTCGAATATGCAGGTTTCCCCAGAAAAATCGAGGCCCGTTTCGGCGATGGAAGATTGAACGTGGCCTGGATATTGACAGGAAAAGGTGAAGAAGACCGCATTCGGCAGAAATTAATGGCCGAGTACGGCGAACCCATATTCGTGAACGAGGCATGGGAAATGTTCAACGACTGGACCATAGGCTTAAGAAAAGACAAACCCGAAGTGTTGCTGTTGACCAAAGAACTGGGGCAATTCTATAAAAAAGAATACTTCAAGCAATAGTGCCCGTACGCCCCATTGGGGCAATCTATACACCCATTCTGACCAACCATACAGAAGTTACGGTACTGGCCACATGATAACAGTAAAGGTTGTAAGAAAATTACTAGCTTTCTTCGTAATAGAACCTGTGGACCATGGAAAAAGTACAGATATTTTGGGATCCCAAAGGCATTGAGCTTGACCGACTCGGCAAAAAATCAAAATCGGGCGATCCCGCCGATGGCGATACCCCATATGTACGTATGCCCATTCGCATGTTGGGCATCGATACCCCAGAGACCAGTTATCAAGGTGGTGAGGCTACGGGCAACAACAAACTGAATGAATTAAAAACTTTGCTCGAAACAGGTAACTATGACAACTGGATCGACCCAGCTTTCAAAGCCCACATTTTGCCACGATTGGTCAATGCGGGTACCCGACAGATCTCACAGGGGCAACAGGCCAAGGCTTTCTTTAAAAACTTACTCGATACCCGACTGGCCAAACCCAACGGCACCAATCGCAGCCTTTTTGTACTGGCCGCCGATGAGCACTTTGACCACTATGGACGACTGCTAGCGTACATTGCGCCCAGTTTTACCACAACAGAGCTGGCCACGGTAAGTTTTGACGAACGAAAGACCTTCAACCTATTGTTGTTAGAGTCTGGCTGGGCCTCTAGCATCATCATTTACCCCAACCTGCCCAAAAATTCCGATCTGCGGTTGGCGCGAACGGCCGTCAAAAATGCCGTTGAAAATGATTTAGGTGCCTGGGCCGATCCCTTGATGCTCACCGCCTACGAATACCGCATGTGCATAAAGCTTTATAATGCCTGCAAAAAGGCAAAGGCCAGCAACGGTTTCTTTGTCAAAGAATCTGATTGGGTGCAACGCTACTGCATTGACATAACGACCCTTAAGGTTTATAATCCCCAACACTACCTACAAGTACAGCCCTATAACCGTTTGTTCATTTGGGGCAATGACATTCGTAAGGCTGTGGGCGAACTGAATTTGATTGCGGCAGAATAGGCCAAGCATTTTTATCAACCATTGGTACGCCCATCATTTTTGATAGGGACAGTCCCATAATTATCCATTATTTAGACGGTTAGCCCAAAACCGCCTCCACCAACATTTTCAGCTCTTCATCAAAACCCATAGTAGGAAAGGGCCTTCCCGCTTGGCGATACCAATAGCCCGCGTTCCATTCATCGCCCTCTTTGCGATGCAGATAGGCATGTACCCATTTGGCCATGGGGTCGGTCAATTGATCTACCAAATGGTGGGCAGCATGCCAATCGCCATTGGCATCGTGCCAAAGAGCTTGCAGTACAACGGGCCATGTATTGGATGGAACACCTAGATGCAACGTCTCTTGAAATTCATCAAAATTATTCGGTGCTTTCATCATGAATGTATTGTGGCCAAGCCCGATGAGCCAAGATGCCCCCGCAGATCATTATCAACAAATGATACGGGGTATCCAATTCAATGGTAAATACCCGACCCAAGACAAACAATAAAACAATCATAGCGAAAAAGGCCAAAAAGCCCGAGAGTTCTCGCTGCTTGGTGTGTACGATTCGATTGTAGAATACTTTGGCAATCAACCCCCCCAGCAAAAAGTTTAACCAAATCAGTTCGGTTCGATTCTCTTCGATGACCTTGCTAAAAGTAGGGAAACCTTTATCTTCAAGAAAAACAAGCACTATATCGATGATCACCATAAGCCCCAACAGCGAGGCGATGACAATCTTGATAATCCTTATTGTCTTATTGTTTTCCCTTAAAAAAGATTTCACTTGCATAACTAGAAATTCATCGACCAAAAAAGGTGCCCGTAAAACAGACCCAAAATCAGTAGAATACTCAAAAACCACACTGGTTTTTTAAAAGGTACTTTGAACCCTATCAATGTCATGATCGCAGCCAAAGAAAATAAAATGATAACGGGTAGCCCATCCCCTAATCCAAAATAATCGGTTTTGACCCCCAAAAATAAGTGCCCCATAATCGCACCCAATCCGAAAGGAATAAAAAACAATTTGTCTTTGGCCGCCTCAAAAAGAATGATATTCGAGGTATCATTATCCACTTCATTGAGGTTCAATACAATTTCAAGTGCTACATAGACCACGGCAAAGCCCGCCATAATATATGTGACCAACCGGTATGCTTCGCCCATGTTTTCCATTTCACGCGTTAAATTAAAGAAAACCTAGAAAATTCGTACACATCTGTCAGAAATACTGGAAGAATCAGTACCCCGTATTATCATTGTGCAATTACGTAACTGCCTTTATCAGAGAAAAGCTTTTATGAAATCATCCCTAAAAAGTCTTGTTCAGAAATAATGGGCACCCCCAAACCTTCGGCCTTCGTCTTTTTACTGGGGCCCATATTGGCCCCTGCCACCACATAACTGGTCTTCGAAGAAATGGAAGAGGCGACCTTGCCCCCATTGTCTTCGATCAGTTTTTTGAGTTCGCTGCGGCCAATGGTTTCGAAAACACCCGAAACCACAAAGGTCTTTCCTTTCAATAGATCGGACTGATGCTGTAATTGTTCTTCAGAAAGTGAGAATTGCAATCCGTAGGTCTTCAATCGATTCACTGTTTCAAGATTGGTCTGATTTTGGAAAAACTGCACTACACTTTGCGCGATTCGTTCCCCAATCTCATCAACAGCGGTCAGTTCTTCTTCTGATGCGGCCATGAGCGCATCGATGTTCTTGTAGGCCTTGGCCAGTTTCTTGGCAACGGTCTCGCCCACATAACGGATACCGAGTGCGAACAGCACCCGCTCGAAAGGGATTTTTTTCGATGCCTCTACCCCATTCACCAAATTCTCTGCCGATTTCTCGGCCATCCGCTCCAGCGGAATGATTTGGTCAACGGTCAACATATAGAGATCGGCATAGTTATCGATCAGCCCTTCTTTGAACAACAATTCTACGGTTTCACCGCCCAATCCCTCGATATCCATCGCCTTACGTGATATGAAATGTTGTATACGCCCCGTAATCTGTGGTGGGCAGCCTGTATCGTTCGGACAAAAATGTTGGGCTTCACCTTCTTTCCGAATCAGTTCGGTGCCGCATTCTGGGCAATGTGTAATGTATCGGGTCGGTGTTAAACCCAGAGGTCTTTTGGTCAAGTCTACCGCAATGATCTTGGGTATGATCTCGCCCCCTTTTTCCACAAAAACGGTATCCCCCTCCCGAATATCGAGCTTTGCGATTTGGTCGGCATTGTGCAACGAGGCCCGTTTCACCGTAGTGCCCGCCAATAGCACAGGTTGCAAATTGGCAACGGGAGTGATGGCCCCCGTGCGACCTACCTGATAGGTGATCTCATTGAGAATGGTAGCTTCTTGCTCGGCCTTGAACTTATAGGCCATGGCCCATCGGGGTGCCTTGGCGGTATGGCCCAGCTCTTCTTGTTGTAACAGACTGTTTATCTTAATGACCACACCGTCGGTTTCATAAGGCAGTTCATGGCGATGTACATCCCAATATTCCACAAATCTCAAGACCTCATCGGTGGTCTTGCACAATTTGGCCACGGGCGGTACCTTGAACCCCCAGGCCCGGGCTTTTTCCAAGACTTCAAATTGGGTTTTAAGACCCGATGCACCCACGATACTGTACAAAAGACAATCCAATGGGCGTTGGGCGACCAAGGCGCTGTCTTGCAGCTTCAACGACCCTGAGGCAGTATTTCGTGGATTCATGTAAGGTTCTTCGCCATTTTCTATACGTTCTTGGTTCATTTTGGCAAAGCCTTCCAAGGTCAAGATAATCTCTCCGCGAATATCAAATTTTGACGGGTAGTCGCCCCGAAGCTTCAGCGGTACCGATCCGATGGTCTTGATATTTGTGGTCACATCATCGCCCTGAAAACCGTCGCCACGGGTAACCGCCCTTGCCAATTGCCCATTTTCATAGGTCAGATTGATAGAGGCCCCATCGTATTTGAGCTCGCAGACAAATTCAACGGGCACGTCGCCGAGAATACGCTGAATACGCTTTTCCCAGTCCTCTAAATCTTCTTTAGAGTACGAATTGTCTAAAGAGTACATGCGATGTTCATGTGCTATGGTCTCAAAGTTCTTGGTCACCAAGCCCCCTACCCGAAGGGTCGGCGAACTGGGATCATAAAACTCAGGGTGCTTTTCTTCGAGGTCTTGAAGCGCTTTGAGCTTCATATCAAATTCGTAATCTGAAATGGTCGGTTTGTCGAGCACGTAATAGTTGTAATTGTGCTCTTGCAGTTCTTTGCGAATGGTTTTTATTTTTTGCTCAATAGTCATCACACTTGTCCTTTTTTTAGCCACTTGGGCACAGGAATCGGTTCATAATCACGCATTTTTTGAAGTAGTCTAACAATGCGGTCATCGACCTGTATCATTTCGTAGTTTTCTTTCTTTAAGAACTGTTGGTCAATCATCTTTCGCAACATGGCCAACAATTCGTCATAAAACCCATTGGTGTTCAAAATGCCTATGGGTTTTTGGTGCAGGCCCAATTGTGCCCAAGTGATTATTTCAAAAAACTCTTCTAAAGTACCATAGCCCCCGGGAAGCATGATAATCCCCTCTGAAAGTTCGTACATTTTCAGTTTGCGCTCATGCATACTCTTGGTAATGATCAACTCGCTCAAGCCAGAATGATAAACCTCGCGAAGCATTAAAAAATCAGGAATGACCCCGATTACTTTTCCACCATTGTCGAGACAACCTTGGGCGACATGGCCCATGACCCCTATGCGGGCTGCGCCATAGATCAAGGTGATGTTTTGGTCGGCCAGTGTACTTCCCAATTTTGAGGCATCTGCAATTATTTTAGGGTCTTCACCCTCGCTGCTTCCACAAAATACAACGATGCTATGCATAGACTTCACGTTTTATTGCATTGATTTTTAACTCCATTCTGCCCTGATCATTCGGTCGTTCCCAAAAATATCCTTTTTCAATTCAATATCCTTGAAATTTTGTTGCTGCAGCAGTGTTACGGTCTCTTCGCCCAAATATTGATTGACTTCGAGGAAAAGGCTCCCGCCCACATTCAGATGGTATTTGGCAAACCTTGAAATAGCTTTGTAAAACACCAATGGATTTTCATTCGAAACGAACAAGGCTTCCCGCGGTTCATATTTTTTGACATTGTTCTTGATTTCTGCCTTTTCAGATTCCCGCACATAGGGCGGATTTGAAACGATAAAATCAAAATGAAAATCCATTTTCTTACCATCCAAAATGTTCTTCTGAAGGAATTGCATCTCCACCCTGTGCATTTTGGCGTTCTCTTTTGCCACCTTGAGCGCTTCAACAGAAACATCAAGTGCGTACACTTGTGCATGGGGAAGGTTTTTGGCAAGTGCAATGGCAATGCAACCACTGCCTGTACCAATGTCAAGAATTTTGATCTTCGAGTCATTGAACACGCTTTGACTTTTCCCTATGTGCAAAAACCACCGTACCAGTTCTTCCGTCTCGGGCCTTGGGATCAAAACATGTTCGTCGACCTTGAAGACCATATCCATGAAATGGGCTTCGCCCAAAATGTATTGTACGGGTTTCTCTTGTTTTAATTGTGACAATGCCTCAAACAGGGGCCGCTCTTCTTCATTGTTCAGGGCAAACTGGGGCTGCATGACCAAAGTAAAACGTTCAAGCTGCAAATAGTGCTCGATCATTAGATGAAAAAAACTGTCAATTTCCGCTTTCGGATATAGGTTTTTTAATTCTAGATGGAAGATGTTCTTGATTTCAGAAAGCAGCATAGGTCAAAGTGTCTTCAGCATCCACACAGAGCAAGAAGTGTGTCCTGTATCGCCCATGGGTCCATCGATATACTCAAATCCGTTCTTTTCATAGAGTTTTCGGGCGGCATCCATATAGGGCATGGTTTCAAGGTAACATTTGTCAAAACCAAATTCCTTGGCCTTCCCAAGGCAGAGGTCTAGTATTTTAGTGCCGAATCCACGTCCACGGGCCTCCTTCAAAAAATACATTTTCTGCAGTTCGCACACATTGCCCCCGTAATTATCCAATGGGGCAATGCCCCCACCACCGATGACTTCTCCATCTTCCTCGATTATGAAATAGAAAGCCCTTGGCCGGTCGTAGGCTTCGTACATCTGGTTCAAGGAAGTATCGGCATATGCGGTACCCGTCTTGGGGATTCCCATATCTTCAAATACGCTTCGTATCAGGGCCGCCACCTGTTGATTATCGTTTTGCGAAATCTCGCGAATATTCGCGTTCATCGTCTTTAATTAAATGACCTATTTTTGCTGGGTGAAGATAGCGGAAAAATATATGCATCGATGCATCAAGTTGGGCAAAAATGCCCTTGGTTTGGCTGCTCCGAATCCAATGGTGGGCTGTGTTATCGCCCACGATGGCAAAATTATTGGTGAAGGCTTCACAAGTGAACACGGTGGGCCACATGCCGAGGTGAACGCCATACGGTCCGTCAAGAAAAAAGAACTGCTCAGGGAAGCTACTTTATTCGTGACCCTAGAGCCTTGTTCACATTTCGGAAAAACACCACCTTGTGCCGATTTGATCATAGAGCACCATATCAAGAATGTGGTCATCGGGGTGCAAGATCCGCATGATAAAGTGGCTGGATTGGGAATCAAAAAATTGAAAGCTGCCGGCTGCCAAGTGACCGTTGGCGTCTTAGAAGAGGAATGTCGCGAGCACCACAAACGCTTTCTGACCTTTCATGAAAAAAAACGCCCCTATATCATCTTGAAATGGGCGGAAACTTGGGATGGATTTATCGCTCCCAAGCAAGAAAAACGGACGGGAAAACCCCAACCGTACTGGATTACCAATGAACACTCACGTCAATTGGTGCACAAATGGCGAAGTGAGGAACAAGCTATTTTGGTGGGCACCAAAACGGCGCTGGAAGACAATCCGAAACTGAATGTCCGCGATTGGGAAGGGAAAAATCCCATAAGGGTGTTATTGGACAAGGAACGAAAAATCGATAACACCTACCACGTGATGGACAAAAGTGTCAAAACGATCGTTTTCACTGAAGAACAAAATGCCGTCGACAACATAGACGGAATTATATTTGAACCCCTTGATTTTCAACGCAATGTGGCCCAACAACTTTGCAGCAGCCTCCACCACCACAACATCAGCAGCATAATCGTCGAAGGTGGCGCAAAAACGCTACAGACCTTTATCGATGAAAACATGTGGGATGAGGCAAGGGTATTCAAGGGGAAGACCATTTTTAAGGAAGGAATCAAAGCTCCTGCCCTTTCTGGGATACCAATAACGACCAATACTATTTTGAACGACACCTTGACCATACTGACTCCATGATCAAAAACATCATTTTCGATTTCGGCGATATTTTCATAAATCTAGACAAATCGGCCACGGCGCGTGCCATGGCGAAGCACGGATTCAAAGGCCTGACCCCAGAGCTTGACCAATTGTTCAAAACCTATGAAAAGGGATTGGTGGGTTCAGGTGAATTTTTACAAAAGGTAGGAAAACTGTTCCCTACTGCCCATGAACGTGAATTGATCGATGCCTGGAACGCCATTCTTTTAGATTTTCCACCCTATCGGTTAAAATTTCTTGAGAGACTTTTCGAAGAAAAACGACACCGTCTTTTTCTCTTGAGCAACACCAATGAAATACATATAAAAAACGAACAGCAAAAAATGGGCGAAGCCTTTGAGCGTTTCAAAAGTTGTTTCGAGGGGTTTCACCTTTCATATGAAATGAAGATGCGAAAGCCCGATAGCGAAATCTTTGAATTTGTCTTGAACGAAAATGGCCTGGACCCAACAGAAACATTCTTCATCGACGATACAAAAGAAAACATAGAGGCTGCCGCAGGTTTGGGCATCAAAACATGGCACCTTCAGGTTGGTGAGCAAGATGTTGTACAACTCGACCAATTCATGCCATGATAGATCTCGCCCTAAGCATCTTTTGTTCTAGCCTCATTTTTGTGGTATTCAAATTATACTCGCGTTTCAATATCGAGACCTTTTACGCCATCGTGGTAAACTATGTTGTGGCTTGTACCACAGGTCTCTTGTTTTACGAAAAGAAAATTTTGATCGGTGAAGTAATGCAGGCCTCTTGGATTTGGGGTACTCTTCTTTTAGGTGTACTTTTTATCACCGTCTTCAATCTCATGGCCAAGACCTCGCAAGAAAATGGTGTTTCGGTGGCATCGGTGGCTACGAAAATGTCGTTGGTGATTCCCGTTCTGTTGGGCGTCGCGCTCTACAACGAAAAGCTGTCCTTTCTCAATATTATTGGTATTCTTTTGGCCTTGGTGGCCGTTTATTTTGCTTCTGTCAAGAAAAATAGACTCAGCCTTTCAAAAAGCAGTCTTTTGCTGCCCGTATTGGTCTTCTTGGGGTCTGGCATCATTGATTCGAGCATCAAGTATGTTCAAGAGACCCAGTTGGAAAAGTCAGAATTTCCGTTGTTTTCATCAGTGGTCTTTGCTGCGGCAGCGCTTACAGGAATCATGCTCATTTTGGTAAAACTCTCAAAAACATCGATAAAGTTCAACGCCAGAAACATCATGGGAGGCATTGCATTGGGGGTGCCCAACTATTTTTCAATTTTCTTTTTGCTTCGCGCGCTGCAAAACGAACAGTTGAACAGTGCCTCGATCTTCACCATAAACAATGTGGCCATCGTGATGTTTTCGACGCTCTTGGGCATATTGTTGTTCAAAGAAGAGTTGAGTTCAAAAAACTGGTTGGGCGTAGGTTTTGCAGTGGTCAGTATTCTTTTGGTAGCTCTATTTTGATGGAAGGCCCCATTTACAACTTCAAAACCTTGACCGCTCCTTCAGAGGTCATCTTGCACAAAGACCGAAAGAGCAAATTTTACGGGTATGCTTTTCCTATTTCTTCCGAAAATGCGATAAAACCGATTCTTGAAAATATTAGGAAGCAATATCCCATGGCCAACCATGTATGCTATGCATGGCGGTTGGGTATCGAAAATGTCCGTTACCGCGCCAACGATGACGGCGAGCCTACCAATTCTGCGGGTATGCCCATTTACGGGCAATTAAACGCTTTTGGGGTGACCAATACATTGGTCATCGTGGTCAGAGTTTTCGGGGGCACCAAATTGGGCGTAGGCGGCTTGATACAAGCCTATAGAACCGCTGCACGCCTTACCCTTGAAAAGGCAAAAATTGTCGAAAGGCAGATAACGATCGGTTTTGAGTTGCTGTTTCCCTATTCAGAAATGGATGTGGTCATGCGAACAATCAAAAAGCATCAAGTAACGATCGACTCCCAAGAAATGAATCTCGATTGTAAGTTGATCATCTCCATTCCAAAAGAAAAACATAAAAAAGTAGTCGAAGCCTTTGGTGCCCTACATAAAGTTTCCATCAAAAAAACAGGTTAGTCTTTCAGTTTGTCAAGAATGTAATCGGGGCATTTGACCGGTTTGCCCGTGGCAATATCGATGAATGCCAAAACCGTATTTGCCTCAGCCAACAATTCTCTACTTTCAGTATAGATTTCATAGTCAAATTCTATTTTGACCAAAGGCTTTTTTTTGAGCATTGTACGAATGGTCAGAACATCATCATATTTAGCCGACCTTTTATAATTGATTTGTAGGTGGATGACGGGCAACATCGTACCATTTTCTTCCATATCGCGATACGATATGCCGAGAGTCCGCAACCACTCTACTCTACCCATCTCTAGGTATTGTGCATAGTTGCCATGGTATACCACCCCCATTTGGTCGGTTTCACCATACCGAACACGGAAAGAAAATTCATGAAATCGCATATTTCTTGGCGAAAAAGTATATATTTATGGATTAAGAAATCTGGTCAGGAACATGCAAAAAAAAAAGATAAATTTCAATATGAAATGCATTTTTTTTTTAGGTTTTTTGTTCACATATTTGTCGAGTTCTTTAGTGCGGTTGCGCACCATTAAGTTTTAGTCAAAAACACATCA